>NZ_JACJTD010000018.1 GCF_014698505.1 Nostoc foliaceum FACHB-393 | reverse complement strand
CGCCTCTGGAGACATCGACCTCTGCATTGGTGGGGAAACTCCTCAATGTAAGCCGAGTCGTGGAAAGAGGAAACCCAAAGAGTGATCTTTGGAATCACCGTGGCTAAAGCTACAGTGAGGATGTCAAATACTACAAAGATAGACCCAAGACATTGAGCATAAACTGAGTAAAAGTATTTTGTTTTAGAGGCAAAGCGCGTTCGCTTTTAGCGTCTCGTAAAGAAAAAAGCGAAAAATGCGGTCTTGAGGAAACCCCAAGAGGAGCAATTTTTCAAGACAAATAGGACTTACGCATGAGTACCGGAAAAACACAGAAGTATTCGCAAAGCGTCTTGTAGAGAAGCGGCTGGTCGCAGGCTACCACAGAGACACAGAGAACACGGAGTAATAAGAGATTGAGAGAGTTTTTGCGTAAGTCCTCAAGATTTAGGAGACTATTTGCCACCAACCGAATGCTGGGCCAATAAAACGGATAGTTGCCCATCCGATAACCATAAGGCCAATGCCTATCCAGGCACCACGAGTAGTCCAACTAACAAATAGTTCGGCTTGATTTTTTGTGATGGGAAGCCAAGGCAAGATCCGAGTCTCTTGACCGTATGTTTCCCCTAGTGTGGTTTTACGACGCTTTGCTTCACCCATAATCAGCAACTCAAATTTTACTTAGGTTCTAAATTTATCTTGCCAGGAATAATGGCTACACAAAGGTGATGAATGGCATCACCTTCATAAAATGTAAATTGAGCATGGGGCATTGACAAATTGCTTTAGGCAGAATTTTCTTCATCGGTATTAGAAAACAGACTGGGATCGAGATAGTTAATGCGTGCCAGAGGACTTAAGGCGGCAAGAATTTGAGCGCCGTAGCTGCGGTTAACTACACGACTATCAAGTAAAGCAACAATGCCTTGACTTTCTCGCACTGGAGCGATCGCTCTTTGTAATTCATTCAAGGCAGCCGGCAACAAATATAATCGAAACCAATCTTGATGCGATCGCTTATAACGAGCTACCCTACCAGCTACCAGGGGATTTTCTAAAGATGGTAGCGGCAAAGTAGCGATAATTAACAAATGAGGTGCAGGCAAGACTCGTTGATGTTCTCGCCAAAATTCCCAACCGCTAATCAAAATACCATTTTCATCTAAACAAGTTTTTTCTACTTGCACCCGCGAACCAAACTCTGAGGCTAGAATTGCCGCAACTTGAGACTTAAGTGGCACATCCCCCACCAAGATAACCGTTAATCCCGGTGCTGTAGCACTTAGACAAACCAGTGTGCGGACTTTGTGAATAAATGCCGCTTGAAATTCTGGCGTGTTAGGTAGGGGCAACTTATAAGGTACATACAGTTGAATTGCTTCTGTTTGACTCTCCGAAGAGAACTTCAAGCAAGTTAAATCGTCCAAACCCAGGCGCTGTCGGAAAAGAGGAGCCTCAGTTTCCGGTTCGATAGCGCTACCAATTAAAACTACTGGTTGTCGCTGCCAAATAGGCGAGAGGATTTCCCCTAATTCCATTGGGGCATAGTGTAAAGAAAATAAACCTTGTCGATGGGCAATTGTCGCCCAGAAGAGAGGAGAGGGAGAAAGATTTTCATCAAGGCTATGAAATTGCTGCCAGAAATTTTTCCAATTATCTGGGAGGTTGGCTTGATCTAAAGCCAAATACAGACGACTCAAAATTTCTATTTCTGGCTGGGAAATTAGATAACACTCATAGGGATTAGCTGGATGCTGAAAAAGCTCGTATGCCAGTTGTATCCGTGCTTCGCTAATTGCCTCAGCTTGGTTTGGGCAAGCCAGCATGAGTTGATCCCAATCATGGGGTTGAATATCTTGGGTAAGTTGATGACGCACCCAATCTTCGAGATCATCTACTCCATCAATAATCGTGGGAATGCCTTGGGGAAAGCGATCGCCACCAGCAAATTGTCCTTTTAACCAAGCTTCTGGGGAGGTCAACAGTAGCCCTTGGAACTCAGCACCAGGCCAAGCGTCACCTGTTCTAATCGATTTATTGGCTGGTAGCCACTGCTGTAGACGGGGAATTTCCACCCGCAGCAGAAGTTGCTGCACCGCTTCTTGAGCAACAATAATTACAGGGCCATGCCACATTAGGGCTGATGCTACGAAACTGGTACGATACCGCCCTTGATAGCCACAAACTGCCCCTACTTGAATGAGGGCGCTACGTCCCAGGCGCAAGGCGCGTGCTACCAACCGTGCCATCGTCAAATGATGGGGCCAGGAAGGGAACCCCGCCTGCGATCGCAAAAAGTTATGTAGTGAAAAATGAACTTCTGCCTCAATCACACGCTTTTAATTCCATACAAAGTGACTTTTACTTCCAATTGCCCCATTTCTATTATGTTGTTCTTTGTCATTGGTCATTTGTCCTTTGTTTTTGATCAATGACCAATGACTCATGACTAATCACCCAATACCCTGAATTATGCCAACTTACACAGGAATTTCCAGCGAAGCCTTCAGGCATCCACTAGATCGCCAAGCCGAGCAAGCTTTACGAAATTTACCAGGATTTGATTTAATCGCTCGTAAATTTGTGGAATTTATCTACGAACGCCCTCAGTTAGTCTATCTAATGGGTAACACCATCCAAGTCGGGCCGCGTCAATATTCCACTATTTACCAGATGTTTCGGGAATGCGTCCGAGATTTGGACATTTACCCAGAACCGACACTGTTTGTCTCGCAAAATCCCCAAGCAAATAGCTATGCGCTGGGGCAAGAGAATCCTTACATAGTCATAAATACAGGGATACTAGACTTACTAGACGAAGCCGAGATTCGGGTGGTGCTAGCCCATGAACTGGGGCATATTAAATGTGGTCATACTATTTTAATTCAAATGGCGATGTGGGCGATGAGTGCTGCTTCCGCCTTGGGAGAATTGACCTTCGGTCTCGGTAATATTGTCACACAAGGTTTGATTTATGCCTTTTTTGAGTGGCGGCGTAAAGCCGAGTTATCGTCAGATCGTGCCGCATTACTAGTGATGGATGACTTGAATCCTGTGATGTCAACGATGATGAAACTTTCTGGCGGTAGTAACAAATATGCCAACGAATGTAGTTTACAAGAGTTTATCAAGCAGTCAGAAAATTATCAGGCGCTGGATGAAGATGGACTAAATCAGATATATAAATTTTTGATCTACAATGGCGCTCAGGGTACGATGTTGAGCCATCCCTTCCCAGTGGAACGCTTGCATTACTTACGGGCGTGGGCAGTATCAGAAGAATACCAGCAAATTCGCCGAGGAAATTATCAGCGATCGCCTGCTTCCGGATCAGTCAATGTTGCAGCAGAATCTTCTACAAATGAAACAGAAACTTTGCGCCGTCAAATTGAAGAATTACAACGCGAAATCGACAGAATGAAAAGGTCTGAGTGAATTCTTTTAGGGTTGTGTTAGACAAGCCTTTTTGAGGGGAGCCACTTGCTGATAAGGGAAATCCTTATCAGCAAGTGGGTTGCTGGGATCTTTTGGGGTAAAATATCACTAACCCAAGCATATTGTGGCAAAGACTATTTTTAGCCGTAGTTTACAAGTAACAATCTATTAATTGCATCAGGTTGAGTCCCGCAATTTTCTACAATAAGCGCAGGGACTTTGATTAAAGGTGTCAGTAAATAAATGCCTAAAACCGTTGCCGATGTGATGAGCCGCGATCCAATTGTCGTCCGGGCAGAAACTCCACTGAAGGAAGCTATCCAAATTCTCGCAGAACGCCACATCAGCGGATTACCTGTTGTGGATAATGTCGGTAAATTGGTGGGCATTATCTCCGAAACCGATTTGATGTGGCAAGAAACTGGTGTGACTCCACCTGCATACATTATGTTTCTTGATAGCGTTATCTATTTAAAAAATCCTGCTACATATGAACGTGACTTGCACAAGGCACTAGGGCAAACCGTTGGGGAGGTGATGAGTAAAAACCCGATCACTATTTCCCCTGATAAAACTTTAAGGGAAGCCGCTACAATCATGCACGATCGCAAGGTTCACCGCTTGCCAGTACTTGAGGGCACGGGTCAAGTAATTGGTATCCTCACTCGTGGTGATATTATTCGGGCAATGGCAGCAAGTCAAGATTAGTCATAGTCATTAGTCATTAGTCAAGAGTTTTTTGACCCTTGAGTGTTGACTCATGCTGTTTTTTACACATTTGAAAATCAAGGATAACTAAATGAGTATTACTCCGGAGTCTGTTAAGCAATTGCTTAGTTCTGAGGATTTAGGCGATCGCTTACGTGCAGTAAATCAAATCCGGGAACTGGAACCTGCGATTGCCTTTGAATTGATTCAAACTGCTATTAGTGATCCCAATTCCCGTGTCCGTTACTCAGCAGTGAGTCAAATGGACACATTGGGAGCACAAAATTTACAGTTATCCTTGGATATCTTGCGCGATCGCTTACTTCATGACTCCGAAGTAGATGTACAAGCAGCAGCAGCAGACTGTTTGGGTGCGCTTAAGTTACATGAAGCTTTTGAAGATTTGCAGCAGCTTTATCATACAACTGGTGAATGGCTAATACAATTCAGTATTATTGCTACATTAGGAGAGTTAGGCGATCCACGAGCCTTTGAACTACTCAAAGAGGCACTCTCATCAGAAAACGAATTAGTCCAAACTGCTGCTATTAGTTCTTTGGGTGACTTGGGAGATTTACAAGCAGTTCCCCTGTTGGCTCCCTATGCTAACAATCCAGATTGGCAAATTCGTTACAGACTTGTACAAGCCTTGGCTCGTTTGGGTAGTGCAGAAGCCAAATCTATATTAGAAACTCTAGCTGATGATGAAATGGAAGCGATCGCAACTGAAGCTAAAAATTCTTTGCAGTCAGTTTAAGGCTATCTTAGGTTAAGAAAAGTCATTCTTAAATAGATTTGTCTGATGATAAAAAAATTCGACCTAGTTGGAAAAATTTTGCATTCCAGCCAAATCGAATAGATAAATTAGAGTTACTTTTAGAAACTAAAAGTAACTTTTTTCTATTGAGGGTCTATTGAACGAAACTTTTGCGTCGGCGAGACATAACCATTACTGTACCTACTGCGCCCAAGCCTAGTAATGCAGCTGGTTCAGGAACTGTACTTACCGCAAATCCTGTAAAACTTCCATAAACTGTTTGACCTCCCTCATAAGCTACTTTTGCATTAGTGTAACTTCCATCTAGAGGATTGTCTTTAATAGCAAAAGTGATATATCCTTCTGCTTTACTTCCATCCTCAAAGAGTCCTTTGAAACCTAAGTTTATATCTATTCCTCCAGGTTGGAGTTTGACATCTGCTGGAGCGATACTGGTCAAACTAAGCAGTTTTGTTCCGTCCAAAAGACCAACATCAATAAACGCAGAAGGTGAAGTAAATGGATCTATTTGGAAGCTTTTGATAAAACCTTTAGAATTAAGAATATTTGCAAAATCTCCTGTCCGCTGTGTAAGTGCAATTGATCCGTTATTGGGAATGAAGTTTACAAAATTTTTGCTAAGAGCGACTTCAGTTAGCTCACCAGAAGAGTTGGCATCATAAGGTTGGTAGTTAAATGAACCAATATATGCTTGTGCAGAACCAGCAAAGCTAAACATCCCAGCAGTAGCTAAGGGGAGTGCAGCAGCAACAGCTAAAGTTGCATTTAGTAATGTAGATTTAAAACCAATCATTGTTGTTTGAAGCTCCTAGTAATAACCTTAAATCAAAGCAATTGCTTTACTTTTAATCTCAGTAATTTATGGAAAATACTGTCAGTGAAAGCGAAACTTGCGTGATGTATTTCTTATCTCCATAAAATCACATATATCCGAGTCCTGCAAGATTTACTTAGTTGGCTTCATCACATCTTTAACTAGTTTGTCATCTTCATAAAATTTTAATTACTTGTATAACTAGTCTTCGTATCTTTTTCATTCTATAGGGTTGAACAAAGGCTGGGGGTGAGGGCAAAACCTTGAAAAAAAGCAGATTTTCCCTCAAGTTGAAACCAATGTACAAATCACACTCCTACCTATGTAGAGGAATCAGATTTTATTTTGGTAATGAATTACGTACACTTAAAGTAAGAGGTGATTAATCTTTCTCTATTACCTGAAAATGCTAAGAGCCAAAGACCTGTGGCCAAGTTGTCACAACAAAAACTACAACGGCTGCGATCGCTAACAACCCTTGAATCAAATTTCCAACCAAAGACCCGACTACAATTCCTATGCCCGCCTTAACCGCCAAGCGGAATTCACGTCGGTAAAGATACTCACCAATAATTGCTCCCAAAAGTGGCCCTAGTAAAATACCTAACAATGGCCCCCCAAAAGGTAACGTTGGCAATAATCCCAAAAAACCCACTACCAAACCAACAATTGCGCCAATTTGCCCCCACTTGCTAGCTCCAGCTTGTTTTGCTCCTACATAGCTAGCTAAAAAATCCACTCCGACACTGAGCACTAAAACTATAATTGTCACAATTAATGGAATCTTGATAGCTGCAAAAGAACTACTAACGATTCCCCAGACGATAATTGCAATTAAAATTAAGCTGCTACCAGGAATGGCAGGAACTACAGCACCAATGATACCCACAAACATTACAGCAAGTAATAGCCAATAAATAATTTGCATAGATAGAATTGTAAATTTCTAAATTTATGAGTCAGTTAGTCATTACTAGAGGCGCACAGCTAGTTGTGCGCCCCCATTGCATATTGTATCTGGGTGAGATACTGAAAAATGCTGAGATTTCAACCTGAACCAAATATAATTTTCTAGTTCAATCTGCTAAAATCTCTCTCTAGTTCGCTCTTGGCTGCGTCTTAGGAAATGTCGGTTTGGGGACTAATTAAGTTGCTGGACAGATGCGATTTACACTGTTCAAAAAACTGAACAGCAAGCACCTTACCTGCGGTTTGTTTATTACCCAAAGCTCTAACCACAGGCGTAGTGAAAGCACAAGCCGTTCGTACTAAGTAACTGAACTTCCCAAACATTCCAAGGCAAAGTTTAAAACCAATGACAAGAAAAATTTTAACTGGACTGAGTTCAGCAACCTACGAACACCCTTTTGATCGCAAAGCCTTGGCTTCTTTGCAAAATATGCCCGGTGTCTCCTTGCTACTAAAAAAAATTAATGAATACGGCATTGATCGCTTACTCAGACTGCAAAGCCTTGGTAGTGAAATCAGAATTTCATCCCGTAATTTTCCCCAACTACATGAGACATTTGTAGAAACCTGCCAAATTCTTGATGTTACTCCACTTCCTGAACTGTATCTATTTCAAGGTACAGGTCACATTGAAACTTACATTGTTGGGGTAGAAAAACCCCTTGTCGGTATAAATTTAGATGGAATGGAGTGGCTTGACGCAGATGAGTTACTTTACGTTTTCGGACACGAAATCGCTCGTATCAAGAGTCAGCATATGGTTTATCACCAAATGGCAATTGTTATGCCAACTTTGAAAAATTTGTTGAGCAGTACCACATTGGGTGTCGGTGGCTTGGTAGCTAGCGGAATGGAACTGGGTTTGTATAATTGGCGGATGATGGCGAGATTCACTGCTGATCGGGCTGCAATGCTTGCTTGCCAGGATATTGACGTAGCAACCACTACACTGATGAAACTTGCAGGTTTACCAGATGAGTACTTGACTCCTGCTGTAATCGAAGATTTTCTTGTCCAAGCCCGTGAGTTTGCATCTAATAGCTTTGATACTGTTGATAAGGTCACTAAAGTATTAAGCTATACAGAACCTGGGCTTCCCTGGGTAGTTATGCGGGCTGGCGAGTTATTGAAATGGGTTGATTCAGGAGAATATGAGAATGTAATTCAACAGAAAAATTTAAAGACACCGGAAGAAGCGGAAGCAAAAGAAGTAAATGCACCAGAAGAGAAGGAAGGGTGGAATTTTTTGACTTCTTGGTGACTTAATAATTCGTAATTCGTAATTAACTAGATGGCGTTTCTTAATGTAGAGAGGTACAGCTTAACCTCACCCCAAGCTGTGCTTTATCTCCCTTCTCCTTACTAAGGATAAGAAGAGGGGCTGGGGGTGAGGTTTTGACATGTACTTCATGCATCTAGGAACCACTATAAAGTCGAGCTAAGAGTAACTGCTAATTTATCAGCAATTCCTGCAATCCAGTTTTCATCTTGTTTGGTGTAACTGCGAGGAGCATTCGCGCCCAAAATTAGGGCACCTTGGTTACCAATAGGTTGACAAATTACACCTTGAGTATTCTCTGGTAAATAATCAAATTCAAGCTTACCTGGATATATTTTTAGAGCAACTAGATAAATCGGCTTTTGTTTTTCGAGTACCTGTTTTAAGATTACTCCTGGTACAACCTCAGATTTAGTACCCAGAATCCCGCGACGCAATAAAACTTTACCTTGATAAAAAACCACCAGCGATCGCGTTACTGTATTAGTCAACAATAAATGAGATGCCCAGGCTAGTTCTGTTTTAACGGTATCTGGTAAATCTGCTGCTAGTACAAAACCTTCTTCTCCAATTAGTTCTACAGTATCAGGTGATCGCGGCTGAACTTGCTGCCAAATTAAACCCGTCAAAATTAACACTGCACTCAAAATTACACCCAGCACATCACCACGCGATTGAGACTGGGTTAATTCCGGTGTTAATAAACGGTTAATCAGCAAAAGCACAGCGCCTAGCCCACCCACGACAATGGGTAGACGCCGCAAAACTCGATTAGGATCAGGTTTAGTCATCCTTGGAAAAAGTTATGAGTTATAAGTTATTAGTTATGAGTTGAAGAAAGTTTTTAACTCCTCGCTTCTAACTCGTCACTCCTAACTATTTTCACTCCTCCCCTGGTTCAATAATTCGCTGGAAAAGATAACCAGTACCTCTTGCTGTAAGAATCAATTCTGGGTTGCTAGGATCATCTTCTAACTTTGCCCGCAAACGAGATATATGCACATCCACTACGCGGGTATCAACATGGCGTTCTGGTGTATAGCCCCAAACTTCCTGCAAAATTTCCGAACGAGAAAAAGCTTCTCCAGAGCGACTGACTAACAGTTCTAGTAAACTGAACTCCATACCCGTTAATCGAATCCGCTCATCGCCTTTGTAGACTTGTCGCTTATTCGTATCGATTTTAATGTTAGCGACATGGATTACTCCAGAACTGGGAATGCCAGTTCCACCGGTTTTGTCTACCCGCCGCAACACCGAGCGAATTCGAGCTTCTAGCTCTTTGGGGGAAAATGGTTTAACTACGTAGTCATCAGCACCCAATTCTAGCCCGGTGATGCGATCGGCTACATCCCCCAAGGCTGTTAGCATAATAATGGGGACATCTGATTCTTTTCGTAGTTCTTGACATACACCATAGCCGTCTAGCTTTGGCATCATTACATCCAAAACTACCAGATCAGGATCAGTTTTGCGAAAAGTTTCTAAAGCTTCTTCCCCATCGCCAGCCGTCACAACATCGTAGCCAATCATGGAAAGGCGCGTTTCCAAAATCCGGCGAATGCTGGCCTCGTCGTCTACCACCAAGATTTTTTCTTTATGGCTTTCCAAGTTTCTCTATGCTCCTTCACTAAAAATTTACATGATTAATTTTTAATACCATAATATTAAGATATCATTCCATCAATTGATTTGGAAAAAGCTCCAAATACTACTATTATTGGTTTTTAGTTTTTTTCAAGAATTAAGTAAATATTAAGATTATTTAATAAGATTTAAGAATGGCAAAGCCAAAAACCTTTTACGTTTGTAACGAATGTGGAGCAGAATCGCCCCAGTGGTTTGGTAAATGTCCAGCTTGCGGCACTTACAATTCTCTAGAAGAACAAATTTCTATTCAGTCCTCAGTAGATGTACCCAGCCGGGGAGGAGTGAGTAGTTGGCAATCAACTCAAACCAATGGCAAATCTCATGCTAAACCAGCTAAAGCACGAGCCTCTTTAACATTTGACCAAATTACTGATCGTCAAATTGCCCGCTGGGAGTCTGGTTATGAAGAATTGGATCGAGTGCTTGGGGGCGGAGTTGTCCCTGGCTCTATGGTGCTGATTGGTGGTGATCCGGGCATCGGTAAATCAACTTTATTATTGCAAGTATCAAATCAATTGGCACAGAAATATCGCATCCTTTACGTAACTGGTGAAGAATCAGGACAACAAGTAAAATTACGAGCTTCCCGTTTGGGAGTATCAAAAACCCTAAGTGTGGTGAATGAGGAGAAGGTAGCAGTAGTAGTAGATACTACACTTCCTATAGACCCTGACAGTATAGGTGCAGATTTATATGTACTGCCAGAAACAGATTTAGAAGAAATTTTACGGGAAATAGACTCTCTCAAGCCGAACGTGGCGGTTATTGATAGTATCCAAACAGTATTTTTTCCGGCGCTGACTTCTGCGCCAGGTTCGGTAGCTCAGGTACGGGAATGTACGGCAGCATTGATGAAAGTGGCGAAGCACGAAGATGTCACTATGCTGATTGTGGGACACGTCACCAAAGAAGGAGCGATCGCCGGGCCAAAAGTCTTAGAACATTTAGTGGATACGGTGTTGTATTTTGAAGGCGATCGCTTTGCCTCCCATAGGTTATTACGCACAGTAAAAAATCGCTTCGGCGCGACTCACGAAATCGGCATTTTTGAAATGGTGGCAGATGGATTGCGAGAAGTCTCCAACCCCTCAGAGCTATTTTTAGGCAACCGTGACGATCCCGCTCCTGGTACTGCTATTGTCGTTGCTTGCGAAGGGACTCGTCCGATAGTTGTGGAATTACAAGCTTTGGTGAGTCCCACCAGTTATCCCTCGCCTCGTCGGGCTGCTACTGGTATAGATTACAACCGTTTGGTGCAAATTCTCGCCGTCTTAGAAAAACGGGTGGGAATTCCCATGTCCAAGTTAGATTCTTACGTTGCTTCAGCGGGTGGGTTAAATGTGGAAGAACCCGCGGTAGATTTAGGAATTGCGATCGCGATCGTTGCCAGTTTCCGCGATCGCATAGTTGATCCCGGTACAGTATTAATCGGTGAAGTTGGGTTAGGCGGACAAGTGCGATCGGTTTCCCAAATGGAACTGCGATTGAAAGAAGCTGCTAAGTTGGGATTTAAACGAGCGATCGTGCCAAAAGGGACAAAATTTCCCGACTTGAATATTGAGATATTACCAGTATCTAAAGTAATAGATGCGATTATCGCCGCCATCCCGCATCAGGAACTAACAGCAGACGATTTAGAACCTGATGAAGATGAGTAACCAATAGCCTCCTTTTTTAAGGGTATTGGGAGGATCTAAAACAGTCGAATACCAGGGTAAAATCCGAGATTTTAACACCTTGAAGTTTGTCAAATTTCATATTGGCAGATGAAAATAGATGGTTCTTCTCTCACCTTCTTAGGACTTACGCACTGTACAAATGCATCATAATGTGAGTTAACGAAAATACGTTGTTTCAGAGTTTTCTTAATTATCCTGCGATCGGAAATAGACCATGCTGTAGGGGGACAGCAATGCTCATACGTGTCAACTTAAGCTAAAACTCCTTTAAAACCTCGTTTCCAGCTAGAGTCTGGGAACGATATTAGCTCTCAGAAAGATTAATTTTTGAGAGCGATCGCATATTCGGCACTGGAAATACATATAATAATTTCTTTGGCAAGTCTATAGCAACCTCAGTTTTTGTGAAAAACTATGAAATCACGCTATATCCTTACTGTTCCAAAGCTCAGTGCCAATTGAGTTACTAGGGGTAAGATGTGGTTCATCTGCGAATCCAAAAAGCGATGCCCAAAGCAGTCGCAGATATTACCGCAGACACTGGTCATGTTCCGGCTGCTAAAATACCTAAATATAAGTAGTCTTAGAGAACTACTCAGTTGAAAATTGTCTATTTGGTCACACAAGACCGTCAAAAGATTGTAGAAAAGTGTATTTCCTTGTGTTGATAGTGGTGTTAATCTCAATTTTAGGGATGTTATAAGCCTTTATCTGCTAGAGTTTCTGACTTTCAGCAAACTAAATAATCTATCAACAATAAAATCGCTAGGAGTGCGATGAGATGTCACAGTCCCCTATGACAAGACCAGAAATAGCTGCTGGAACTCTAATTGATAACCGCTATATTATCCAAAAACTTCTGGGACAAGGAGGATTGGGGCGAACTTACTTGGCGTTTGATACTCGCCGCTTTAATGAAGCTTGTGTTCTCAAGGAGTTTGCACCCATTGGCACAGGGGAGAGTGGACTGGAACAATATCGCAACTTATTTAAAAGAGAGGCAAAAATTCTTCATCAATTGCAACATCCTCAAATTCCTAAGTTTTTGGCTTGCTTTGAAGGAGATGGTCGCCTATTTCTAGTACAAGAGTATGTTGACGGTAAAACATATTCGAGGCTGCTGGGAGAACTTCAACGTCAAGGAAGGAATTTTTCTGAAGAGGAAGTTATACAGTGGCTAAAGAATCTGCTTCCTGTTTTGGAATATGTCCATCAGCACAACATCATCCATCGAGATATTTCTCCTGACAACATCATGTTACCTGATGGTAAGGATCTGCCAGTGCTGATTGATTTCGGTGTAGGCAAGCAAATTGCTGACATGAATGAAGGGAGAAGTTCCAACCACCAGGTGACCTTTGTTGGCAAAATGTCTCTTGTCGGCAAAGTGGGATATGCTCCCCGCGAACAGATTAGCTTGGGTTTATGTTCCCCCTCTAGTGACCTGTATGCTTTGGGGGTAACGGCTATTGTACTACTCACAGGTAGAGATCCATCGTTACTAATGGATCAGTACTCCTTAGAATGGAACTGGCGTTATTATACTTACGTCACTGATGATTTTGCTCAAGTACTTGATTGTATGTTGGCAGACAGGCCTAACAAGCGATACCAAACAGCTAGGGCAGTTCTCATAGATTTAGAGCGGATTGGAGAACCACAAGTGGTAATGTCTCCTGCAATCATGGTTGATGATTTGCCCCCTACGGTATTTAATCCTGAATTTCAGGCTATGTCGGCAATATCGCAGTCATACAACCAACCTGGAGAAACAATTTTTAGTTTACCTAGTTCACCTTCTAGTCCACAAACTGGGCGAATTGAACAACAAGAACCTTCACTCCAACCAGCATTTATCAAACATTGTCAGCAAGAGTTAGCCTACCACATTGGCCCAATGGCAAATCTGATTATAGAAGAAATATTAGCTCAAAATCCTTATATCTCACCTGAACAATTTGTTGAACTCATAGCCAGAGAAATTCCTGATTTTCAAGCAGCTTTTGAATTCAAAAAAACCTTATTCTCATAGAGATTTTGACCACCATTAATTTAGAGATAATTTTGAATTGTTGAACTAAATCTGAGATTTTAAGTGAAGAGCAACTAAGCGCAGCCACTTTTATGGTGGGGTCTAAATCTCTGTTACAAAACTGAATTACGAATTACGAATTACGAACCATTTTACTCCCCTGTACCTCCCTGAGTGCGTTTGATTCTTTTCATTGCCATTTCTAAACTTAACTGCATCCGTTTAAAGGCTTTAGCTAAATTACCGATTTCATCATTAGACATCTGCTCAAATTCAACTTCCATATGTCCGGTACTAACTTCTTCGGCTATGCGAGTCATGCGTTTGAGAGGCATAACAACTTGTCTATTCAAGAAAAAGTTGACTAGCAGGATAGTCGCTATAAAAATAGTTGATACAATTAAGATAATTAGTAAGGAAGACTGATTAGCTTTGTTGATAACATTATTCGCAGGTACTGATATAATTTGAGCGCCGACAATTTCATTCAACTTCCACCCAAATCCATTAGCTGTACCATAAAGACTAATCATACTTGGAGGTGCAGCTTCAGGTACACTATGACACTTCAG
This sequence comes from Nostoc foliaceum FACHB-393, assembly GCF_014698505.1. Lineage (GTDB taxonomy): Bacteria > Cyanobacteriota > Cyanobacteriia > Cyanobacteriales > Nostocaceae > Nostoc > Nostoc foliaceum_A. The sequence goes on along the minus strand of NZ_JACJTD010000018.1, from coordinate 132,482 downwards.
ACAGCTTGCTTCAGAAATTGGCAGTGGACGAGCAATATAAAAGATGTCCCCACCAGGAATTGAGCGAAATCCACTCACTTCTTTAAGGTCTGGTTTATTTCTGAATCTTTCTACAATTTCAGTCTCAAAACCGTCAGCCTTATCCCGAAGATTTGTGGGATTGAGAGTTGCTTCTTTATAAAAGAAATCACGGTAATCTGTTGTTTTCCGTAAAATCTCAAAGACCTCCCTTGCTGAGTATGCAGGCACACTTTGCGGCAAAAATTCAGTTTCCAATTTATCAGCTAGCTCTGGATTCACTTGAGTACTGGTGTATTTACGAACAGAACTCATGGTTTCCATGAGCATAAGACCTGTTGAGCTAATATCTTGTTTAGCATTCTCTCTGAGCAGAGAAGAAAGAGCAAACCCACTCAAGCTCAGACCGAATGTCAGAATTACCAATAGCAAAATTGTAAACTTTTGTTTCAAATTTAGATTCTTTAGCATAATTTTAGATTACCTACAAGTCAAATTATTATGAATAAATATGGCAAAAGTCACCGTTTACTCTACCATGAGCAATCAACTCTCATTTGGTATAAAGGCATAGTTTAGCTAAAACTATTAGGGTATACCTAACCTTATATTAGTAATTATTGAGGTTAATGAACATGTTCTCTAAGTAACTAAGTTCCAAAAAGCTACAACAGCAAAACAAAATTGAATTTCCAAAAATTCGTATTGGCTGTTCTGATCCCGTGCCAAAATAAATACCAGCAATTGTCAAATATTACTAATGGTGTGGAATGCAGGAAAGTCTTTATTTGGTGGACGCTACATTATTGAAAGCCAACTAGGCGAAGGCGGAATTGGCATTACTTATCTTGCTAGAAATCAACGGAATCAACTGCGAGTGATAAAAACCCTCAAAGAAGAAATCCTGAATCACCCCGCCTGGATACTCCACCGAAACAAGTTACGGCAAGACTTCCGTGATGAAGCCGTTCGGCTTGCTGTGTGTCACCATCCTCATATAGTACAGATAGAAACTATCTTCGATGAGGGAAATTTGCCTTGCATGGTAATGGAGTACATCGAAGGCGAAGACTTAGGACAGCACCTGAGACGCATGGGGGTGTTATCAGAAGCAGAAGCTTTGCTGTACATCAGGCAAATTGGCGATGCTTTGACGCTAATTCACTCTAAAGGCTTGCTGCATCGGGATCTCAAACCACGCAACATCATGATCCGCATTGATAAATCAGAAGCAGTGCTGATAGACTTTGGTATCGCTAGAGAATTTATTCCCAATATGATCCAAAGGCATACAGTGTATCGTACTCCTGGTTTTGCCCCACCTGAACAGTATGAATCAGAAGCGCCACGAGGAGAGTACATTGATATCTACGCCTTAGCTGCTACATTGTATAATTTGCTAACCGCAGTTATACCGACAAGTGCTGATGATAGACGTCACAATGTTAATTTAGAACCACCACAATATTTTAATCCTAAGATCAGCGATAGGGTAAATCAGGCTATTATGTGCGGCATGGATCTGGAGTCAACCTATCGTCCCCAATCTGTGCAGGAGTGGTTGGATTTATTGGGCCCTGATACTGGGGAGAACATAGCACCAATATCATCCACTTGGGTAATAACACCTAGACTTAAACCACCTCCACCTGTTGTAGTTGTATTAGATCAGCAGAACTGGCAATGCGTACAGACCCTCAGAGGTCATTCTAGTATGGTTCATGCGATCGCCATTAGCTCAGACGGACAATTGATTGCTAGTGGCAGTAATGACCATACTATTAAACTTTGGCAATTGGGTACTGGCAAGCTAGTGCGTCAACTGGGTCGTTGGTCTTCTGGTCATTCCAGTATGGTTCATTCTGTAGCTTTTAGCCCAATCTCCTCAAAGCTTTCTTATCAAGGTGAGTCAGGCAAATCTGCGAGAACCGCAGACCTGAACTGGGGAATTTTGGCTAGCGGTAGTTGGGATAACACCATCAAATTGTGGGATGTAAACACAGGCAAAGAAATTCGTACTCTCATTGCTCATGCTAACTGGGTGAATTCCGTTGCTTTTAGTCCAGATGGCAAGTTTCTGGCTAGTGGTAGTGCTGACTGCACAATTAAACTGTGGCAAGTACACACAGGTATAGAAATCCAAAGTCTCATAGGTCATTCTGACTCAGTTTCGTCAGTCGCCTACTCTCCGAGAACACCTGCAACGAATAGCAAAGATAGACAGCTTGTAGCTAGTGGCAGTAATGATTACACCATCAAACTATGGCAAGTCTACACAGGTAGAAACATCTCCACATTATTGGGTCATTCCTTCTTCGTTAACTGTATTGCATTCAGCCAGGATGGGGAAATTATCGCCAGTGGCAGTGGTGACAACACCATTAAACTGTGGCATGTAAACACAGGCAGAGAAATTCGTACTCTCATAGGTCATTCTGATTCAGTTTGGTCAGTTGCCTTTAGCAAAGATGGGCAATTTCTCGCTAGTGGTAGTTGGGACAACACTATCAAACTGTGGCATTTACACAGTGGGAGAGAAATCAGCACACTTACAGGGCATTCCAACTATGTTAGATGCGTCGCCTTCAGTCCCGATGGACAAACCCTAGTTAGTGGTGGTGATGACGATACTATAAAGATTTGGCGACGGGGATCATAAATAATTCGTAATTCGTAATTCATAATATTTTTGCTTAGTATGGTTCTGTAGTTTTAAACCTACAGATAGAACTGCGATCGCCCAAAAATTGTAACAATAATGACGACAACCGTTATTTTTGTGCAATAGATTATATGGGCTTTGGTATTGGTGATTTATTCTGGATTTTTCTCCTTCTGACTTCTTTGCAACCCCTTTGGCAAAAACGTCAAATAGAATATCGGCGCTTGCGTGCTTTACAACAATTCCAGCAGGAACGCAAAAGTCGGGTGATTTTACTGATTCACCGCCAAGAGTCTATTAGCTTATTGGGAATTCCCTTATCTCGCTACATTACTATCGAAGACTCAGAACAGATACTGCGAGCAATTCGCCTCACACCCCCAGATGTGCCGATTGACTTAATTTTGCACACTCCTGGTGGTTTGGTTTTAGCTACAGAACAAATCGCCAGAGCATTAATTCGCCACCAAGCAAAAGTCACAGTCTTTGTACCCCACTATGCTATGAGTGGCGGTACCATGCTTGCCCTCGCCTCTGATGAAATTATTATGGATGCTAATGCTGTCTTAGGGCCAGTTGATCCCCAATTGGGTAACTACCCAGCAGCAAGTATCCTGAAAGTAGTTGAAGACAAACCCATTAGTGAGATTGATGACCAAACTCTCATTATGGCCGATCTCTCACGCAAAGCAATACAGCAGGTACAGAGATTTGTACGGACTCTGCTTAAAGACAGTATACCCAAACAAAAAGTTCTGCCAGAAAATATCGAATCGATTATCGAAGCCTTGACAACCGGGCGCGTAACCCACGACTATCCCATCACTATTGAAGAAGCAACAGAAATGGGGCTGCCCGTAACCGTCGGACTGCCCCATTCTATTTATGATCTCATGGATTTGTACCCACAGCCACAAGGAGGGCGACCCACCGTTCAGTACATTCCTATGCCTTACAATGAACGCCGTCCAATTCTACCTACACCCAAGGGCAGACCCTTAGAAGAACCAAATCAGATGACTTGAGGGACTTTGAGGTAGGAGTTTTTGGTAGCGGCTAGGGTGTGGGTGTCGGTGTAGCTGTTGGCGTAGCCGTTGGTGTAGCCGTTGGTGTAGCTGTCGGTGTAGCTGTCGGTGTAGCTGTCGGTGTAGCCGTTGGCGTAGCTGTCGGTGTAGCCGTTGGCGTAGCTGTTGGCGTAGCTGTTGGTGTAGCTGTTGGTGTAGCTGTTGGTTTAGCTGTCGGTTTAGCGGTTGGTTTAGCTGTCGGTTTAGCTGTTGGTTTAGCTGTTGGTGTAGCTGTCGGCTGACTGAAGACTGTTTTTGCTTCTTCATTCAGCTTTTGACGGAGTGCTAAATCAGCAATTCCAGTTTCTGACAACTGATATTTCTTCTGATACTCTTTCACCACTGCTTCCGTGCGGGAATCATAAAAATGATCGCGCGCAAGTAGAGGATTTGGCTTTACCACTGCGTTCAAATTTGCTTCCAAAATCCGAACGATGTTAGCAGCAAAATCCTGGGTTTTTGGCCCTGCTATCCCATCAACTGGTTTTAGCTTATAACCTGTCTGAAATTCACGAATTGCTTTTCTAGTTTCCTCATCCGTCAAAGGGCTATTTGTTACCTTGACGTTATAGCCTAATCCTCGCAACACAGAACGGAATTGCTCGGGTGTATAGCTACCTTGAGGAGCTGCGAAGCCTGTGTCTGCAATTACCACGCTAGCAGTTATCAGGCAAGTAGCAGCAAAGGTCGCGCTTGATTTTCCAAACCCACACCACATATTTAAAACTCCTTTGGGTTAAACCAGCAGGATTATAAATGTTAACAGCTGCATTTTAAGTTTGTTTAATAACTTTTTTCGCTGTTATTTAATGATTTTTGAATAATTTGTGATTTATTTTTGTCATATTTAAGTCAATTTACAAAAAATAGTTTGTGTCATCCATCAAAAGACGTATCTTGTATGAGCAGAGATACAGCAGTTATCATTTGAATCGAATGCACCCTCTTGAGCGCTAAATTACATTAGGGTCTACAGATGTGCGTCCCGACTAGGGTCGACTCAATTGTAAATCGCTGTAATTGGTTAGAAAGAGCCGAAAATTAGTAAATGAAAAAGCTTATATTCCGAATATCCAAAACTTGTATAATATATGACAAAAAATGAAAAACATAAAATCTTCTAAACAGCGGAATCTTTGGTTTGAAAGATTTATGGCAATTGCTGCCACAGTAAATTTAGGTTTAGTTGTGTTTAATTTAAGTTACGTACCTTGGCGAGATTTCTACTTGCGAAAACTTCCTCAAATTATTCAGATTTATGACCCAATAAAAGGTATTGAACCCCATAGAGACACAAAAATTTATCTAGAAACAATAGACGCATTAGAAGAACAAGTCAGCAAAACAGGGTTACAGTCGCCTCAGGTAAATAGCAGACTAGAGGAAATAAGGCGTCTAAGCAACGAGATGATTGACACTAACCCGTTTGCGGGAGTGAATAAGAGTGGGACTCTGGAAAAAATCAAAAAGCGGATGCGATCGCACATTGGTAACGAATCTGCAAAACAGTCCTTTGGTACTTTTTGGAGTCAGCCTTACTTGTTACAAAATGGCTGGGTTAAAGAAATTAATTTTTTTAACGAGAGCATCCGCCCTTTAATTGCATCTAACTACTACCGCCAAATCGGTGAAAATGGCGAACTTGTTGATAACTTCTGGATTATTGACTTACCCTTTGTGATTTTATTTGGCGTAGAGTTGCTGGGACGCACTTTCTTGATCAGACGCCAACATCCTGGTTTAAGCTGGTTTGAAGCGCTATTGTGGCGTTGGTACGACCTATTTTTACTACTACCATTTTGGCGGTGGTTGCGAATCTTACCTGTATTAGTCCGCCTCGATCAAGCGCGGTTATTGGATCTCCATCCAGTGAGAAAGCAAATTCATCAGGGGATTGTCGCCAATTTTGCCGAAGAACTCACAGAAGTAGTAGTGGTGAGGGTAATTAACCAGGTTCAGGGTTCAATTCAGCGAGGTGAGTTTACGCGCTGGCTCTTACAACAAGAAAATTTACGTCCCTACATAGATATTAATAATGTGAATGAAGTGGAAGCGATCGCAAGCCTTTTGGTAAAAACAATTGTTTACCAAGTATTACCCGAAATTCAACCTGCGATCGTTGCTATTTTGCGCCACAACATTGAAACCGTCTTCCATCAAGTCCCCGTCTACCGAAACCTCCAAAACCTCCCTGGTGTGGGACAAGCCCAAACCCAATTAAGCGAACAAATGGCGACTCAAATCACAACTAATCTTTACAAAACTTTAGTTAGCGCTGTTGAAGATCCTGTTGGCGCAAAACTCACCAGTCAACTCGTACAAAGCTTTAGCGATGCCTTGGGATCTGAAATCAAAGAAAAACACGTACTTTCAGAAATTCAGAGCTTACTTTTTGACTTCTTAGAGGAAATCAAACTCAACTATGTCCAGCGTTTATCCCAAGAAGACATAGACCAAATTATTGAGCAAACCAGACAGCTACGAACACAAGTATCAGTTCCAGCAGTAGTAAATAAAGGTACTACTTTGCCAGAAAGACGGGAAGGGTAGAGAGAGTAGAGGAGCAGGGGAGCAAGGAAACAGGGAAGCAGTAGGGAGAATACGCAATGCCCAATGACTATTGACTATCCAAGAAATGCGCTAAACTCGAATTAGGCGAATCATTATTGGTTCGTCACAAGACTTCTTGGAAGATATACCTATCGCAGGAAGTGGGTCGATGCCCACTTTTTTTATTGAATTCTCTCATGGCTCATCCTTTAGTTCCACAAATTATTGATTTAGCGACACCAGTGGCAGAAGAACTGGGATTGGAAGTGGTTGGCGTGGTTTTTCACACCAACCAAAGTCCACCAGTATTGCGGGTAGACATTCGCAATCCTGAGCAAGACACTGGGTTGAACGATTGTGAGAGGATGAGCCGTGCTTTAGAAGCTTCCTTAGATGCTGCCCAAATTGTTCCAGATGCCTATGTCTTGGAAGTGTCTAGTCCCGGGATTTCGCGGCAACTGGTAACAGACAGGGAGTTTATTTCCTTTAAAGGATTTCCTGTCATTATCTCCACAACGCCCCCCTACGACGGACAACAAGAGTGGACTGGTCAGTTGATTCGCCGGGATGAGACAGCACTTTACTTAAATCAAAAAGGTCGTGTAGTCGAAATTCCCCGCTCCCTAATTACTAAGGTGCAGCTAGACGAGCACCGATAAACAAAGAGCTATGGCTCAGGAGTTAAAGACTAGAGCACTTTGGCTCAAGGCTAGAGGTTAGGGGTTAGACGTTAGGGACTAAGGGCTAGAGATTAGGGGCTAGTGTAAAGCTATCCTCTAATCTCTGGCTCTAATGCGTAGTTTTCAGTTCCCATTCGCCACTCCCCATTCCCTAATTTTTAAAGGAGATTGCTTATGTCAATGGTTACTTTACCTGGATTAAAAGAATTAATTGAAAGTATAAGTCGAGAGCGGAATTTACCCCGTCTTGCAGTTCAATCAGCTATTAGAGAAGCACTACTCAAAGGCTACGAACGTTATCGCCGCGCCCAGAATTTAGAGCGCAAACAGTTTGACGAAGACTATTTTGAAAATTTTGAAGTAGAACTCGATATTGAAGGAGAAGGATTTCGCGTTCTTTCCACCAAAACCATTGTCGAAGAAGTCAATAACACAGACCACCAAATTTCCTTAGATGAAGTTCAACAAGTAGCTCCGGAAGCGCAGTTAGGGGACTCTGTAGTGCTGGATGTGACCCCAGACCAAGGAGAATTTGGTCGGATGGCGGCGATGCAAACCAAGCAGGTATTGGCGCAAAAATTACGGGATCAACAACGCCAAATGGTGCAAGAAGAGTTCCAAGATTTAGAAGGAACTGTCCTGCAAGCAAGAGTTCTGCGGTTTGAGCGGCAATCTGTGGTTCTGGCTGTTAGCAGTGGCTTTGGTCAGCCAGAAGTAGAAGCCGAATTACCGAAGCGGGAACAGCTGCCCAACGATAATTATCGGGCAAATGCCACCTTTAAGGTATATCTCAAAAAAGTTTCCCAAGGCCAGCAACGAGGGCCACAGTTGCTTGTGTCTCGCGCTGATGCTGGTTTAGTAGTTTATCTTTTCGCTAACGAAGTTCCGGAAATCGAAGATGAAGTGGTACGGATTGTTGCCGTAGCTAGGGAGGCAAACCCCCCCTCCCGTTATGTCGGACCCCGGACTAAAATAGCAGTAGATACCCTTGATCGCGATGTAGACCCAGTTGGCGCTTGTATTGGAGCCAGGGGATCACGAATTCAAGTGGTAGTCAACGAATTACGCGGTGAAAAAATAGATGTAATTCGTTGGTCACCAGACCCAGCAACATATATTGCCAATGCCTTAAGTCCAGCACGGGTGGATGAAGTACGCTTAATGGACCCCGAATCCCGGCAAACTCACGTACTCGTGGCTGAAGATCAACTGAGTTTGGCCATTGGGAAGGAAGGACAAAACGTCCGTTTAGCAGCCCGCCTGACTGGTTGGAAAATTGACATCAAAGACAAAGCTAAATATGACTATGCAGGAGAGGATACCAAATTCGCAGCCGTCAGAACCAAATATCAATCAGAGGAATTAGAGGAAGACGATCTTGACTTTGAGGAAGAATTAGAAGATGAAAATCAGGACGAATTAGAAGAGGAGGATACTTTTGACAATAACGATGACGAGTAATTGATTAATTTTGTAAAGTTTTGATACTGTAGATTGTAGTCTCAGTCTCAAGGATTATTTTCTCAAAAGCTACTTGGTATAAGTAAAAAATAGTAATAATAAACTTCTTTTTACTTCCATTATCCTGGACTGAGATCACAGAAAACCGATGAAACCAAATTATCGGCGCTGTATTAGTTGCCGCAAAGTAGGCTCCAAAGATGAGTTTTGGCGGATTGTCCGCGTCTTTCCATCGGGAAAGGTACAATTAGATCAGGGCATGGGGCGTTCTGCCTACATTTGTCCAGAAACGAGTTGCTTACAAGCGGCTCAAAAAAAAAATCGACTAGGGCGATCGCTACATGCATCAGTGCCAGAAACACTGTACCAAAGCTTGTCGCAACGTCTAGCCCGCAGCAATACCCAAAACCAAATTTAGTTGGAACAACTTTGTGACGTCATCATCATAGGAATTGTGCGAGAGCCGAAGTCGTGCTTTCATCACACCCTCTGTTGATCGTTAAGGTTAGTGCCAAAATAGTAAATGGGTGTAAAAGGCATTCGGCTCTCCAATAATTAAGAGGGGCGAGGCAACATTCCCAGAACAAGATGTAATCGATTGTGTTGTGGAAGACTCAGAATCAACAAAACAAGAAACTACAAAATGGCAACCTGGTAGCGCTCAGGCGCAGTTCGGCGTCAGGGGTTCCTATAAAAATATTTTATTTAAAAAATTTTTATGGGTGTCCCTTAACCATCATTCCTGGTGGGGATGCCATTATTAAACCGAAACATCTCTCTTTCCTGATTGGAGGCACCGGCAAAATCTGAACGGCAGTCTAAAAACAGTAATCCAAGGATGGAGATGTCGCAAACCAGGCAACCATCCGCTAAAACTGTAAATTAAAGGGGAAGAGTGGATGAACAACGGCAAAGTTAGAATTTATGAATTATCAAAGGAATTGAATTTGGATAACAAAGAGCTACTAGCAATTTGCGACCAGCTCAACATCGCGGTCAAAAGCCATAGCAGCACGATTTCAGAATCCGAGGCAGAAAACATCCGCACGGCTGCGGAAAAACTCGCAGCTACGAATGTCTCCGCCAAAAAGGAACTAGGTACAAACAGCCATAAACCAAATTCACCACCAAACGGCGGACCTGCGCGACCTGCTGCACCCCACAAACAGCAAATTTTGGAAATACGCAAACCCAAAATATTGAGAAATACTACCTCCAACGCCCCAGAGGCGTCAGTTGCTACCAATACCCAAGCTGCCTTGTCTGAAGCTAATCCTCCCTCACCTCCACGGCCCTTCGCTACACCAGTCTCACCTATGAAGCCGACGGCACCAACTCGACCCGTACCCCGGAATCAATCTGAGACCCAAGAGCAACCTCCTGTTACAGACTTGGAACAAACGCCAAGTCCAAATCAGGCATCGGAAAAAATAGCATCACAAAAACCGGAAAAAATAGTTCCAGCCAGAGCGAAACCGGAAAAACCTCAAAAACCGCAACTAGTTGCTCCTCCGGCAAGACCTGCGGCGGAAGAAGCCCAGGTGGCAGATGAGCCAGTCTCTCAGGCAGATAAACCGATCCTCAAACGCGACCAACGGCTACGGCCTGCCGAAGGCGATCGCGAACAAATTAAGCCAAGAGTTGCTAAACTGCCAACTGACCAGTCTCCACCTGGTGCACCACAAAGAACAAGCCGTCCTACCCCTGCACCCACCAGACCAGAGCAGAGGGGCAGTAGACCATCTGCACCATCGCAACTAGGAGAGGGGCAACGACCGAGACCAGCCCGCCCTGGTGAAGCAGTAGCAGCCGCAATGCCGATCGCTACTCCACCTAGACAGATGTCAGGAATAGCAGGCAAATCTCAAGGATTGGGTGATGAGCCAGTCGCACCTGATCTCCTCGATTTGAAACGCCCAAGTCCACCTCGCCCCACCAAAGGCGGTAAGAAGTGGGTAGAAGAGGAAATAATTGACGAAGTTAAAGAGAAAGCTAAAGCTGGCGTCAAAGGCAAGCGGATCAAGCCGATACTGGATGATGAGTTTGAAGAAGATTTGCTAGATGATGACGATCTAGACTCACCAGCCACCGTCCAAGTCAGCCTTTCCATTGCCCGTCCTCCCAAACCGAAAGCTACTCGACCTGTGCAGATGCCAGGCGCAACCCTTGCTAGCGCCCCAACTGCTAGAGGAAGTAGAAAACCTGGTTCTAAGTCTGGTTCTGGCCGTGACCATCACAATAACCGTCGTCAACAAGAAGCCGATACAAAACGTGACCGTCCCGAAAAGGTCACGATCACAGGCCCGTTGACTGTGCAAGAGTTGTCTGACGTTTTAGCCGTTCCCGATACAGAGATTGTGAAAATCCTGTTCCTCAAAGGCATGGCGGTAAGTATCACCCAAAATCTGGATATTCCCACAATTACCCTGGTAGGGAAAGAACTAGAAATAGAAGTCGAAACTGCCGAGCGAGAAGCAGAAGCTCGGAAAATTACAGAAATGGTCGGCGCAGAAGACCTAGAATATCTCCACCGCCGTCCACCTGTCGTGACAATTATGGGTCACGTAGATCACGGTAAAACAACCCTGCTCGACTCAATCCGCAAAACAAAAGTGGCTGCTGGCGAAGCTGGTGGGATCACTCAACATATTGGTGCATACCATGTGGATGTGGAACATGAGGGCAAACCACAGCAGATAGTCTTCCTGGATACTCCTGGTCACGAAGCCTTTACAGCAATGCGGGCCCGAGGAGCACGGGTGACAGATATTGCTGTGTTGGTAGTAGCTGCTGATGATGGTGTGCGTCCCCAAACCATTGAAGCCATTAGCCACGCCCAAGCAGCGGGAGTGCCAATTGTTGTTGCAATCAACAAAATTGACAAAGAAGGGGCACAGCCAGAACGCGTTAAACAAGAACTCACCCAGTATGGTCTGACCTCAGAAGACTGGGGTGGTGAGACAATCATGGTTCCCGTGAGCGCGATCAGGGGTGAAAACCTGGATACGCTCTTAGAGATGATTCTGCTAGTAGCAGAGGTTGGAGAACTATCTGCCAACCCAGATCGTACTGCCAAAGGAACTGTAATTGAAGCACATCTGGATAAAGCCAAGGGAGCAGTTGCTACCCTGCTAATTCAGAATGGTACCCTGCATGTGGGAGATATCTTGGTAGCCGGCTCGGCTTTCGGTAAAGTCCGGGCAATGGTGGATGACAGAGGCAAGAGAGTAGACATTGCTTCTCCTTCCTTTGCCGTCGAGGTGTTGGGTTTAAGTGATGTGCCAGCAGCAGGCGACGAGTTCGAGGTCTTCCAGAACGAAAAAGAAGCCAGAGCACTCGCTAGCGATCGCGCAGACAGACAACGCCTATCCCGTTTGTTACAGGGACGTGTTACCCTTACAACCCTGTCCGCTCAAGCACAAGAAGGCGAGTTGAAAGAACTCAACTTGATCTTGAAAGGAGACGTACAAGGTTCCGTAGAAGCAATTGTGGGAGCGCTCAAGCAAATCCCCCAAAACGAAGTCCAAATCAGGATGCTGTTGGCTACTGCTGGGGAAATCACCGAAACAGATATTGACTTAGCAGCTGCCAGTAACGCTGTGATTATTGGCTTCAACACCACCTTTGCTAGTGGCGCTAGACAAGCCGCTGATGAAGCGGGTGTGGATGTCCGGGAATACAACGTGATCTACAAACTACTAGAAGATATCCAAGATGCCTTGGAAGGTCTTTTGGAACCAGAGTTGGTCGAAGAACCCTTGGGTCAAACCGAAGTGCGTGCCGTCTTCCCAGTCGGTCGCGGTGCTGTTGCCGGTTGCTACGTTCAATCTGGCAAGCTAGTTCGCAACTGCAAAGTCAGGGTGCGACGCGGCGGTAAGGTGATCTTTGAAGGCGTCCTTGACTCCCTAAAACGGATGAAAGAAGATGCGCGTGAGGTCAACGCCGGTTATGAATGCGGTGTCGGCATGGATAAATTCAATGATTGGGTCGAAGGTGACATCATCGAATCCTATCAAATGGTTACCAAGCGCCGCACTCTCACCTTAACGAGATAGTGCTGAGGGTAAAATGGTTAGAAGTTAGGAGTGGTAAATTAGGAGTTAGGAGTAAAAGCTGCTAATTCCTAACTCCTAACTCATAACTCATAACTTTTTATAATATGCATTCATTTCGCTCTGAACCGATTTTGTGGATTCACGTCGCTGGATTGGCGACGTTGCCTGTTTTTTTAATACTCTGCTTATTGTTCCTGTCTGTAGGCGAGCCGTTTTTGCCAGTCTGGATGGAGTTATTCTTAGTTGCCGCTATTGGTGTTCTCCCCCTGCTATGGATGCAGTTGCGTCGCCCTTTTTATATATTTGCTCTTTTAGGAATAGCCCTAAAGCCAGAAAATCTGACTGAGCGGCAGCGAAAAATTCTCTGTTTAATTAATACAAAGTTAAATCGTATCCTGGCATTAGTGGCAGCAGTATTATCGATTTGGGTGCTGTGGAATCTTTACCAAATTGCTCCATTAGTAGCAGATTCAGCTAAATTTCTCCCACAATGGCGCAGCCTCGCACTACTGCTGGCGGGATTAGCCTTTTTAGGCAGCAATTTATTTTTACAAATACCTGTGAGTGTAATGCGAGTTTTAGTGACTAATGACACAGAATTCGCTGGCATAGAGCCATTATCTTTAGAAAAGATTAAGCAGGATTTCACAATTTTAGGGGTGCGGGTGAATCAAATCGTGCCCCGGTTGTTGCAATCTTTGTTTAGGATTAATACAGATTCGTAGCAGCCCTCAAAGTAATATTATTTACTTTAAAAGGCTAGAAATAAGCAGCAGGGGAGCAGGGTGATAATTTATAACTCTTGACCCTTGACTATTGACTGTTGAAGTTAAAATAAAGGAATGAGGAACTATGGCTCAAATTCCAGCTTCTAGCGATCGCCAATTTTCTGCTGATACTGAAATTTGGTATAGCCTCAAATGTGCGATCTCCACTAGTTCCGGTTTTCAACGCTGGCAACTAGAACGTGATGCTCAATTACAGGGAATTCGCTTGGAACAACAGGTACAACGTTATTTAAGGGAAACTTTAGAAACTTTAGCTTACTAAAAATTTAGTAAATCTTGTAAGCTTGTTTGCAAGCGACGGAGTTGACGGTATGCACCTTCCAAGCGTTTGCCATCAACTTCCACTTCATTGGTGGGATAATTTTCAATAATTTCGATTAGCGACACCTGCCCATCTTGACTCGCAGAAAGCACCAACGCTGCTCGCAAAGCCTGTCGGTCTGCTCTCCGAGAGGGTGTATAAATAACCTGACTAATTTGATCCAAAATAATATTACCAATCCGGCTATTCAGCACTTTATCTAAAAATACAAGGTTTACCTTTACCGGCTCCGTTAAATACTGACGAATGGCTTTGGGGTCTTGTCGCGCCAAAGCGAAATTAACTCGTAGCGAACGTGAAAGTTCACCTGTTTGGGCAAAGGTAGATAGCTCCTCCACTGAAAGTGATTCACGAAAGATACCATAATTTAGCACCACTCGTTCCGCAGCAAAGGCAGGAGTGGACAAAAGTAGAAGACAGGTACTACCTATTAAAACTAAAGCGCGACGCAGCCCCAAAAATTTAAAACGCATTTCTTCCGATTTCCAACAAGTTTGCTTTTACTGTGATGGTATTTCAGCAACATTATTTACAGCATCTAGCTTTGGGCAATACAAAAAAATAAATCATTTAGTAGGTAGGATGAGCGCTTATACAAGGCAGCGAGAGACTTGTTGACACATCCGCTTCATCCCGAAAGCCCCTAGTACAGCTTGGCTAAAATACAGCTACCATCTTCAATTAACAAGACTTGAGGCGTAACAAGGGGCTTAAGTTCCTTGTTTGTTAAAGGTGGGTAAATTTCGCCTACAGTTTACTAGTAGAATTTTCTGAATAAAATAATATAACTAATGTATAAGTTCTGTGATCTATCTAAGGAATTTAGCTGAATCAGCCCTAATCATCCAGTATAGTTTTGCATGGGTTTTACAGCAGCTACAAGGCTGCTTGCTACCTTCAACCTTGTCCGACAAACCGTAATTCAGCACATCACAGACTCAAAAAATGAAATACCGGGGTTTTCACGTTTCTCCATCGGAGATTTTTCACCTTCTTTCTAGCAGTCATCTCAGATATACTTTACGCGTGGGAGCCGGACTAACGGCAATGCTTGTTGTTTCTAGTGGGTCAATACTACTATCTGGTGAGGTTAATGCTGGTGCTACTCACCCAGAAAGTATCAGCCCAACTCTCACAGCGCAAGCTCCTGCAACAGCCGCAGCGATTTACGTTAATCCAGCAACTGGTACAGATAGTGCTGGTGCTGGTACAACCTCAACTGCACCCTACAAAAGTATCAGTTTCGCTCTCAGTCAGGCCCAACCAGGTGCAATTATTCAATTAGCACCTGGGAACTATAACCAGGAAAGTGGCGAAACCTTCCCGCTGTTGCTGAAACCAGGGGTGACACTGCGGGGTGATGAAGCTACAAAAGGTCAGGCGATATTGATTACAGGTGGAGGTTTCTACACGAGCCGCACCTTTGCAAGACAGGACATTACCATCCTTGCCGACCAAGATACCACGATCGCAGGTGTCACCGTCACCAACCCTAATAGCCGGGGTACAGGTCTTTGGGTGGAGTCAACTAATCCCATTATCAAAAACAATACTTTTACTAACAGTGTCAGAGAGGGTGTTTTTGTTACGGGTACAGGCAATCCCAAAGTCGAAGGTAATCTCTTTGTGCAAAACAAAGGCAATGGGATTTCAATTGCTAGAGCTGCCCAAGGAGAAATTCGGAATAACTTATTTCAGGATACTGGTTTTGGTCTGGCGATCGGTGGCACTTCCACACCCCTAATTGTGGAAAACCAAATCGTCCAAAACCAAGACGGTCTTTTTATCTCAGAGTCTGCAAAGCCAGTATTGCGTAAGAATGTCATTCAGAACAATAAGCGGGATGGAGTAGTAGCGACTGTCAACGCTTTACCCGACCTTGGCACCAACGAAAATCCTGGTGGCAACCTTATTCGCAATAACACTCGTTATGATGTGAACAACGCTACTAAAACTGGTCAAATTATTGCTGTTGGCAACGATATTGATCAGAAAAAGATTTTCGGCTCAGTAGATTTTGTTGCCGCAGCTGTCGACGTGCCGCCTGGAGGGCCTGTCGCCTTTAAAGATGTGCCAGCAAATTACTGGGCAAAAACCTACATCGAAGCTTTAGCCTCCCAAAATATTATTGCTGGCTTTCCTGATGGCAGCTTTAAACCCAATGATCCTGTAACCCGCGCTCAATTCGCCACTATTGTTACTAAAGCCCTAACACCACCAACCAAACGCGCAGCAATTAAATTTAAGGATGTAGCAAGCAATTTCTGGGCTTACGCTGCAATTCAATCTGCTTACCAAAGTGAATTTGTTTCTGGTTATCCCGATGGCACTTTTAAGCCACAGCAGCAAATTCCGAGAGTGCAGGCGTTAGTAGCCTTAGCTAATGGTTTGGGCTTAACTGCGAATAATCAGAATGTCCTTTCTTTTTACACCGATGCTGCCCAGATTCCTAATTATGCGATCGCTCCTGTTGCGGCTGCAACTGCACGGCAACTAGTAATTAACTATCCCACAGCGAAGCAACTCAATCCTAATCGAGAAGCGACTAGAGCCGAAGTTGCTGCCTTTGTTTATCAGGCACTCGTCAATGCTGGACGTGCTCAACCAATTCCTTCATCCTATTTGGTAACAGTTCAGTAAATGCCTAGTACCGTTGCGCGTAATTCGTAATTACGTTTTTGCAAAGGTTTCAGACATTTCAAAAGGGTGGTTTATTGCCGCCTGTACTACTTCGCAAATTGGAAGCGCCAGACTAACAAATTATCAGTCTGACGCTTTCAATATTGTGAGTTTTCTGAATTTTAGGGTTTTGTAAACATAAAATTTGGGGTCTTTAAATATAGCTGACCCCATTTGAATGTGATTGGTTTTATGGTCAGGGTCTTTATATTGGCTGACCCCGTTTCAACGATTTCTAGTTTCTCAGAAATTTTTGCTTTTTGGGATTTCCTAATAATTTTTTTATTTTTTTCTCTGTTGATATTTTAAACTTCATAAAAGTATTACTAAATTTGAAGAATATAAAGATATATAAAAGGAAAGCAATAAAAAAATTAACAGCTAAATTTCTCGCTTTAAGAATTAGGATTTTTACGCGATTGGGGGCGTTGTTGCCGATGGTGTTCCCAGCGCCAGAGGAAGACCATTAGGGCAACGATCGCTACTTGGAGAGCCAAACTAGGCAAAGCACTCTCAACATCTCGTCCGGCAAGCACTTGGAAAAAAAAGATGAATGCACCAATGGAGCCAGAAGCACCGAAAGCGATGTAAATAAATTGTCGTAAGCCACGATAAGGAGCAGCTATTTCTGCTTTGAGGCTGGCGTATTGTTCAGGGTTAAGGCGATTTTTGTGATTTTGATTTATCATGATTAAATCATGTTATACTCTTAGATTGTGAACGCCGATGTGGCTCAGTGGTAGAGCAGCTGATTCGTAATCAGCAGGCCGTGGGTTCAAATCCCATCATCGGCTTTGATGAAAGTACTACCCAATACTAAAGTTTGACATAAATCAAGCATTTAGCAAAATTGGTGTAAAAACTATCGCACTCCAATTGATTAGATTATATTTTGTCGATTAAATGAGTTTTGAAACTTTACTCAAATTCAGTTTCACAAAAAGCTTTTAACAAATCGATACAATGAGCGATCGCTCCTAAATGAGCAATTTCATAGCCATGTGTATTTTGGGTGGGAAATGCCAAACACGCAGCACGTCCAACATGCCCAAATTTCATTGCAATCGAAGCATCGCTACCAAATCCGCTCAAAGTTGTTAACTGCACTGGCATATCGAGTTGTTTGGCACTATGGCGCAGTTGCCCATTTAGCCCCTCATCATATATCCCATAAGCATCTTGAGATAAAAGTACAGGACTTTCCCCATCTTTCACAGGATATTCCTCAGATAATGGACAAATTTCTAAAGCAATCAAGGCATCCAAAGGCTGGTTTTGAGTGAAAAATAGCGCCCCAATTGCTCCTACTTCTTCTTTAGCTGATGCCACTAAATAAACATCAAAAACTGGCTGTTTCAAGCTTTGAGCTAAAGCTAGCAAAATGGCAACAGAAGCTTTGTTATCCAAGGTGTAACCGGCAATATGATCCTTTAACCGAATTGGCCGCTTGCGATGCTTGCCAATTACCATTCTAGTTCCAGGTCGAATGCCAGCTGCTTCTAATTCAGCAGATGTGAGCTTCGTTTCAATCCAGGCATTTTCCCACTTAACAGTAGTATCTTCCTGCTGCACTTTTTGGGGCGATTCGTGGGAAACGTGGCGGGAACCAAAGCTGAGAATACCGTTAATGGTTTCGTTATCTCCGAGTAAATCGACAACGCCTTCGCCGTAAACCCACGGGAAAGAACCGCCGAGTTTGCGGACTTCCACGCGACCTTCATCACCGAGATTCTTGACAATTGCGCCAATTTCGTCTTTGTGTGCCGTGATAGCGATCGCTCGGTCTGGACTTTTGCCTGGAATCTTGGCAATAATATTATCGGCGCGATCGCACCAAACTTCTACACCCAGCGCCGCAAATCGTTGCATCAACAACTGATTAATCTCAGCTTCTACACCACTAGGAGAATGGTGCATGACTAATTCTTCAATAATTTCAAATAAGCGATCGTAATCCCACATCAATACAGTTAGTTTAGTTTTCAACTGTTGTATGAAACAATTGTGCATCAACAACCTGACCTGCTGTCATAAATGCTGATCTTTTTTGTTGACGCTTCAGCACTCCTAGCGCACTAAAAGCACCAAGGGCTAAAATCCCCAAGTTGATCGCAGGTTCAGGGACAGACTTAGCTTCAATTGCAGCCAGTGCAGTATCTGCTACTAACTGATGAACGCCTGTTGTTGGATGCACAGAGTCAAAGAACAAATAATCGTTGGGTTGAGAACATACACTTGTGATTGTCTGTAAATTCCCTACTACGCAAGGGGTAGCCACATCTTTCAACCCAAATTCCCCTGGATTTGCTTGTACTTGATTAAATAGGGAAAACACATCCACAGAAATCAGATTCAGGTCAGGGTTATTGCTAAATTTGCCTAGTTCCTCTGCTAATCTTGTGTTATGGTCATTTGTCAAACCAGTCAAGTTACTAGATTGACCTGTTGCGAATGCAAATGGAATCTTGCCCAAATCAGGTAAATTAAAGACTAAAATATTTTTTGCGCCAGATGAGGCAAGTAACGCTACTGCATCTGATAAATTCTGGACTGTTTGAGCCGGATTGATAGCTTGACCAAACAGATAATCATTTGCACCTCCCGATACAGCATAAAGTGCATTTGGATCAAGCTTCTGATTGGCTTGGAAAATCGGTTTTGTCAACAAGCCGACTTGCTCTAGTACTCCCGGTAACGTTGCACTAGGAACAATAGCATTACCCTGACCAGAATTAGCGCCGCCCACAGCAAAGTTAATACCTTGATTGGGAATAGTAGGATTTAAAGTAATGTATGGAGAGGGTTTTAATCCTAGTTGCTCTCCGAGGTAGTCTACCCACACCCGCTCATTGGAAAAACGCCCTTGAAAGTAGGGTGGATCTTGGGGAATGGCTGTTGTCGGAGCAACTAAACCACCAGTAGCAGCGAAAACATTGCCAGTATCAGAAAGACTGTCGCCAAATACATAAAATTTGCTAAAACTCGCAGCATTCGCTTTGAGCGGCAACATGAAAGATAGGAGAACAAATCCTGCTGCTACAGCTTGTTTTTTCATATTTGTTTTACCCGTGATTTTTTTTAGCTTGTTTAAAAGCAATGAAAGGGCTATAGTTCGACAACTTGTCTTTTGAGTTACTTCAAAATTAAGTAGGTCTATTGAGTAACTTACGTTGTTTCACTTAACTATGCCTCAAAAATTCAACAAACACAGGTAAAAACGCTGAAAATACTTAGATTTACCTTTTCTTAATAAAAAATAGTTGTTGTACAAAGAAACGGCAAAATTTACCTCCCAAAAGGTTGTAATTGCTCGCTTTTATGCTAATGATAGACCAACCGCCTTTTAACTTTGCTTTAATTTCAAAGCCTCAGCAGCCGATACACCCTCGCCCTGAGTGCCGAAATACCACAAAGCCGTAGCAGCCTCAGCACGAGTTACTGGTTTTTTGGGTTGAAACAGAGTCGTATAACCAAACACCCGCCGAATATTCGATTGTTCGCTATTCTGGTAATCAGCCAACACTGCTCTTAAAGCTTTGGGGTCAATTCGCGCTGCATCTTGGAAACCCCAGGTTTGTTTGACCGCATCTAAGTTAGCAGAGGGTAAAGCTTGGCGAGTATCTAGGGGTAATTTCCACAGCAGCAACTGTTCCCGCGTTAGGGGTGCATCAGGACGAAACAAAACTACTGTAGAATCTCCAGACAAAGGACTAGGAATTAATCCAGCCTCAGCTAATCCCTGAATTGCTGGAAAATCAGGGTCTTTTGCGGACACATCACTAAAAGCTGGTTGAGTACTTTCTGAAGCCAAACGAATTTGTTTAGCTGGATTGCTGGCATACATGGCATTGTTAGCAGCAATTAGCCAACGGGCGTATTCCCGATGTGTAACGATTTTATTGGGTTCAAACTGGTTAGTTATGGCAGTAGAGTTGCCCTTAGTTGTCTTTGGTTCTAGAGATAAAACACCTAATGCAGCCAAGTCTTGGATGTGTTGCCGCCATTCTTGCGGTACCTTATTCAGATCGTTGAATTCCTGAGATTCAGGTGTTGCTGTAGGAGTTGTTTGGTTATTAGCTGTACTTGGTGGCTGCGCTGCCAAGTTTGCAGGTGGTATTGGGCCAATAAACTGTGTATCTCCTGGTTGAGGAACGGCGTTAGTAGTTTCGTTAGAACTTGTAGTTGGGGTAGGTTGTGCCGTTGCAGTACTATTCGGTACGTACTCAATTAATAATTCAGTGGCTGTTTGGGGTTGATTAAGTGTAGCGTTAGTAACTGATTTAGGCTGAATGGAAACCTTCAACAGCAAATCATTACGACGTGCCTCAAAAGCACCTCCCGCATCATCTGTTGGCTGTTGTAAAATCTGCCAGTTATTTGTTTGAAACTGGCTACTATAAAAGCTAGCAATAAAGTTGCTGGGGTCAGAACTTAACCAACGAGTTGAGACTCTGTTTTCTGAGCCACTAGCAGGTGTAACTTCCTGTAGTTTGGCATTGGAATATAGTGGGATATCTTTGGGAAAATCAGATGGTAACTGAAGTGTTGATTCGTTTTGCTGTGCTTGCGGTTGGTTACCCTGAGATTCTCCAAAGACAACTGGATTGCTTTGCAGCTTAGGATCTGCCGCCAAAGATTGCTCAAGGTTTTTGGCGACTGGACTGTTAGCACAGGCTGTTAACGAAGTGAGTAGAACAGCCCAAATTAGAAATACAGCTGGACGTTTACAGGGAAGCACAGGAAATCACAAATTGAGTTTCAATTCCTACCCTAGCGCAGACTGTTCATTAAATGTGATTTGGACATTGGACATTGGGAAGAAACAAGGGAGAAACTTGTTTAATAATTCTCCCTTGTCCCCGTTGTCCCCTTGATCTCTCCCTCTTCCCCTGCTTATCTTCGCCTTGGTGAAGATGATATCTCAAAAAATTAGTAAACGGTAGCTTTTGCTACCGTGTTGTCTTCGTTCTACGCTTATTTGTTTTACGCTTATTTATATAGTTCCCTAAAATTCTGGCAAACTAACATTTTCGGAAAAAAAATAGAAATAAAGCTGTAATACTTGCTATATAAGAGTTGTATGATTTGGATGCTTGAAGTAATACTCCACCACAGGGATTATGAAAGGTTAAGAGAGTTCATAGTAAGTACTTTAGTGATTAGATGAGGGCTAGAGCCACCCACTACGAACTGCTCAAAATTAATGTGGCAGACTACCAGATTGTGAATCAGTTTTTCAGATAGTTCTGTAATTATTCAGTTACCAGAGCGGATAACTGATTGATAACTCACCAAAAAACAGTGTAGCTACCAAAAGCTTTAATCTTCTTCCAGATGCACTAGCACTCAGGCGATCGCAAAGCAATGGAAGTGATAGACTAGGATTAAAGCCCCCCTTAGCCTCACTCAAGGAGGGGAATAGATCAAGTTCGCTAACGCTCACTTACAATCGATTCTGGAAATTATTCATCTGACGATGGTAAGCTGAGTAAGGCAATAGCCAGAAAATGCCAGTGTTAAGCAATTTCAGGAACTTAGCGTAAGTTTGTGGTCCTTGGAGTCCGGGGTCATAGGCAAAGCAGCCAAGTGTCGCGGCAGTTTCCCTAATATCTATAAATAGATTTTCTGGGGAAATGCTACTTGTGCTGTAGTCAAGAGTTTCTTGGCAGCTTCGAGAGCAGTAAGTGCTTCCTCTAGAAATGCGTAGTTTACCGCCGTAGGCATCGCCTCTATGTTATCCAAAGCTTTCTTTGGGGCAATCCATCCCCTGTTCTTCTGGGATAGGGCAACGGTTCTTTAGGAAGGCTGGGCACAGGGTGCGCTTTACAAGTTATAGAGGCAGTACATAGTCAGCTATGACTTTTTACCCAATCCTACAAATGATTGGGTAGAGGCAAAAAAGACACTTCATCGGATGCACTGGCGGTTGAGAAAACCCTCTACAAACTTGGTCTGAACAGTTAACAGCTTCCTGATAGATTAGATACAATTAGCATCTGCGTTTGCTTGGGTGATCGCTTGTTCAAAGCGAGTACTCTAATTGACATGCTGCTCCACTAGCCGATTTGACATAGTATTAAAACTTTTACCTGCTAGCTCTGGCGAAAATTTTTGATTCAGGGCAAATTAAGACTTATATTCAAGAGCAAGGATGTTTCTTGGAGATGAAGTCAGCGAAAAAGGGGCAAAAGGTTGAAAAACATATGTCTGATGTCAAAAATTCAGATCTGATAAGAGTATGAAAATCTAAAATAGATATTAAATTGAAGAAAAACAACGACCATTGACAACCGTCAGTCCATTTTACTTTCTGTAAAGCGTCGCCAGGTTGTTACCAGTGCTGAAACACGATTACATGCAAGTTTCCCAGGATCAGCCTATTTATTCTGAGGCTCCACTCCAGCTGTTACTGTTTGTCGATGGACGCCCAAAGTCCCGACAGCAGGTACAGCGAATACGTGCTTACTTAAAAGAATTGCAGGCTGAGTATAGTTTTGAACTTCAAACTATCGATGTTGGACAACAACCTTACTTAGCAGAACACTTTAAGCTGGTAGCAACGCCAGCTTTAATCAAAATCCATCCCGAACCACGACAGGTTCTGGCTGGGAGTAATATCATAGCGCAATTGAAAAACTGGTGGCCTCGTTGGCAAGTCGCTATAGACGCTTACTTAAAATTACAGGAAGACTTGCAAGAATGTATAGACGACAATTCTAGGGTGACATTACCCAAATCTACTATCCGTTCAGTTGCCGTTTCTGCTGAACTAATCCGACTCTCAGACGAAATTTTTCGCTTGAAACAGGAAAAAGATAATCTCCAAGAGCAGCTACAGTTTAAAGATCGGGTAATTGCTATGCTGGCGCACGATCTTCGTAATCCCTTAACTGCTGCCGCGATCGCAATTGAAACTCTCCAATCTAACTACAATTTAGAGACAGGGCAATTCCAGCGCCTCAAGCCATCGATGACGGCACATCTATTAAAACAAGCCCGCAATCAAACTAAGGTCATTGACCGGATGATTGCCGACCTTTTACAGGTAGGTCGTGGTAAAGATACAGAATTCCCGATTTTACCACAAAAAGTACAGTTAGGCAAACTGTGCTTAGAAGTTCTGGAAGAATTGTGCGATCGCTACACCGCCAAATCGCAAGAGGTAGAAACAGATATTCCTAATGACTTGCCATACGTATACGCTGACCCAGAACGCATCCGCCAAGTGCTAGTAAATCTGTTGGATAATGCCATCAAATATACGCCAGAAGGTGGCAAAATTAGCGTTGCCGGATTACACCGCACTACCCAAAAAGTTCAGTTTAGTATTGGCGATACTGGGCCTGGTATTCCTGTAGAGAATCGCGATCGCATCTTTGAAAACCACTTCCGTCTGCAACGGGATGAAGGTACGGAAGGTTACGGAATTGGTCTTTGTTTATGCCAACGCATCATCCTGGCACATTATGGCCAAATTTGGGTGGACTCTGCCCCCAATAACGGAGCATGGTTCCACTTCACACTACCAGTTTATCCTTCTTAAAGATTGGTCATTCAAATGACTAATGACTAATGACAACTAAGAACTTGAAACAAAGCGATCGCGCCCCCCAGCCTTTGCTTGGTAGAGTGCCTTATCTGCCTGGACAATCAAATCCGAAGGTGAAGATTCCCAAGTGGGGACAACAGTTGCCACGCCCATACTGAGGGTGACATACTGACTCACCGCAGACCCGTCGTGAACAATTTGCAAATCTTTAATTCCCGCTTGTATCGCTGCGGCAACGTGAACTGCTCCAGATGCAGGGGTGTATGGCATAATCACAGCAAATTCTTCGCCACCATAACGCGCTACCAAATCCTGATGTTTTTGGGCTTTAAGGTTTAAGACAGCACCCACCTTTTGTAAACAGACATCCCCAGCAGGATGGCCATATCTATCGTTATAAAACTTAAAAAAGTCGATATCACACAAAATCATTGATAGTGGAGATTCCTCTTGTGCGAGATTAATCCACTGAGTATTGAGATAATCGTCAAAGCGACGACGATTAGCCAACTCAGTTAAACCATCTACATTGGCCAGGTGCTGCAAAGCTTGGTTTGCTGCCTCTAATTGTTTGTATACTTGCGCTTGCTGTAGCAGTCGGCGCAGGCGCTGGCGCAATACAGGCCAGTGAATTGGCTTAGTGACATAATCAGTCGCCCCTGCATCAAAAGCACGGTTTACAGAGTCCTCATCGTCTAAACATGTGATCATCAATATGGGAGTGCGCTCCCATATCTTGGAGATAATAGTATTGTTAAGAGTCGAGCCAGTATCAAAGGTTGCAAGGGCCGATATTAAATTATTCCTGGCAATCTGGAGCAAGTGCTTACAGCAGGTAAAGCCATCCATCACAGGCATGACAGCATCTAGCAAAACTATATCCGGTTTGATAGTCTCGTAAGCATCTAAACATTGCTTACCATCATTGACCTCGACCACTCGATAACCTTCTTGTTCCATAGCTTTACGCAACAACACTCGGATAGTCTTGTCATCATCAGCCACTAGAATCAGTGGTGGTTGCTTAGAAAGAGAAAATGGGCTTATGCCTGACATGAGTTGCCTTCCAGTTGCGGGACTATCCGGGAAAAGGCTGTGCAACTCAATCGCATAGGGGCGATCGCTCTTTTTATCAATGCCAGAATTTGCGGCAAAGGTGTGTCTGGCTTCACAATCAACTGTTTTTTGACAATAGACTGCTCAATGTTAGTGAGCCAAGCAAGCGGTAGATAACTAAGTTGCATAGACAATCTATAATTGGAACACGAAGGCAATTGTTACCTTTTTCTTCGGCTATGGTTATGGGAGGAAATGTTACTTTTATATTTCCCCATTGTTAAAGTTAAATTACAATTTTTTGGAGAATTGCAAATACACACCTTACTTATTTAATTTTTTAGTTAGTTTATAAACTTTGTGAGACAGGGCAAAATAATTCCCAAAGTTCACTCAGAAGATAGCTAATACTAAATACTAATATCACTTGGCTTTAATTTATTTAGTCTATTCGATAAGTGTTGCAAAGATTTAGTATAATTACATAAGATTGAAATTATACTTGGTTTAAGACTTTATTTTTTAGTAATTATGGGTTAATAAATTAAGTAAAAATTCTGATTTAATTAGATTCAGTATATCTAGCTAAATTAAAAAATAGATTGTTTGTTTTGAAAGATAGAATTTTTTTAGCTATGGTTATATTAATGTAGATATAATAAATAAAGACATATTAAAATAAAATTCATATTTTGAACAACTAAATTCTATAATTACTTCAAAATCTGCACATAAAAACGCCATGTTTTTGGCTACACAAACAACCAAAATTTCTTATCAAAAAACAAAACCTATTTACATTCACTAAATCTTTAAAATGCCAGACCCATTAATGTATCAGCAAGATCACTTTGTAGTTCTAGAAACAAATCAACAAGAACAATTTCTGACACCATCAGAGTTATTAGAAAAGCTCAAAAGCACTCTCCAACAACTCATAATTCAAGATTTACCGCCTGACTTGCAAAAGTTTAATAGCGTGGAAGCTCAAGCACAATATTTACTCGACACCACCTGCGAATTAGATATTGGTCTTGGGCAATATCTACAGTGGTATGCAGTTCGTTTAGAAAAGTAACTTTTTGAGCAATTAGTTGCTTATTGGGAAAACCCCCAGATGCTTCTTTGCATTAGGAAAAGACTGTATTAGTTGGCTACACAGATCAAACCCGCCTATGCGAGTTATTTTATTAAGTCCACGTAGGTGGACTTTGTTTCTGGAGTAGGGAATTATATGAGACTGTTGGCGAATTGATAGGTGGTCTAACCCATCAACTCCAATCCATCTTAATTTTTTAATTTCAGTGTGTTGAAACGCACTTTAGCTACGAGGAAGGAATTTATTGCAGGGCGGGAAAGCAATCCAAAACGAAGCTTTTAGGCGTGGGGGTTTAACCCATCCTGAATTGACCAACAGTCTCATTCTATTCGCCCAATTGTTCTTGACTATTGACTACTGACTAATGACTCTTTTTGAGTATTTATCAGCGCTAGCTCAATTGTATTTTCAGATGGCTGCGTTATTTTAATCTCCAATCCAGGGCCAAAATAGTTGGTCATTTTTTCCTGCTTTTTTTGCCACACATCAATTGGTATTAGCGGAGAATCAAATTCTAAAATTAGGGCATAGCTCCCATTAACTTCTTCTTCTCGCAACCCTGTGACTGTTGGCCGTTCCTGGTCTGTGGGACTCAAACCCAGAAAAGAAAGGGTTGTATCTAGATGAGCATCTTGACCGTAACAATATCGGGTGATATCTTTGCGAATTTTATTTTGAGTATCAGTTGCTTGCTGTTCCCGCAGTATCAATGCTGACGGTGACGTAGTTTGGGGTACTGGCTTGAGTTCATTAGCTTTCAGCGCTAACCCTCCCAACAATAGAGGAATCCCGTAAAAAAATCCGACAAGATTGAGTGTGGCATTATTACCAGCATAGGCGACGAAGCCAATGATGGTTAATATACCGCCGATGGTTAAACCGAGTGTTCCCAAAGAGATTTGGCGTAGCATGAGCTTAAATTAGTATAAAGTTTTAATACCTTAGTTTTATTATCATCGGCTATGAGTAACAAATTAGGGAAGAAGATTGTCCCTAGGCTGTAGTATTCAAGCAACTCAAAATTGCCAAGTTAAGACTGATACCCTAACAAGTCAACAAATTCTGCCTTCCTTAGAATTCAGAACTTCGGTAGACACGGTTATACGGTGAGTTTCTAACCCATAAAATTAGTATATTGGACTACTAAGGGCGTATAGTGCCCCAGAATGTTTGATTTTAAGTTAACTTAAAACTTAAAGGTAGTTAATAGATAGGAAAAAAATAATGGATTTACAGACTATAAAAGAAAGAATTGTCGCAGTTCAAAGTAAACGCGAGTACCTGTTAAGCCTACTGGAACAACCAAACCTGGGAACTTTGAGGATTGACGTAAATCAGGCTTTGGAAGAATTGGATGAATTAATTGATGAATTTAAACGCACCATTCCGGTAGAGTAGAAAGTATCAAAAACCGCGTCGGTATAACCGTCAACTTTAGGTTATACCGACGCTCCTCATTACTATCATGTCCTCAAATCCCCAAAATTGAACTAAGCCTAAGTTGGCGAAGCAACATAGCTGTATATTTATCCTGCAACTGAACCATCTCCTGCACGCTGACCTAACTGCCTAACTAAAGCAATAAGTTCGCTTGTAGGTACATCTTTCTTGCAAACGTCATCAAAGCTAGACATTGCCTTTGCGCCCTGAAAATTTACGTCTTCCACTGAGGAGTAAGCAAGGATTTGGGTGTTCGGAGATATAGCTTTAATGTGACTAGACGCACTCCAGCCATCCATGACTGGCATCTGTAAATCTAAAACAATTACGTCAGGATGGCAACGTTTAACCATTTCTATAGCTTCTTCACCATTACTGGCTAAACCTACTACTTGAATATTTTCCTGGCAAGAAAAAACTAATTGTAAGGTTAAACGAGTCAGTTCGTGGTCATCAACTACTAGAACACGCAAGGTGGAAAGCTCACAGGATAACATTAACATTGAGGGGAAAGACAAATTTATTTAGAATAACCACTCTAGTTTATGGGAACAAGTGCCAGCACTAACTCTATCCTATGGTTGAATAACTTGTGTGAATCCATGACAAACAACTTAGATAACTTCTCAAAAAATTAAAGTTTTCTAAAAAATACTAAGTTGAGCTAGTTGTCAAGGTAGAAGTAACTGATTTTTTAATCAATCAGGTTTGAGGCTACACCACTTGAGCGTAATGCCATATTCATGAGAATTTTTTGTGAATTAGCTTCTGGAGAATCATCATAAGGACGCCGTTGAATATAAGTGCCATCAGCTTGTAATTCCCAAGCTTGCCGATTATCTGCAAGCATGATTCCCATAATTTCTTGCAAATCTTTAGCAATATCAGGGTCTTTCACTGGGGTAATTACTTCCACTCGGCGATCTAAATTGCGGCGCATCCAGTCGGCACTGCCGATATAGATTTCCTCTTGTGTATTGTTATGAAAATAATAAATCCGAGAGTGTTCTAAAAAGCGACCGACAATGCTGATTATGCGAATGTTTTCACTAATGTCTTTGAGTCCTGGACGCAAACAGCAAACGCCCCTAATAATTAAATCGATTTGCACTCCGGCGCGGGAAGCTTCATATAAAGTGGTGATAATTTGTGGATCGACTAGGGAATTCATTTTGGCAACAATGCGTCCAGAAAATCCATTTTGAACATTTTCGATTTCGCGCTGAATTAGTGCCAAAAAGCGATCGCGCATATTCACAGGCGCAACCAGCAACTCTCGATAAGATTTTTGCAGGGAGTATCCTGTCAAGAAATTAAATAAATCTGTGATGTCAGCACCCAATTCCTCACGGCAACTAAACAATCCCAAATCTGTATACAGTCGTGCCGTTTTGGGGTTATAGTTACCTGTGCCAATATGCACATAGCGACGTATCCGGTCTTTTTCCCGCCGTACCACCATAACGGTTTTACTGTGGGTTTTCAGCCCCACTAAACCATAGACAACATGAACTCCAACTCTTTCTAGTCGTCTTGCCCAGTAAATATTATTCTCTTCATCAAATCGCGCTTTTAATTCCACCAGTACAGATACTTGCTTGCCATTTTCGGCGGCGGCAATTAAGGCGTTGACTATAGGCGAGTCGCCAGAAGTCCGGTAAAGGGTCATCTTGATGGCTAACACATTCGGGTCGTAGGCCGCATGGGTAATAAAGCGCACCACTGTAGCGGAAAAGGATTGATAGGGATGGTGTACTAGCAAATCTTTTTCGCGAATTACAGCAAAAAAGTCTTTTCCTTCGTCCGTCTCTAGTGCATCTGGGTCTAGACTTGGTTCCCTCAGCCTTTGCAGGCGTAATGGTACAACAGATTGGCGTGGTGGATCTTTGAGTTCCGGCAATGGCAAGGACATAAAATACATCAAATCCCGCAGACCCAAAAGACCGTCTACTTCGTAGAGATCACTTTCTGTCAATTCCAAATCTTGCAATAATCGCGATCGCACTATTTCAGGAGTCTGCGATTGAATTTCTAGCCGGACTGGACTTCCACCCAGCCGCCGTTTTCGCAATTCCTGTTCGATCGCTAACAACAAATCATCTGCTTCATCTTCTTCTAAGACCAAATCGGCATCACGGGTAATGCGGAACGGATGATATTCTTGAATATTCATCCCTGGAAATAGAGATTCTAAGTTATGAGCGATCGCTTGTTCTAAAGGTACTCCAGTCCAGTGAGCAGGTTTTTCGTTGTTGTGATCTCCCAACTCCGGTGGTATCGGTAAAAATCGTGGTAGAACACTAGGGACTTTAACTCTGGCAAAGAATTCTTCTTCGGTGTCTGGGTTTTTGACCACAACAGCCAGATTTAGACTGAGATTAGATATAAAAGGAAAGGGATGACTAGGATCAACAGCCAAAGGAGTCAAAACTGGAAAGACTTGTTCCTCAAAATAGTTGTTGAGATGAGTCCGCTGTTTTTGATTCAAATCTATGTAATCCAGAATATGGATGCCGTGATTTGCTAGTAGGGGACGAAGTACTTCCTCAAAATGTTGGTGCTGTTTCTTTACCTGGGGAATAAGGGTAGACCGAATATCGTCTAACTGTTGTTGTGGTGTCCGACCATCGGGAGTTAACAAGCTAACTTTCGCTTCTACTTGTTGCTTTAAACCAGCAACACGCACCATGAAAAACTCATCCAAATTAGAGTTGAATATTCCCAAAAACTTGAGGCGTTCCAGAAGGGGCGTGCGATCGTCACAGGCTTCATGTAATACCCTGCCATTAAATTCTAGCCAGCTTAACTCTCGGTTAAGATAATATTGTGGATCGCTGAGATTGATGGGGGTAGAGCTTTTCTTAGATTTTGCCATAATGACCTAAGGACAGGCAGATGTGGCCCATTGAACTGGGGGACAATAAACATAGTAAGTTAAATGGTGCTTGAGCATAACGCTAAGGCAATTTTTGATTGTGCTGATTCTCTACCTCGCTACTGGTAAGGGACAGACATAATCTTTAAATCAAAAATCTATTTCTATTTAAATAACTTCAGTTAAAGATTAAAAAAAACTTGTGTAGCCATAAAACCGAAAATTACTAAGAAATTTTTTGGTTTTGCGATCGCGTCGCATCTCTTTCAGAGAATCACTCTACCCAACCCATAACTCAATACGTTTGGGCTAAGGCTTAGATCCTCTCTAGACCCTCTTTAGGGAATTAGAGCCAAGCCTTTTTAAGGGAGGATGGGGGGATCTTGCAGGGAAAAATATCACTAACACCCAGCCTATTGACCTATAACTAGATTTTATAGCCGTTTTCAACCGTGTGGAATATAGTACGAGCGCATAGTTGTACGCCCCTACAAAATATTGTATCCACATGAGAATTGCTAAAAGCCTGGGAATTCAAATCGTTACCCACAGCATATTAAGCATAAAGATGCACTTAAGATTTCGCAAAGATATGACATAGGCATTTCTGACAATTTATGACGAATTATTAAGTAGTCTTTACAGAGGATTATTGTGTTGTAAGCAGTCTAAAGCTTTACCTCCAGGGCTTTCTACACTTGGTTTTCCAAAATGCGAAATTTAGTAAGCATTGCCACAACTTCACTACAGTAATTACAAGCCATGCTATATGTCTATTTTTTGTGATTGTGCTGCTGTCATTAAGATCCGCACTAATAATTTCGTCTATTAGTTTTTTTAATTTATCACCACCAATATTTTGAATAAATTCAGTGTTATTACTGAAATAGTTATTAATAGTCAAGGTTATATTGAAAACGCAAAGACGAAAACACAAGGAGCTTGTGAATCATGAAACTATCTACAATTATCAAAGGCAGTGTTTGTGTATTAGGTTTGGTTGGCATTGGTAATTTCTTTGCGGCACCTGCAAATGCAGGAGATGCTGCTGCTCGTGGTGCGGTTACAATCGTTAGACCATCAGGTTCTTCTCTCAGCGTCAGTGCTGAGTTAACTGCACCTTCTGGTGCCTATTTTACCGGGCCAACATTAGTTGTTACACCTACATATACTGGTGTTATAGGTGGAAATGATGAAGCTGTGGATACTTTCACAATAGATCCAGGTGCAGTTATAACCCTAACTTCACCGCCTAGTGCCACAATCGAAGCAGCTATTGCAGCAGCTATTGATGCCGGTGCTTTTACAGATGTTGTAGATATAGCAACCCTTGTCAGAGCAGCTAATGGCGGTTTAGAATAGACTTATTGTTACCTGATAGAGAATCACGATAGTGTAAAAAGCGATCGGCTTTTAGTCTAGATGCTTTCACACCTTGCGTTGATTTTCAATGTCTTTTTGGGTGTTGTTTGAGAAAGTGTTGCCATCAGTTGAGACAAAACAACTGTGACATTAACACGCTAGGCATTTGCAGCAAAATATTTGGTAATACGCAAATCGACTCTTTGACAGACTTTCCTTTACCTATATCCATAGTTTTGATGCGGGATAAGGTAGAGAGCGAGTGAGACATAACAGATTGAATAAAAAAATACAGCCCCTTGAATGTAGTTG
Organism: Nostoc foliaceum FACHB-393; assembly: GCF_014698505.1. Classification (GTDB taxonomy): domain Bacteria; phylum Cyanobacteriota; class Cyanobacteriia; order Cyanobacteriales; family Nostocaceae; genus Nostoc; species Nostoc foliaceum_A. The sequence continues at coordinate 100,510 of NZ_JACJTD010000018.1, read as the reverse complement.
AGGGGCGGTATTCCAAACTTATCCACTATATTACCATATAAGCCCGATTTCTTGAAGAAATCGGGCTTTTGATATTTTTGATATTGTTTAAATAGATACTTCACTAAATCTTTTAAATTAGGCAATAGGCAAGAGACAACAGGCAATCGGCAGAAGCTAAAAGGCAATCGGCACAAGACAATAACGCAATAATTACTATTGCCTTTTTCCCTTTGCTCTTTGACTTTATTTACTAAGTGTTAATCCTTATACCAAATTTTAGTAGTCTAGCAATCAAATTTTCTAGGAAGTTACGGCTATATTGCTCATGCAAATCTAAAAGAGCATGAGGAGTAGATTAATTATGTATAGCCTGTTTCGTAAATTACCTCTAACTATCAAAAGAAGCCTTTGCTTGCTGGGTTTTATCAGTGTAGGCAATTTAATTACAGCGCCAGTACATGCACAACAAGCTGTGGCGCGTGGTGCTGTTTCTATAGTTTCACCTTCCGGCGCTTATCAAAGTGTTAGTGGTGAACTGTCCTTACCTGTTAGTAATAATTTTTTAAATCCTGGCACAAACACGACTTTAACAATAACGCCTACTTTTACAAATATTGGAGCAACTAATGAAAGAATAACTTCTTTATCTCTCACAGTAGGAACAGCAAGTGAAATAATCACAAATAATAATAATTCGCTTTTGAATCCAACTTTACAAACAGTCAATAATCCAGCATCAATTCCCGATGCAGCATCTCTCATTCAGGCAATCAACAGCACTAACGGCTTAGGGGCTTTAGAATAGTTGAAAAAACTATATTAATCTCGTGGCTGCATCTACGAACATGAGGATTTTTGGGGCAATAGGAAAAGTATTAATTGCCTCTTGCCCTGTGCCTTTAAAATCGATAACCACCTTGAATTTGCAGATCAAATCCATTTTCGCCCGTACCAATTTTAGATTCTAGAAAAACATTATTATCGGTAAAGTTATATCTAAAAATAGCTCCATAGTTTAAGCCAGACACTCGGCTATTTAAACCCAGATTTCTTGTAGAATAATTTTTAATATAAGCACCAACAGATAAATTTGTGCCGAGCCTTTGTAAACCCTGTAACTCATAAAAAAGATTTTTACCTAGCTCTAGGTTGGTGTTAATATTAAAACCCGTGCTAGTACTAAGTTCACCACTAAACAGTCCTAGAAACTCACCATTACTATTATCTTGAATAAAAGCTATGGCAGGCGCTAAAGAAAAACTTAAATTTCTTTCTTGATGATTAAAGTAATAGCTTAAGACAGTAGAAAAAGGATTATTGCTATTTGATGCACTATTCCAGTCAATTTTTAAGGATGGTACGTGAGTATTGATAGCTACAGGTTTTTTATTTGAGCCTAACTGGACATCAGTTTTAATATAATTAACCAGAACATTAGCATATATGCCCACAGATGGTTCTGCTAACCCTAAATTATTATTAGAAACTCCAGGCGCTGAGTTGGCATTTATATTAAACCAAGTTCCCAAGCTAGCGCTATAGTTTAAATCACCAGCAGAACCCGCAGCTAGTAATTCGACTGAGGGTAAAGATAGATAACCATTAAAGCTTTTAAAGCTCACACCTATGAGATCAACTCTGGTGAGTTCAAAATAATCGAACGCTAAATCAAATGTCCGGACAGGAATTGGTACTATAGTGTTATCTTCGGAACTAAATCGTTGGACAAATTGTCTCCCTTGAGAGTTAGTCAAAATAATTTCAGCACCGGTAGATTCGTTAATAGGATTAATATCAGTATTAGTCAAAGGGATTTGATTTCCTATGAAAGTCAGAGGACCAAATCTCTCATTAGAAAGTCTGAGTGTTGAAAAGAATGTATCACCTGGATCTAAAAGTTCAATATCCCTTTGTAAAAATTGAACTGCGCGTTTGTGATTTCCTGTTCTTATTTGCAATATACTAGAGTCATTGGGAGTAATTTTACTCTCAAGTGTAAAACTTCCAGATACCTGTTCTAGACTGCTGGCTGCATTAGAATACGCTAAAGTACGATTAATTCTATTATTAATTTGTCTTCTTTGATCTGGTGTAGACTTTGTATTTAAGGGAACAAAACTTTCTCCGTTTTTAAAGCTTTGCCGCGCTTCTGCTAAACTTTCGTCAATATTATCTATTTTTATAAATTCAAAAATTCCACCTAATGCCAGTCCTAAAGTAGAGTTAGCTGTTTGTATACCATCAATGCTAAATTCACTAAAATTAGCTGTAATCGATAATCCAGGACTAGCAAAAACATTAGAATAAGTAGCGCTAATTTCTTTTGGATCGTATTGAATAATAGTACGATTATGAGGGTGGTTAACATATAACCTGTGCCAATTAGAAGTTTTTTGTGTCTCAGATAAAACTTCAAATACGGGGTCTCTTTTGCCGAAAGATACCCAAGATAAAGAATTTAAATAAGACAAGTCTCTCTCTAGTGGCGTTAAGAAAGGATTGACTGCTATATTCAACAAATCAAAATTATCAAATTCGTCTCTCTGGGCAATCTTAATACCTGGTAATGAAGAGACAGGAGCAGTAAAACCAAAGCCTTCACCTGTCAAAATATTACCCCATAAAATACCAGCTGATTCTAGAACAGAATCAGGAATAATTTCGCCTAGTTCGAGTTTAACGCTTCCCCCATTTAGTAAAGGCTTTAAATTCGTGGTAGGAAAGGCTTGTATAATTCGAGGTGTATTAGTACCATCTAATAATTCAAATAAAGCTCCCCCACCGTCATTACTCAAAGTAGAGCCACTACCAAGAATTGGTGTAATGTTTCCCAGAACTGTGACATTAGGATCTTCAGGATTAATTCCGCTATTAATTATCACTCTACCAGCAGGTATTCCTTCAGGATTAACTAGTTCTCCTGCTATAGAAACTATAGAAAAATCATTAATTCCAGCTTCACCGATTAATTCGTCAAAATTTACAGGTAAAGTCGTAAGAGATTGTAAACCCCAAAATCCTTGGGTTGATGTCATATTTTGGGTAGTGTAATTTTCAGAAGCTCTACCTTGAGCAATAATACCTGCTTGTGTACCCTTAGTCTCAATTACTAATCTATTGTTATCAAGAACCCAGTAAAACTGTTCAGCTTTGGGAAATTTAGCATAGGTAAATTTATCAATAAACTGATTTTCTCCAGAAAATCTGATATTTAAATCCGTATCTATATAATTTTCGTCTTCATTTGGTTTAAATAATTGAGGTCTAAAACTAAGGTTATCTGTAGGGTTAACAATCCACGGGTACCTATTGGCACTAAATGTCAAAGCATCAATAATTATTTTCTTCTGATTTACTTGTTGTTGCTTTTTAGCTTGGCGTAGTTTTTCTATTAGTATTTGTTGTGTTGTTGTGTAGGGTTTCTGTTCATTTAGAGTTGATGGTTTAATCGTATCTGGTTGAGTTTCTTCTTCATCTTGCTCAGGTGGCTTGGGAGGCTCTACTTTATATTCTTCAATTGGGATAACATCAGCTATGGTGAAGTCATGTAACTGTTTTATCTTCTGTAAGTTAGAGTTAGCATCTTTTAAAGTTTGTTTTAACAGTGCTTTGCTTTGCAAATTATCTATTTTGTCAAACTTGCTATACTTTTTAACGCTAGTAATCGCACCATCATCTACTATTAATTCAACATTCTTACGATTGTCTAAATCTAATGCGATCGCAGATAATTGGACTAATATTAGTTTGAACAGAATTGTTGAAGACAACAAGCACATTGCAAGGATTTTTACCTTTTTCTTTAATCTCATTAGTGAGATGCTAAGAAACTTTTCGTTCGGGATTTTACAGGTTTCCACAATAGAAATATGCTGGTTGGTAGATTCAAAAGCAAAAATAAATAAAATTTAAATCAAGCTACTGAAGGTTGGCTATGGTTGTTTGATCTGAAAAAACAATTTATATAGTCATCCATGATTTGATTTAAAAAACTCGATTTTTTGGTTAGTTAATTTGGATGCATTCAACAGTGGTTTCAGTAAATCTCGATATAGATAGTCAAAATAAATCAATTTTTTATCCTGACTGTAAAGAATAAAATAGGATTAAGCAGATTTACTGCAACAAGAGTGTAATTCTTGAGCAAAAACTAAACCTCAGCAAAATCACCAGAAGTAAAAAAGGGAGCTAAAATTTAACCGTATATACACTTAATCTGGGGATATTAAGTCAAAAAAGTGGGTGAAAAATATGTTTCAAGCTACTCGCCGCCGTCTTGCAATTTGGTACACTGCCGTCACTGCCGTATTACTGCTACTGTTTGCTAGTGGCGTTTATTTATACGTCCGCAGCACACTGATTGAGCGGATTGATGATACTCTTAACCATGTAGTGGAAATAGTGGAGCGTTGTCTTACAACAAGCCGTTGTGCATCTACGCTTATATTTGAGCCAATTAATGCTGATGCAGATAAAGTTCGCATTAATTTAGAAGCCAGTTTTCGTGATAATGCAGACACCGTAGAAGATGACCACATTGACCTAGAATGGTTTAGTCCAACTGGTGAATTACTTTGGTCAACGCTATCCGAACCTCTAAATATTCCCATTCATGCCAACCGCACTGGTGAAACTGTGCGCGTAATTAGGCCAGAGAAAGAAAAAGGCAAAGATGATAAACTTCCCAGTACAGACGCGATTAATCGAGTCTCTCCCTACTCCCCACTCCCCACTCAAAACTCTGCACTGTTATTACGGCAAGTTACCCAACGGGTGGAAGTAGGACGGCAAGTATTAGGATATCTGCGTGTTAGTCATCCCTGGTTTGAAGTCACCAAACCCAGTCGCCAGTTAATTTTTGATTTGGCGCTAGGTATTGCGTTAATGGTGCTTTCTGTAGGTGCAAGTGGCTGGTTTCTTTCGGGTAAAGCGATGGAACCTGTAGGCGAGTCCTACCAACGCCTCAAACAATTTACTGCTGATGCTTCTCATGAACTTAGAAGTCCCATTACTTTGATTCAAACCAATGTGCAAGTCGCCCTTGCTGACTTGGATTTAGCAGAGATAGAAGCGACTACTTCTTTGCAGTATCGACAACAGTTAAAGGTGGTGGAACGGTTAACGCAGCGTTTGGGTAAGTTAGTCAATGACTTACTCTTCTTAGCACGACAGGATAGTGGTATTAGCAAAGAAACTTTTTCACCTTGTCCGCTAGATGCCTTGCTGATGGAGGTAGTTGAAGAACAAGAATTGTTAGTCCCTGAAAAAGAAATCGCCCTTTCTCTGGACTTAGTTGATCCTCCTGCTTCCGAAACTAGCCCCGAATTACTGGAAAATTGGTTTACCCTTGTGGGTAATTGGGATCAACTGGTGCGGTTGTTTACAAATTTGATTGCTAACGCCTTGCATTACACTCCAGCACGTGGACGGGTGAAAGTAGAATTGGCGCGGATAGAGGGAATAAATCGTGTTTCTGGACTACGTTACACCAGTGCCCAGTTACAAGTTAAAGTGACTGATACCGGAGTTGGAATTCCAGCGGAAGCACTACCACGCTTGTTTGACCGCTTTTATCGGGTAGATCCGGCACGGACTCATAGGACTGGAAATACAGCTACAGCCAGTGCTACTGGTTCAGGATTGGGATTAGCGATCGCTCAAGCTATTGTCGAACATCATCAAGGTCATATTCAAGTTGAAAGTATCCAAGGCATTGGCACAACTTTTACTGTCACTTTACCAATAACTCTTGAGTCTTAATTTGGCAAGAAATTTTTGTTTCCTGTGATAGATGTAGAAAATTAAAGAAATTTACTACGTAGAACAACATCTGCAATATTTAGCCATTTATTGAATTGCCACAGTTTGATATTTTGACTCCTCCTTCTTTACTTGAACAGAACAATATTATGATGTTGGTTAATTATTGAATTTAATACTAATGATTTAGCTGTTTCAGTCTTAGGAATGAAATAGTTATGTCTAATTTTTTAGTCTTTGGCTAGATACAAAAATTAGAATTAATCGTTAATATTGAAGGCATAAATTACAGATAAAGTCTTATTATTTTTATTTAACAATTCTTACAATAAATAATGTGATTGTTATTAGTTGGAGTCAATCAATGAATATGAAGTCTAAAAAATTTAGGAAGTCTGCTGAGTTATTTGGTGCTATTTGTGGAGGATTACTAATTAGTCTGCCAGCAATTCCTCAAGTAGTAGCACAAGAATCTACTCCCAAGGTTAACCCTTGTCCTAGGATTTTCTACGAAGAACCACATAACAGTCGGGTTGTGGTACCACAAGGATGTCCTCCTAATGCGCTAACTCAAAGATTAGCAGCCCAAGGGCTTCTGCCCGTCCCTGCGACCCCATCACAAGACCAAACAAGATTAGGTGTTGGCGGTGAAGCACCCGTTAGTTCACCAAGGGCTTCCGTAAGTCAACCACCTTTGCCTAGTCAACAACAAGCACCCAGCATTACGATCGCACTGGCAAATGGTGCAGTCAATATCAAGTTGGTGAATGACACTGCGGCTAATGTAACCTACCAAGTAATTGGCGATACAGCACCGCGATCGCTACAAGGTAAGTCAGATGTAACACTGCGAGGTCTAAACGCACCAGTAACGGTGACATTCCAACGAGAAGATGGCGGACAACTGACGGTAACTCCACAACCTTCATCAGAAGCAGGAAATTTGGCAGTTACATTTAACGAAGCCACTGATCCAGCACAGGGTAGAAGTGCTATGAGAATTGAACAAAACGGTTCAGTGTTCTTGAATTAATCGAAGAGTTAGGAGTTAGGAGTGAGGAGTTAACAGTAAAATAAATCTTCAATCCTAACTCTACCCTAACTCCTACTTTCGCTGAAGCATTTTAGTTAGCTGATCTAGCAATTGCACTTCTTGCTTACTGTCTTCCAATGTCCGCGCCAATATAATCGCCCTTTCGTAAAAATTACGGGCAGTTAGGTAATTACCTTGTTGCTTGTATAACTGAGCGTAAGACTCAAAAGATTTTAATTCTTCTCGCAAATTTTGCAATTCTTTAGCGAGTGCTAAACGTTGCTCTAGTAAATCAAAAGCCCGTTCGTAGCGTCCGACAGCAGTGTGAGCAGTAACTAAACCGTCAATTGCTCGTAATTCATTAGTGCGATCGCGGTTAGTTTTAGCTATCCGCATTGCTACCCCATAAGTGCTAATGGTATCTCGATAATTTCCAGATGCTAAGTAAGCATCTCCTAAATTATTTAAGGTATTTGCTTCACCGATAGCATTGCCAGTCTGACGGCGAAAAATTAAAGCATTTTCATACAATTTAATCGCCTTGTTATAATCTCCCAACCTAGCTGCTACTAATCCTAAATTACTCAAAGACAGTCCTTCGCCTTCAATATTTTTAACATTGTGAGCAATTGTGAGTGCATCTTCAACAGTTTTGCCAGCAGCAGCAAATTCTCCTAGTTGCAGCAGAAATGTACCGATATTGTTGAGCACAAAAACCTGAGTTTGAAAGTCTTTAGTATCACGAGCGATCGCTAATCCTCGTCGTAAAGAATCTTCCGCCTCTTTTAAACTGCCTAGCTGCACATAAGCCTTAGCAAGCAAATTGTAAGTCAGACCTTGTGCTTTCAGGTCGCCAATTGAGTGATAAAGTTCCAGCGCCCGCAAGGACGATGCAATTGTTTTATCGGCATATCCTGAAGCATATTGTTGTTCACCGATACGCAGCAAGCTGTCTGCTTCATCTCTTGACTGTCGCCCAACGGAACTATTTAAAGGGCGATGGAGTTGTTGTGTAATATCAACCGCACCCGCAGCTATCGGACTCACGAAAAAAGTAAATAGTAAAAAGCTGTGTAAAAGTACTTGGCGATGAGAAATCGCACCTACACAAATTAAGCCTACCTTTTGCCTGGGAAATACAAGCCTTTGTTTCATAAAAATTACCCCTAAAGTTGCGGGTTTAAGTAGAAGGTCTAAGAAGAAGTTTTAAGTTTTTAAATTGAAGACAGATACTATACGCATTTATACTTAAATCAAGATGGCGTTAAATCTTCTCCAAAGTATATAGTGCGGATATCTGTGGGTAATTTGTCCTCTAGCATACGATAGCCTTCCTGAAGAAAATTGGCTACTTCGTTAGGAGCGATCGCTTCTCCTTCAGCTTGCAGATAGGCAGCGATTCTAGTTTCGCTCCAGTGGAAAGTTTGAGCCATTAACACGATTAATCGCAAAACAGGTGGTAGTTGATCTAATGCTTGTTCTACATAGCACCATAGCGGCGGCGAAGTTGCTTGCAGAGAATAATGAATTGCTTCTGTGGGTGGTAGCTTAATCTCGTTAATACAGAAAGCTGTCATATTAATTAACCAATTTTGCATGGTTAAAGCTTCCTCGCCTGATTCAGAGTCTGTTAAATTTAGCCCACCAAGTTCGTAATAGATATGCCGCCAAGTGAGGGCAAACAGATAATCTGCTTGCACAGGCGATCGCGCCGAATGCCGAATTAAGGTATACACTATGGGACTATAGCGGCAAAAAATCACCGTAAAGTACTTTCCAGCATCTGGATTTTGCTGAAACAGAGTCAGTAGTTCATGGTCACTGTGATGGAACAGCGACTTCACCAGCGGGTGATTAGCTTCCGGGAAATGAGGAATTTGCATAAGCCTTTCGATTGATAGTTGTTAAAATAGTTTTGGGAATTGCACTCCCGTAGCTAATCGCATAATATCTTGGTGTTGCCCAGTTTGTAGCCCAAACTCAGACTACTTCAGTATTGATAAACTAGAAACAAAGACTTAATTTTAGTCTTTATCGACAATCATAAAATCGGCTCCCTTATAGAATCCTTATTTGTTCATGGTTATAGCAGTTAGTGTGATATCGTTCCTGCTCAGTCCCCTTACCTTAGGCTCCTTTCTGCCTTCCCTGCCCTTAGATAGCCTGTTCTCCACCCAAGGCATTATGGTGATGCTGCTAGCAGCTTACGCTGGTGCCATGTGGATGTTCCTTACCAGTGCGCCAAAAGTACACACTGTAATGGTGTCGGATTTGGAGATTGCCCGACAGTTGTATGAAGGGCTGCTAGATTTGCCAGCAGCTGAGGTGCCTTTGCACTACTACTACAACTACGAACAAACTATAGGCGCAACTGGGATTGATCCGCTATATATGTCTACTGGGCCGAGCTTATCTAGCAAAATGATGAATAATGCCAACGATGGACTGTGGTATCAATTAAAGAAAAACACCCAGCTACACGTTATTACTGGCGCGAGTTTAGGTAGCAAAAATCAGCAACGCCACGTTTGTTTTGATCACGACTGCCTGGAAATGATTTTAATGCGAGTCGAAGTGCGTGGTTTGAAATTCAAGATTCGCAACCAGAAGCCCCTGAATTTTTTAGTCAAGGATTATGAAGGGCGCGTTATTGAGGTGGCTGAGGTAGCGAATTAGTCATTAGATTTTAGATTATTTTAGGTTGGGTGGAGTGCGTAGATTGCCGCTGTAAGCATAACTCCACCCAATATTTTTTTATTAGCTAGGCGTAATTCAAAATAATCTACCAAGTATTGATAAATTCGCTCATTAACAGCAGGATAATTTCCCGCGTTCTACTTACCGTATTACTAAAGCTGATAGTGAGGAAGCCCTAGGAACTCAAAAGTTTTGTTAACTTTAAATGCGGGGTCTTTATATAAATTTTCACTTTCTAGGATAAGAAATTGTTCTTTAGGAAAGTACTCACAAGTATTGAAGAACCAAGATTGATCCATAAAAATGGTGCGTTAGGCAGCCATAACGCACCCGACTGTTGAATAGTACTTACTAGCTCAACTCAACTGTTCAAACTTAAATTTCCCTTTAATCAACTTGTTAAAGTATTGACCTTTAGATGGTGCATTATCTAAGTCATCCTTGATACTGGGAGGTACTTTGAAATACTCGTAAACACTTCCACTATCAAATTCAATAGTCAGTGTTTGAGTTTTTGGCTCATAGGTAAATTGCTTAATAACGCTGCCTTCAGGCTTGAGTAGCGGGAAGGCGATCGCATCCCGAATACTGGCACAATCAGTTAATAACATTACCAACCGATCAATCCCAATCCCTAAACCACCCGTAGGCGGCATACCGTATTCAAGGGCTGTCAAAAAGTCTTCATCTACACCTTGGGCTTCTAAGTCGCCAGCAGCTTTCCTTTCAGCTTGGGCTTCTAGGCGTTCTCTTTGATCGATGGGATCGGTAAGTTCTGAAAAGCTGTTCCCAGTTTCTCGCCCGACGATAAATAACTCAAATCTTTCCACCAAACCAGGTTGAGAACGGTGGGGTTTTGCTAAAGGCGAAATTTCTACAGGGTAATCAATTACAAAGGTAGGTTGAATTAAATTAGCTTCTACTTTCTCTTCAAAAGCTAAATTTAGTAACTTACCAATTGATTTAGCTTCATCTACACCAGGAATAGCTGCATTTTTACTTGCTGTTTTTGCTTCTTCCAATGTTTGGAAAGAATTGAAATCCAAGCCTGTAAATTCTTTAACTAAATCGTGCATTGTCACCCGTCGCCAAGGTGGTGTTAAATCTATAGGTTCCCCTTGGTAGGTGATTTGCAATGTGCCGAGTACATCTTGGGCGACAGTGGTAATAATTCCCTCAGTCAGCGCCATCATATCGTTGTAGTCGGCGTAGGCTTGGTAAATTTCAATCGTCGTAAATTCGGGATTGTGTCGAGTCGAAATTCCCTCATTGCGGAAAACCCGCCCTAATTCAAACACCTTTTCAAAACCACCCACAATCAACCGTTTGAGATGAAGTTCTGTGGCAATTCGCAGATACAACTCCATTTCTAGGGTGTTGTGGTAAGTGATAAATGGACGCGCATCTGCACCCCCAGTCTCACTTTGCAAAACTGGCGTTTCAATTTCCAGAAAATCTCGTTCTTCTAAATAACGGCGAATACCAGCAGTTATTTGGGCGCGACGGCGGAAAGTTTGCCGGACTTCCGGGTTAACAATCAAGTCAACGTAGCGCTGACGGTAGCGCTTGGCAACATCCGTTAATCCATGCCACTTGTCGGGTAGCGGCAACAGGGATTTAGTCAGGATAGTATATTGTTTAACGTAGACAGATAACTCGCCCTTTTCAGTCCGTTTAATAGTACCTTTAACTCCCAGGATGTCGCCTGCATCTGTGAGTTGTTTTAAGTGATTAAAGGCATCAGCATCAATATCTGCCATCCCTTCTTGGATGCGATTTTTATCCAAATAAAGCTGAATTGTGCCAGTTTCATCTTGCAAAGTGAAGAAAGCCAGTTTACCAAAAACGCGACGCGCCATAATGCGTCCAGCGATCGCAACTTCTAAATCAACTTCTTCACCACTGGCTAAATCGGCAAACTTTTCTTGCAACTGCGCTGCATGATGGGTAGATTCCCAACGATAGGCGTAGGGATTAGTCCCTAGCTGCTTGAGTTGTTCTACTTTCTCCAGCCTGGCGGCCCGGATATCTTCTTCCGACATGGTAACGAACTAAATAGGGCAAGATTAATTATAGATGCTGCAAAAGTTGAGAGTAAGAGATATTTGCACTTTTGCAGATGATGATATCCGCCTAAAAGTTATGAAACTAGAGTCAGCCTCTGGACTGTAAACGAATATCACCGGATGTTTGAGACGGTTATGATCACAGCCGATGAACGGGTGGAACTCATAGAAGGGCAAGTTATCCCCATAACCTCTACACATAGCAACAACGCTGTGTGCGTCTGAAATAATTTATTCTAGATGAAGATGCAACGTTCGTTATGCGTATTGGGCAATAGTAGGTGAGATACCTACAAGAAAAAGTGCGATCGCTTGATCGCATTTTATCAAAAAGGCTGTCAGAGAAAAGGCTATTGATATCTTCTATGACAAAAGCTCAAAATTTTACTCTACAAGTAAAACCTTTATTGCTGTACTATTTTGAGTGAATGCCTAGATGAGATTGCTTTGATTTTCAAGTTAGTAAATTGCACGATCGCCTTTACAAAATCTTGCTGTTCTGGTTGCAAATTCAGTTTTTCTAGGGCTTGATTGATATTATTACCAGCCCGAAGATTGTGATTAAGTTGGGCACGTTGCGACGTGCTTAAGACTGCCTCAATTTCCCTGTTTCTTCTCTGACGCACAGCCTGGAGTTGTTGGCTTTGTAGCGGAGTCAGGTTAATCTCCGACAACTTGGAGTAGCTAGCAGTTTTAGTTTGGGCGAAAATTACACCAGAAGTAGTATAGAGTTGAACGGGTGCAGCTAAGGCAATTCCCGGCATGAAAAGGACAAGAGCTAGAATAGCAGCTAACACAGAAAGCCGTTTTGTCAAGTGAATTGCCATATTGAGAAATGCCTACATCTAATTTAATCCTGAGATATAGTTAAGCAATTTTCAAGTCTTAACTTTGAATCTCGGATTTATCCTACCCCTAATACCATTTCCTTTAATAAGGATACTTAAAGGAAATGGTATAAGAGGACGGTAGTCCAGCTATAAAATATTATCCGCTTTGAGGGAATCCAAAAAAACTAAAGTGGTAAACTTTATCTATGCTTTTGTCGAGCAGATATCTCTATCAATGCGTAATTAGAGATTTATGTACTTTTTTTAAAAAATAAAATCTTTTGTCTCTTTAGACTGCTTCAGGGCAGCAATAATTTGAATATTTGCTTTAGGAAAACTAAACTGCTCCAGTTGTTCTAAGGTTACCCAGCGAATTTCATCTGATTCCAAAGGTTGGGGAACACCTGTAAGATGGCGGCAGTGATGTACTGTGAGGGTAACGCGCAAGTCTATATAGGAGTGGTCAATAGTAATCAGATGCTTTCCCACTTCAATTATTATTCCCAGTTCTTCGGAAATTTCGCGTTGAATACACTCTTGGATAGTTTCACCAGGCTCAATTTTGCCCCCAGGAAATTCCCACAAACCACCCATAGCTCCTTCTGGACGGCGGCGATCAATTAAAATTTGCTCTTGGGCGTTCCAAATTACTGCAACACCAATGATTTTATGGGGTGGGAAAAAACTGGTTTGACTCATAGTTGATTGAGAAGAGGGGGAGATGAAGAAGAGTAATAACTAATGATTAATAACAAAACTCGGCAGACTAGTTTTAACTCTGCCGAGTTTAGATTTATTGCAAAGGCCGTCTACCGCTATTAGTTTCTCCACAAATATGTATTAATCATTTAGCAATAAGCCTCTAGTTATAACTAATCAACAAATTACATCAGTCCATAGGTTACCACATTCAAAACTTTTGTGCTCCTCTGCGATAATCTTTGTGCTCCTATCCTGCGGGAAGGCGAATTGCCTATGCGTTTAAATTTGAATTTTAATTCGTCACTGCTTTAGATTTTAAAAAATTTTAGCTGATGCATGATTGGAAATTAGGGGCAAAGATTTCGCAGAGGCTTATTTTCACTTAGTATAGTCGTGACTGTGACTAGCTATCAGCCCAACAAGAATATTAAATTTCCCAAATTTTATATTTCTAGTCAATTTGGTTATTGTTGGTTTCAGTCCCTTGTAGGGCGATTTCAAAATTCATTCTCTGTTCAGCGTTACGCAAGAAATAACCACTAATCATAGCAGAAGCAAGAAGCCGGCCCAGACTTTCTCGACTGGTGGTTACAGTAACGCCAAAGTGTTCTGAAGGTAGGTTTCCCAATAGTCCTGTAATATTCCGTTCCATCACCTGAAAAACTTCAGTAGATGTAGGTTTGGATAGTTGGGTAACTGTCTCTGGACTCAAGGATTTAACGTACTGCCATAGTAAATCGCTAGTTTCTGATTCGCTATTGAAAAATTCTGAGACACGATTGGATGGATTACTCATTTTTTAGCTCCTTAACTACCACTGCTGGCTGCGGTGCTTGTGATTTGAACTTGTGATTTGAATATGAAATGCCTGTTTTGGATTAGACTTAGCTAGTTATTTTGTCTTCCTGTCAACTAATGTAACAGCCTAGCTTTCTGATGGAAGTAGGCGTAACCGTACCAAAGTCAGCGTATTTTCTCACCCTAATAAATAAAGTTAGGAGTGAGGAGTTTTTAATTAACTCCTCACTCCTACCTTTTAACTCCTAACTTTCTTCTAACTTGCCAAATACTCATCCATGTTGGCTTTAGACTTGCGAAGCTTGGTTAAGGCTTCCCGCTCAATTTGCCGAACTCGTTCCCGGCTGATGTTTAGGATTTCACCGATTCTAGCTAGCGTTAGGGCTTGTCCATCAGTTAAGCCAAAACGCAATGTGATCACTTCCCTTTGTTGTGGCGTGAGATCACCCATCAGGCGATCTAAGTCATAAGATAGGGAAGATTGCATGACAAACTCCTCTGGAGATGCTCCTGGATCTTCCAGCATTTCTCCCAGTTCGGTGTCGTAATTATCACCTAGCCGTAAATCCAAGGAAAGGGGCAAACGCGCCTTTTCTAGATATTCTCGTACTTGTTTGGGGGTCAATTCTAATTCTTCAGCTAGCTCACCAGCTGTAGGAGCGCGTCCCAACTTTTGAGACAATTGGCGCTGTGCCTTTTTAATTTTATTTAATTTTTCAGTAATATGGATAGGCAGCCGAATGGTGCGGGCTTTTTCGGCTATAGCACGGGTGATAGCTTGGCGAATCCACCAATAGGCATAGGTAGAAAATCTATACCCTTTGGTAGGGTCAAACTTTTCTACGCCCCGTTGCATACCAATACTACCTTCTTGGATCAAGTCCAGTAAATCGACGTTGCGCTTTATGTACTTTTTAGCAACGGAGACTACCAGCCGCAAATTGGCTTCTACCATCTTACGCTTGGCAATCTCACCATCAGCGATCGCTTCATTCAACTCTGCTGGTTCTAACTTTGTCGCTTCGGCCCACTCTTCTAGGGTCGGTTGACGACCTAACTGGGTGGCAAGAGATTCCCTTGATTCGTGCAAGGTGCAGGAACGTTGCACCTGCTTACCATAGAAAATCTCTTCCTCGTGGGTTAAGAGTGGCACACGGCCAATCTCACGCAGGTAAGTCCGCACGAGGTCTGTGGCTGTCTGAGCGGTCTTCATGGCGCTACTCTTTGGTAATGATGGGTTTGGCGGTAGGGTCATTAAGGTATAGATGCTTTGTTAGGGTACTAGCCAGTCAGTCTGGGAACCCATGCTATGGTTTGCAACTTACGCGCCCGAGAAACTCGGCTGCTCATAATAATCAAATTTAGGCTTCTTAACTGCTAAAAGTTACAGTTATTTCCTACTTTTCACAAGTATCTACAGTTAGATAAAAGGTAGCTTCTTAAACATTTTTCTATTGGAGCCTTATTAACAATTGTAACATTTATGAGAATATTTTGGCTATATGGCGACATTAAATTTCCTGGTTGTTCCAGTTCATACAATATCTACCTCTCTCTCAAGGCTGACTATTAGTCAATTTAAGAAATTATCTGGTTAACATAAGCTTCCTCATATTTGTTAAAATATCTCTAATGAGAACTATAGTCATTCTCTTATAACAATTACTTAATTTTTGCTGGGAATGGGGACTAGGGACTGGTGATTGGGTATTAGGTACTGGGGATTGGGAATTGGGCATTGGATATTAGGTATTGAGTATTTCAAAAACTTTTTTCTAGTCCCCAGTCCCCAGTTCCCACTCCCCACTCCCTACTTCCTCGCAATCGGGCAGTACTCTTGAATGGTTTTTACATCCAAAGTCGTATTTTGTAAAGAACGGATGGCGGCAACGGTAGCTTTTGCGCCAGCAATGGTAGTAATGATGGGAATTTTGTAAGCTAAGGCTGTGCGGCGGATTAACCTAGCATCAGTCTGGGCTTCTTCCCCGGAAGGAGTGTTGATAATAAGTTGGATTTTCTGGTTTTTGATTGCATCTAGGACGTGGGGACGACCTTCGTGGAGTTTTAACACTAATTCAACATTTAACCCTTGTTCGAGAAGAACTTTGCGTGTACCAAGGGTAGCCATCACTGTAAAGCCCAAATCGATAAATTCCTTCACCACGGCACCGGCAGCAGCTTTATCGCGATCGCTCATTGATACAAATACAGTTCCCGTCAGTGGTAAACGCTCTCCAGCACCCAATTCTGCTTTGGCAAAGGCCCGGCCAAAATCACTGTCAATCCCCATCACCTCACCAGTAGAGCGCATTTCTGGGCCCAATATTGTATCAGTTCCAGGGAATTTATTAAAGGGTAATACAGCTTCTTTTACAGCAATATGTGTGGGAATGACTTCCTCGGTGAAGCCTAGCTCCTCTAAGGTTTTACCCGACATAATTAAGGATGCTAATTTTGCCAATTGTACACCCGTTGCTTTAGATACAAAAGGCACTGTACGAGAGGCGCGGGGGTTAGCTTCCAGAATGTAAACTTGGGGAGAATAACTGCTTGCACCCACTACGGCAAATTGGATATTCATCAACCCCACGACTGACAGTGCTTGTGCTAGCTGCACTGTCCAAGTGCGAATTTGATTGAGAACTGCTGGTGAAAGGGAAATGGAAGGTAAAGAACAAGCTGAATCTCCTGAGTGAATTCCTGCTTGCTCAATGTGTTCCATAATGCCACCAATCACTACCCGTCCTGTATGATCGGCGATCGCATCTACATCGACTTCAATCGCATTTTCCAAAAACTTATCAATCAAAATCGGATGTTCTGGTTCCACTAATACCGCAAAGGTCATGTAGCGTTCCAACTCAGCATCGGAATAAACGATTTCCATCGCTCGTCCCCCCAAAACATAGCTGGGACGCACCACCACCGGATAACCAATGCGTTTGGCAACAATCAGCGCATCTTCGTAACTCCGCGCAATACCATTAGGCGGTTGGGCAATATTCAACTGTTGGAGAATCTTTTCAAATCGCTCCCGGTTTTCTGCCATGTCAATGGAATCTGGTGATGTACCCCAAATTTTAGTGATCAGTCCTGATGTGTCATTGTTAAGAAACTCTTGTAAAGGAATAGCCAACTTTAGCGGTGTTTGTCCGCCAAACTGGATAATTACCCCCACTGGATTTTCAGTTTCGATGATGTTAAGGACATCTTCTTTTGTTAAAGGCTCAAAGTAAAGGCGATCGCTAGTATCGTAGTCTGTCGAAACTGTCTCTGGGTTAGAGTTGACCATAATCGTCTCATACCCTGCTTTCTTCAAGGCATAGGCGGCGTGACAACAACAATAATCAAACTCAATTCCCTGCCCAATCCGGTTGGGGCCACCACCCAAAATCAACACTTTTGGCTTGGTTGCGGGCATTACCTCTGTTTCTTCTTCGTAGGCAGAATAATAGTAGGGAGTAAAGGCTTCAAACTCAGCGGCGCAAGTATCTACGGTTTTGTAAACTGGGATGATTCCTAGTGACTTGCGGTAGGCGCGAACTTCATCTTCGGTAGTTTTGGTGGCATAGGCAATCTGGCGATCGCTATATCCATCCCGCTTTACTTCATAAAGTTGCTCTTTTGTCAATTGCTGCAAGGGTGTCCGCTTGAGAAATTTCTCGACATCCAGCAGTTGCTGAAATTTATCTAAGAACCACGGGTCAATACCAGTCAGTTCGTAGATTTCCTCAGCACTAATTCCTAGTTGCAAGGCATGGCGCACGGAGAAAATGCGATCGGGGTTAGGTGTTCGCAATTGGGCGCGGATTTGTTCACCACTGGGTAATTTCTCGGCTTTGTCGCAACCCCAACCAGCGCGTCCGGTTTCGAGCGATCGCAGCGCCTTTTGGAAGGATTCGTTAAACGTCCGCCCAATTGCCATTGCTTCCCCGACTGATTTCATTTGGGTTGTCAGCACTGGATCGGAGCCGGGGAATTTTTCAAAGGCGAAGCGAGGGATTTTTGTTACTACATAGTCAATTGTTGGCTCAAAGGATGCGGGAGTTTTCTTGGTGATGTCATTTTTAATTTCATCCAGGGTGTAGCCCACAGCCAATTTTGCTGCCATTTTGGCGATGGGGAAACCCGTAGCTTTGGAAGACAAAGCCGAACTGCGAGAAACACGGGGGTTCATTTCAATTACAACTACATCTCCATTAACCGGATTGACGGCAAACTGGATATTAGAACCGCCAGTTTCCACACCTATCTCGCGGATGATTTTAATTGCCATATCCCGCAGCCTTTGATATTCTTTATCAGTGAGGGTTTGCGCGGGAGCGACGGTAATCGAGTCTCCGGTGTGGATGCCCATAGGATCAAGGTTTTCGATGGAGCAGATAATCACTACGTTATCTGCCAAATCACGCATCACTTCGAGTTCATATTCTTTCCAGCCGAGTAAAGATTGGTCAATGAGAATTTGCGAAACGGGGCTGGCATCTATACCTACCTGTGCCATTTCTTCAAATTCTTCTTGGTTGTAAGCAATACCGCCGCCACTTCCACCCATTGTGAAAGCTGGACGAATAATTAGGGGATAAGTACCAATTTGGCGGGCAACAGCTTTGGCTTCTTCCAAAGATTCGGCTGTGTCGCTGGGACATACAGCTACCCCAATCCTTGCCATTGCTTCACCAAAAAGTTTTCGATCTTCGGCTTTTTCGATGGCTGGTAGTTTAGCGCCGATTAACTCAACGCCGTACTTTTCCAACACCCCATTTTTCGCTAAAGCAACAGCGAGGTTGAGAGCGGTTTGTCCTCCCATTGTTGGTAGGAGAGCATCTGGGCGTTCTTTCTCAATGACTTTTTCGACCAATTCTGGAGTTAGCGGCTCAATGTAAGTGCGATCGGCCGTTTCCGGGTCGGTCATAATCGTTGCAGGGTTGGAGTTGACCAAAACCACTTCATAGCCTTCTTCTCGGAGCGCTTTGCAGGCTTGAGTGCCAGAGTAGTCAAACTCACAGGCTTGTCCAATCACAATTGGACCAGAGCCTAACAGTAGAATCTTCCGGAGGTCATCACGGCGGGGCATAGTCGTTGCCTTGGAGTACGAGAATACAAATCCTGATTATTTTAAGGGTCTTTACCCCCTGTCGTGCTTTTTATTATTAAGTTTTCTAAGTTTGATGACAAAGGGGAGTGGGTAGAGACACGATTAATCGCGTCTGTACAAAGCAGGGAGGCAGGGGGAGTAGGGAGGCAGGGGAAGAACTATTGATTCTTGACCAATGCCTTATACCTAATGATTATTTTGTATTTCTAATTTTATTTAATTGCGATGCTAAAATTCTTAAGGTTTTTGCGAATCTTTATTATTTAATTTAGTGAGATTTAGCAACAGATGGTGATTTATTCTGGCATATACTTTTTTGATGATTGAATATTAATAAATTTTTTAACTAAAAATATTTATTAACTATCTAATTGCCAAATATTTTCAATATTAAATATTATGAAAATATGTTTACTTAGATTAAAAATGGCAGAGAGATAAGGATTCCATTCTCTGCCATTTTTTATAATATTTTAAGAGTTAGTGCTGCTAACTTTTTCTTTCAGTCTAGCTAGACAAATCTAGATTATGAGAGTTTTAGCTTTGAGCAGCTTGGACAAATCCTAAAGTTAAGCTGTCTTTAGCGAGGAAGTGAGACAAATGATAAGCACGTTCCTCAGTTTTCAACAAAATCTTTTCGTACAGATAGCGTGTGCCCCGATCGCCTAAACTCTCTGCCTGAGCAGCTTGGCGGCGAATTACGCCAAGAATAGCTTGTTCTGCGGCTAAGTCATTTTCTACCATTTGGCGAGAGGAATATACACCTTCAGATTCTTGCTCAAAACAGGTTAATTCTGCTAGTTTGCTGAAGGTAGCTACTGGCACACCACCTAGTCCATCCAAACGTTCTCCAATTTCATGGATGTGGTCTTGTACTTGGTTGTAGCTTTCGTTAAAAAACTCATGCAGAGAGTAAAATTCTGAACCTTCAACTACAAAATGATGCTTTTGGTACTGCAAGTATAGTGCTTGGAAACTAGCTAATACAACGTTAAATCCTTCTGTGACTGGAGCTGTTACGCTGTGATCCAGCAACACAGGATTGTCATATACATTACCAAAATTACGTAACAAAGTTTGCGTTTCAGACATTGCGTTCCTCTCTTTTTAACAGTTATAGATTTTAACTGCTTATTCCTTACATATTAACATTTTAACAATAATAACAAGCCGATTCGCCATCACAAGATTTTGTATTTTTGCTTACTAAAAGTCTCAAGTTTATTGTTTGCTAGATGATGCCACACTCATCAAGTTGCATAAAATTCTCATTATTATTGACATGCAAGCTTAAATGTGCATATTTCTCAACGGGAACAGGGAGAGAAAATTTTATCTTGTCCTCTTTGCGTCCCTCATCCCCCTCTCAATATGGAATGGCTGCAAAAAGTTGATTTTTTTTCCAAAGTTACTGAGAATTCTTTGCACTTAAGGTATGCTGGTTTTAAGAGGTTACACTCCTCAGACTCTCAAAAAGCAGAGAGTTAAATCGCGGTAGTTACTGCAAGTTTGTTGCACTTGAGGGCAATTCTCTTGAAATCGTTTAGTTCAGAAATAGAAAGCAAGCACCTTGTAGAGGTGAATTGGGCAGACCGCTGGCAAGTCTATCAACGCCTAAAGGAGTTAGACATTCCCTGTAGTTGTACGGCTAACCAGCCCTTAAAAGTTGAAATTGGCTCTCCTATGGCAGCTGTTCAACTTTGGAGTGTGATACGGCGATTAGCAGCCTCCCGTCAAGACCAGATTTGGACTCTTGAGTGTTGCTGGAAAAGTCGCTACCAATAGTTCTAATCTTTAGTTGTTGCTGAGAATATCTCGCTTGATAGCTTGTATTAGTTAAAAGGAGGTTAAAAAATGGGTGCATCTCACAATATGGAAGTATCACAATTTTGTCTTGAAGGCAGGTTTATAAATTTTGTTATTAAAGATGGCTATAAGTTGAAAGGTTTATTGCTGGGTACTCATGAGGGTGAATGCTACGTTAAACTCGCTAAACATTTACGGGCTGCTTTTGACTTGCGGCTACCAGCAGGTACTTGGCTACAAGTTGTTGGTTATAAAGAACACGATATAAAAAAAGACAAAGTTACACTGAAGGCTGAACGTGTGATGGCGGCGCGTTCTGAAATGGCGACAGTTCAAACTATCGCTGCACCACAAGAACCCCCATCGATTGATAATGTCAAGGTAAAGCCAGCTAAGACTAAAGCCACGATTTTGGTGTGTCAAAAGTCTGATTGTATGAAACGCGGTGGTAAAGGAGTTTGTCAGGCGTTAGAGGCGGCTTTAAGCGATCGCGGTTTAGAAGACCAAGTTACAATCAAGGGCACTGGTTGCATGAAAAACTGCAAAGCTGGGCCAAACCTAGTTATGCCAGATAAAACGCGCCATAGCCGAATTCAAGCTGCACAAATCCCCGCACTAATGAATCAGCATTTTGGTGATAAGAGTTTATCAGCGCAGCCTGAGAATTTAAGGGAAGTGGCGATATATAATGGCAAGGTTTGGGGAAAGAATTCATAAAATCTTGACATTTCAATGAAAAAGCTTCATAATACCTTCTCAAGTGTGTTCCATTAATACTCGGCATTAGACTTTTGCCAAGTATTTGCAAGAGTTTTGAATTAAGCGATCGCCTACGGTTTGTCATAAGCAAGGCAAAGTAGTAGTTGCGATCGCTTAATATTTGTATGCAATTGGGTTTAGCGATGCCTGCGGCGGGCTACGCCTACAGCCTTTCATGAGAAGGACACAGTTGTAAAAGCGATCGTTTAATATTTTTATGCGATTGAGTTGATTGCTGGTTTGGTAGGGTGCGTTAGTAGCAGCATAAAGCATCGAAAGTATCTAAAAAGGTACGTTAGGAAAATAACACAGCCTACAAATTTTGAATCTCAGTATAAGGCTAGTTGTCTAATCAAAGCTGATGTGGGTTACTTATTGGAGTCTGATCTGAATCTTGATTGAAGTTTGTTAACTCTTTACCCTCAAGAATTGTTCCTTGAAGATTCGCCCCTTCAAAATTTGCCTTTTCAAAATTTGCGTCTACAAGATTCTCCTGAACAAGATATGCCCCTTGAAGATTCGCTTCCCTGAGATCCGCGCCTTCAATATTTATCGGAAAAAAACTGGCTCTTTTAAGATTTGCTTTTATAAAATTGCTATTTTTAAGATTAACCAAAGTTAAATTTGTATTTTCAAGGTTGGCATTTTCAAGGTTGGCATTTGACAGATTGGCATTTTCAAGGTTGGCATCTGACAGATTGGCATTTGATAGATTGGCATTTGATAAATTGGCATTTGATAGATTGGCACCTCTAAGATTCGCGCCTCTAAAATTTGCATATTTGAGATTTGATTTAACAAGATTTGTCAATATCATCTCTACATCTTCAAGATTTGCTTCCTCAAAATTTGCACCACAAAAATCTTGGATATGGAGAACTGAACCTTGTAAACATAAAAAACTAAGATATTTCAAAGATAAAACATCTTCATCTAATCTTTGTCCACGAAGACGTGAAATCCATATACCAAAAGAATCAATGTAAGGGCATTGAATGTCTGATTTTTTTCTCGTTAATTGGGCACAGGCATTTAATACAGCTAATAAAGCCTCTTCTGCATTACGTGCCTGCCAGTTGTCTAGCCAAAATTCCTGTCCCCTGTTCAAAAGTTCCATTGGCATTCCATGACGTAACATGAAACTAATCAACTGACATAGTGTCTGCTGCCAGTTACTTACATCTAATAGATGCTGTAAACGAAGTTCATCTAATATGAAGTTGAACAGATATTCATCCATTGAGGATGGACAACACAAAATTGCCCAGTGCGCTAAAGCTTGTCGATCATCCCAGCCCCGATCTAGGTCATTCTTTCGTTGTTCTAGTTCGTTATGAATACGTTTAATGCCTCGCACAATGCGTCTCGCTGTGAGATATTCACCGAAACTCTTATGAGTAAATTCAAAGGTTTTATTCTCTGATCTAACTCCACTTTGCCGGAAATAAAAAGCAGCTAACAAACGAGTCAAACCTAATTTTGCACCTTCTTGAAATATGTCTAGAAGACGTTTTAAACCAATATTTTCACAATGATTTTCTATTTCTTTGACTGTTGTTGTCCTTCCATAGCCATGCCAAGAAACAAGAGCAATCTCTTCCAAAATTCGGACAAAATCTTTTTCTTCAATTCCCTGAATTGCCGGATGCTGATAACCAGTCCAGCCTCGCTCATAAACTGCTTTAAGCAGGTCTTCATAAATAGCATTTAGGTTGCTATCTTCAGAAAAGTGTACTGTACCCCGTACAAAGCTCAAAGCAACCAAATAATTCAGCAAAGGTTGGGCAGTAATTTCTGTAAGATTTCCTTGGTCTAGTTCTGATGGTAAGCCAGTATACTCGTAACCACTAGCTTTGCCATAAGATTGCCACCAAAGTTGCCGTTGATCTTGCTCTAACAACTTGTGAGCATCAATATAATTTTTCCTTTCATCTTCAGTTACAAAATAAGGCAGTATATGTAATATTTGCTGATGTAGACGAAAGTCAGCGCTATTTGCTTGCACTACTAATTCCCGACCACTGATTAATACTTGTAAACGATTTTCACGCCCATTAAAGCGATCTACTTTTTTTTGTACTTCACGAACAAAGTCTTGGGCAGTTTTTTCCGCAATTTTGCCCTGCATAGCAAGCTCATCTAAGGCATCGAAGATAATGAGTAAACGTGATTCACCCTCGTCTTGCAGTAGAGGATTATAGCGGAGAAAACCATCATCTCGCACAAATTTACCCACTGCATCAACCAAATCATCCGAGGGATCAAAATGGTGCAAAGGTATAAATAACACAGAAATTTGTCCTTTTTCTGCCTGGTTAGCGGCAAAAATTTTTGCAAAAGAAGATTTCCCACTTCCTGGGCCACCACTAATCACTCGGATGGCATCATTGCGATCGCCCTTTTCTAACCAAAGTTCCAGTTCAGTTTCTAAGTCAACAACAATCTGCTCATATTTATTATCTTCTTTCGCCTTGCGTTCAAATTCTTCATTTTTGTCAGCCTCAAGTTTACGCTGATAGTAAGCACGCAAGGGAACGTAAACTTGTTTGAGACCAAAGGCTTCTAAAAACATCGGTTCTTCAACTTGTTTTTGTAGCCATGCCAAATAGCGTCGCCATCTTTGTTCCCGTTCACTTGCTTTAGTAAAGGGGGTATCTAGCTTCTCTTTTAAACAGGCATAGTCTTGAGGATGATTTCCCCAAAGTTCATTCAGAGCATCTACAAAATAGCTAGGAAGCCGATTACTAATTGTCTCTGCTTGAGGTTGGTTAAAACCACAGTCTTCTAACCATTCTCTAAAAGGAGTTTTAATTACTTCAAAAAGGGGTAAGTCTTTGGGACGCTCAAAAAAGTTCTGATCTATAACTAACTGACTATTTTGCAATGACTTGTCTAAACGATTGCATAATACTTTAAAATCAATTTCCTTGCTTAGTAAGTCTTTATTTCCTTCCTTTTTAACCAATAAGTCTTTATTTCCCTCTACCAAGCTACGCATTGCCTGCATTAGGGAGCGGTAAATCAGCAACCATGCCACTTGTCCAGTATCTGCTCCTAGTCCAAGTGCGCCTAAAGTGTCTACCGCATCTCCAGCTAAACTGTCCCATTTACCAAAGCCAGCATCTACCGCAGCTTTGCCTAGAGATTTAAACAAATCCCTGAAATTTACCTTGATATCCTTATTCCATATAGCAACTGGCTTGCTAACTGGAATTCCAGAGGTGTTGCTCATAATATATATAGATGCTTGACTAGCAGTATTTAGATAATCTATTTAAACAAGACTTTATAAGTAATGTCACTGCAACTAAAAAGTTGTAGCCTTTTTTGTACAGCAACAACACCTTACTTAAAGTTGTCAGGCTAAAAGGCTCAACTGTCAGGCTAAAAGGCTCAATGCTGAGGTTAAAAGGCTCAACTGTCAGGCTAAAAGGCTCAATGCTGAGGCTAAAAGGCTCAACGCTGAGGTTAAAAGGCTCAATTGTCAGGCTCAAAGGCTCAATGCTGAGGCTCAAAGGCTCAACTGTCAGGTTCAAAGGCTCAACTCTGAGGCTAAAAGGCTCAATGCTGAGGCTCAAAGGCTCAACTGTCAGGTTCAAAGGCTCAACTCTGAGGCTAAAAGGCTCAACTGTCAGGCTCAAAGGCTCAAAAATGACCTGGCGATTAGAAATCGCGGCTACACAGACAAAACCCGCACTTCGACAAGCTCAGTGACCACCTGCGCGGGTTAAAAAAATCTTTATACTATTTCAATTGATGATTGCAATACATCCTTGGGTAAAGACGCGATGAATCGCGTCTCTACAAATGGTCTATTTGTCGTATTCTTTTTTTAAATTGGTATTAGATACAAAATATGATGGGGAAGCACGGGTGTACTTCCCTACGATTAACGTGTATTGCACCCAAATTTATAACTGCTGCGATTGCCTATTTTAGGCTTTAGCTAGCTGCGGCTTCGGGTTTCTTTTTCTTGAAACGGCGGCTAAACCTTCGTCCCATTTCATCAATGACTGCATCCAAACCTGTAACATCACCGCTAGCTTTGGCATAGTTGTAAATTGCCAAGGCTGCTGCATAAGCTTCACTACCAGCCGCAATACAGGTATCATCTACCAGTTCTTGCAGTTGGGTTAAAGACAACAGCACCGGATACAAGTCCTCATATATTTCCAAATCCCGGCGCATCTCTTCCAAATCAAAATAACGAGGCAAAAAGTTAGGGTTCTGTGTCGCCACTTCTAAAGCTTTACTGACAAAAGCCCGACTTTTATCTCCCATCTTAACTATGGTGCGTCGGTCTTCGGTGGTCAAATCAATCAAGAATGGTAACTTTTCTCTAATTGTAGCGATCGCTTGCATGACTGCTTCTTTATCTGCTGGGGCTAGGCTGGCACTGATGCGATTTTCTGCCATTTTTAATACTCCTCTAGGGTACTTAATTTCAGTATTCCCAAAGTTCTAGAGGCTATCGCATTTATTGAGAGATAATTAACAATGAAACTGAATGCAGAAATCAATGCGTAAACAAATCATTGAATATACATCTCCACTAGATGCGCTGATTGCCCTTACCAAACAGTTAAATACCTATGAAATAAACTACCAAATGAATTCAGAAGAATTTTTTGCTAAATATAACCAAGGCGAAACTTCTGATGATGAAGTATTTGTCGAATGGGCAGCAAACTACCAACATTATCTAGCTCTACACCAAGAAATAGAAAGCAAACTCAGAGATGTCGCGTAAAGTTATTCAAGCCTATTTAGATGAAATTGAGCAACTTTTACTCAACTGCTCTAATACATACATTGAGGAATATAGTGCAGTAATTTTAATGCCAGATAGAGCTAATCTCCGCATTAAGATACGTTTTGCTCTCAAATATTTACTGGCAGTTAGTGAAGCCTTTGTTATTGTAGATAATCAGATTACATATATCGATTACCGCTATCACTTTTAAGA
Organism: Nostoc foliaceum FACHB-393; assembly: GCF_014698505.1. Taxonomy (GTDB): domain Bacteria; phylum Cyanobacteriota; class Cyanobacteriia; order Cyanobacteriales; family Nostocaceae; genus Nostoc; species Nostoc foliaceum_A. The sequence goes on along the minus strand of NZ_JACJTD010000018.1, from coordinate 74,013 downwards.
TGAGCAAAATAGTCTGATTTTTTGTTATGACAGTACACCACACTTTCCCAACTTGCCTAGCTTCCCGCACCATAAGCATCTTTCCGACAACGTAATTGCTTGCGAAAAGCCACATATAGCCGATGTGCTACAAGAAGTGATGGAATTTTTAGAGTCAGAACAGAACAATCAAATGTAACCGTTAAGATTTTGCTCCTTGATACGTTCCATCTAACCGCTAATTACAGCGATCGCATCAATTTCTACCAACACATCTTTAGGTAAGCGCGATACCTGCACACAAGCCCGTGCTGGGGCTGTATTTTCCGGGAAATATTTCGCATAAATGGCATTCACTGCTGCAAAATCATTCATATCAGCTAGAAATACAGTGGTCTTAACCACATCTTGGAAAGTCGCCCCCGCTGCGGTGAGGATGGCTTCAAGATTAGCTAATACCTGCTCAGTTTGCTTTTTAACATCATCAGTGTAGACGACATCACCAAGGCGGGGATCGATGGCAATTTGTCCAGCGATGAATAGAAATTGACCTGAAGCTGCGATCGCTTGATTATAAGGGCCGACTGGAGCGGGTGCGTTATCAGTATTAATTACTTTACGGGTCATAGATATTATTTTCTCTAACGATGTTTCCTGCTTACCGATTTCCGCTTCAGCAGCGATCGGTTTGTAGACTTCTCCATCTGGCATTATCGCACTAGTCAGGTCAGCATCGCGATCGCACTCGTATTAATGACTTAGGTATTGTTCTCCTCTCTTTCTTCTCTTCTCTACGAGAGGCTGCACCAACGAGACGAACCGCGTTCGCGGTTCGTCCTCTACCCCAACCTCGGACGTATCCCATAATGACGATATCGCCAATAATCGCGCAGAATGCGATCGTGGTCAAAACATAAATTACCAGGGACACGCCAAGACTCAAAAATGCCTACACCCTTAGCATCATCCCCAGCCACAGGTTCCCCCGTCGCTGTCGCTAAAAATACAATACTAATGGTATGCTGACGCGGATCGCGATTGGGATCAGAATACACCAGTAATTGCTCAACCAACTCCACCTGCAAACCCGTCTCCTCCTCAGCTTCCCGCCGGGCCGCCACTTCCACCGCTTCACCATAATCCACAAAACCACCAGGAATAGCCCAACCTAAGGGTAGATTATGTCTTTCAATTAACACTATTGGCCGATGAGGTCGATCTACTAGTTCAATGATGATATCAACTGTCGGTGCAGGATTTCGGTAAGTCATAGTTATTAGTCATTGGTCATTAGTCACTTGTACTGAGCGACTTGCCTTGAGAGAAGTCGAAAGGAGTCGAAGTATTGGTCATTAGTTAATCAACCAAAGACAAATGACAATCAAGATGAGTTTACTTGATTTACCCTGCAAATACTGTTCCGTGATAAATTCGATGCGATCACGTAGCGTGTCCATCAGATAATTGCTCCCTCTCATAATTCAGGTTAAATATGCCTTTTCCTAGATCCAGTGGCATTTTGCTGCATCCTACTTCCTTTCCCAGTCGATTCGGCGTTGGAGATTTAGGCTTAGAAGCCTATCGCTTCATCGATTTTCTTAAAGAGAGCCATCAACAATATTGGCAAGTTTTACCCTTGGGCCCCACTGGATACGGTAATTCCCCCTATATGTGCTACTCGGCAATGGCAGGAAATCCCCTGCTAATTAGCCCAGAAAAACTGCGAGATGAGGGTTTGCTAACTGAAGAAGACTTTGCTAATTTACCAGGATTTCCTGTAGAAAAGGTAGACTTCGACCAAGTTGTGCCGATTAAGATTGGGCTGCTGAAAAAAGCCTGTGAAAATTTTAGAGCAAATGCTACGGAAATCCAACAAAAAGAGTTTGCAGGTTTTTGCGATAGCAAAGCCTATTGGCTAGATAATTACGCCTTATTTATGGCGTTAAAAGATGCTAACGACAATGCAAGCTGGCACACATGGAAGCCAGAATTTGTCAAGCGTGAACCCGAAGCCTTAGCTCAGGTAGAGCGTCGGCTGAATGGGGAGATTTTTTATTACAAGTTCATCCAATTTGAGTTTTTCCGGCAGTGGTCAGACCTGAAAAGCTACGCCAACATGCGCGGTATAGACATTATCGGCGATATCCCCATCTACGTAGCTCATGATAGTGCTGATGTGTGGGCACATCCCGACATCTTTTGCTTAGATGAAGAGACTGGAGTTGCTGCCCAAATGGCCGGAGTTCCACCAGATTACTTTAGCGCCACTGGTCAATTGTGGGGTAACCCGGTTTATAACTGGGAAGAATTGCAAAAACAAGACTTTAAATGGTGGGTACAGCGCTTTGAGGCAATGCTGGATTATGTAGATATAATTCGCATTGACCACTTCCGGGGCTTCGAGGCATATTGGTCAGTAGCCAAAGGCGAAGAAACTGCCATGAATGGCAAATGGGTGGAAGCGCCTGGTGATGCTTTTTTTGAAGTGATTAGGCAGAAGTTGGGCAAGCTACCCGTCTTGGCGGAAGATTTGGGAGTAATTACACCAGAGGTAGAAGCACTGCGAGATAAGTATGAATTTCCTGGGATGAAGGTTTTACAGTTTGCCTTTGGTTCTGATCCCGGTAATCCATTTTTACCATTCAATTACCCGCGAAATGCTGTAGTTTATACCGGCACTCACGATAATGACACAACTGTAGGCTGGTTTAATTCAGCCAGCGACTACGAAAAGCAAAATCTGTTGCTTTATTTAGGTTGTATTAGTCCTGAAGGCATCCATTGGGATTTAATTCGCCTAGCTTTGAGTTCCATAGCCAACCAAACGATTATTCCCTTGCAAGATATTTTGGGATTAGGAAACGAAGCGCGGATGAATTTTCCCAGTATTGCTGAGGGTAACTGGGGGTGGCGCTATCAAGGAGCAGCTTTGACAGAAGAATTAGGCGATCGCTTGAAAGTTCTTACCAGACTTAATGGACGCGCTCCGCAAGCCCAGTGAAGAGTGGGGATATGAGGAAGGAGAGGGATCAGGGGAAGACAAGGCAGACAAGGCAGACAAGGCAGAGGGAGGAGTAAATGCCTCCTTGTCCTCCTTGTCTCGTTGTCCCCCTCATCCTCCTCATCTCCCTCATCTCAAAACTTAGGTTTAGCAGCCGCAATCCTAACTTCTTCCTCTTTCCCCGGTTCTCCCATTTCCTTAGCTTCTTCTTGATTGACGCTCATCAACACACCACCAGCATTATCAGTTTTCACTGTGAGTTGCTCTTGGGCTTTCCAAATCCGGTGAGTTCCTTCTGGCAGAATCCCCTCAAACTCGGTTTTGCCATCGGCTACTACGCGAATCCAAGATGACGCTTTCAAAGTGACACCAATCTGTACAGCCTTTCCCTGTTGGACAGCGCTAAGGGTATTGCTAACTGGTTGAACCTCCGCAGACTCTTTTAGTTGGGCTAGTGCTGGTTTAACAATGGACTTTTGCTTTATGTATGGCTGGTTTTGGCTATTACTTGCTTGTAGTACCGCATTATTTAATAACTGAGATAAGCCATTTACGGAGCATACAATTAGGAATATGTAAAGAAAGTAAAGGTGAATCGGACGTAGTTGATCAAGGGGTGAATTATTCCCCCTACCTGGAGGGTTCACTTGTGCAGAACTGATTGGAAAAGTGCCAGAAAAGTCTACTCCATTCAAGCCTAATGCATCGGCAAATTGCCTGATTAAACCCTGAATATAGACTGGTTCTGGCAGATCGTTTAAATTCCCTTCTTCGATCGCCTGCAATAATCGCCGGGGAATCCTGGTCAATACAACCACTTGCTCTAGAGATAATCCCTGTTCTTGACGCAATGCCCAAAGTTGAGCGCCCATCTCTGCCAATTTTTCGGCTCGTTGTTGCTCTAATGAAAGTGATGGCTGGTGATTATTCTTCTTTCTTAGCCATTTCATGCCTGCTGAAACTCCTTAACTCCACTGAATCAATAATTAGGTTGCGTTATCTGATCTTGCAAAAAGCGAATCTCGTGATCTTTGAGGGAACGATATTGACCCTCTTCCAACAAGGGTTCTTTGGGAGTTTGTAACTGAATTGGGCCGATAGCAGTCCGATGCAGCTTGATTACTGGGTATCCTAACTGTTGAGCTATACGGCGGATCTGGCGATTTCTTCCCTCCTGCAACACTATTTCTAAAAAGCTTTGCTCGGCTCGATGTTCTATTAGGTGTACCTTAGCGGCCCTGGTTTTTCTACCCTCCAACATCACACCTTGACGCCACATTTGCAGTACTGCTTCTGGAGGATGTCCTTTGACCAAAACACGATATGTTTTGGAAATACTGTGACGTGGATGGGTTAGTCCAAATGTCAGATTTCCGTCATTGGTAAGGATTAATGCTCCTGTAGAGTCTGCATCTAAACGCCCAACTGGGTGAATACCTGAACCCTCCCGTAATTCTTTCGGTAGTAGATCCAGGACTGTTGGTCTGCGGTGAGGGTCGTAGCAAGTCGAAACCACTCCCACTGGTTTATGTAGCAATAGATATATTAAAGCCGGACGCTGCTTTTCGGATACAGGTTTACCATCGATTGCGATCGCATCTTTTTGGGGATCAACTTTTTGACCTAAATGTGCCAACACCCCATTGATCCGCACCCGTGAGTGCCTAATCATTTCTTCGGCTTCACGACGTGAGGCGATACCCCATTGAGCGAGAATTTTTTGTAACCGTGCCTCCATGTGGAAATTGCTTATTTACTGTTAACAATTAAATGATATTTGTATTTTGTAGTGAGTATGCATAAATGTTACATTTAAGACTTAATTTAATTTATGTTCGGTTGTTGAACAAATACTCATAAACAGATTGGTTAAATGCCAGAGCAAAATTCCCAAACAACAAATGCAAATAAAATCCGCATAATTACGCAAGTACTCACAACAGCACTAAAGCTCTGGTTGAGAGCGCAAGTGAGCCAAATATCTGAATTAGAAGTGGAGATTAAAGCGAGCGATCGCCAAATCCTCTCTGGGCGTATCCCTTCGGTATCTATTTTTGCTACTCATGCCGTTTATCAAGGTCTCCTGATTACACAAATTAAATTAATAGCAGAAAATATTCGGATAAACATCGGCTCCGTACTCAACGGGAAACCTCTGCGGTTGTTAGAAACAGTACCAGTGGTTGGCGATTTGATCGTAGACGAGAAGGATCTCAATGCTTCTCTCTCATCTGACTTATTATCGACTGCTTTGAGCGATTTGCTGGTTAAGGTTTTACCAACACATTGCCCAAAGTCACAACCAATAAATTGGCAAGAAATTACCCTTGATAACAACCAAATTATACTGCGAGGTATGAGAGTAACCAATAGTGAAACAGTACCTCTAGAGATTTGTCTGGGCTTACAGTTACTCAGTGGACATGAGTTGCAACTGGCACATATAAAAATCAAGTCCAACCAGGGAGATATATCAGAGGACAATCATGAGTACAATCTGGATCTTGGCTCAGATGTCGATATTCAAGAACTAACGCTGATCCCAGGCAAGCTATTGTGTCGTGGGAGGATTAACGTTAATCCTTGAGGATTAGAAATTAAAAAATGCTAATACATTATTTTAAATCATATAGCGGCTCTCAGGGGATGAGGAAGACCAGGGGCAATACTGTTCAGTTAAGCCCGAAATCCTCTGTAGAGACGCAAAATTTTACTTCGTCCCGCTGCCCTAACGCGTCTCTAAGTGCCGAAATCAATGCCAAAAATTCTTAACCCAAGTGTATTGGGACAAGGGGACAATCCCTCGCTTGGTTTCTATCCCGCCTTGGAATAGAATTCTAAGGCTAAAGCTTAAGTTCTGGGCGGGATGTGGGTCAGTGCAATACTTTAACTGTTACAAAAATGTGGATAATGACAAGTCTTACAAGAGTTGGGACTGTTCTTCTTAGGTGTGTATTGAACTCAACTGAGAAGCTCTATAGTAGCGGCAACAGTAGTGTCACGAAATAATAAACCAAAGGAGCAGTGAAAATATAACTATCAGTACGGTCTAAAATACCACCGTGACCAGGGATTAATTGTCCAGAATCTTTGACCCCAGCATCCCGCTTGAGCATAGACTCGGTAAGATCCCCTAAAAGGCTAGCAATACCAATTAGTAAACCCAATGCTAAACCAGTCAAGGGGGATCTGGGTAAATGTAGATAATAGGCTCCTGCTATGGCTACAGCAACACTTGAAGTAATACCAAAGACAGCACCTTCTACAGTTTTTTTCGGGCTAATCTCAGAAAGACGGGTTTTCCCAAAGAATTTGCCAATAGTGTAAGCACCGATATCCGCTGCCCAAATACACAAAAAAGTCAGCAGTGTTGCTGTAAAACCTTGTGGTAAAGAAGCAGAATTTGCCTTTTCCCAGAAATCTGCCCAGGTTGTGGGCCAGTAACCTCCGAAAGCGAGATTGCTAAAAGCAGTACTATCAATTGCTCGTAATCGCACCCAGTAACTCGGCAAATAACCTACGTAAAATAGCCCCATAATAGAAGCGGAAACATCAGCAATCGTGGCAAATTTGGGCTGAAACAGCAGGTAAAAACAAATAAGTGTGCCAGCAATTGGCATCACAGCGTCAGCTAAACTGCCATCAAGGGTACAAATTGCCAGCAAAACTTGGCTGACAACCATAGTCGTTTTAGCGGCCGGAGCGATGCCTCTGGCTCGCACCAAATTAAAATATTCCTGTTGACCCAAAAAGATGATAACCGCAAAGATGATGGTAAAGTACCAACCCCCCAAAAGGGTTGCAGAAAGAGCAAGAGCGATCGCAACAATTCCACTAATAATCCGAGACCAAGGCATAGAAGTATTTGGGATTGGGTACTGGGGATTGGGTATTGGGTACTGGGGATTGGGTACTGGGTATTAGGTATTTGGAAAACTTTTTCCTAGTTCCTAGCCCCTAGTCCCCAGCCCCCAGTCCCTAGTCCAGTTTCTCACCACTGAGGATAAAAATGGGATCAACGGCGGTAAAGGTTTGAGAAAAGCCACGCGTCTCTAAGCGGTTAACCGCAGACTGAACGACTTCGATATTTCTAGCCCTTAACAGAGAAAAACTCTGGGAAATAGCATACAGACTTTCTAGATTAGCAGCTGTGGCTACAACCCGACCGGATGGGGGTAAATAATGCCAAGCTGCTTGCAGAATTTCCTGAATGGGGCGTCCTCCTTCGATACAAACACGGTGAGGGGTGACCTTAAGATCGTGTAAACACTCTGGGGCGCTACCTTCAATTACTTCGACATTTTTAACCTCAAAGCGATCGCAGTTACGCTTGATCAGATTAGCTACTTCTTCATCCCTTTCTATAGCAATAATCTTTCCGTTTGGACACAATAGCCCCACTTCTACCGGAATTGTCCCCGTCCCTGCGCCAATGTCCCACAAAACAGAATCTGATTTTAGTCGCAGTTGGGCAATCAATAGTAGTCTGACTTCTCGCTGGCTCAGGGGAATTCCTGGCAAATGTTCAAACAATTCATCGGGAATACCAGGGGTAATATAAGGCCAAAGTTGGGAGGGCATAGAATTACGCAATTATACTAAAGATATCGATTTGCCAAATTGAAAAGCTCTAAGCTCTAAAAACTTTTCAAACGTAGCATTATAAGAAACCATAATGATTGGCGAAATATTAGGTGAGCGCTATGAAGTTCAGCAGCTACTAGGAAAAAAAGCAGGGCGGCGAACTTTGTTAGCTCGTGACTTGCAAACTCAGGAATTAGTCGTTATCAAGCTACTCTCTTTTGGCGGTGATTTTGAATGGGATGATTTAAAGCTGTTTGAGCGAGAAGCCGAAACCTTAAAAAACCTAGCACACCCCTTAATTCCTCGCTATTTAAACTATTTTGAGGTCAATTTACCAACCATCAAAGGTTTTGCCCTGGTACAAACTTATATCCCAGCAAAAACTTTAGAGCAATACTTACAAACTGGGCGAACTTTTACAGAAGCTGAAGTCAAACAGATAGCCAAAGCGCTTTTAGAGATTCTTATTTACCTACATGAGCTACATCCGCCTGTAATTCACCGTGATATTAAGCCTAGCAATATTTTATTAGGGGAGCGTTCTGGTAATAGTGTTGGTCAAGTTTATTTGGTAGATTTTGGCTCAGTGCAGACTGTCCTCGCCACCGAAACTGGAACAAGAACTGTGGTAGGAACCTATGGCTATATGCCACCAGAGCAATTTGGTGGACGCACTGTTGCAGCCTCTGACCTTTATAGTTTAGGCGCAACCTTAATTTATTTAATGACGGGTAATCACCCAGCTGATTTACCGCAAAAGGATTTTCGCATTCAGTTTGAACAAGCGGCTAATGTAAGTCCCAGCTTTAGTAATTGGCTAAAGTGGATGATTGAACCAAGTTTAGAACGGCGTTTGAGTTCTGCGACCGAAGCGATCGCAGCTTTAGAGAAACCACAGTCGAAATTACCTATTTTGGTTGTTAGCAAACCAGATGGGAGTAAGATTCAACTAACCAAAAATTGGGATTCTCTAGAAATTATCGTTCCACCAGCTGGTTTTGATGCATCAATAGTACTCACAGGTTTATTTGCGATCGTCTGGAATTCATTTATCCTGTTTTGGACAATTGGCGCTCTCTCGGCCCCTTTTCCTGCCAACATCCCCTTTGCCTTGTTCTCACTTCCTTTTTGGGGTGCTGGCTTTATGATGGTGTATAAATTTTTCTTTAATTTGTTTGGACGCATCTGCTTACGCCTGAATCCAAAACAAATTGCCCTAAGCTGGGAGTTGTTTCGTTGGAAATTTGAGCGTCCCCGGCCATCGCCAAGGCAAAGTGTTAATAAGTTGGTTTACATTCCAAAGCACTTTACTAAAGACTCTGAAGGCACTAGAGTTGCCGTTCCAGCACAATTATATATTTGCTCAGGAGTACAAAAATATCAGATTGGTGGAAACGATGGTGGCATTAAATCCGAAGTAGAACTGGAATGGTTAGCTCATGAATTAAGTGACTGGTTAGGTTTACCAATCACCAATCCAATGGGAAGTTAGTTCAGCAAGCGATCGCTCAAGAGGGTCGAGCGCTTCGCTTATCAATGGCGAACTCATCAGATTTGAGCCATCAATGTCTATATTTAATTAAAGGAGCCTTAGAGGAAATTTATATGTTTGGACTGGGATGGCCAGAAATAGCTGTAATTACCATAGTCGCTGTTCTAATTTTTGGCCCAAAAAAAATTCCCGAACTGGGAACCGCACTGGGCAAAACCCTACGAGGGTTTAAGGAGGAGATGAAAACTCCCAGTGACGAAACCAATTCGGAACAAGAAAAACAGTAATTAAAGTAGTCAGAATACAAAAGGCAGGAGGAGGCAGTACGTTGGAGAGCCAGCGCGGTCTTCTCCTGACTACAGCAAGGTATTAACAACAGAAGAAGGTGCTATTCCATTTTGGGAATCGATGACAGTTGTGCCGGAATTTTGTTGGTGTGTCTCTTCCTTGGCTAAACCACGCAGCTTAATTAACTTAATAGCCCGACTCACACTTTCTGGCAAAATTACCACCAGACTGTTATCAGGAGCCATGTCTAAGCCTTTATTTATCGCTTGAGTTTCATCCAGAATTGATTCATAGCGGCTGTCAGGCTTAACCTCGGTGATGCCTTGAATAATCAACTGGGCGGCTGAACCTCGTGCCCGTCCCCGTGTGTCATCGTCTTCTTTGACGATGATATAATCAAAAATTTGTGCTGCTAATTTGCCCAAAGTAACAAAGTCTTCATCACGGCGATCGCCTGGGCCACCAATTACGCCAATCCGTTGTCCTGTAGTCCAGTTCCGAACAAAGGAACCTACAGCTTCGTAACTGGCTGCGTTGTGAGCATAGTCCACCAAAGCGTGGTAGTTGCCTAAATTAAATAAATTCATCCGTCCTGGCGTTTGACTAACTGAAGCCCGGAAAGTCTTCAAACCAGCACGAATCTGCTCAATTGTGACGTTTTGCACGAATGCTGCCAAACTTGCAGCTAAAGCGTTGGCAATCATAAACGGTGCACGTCCGCCCATTGTTAAAGGTATATTTTCTGCTCTTTCTATGCGGTGTGTCCAATCACCTTTAACAATTGACAAATAGCCATTTTCATATACTGCCGCGACTCCACCCTTTTGGATGTGCTTCCGCACCAATTCCGAGTCGGGGTTCATTGTGAAGTAAGCAATATTAGCCTTAGTTTTTTCTGACATGGCGGCGACGCGGCGATCGTCGGCGTTCAATACCGCGTAGCCATCCGGGTATACGGCTTCCGCTACTACGCTCTTGAGGTTAGCTAACTGCTCAATAGTATCTATATCGCCAATTCCCAAATGGTCGGAGGCTACATTCAATACCACCCCCACATTTGCTGCTACAAAGCCTAATCCAGAGCGGAGAATGCCACCGCGAGCCGTTTCTAGTACCGCTACCTCTACTGTGGGATCTTGAAGGATGACGTGGGCACTTTGGGGGCCTGTGTTATCACCAGCTTCTACTAAATAATCACCGATGTATGTCCCATCAGTTGTAGTATATCCTACTACTTTCCCAGTCTGTTTATAAATATGTGCTAGTAGTCGGGTAGTAGTGGTTTTGCCATTAGTACCCGTAATGCTGAGGATCGGTATTTGGCTAGATTGCTCGTTGGGAAACAACATATCCATTACTGCGCCGGCGACGTTGCGGGGGATACCAACGCTTGGGGCAACGTGCATTCGGAAGCCGGGAGCGGCGTTAACTTCCACAATCACGCCATCAACTTCCCGCAGTGGACGGCTAATATCCGTGGTGACGATATCGAGTCCGGCGATATCCAAACCGATAATCTTAACTACCCGTTGTGCTAACCAAAGATTTTCTGGGTGAATTTCATCGGTACGGTCTACAGCGCTACCACCTGTACTTAAGTTGGCTGTTGCTCGGAGATAACAAATAGTACCCTTGGGTGGCACGCTATTTAGGGTATAGCCTTGCCTTTCTAGCAGCTGGTAGCTGGTGCGGTCTAGTTCAATCTTGGTCAGGACGTTATCATGTCCTTCACCACGATTTGGGTCAAGGTTTGTTTCTTCAATTAATTCGGCAATAGTGGATCTGCCATTACCAATCACATGAGCAGGAACGCGTTCGGCAACTGCTACTACTTTGCCATTTACAACTAGTACCCTGTGGTCGCGCCCTACATAATATCTTTCGACAATAATTGACCGGGAAACCTGTCTGGCAGCTTCGTATCCGGCTTCAGCTTCTTCCCAAGTTCTGATATCAATAGTGATCCCACGTCCGTGATTGCCATCCAGTGGCTTGATCACGATGGGATAGCCGCCAACGTATTCAATGGCTTGTTCTAAATCGTCTAAGAAGTTGATCACTGTACCTCTGGGTACTGGCGCACCAGCGGCGGCGAGGATGCGTTTAGTGGCTTCTTTATCACAAGCTAATTCTACGCCCAGAATGCTGGTGTTATCAGTCATTGTGGCCTGCATCCGCTTCTGATTCACGCCGTAGCCTAGCTGAATCAAAAAGCGGGCTTCCAGAGACATCCAGGGAATACCTCTTTTTTCTGCTTCTTTGACGATCGCTTCAGTAGAAGGCCCTAAGGATGCATCGCGAACAAAGTCTTTCAGGTCTTGGATATCTTGCTCTAGTTCTGCCTTGGGATAACGGCCTCGATCAACGATACTCTGACACAGCCGCACTGCTGCTCGTCCAGCGTAGCGTCCCGCTTCCTCATTCTGATACTCGATTACTACTTGGTAAATTCCGGGTGTGGCAGTTTCGCGGGTGCGACCAAAGCCGACATGCATACCAGCTAATTCCTGGAGTTCAAGGGCTACGTGTTCCACGATATGGCCGATCATAGTGCCTTCTTTGACTCGCATCAAAAAACCACCACGACAGCCAGGCGAACAATAATGGCCCTCCAGACTCGGCAGCGCCTCAACTAATCCTTCATAAAAGCCAGGGATTTCATTCGAGGGCGTCTCGGCAAGGGTTTCTAAATCGAGGCGCATGACGATCAGCTTGTGGCGTCGAATGCTCCAATAGTTTGGGCCGCGTAAGGTCTGGATCTTGAGGATTCTCATGGGAATAGGTAGATGGAGATTCGGAACCAAAATTCTAGTTTCTTACTGGAATTGACCGCTAAACTGTTCATTGCAAACAGTTTTTTCTTTTTACATGGTATTCTTATCATTTTTCTACGGTAAGAAATAAATGTGCGGTCAACTCAGTGTAACCTCAGATACTCTATCCCGTCAGCTGGAGATTCGGTGTACAGCAGGCAATACAGTCCGCTGGTACAAGTGAAAGCGATCGCCGTAGCTGAGGATATGGAGACGTAAATTATGCACTGTTAATGGTTCATTAGCACCGACATGGGGTTCGTTGGTGTGGGTGGCTTCAGTGGGATCAACAATGGTGACACTGCCTTTACCCATAACTTGTAGCCAACCATCACGTTCAAATACTGCACAAGTATCTTCGTCAATGCCAATACCTAAGCGATCGGGGTGAGCTGCGATCGCACTAATTAGCCGCCCCATCCGATTACGGTTGTGAAAGTGTTGGTCAACGATTACTTCAGGAATAAATCCCAAACCCGTTGCCATATCGACTAGGGAACGATTTGGCGACTCTCCACTACCGCCGCCAGCAATCATGTGATGCCCCATTACTGCCGCTCCTGCACTGGTGCCTGCTAGTGTAAGTTGCCCCGCCCTCACCCGCTGCCGAATAATTTCCATTGCTGGTGTATCTGCCAATACGCCACAAAGACGCAGCTGGTCTCCTCCTGTCAAAAATACCCCACTACAGGCTTCTAAGGATGCTTTGATCTGGGAGGCTTCACACTGTTCTCGTTCGCGGATGTCTAAAATCTCTACCTTCTGAGCACCCATTTCTTCAAAAATGCGAATATACCGACCACCGATGATGGCGGGTTCGCGAGAGGCAGATGGAATAATTGTAATATAAGCCTTACTAGCACCGGCACGTCCAAAAAAAGTTCGTAGGATTTCGCGCCCATGAACTTTATCTTCTGCGCCTCCGATAACCAGAACGGCTGTTTTAGTTGCTTGGGGTGTCCTCATTTCTAGCGATTTAGCTTGTAATTGCGGCATTTTGTTTCTCCTGTCAACAACTTCAGGTGAATTTAACAAGGATCAGTTGCCTGATGATTTTTGCGCTTTGCTTCTTTGAGAGGACACTTTTTGGAAGTTTGGAACTGAGTCAGCCACTCTCCAAATTCTCGCTTAACGCTCGCGTTGCCTCAGTCTAAACGTGTTCGTTCCCATTTCTCAAAGCCAGGGCCTTGTTTTTCACCTGTCCACTTGCAGCAGGGCAAAATAGTCTTTAGGGGGCTAGATTCCCCCTCTGGGGCTGGGGACGAGCAGGTAAGACTACGCTTTTTTCTGAGGCTGGCTCGATGCATCCTGGAAGTTGTTAACTTGATATGATTATTAATTTAAATGTAGTTGTGACAACATTTAAACATAAATTAAGTAATTAGAAAAACTTTTGATCCCATCTAAAATCCAAGAGGTCTGGTAGTCTTAGATACTATTGATAAAGTTTAACTGGAGTTTGACTCGACCTTGGCTTGGCGATGTTTGCTAGACATCCAAATTTAAGATTAGTGTCCTCGAATACGAATAACTGTGCGCTTTGATATAGTTACACTTTTTCCTGACTGTTTTAACTCTGTTCTCAATTCGGGGTTACTGGGTAAAGCCTTAGCCAAACAGATTGCCGAAGTGCATCTGGTTAACCCACGGGACTTTACCACTGACAAGCACCGAAAGGTAGATGATGAACCCTACGGTGGCGGCGTAGGGATGCTAATGAAGCCAGAACCGATTTTTAGCGCTGTGGAATCGCTGCCGATTCTACCCCGAAGAGAAATAATTTTGATGAGTCCACAGGGTCAAACAATTAATCAACCTCTTTTGAAAGAATTGGCGACAAATTATGACCAGTTAGTAGTTATTTGTGGGCATTACGAAGGAGTGGATGAGAGGGTGCTGCATTTGGTAACTCGTGAAGTATCTTTAGGCGATTTTATTCTGACTGGCGGAGAAATTCCAGCAATGGCTTTGATTAATGGCGTAGTGCGGCTAATACCAGGAACCGTAGCCAAAACTGAGTCCCTCACCGCAGAAAGTTTTGAGGAAGGGTTGTTGGACTATCCCCAATATACTCGTCCTGCCAATTTTCGCGGTTTGAAAGTGCCTGATGTCTTGCTTTCTGGAAATCACGCAGCGATCGCCCGGTGGCGTTACGAACAACAAATCCAAAAAACCCGCGATCGCCGCCCTGATCTCCTGGAAAAATTGGACAAGGGGACAAGGGGACGAGGGGACGAGGAAGAATAACTAATGCCCAATAATAAATAACAAATGACTAAAATTCGTATTGGTAACGGCTACGATATTCATCAACTGGTGAGCGATCGCGCTTTGATTTTAGGTGGAATTCAAATTCCCCATGAATTGGGTTTATTAGGTCATAGTGACGCTGATGTGCTTACCCACGCGATTATGGATGCCATGCTTGGGGCATTATCTTTGGGGGATATTGGTTACTATTTTCCGCCTAGCGATCCCCAATGGGCGGGAGCAGATAGTTTAGTACTATTAACTCAAGTACATCAACTAATTCGGGATCAAGGCTGGCAGGTGGGAAATATTGACTCGGTGGTAGTAGCAGAACGTCCAAAATTAAAACCGCATATTCACAACATGCGCGACAAACTAGCGGCGGTTTTAAAATTAGAACCAAATCAAATTGGCATCAAAGCTACCACTAACGAAAAATTAGGCCCTGTTGGACGCGAAGAAGGTATATGTGCTTATGCTGTTGTCTTGCTAGTTGCTTCAGAATAACTTTTCTTTTAGCCCCTGAAAAAGATATTCAAGACTGATTAGGATGGAAATCAATTTGAAATTATGAAATTTTTTAGAAAAATATTTCTGGCAATGAAACATTTTTGGTTGCCAATAATTTTGACTTCAGCAACAGCGCTTACACTTACCGCCTGCAACCCAGCTAACTTCAAAAGCACAGCTGCTCAAGTGCCGCAATTGGTAAGTGCCATTCTCAGTGATCCCAAAACTTTTAATTATCCTCTCAGTCAGGAGTCTCCAAATGTTTTTCCTCTGATTTATGAAGGATTAACTACAGAAAACCCCATAACTGGGAAAATCGAACCTTCTTTAGCGGAATCTTGGGAAATTTCTGATGACAAATTGCGATTTGTTTTTACCCTACGCCAGGGATTGAAATGGTCTGATGGGCAGCCTTTAACAGCAGATGATGTAGTATTTACCTTCAACGATATTTATCTTAACGAAGCGATTCCCACGGACGCTAGAGATGTGCTACGAATTGGTGAAAGTAGGGCATTGCCAAAGGTACGAAAAATCGATGCTCGACGGATTGAATTCACAACTCCAGAACCATTTGCGCCATTCTTGGGAACTTTAGGGCTGCCAATTCTACCTGCTCATACCCTAAAACCATCTATAAAGACAAAAGACCAAGAGGGTAAGCCAATATTTTTGTCAAAATGGGGCGTTGATACTCCTCCAGATCAAATTATTGTTAATGGCCCTTACAAGCTAGAGCGCTATAACACAAGTCAGCGTGTAGTGTTCAGGCGCAATCCCTACTATTGGCGCAAAGGGCCAAAAGGAGAATCCCAACCTTATATTGAAAGGATTGTGTGGCAAATTGTGGAATCAACAGATACTTCCTTGCTGCAATTTCGTTCTGGCGGGTTAGATACTGTAGGAGTCTCACCAGATTACTTTTCTTTACTAAAGGTGCAAGAAGAACAGGGGAATTTTAAAATTTTTAATGGTGGCCCAGCAACAGGTACGACGTTTGTTTTCTTTAATTTAAATAAAGGTAAAAGGGATGGAAAACCCCTGGTTGATCCAATAAAATCGCGTTGGTTTAATACTGTAGAATTTCGGCAGGCAGTAGCCTATGCGATTGATCGGCAAACAATGATTAATAACACTTTTCGTGGTTTGGGTAAACCACAAAATTCACCTATTTCCGTGCAAAGTCCTTATTATCTGTCGCCTGAAGAAGGTCTAAAAGTTTATAACTACAATACACAAAAGGCGAAGGAACTGCTACTAAAAGCAGGATTCAAATATAACGACAAAAACCAATTAATAGATGCTCAAGGAAACCGCGTCCGCTTCTCATTGCTTACCAATGCTGGTAACAAAATCCGCGAAGCAATTGGTTCGCAGATTAAACAAGACCTGAGTAAAATTGGTATTCAAGTTGATTTCACTCCTCTGGCATGGAATACTTACACAGATAAGCTTTCAAATTCATTAGATTGGGAAGTTTCTATGCTGGGTCTGACTGGTGGTTTAGAACCAAATGATGGAGCTAATGTCTGGTCTCCCGAAGGTGGATTACATATGTTTAATCAAAAACCCCAAGCAGGACAAAAGCCAATTGAAGGTTGGGAAGTGGCTCCTTGGGAAGCAGAAATTGCTAAGTTATATATTCAAGGGGCAAGGGAATTAGACCCAGCAAAGCGGAAAGAAATTTATGCTGAAACCCAAAGGATTACCCAAGAAAATTTGCCATTTATTTATCTAGTTAATCCTTTATCAATGTCAGCAGTACGTAATCGCTTTGAAGGTATCCAATACTCTGCATTGGGTGGCGCATTCTGGAACATTCATGAAATCAAAATAACGGATTAGTCATTAGTTATTAGTCAGTAGTTAGTGATAAGAATAAAGGATAAAGGACTAATGACAGATGAAAAAACATTGCGATCGCTCCTCGAAGCGGTTGCTAATGGTAAAGTTACGCCAGATACGGCATTAGACTCACTCAAAAACTTAACTTATGAATCTGTGGGTGAATTTGCCAAAATTGACCACCATCGCCAGCTAAGAACTGGTTTCCCAGAAGTGATTTGGGGCCCTGGTAAGACACCCGATCAAATTGCTCAAATTATGGAGGTGATGCGCCTCCGCAACCCGGTGGTGATGGCGACTCGCATTGAACCAGCAGTTTATGAGGCACTGCAATCAAAAGTTAGCGATTTACGATATTACCAATCGGCGCGAATTTGTGCGATCGCTCCCCCTATCATCGAACCACAATTCCAGGGTGAAATTGGCATTCTTTCTGCTGGTACGGCCGATTTAGCCGTTGCTGAAGAAGCTGCTGTGACTGCTGAACTTTCTGGTTTTCAGGTAAAGCGCCTCTGGGATGTTGGCGTTGCTGGGATTCACCGCTTATTAAGTAACCGCCACCTGATTGAGTCCGCATCGGTGTTAATTGTCGTGGCGGGGATGGAAGGCGCTTTACCCAGCGTTGTCGCGGGTTTAGCGAGTTGTCCTGTAATTGCCGTACCCACCAGCATCGGTTATGGCGCAAGTTTTGGCGGTTTAGCACCTTTATTAACAATGCTTAACTCTTGTGCTGCGGGAGTAGGCGTAGTAAATATCGATAATGGTTTTGGCGCAGCAGTTTTGGCGGGGCAAATTTTGCGAACTGCCGAGAAATTGCGGTTGGCATCGGCTGTATCTTGAGTTAAGACATTAAGGTTATACCCAATATTTCAGTACATTATCAGTAATTTATGTAACAAATAATCTGATACTGAAATTTGCCACCCCAACCTTTTAATCACCAAATATGAGCCATTACAGCGATTTTATCTCTCGGTTATATTGGCATTTGCCTGTAAATTTGACAGCACTAGCACAAACAATTACTGATCCAGACTTGATGGGTCAGATGCAAAAATCTTGGAACCACTTTATACAAACAGGTCAAGTGTGGGCATTGTTGATTGGTTTAGTCATTGGCTATATGATTCGGAATCTAACTAGCTACGGTTAAATTTAAAAGTTAGGAGTTGAAAGTGAGGAGTGAGAAGTTAGGAGTCAGAAACTCATAACTTCTCACTCTTAACTCTTAACCCTCCCCCACTCTTTTCATAATTTATGACCGAAAAACAAACTTGGAGCCAGCGGTTTGAATCAGCATTGCATCCAGCGATCGCTCGTTTTAATGCCAGTATCGGTTTTGATATTGAATTAATAGAATATGACCTCACTGGTTCTCAAGCCCATGCCAAAATGCTCGCTCACACGGGCATTATCTCCCAAGAAGAAGGTGAGCAACTGGTTGCAGGTTTAGAAAAAATTCGCCAAGAATACCGTCAGGGTCAATTTCAGCCTGGTGTCGATGCTGAAGATGTACATTTTGCAGTTGAACGACGACTGACAGAAATTGTCGGCGATGTTGGTAAAAAGCTGCATACAGCGCGATCGCGTAATGATCAAGTTGGCACCGATACCAGACTCTACCTCCGCGACCAAATCCAACAAATTAAAAGCGAATTGCGAGAATTTCAAGGTGTTTTACTGGATATAGCCGAAAAGCATGTTGAAACCCTGATTCCTGGCTATACCCACCTACAACGCGCCCAACCCTTGAGTTTAGCTCACCATCTCTTGGCATACTTTCAAATGGCGCAACGCGACTGGGAACGCTTAGGAGATGTTTCTCGCCGCGTCAATATCTCACCTTTGGGGTGCGGTGCTTTAGCGGGAACTACTTTTCCTATTGATCGCCACTACACAGCCAAACTATTGAATTTTGACGATGTTTATGCTAATAGCCTTGATGGAGTGAGCGATCGCGATTTTGCGATCGAATTCTTGTGTGCTGCTAGCTTGATTATGGTTCACCTCAGCCGCCTTGCAGAAGAAGTCATTCTTTGGTCATCAGAAGAATTCCGTTTTGTCACCCTCAAAGATAGCTGTGCCACTGGTTCCAGTATCATGCCCCAAAAGAAAAACCCCGATGTACCAGAATTGGTGCGGGGAAAAACAGGACGTGTATTCGGGCATCTACAGGCGATGTTAGTAATTATGAAGGGATTACCCTTGGCATATAACAAAGACCTACAAGAAGATAAAGAAGGAATATTTGATAGTGTCAACACAGTCAAAGCCTCTCTAGAAGCAATGACGATTTTGCTCAGAGAAGGCTTGGAATTTCGTACCCACCGGTTAGCAGAAGCTGTGGCGGAAGATTTTTCTAACGCGACCGATGTAGCAGATTATCTAGCAGCACGTGGTGTCCCTTTCCGGGAAGCTTACAACCTTGTGGGTAAAGTGGTAAAAACTAGTATTGCCGCAGGTAAACTCCTGAAAGATTTGAAATTGGAAGAGTGGCAACAAATACATCCGGCATTTGCAGCAGATATTTATGAGGCAATATCCCCCCGTCAAGTTGTGGCAGCTCGTAACAGTTACGGTGGTACTGGCTTTGTACAAGTCAGCAAAGCACTCATAGCCGCCCGCGCTCAAATCCCTATCAATTAAAAAATAAGGGCGTACAAATGTGCGCCCTCAAAAATAAATAATCTAAATAACAAGGATTTAAGCAGACAGCTTATTCAGTGTCAGCTGCTGCTGCGCCTTCTTCTTCTTCACTCTTTGGTGGTCTTTGTTGGAACCTTCTCTGCATTCTTCCTGTCGTAGTTCGTTTACGAAACTTTCTGGCATACGCCTGGTTCCGTAGCGCCTTTTCTTTTTTCGGGTTACGGCGCTTGGCCATGTTCACCTCATTAATAAACAACAAAAAAAGTAGCAACTAGGCATCACATAGGCAATATCAGCTACCAATGTCATTGATATACTTGTAGCCTAGTGCAGCAATAAATACGCTTTAAACAGTGTACTAGTCTACCGCATTCAACCTTTGTCTGTCAAGAAAAATTCTAAATTATCTTTGCCAGCTAGACATAAAATAACTTTTATTAGATTCAAATTCGTCAAATAGATGTAAATTAACTAACTAGTTGTTCTTGGAACAAACCAAACAATGTTATCAAGAATTAGGTGGCAGTCTCAAACCAAACCCCGCTTAATTATCTCTTCTGAATTCTAGATTTTAACTGCTTATTCAAATTAATTTTTTGAATAGATGTTGAAAAACTATTAGTGATAGCTGATTTTGGCAAAACGAATATTAGTGATAAACTGAAAAGTTTTCTGGCTTAACAAATAATATGTATATATGAATACAGTGCTTCTATTGAAACTTGATGTTAGAATTAATAATATTCTACGTAAATCGTAAGAATAAAATCTCAACCCACAAACATCTTAGTATAAAACAAAACTCAACAAGAATTTTATTAGTTGAGTCTATGTAAGTGGTAGAGAACTATAGAATACAATACAAAAATTTTGAAGATTGAACGTTATTGCTTTTTTTCCGGCAGCTGTCCAGTCCACACGTAGCTTATGGCGTATTGGACAAACAGTATTGGGTATAATATTTCGTCATCCCATTACTGGCACTAGTATCATCCCAATTTTACCCGATGGTCGGATAGTACTGATTCGACGGCGTGATGATGGTCTTTGGGCATTACCTGGAGGCATGGTGGATTGGGGAGAAGATATTCCCAATACAGTCCGCCGGGAATTGATCGAGGAAACCGGGCTAGAATTGGTGAAAATTAATCGTTTGGTAGGAGTTTACTCCGCACCAGACCGCGATCCCAGAATCCATTCAATTTGTATTGTGGTTGAAGCCGAGGTGCATGGGACAATGGAGATTCAAGATACTTTAGAAGTCATGGAAATCCAAGCTTTCTCTCCCAATTTGCTACCTTCAGGACAGATGTCTCACGATCATACTCGGCAGTTGCAAGACTACTTGAATGGCTTGACAACACTGGCATAACAATATTTAGTTGTTAGTCATGAGTCATGAGTCATGAGTCATTAGCTGCCAAAGTATATGATTTAAGGAAGCCTCTTTTGTCTATGAAACGCTACAGGAACGGCTCACACTTCTCTATTTGTAATTTGCCCAAAACTAATTACTAATGACCAATGACCAATAGCTATTTATTATGGTGCTAAAAGTTAACTACTAAATTAAAATGGATACACTATTCCGTAACTCGCGGATAAAGCTCTCTCAAGGGCTGATATTCTGGCGTGAAGTCGGTGAAAAAACTCCTATAATTTTTCTACATGGTGCTTGGAATGAGAGCAGTCAATGGTTATCTGTAATGAAGTCCCTTGCACAAGATTTCCATTGCTTTGCGCCTGATTTGTTAGGGTTTGGTGAATCAGAAAATCCGAATATCCACCATTCGATAGATTTACAAGTAGAGTGTCTAGCTGAATTCCTACAAGCTGTCAAATTAGAAAAAGTATATTTAGTAGGGCATTCTCTTGGGGGTTGGATTGCTGCTAGCTATGCTTTAAAGTATCCAGAGAAAGTTGATGGTTTGATACTGTTCGCACCAGAGGGTGTAGAGATTGAAGGACAAGAACAGTATTGCCAGAAGATGCGGCGATTACTGAGCTATCCACCACTATTAGTTAAATTGTTGCGATCGCTAACTCCCTTCACTAAAATCTTAGGTTGGCATGAAAAAATTGCACAGGACTTGCAGCTGCGTCAGTCGCTATTGCCGTATCCCATCGGTTGCCAGTTACTTTTCAAACGGCGACAAGCAGAAATTGAAGCGGAATTAGTACAAAAGCGGCTTTACATGATAGATGTGCCAGTTTTTATTTTACAAGGTGGCCAAGATACACCAGATGCTTTAGCCAAAAGCCGGGTTTATGCTCAACTGATGCCGAAAGTCGAGTTGAAAATGATTGCTCATGCCGGAAATGACTTACCAGAATCTTGTGCTGGAGTTGTAGCAGTTGAGATTCGGGAGTTTATTAAAGGGAATTGAGCATTTGGACTTATCGTTTTGCTGGAAGCAACCGCAAAGTATGCAACTTTACACAGAATTGATATGAGGGAACAATAGATCAGAACAATGGATTAATTAATATTACCCCTATTACCCCAGTCCCTGAACCATTAACAACGGGTGGCACAGTTCTCACTGGTAGCATTGCCTGGTTGATAAAGCGTAGACAAGTTGCTGCTCAGAAAGCCAAAGCTTAACCCTCTTGAGACACTCTAATAAAACTTTAATTTTTCGTTGATTTAAATATCAAAAATTCCTTAACTTTTCCAAGATTGATGAAAGCTGGTCACAGATATCTAAAGCTTCTGTGACCAGCTTTAATTATTCTGGGATAAGAAAATTCAAAAGCAACTTTTAAAATTCAAACAATAACGGGGTTTGAAGGTTTATTTCCTAATATTATGTCTATAATCAATTCTCATTTTTAATGAGAGTCTTATTTAGTAACGATTATTTTTCTCCCAAGAAAGTGATTAAGAACCGATTAAAGGTTGCTATTCAAGACTAACAATTTGTGAAGAATGCTTACAGATATATGAGTGTAAATCACAATTTTTAATGGTGAAATTAGTAGCAATTAGACGGATGATAAAGTCACGACAAAAATTCAACAAGGATATTTTAGTGTGAAATATCATCTGACAAAATACTATAAGCTATTAGTTCTTTTTGTCTGTACGACGTTGTTCGTCTTTTTCGGTCAGATAGTTATTGCTCAGAGTAACTATAATCTAGTTGCTCAAGGGAAGCAAAGAGTACAACTGATTGTGGGTGGCGATTTCATCGTAACGATGAACGAGGCACAACCCGTCATCCAGAATGGTGCGATCGCCATTAAGGACGGCAAAATTGTTGCAGTAGATACACAATACAAAATCACTTCATCTTACAGAGCCGACAGGACGCTGCCAGGCGACGGTATGGTGCTGATGCCGGGTCTGGTCAACGGTCATTCTCACTCAGCAATGGTTCTGTTTCGTGGTCTTGCGGACGACTTAGCGTTGCAGGATTGGCTCCAGAATTACATCTTCCCAGCAGAAGGGAAGTTCGTTGATGAAAATTTTGTCCGCGTTGGCGAACAGCTTGCCTGCTGGGAGATGATACGCGGTGGTACAACAACCTTTGTTGATATGTACTTTCAGCCAGATGTCGCTGCCAAAGTCGTTAGTGAATGCGGCTTACGCGCCATTATTGCGCCCTCGTCAATAGATTTTCCCAGCCCTGGTTTCCAAGGATGGGATGATGCCTTTGCCTCGTCGATAAATTTTCTGAAACGTTGGAAAGGTAAGAACGAACGTATAATACCAGCTATTGCTCCACACGCTCCCTACACCGTCTCGCCAGAGCATCTCGTCCAAGCTATTCAGGCTGCGCGTCATTACGATGTGCCGTTGACAATTCACCTGGCAGAGACACAAGCTGAAGTTAAAGATGTCCAGCAACGCTATAACGCAACCCCAGTCAAACATTTAGACAATCTTGGCTTCCTGGAACCGCGTGTATTTGCCGCACACGTTGTCTGGCCTAACGCAAGTGAAATCGCCCTGCTGGCTAAACGCGGTGTTGGTGTTATCCACAATCCTGACTCGAATTTGAAACTGGCTTCTGGTTTTGCGCCGATTCCGGCGATGCTGAAAGCGGGAATTAAAGTTGGTTTAGGCACGGATGGAGCCGCATCGAATAACGTTCTTGATATGTGGAAGGCAATTCGCCTCACCGCCCTCATTCATAAAGGGACTACCCTTGACCCCACTGCTGTACCGGCGAAGACAGTTTTGCGTATGGCAACACTTGGCGGTGCAGAAGCACTCGGCTTATCAGATAAAATTGGTGCGATTAAGGTGGGACTTCAAGCAGACCTAATTCAAGTCCAGCTTAAAGAACCACACTTGCTCCCGCTTTACGATGTCATCTCGCATCTTGTTTATGCAGCAGATGCTCAAGATGTTGATACTGTGATTGTAAATGGGCAAGTTTTAATGGAAAAACGTAGGATGCTCACGGTTGACCCTGAGAGGATTCGCCGTGAAGCTACTTCCATTGCTCAGAGAATAAAAGCTCAATTCCGACCTTCTAATTGATTAATCTTAAGCTGCTCTGGGTCTGACTTAGAGCAGTTTTGTTATTTCTCGCATTCCCCAAAAAATCAAATTTTGTTCCACAATTAAACTATCTGCAATTTCAGGATATAAGGCTTGTAGATAGTTTATTAATAAAGTGCCATCGCCCCCTTTAATCGCAATCTTCCCATTAGGAAATAATTGCCACCACGCTTCAATAAAATCTTTAATCCCAGCTAATATTGTATAAATGACCCCGCTTTGAATAGCTGCTGTAGTATTGAGAGCAAAACGTATTGGTAGAGATAGAAAGTTTTGCATTTCTACTAATGGTAATTGTCCTGTCTGTTGACCGAGAGTTGCAAATTGCAAACCTAATCCCGGCAGAATTGCACCTCCAACTAGACACTCATTAGCATCCGCTGCCGTAAAAGTTAGCGCTGTTCCCGCATCAATGACTAATATTGGAAAACCCCATATTTTCCCCGCACCCCATAAAGCTAAAGCGCGGTCAATTCCTAGTGTGGGATAAACACCTTTTAGCGGTATTTGGTCTAATGTAATAACACTAATGTTGGGATAACTTTGCCAAATAGCGGTTTGGCTGGGAACTACAGAGGCGACAAGGAGAGGAGGGAGAGACGCAAAGAGAGGAAGGGAATTGTCTCCGTATCCTTCTTGTTCATTAGTTCTCTGATGGGATGGAAAAATTTTTTCTAGTAAATCATTTAGGGTTTGACATGCAGCCAACTGTTGTATAACAGACTCAGGTAGATGGTCGGTATCCCAAACTGAGTAAAGCGTTTCGCTAACAAACAACGCCCAATGCAGGCGGGAATTCCCAATTTCCAAAGCTAGCCAAATATTATCTGTGTGTTCTGGGTGCTTATGCGGTTTCACACTTTTAACTTTTTTAAGTCAGTCATAGGTTTTTTAATAAAAATTAACATTCATCCCGTGTCACAATAAACCTAGAGGAAGAAATACTCATTGTGTTAAGGAGGGGAGTTATGGTAGCGCTCACCGAAAAAACTGAAAAACGGCTCACCATACAGACTGTGGAAATCGCTCAAGAGACGACGGCTATTCGCTCTTTGGATTGGGATCGCGATCGCTTCGATATTGAGTTTGGTCTGCAAAACGGTACTACTTATAACTCGTTTCTCATCCGTGGGGAGCAAACTGCTTTAGTTGATACCTCCCACGAAAAGTTTCGTCAACTATATTTTGATACACTGACCGGACTAATCAAGCCAACTGATATTGATTATTTGATTATCAGCCACACCGAGCCAGACCATAGCGGTTTAGTTAAAGATTTGCTGCAAATGGTTCCAGAAATTACCGTTGTCGGTTCTAAAGTGGCCATTCAGTTTCTTGAAGATTTCGTACATCAGCCATTTAAACGGCGGATTGTGAAAAATGGCGATCGCTTAGATTTGGGCAATGGGCATGAATTTGAATTCGTGATTGCTCCAAATTTACACTGGCCGGATACTATTTTCAGTTTCGACCACAAAACAAAAATTCTCTATACCTGCGATGCTTTTGGGCTGCACTATTGCTCAGATAGCACCTTTGATGAAGACTTGGCGGCTATCGAAGAAGACTTTCATTACTACTACGATTGCTTAATGGGGCCGAATGCCCGGTCAGTTTTATCTGCCCTGAAGCGGATGGGAGAACTGAAAACCATCGGTATGATTGCCACAGGACACGGGCCATTATTATCCCATAATGTTGAAGAACTGGTTGGACGTTACCGCACTTGGAGCCAAACGCAAACCAAGGCAGAAACAACGATTGGGATATTTTACGTTTCCGAATATGGGTATAGCGATCGCCTCGCGCAAGCAATTGCCAACGGTATCGGTAAAACTGGTGTCGCCGTGGAAATTGTTGATTTGGGATCTGAAGTAGATTTACAAGAACTGCGGGAACTAGTTAGCCGTTGTGCTGGACTCATTGTTGGTCTACCTCCGGCTTCTGGCGCTGCGAGCATTCAAGCTGCACTCAGCACAGTTTTAGGATCTGCTAAAGAAAAGCAAGCTATCGGCGTGTTTGAAACTGGCGGTGGCGATGATGAGCCAATAGATCCTTTGCTGAGTAAATTCCGCAATTTGGGTTTGACAACAGTTTTTCCAGCGATTCGGATTAAAGAAACACCCACAGAAAACATCTACAAGCTGTGTGAAGAAGCGGGTACTGACTTAGGTCAATGGGTAACACGCGATCGCAGTATCAAAGCCATGAAATCCCTTGGTGCTGACTTAGATAAAGCATTAGGTAGACTCAGCGGTGGGTTATATATCATCACCGCCAAAAAAGGCGATGTTTCCAGTGCGATGTTAGCCTCTTGGGTTGCTCAAGCTAGCTTCAAACCCTTGGGATTTTCCATTGCAGTCGCCAAAGATCGGGCAATTGAATCACTCATGCAAGTAGGCGATCGCTTTGTTCTCAACGTCTTAGAAGAAGGCAATTTCCAACCATTAATGAAGCACTTTTTGAAGCGGTTCGTCCCTGGTGCCGATCGCTTTGAAGGAGTGAGAACCCAGCCAGCCGAAAATGGTGCCCCCATCCTCAACGATGCCCTCGCCTACATGGAGTGCGAAGTCGTCAGTAGAATGGATTGCGGCGACCATTGGGCAGTATACAGCACCGTCTATGCCGGACGAGTTTCTAAGCCAGATGCTTTAACTGCTGTGCATCACCGCAAAGTTGGTAATCACTATTAAAAAATGAGGAGTTAGGAGTTGTAAGGACGAGTTTAACGAAATACATCGTCTACATGGAAGTACAGAGCTTTGAATTAACCACTTTCTTCAACTCCTAACTCATAATTCATAACTCCTAATTCATAACTCCTAACTCCCTAAACAGCCATGTCAACAAATAAACCCCGTGATGTTCAAGTTTATCCAATAGCTACAGATACAAGAATACTGCGATCGCGCAGTTGGTCTAGGCTCAGGTTTGAAATTGAATACGCTCTTGCTAAGGGTACAACTGCTAATTCTTATTTAATCGAAAGCGAGAAAACAGCTATAATCGATCCTCCAGGGGAAACGTTTACAGAGATTTATTTAAAAGCGTTACAGCAGCGTTTTCATCTCGAAGACTTAGATTATGTAATTTTGGGACACATCAACCCCAACCGCGCTGCAACTTTAAAAGCTTTATTGGAAATTGCCCCGCAAATCACTTTTGTTTGTTCTAATCCAGGGGCGATTAATTTACGTAGTGCGCTAGAAAATCCAGATTTACAAATTCTTGTGATGCGGGGCGAAGAAACCCTCGATTTAGGCAACGGGCATAATTTACAATTTATCCCCACCCCCAATCCCCGCTATGCAGATCAACTTTGCACATACGATCCCCAAACAGAAATTCTTTACTCAGACAAGTTATTTGGGGCGCATGTTTGTGGAGATCAGGTATTTGATGAAGGCTGGGAAGTATATAACGAGGATCGGCGCTATTATTTTGATTGCCTCATGGCTCCCCACGCCCGTCAAGTTGAAACAGCGCTGGATAAACTAGCTGATTTTCCAGTAAGAATGTATGCCACTGGACACGGGCCTTTGGTACGCTATGGCTTAATCGACCTGACCAAAGCTTATCGCCAATGGAGTCAGCAGCAAACATCTGCTGACTTGACAGTAGCGCTGATTTATGCATCAGCTTATGGGAATACGGCAACATTAGCCCAAGCGATCGCTCGTGGCATCACAAAAGCTGGCGTTGCCGTAGAATCAATTAACTGCGAATTTACTGAACCAGAAGAAATCCGGGCGGCTGTAGAGAAAGCCGGTGGTTTCATCATCGGTTCTCCGACCCTCGGCGGTCATGCACCCACACCCGTGCAAACAGCTTTAGGAATTGTACTATCCACCGCTACTAACAATAAACTCGCTGGTGTTTTTGGTTCCTTTGGCTGGAGTGGTGAAGCAGTTGATTTAATTGAGGGTAAATTGAAAGATGCTGGCTATCGGTTTGGTTTTGACACCATCCGCGTCAAATTCAAGCCCGACGATACCACCTTACAATTATGTGAAGAAGCCGGAACCGACTTTGCCCAAGCCCTGAAGAAAGCTAGAAAAGTGCGATCGCCAAGTCAACCTGCAACAACTATAGAACAAGCAGTTGGTCGGATTGTCGGTTCTCTTTGCGTTCTCACAGCAAAAGAAGGCGATCGCTCCAGTGCCATGTTAGCCTCTTGGGTAGCTCAAGCTAGCTTTAATCCCCCTGGTTTAACCATCGCCGTCGCTAAAGAACGCGCAGTAGAAACACTGACGCATACAGGAAACAAATTTGTCCTCAACATCCTTAAAGAAGGCAATCATTTGGGATTGATGAAGCACTTCCTCAAACCATTCGGTCCAGGACAAGACCGATTTGCTGATGTCGCCGCCGAAGAAGCGGAAAACGGTTCTCCCATACTTACGGATGCCCTAGCATATCTTGAATGTTCCGTAAAAAATCGGATGGAATCTGGCGATCACTGGCTAGTTTATGCGACTGTCGAGAATGGTAAAGTCCTAAATCAAGATGGCGCTACAGCAGTGCATCATCGCAAGTCGGGAACACATTATTAATTGGGAATGGGGCAGTGAGATGCTAAAGGGTAGTCTAAAACTATTCTCTAAACCCCAGTCCTCTCTATAAAACTGAAGTGTCGAGTTTTAAACTCGAAGTTTGGAGTTATGAGGTAAAAGTAGAAGTTTGCAGAGTGATCGCATATCATCTTGTTTTCAAGAATCGCCTATTGGTAAGCTTGTCTGGAGAGATGCGATCGCCTAGTTCAAGAATTTATTTGTGACTGTATCTTTTAGAGTGTTTTGAGTGAAAACGGAATGCAACCTTTCAGATTTGCTCATAAGCAGACAAAAAACCCTCTCTTGAGATACCCGCTTGAGTACAGATGGATCTCAAGGTTGAACCTTTAATTTGAGAGTGGTTAGGCATAGTCAGTGGAGTTTTTGTTCCATCTTCGTTTTCTCGCTCCATAACAATATGCTCTCGCTCCCTAATAATACTAAATCCAAGAAATTCCAATGTTTTAATTACTTTAGCTTTAGGTGCGTCTACTGGAAATTTAACCATTAAATAGGAACCTCAGCTTCCGCCACAAAAGCTTCTAATACTGGTGATTCCTCTTCTAAAACCTCTTGACCAAATGTCTCTATATGGCAGCGGATAGCAGATTTAACATCAGCTAGTGCTTCTTCATAGCTGTCACCTTCGCCAACTACAACCCCCTTGATACCCAAGGGATAGGCTACGTAACCGTCATTATGTTTTTCAACAATAATTTTGATTGCTCTCATTGATTTTCTTTGTAGTCCTATTTCATTTAACTTGCATATTTTATGCTCTCTTGTGGTTTTATTAATCACTCTCAACAAAATCTCTTGCTGTTGATTTCTTTCACTGAGCTTTCCAATGTTATCCATATCATCAGCGCCCGTCTAG
Source organism: Nostoc foliaceum FACHB-393 (assembly GCF_014698505.1). Lineage (GTDB taxonomy): Bacteria > Cyanobacteriota > Cyanobacteriia > Cyanobacteriales > Nostocaceae > Nostoc > Nostoc foliaceum_A. The sequence goes on along the minus strand of NZ_JACJTD010000018.1, from coordinate 44,665 downwards.
CTACTCGAAAGGAACGTAAAGATTATGAACAACAAGCCAAGTTTTGTATAGAAAAGGCTCAAGCATTGCTGCCTGAGCCTTTTCTAGATTCAACTAAATGACTTTCGCCTATTTAGGTTAGTAGCGACCACCACCGCCACGGTTGTAGCCGCCGCCACCACCGCCACGATTACCACCACCACCGAAGGAACCACCTCGGTCTTCTCTGGGCTTGGCCTTATTCACTTTAAGGTCACGACCCAGCCATTCAGCACCATCAAGCGCTTCAATGGCTTTTGTTTCTTCATCTTCTGAACTCATTTCCACGAAAGCAAAGCCGCGTAAACGGCCTGTTTCACGGTCAGTAGGTAGCTGAACACGCTTTACAGCACCATATTCTGCAAATACAGCACTTAGCGCATCTTGTGTAACTTCATAGGAGAGGTTACCAACGTAAATTGACATTAAATGTCTCCAAAATCATAAGTTTGTAGAGATTTAGATTTCGGAGAGAAGTCTGTAATACCAAAAGGGAAAAGCCTGTCAATACTAAAAACAAACACTGTCGCCGAATTAATTCTCATTTCATTTCCCATGATTACATAGCAGGGAACTTCCTGGGGGAAAGTTTGAAAAACTGTTATAAAAAGTTATATTACCAGTTGATAGCTAGATGCTGGGTAGTTCCAAAACGGCTGAGGCTATAGCCCCCAGCCACACCCACCCGTTAACAATTCAAAATTCAAAATTCAAAAATAAACTAACTCTCTATTCTCTTTTCTAAATATTGGCCAATCATCAACTGCTCACCAGCACGAGAGATGATGGTCTGTCTGGTGCGGTATTTACTGCCAATTAGCTTTAACTCTTCCTCAAAAACTGAACCGCTGTATTCAGTTCGCAAACACAGTGTTTTCGGGTTGGAGAAATAATACTGGGCGGTGACTGGTTTGGATATGGCAAAACCGCGATCGCGATACAAAATGTTTCCCATCACCCCAAATATTGTTGAACCTTGCGACTCCTTCTTTGCCTTCAGCACATCCGTACTTTCCCATACAACTGCTGCACCACAGATTAAACTACCTGCATCAGACAAATCGTGCATCTGAGCTAGCTTTTGCAATTCATCACAGCCCTGTTCTAAAAAATTGATCGTAACTATACTTTCTATCTCCTTGGTTTCTCCCTCAGGTAGGGTGTAGTAGCGTCGTTGCGATCGCCACTTACCTGCTGATTCCTGGAAAAATTCGGAAATCTGGGATTCATTAGTGGTTTGTACGATTTTGAGCAATGATGTCACGCCTTACCTTCCTCACCTAATGCAAATATATTTCTGGTAAAAAACTTCATTCTTGCTGTTGTTGCTATGGTATTTATCGCCCTGTTTCTTGCCATATTACGCAAGGGGGGTAAGAAAAAATAGTGTTTTCCACTACATTATAGACTTAAAAAGCAACAAATCTTTAATATTCTTAATAAAGTAAATAAAATCCTATACGTAGTATTATTTATGGCAGGAAAAAATAAGCATGTAAAAATAAAGGTAATTGTTGTAATCCTGCCCATATTATGATATGGAACCAAAATTTCCATATCTTTAGAAAAATCGAGGTTTCTCCTATGGGTAGATTCCAGAAAAATGACAAATATTTATACTAAGTTTATAATTTATTATCTGCAAGAAGATTTATCTACCTCTGCGTCAGAAGTAGAGCGGTGAGAAATTTTGGACTTTTGTGGGAAAACAGTAATTTCTGATACAGAAACTTACTGTTAGACAGCTTATGCATTCTCGCCGTTTTTGGTTAATTATATCTCTCAAAATTACTTGGTAAAACACGGCTGTTTAACCCCAAAAGCTCCCCAATAGGAGAAAAATGAATGATTTTGGACACGAATAAGCCGCACAAACAGGTGAAAATGAAAGATCACGGAGTCGCTAACCAACTAATTAATATCCAGTTAGATTCATTTGTGAATACTGAAGTGGCGAGCGCAGATTTAAAGAGTAGACTTCTTGCAAACAGTACTAATTCAACAGGTGGAAAAGCGAAAGGGGAAAATTACTTCTTTTTCTCCACTTCTGTAAGAAGTTTATTAATTCCTTGTTTGGTAGGTATAGGACTGCTGACGGCAAGTTGCGGCTCACTGCCCAAAGAATCAGCCGGAGCACAATCTCAGCAACCTGGTGCTGGAGAACGCGGTAGTGCAACACCTGTAGATGTGGCGCTCGCTCGAACCGACTCGCTGCAAACACAACCAGAATACACAGGTAATACAACACCGTTTCGAATTGTATCACTGCGATCGCAAGTGGAAGCCCGGTTGTTGGCTTTGAACTTAGATGTGGGCGATACGGTAAAGCTTGGGCAGAACGTTGGGCAGTTAGATGATGCCATACTTCTGACCGAATTAAAGCAAGCAGAAGCAGAACTAGCTGCCCTCAAATCAGAAGTAGCTAGGGCAACAAATCAGGTAAGCAATGCCCGTGCAGACGTTGAACGGGCGCGGCTAGAAGTGGTGCAAGCTCAGGCAGACTCAGAACGGCAACAGAATCTATTCAAAGCCGGAGCGATCGCTGAACAAACTGCCCAGCAAGCACGTACCCAGGCGCAAACAGCTGCACAGGCACTACGGGCAGCTCAAGAGCAAGTCCGTACAGAACAGCAAGCTGTCGCCGCTGCCCAAGGTAGAGTAATTGCCCAACAGGCGTTGGTTGCTCAAACCAAAGAGCGTAGGTCTTACGCTCGGCTCACATCCCCGATAACTGGCGTAGTCACAGAAAAGGTGACAGAACCTGGCAACCTTCTGCAAGCAGGTAGCGAAGTCTTGAAAATTGGCGACTTTAACCGCGTCAAAGTCGTTGTGCAAGTTTCCGAATTAGAACTGGCACAAATTCAGGTTGGGCAGTCTGTACAAGTGCGCTTAGATGCTTTCCCCAACGAAACATTAATGGGCAGAGTTACGCGCATTTCCCCAGCTGCGGATGCCACAGCTCGCTTGATACCTGTAGAAGTAGTGATTCCCAACACTCAAGGGAAGATTGGTAGTGGACTGCTGGCGCGAGTCAATTTTGAAAACCAGACTCAACAGCGTGTAGTTGTACCGCAAACAGCTATTCAGAAACAAGTAGGCAATAAGAACTCCAAGAGTACAGGGGAGAAGCAAACAAATGTACGGCAGGACTCTTCCCCACTCAACACATCTGGTATAGCAGAAGCAAAGTCGCAAGACCGAAGTGGGACAATATTTGTCGTCAAAGACACAGAAGGCAAAACCAACGTAACAGCACGAGCCGTAATGTTGGGAAAAAGGGCTGATGGGAGAGTGGAAATTTTATCCGGTTTGCAAGCGGGAGAGCGCTATGTTGTTCGTAGTGGTAAGCCGTTAAAAGAAGGTGACACTGTAAGTCTTTCAATTCTTTCAGAAAAGCAATAGTAGGGTGAGCAATAACCACCATACCAAGGAAAAAAGTACTTAGTAGTCAGCACTTATCACTTAGTATCATGCAACAGGCGAACAATAATAATGGCAATGGCGGATTTAGCCTTAGTGCGATCGCTATTCGCCAACACATTGGCACACTCATGCTCACCGTAGCAGTAATTGTCATTGGGGTATTTTTTCTCACAACGATCCAAGTCGATCTCCTACCGTCAATTACCTATCCCCGAATAGGGGTTCGGCTAGAAGCCCCTGGTATTTCACCAGAAGTAGCAGTAGATGAAATCACCAGACCCTTAGAAGAAGCTTTAGCAGCAACCGAGAATGTAGTACAGGTTTTTTCTCGCACCCGTGAGGGACAGGTAAGCCTCGATTTATACTTCCAACCAGGGGGCGATATTGACCAAGCCCTAAACGATGCTACTGCTGCTTTTAACCGAGGTCGAGGACAACTGCCAGATACAATAGAGGAGCCGCGATTATTTAAAGTCGATCCCTCCCAATTGCCGGTTTATGAATTGGCATTGACATCTGCTTCTTTGCTAGGTAAAGATTTACGCATATTTGCTGATGAAGAGTTAAACCGTGAACTCAGTGTAGTGCCAGGAGTCGCCTCAGTTGACGTATCTGGTGGTGCAGAGGAAGAAGTACGGGTACTTGTTGACTTAAACCGATTGCAAGCTTTGGGTGTTGGGTTAAATGATGTATTAGATGAATTAACAGCCCGTAACCAAGATACTTCTGGTGGTCGGATTCTGGGGCAAAATTCCGAGCCATTAACTCGGACTGTCGGACGCTTCCAAAATGCCAAGGAAATTGAAAATCTTTCTTTGGAAGTTTCCTCTTCTTCTCCTGCTAGTGCTAATACCACTAATAGCAGTAATACTACTACCACTCTCACTACTACGCCTACACCTTCCCGCCGCGTCTACTTGCGAGACTTTGCAGAGGTAATTGACGATACAGAAGACCAGCGAGTATTTGTTTATCTCAACCGTCAGCCTGCTGTGAAATTTTCAATCCAAAAGCAGCCTGAAGCCAACACAATCACAGTTGTAGATGCCGTTAAGCGGCGAATTGAACAATTACGGCAATCGGGTTTAATTCCAGCAGACATGACTCTGAGTCCCACCACAGATGAATCTGTCTTTATCCGCAATTCTTTAAATGATGTTATCTTTTCGGGGATTTCTGGGGCATTGTTAGCAGCCGCAGCAGTGTTGTTATTTTTGGGATCGTTCAGACAAACATTGATTATCAGTTTGACGATTCCGCTGTGTACTCTGGCGGCGATCGCTCTGATGAAAATCTTTGGCTTGACTTTGAATGTGTTTAGTTTGGCAGGTCTGACATTAGGAGTCGGTCAAGCAATTGATACATCGGTTGTGATTTTGGAGAACATTTCCGAAAAAACAGGCATGACTCCCAATCAGAAAGAGATGGAGGCAGAGGGGCAGAGGAGAAATTCAAGATTCTTTATTGATAGTGCGATCGCAGCTTCCCAAGAAGTAGAATCTGCTTTAGTTGCTGCTACAGGCGCCAACTTAGTTTCTGTAGTGCCATTCCTCTTAATTGGCGGCTTTATTGCACTGCTATTTAATGAACTGATTCTGACAATTAGCTTCGCAGTTGCAGCATCCCTTGTCGTCGCCATCACAGTAGTACCGATGCTGTCTTCTCGACTCTTGGGAATTCGCTGGTCTAGTCGGATCAGTGAATTTTGGCTGCTTAGACAGTTTAATCACCGATTTGAAGATGCGACGCGGGGATACAGTAACTTCTTAACCAAGGTTTTACGTTATCGGCTTTTTGTAGTAACTGCTGCTTTGTTAATTTTAGGCGGCGGCACTTTCTTTATGTTTGGTCAAATTCCCCAAGAAATTTTACCCCGCATCAGTACTGGTCAAGCTACCTTGAGAGCGCAGTTTCCTCCTGGTACACCTTTAGCAACTTCTGAGAAAGTTATGCAAATTGTCGATGACATTTTGCTCAAACAACCAGAAACTGAGTCAGCTTTCACAACTGTGGGTGGTTCATTGTTTGGTAGCAATACTACAGAAAATCCTTTACGTGCCAGTAGCACCATCAATCTTAAACCAGGCACAGATGTCGAAGCTTTCGTCAAAAAAGTAACTCAGGAATTTAACAAACTCAACTTAGCAGGAATTCTCCTGCGCCTTAATCCTGGTCAAGTGCGGGGTTTAATCTTGAGTAATTCTCCAGTGCAAGGGTCAGAAGTTGACGTGATTCTGCAAGGTGAGAATGAAGAAAACTTAACGCAAGCAGGCGCACAAGTGCTGCAAGCATTACAAGAAAGGGCAAAATTAGCAACATTCCGGCCAGATGCCGACCCCCGGCAACCGGAAATCCAAATTCGCCCCGACTGGGAACGGGTTTCAGCTTTAGGGTTAAGCGCTCAACAAATTGGTGCAACAGTTCAAACAGCAATTGAAGGTTCAGTTCCCACGCAAATTCAACGCGGTAATCGTTTAGTTGATGTGCGGGTGCAGCTAAATAAAGAAGCGATTCAGCGTCCTTCCCAACTAGAGCAATTACCGCTATTTACAGAAAACAATCAGCTAATCCGCCTTTCAGACGTTGCGAACATTCAAGAAGGTCAAGCGCCTGGTGAGGTGCAACGGATTAATCAGCGCCAAGCTTTTATTGTGGCAGGAAATCTCAGCGAGGGAGCAAGTCTTGGTGAAGCGATCGCAGAAGTTAACCAGGTACTTCAAGATGTAAACTTACCTGATGGCGTTTCAATTGTGCCTAGTTCTGCCCAAGAAACTAATCAGCAACTTCAGGATGCTTTAAAAACTTTAGGGGCGTTGGCAACATTCTTAATCTTTGTAGTCATGGCGGTGCAATACAATTCGCTGATTGACCCATTGGTAATTATGTTCACCGTCCCACTAGCGTTAGCTGGGGGAATTTTTGGACTTTACATTACCAATACTGCAATTGGTGCAACTGTAATTGTTGGCGTCGTGCTGCTGGTGGGAATTGTGGTGAACGCAGGGATTCTAATGGTAGAACTGGCGAACCAAATTCGGGACGAACTTGGTTGTAGTCGCCAAATTGCGATCATGAAAGCTGCTCCTCAACGCTTGCGCCCAATTATCATGACCACAGTCACCACTATTTTGGGACTGTTTCCTTTGGCATTGGGCATTGGCGAAGGTTCTGAGTTTTTGCAGCCTTTAGGGATTGTAGTTTTCTTTGGGATGGCGATCGCAACAATGCTGACATTATTTATCATCCCCTGTTTTTATATTCTGTTGCACGATTTGTTGGGTGGAAATTGGGCGAAGCCAGTGTTAATCCGGTTGCGTGGATTTACCAAAAAATTTATCAGCTAATCAGCATTTAAGTTGCATCAAATCAGGTCTGAAGTGCTTAATTTGCCTCGTTTCCAGTCTCTGGCTGGGAATGCCCACTGGGGGGCTGCCGCCTCGTTTATTAGCGGCAGCCCCCCAATAATCTGCATTTCTTTCTTAGACCTGGAAACGAGGGTTTTCTCTCGTGTTTTGGCTTAAATTGCTACCAATGAGAGATATGCGCCCCTGGCAACAGACTCTCCAATTAAGAAACTCGATAAATCAGCTTTTTAAAACTCACATATTGTCTAATCTGTCAACAAATAAGTTCTAAATTAGATTTTTTATAAAGATTGCGTAAAATTACTAGCTATGATGATAAAGCATTACAAGAATTGCTTTATAAATCAACCTATGAATAGATATAAACTCACTGAGTAGACACGTATTAACCTCTATTTATCTAGCAGGTAGATAGCAATTGAAAAGTGAGTTTTTACTGTTTGATTTGACCCCAAGGTATAGCATTCTGTTAACCAATATGAAAAGGACACAAGCATGAATAGAATCGCAACCAAAATAGCCTTATCTGTTCTAGGAGCAGCAGGAATTAGTTTTTTGTCTTGGACACCAGCGAGAGCCGTCATCTTTGTAGAACCCATCGTGACGACTGTGAATGAAGACATATTCCAAACGAGGGAGCCAAGAACTCTTGGGCCAGATATTCTACCAGGACAAATAATAGAATATGGTGTTCCAGATCGAGCTAACAACTTGATAAATGGCACTGGGAATGATATAGGAAGCTTCGTTTTTGACTTACAAACGCTGTTCTATACTAATCCCGATGCTGATCCATCATTTGCTAATGAGCCAGTTCAGTGGGGAGATGTTGATGGAGATGGAAGGATTGGTTTCTCTAGTACTCCTGGTCTAGAGGATATCTTTACAAACGTTACCATCGAAGGCAACATTCTTACTTATAGTGGTGGCGTAATCCGAGATGGAGACATATTTTACAATCTATTTTCTACCCAGCCCAATTTAACCCCAGGTGGTGGAATCATTCCAGCAATACCAGCAGAGCAAGAGAATAAGGATGGGCCGATCCGCGTGGGTGCTTCTTACACCGCCATTCCTGAATCAACTAATGTTTTGGGTGTACTGATCTTTGGCGCTTTGGGCGTAGCTTTCAAACTAAAGCGATCGCTACACTGTTAACCCTCTGACTCTGTAATTAATTCACGATACACCGTTAATGTTTCTTGATGGACGCGGGCAACACTCAGCCACTCTAGGTTTTGATTTGCCCGATTTTTCCATTCGTGTAGCATATGGGCATTACTCAGTAATTGCACTAAAACCGCAGCCAAAGCCTTACTATCTTTTGCTGGCACCAAAAGACCTGCTTGCCCATTGTCCAAAGCTTCAGGAATTCCGTCTACCTGAGTGCCAACGATCGCAGTTCCAGCTTCCCTAGCTTCCGAAAGTACCAAGGGGCAAGGATCACGATGGGAAGCCAACACAAATATGTCACAAGATATGAGATAACGTTGAGGTGACGACTGGAAGCCTTCAAAATGAATGCGTTCTTTTACAGAAGTTGCTTGTGCTTGTGCCTCAAATAGCTGTTTATCAGGGCCATTTCCTACCAAATAAAGATGCGCTTGGGGAAAATCTGAGGCAATTTGCTCAAAGGCAGCAATTAACTCAGCAATTCCCTTCCGTTGATACATCCCGGCCACGGTAGCGATCGCTGGTCGTTGTAATGCTAAAGGTTGATAATCTTGTATTTGTCGAGTGCGGGGACTACCCAAAGTTCCATTACATACTACCCGCAACTTGTTTTCTGAAATACCGCGCCTTGCCATAGAATCTCGCACAGCCTTGCTAACAGCAATTACCCTGTCAGCTAAACCCATCAGCAGACTGGAACGCTGAAATTCATTATGGACTGTAGAAACTAAAGCATACTTATGCCCTTTAAAAATGCGGGCGAGGATGACTCCCGTCATCATGTGTGCATGAACAATATCCGGTTGAAATTCTGCTGCGATCGCCAGGTAACGCACAGCTGCTTTAATAATACTTATCGGTTTCCTCGTCTGGTCTAATTGGTAGTGTTTGACACCACAAATATTTAGTAATTTTTCATATTCACCACCAGCAGAAATAACCGCTACCTCATAACCAGATTTAGCCTGTAAACAAGCCAGATCAACAGCCACATTCACAATACCGTTACCTATTTCTTGAACGTGGTTCAAAATATGGATGATTCGCATAATCTTTGAGATATGTATAAAAAATAAAGATAAGTAACTGAATGTAAATCAACATTATTGTTGAGGTCTTCAACGATAGCCAGTAGCTAGTGCGTAAATTGGCACTAGCTACTGGCTAAGAGCATTTATAATCAGTCACTTAGCTTTAAAGACTTATTCAGTAACGGCTCAATAAATCGGGATAAAAGGAGGTAGGATTCCTGACTTTTCAAGTTATGTGGAAAAGTCCACCAAAAACCTAACTTCCTAACCCATTCTCGAAGTGGGAAGGGGGAAATTCAAAGTCTCTCTCCTTTTAGGCTACGGTGTACACACAAGTCAGAAATAGTAGTCTATCAAGGAATAATTGACGAGTTCATTCTTTGTAGAGACGGCGATTTACCCTTGTCTCTCTAACGTGTCAGTGTTTTAGATGCGATAAATCGTGTCTCTACATGAGTGGTTTCTGGCTTATCCCAAAGACATAGCAAAAAACTTGGACATTCCTTTTTGTGGAATTCTCTAATGGTTTTAATCCTCGTAGGTTCTTAGGATTCAATTAACACAAGTTTGCGAACTTGAGAATTGTTTCCTTGAGAGCGGCGTGATGAGGCAGCATTTAGCAAAAACTTCCAAGGCTGAGGAGAAATTATAGACGGATCTATCATTGAAAGAAAACTCTTGATATTTTTTTGCTTCAGTGCTACTAAAATCCAATGGAGTTTCAGGTAATTTTTTATATCTTGAAAAACGGGAATCTTTGAGCGATGTTCCTCATTTACCAAGGCGTAAATTTTCTCCTTCATCAAAATATTTGTAGCCAACCGCCTAGACAAAGAAAACTTTTGATTATAAGCACCGGGCCAGATAGTGCGGTAAGCAAGACACTGATTGAAGAAAATAGCATCGCCAAACTGGGCAATCCGAATCCACGAATCGATGTCATCACAGTTAGCATCGAGTGTGGAATCCCAACCACCAGTTTGCAGGAAAGCATCACGTCGGCAAGCTACTTGTACAGGCGTACCAAAGGGTACAAGCTCTAAGAGCATACCGTAATGAATATCGGCTTGTGGAATATAAAAAGCTAATCCAGGGCCAACTTGCGGGGTGCGACTGAGTTCAACTTCATTACCATCCACCTGAGCCGCCACACAAGAGCAGATTACAGCATCGGGGCGAAGTGCGATCGCCTTCGCCATCTCTTCTATGCAGTTCGGTGCTAAATAGTCATCATCATCTAAAAACTTAATCCAGTCGCCGCTAGCTTTGGCAACTCCAGCATTTACCGTTGCTGCATGGCCAAGGTTCACTTCGTTACGATGATAAACAACCTTGTCCCCTAAGCTTTTGATATAGGTTTGGGTATCGTCAGAAGAACAGTCATCGGCAACAACTACCTCGCACTCAATCGTTTGGTTACGAGCCGAGTCAATTGCTCTTTGCAGCAAGTTCAAGCGATTATAGGTACTGATAACGACGCTAAATTTCATAAATTTCACCCCTGTGTTACAGCATTCTGCAATATAGCTTTGAACTTTAGGCTGTTGTATCAGTAAAATTATCAATCTCAACAAGTAGACTGAAATAGGATTATCGATTTATCATTGATGATCGTGAGATTTTTTTTAAGCAGACAGAAAGACTATGAGCGCTCAAGAGATTATCCGCTCCATCGAAGCGGAACAGCTAAAATCGAATCTGCCCGACATTTATGTGGGCGACACAGTAAAAGTAGGAGTGAAAATCAAGGAAGGCGAAAAGTACCGTGTACAACCCTACGAAGGAGTAGTGATTGCCAAGCGTAATGGTGGCATCAACGAAACGATTACAGTTCGTAAGGTTTTTCAAGGTGTAGGCGTTGAGCGGGTATTTCTGTTGCATTCTCCGCGGATTGATAGCATCAAAGTAATCCGTCGTGGTAAAGTCCGCCGTGCTAAACTGTATTATCTCCGCGATCGCGTAGGGAAGGCAACCCGGATCAAGCAACGGTTTGACCGCCCTTTGTGATTCGTCCTTCAATAGTATGGGAGAAATCTTAAGCGGCATCTGCCGCTGACTTGTTTTCCCGACGAAACTGAGGTATGATAAAAATCGCATATTGCGTTAAACTGAAATTTAGTTCAGCGCAATGACTGAATAAAAAACAGCTTGTGCGCTCTTAGTTCAGTTGGTAGAACGCAGGTCTCCAAAACCTGATGTCGGGGGTTCAAGTCCTCCAGGGCGCGCTCAAGAGCAAAAAACAAAGCCCGAAATAATTACGCAACTGCTATATTAGCAGTTAGCGATAATAATTTCGGGTAAACTTATTGTATTTGTAGTTGTTTTGCTTTCAGTTAAGTGAAATAGAGTCGAAACTGCAAACCTAGATGACCAAAATTGAGTGACAAACGGGGAGATTAAGGGTCGTGGCCAAAAAAAGTGAAGCAGAATTGCCAGAAACCACAAATGGGTTTAGCTTTAACAACTTCATACAGGGAACCAAAGAAGAACTTGAAAAAGTAGTTTGGCCCAGTCGGAAACAGATAGTGAGCGAATCAGCCGCTGTGTTGTTAATGGTGGCACTCTCCGCATCTTTGATATACTTGGTCGATGGATTGTTTAGTTGGGCAGCACAACAGGTGTTCTGATGACTTTTGCAACAGACGAACCTCGCAACTCAACGTTGCAATCAGAGGAAACAGCAGAAACAGCAGAAACAGCGTCAAAAGAAGCACGCTGGTATGCAGTGCAAGTAGCCTCAGGCTGTGAAAAGCGTGTAAAGACTAACTTAGAGCAACGCATTCAAACTTTTGATGTAGCTGACAAAATTGTCCAAGTAGAAATTCCGCAAACGCCAGCGGTGAAAATCCGCAAAGATGGCAGTCGCCAGCATACAGAAGAAAAAGTTTTCCCTGGCTATGTGCTGGTGCGGATGATGATGGATGATGATACCTGGCAGGTAGTACGAAACACCTCCCATGTAATTAACTTTGTCGGTGCAGAACAAAAGCGTGGTAGCAGTAAGGGTCGCGGTCATGTGAACCCCATACCACTGAGTTCATCAGAAGTAGAACGCATATTCAAACAAACCAGCGAACAAGAGCCAGTTCTCAAAATTGACATGGCTACTGGTGATAAGATAATGGTGCTTTCTGGGCCATTTAAAGATTTTGAAGGCGAGGTAATTGAAGTCTCTCCAGAACGGAGTAAACTTAAAGCCTTGCTCTCAATTTTCGGCAGGGATACACCAGTAGAATTGGAATTTAATCAGGTAGAGAAACAGAGTTAAATACAAATGGCGAAGAAAGTAGTGGCGGTCATTAAACTGGCCCTGAATGCTGGAAAAGCCAACCCAGCACCGCCAGTGGGACCCGCCTTGGGTCAACATGGCGTTAACATCATGATGTTCTGCAAAGAGTACAACGCCAAAACAGCAGACCAAGCTGGAATGGTGATACCTGTAGAAATCTCGGTTTTTGAAGACCGGAGTTTTACATTTGTACTCAAAACGCCACCAGCATCAGTGCTGATTCGGAAGGCGGCGAAAGTTGAAAAAGGCTCGAATGAACCCAACAAAAAGAAGGTTGGGTCAATTAGTAAAGCCCAATTGCAAGAAATTGCCCAAACGAAACTCCCCGATCTTAATGCCAACGACATAGACGCGGCAATGAAGATTGTGGCAGGAACGGCTAAAAATATGGGTGTAACAATCACGGATTAGTCATTGGTCATTGGTCATTAGTAAAAAACTAGCGACAAAGGACAAATGGCAAAAGACTGATAACTAAAAATTATCGGGGGAGAGGCGAGGCTTCGGAATTACCCCAGGAGAACAAAATGCCAAAAATATCGCGTCGTTTGCAAGGACTGCAAGCAAAAGTAGAAGATAAGGACTATCATCCTTTAGAGGCTTTAGCCCTTCTCAAAGACACAGCAACAGCTAAATTTGTTGAAGCTGCGGAAGCGCATATCCGGTTGGGAATTGACCCTAAGTATACAGACCAACAGTTGCGGACAACGGTAGCACTGCCCAAAGGTACAGGACAAATCGTCCGGGTGGCGGTGATTGCTAGAGGCGAAAAGGTAAACGAAGCAAGCAACGCTGGTGCTGATATAGTCGGTTCAGAAGAACTGATTGACGAAATCCAAAAAGGTAGAATGGATTTTGACAAGCTGATTGCCACACCCGATGTGATGCCACAGGTAGCAAAGCTGGGTAAGTTGCTTGGGCCACGTGGTTTAATGCCATCGCCCAAAGGTGGAACCGTAACATTTGATTTAGGAAGTGCGATCGCAGAATTCAAAGCTGGTAAATTAGAATTCCGAGCCGACCGAACTGGTATTGTCCATGTTATGTTTGGTAAGACAACCTTCTCGCCTGAAGATTTGTTAGTCAACCTGAAGGCATTGCAGGAAACTATTGACCGTAACCGTCCTTCAGGAGCTAAAGGTCGTTATTGGCGCACATTTTATGTGTCAGCCACAATGGGCCCATCGATTAAAGTTGATATCAGCGCCCTACGAGATTTAAAACTGAGCGAAGCAGGTTAATAAGAGTTATGAGTTATAAGTTATGAGTTAAGAATAAAACTTCTAACTCCTAACTACTCACTCCTAACTTTCAATTAAATAGGCAAAGCCGGAGACAGCAGGTGCTAATAGCTTAAATATCCTGCCGAGGTTAAAACTCTAATAGTCAGAATTACCACCCATAAAGGTGTGATAACTATGGCGTCAAGAGTCTTAATACTCGACCCCGGCTAGATTAGCTGGGGTTTGTTGTTTGGGTTCAGGTTTAGAAAAAACTTACAAGTAGGGCACTTCACCGATTATTTTAAGGAGGTGAGATTGGAATGGGTAGAACACTAGAAAATAAAAAAGAGATAGTAGCTGACCTCAAAGAAACTTTGAGTGAGTCAACTCTGGCACTGGTAATAGAGTATCAGGGACTAACTGTTGCTGAAATTAGCGACTTACGGCGGCGGCTGCGTCCCAGTGGTACTGTTTGTAAGGTGACGAAGAACACCCTAATGGGCATTGCCATTAAAGATGATGAAAAATGGCAGCCTATGTCGGAATTGCTCAACGGTTCTTCCGCATTTTTGCTGGTAAAAGAAGATTTTTCATCGGCAATTAAGGCATACCAAGAATTCCAAAAAGTCACCAAGAAGACAGAACTTCGTGGTGGTGTACTGGAAGGTCGCCTACTCAAAGAACCTGATGTCAAGGTACTAGGAGACTTGCCATCTAAGGAACAACTCATCGCACAAATTGCTGGAGCTATCAACGCCTTGGCTACCAAGATTGCTGTGGGTATCAACGAAGTTCCTGGTTCACTGGCGCGTGCTTTGCAGGCTGTCGCCGACCAAGACCAAAGTGGTGGTAGCACCGAAACTGCTGCTGTACAAGATAGCAGCACTGAAACAGCTACTGAAGGCGATAGCAGCACTGAAGCTGCTGCTGAATAGACTTCGTGGTTCATCAGTCAAAAGTCAAAAGCTAATGACTAATGACTAAATAAATAATCAAAATTACAGGAGTTATATCAATGTCTGCTGCAACCGATCAAATTTTAGAACAACTAAAAGGCCTGTCTTTGCTGGAAGCTTCTGAGTTAGTCAAGCAAATCGAAGAGGCTTTTGGCGTGAGTGCTGCTGCACCAGTTGGCGGTATGATGATGATGCCTGGCGCTGGTGGTGCTGCTCCGGCTGAAGAAGCTGTTGAGCAAACCGAGTTTGAAGTGATTCTCGAATCAGTCCCAGCTGATAAGAAGATTGCCGTACTGAAGATTGTCCGGGAATTGACCGGTTTGGGTCTGAAAGAAGCGAAAGACATGGTGGAAGCTGCGCCCAAGGCAGTTAAAGAAGGTATTGCTAAAGATGCTGCTGAAGATGCCAAGAAGCGCATCGAAGAAGCTGGCGGTAAGGTGACTATCAAGTAGTCACAATTCTATTACCAGTTTTTGATTAAGGAGCCTGACTCAGGCTCCTTTTTTTGGATTTTTCTTTAAGTAAAAATGGTGTCCATTAAAGAATTATTGTCCATTTTTCAATAGCTTTCTAATAAGCCAAAAGCCTTACTAAAAAAGTATTTGAGCCATATTTTACCTTTAATTATTCTCTCGCCACTTTTAAAGTAAATAATGTCATTTTTCTTGGAAGACGGGTCAAATGTATGTCTACGCGTTCTTTGAGTCAAGGCGCTAATCTCTCCGAACGTGAGGAAGTTCTTGCTACGGAGCAGGGTGGAGAGCAGGTAGAGGGAAAGTCTTATCTACTGTTTAATGATGATTCGCCAAAGTTTCAGCAAAAAGTCGATGTCATTGATGCCATTGTGCAAGCATCAAATAAAAATGCTTGCAGGGATGCGATCGCAGATGTAGCGAAAGCTCTGGGTAAAAGCACTCGAACTATTAAACGCATGGTGGGAAAAGTTGAACAGGTAGGGGTTGCGGCTCTAGGTGTTGGGCGTAAGGATAAGGGACAATTTGGTAATGCCGACTACTTAGCGTTGGAAGCCTTTAATGAGCTAATTAATGTTTTTAAATGCAAATCCCCGTTATCTTAGTTGGAACTTACTATCTAGGCGATAATATTCTTGAACGGAAGAGTCTTCCATACGTGCGCGTTCATGACTCATTTTTATAGTCATACGAGTTTCCTAATTTAACTAAAGAAGAAATAATTGAGGTTGTGGACGACTGGGAAGAAAAATTTTTGCTAGAAAGCCGTCGATTAAATTTTACTCAAATTGATAGTGCAATTTCTTATTTGGAACAGAGATCCAAAAGTTTGATTGAGCCTTTGTATGATTTACTTCGCAAGATTGCAATACTGAGAATTGATGAACCGAATTTTGAACTGAATCAACATGATTTGACCCAACGTTTTGGTAGACGTAAACAACCAATATGCTACATACTACTTTCATGATTTCATTTTTTAAAGCAATATAAGCATTAATATAATTCAAGTAGTATATAGCACTTTAAACTACGTGAGCTTGATTAGCGATCGCTCTTTGGGAAAAACTTTTTGGTTTACTGATAATCTTCAATAGTTGGTATAGAAGCAAATCAAGGTAAGTTAGTAGCTGTGGTGGAACTGGAGAATGCTGAAAGGATTTTATGAGCCATCAAGGTTGAAACCCACATACAGGTGTGAGGACTAAACAAGTGCCGTTTAAAATTGTGGTAATTGGTACTTCTCTGGGCGGATTATCAGCATTAAAAATTATCCTGGGGAACTTACCAGCAGACTTCTTAGTGCCGATCGCGATCGTGCAACACCGTCACAAGGAGTCTAACAACACACTCCAGGAGTTATTACAAGAATCCACTTTATTGCCGATTCGAGAAGTGGAAGATAAAGACGAAATATTATCAGGACATATCTACTTAGCTCCAGCAGATTATCACTTGCTAGTTGAACTAGGTTACTTTGCTCTTTCGACTGATGAACCTGTTTCCTATGCCAGACCATCTATCGATGTGCTGTTTGAGTCGGCAGCTGATGTCTACACTGAGCAAGTTATTGGTGTAATATTGACAGGAGCAAATCAAGATGGTATGCAAGGTCTTAAGAAAATAAAAGCGCGGGGAGGACTGACTATTGTGCAGGAACCTGCTACAGCCGAGAGCGATATTATGCCAGAGGCAGCAATTTCTGCTGTTGCAGTAGACTGGATTTTGACACTCTCAAACATTGCTTCCCAAATGGTCAAGCTTTGTCATTAATCACGGAAATAAACCCATGCAGATGGAACCCAAAGTAAACATCCTCCTAGTGGATGACAAACTAGAAAATTTGCTAGCACTAGAAGCAATCCTGGAAAAACTGGGAGAGAATCTGGTGAGAGCTACCTCTGGGGAAGAAGCTTTGAGGTGTCTGCTACATCAGGACTTTGCAGTAATTTTGCTGGATGTGCAAATGCCAGGGATGGATGGGTTTGAAACTGCAACCTTGATTCGCAATCGGGGGCGATCGCGTCACACTCCAATTATTTTTCTTACTGCCTTTAGCACCAGCGACCAAATGCTGTTTAAAGGCTATGCCTTAGGTGCTGTTGATTATTTACTCAAGCCATTAGACCCGAATATTTTGACTTCTAAAGTTACTGTATTCGTAGAACTATTTAAGAAAACAGAAGCCGTCAAGCAACAAGCAGCGCAGCTGGTAGCTGTCAATGCCGAACTCAGGCAAAGTGAAGAACGATTCCGATCGCTAAGTACCTGTTCACCCGTTGGTATTTTTGAAATTGATACTGAAGGTGGATGTAGATATACTAATCCGCGCTATCAGGCAATTTGTGGCTTGAAAGCGACAGAGAGTTTAGAAAAGGGATGGCTAGAATCTGTTCATCCAGAAGATAGAGAACGAGCAGTTTCCAGTTGGTCTAACTACATTCGTGAAGGTCGTGACTACTCTGAAGAGTTTCGCTTTCAAACTGCTCACGGTATCATCCGTTGGGTTCAGGTTCGCTCATCACCTATGCTTTCCGGTCAAGGAGAACTGCTGGGATATGTAGGCACCCTCGAAGATATTACTGAACGCAAGCAAGCAGAAGAAGTCCGCGCTCAAATCATTCGAGAGCAGACCGCAAGACAGGAAGCAGAAGCAGCAAATCGGATGAAAGATGAGTTTCTCGCCGTTCTCTCCCACGAACTCCGCACACCCTTAACCTCCATGCTGGGCTGGTCAAAAATCCTCCGCTCTAAGAAACTTGACGACAAAGCTACTTCCCGCGCCCTGGAAGCGATTGAACGCAACGCTACATCACAGATGCAACTAATTGAGGATATTTTAGACGTATCTCGGATTATCCGTGGTCAGTTGCGGTTAAATGTATCTGCGGTAAATCTGATCACGGTGATGGAGGCAGCCTTAGAGGCAGTGCGTCCCCTAGCAGAACCAAAAGATATTAAGTTAAATACTGTTCTGGATACTTCGGTAGGGTCAGTTTATGGCGATCCAGCCCGGTTACAGCAAGTTGTCTGGAACCTGCTAACTAATGCCATTAAATTTACCCCTAAGGGTGGCAGGGTAGAAGTGAATCTGTCAATAGTCTGTGGTGAAGAACAACAAACAACTTACAAATACGCCCAAATTCAAGTTATTGATACCGGGATTGGCATCAGTTCCGAGTTTTTGCCCAAAGTATTTGAGCGTTTCCGGCAAGCAGACAGCACCACAACGCGATCGCACAATGGACTAGGACTAGGACTAGCGATCGTCCGTCATCTAGTGGAACTGCACAAGGGGACAATCTTTGCCCAAAGTCCAGGCACAGGAGAAGGAGCAACCTTTACTGTGAGACTGCCACTGCTACAAGACAATAGGGCTAGCAGGGCGAGTAGAGAAGCCACAGGAGAAATTTCTTCTTCTGTGGCATCAACGCCCCTTGCTGGATTAAGAGTTTTAGTTGTAGATGATGAAGCAGATACCCGTAACTTTCTCAGTTTTATGTTTGAAGAGTATGGGGCATTTGCCACTGCGGTAGCATCAGTTGATGAAGCGTTGGCAGTACTTGAACAAGCCAAACCAGATATCCTGATTAGCGACATCGGCATGTCAGAGCAAGATGGTTATACGCTGATTCGGAAACTGCGCTCTTTAGAACCAGAAAAAGGCGGATGTATCCCAGCGATCGCTTTAACAGCGTACACGCGAGAAGAAGACCGCTTAGAAGCCCTTTCAGCAGGGTTTCAGCAACATTTATCTAAGCCAATTGACCCCACTAAATTAATTGCTATGGTTGTCAATGTATTAAAATTACCTCTGGAAGTTCCAGTGAGTTGATTTTGAACTGGGGAGCAGAGGAGCAGAGGAGAAAAAACCAATGCTCCATGCCCAATGCCCAATCAAGAACAAGTTAGGGCATGTTTTTTCAGATCGTCTAGCGAAACCACTTCCAAAGCTCTAGCATGGGTTGCAGAGAGAATAACCGGTGGAGCAACACCAGCATCGAGAGCTTCTTGCCAGCGAGAAGCACACAAACACCAGCGATCGCCAGGCTTCAGTCCAGGAAAATTAAAATCAGGAACAGGTCTGCTCAGGTCGTTCCCCCGCGATTTGGTGAACTCCAGGAATTCTAATGTCACTTCGGCACATACGACATGCGACCCGAAATCCTGACCACCTGTGCGACAAAAACCGTCGCGGTAAAATCCAGTCATGGGAGAAGT
Organism: Nostoc foliaceum FACHB-393; assembly: GCF_014698505.1. Classification (GTDB taxonomy): domain Bacteria; phylum Cyanobacteriota; class Cyanobacteriia; order Cyanobacteriales; family Nostocaceae; genus Nostoc; species Nostoc foliaceum_A. The sequence continues at coordinate 25,493 of NZ_JACJTD010000018.1, read as the reverse complement.
GCAGCAGACCTCTAGGTTTCCACCAATTACGTTTTTAGCTTCTGTCATCGTTAATTTCTTGCACTTGATTTTTTCACTCCGATATAAGCCTATATTGACACTTCCGTAGTTGAATAAAAATCGCTATCCCTTATTAAGCAGGGAATTCTAAAATCATTACTCATACAAAGCTGCCAACATTACGGTTATTAAGAATGGTGCAAAATCACAGTAGAAGTTCCAATAAAAACCCTTGGTAGTTAGCCAAGGGTAATCCAAGTCAGTACTTTTTCGCATGGAATGTATCCTACTCAAATACCATAGCAACCGTCTAATTTAGAGATATGCCATTTTGCCAAACAAAAAAAGCCCCCAGTGGTAAGCTGAGGGTTAATTTTTTTGAAATAGCGGTAATCTACAAAGCTATTATTCCCAGATTGAGAATAGATTCTTATGGCTTTGACTTTCTAAAATGCTCAGTAAAGTTTACAGGCTCTATTACTAAATCTATCCGTGGGAACTTCAGACTAGGCGATACTCAAATTAACTCGATCAATCAAATCGTTGTAATCTTTATCACCGCCATTTGCTAAATCCTCAAAGCCAAAAGCGTTATTGCCTAACAGGCGAATCTGATTTGCTTTGAGGGTGTTAGCACCCAAGAAGGAGAAGTAAACTGCGCCACACTAATAATTTTTTTTTGTTCAAAGATTAATTGGATGTCAAACAGTGTATCCGTAGGTATTTAATTTTCTTTTTTTAAATATTTATTCAGTTGTATATTATTACTATACCAAAGTAAATAAATACATCTAGTAACTGTTTAACTTTTAATATCCGTGGACGATATTTTGCAAGCAGTAGAAAGAATTCTGCAAGATAAGCCTCTTGCTTCCATTCAGTGGTTTGTGCTCTCTCAATCGTGGTTGGGCAAAACTTACGATGAAATGGCAGAGGTATCAGGCTATCGCAACAATTACATCAAGGAAGTTGGCTCTGAGTTGTGGCAAGACCTCTCCGTTGCACTTGGAAAAAAAATAACGAAAAAAAATCTGCATTTAGCCTTGAATAAATACCTGCAAGACAAGATGAGCGATCAGGAAAATCACAGCCATCAAAAGTTGGGTGAACAATCTAGCTTAGAAATGGTTTCTTCAGACTTGTTTTCAGCAAGCAAGATTGAATTTCCTAGCGGCCCTGTACCACTGGGTTCTCCTCTTTACATCAATCGCCCTCCTCTGGAAGAACTTGTTTGTAACGAGATTTTACACCCTGGTTGCTTAATCCGGATCAAAGCACCTAGAAAGACAGGAAAAAGTTCACTGCTCAACCGGATGATTGCTTATGCTAGAGAGCAAGGTTATCAAATTGTCTATTTGGATTTTCAAGAAGCTGACCAAGATGTTTTTGCTTCTCTTGATAAATTTTTACGTTGGTTTTGTATCAATGTCAGCAGGCAATTAAATCTCCTTCCTTGTCTCGATGATTTTTGGGATACGGAAATGGGCAGCAAGGTAAGCTGCAAAATATATTTTGAAGCATATGTGCTGCAATACATTGATCATAGTCCTTTAGTTTTGGCTTTAAATGAAGTCCATCGAGTTTTTGAACATCCCAATATTGCCCAAGACTTTTTGCCAATGCTGCGATTTTGGCATGAACAAGCAAAGCAGGATCAAATCTGGCAAAAACTGCGGATGGTAGTAGTTCATACTACAGAAATTTATATTCCACTCAAGCTAAACCAATCACCTTTCAATGTAGGGATAACAATTACGCTGCCACCGTTTACTCTTAATCAGGTACAGAATTTAGCATTATCTTACAGGCTGCATTGGGCAGCAGACTCCGAAGGGGCAAAACGCCTTGTACCCCTACAAGCAATGGTAGGAGGACATCCCTATTTGGTGAGTCTTGCACTTTATCATCTATATCAGGAAGAAATGACATTAGAGGTGTTACTAGAAACAGCATCTACACCAGTGGGTATTTACAGTCAGCATTTACGAGAACTGTTGAGCTTGCTCCAAAAAGAACCAGAATTAATGTCCGCGATGCAAAAGGTAATTTTAACAGATGAACAAGTGGAGTTAGATGCGATCGCTGCTTACAAGCTAGAAAGCATGGGTTTGGTTCAATTAAATGGCAATCAAGCTCACACAATGTGTGAGTTATATCGTCTTTATTTTAGCCAACAGCTTGGAAAGCAAAATACTAATAATGGTTCTGGTAAACTGTTGAAAGATAAATAATCAAAATACTTGCTCTCGTTCTTAATCTGAATTTTATCAATTGTCCCGATCCAAATTTATTTATTAAAAACGAGGACTAATTTAAAATTTTCAATCAAATGAATAATTATCGATACCAAGTTGGAGGTACGCTCACGAGTGATGCTCCTAGCTATGTTGAGCGCAGAGCGGATGTGGAACTTTATGAAGCATTGAAGGAGGGTGAATTTTGCTACATCCTGAGCAGTAGGCAAATGGGCAAATCCTCACTTATGGTAAAAACAAAGCATCGCTTTCAACGAGAAGGCTTTAGATGTGCAACCGTTGATATGACTAATATTGGTTGTAAAAATATAACTCCAGAGCAGTGGTATAAAGGAGTTGTAGGCGACTTATGGTTAAGTTTTAAACTGTTAGGAAAAGTCAATTTAAAAACTTGGTGGCAAGAACAAAATGATATTTCTTTAGTTCAGAAACTCAGTCGGTTTATTTCAGAAATCCTGTTAGTTCAGTTTCCTAACGAAAGACTATTTATTTTTATTGATGAAATTGATAGTATTCTCAGCCTCGATTTCTCTGTTGATGACTTTTTCAACTTGATTCGCTTCTGTTATAACCAACGAGCAATTGATCCAGAGTATCATCGGATTACATTTGCAATTTTTGGGGTTGCAACACCTTCAGATTTGATTTTATATCGGAATCATACCACCCCTTTTAATCTTGGTAAAACCATACAAGTAAATGGTTTTACATTTGAAGAATCTCAACCGCTATCTTTGGGATTGGATATTAAAGGCAATAATCCCCAGAAACTTTTAAAAGAAGTATTAACTTGGACAGAAGGGCAACCATTTCTGACTCAAAAGCTATGTAGGCTACTTGTTAGTTTATCTCAAGATGATGTGGGTAGAATGCTAAAAATTCCCCCTGGCGCAGAAGAATTTTGGATAGAAAATGTAGTGCGATCGCACATAATTGAAAAATGGGAGTCACAAGATGAACCGGAGCATTTGCGGACAATTCGCGATCGCATCCTTGGAAACGAACAATCTGCCGCCAGATTGCTAGGAATTTATCAGCAAATTCTCCAAGGAGTGGAAGTACCAGCCGACGATAGTCGAGAACAGGTAGAACTGTTGCTGTCTGGTTTGGTAATCAAAAAGCAAGGTTTTCTCCAAATCAAAAACCGAATTTATCAAGAAGTTTTCAATTTAGAATGGGTTGGAAAAAAATTAGCTTACTTGCGCCCCTACTACGAAACCTTCAATGCATGGATAGCCTCAAAGGAAAAAGATGAATCTCGCCTATTGCGCGGACAAGCGTTGATTGATGCTCAAACTTGGGCAAATGGCAAAAGCTTGACTAATTCAGATTATCGATTTTTAGCTGCTAGTGAAGAATTAGATCGGCGAGAAATGCAGCAAGCATTAGAGGCTGAACGTGCCAAAGAAGTTGAAGCACGCCTTGCAGAACAACAAAAAAGGCTGACTCAACAAAAGAAAGCTGCCACAATAGTGACACTTTTGCTCGTGGGTATGACAATCAAGCTGGTGATTTCTATAGTGTGGGGAGTGTCGCTTTTACGAAAGATTGATGCTTTAGAATCACAGTTAAAATGTAATCAGATAGGGCATCAAGGCAAAGTAATAACAGCAAATTCTCGGTTAGGTAGATGCTGAGGCGAATTTTAGATTTTAGATTTTGGTTTTAGATTAAAAGTCTGCTTGCTATTAAAAAGCATAGTAGAGAAAGGCAAGTCTTCCCAAAGCTGCCAAAGATGTGAGTTAAAATCCTGATATCTTCATAACTACCCACGCAGAACGCCTCCGAAAAAGCGATCGCTATGCTTCAGTATCCTCATCTCGAACAAGCGCTAAAATATCACTTCGGTTACGACCAATTCCGCCCCGGACAACGGCAAATTATCGAAGATGCGCTGCAAAATCGAGATTTAATGGTTGTAATGCCGACTGGTGGGGGAAAATCACTGTGTTTTCAGCTACCAGCATTGTTAAAAAATGGACTAACGGTGGTAGTGTCGCCGTTAATTGCTTTGATGCAAGACCAAGTAGAAGCACTGCGAAATAATAATATTAACGCGACATTTCTCAATAGTAGTTTGAATGCTTACAAGGTGCGATCGCGGGAAGAAGCCATCCTTAGCGGTAAAGTAAAATTACTATACGTCGCCCCTGAACGCCTCTTGAGTGAAAGGTTTCTACCATTTCTCGATTTAGTTAAAGAAAAAATCGGTATTTCTAGCTTTGCTATTGATGAAGCGCACTGCGTTTCTGAATGGGGACACGACTTTCGTCCAGAATATCGCCAGTTGAAATCTCTGCGAAAACGCTATCCTGATGTTCCTACCGTCGCCCTCACCGCCACAGCAACCGATCGCGTCCGTAGTGATATCATTCAACAACTAGGGCTGAAGCAACCTAGCATCCATCTTGCCAGTTTTAACCGTCAAAATCTTTATTACGAAGTTCGTCCTAAAACTAAGTATGCTTACGCTGAATTGTTAGAACTAATTCGAGAAAGTGAAGGTTCGACAATTATTTATTGCTTAACTCGTAAAAAAGTTGATGAACTAACTTTCAAACTACAAAATGATAAAGTTGTTGTTCTGCCTTATCACGCCGGATTAACTGATGAGGAACGTAGTAGTAATCAAACGCGATTTATTCGCGATGATGTCCGGGTTATGGTGGCAACAATCGCCTTTGGGATGGGAATTAATAAACCCGATGTGCGGTTGGTAGTTCATTTTGATCTGCCCAGAAATATAGAAAGTTATTATCAAGAATCGGGTAGAGCAGGTAGAGACGGAGAACCATCTCGGTGTACAATATTTTTCAGCTTTGGTGATGTTAAAACAATTGAATGGAGTATCGATCAAAAAACTGATCCTCAAGAACAGTTGATTGCCAAGCAACAATTGCGGCAGATGATCGATTACGCTGAAGGCACCGATTGTCGGCGAACGATTCAACTGGGTTATTTTGGAGAAAGGTTTCCTGGGAATTGCGGTAACTGTGACAATTGTCGTCATCCCAAACCCATGCAAGATTGGACAATTGAAGCCATGAAGTTTTTATCTTGTGTGGCCCGTTGCAAAGAAAGATTTGGGATGCTACACATAATTGATGTGTTGCGGGGGGCAAAAAAAGACAAAATTCTCCAATACGAACACGATAAACTTTCTACCTACGGTATTGGTAAAGATAGAACTTTAGATGAATGGCGAATGTTGGGGCGATCGCTACTACATCAAGGGTTAATAGAACAAACTAGCGATGGTTACTCAGTTTTAAAACTAAATGCCTTAAGTTGGCAAGTAATGCGAAAACAACGCACAGTTTCGTTAGCTATAACCACAGTCCAAAAGATTACCTGGGAACAGGGGAGTGAAAAAGCAGAAGAAGCAGAAATATTATTACAGAAGTTGCGATCGCTACGTAAACAATTAGCTGATGAGCAATCTGTACCACCTTACGTCATCTTTCACGATTCCACTTTAAAATTGATGGTACAGGTGCAACCCCAAAACTTAACTGAATTTGCCAAACTTTCTGGTGTAGGTAGTCATAAACTCGCTCAATATGGCGAAAAGTTTATTACAGAAATTCGCGCCTATCGCCAAGAAAAAGGTTTGCAAAATAAATCTGTTACTTCCGTATCTTCTGCCAACTCATCTTCTTCTTACACCGAATTACAGACATTACAATTACATCAACAAGGTTTAAATATTGCTCAAATTGCCCAAAAGCGCAACCTTAGTCCGGCAACAGTTAGCACTCATCTAGAAAAACTAATTGAGAAAAATCAGCCAGTTGATTTAAATCAATTAGTACCTTTAGAACATCAACAAAAAATTTGGCAAGTTTTAGAAGTACTCGGTGACATTTCCCTGACTCCCATCAAAGAACAACTAGGTGAAAGCTACACTTTTGATGAAATTCGCTTAGTACGGAGTAAGTGGCGGCGCGAAAATCGTAAGTGATGATTGAAGAAGAATACAGAATTCAGAATCAATTACTCTGATTCATAAATTCTATTTTATTAAAATACAAAAGCAAGATTAAAGGAATTAGGAGTTAGCCAATGAGTCAGATGCTTAATACAGGAGTACGCTGGACAATTCACGATGTGGAACTGTTAGCAGAAAATGAAGGGACACGCTATGAGATAGTTGATGGAGAATTATTTATGACCAGGGCACCTCACTTTAAACATCAGCAAACTTGTGGCAAAATTTTCCAACAGCTTAACATTTGGTCAGAGTCTACTGGTTTAGGAGAAGCTGTAATCAACCCCGGCGTTTTGTTTTCAGAATCAGATAATGTGATTCCTGATGTAGTTTGGGCTACTAAAGAAACCTTGGCGCTAACATTGGATGAAGCGGGACATTTAACTGGCGCACCAGATTTAGTAGTCGAAGTTTTGTCTGCTAGCAACGAAGACCAAAGACGAGATAAGGAAGCTAAACTTAAACTTTATTCTTCCAGAGGAGTAAAAGAATACTGGATTGCTGATTGGCGATCGCGTAAACTAGAGGTCTATCGGCGCGAACAAAGTCAACTTAACTTGGTAGCAACCTTATTTAGTAGTGATAATCTAATTTCTCCGCTATTGCCTGGTTTTAGCTGTACTTTAGACCAGTTTTTTCCTGTATAAATTTTAGGTTGAATGGAAAAACAAATCTCAAGTAGCGGATTAACTAAAGTCCAAGTACTGATTATGGCGATCGCAGGTGCATTGATGGCACCAGTTTTTGGTAAGATAGCTGATCAAGGTAACTCGTAACCTTCTTTGACTATTGCTGTATCGATGGTGATTGCAAGTTTAGTGATTGCCAAAATTGCTTCTAATTCTGCACTGGCGATCGCTGTTGCTGTATTGTTAGTAGATATAGGTGTACAGGCAGTCCAAGTCACCAATGTTGCAACGATATACACTCTTGATCCTCAATCAAATAGTCGCATCAACACAGTTTACATAACTATCTATTTTATCGGCGGTTCCGTAAGTACTAGCATTGGCCTATTCTGCTGGTATCTTGGTGGCTAAAATTTAGTAACTTGGCAAATGTTATTTTTTACTTTGCTCGCATTTTTTATTATCGTCATACCTAAAATAACTACAGCAATAAAAAATTAAATAATAATAAAAAATCGCGGTAAAAAAGTCAAATTAAGCTCCTAATAACCTTAATTTAGTAGCAATACTATAATTCTTCTCTATTGCCTGCTTTTCGCTGTACTTTAGTCCAGATTTTTTATCTATAAAATTTTATTTTGTGGAAATATACACACTCATTATTTTCCGAAAACAAAATGTGAATAATTTCCCTTAAGATATCGCTTTGCACCAATAACTAAATTTTCTCGTCATCAAAGCGATATCTAGAGAAAATCAGCTTAATATTACGAAAAATTGAGGATTTCAGGGTTAGAATCTTTTGATGTTGCATTGCTTTGGCTTTTTGCAGACAGAATTACTAGCAATTTAGGCAGTGCAAGGCAAGCAACAGTATTTAGCAGCGTCAGTAATATACCATCGATTAAACTCATGTGCGATCGTCTTTATTTCAAAATTGGTGTTTACTATATTTTTAGTTTGAAGCAAAATTAGTACAATTGCTTCAAAGCAGTATTTTAATTTCTTTTATAAGTTATAAGCTAACTAAATATATATATTCTGATAATTTAAAGCGTCAGCCCTCTAAGCGGATGTTTGAAAAGTCGCAAAGTATACTATGAATACCGCTTCCATTCCTCTCCCCAAAAGGTCGAGATTCTTTGAAACCCCCATTCCTTTGTAGGTAAGGGGGGTTAGGTTTCCGAGATTTAGATGTTACCAAAAATACTTTTCAAACATCCTCGAAAGCACAAACTACAAACAATAGAACAATATAATAAATTTGACGAAATTAGAAAGAGTTAATTTAATAGCTGGTCGTCGGAAGCACAGAGGAATTTTTATTGGCATATAGTAATAGTCCATCAATTCGGAGAACACTTAGCACAGAAATCAGGACTGAATTTACAAAATTGGCTACCTGTTACTGGGTAAGCTGTACAATAAGGAAAACTGGTAAGTTCAATTTTGGCTGCTTGTAATTTGGAATCATTCGCCAACGTTTCAGTAACTTTGGTTTTATCGGCCAGAAGGATAGCTAAAAGCTTAGGTAACGCCATGCAAGCAGCAATATTGAGCAGCGTTAGTAGTATAGTGTCTATCAAATTCATAGGTAATCATCCCCTGTGAAACGTAGGCGTAGGCGTAGCCCGTCGTAGACATCGCTGTTTTTATCTACAAGCATAATGTATATATAGCATTGATGTTCAGTCAATCTATTGCTTGCAGTCTATGTAAATTAACTTTAACATAAATTTTTGTAAATATAAACGTGAAATTCCTGGAATTATCATACACAGAGGGGTATGTGGATAATAAGGATTGGTATTGTAGCGTAATAACAAAATAAGCTGGAAAACGATCAGTTTACGATATTTAGGTAAGGTGTTATGTCAACAACCCAAACCGCGTCTTCTTTTTTATCTAACATTAGTGAGCGAGAACGCCAAGCCCTAAAGCGGTTGGTAGATTACACAAATGTGGAATCGCTGCCAGAAATTTGGCCTTTGGCAGCTCAAAAATTTGGTAATATTGTTGCCCTCTGCAACCCTCACGCTAAACCAGAAGTAGCGATTACTTATACCCAGTTGGCAGAGCAAATGCAACTATTTGCTGCTGGGTTACAGGCTTTGGGAATAAAAGTAGGCGATCGCATTTCTTTAATTTCTGACAACAGTCCTCGCTGGTTTATTGCCGATCAAGGCATAATGACTGCTGGAGGGGTTGATGCAGTGCGTAGCTCCCAAGCGGAAAAAGAAGAACTGCTGTTTATCATTGCTAATAGTGGCAGTACGGCAATAGTAGTTGAAGATTTAAAGACACTTAAAAAACTGCAAGACCGCCTTCAAGATTTACCAATTCAGGCGGTAATCTTACTTTCGGATGAAGCACCACCGACAGACGAAACCCTAAAGGTGCTGAATTTTGCCCAGTTGCTCGAAATTGGGAAAAATCATAATTTTGTGCCAGTCAAGCAAAATCGTGACGCTCTGGCAACCTTAATTTACACCTCTGGCACCACAGGTAAACCCAAGGGTGTGATGCTGTCTTATAGCAATTTGATGCACCAAGTGACAACCTTTGGCACAGTATTGCAACCAAATGCGGGCGATATTGTTCTCAGTATCCTGCCTTCGTGGCACAGTTATGAGCGGACTGTTGAATATTACTTACTATCTCAAGGTTGCACGCAAGTTTATACTAACTTACGCTCTGTGAAAGCAGATTTGAGACAATTTAAACCCAACTATATGGTGGGTGTACCCCGCCTGTGGGAATCGATTTATGAAGGAGTGCAAAAGCAGTTCCGTGAGCAACCAGCCAAAAAGCAACGCCTAATTAACTTTTTAATGGGCATTAGCGAAAAATATATCAAAGCCCGGCGAGTTGCTCAAGGATTGAGTCTAAATAATCTTCATGCTTCAGCCATCGAACGATTCGCAGCTAAGATACAAGCAGCTGCTTTATTACCCCTCCATGCCTTGGGAGAACGACTGGTTTATGCCAAAGTGCGAGAAGCCACAGGAGGACAAGTCAAGCAGATGATTAGCGGCGGCGGTGCGCTTCCCAGACACATAGATAACTTCTTTGAAATTATTGGTGTGCAGATTTTGCAAGGCTATGGCTTGACAGAAACTTCTCCTGTTACCCATGTACGTCGTCCTTGGCGAAATTTGATTGGTGCATCAGGACAACCACTTCCGGCTACAGAAGCTAAAATCGTCGATCCTGAGACAAAAGCGCCCCTACCAGTAGAAAAGCGGGGCTTGGTATTGTTGAGGGGGCCGCAAATTATGCAAGGCTATTACCAAAATCCGCAAGCGACAGCGAAAGCAATTGACGCTGAAGGTTGGTTTGATAGCGGCGATTTGGGTTGGCTGACACCACAAGACGACTTGGTGCTAACTGGCAGAGCAAAGGATACGATTGTATTGACTAACGGCGAAAACATCGAGCCGCAGCCGATCGAAGATGCGTGTCTGCGATCGCCATACATCGATCAAATCATGCTTGTCGGCCAAGATCAGCGCAGCTTGGGAGCTTTAATTGTCCCCAATGTCGAAGCTTTAGAAAAATGGGCAGCAAGTCAGAATTTGATACTGGATACGCAGAATGATCAGGTAACTTCCTCAGATAGTCAAAAAATTGACTTCGAGAGTAGAATGATCCAGGATTTATTTCGCCAAGAATTGAATCGGGAAGTGCAAAATCGTCCAGGCTATCGACCGGATGACCGCATCGGGACGTTCAAGCTCATTCTGGAACCGTTTTCCATCGAAAATGGCTTGATGACACAAACACTGAAAGTTCGACGACACGTCGTCACGGAACGCTATCGCGATATTATTGACGGCATGTTTGCCTGATGATTCCACCTCCCAACTAGTAAGAGTGAACGTGAAATATTTATGGATGTCTCCAAATCTAACTTGCTCCTGAAACGTGTTGTTAACGTCAAAGTCATTGTGACTCCCCTCTGGAAAGAGGAAGTACAACAGCAGCTGCAAACGCAGATCAATCAACTCGACCAGCAACTGCAACAGCTAGACGTTGAAGGACAAAGAGCGATCGCTGCAATTCAAAAGCAGAGTCTGCAACCGCCTGGCCCCCAGACCCTCCAACAAATTGACAATATCCAACTCCAAGTCAATCAAAAGAAAAGTGAATTTTTAGAGCAGAAAAATCAATTGCTGCAAAACCTCCAGCAAGTGCAATTTCTTCAGCAAGATCAGGAAGTTAACCAATTCCAAATGGAAGGCTTTTTCCGGGTAGAGACGGGTGATAACCTGATTAGCAAAATGCAGGTCGAAATCGTTCTGCGCGATGGTGTTGTAGAAGAAATTCGCGGCGACATTTAAAAAGTTATGAGTTATGAGTTATGAGTTATGAGTTTAAATTCCTAACTCCTCACTCTTAACTCCTCACTCCTGACTGCTCACTCCAGCCCAAACAATTTGCCACACTGGAGGTGAGCTAGTAAAAAGCGATCGCCCAAAGGTTGTCATCTCAACTCGATATTTAATACCAACTGAATCATCACCCCGTTTGGTTTGCGTAATCGTCACAAAGGCTTGATTCCGTTGCGGATAAGCTACCTCTACCTTTCGCGTTCCTCCCATCGATGCTATGCCGTCAAAGGCATTCAGGGCGAGGGTAGCAGGATCACTACCTTGGAGAGATGAGTTTATCCTTTCTAGAGGTATTGTTTCATAATCGAAACGTTCTGAGTATGCCACAACTTCTTGAGACTGATGTATTGCTCCCACCTGCTGGGTTTGTCCGTTACTAGTCTCAAAAATCGGTGCGGATGTCTGGCGCTGGGTAATATATACTCCAGCGCCAGCAGTGGCAAAGATACCGAGCATCACAATCAAAAAGAATTTTAGCTTTGCCGACATAAAAATAAACAGGAATTTCAAATAGGTTTATTACCAATTTTGAATTCTAGATTGAACTGCATCCGATATCCTCTACCTGTGAGAAGCTCCTGTATCTTAAGCAGTGGTTATGAGGTATATGAATAGCAATCCCATTTAATCTGTGAGAAACTCGTGGTGGTTTTTGCAAGTCAACGACTAAAACGAGATGGCGATATTGGCTAACCATTGAGGATAGCTCTGTATTATAGACCTCCAATTCATATTTAGGTTCCTAGAGTCAATCGATTGGTCATTAGTCATTAATCAAAAGCTAATGCTCCATGCCCAGTCCCCAATACTCAACCTAAAATATAAAATCTCCAGTCCAAAACTCTCCCGCCAAGATACAATTCGATCTGATAAAAGCTGTTAAAGTCCATAAACCATTGATTCCCAAACCACCCTATGAGCATTCACGAAGTATTTATGCCGGCTCTGAGTTCTACCATGACCGAAGGCAAAATCGTCTCCTGGGTGAAATCGCCAGGGGACAAAGTGGAAAAAGGCGAAACAGTGGTGGTTGTAGAGTCAGATAAGGCAGATATGGATGTAGAAACCTTTTATGAGGGATTTCTTGCCCATATCATAGTTGAAGCTGGTGAAACTGCCCCGGTAGGATCTGCGATCGCCTTCATAGCCGAAACGGAAGCTGAAATTGAACAGGCCAAATCTCTTGCCAATTCCGGCGGCGTAGCTGCTAGTGCTACCTCATCCCCTGAACCAATCCCTGCCACAGCCTCAGCGGCAACTCCTGCCTTAGCGTCTCAAAACGGGTCTAACCACAAAGAAGGGAGGCTTGTAGCTTCACCCCGTGCCCGCAAGTTAGCCAAAGAACTCAAAGTTGATTTGACTACACTCCAAGGCAGCGGCCCCCACGGTCGCATTGTCGCCGAAGATGTAGAAGCATTGTCCAATAAGGGCAAACAACCCGCTACTTCCCCAGTTGCCCCGCCAGCACCTGTACCAACCAGCGCCCCAGTTGCACCCCCAGCACCTCGGACACCAGCACCTGCACCAGTGGTTGCGGCTGTTCCCGGTCAAATCGTGCCTCTAACTACCTTCCAAAATGCCGTAGTGCGGAACATGGTGGCTACCATATCCGTGCCCGTCTTCCGTGTCGGTTATACAATTACCACTGATGGATTAGACAAACTTTATAAACAAATTAAATCCAAAGGCGTGACAATGACAGCGCTACTGGCGAAAGCTGTAGCGGTGACTTTACAAAAACACCCACTTTTAAATGCCAGCTACTCAGACCAGGGTATTGTTTATCATTCTGATATCAACATTTCTGTAGCGGTAGCGATGGATGATGGCGGATTGATTACACCTGTACTGCAAAATGCAGACGCAGTAGATATTTATTCTCTATCGCGGACTTGGAAGTCTTTGGTAGAACGTGCCAGGGCAAAACAACTACAGCCCCAAGAATATAACAGTGGTACTTTTACCCTGTCGAATTTGGGGATGTTTGGCGTAGATAAATTTGATGCGATTTTGCCACCTGGACAAGGTTCAATTTTAGCGATCGGGGCATCCCGTCCGCAAGTGGTAGCAACACCCGACGGTTTATTTGGTGTGCGGCAACAAATGCAAGTCAATATTACTTCTGACCATCGCATTATTTACGGTGCCCATGCTGCGGCGTTCTTGCAAGATTTAGCAAAATTGATTGAGACAAATCCTCAATCTTTGACAATGTAATTTTGAAAAGACACCAAATTTAAATGTTAGCGCTATGAGCGAGCAGTAGTTTGTCGTAGAGTAGCGCTAACAATAAATAATACTTAAACTTAAATTTTTGATGGACAAACTATGTAGCGATATCAGATATCTACATGGGTTTTTGTCCAAACTGATATCAAAGTGACATACGACAACACCTTAAAATATCTGGTTGAGCAGTATCCAGAAGATTTTATCCGTTACTTACTTGCATCTGAGGCAACGGATATCCAGATTCTGAAAACAGAATTAAATCAAGAACCAATCCGTGCCGATTCTGTAACCTTTTTGCAAACTGCCAATCAAATACTGCATTTAGAGTTTCAAACCTTACCAGCATCGACTCCACCTTTGCCATTACGGATGTTGGATTATTGGGTGCGGCTATATCGACAATACAATTGCGATATCGAGCAGATAGTGATTTTTCTTAAACCCACAACTTCACAAGCTGTCTTTGTAGATCAATTTACTGCCCGCAATACTACCCACCGTTACCGCATCATCCGAATTTGGGAACAAGATCCAGAACCATTACTGTTATCTCCTGGTTTATTACCTCTAGCAACTTTGGCGCGAACAGATTCTCCTCAAAGGTTACTTCAACAGGTAGCAGTTCAGGTGAGTATGATTGAAGAAGCAGCTACCAAGCAGAGTATCTCGGTATGTACCCAACTTCTTGCTGGGTTGGTATTTGAGCCAGAACTAATTCGTCAGTTTTTAAGGAGAGAAGATATGAGAGAGTCTGCTATTTATCAAGAAATTCTCCAAGAAGGACTTCAAGAAGGGAGACAACGAGGTATTGAACAAGGTATTGAACAAGGTATTGAACAAGGTATTGAACAAGGAAGGCAATCAGAACTGCGGCTAGTGATGCGTCTATTAACTCGGAGGCTCGGTTCAATTAATTCTCAGTTACAATCTCGGTTGCAAGAGTTGTCCCTAGTTCAGTTAGAAAACTTGGGCGAAGTCTTACTAGATTTCGCCAGTGAGGCTGATTTGATGAATTGGTTAAATACAATAGAAAGTTAGAGTTTGCTTTAAACTTTCTGACCAGTTACAAAAAAAGTAAGATTTTCATACCAAGCACCTTCCTCTGTTGCTTCTGCTTCAATTTTTTGACGGTACTCTGCTTTTAATTCTGCCATTTGCTCTAATGAAACTTGTAACAAGGGGTTTTCTCTAGGATGAAACCATCCTCCATCCCATTCTTTAGCTTGCTCTAGATTGTGGTAGAAACCGAGTTGTTGGGTCTTCACCTCAATATTTTTAAAACCAGCTTCTGTGAGCAGATGATGGCATTTTTCGGGAGAGCCTGTTGGCTCATTTATACTTGTCAGCGAAATGCCATGTTTCTCACAGATTTCGATGGTAAGTGGCGCTCCACAAGATTCCTTTGAGCAACAAGAAAAACCGAGAATTCCTCCTGGTTTTAAGAAACGATACCATTTACGTAGAGCAGCAGGAATATCTTTAAAATAGACTATTGCTGTAGAGCAAAGAATTACGTCGAAACTCTCATCATTGAAATCAATATACTCAGCATCGGCTTCAATAAGTTCGATATTTTGCAAGTCTAATTCTTCAATTTTATGTTGTGCTTGGGTTAGCATCCCTGAAGAAAAATCTACTCCAGTTACTTTTCCCTCAGAGCCGACAATTTGTGCAACAGCAATAGCAATGATACCTGTGCCTGTTGCCATATCCAATACTTTTTGCCCCTTTTGCAGTTGAACTAAATCTAGGAGAGGGAGAGCGCGCTCAATTGTATAATTGTTATCGTAGCTAGTTCTGCTATCGAAGAAATCAATTACTTTTTTCTTATACTCTTGTTCATATTGGCTATTTTCCATAATATTTTTTTTTGACTGGTCAATTATAAGAATAAGTTGTGAGTAAAACTTCTGTCTTGTGAAAACTTGCTTTAAAAATGTTAAAATCTTGCAAACTCACAAAATTTATATCATTTCTCTATATGCTTTGGGTGTAATTCCTACATACTTGCGAAAAATATTAGTAAAGTTGCTTTGGCTAGAACAGCCAACTTGAAGTGCAATTTCAATAATAGGTAACTGGCTATAAGTAAGTAAAAATTTAGCTCGTTCAACTCGACATTTAATGACGTATTGATGTGGAGAAATACCCATTAAACGTTTAAACCAACGACAGAATGAATAGAAACTCATATTTACTAAGCTAGCCAGTTCTACCAACGTTAATTCTAGTGCTAAATTGTCATAAATATAATCAATTATCTGCCGTAATTGGCGCTCAGAAAGATTAACCTCAAACTCTGAATTTAGTTGCCGTGTTCCAGAATAAGTTTTGAGGAGATGGGCTGCTAGAGCGATCGCAACTGATTCACCATATAATTTACCAGATGGACATCCGGCTTGAAGCTCTGTTTTGAGTGCCATTCCCAGATGAAGAATTTGGCGATCGCAGACTCCGCGCTGTGGGATAATTTCAATATTACGATAGCTTCCAACGATCGCATCATCTGCTACTCTCTTAAATAAACTGGAATCAAAACAGACTAGGAGAAATTTGATTTCCTGATTCCAACGCGCTTGAGTCGGAATCCCCTTTGGAGTGGCATTAATCAAACCTCTCCTCATCTGCGTACTGTGTAACTTTCCACCTGCTAGTCGCCAGTCTATTTGACAAGAATTACCAAGCCAAATATTAATGCTGTGCTGCTGTAAGCAAAGCTCTGGACATTCAAAAGCGGGTAAATGATGCTGTTCAAGCACAATCCCGTTCCAGTGATTAGTGCTGGATAAAATAGGAGATTTGCTACTACAAGAAAGATGGTAAGCTAATACATGACAAAATTAGATCCAGTACAGTTGCGTTGATGTCAGGAAAACCAAGATTGATTAAACAACTACAAAGTTGCTGACGCTTAGTGAAGATACACCATCAAATTGTGCGAATTTTTTCTGAGCAAATCCACTATTGCTGCCATCTTGGTCGAAGTAAAGCGCCCCTGAGCTACTGTCGAAAATCAATCGCTGATCTTTTGTTGTTGCAGTTGTGCCGAGGGTAAATTGACTAGGAAGGATTGAACTTGGTGATAAACCCCCACCGAAACCCGCAGCAGATACTTGAATGTGGTCAATGCTAGTGAAGTCGTAGATAATATCAAGCCCTTCATTATAACTATTGAAAACAAAGGTATCTTGATTTGCACCACCAGTCAGGAAATCATTACCACCACCACCAGTCAATACATCACTCCCATCACCGCCAATTAGAGTATCATTATCGTTGCCACCGTTGAAAGTACTACTACCGCCAGCACCAAAGGCTGATAGATAATCATTACCATCGCCACCATTTAGCAAGCTATTCTTATATGAATACTCAACAGTCAAGCGATCGCTACCTGTACCACCATCTAGTATATTAGTACTAAATGAACCGTTAGCATTTAAGGTGTCATTACCTATACCGCCCTTCAAAGTAAAAAACGTGTTATCGAAGTGAAAGACAGCGCCAGTAGCAGATAGATAATCATCTCCATCGCCACCATCTAATATATTCGTACCAGATGTAGAGTCTGCGTAAATGAAATCGTTACCTGTGCCACCATTCAGGAAGTTACCGCCATAGGTAGCATAAGCATTTAAGGTATCATTACCTGCACCACCATTCAGGGTATTACTGCTGCCAAAGAAGCCGGAGTAGCTATTAGCAATAGATAAATAATCATTGCCATCGCCACCATCTAGTCGGCTCGCTCCACCTGTAGCTTCTGCATATAAAAAGTCGTTACCTGTACCACCATAGATGGTATTCTTATTACGTGAATTGTCGTTAACACGTAAGAGATCGTTACCTGCACCGCCATTGAGGGTGTCATCGCCACCACTACCGCCGTTGAGTGTATCGTCGCCGTTGCTACCTACAATTTTGTCGTTATATGCTGTACCTTTGATTTCTAACCGTTCGATATTCTTGTAGCAGACTTGATTTGTGTCGGCAGTGATCGAACCTTGGTTAGTACTAGGGTCGTATGTTGAGGTGATGCCTGCGATCGCATTACTATAGTCAATGTACAAGTAATCGTTATCTGTGCCTCCATCAACTGTTTGAGTTACCAAAGAATAGACAATATTCTCTGGACTACTAATATAGAAATAGTCATCACCACTACCACCATTCAAAGTGTTAGAACCTTGAACTTCATAGGCATAAAAAGTATCTGCTCCGTTTCCACCTGAAACTGTATTCTTGCCTTTCCATTGATAATTAATGTCAAGGGTGTCATTTCCATCACCTCCGTCGAGAACATTATTACCAGCAGACAAATTAGCTCCAATATAATCATTTCCGGTTCCACCCTGGAGGGTATTGTTTCCTATGGCGTAGCGGGCAGAAAGACTATCATCCCCAGAACCACCATCTAAGATATTTTTTCCATAAGAGAAGGAAACATCTAAGGTATCGTTTCCAATTCCACCTTTGAGAGTGTTGCTTCCAGTTGAGCTATAAGCGTAAAGTTCATCATTTCCCATCCCACCATCTAAAAGGTTGTTCCCAGAAGAGTTGGCGGCATAGAAGGAATCATTACCTGCTTCACCGTATAGACTATTATTACCCTCTTCTCCGTTTAAATAGTCATTCCCTTCACCACCATAGAGGTAATCATTACCTAAGCCTCCATAAAGTTTGTCATTATCATTACCACCATAAAGATAGTCATCACCTAACCCCCCATAGAGGTTATCGTCTCCGGCAAGCCCCATGATAATATCATTTTCATTACCACCATAGAGAAAATCAAGGTAATTTTTGTCATCTTTACCATTGATAATTGCCATAATTTTGGCTCCCTTTAAATCAAAGTTTTATACAGTTTTGAATTGATATTTAGCGCTGTTGTAATACACTAATGATTGACCGAAAATTTGCACCATTAGCAGAATTCGTGTCGCCTTATAGAGACACAAATTCTGTATAAACTTTGACCATGCTAATGGATTTGCTGGTAATACTTTAATAGTTGTCTAACGTTTTTCAGAAATATCTCTAGCCTTGGGAACTGCACGCTAACAACGGATACGTTAGAGCAATAAATCATCTCCGGCTTTTATTAACGATCTTTAGAGCCAATAGTAATTTCGCCAAATATGTCAAACAATTAATGGCTGTTAAATCTGCCAGTGAAGTTATAAGACTTCAATTAATAAGTTATCACTCTGTCAGCAGATAGTATTTTCTTTGACACTAAACTTTACTTCCTTCTACCCAAATGATTGCCTTCTTAAAAACTCAAGACTTATATAGGACTAGTATTTGATTTTTGAAAAGATACGTAGGGTGCGTTACGCTGTCGCTAACGCACCATTCTTAAGGCTTTGGTGCGTTACGGCTTACTTAGATTTTTTCAGAAATCAAATATGATTTCTATATACATGATGAGTTAAGATCATCACGTGTAACTTAGGGCAATGGATTAATATTCAGGCACTAGACAAAAGTCTTAAATACGACTACGTACACATAGTAAATTTGAAGCTGATTATGGAGATTCACCCAACCGATGAAGCATTAGAGAAACTATGAAAAATAGCCGAGAAAAATCAAGTAACCAGAAGTGAAGTAATAAACATTTTCGCTCGCGGTAGCGAATTGTGTTAAGTATTATCTCTAGGCTTTTAATATCTTTGCACTTACCTCAGTATACCTCTATGTTTAAAAAATAAAAAAGGTGGGTAGTGCCCACCTTTTTATTTATCCTTTGACACAAAGAACTTGCTTTAGTGTGGCTACAACTTCAACCAAATCTGCTTGATTTGCCATCACTTGTTCTATAGGTTTATAAGCACCAGGAATTTCATCTAGCACACCCTCATCTTTGCGGCATTCTACGCCATTTGTTTGCTCAATTAAATCATCAAGTGTGTAGACATTCTTTGCCTTATTTCTAGACATCAAACGCCCTGCACCGTGGGAACAAGAACAGAAACTGTGGGCATTACCTTTACCCTTAACGATGAAAGATTTTGCCCCCATCGAACCAGGAATAATCCCATAATCATCAGTTTGGGCGCGGACTGCACCCTTACGAGTAACGTATACATCCTCATCAAAATGCACTTCTTTTTCGGCGTAATTGTGATGACAATTAACCTGTAATAAAGGTTTAGTTGCCTTCCCACCTGCCAGATGCTTCTCAACTATGTGCTTAAAACGCGCCATCATCACATCGCGGTTGACACGCGCATAGTCTTGTGACCATTGCAAATCGTGCCAATATGCTTGGAATTCTGGTGTACCAGCGACAAAGTGAGCTAAATCAGGGTCAGGCAATTTATTACCTGCCATTTTTGCTAATTCCCTGGCCGTGTGAATATGACACTGGGCCAGTTTATTGCCGATGTTACGTGAACCAGAATGCAGCATCAGCCAAACTTGATTCTCTGTATCAAGGCACACCTCAATAAAATGGTTTCCTCCACCGAGAGAACCCATCTGTTTCATTGCTTTACTTTGTAGGTCTTGCACGCCGCGATGCAAGTCTTTAAAATCATCCCAGTGTTGCCAGTTGATAACAGATTTTTCAACGTCTTTGTTTTCGTTGAATCCAGTAGGAATTGCAGCTTCAATATCCAGGCGGATTTTCTTCAGTTTACCTTCCAGTTGTTCGGCGGTAAATGCTGTTTTAATGGCGCTCATACCACAACCAATATCCACACCGACAGCAGCTGGTATAATTGCCTCTTTGGTTGCAATTACAGAACCCACTAAGGCACCTTTTCCTAAGTGAACATCTGGCATTAATGCCACGTGTTTAAACACAAATGGTAATGATGCCACATTCTTTGCCATCTTAGTTTCTTCTGGGTCTAAAGAGTGATTTGCCCAAGATAAGACGGGTGCTGGTGTGGTAATTTCTAATTTTTCGTAGGGCATAATCTCTTCTATTTTAGATTTTAAATTTTAGTTTTTGGATTGGGTATAGGGCACTGATAATTATCGCTCTGCTTTATAACCCATTACCTAGTTAGTTGTAGCAATTTAAATGTTGTATTGTCTTTCATTTGGCTCCCTCAATTTTCGTGAAGTTGAAGAACTACTTTTAGGAGTAATATTTTTATACTACAAATGTAACAAAATAAACTACAAGCGTCAACCTCTCACTCCAGAGGGAAAGCAGATATTTTCCAAATGTATTAAAATTTGTAAAGAAAATTACCCTGTTTAAATAGCCCCTTAGAGTTCTGACACAATATGGCAGTGCGTCAAGATACAATCTGGGAACGTTTTTTATCCCCTGTAGTGCGTCTTTTGATTGATGAAGATGGATTACAGCGTTACGCTGATAGTATTGACTGGGAGAAAGAGTGCGATCGCTATCGACGAGATGATGTGATAATTCCCCCGTACTACAGCAGTCAAAACTTTCACGGTATTACAGGCGGATATCTCAATTACGGTGCAGCAGTTAGTTACGATCCGATTACGCAATATGTTCTGCCACCGAATGAAACTATTATCCGTCAGGCTTTAATTGATGCCGTCAAGGTAAAACCACGACGCATACTTGACTTAGGCTGTGGTACAGGTTCCACTACCTTAATGTTAAAGCAAGCTTTCCCCCAAGCGGAAGTTATTGGTTTGGATTTATCACCCTATATGCTTGTAAGGGCAGAAGATAAAGCTATAAATGCTGGTTTCGATATAGTCTGGCGACATGGAAATGCTGAAAAAACTGGTTTGAGTGACGCAACATTTGACCTAGTAACAGCTTCTTTGCTATTCCACGAAACACCAGATGCGGTGTCCTTAGCAATTTTGCGGGAAAGCTTCCGGTTACTGGTAACTGGAGGGCAAGTATTAATTCTAGATGGGAATCAGAAGACTCTGCGTCAGTTAGAATGGCTCAATGATGTTTTTGAAGAGCCATATATTCGTGAATATGCTGCTGGTAGCGTAGACGCGAATATGGGTGCAGCCGGATTTGAAGCTGTGCGATCGCAGGATGTATGGTGGATACATCAGTTAACTAGCGGCGTTAAACCGAGCGCAACTGAAAATATCCGTCAATATACTGCCACATCAATAGATAATAATGATTTGGAGGGACTTGGATCTCCAGCATTTGGCATAATGGCATGAGTTTAAAGGCAGTTCTCTTTGATTTTAATGGTGTCATCATTAACGATGAGCCAATCCACCTGCAACTGATAGATGAGATTCTCATTCAAGAAAATCTCCAACCCCAACGCGTAAATGAGCGTCAAGCTTCTCTAGGACGCAGCGATCGCGCTTGTTTTCAGCAACTACTCGCTAATCGTGGTAGAGTCGCTAACGAAAGCTATTTAACTCAGTTGCTATACCGCAAAGCCCAAGCCTATGTGGTGGAACTAGAGAAAATCGAGAAACTGCCTTTATATCCAGGTGTAGAAGACTTAATATATCAGGTGCGATCGCGTAATCTGAAACTAGGTTTAGTCAGTGGCGCTATTCGCCAAGAAATAGAATTGGTACTCCATCGATCTAAACTGGCTGAACATTTTAAAATTATCGTCGCGGGTGATGACATTACCACCAGTAAACCAGAACCCGATGGTTATCTACTGGCAGTGAAACGTCTAAATAAAGAATATCCAGAATTGAATCTTCAACCACACGAGTGTCTGGCAATTGAAGATACTCCAGCAGGTATCGAAGCGGCGAAGCGATCGCAAATGCAAGTTGTTGGTGTAGCCAATACTTACCCATTCCATATGCTCCAGCGCTGCTGTAACTGGACTGTTGATTATTTGAGTGATTTGGAACTCGAACGGGTTCAGAAGGTTTATTCTCAAAAACAGCCTCAACCATCGGTAACTGAATGTTAGAATACTCTATGGTGATAGTGTATTAAGTTAATGAGTGATATTACTCTTGACTTAGCACAGATTTTGGGGAATTAGCTCAGTTGGTAGAGCGCTGCGATCGCACCGCAGAGGCCATCGGTTCAAATCCGTTATTCTCCATTTGTCCTGTAGAGCGACAAATTATTTGTCCGTGGCGACACAATATTTGTCAAAATTTCTATATCGACAAATTATTTGTCATTACAATTTTGCGCTGCTTAACTTACTGCTTCAACTGTTGTACGATCGCAGCGCTCCTTTCAACCCTCCTAATAACTTAGTTATACTCTTTAACCATTTTAAAATCTGGTTAATGCGAGTACATAGTTTTTATTGCTTATTTTTTCAACTTAAGCCTTTCAACCCACCCCTAGCCGGGATGGTTGTTGAAACTAAAATGACTACTATACAGCCAAGAATAGCCGTCTTTCAACCCACCCCTAGCCGGGATGGTTGTTGAAACTCCTGAATAATGCCCAATTTACTAGCGCAATGGCAACTTTCAACCCACCCCTAGCCGGGATGGTTGTTGAAACTACTATCGTCAAATCCCTAAATCTAAAGATGCATTCTTTCAACCCACCCCTAGCCGGGATGGTTGTTGAAACACCAGTTTCTAGATAATCCATTTGATGAGATAGAACCTTTCAACCCACCCCTAGCCGGGATGGTTGTTGAAACTTAGCGATTGCGACCACCAAGCGCAAATTAGCTGTCTTTCAACCCACCCCTAGCCGGGATGGTTGTTGAAACTCTACCCGTCTAGAACCCTTGCTATAAAAGCTTTCCATACACATAATTTGGCAGGTCTGCTTAAAAAGTCTCGAATTGCAAATTAAAAAACTAAATGCATTGACATACTAGTTTGTTAAGTCAAGACTGGATAAGGGTTTTAAAGTTTTGGCGGGACTCCAGGGATTTTGCCCCCGCTTTGACACGCCAAAAAAATATTTGGAGGGTTCCCCCGACGAAGGGGGTGATTCAGTAGCCACCACTGTGGTAATCCACACCATTATGAATAACGACTATGGCTAAAAGCCTTACTCCTTATTGCTGGGAGCGCACCTATCCTGTCTTGCGACAGCAGCATCAGAAGCGGGCAGCTACCAGGGTCAGAAAGCATGACGGTCTTCCAACCGCCAAACTAACCCAGATTTTTCACAGTACATTGGCTCAAAAAAGCATGAACTGCGGCGCTGTTATAAAAATATTATATTTTTTAGGTTCGGATTAGTGAATTAAATTTAAGCGGCTTGACGTTCTTGGTAAGCAAAGACGGCTAAATTTCCCGCCTTTTCTTGTGGACTACCTTTAATTGGCTGTGTACCAATTTCAGTAGAAATTCCGACTTTTGCAGCTTGGGATTTAATACTTTCAATTAATCGACCGTAACTCCAGCGATGAATGCTCATACGATATTCTTTGGCATATTTTTGTTGAGCTTCCTTGTAACCAGGACATTTCTTCTCTGCTCTGGATTGGATTTCGCTACTGATTTGCTCACGCATATCGCGGAGTTTTGGGATAACTATGCTGTCTGCTTGATAGGTTTTGGCGATCGCAATAATTGCATCAGTCAATAATCTATCTATATATTGCCCTAACTCTGATTCACCAAAGGAGTTTGGCGCATTCTGTTTCTGAGCTTTGTGCCGTTCGTGAGATAGGCGTTGCTGTTGTTGTCGCTGACGATTGAGAAGATTGTAGTTTTCACCAAGTAGTTGTTTGACGCTGCGATAAGCTAGAACTTCATTTTTAACAACATCTACCACCGCTACTGTGACTGGCTTTTTTAGACCAAAACTAACGCCAACTAGGATTGAAGGTTGACCTTGATAATTAGGCTTGCTGGGACGAGGGAAAGGGTTATTAATTCGATCTAGCGTTGATTGCTGACGAGTGATAAAAGCCTGCTGTTTATCTTTGAGGTCAGCTTTCTGTTTTACCTTCGTTAAAGTGTTGGTAATTCTGGTGACTTTCTCTTCAACCACTTGTTGAGTTCCTTCAGTAGTCCACATCCGAGTATCTAAAGAGCAGTAGAGATTTAGCTGATTTACTTTCCAGACTTCACCTTTTTTTTCACCTGGCAACCAAGCGACATTGAATTGTAATAACGCTCATGGTGTCCTCAACTTTGTGGATTGGGTAACACTGACAGGATTGTTAATTGTTTTTTTACTTTTAATATTATAGCGGAATTCCGCAATAGCGCAATTCCGCAAATGTTTTTTTTACTGAGAGGCTGTGCAAAAATGAAAGCCGCAAGCTTTGGCTTCAAATTAGGATGGCAGAAGAAACTAGAGAAGTTCGGGGTAGACTCCCTAAAGACTTAAAAATCGCTTTTGAAATTGCCTGTGCGCGTCTGGAATTGACCCAGACTGCGGCTTTGGAGGAGGCGATTAGAGATTGGTTAAAAAAGAAAGAGTCCGCTACTGATGAAAAGTAGCAGGATTGTGGAAAGCGATCGCCTTTTACTTGTGTAAGCTTTAGCTAAGAACTTGGCTGTAATTGTTGAACAGCGCAGGCGATGTCTACGACGGCTACGCCTACGCATTTTTTTTCTTAAAGCGATCGCTTTTTAAAATGCGGTGTGTTGTGTCAGCACAAGCGTAAATTGAATTTGCTCACAAGAAACCCAGCAATTAGAAAATTACCTTGGATACGACACCTCTTGCTTTACCGTAATGCTGCTGAGGTGGTTTGTCTCAAATTGCATTATTAAAGATATGTACTGAACTTTATATATTAATCGTAATTTTACGAGGTAATTTAGTTACCGATTAAACATTACAAATAATATTTATTGGCACTTTAGAGAGGGCAGGTAGTAAGAAATTAATCCTTACTGCCTATCCTTTGCTGCCTACTTTTAAATACAGAGAAACGATGACGGAAACGTTAAACCCCACACCAGGCTCTATAGTTAGTTGTCGCAATCGGCAGTGGGTTGTATTACCTGCCGAGAATCAAGATGTTATTCGCTTGCGTCCTCTCTCTATTGGTGACAACTTAAGAAAAAGGTAAGCTTGTCAACAGGTGCATCAAGGGAAAAAACGATGGGAAATCCAAGAGTCGGAAACCCAGATCACAAGCGGGATAGAAACATGCCAGCGCCAGAAAAC
>NZ_JACJTD010000177.1 GCF_014698505.1 Nostoc foliaceum FACHB-393 | reverse complement strand
AGATGAGCTCGCGTCTGATTAGCTAGTAGGTGTGGTAAAGGCGCACCTAGGCGACGATCAGTAGCTGGTCTGAGAGGACGATCAGCCACACTGGGACTGAGACACGGCCCAGACTCCTACGGGAGGCAGCAGTGGGGAATTTTCCGCAATGGGCGAAAGCCTGACGGAGCAATACCGCGTGAGGGAGGAAGGCTCTTGGGTCGTAAACCTCTTTTCTCAGGGAAGAACACAATGACGGTACCTGAGGAATAAGCATCGGCTAACTCCGTGCCAGCAGCCGCGGTAATACGGAGGATGCAAGCGTTATCCGGAATGATTGGGCGTAAAGCGTCCGCAGGTGGCTATGTAAGTCTGCTGTTAAAGAGTCTAGCTCAACTAGATAAGAGCAGTGGAAACTACATGGCTAGAGTGCGTTCGGGGCAGAGGGAATTCCTGGTGTAGCGGTGAAATGCGTAGAGATCAGGAAGAACACCGGTGGCGAAGGCGCTCTGCTAGGCCGCAACTGACACTGAGGGACGAAAGCTAGGGGAGCGAATGGGATTAGATACCCCAGTAGTCCTAGCCGTAAACGATGGATACTAGGCGTGGCTTGTATCGACCCGAGCCGTGCCGTAGCTAACGCGTTAAGTATCCCGCCTGGGGAGTACGCCGGCAACGGTGAAACTCAAAGGAATTGACGGGGGCCCGCACAAGCGGTGGAGTATGTGGTTTAATTCGATGCAACGCGAAGAACCTTACCAAGGCTTGACATGTCGCGAATCTTCTTGAAAGGGAAGAGTGCCTTCGGGAGCGCGAACACAGGTGGTGCATGGCTGTCGTCAGCTCGTGTCGTGAGATGTTGGGTTAAGTCCCGCAACGAGCGCAACCCTCGTTTTTAGTTGCCAGCATTAAGTTGGGCACTCTAGAGAGACTGCCGGTGACAAACCGGAGGAAGGTGGGGATGACGTCAAGTCAGCATGCCCCTTACGCCTTGGGCTACACACGTACTACAATGCTCCGGACAGAGGGCAGCAAGCATGCGAATGCAAGCAAATCCCGTAAACCGGAGCTCAGTTCAGATCGCAGGCTGCAACTCGCCTGCGTGAAGGAGGAATCGCTAGTAATTGCAGGTCAGCATACTGCAGTGAATTCGTTCCCGGGCCTTGTACACACCGCCCGTCACACCATGGAAGCTGGTAGTGCCCGAAGTCATTACTCCAACCTTTCGGGGGGGAGGATGCCTAAGGCAGGACTGGTGACTGGGGTGAAGTCGTAACAAGGTAGCCGTACCGGAAGGTGTGGCTGGATCACCTCCTTTTTAGGGAGACCTACACCCCTTACATATCGAAAAACATACAGTTAAATAGATAGTAAGTTGGTCTAACCTAGGTCGGTCGCAGATATTTGCATTGTTAAAAGCTTTCAAACTATGATGAAGGTTCGATATGGGCTATTAGCTCAGGTGGTTAGAGCGCACCCCTGATAAGGGTGAGGTCCCTGGTTCGAGTCCAGGATGGCCCACCTGAATCAATTAAAAATGTAAAATGCAAAATTAAAAATGAAGAAAATTCAATTTTTAATTTTTAATTATCAATTTTTAATTGTATCTGGGGGTTTAGCTCAGTTGGTAGAGCGCCTGCTTTGCAAGCAGGATGTCAGCGGTTCGAGTCCGCTAACCTCCACCTGTGGCGATTGCCATTGATAAAAAATTGTGAGAAACCAGCAACATGACACTCGTGTCAGACTGCTGAGAATGTTCTCAGCCAGAACCTTGAAAACTGCATAGTAACGCGAAATTAGCAGGCAGACACGGACATTCCGAAAGGATGTATTTGTGAATGCAATCAGGTGAAACACCAAATGTATTGAGTGGTCAAGCTAATAAGGGCTAACGGTGGATACCTAGGCACACAGAGGCGATGAAGGACGTGGTTACCGACGATATGCTCCGGGGAGTTGGAAGCAAACATTGAGCCGGAGATTTCCGAATGGGGCAACCCTATATACTACCTGCTGAATATATAGGCAGGAGAGAGCCAACCCAGCGAATTGAAACATCTTAGTAGCTGGAGGAAGAGAAATCAAAACAGAGATTCCCTAAGTAGTGGTGAGCGAAAGGGGAAAAGCCTAAACCAATTGGTTTACCGATTGGGGTAGTGGGACAGCGATATCGAATCTGGAGGCTAGATGAAGCAGCTAAATACTGCACCAAAGAAGGTGAAAGTCCTGTAGTCGAAAGTCAAAGGATAGTAGCTGAATCCCGAGTAGCATGGGGCACGAGGAATCCCATGTGAATCAGCGAGGACCACCTCGTAAGGCTAAATACTACTGTGTGACCGATAGTGAACCAGTACCGCGAGGGAAAGGTGAAAAGAACCCCGGAAGGGGAGTGAAATAGAACATGAAACCGTTAGCTTACAAGCAGTGGGAGGACTATTCAAAGTCTGACCGCGTGCCTGTTGAAGAATGAGCCGGCGACTTATAGGCACTGGTAGGTTAAAGCGAAAATGCTGGAGCCAAAGGGAAACCGAGTCTGAAAAGGGCGATAATCAGTGTTTATAGACCCGAACCCTGGTGATCTAACCATGGCCAGGATGAAGCTTGGGTAACACCAAGTGGAGGTCCGCACCGACTGATGTTGAAAAATCAGCGGATGAGCTGTGGTTAGGGGTGAAATGCCAATCGAACCAGGAGCTAGCTGGTTCTCCCCGAAATGTGTTTAGGCGCAGCGGTAATGATTATATCTGGGGGGTAAAGCACTGTTTCGGTGCGGGCTGGGAGACCGGTACCAAATCGAGACAAACTCTGAATACCCAGAGCACACATTGCCAGTGAGACAGTGGGGGATAAGCTTCATTGTCAAGAGGGAAACAGCCCAGACCACCAGCTAAGGTCCCCAAATCATCGCTAAGTGATAAAGGAGGTGAGAGTGCACAGACAACTAGGAGGTTTGCCTAGAAGCAGCCACCCTTGAAAGAGTGCGTAATAGCTCACTAGTCAAGCGCTCTCGCGCCGAAAATGAACGGGGCTAAGCGATGTACCGAAGCTGTGGGATTAACTTATGTTAATCGGTAGGGGAGCGTTCCGTCGTAGGTAGAAGCAGTAGCGGCAAGCAGCTGTGGACGAAACGGAAGTGAGAATGTCGGCTTGAGTAGCGCAAACATTGGTGAGAATCCAATGCCCCGAAACCCTAAGGTTTCCTCCGCCAGGTTCGTCCCCGGAGGGTTAGTCAGGGCCTAAGGCGAGGCCGAACGGCGTAGTCGATGGACAACGGGTTAAAATTCCCGTACTGATTGTAGGTTGTGCAGAGGGACGGAGAAGATAATTGTCAGCCGGATGTTGGTTACCGGTTCAAGCGTCAAGATGTTGAGAGACGGCGAAAACGTTTCGAGTTGAGGCGTGAGTACGACCCACTACGGTGGGGAAGTGGCATAGTCTAGCTTCCAAGAAAAGCTCTAAACACGTTAACTTACAGTTACCTGTACCCGAAACCGACACAGGTAGGGAGGTTGAGAATACCAAGGGGCGCGAGATAACTCTCTCTAAGGAACTCGGCAAAATGGCCCCGTAACTTCGGAAGAAGGGGTGCCCACCTAAGACGTGGGTCGCAGTGAAGAGATCCAGGCGACTGTTTACCAAAAACACAGGTCTCCGCAAAGTCATAAAGACGCAGTATGGGGGCTGACGCCTGCCCAGTGCCGGAAGGTTAAGGAAGTTGGTCAGGGGGCAACCCTGAAGCTAGCGACCGAAGCCCCGGTGAACGGCGGCCGTAACTATAACGGTCCTAAGGTAGCGAAATTCCTTGTCGGGTAAGTTCCGACCCGCACGAAAGGCGTAACGATCTGGATGGTGTCTCAGAGAGAGACTCGGCGAAATAGGAATGTCTGTGAAGATACGGACTG
The DNA here is from genome assembly GCF_014698505.1 of Nostoc foliaceum FACHB-393. Taxonomy (GTDB): domain Bacteria; phylum Cyanobacteriota; class Cyanobacteriia; order Cyanobacteriales; family Nostocaceae; genus Nostoc; species Nostoc foliaceum_A. The sequence continues at coordinate 1,120 of NZ_JACJTD010000177.1, read as the reverse complement.
CCTGCACCTGGACAGAAAGACCCTATGAAGCTTTACTGTAGCCTGGAATTGTGTTCGGGCTTGGCTTGCGCAGGATAGGTGGGAGGCGATGAAGTATTCCTTGTGGGGAGTATGGAGCCAACGGTGAGATACCACTCTGGCGAAGCTAGAATTCTAACCCATGACCATTATCTGGTCAGGGAACAGTTTCAGGTGGGCAGTTTGACTGGGGCGGTCGCCTCCTAAAAGGTAACGGAGGCGCGCAAAGGTTCCCTCAGCACGCTTGGAAACCGTGCGGCGAGTGTAAAGGCATAAAGGGAGCTTGACTGCAAGACTGACAAGTCGAGCAGGTACGAAAGTAGGCCTTAGTGATCCGACGGCGCAGAGTGGAATGGCCGTCGCTCAACGGATAAAAGTTACTCTAGGGATAACAGGCTGATCTCCCCCAAGAGTCCACATCGACGGGGAGGTTTGGCACCTCGATGTCGGCTCATCGCAACCTGGGGCGGAAGTACGTCCCAAGGGTTGGGCTGTTCGCCCATTAAAGCGGTACGTGAGCTGGGTTCAGAACGTCGTGAGACAGTTCGGTCCATATCCGGTGCAGGCGTAAGAGCATTGAGAGGAGTCCTCCTTAGTACGAGAGGACCGGGAGGAACGCACCGCTGGTGTACCAGTTATCGTGCCAACGGTAAACGCTGGGTAGCCAAGTGCGGAGCGGATAACCGCTGAAAGCATCTAAGTGGGAAGCCCACCTCAAGATGAGTGCTCTCACCACGTAAGTGGGTAAGGTCACGGGAAGAACACCCGTTCTTAGGCGGTAGGTGGAAGTGCAGCAATGTATGTAGCCGAGCCGTGCTAACAGACCGAGGGCTTGACCTCACAACTCATTTGGTTTCGCGTTACTGTGCAGTCTTCAGGGTTTCTGAAGTATTAGAAATGTAAATTTTCAAAAGTCATTTTTAATTTTACATTTTTAATTTTTAATTCCCATCAGGTTTTCCTGGTGTCTATTGCGCGGTGGAACCACACTGAACCCTTCCCGAACTCAGAGGTGAAACGCTGCTGCGGCCACGATAGTTTAGGGGTAGCCCTACGCAAAAATAGCTCGATGCCAGGATTCATTTTTCTATCAAAGCCCCCT
>NZ_JACJTD010000176.1 GCF_014698505.1 Nostoc foliaceum FACHB-393 | reverse complement strand
TACAAGCTTTACGCGAACGCATCCAAGAGATATTCGACCAACTTACATTTGAGCAAGTAATTTCTGTCTCTTCTTATAACTTTATCTTGGAAGCTCTTTTCTATGCAGCTTCACATTAAATTGGTATAACTCACTCTGCTCTAAAGTATCATCTGCTATGAGGAGCGATCGCTCCTCAGCCAAACGGACTTGCTGATATAGTTCTAGTAAGTAACCTGCCCGTTGTTCATCCCGTAAAATCCTGGCTTGAATTGTTCGCAGATGTTCAGGTTCATCCTGTGATTCCCAACTTTCAATAATCCGTGACCTAACAACTTGCTCTACTGAACGAGGATTTTCTTCTTCCGATTCTTCAACCATGAACTGACAGAGCTTTTGAGTCAGAAATGGTTGTCCCCCAGTCCACTGCAAAATCTCCTGCATTATCGCCTGGGGATGACTGAATTTTTTACGTAAACCCTTTTCTAATGGTTCAGCCTCATGCAGTTGAAAACCCTTGAGAGAGATAGCTTTACCAATGTTAAACGGGGTACGCTGTTTATCTTCAATCAAATTAGTTGGTGATGCTACCCCCAATAAACAGAATGTGAGACGATTATATTCAGGGTTATCAACACGCTTGTTATAACAAGCACGAATCAGTGCAAAAAAGTCATCTGTAGGAAAATTCAGACTGAGTACGCTATCAATCTCATCAATAAAAATAACAATATTCTCTTGAACTTCAACAAGTAATACTTCTTCTAGAAACTTGCGAAATTGAGTTACTAATGAATTTAACTGATTCGCCTCCCACCAATCACCAAAATCTAAATCTAATCCAAAACTGTCAATGAGCGTATCAATTAAGTCTGCATACCATTGTTCGGGAGGGACATTCTGAATACCTCCAGCAGAAAGGTCAACGGTTGCACACTGTATGCCATCATCTCTCAATCGCTGCATGATTCGCACACGCAAGCTGGACTTTCCACTTTGGCGCGAATTTAGTACGTAACAAAACTTCCCCGCTTTCAGCCCTTCATATAACTGTGCATCAGCTTCTCGTATGACGTAGGTGCTGGCATTTTCAGGTAGACTTCCAGAGAATATGTATTGGTCAACCACGATTTACCGACTCCAAACGAGTTGAGAAGTACTGACGATACAAATCACAACCAGGAACGCAATCATTACTGGAGAGTTTTACTAACCCCAAGCTATATAACTTAAAGGTAACTTCAGTATCTAGCCTCACAGGTGCGTTCGTCATTACTACTTTTTTATACCCTATCTCAAGCTGGGAATTATGTTGTAAATGCCACAGTTGTTGTCGCAAGTGATTGCTGAAGATTCCTTGCTCTGTTGGCGCAAGTCTCAAGAGTTCTTCTAAGGTCACTTGCTGGCTTTTGAGATGGGCAATCGCAGATTGTACCAAGTAAGGATGCCCCCAGGGCAAACGCATCTTATTTACTAATAAAAACTAAGGGAGATTCCAAAATGACATAGATAATTGTAAAAATTGATGGAATGATAAATAAAATAAATCAAGTATTTTTAAAAATGTGAATTAGCTTA
>NZ_JACJTD010000175.1 GCF_014698505.1 Nostoc foliaceum FACHB-393 | reverse complement strand
TTTGCTTTCCAATTATTTAATTCAGCAACTAAAACGCCCAAGTATTCCTATGTGCTTGGTTTGATTTAAGTTGTCGTGTGGCAGGGCTACGCCCCGCCCGCTATTTGTGCCAGTTGCGTAAGTCCTGACAACATTAAAACCCGCCTCTCTTAGACATATAGCAGTTGTTAGACCACTGACTCCTGCTCCAATTACTAAAATGTTCGTATCATTTTTCGCTAATAAGTTGTTCATCAAAGGTTATCTCGATTTTTTGTACTACAAAATAAATGCATTCTCTTGCATATTACTAATATTAATTGGGACACTTTTGGGCGGACGCAGCGTTAAGGAATTCTTAGCCTTTGACATTTGCTGCTACAAAATTTATTTCTCAATAGTTTTCGATTAAAAACTAAGTATAAGCAGTATTAATAATTCTGAAAATGAGTGACTATTTTTGAGTAATAGTTCAATGATGGATGAGCTTATTAGTACAATATTTAATAAATTTGTGAATAATTGAGCAACCTACTGGTTAGGCTTTAAAAGACTCGATAAGACTACGAACTTGTAAATTTCTTACTTACAGTATGTCTGGAAAGTAAAACAGTCTCCCAATACATCACTCATCACTCCAATCGCCTATATTAGCATCACTTTCGGCAATAAAAGAGAAAATCAATTTGGGAAGCGATGAACTAGGACTGCTAGAGCAAAAGAGAGAGAAGTTCGACTTCAACCTTCGACTAGCTTAAATCAACACATTGCACACTGAGTATATAAAAGTAGAAGGCGAAATATTGTTATTGGCATCCAAGGTGGAGCGAGGCTGTTAAAGCCAGATTCAACTAAGAGTATGAAAATTGGTATTTTCGAGCAGATGACAGTTAATAATGGATTGATTCTTACGCTCTTTATTCTGATTATAACCCTGCTATCTCTTGGCTATGGTTTTGGTGTGAAAGCTCGATGTTTACCCTTTACGGCAGAAATTGGGTATAACCAGCAGCAATGGCAATTTCTGCGATGGTGGGTCAAATTAGCCTTGGTTGCTGGAGTTTTATTACCGATGTGCTTGTTAGCTCTGGCTTGGAAACAACCATCTGTATGGGTATTTTGGGGAAGTTACCTGTTGATAGTCGCTGTACAACTCATATCTGAACGTGTTTTTAGTCGCTCCCTAGTGCCAAGTATTGTTGTACCTATTGGCTTTTTCTACACAGCTTTTCGGTTGTGGCAATTGCTAGATGGATTCACACAATTAACATTTTCCTATTTGACATTAGTGGGTTTTGGTGTTGTCGTATTGTTTTGGGTTGCTAACTTAATAATGTTGATGGTGATGGCTATTCCAACGGTCTTTAAAGGTTCGGAGTCAATTTCACAATCTTGATTTTGATGAAACATTTTTACTGCCTAGCTGAAAGCTGTGTTTCGTCGTAGTTATTTTTCGCACCCAATCCCATCCCCATCTCGGTCAAACCCATGAGGATCGGGTGGCAGCACTCTAAACCTTCTTTGGCTAATATCTCGGCAATCTAAGTCTGGTGAATTCTTTGGAATGCAAAAATCTGGGTAAGCAGGATCACAGTTATTCTGTTGCTGCGGTTGAATCGCCTGTGAAGTTGTCTTTTGGGTAGCTCTGTGGTAGGGTGTTGACTTTGGGTGTTTTGAGGTGATATTTCTTCATACAGAATATATATCTAAAAATATCCAATGTAAATTGGTGGTTAATGAAAGAATTAAAAAGGAATGGCACTAAGAAAAGCGTAA
>NZ_JACJTD010000174.1 GCF_014698505.1 Nostoc foliaceum FACHB-393 | reverse complement strand
TGGTTTGCAATTGGGTGATGGTTGCAGTTTCTCCCAAAGTTCCTTCACCCTTGAGCTTCGAGCGAATCGCTTGGGTAAGGGCAAGTCTTTCTGTATTTGTTCCAGCTAACACAAGAGTTTTGAGTCGCTGCTCTGGTGTCCCTACTATATAATCATTGGCGATCTGCTCTATTTTGGATTCTGAAGAAACAGTTTTTATTGAGCCGGTCGCCAGTAGATGTTCAAATCCCGCTTCTACTCTGCCATCGGCAATTAAATCTACTGCCAGCTTCAGTTGAGGGTCTTTTTGGCGCAACGATTCATTGAGGTGTGCGGTTTTGATTCCCGCCTGTTGCAAGGATTTGAAGGGATTCCCTGCTGATACTGCTGACAACTGCCGAGTGTCACCGACTAAAATCACCCTAGCTTGAAGTAAGGTTGCTCGTTGTAGGAGTGCATGGGCATCCTTAGCACTGAGTAAACCCGCTTCGTCCACAATCCAGATTTGATTTGGTTCAATTTCTTGTGGTTCAGTGACAAGTAATCTAGCCACTGTAAGAGACTGAATTTCTAACTCTTCACTCAAAACCTTAGCAGCAGAGGAACTAGGGGCAAAGCCAAGAATAGTGTATCCGGCATCTGTGGCTATCGCTTTCAACTCCTTGAGGGCGAAAGTCTTACCAGCACCAGCTACTCCCTGCCATGCAATGAACTGGTCAGATGTTGTTGCAGCTAATTCTACTGCTTGGCGCTGTCCGGTATTTAGTAAGGTTTTCTGTAACTGGCTCTCAACTACTTCTCTATTAGTTATTGGGACTACTTTTCCAACACCTTGCTGCATCAACTCAATCGTCGCCAACTCCCGCCTCACTGCTGTCATCGTCGTAAATTGGTGAGTTAACCCTGGCAAACCGATTAACTCCTGATGTTCTCTAATCAGGGGTGCAATCGCTGTTACATCCGTAGCTAAACGTGATTCTAGGATGAATTTTTCTAAATCCTCTTGTCTAAAAGCGACATTTCTCTCACTGCAATGTGCGATCGCATCATCTAACGCATCAATCAGACTTTTTTGCTCAACCACAAGAGGAGCCTGTTCTTTTCTTGGTTCTCCTGGCTTGACAAACGTGATACCTAACGCCGCAGCTTCTGACTTCCACAATGCAACTAATTCTGATTCTGGTAGTTTCTGCTTGCGCTGGCGGGTATCATCCCAAATTTTTTCACGTTCGGCCCAAGTCGAATTAGCACTAGATGAGGCGATGATTTGCTGTCGCCGCTTAGAAAATGCCTCTAAATCCTCGAATTTAAAGCCTTTTATATCAAACTGCCCATGTAAACGAAGCTCTATCTCGTAGCCAAGCTTCTGCACCTCACGCGCCAGAGAGCTTTGGTATGCCATCCCCAAGAATTTCTTATTGGCGAATATCTCGTTATTACCCAAACTCAACCACCTACCATCTGGAGTTTTAGTCATGTTCATCAGCAAACAATGGGTGTGCAGATGTGGGTCTAAATCCCGACTTTCGATGTGATCGAACTGCGCGACGACCAAGTTACCAGTTTTAACTCTATGTCTGCCGCTATTATCTGTCACTCTGGTATAGGCATAACGCTGCTCTATTAGCTCCAAGGTTTCTTTTAGCGCCTTATGATGGGCATCGATTAACCGTGTATCCCCACCCACCAATGCCATCAAGCTCACACTTTTGGGCGCAGAAAATGTACAGTCTAATGCGGCTCTGCGTTCTCCTTTCCCCTTTTCTTTGACTATTCTGGCATTCAATACCTCACGACCATCAGGCGTAAGCCCCTCAATGATATTTTTAAAAGCGTCTTCGTCATCGACTGCCCCTGACAACCCCAACTTTTTAGCACCTTGACCATTCCAAAGCGACTTTCCTTGGTGATAGTAATTCTTGATGAAGTAGTTCACCGCCATCTCACTTGAGACGTTAGCCG
>NZ_JACJTD010000173.1 GCF_014698505.1 Nostoc foliaceum FACHB-393 | reverse complement strand
CCCCCCTCGTAATGATTATCATTTTTATAATGAGTGAGATTTAATTTCCTCAAAGCCTTATGTAGTTTGAGTCTTGGCGTATTTCACCCTGATTCAGGCTCGTCAATATTTAGATGCGTTTGCCCTGAGTATTCCGTTGATTGAGGTGAATTCAGACGGAAGAACTTGGCAGGAGAACGGGGTTTTATTTTCTTTACAGTACAACGCTTTTTGAAGACCAGATTAAACTTAGCTAGATCATGAAAGAATAGATTTGCCAAGGTTGATTTTCTGGGAGCAAGATCGTTTGAAGTGAGTTAAGCAGTTGGCTTGGTTGGTGAAGTATTTCACTACAAGACCAAAGAAATTGAAATGTATCAAGGGCAAGTATGGAATGGATATAGCACTGCGGGTATTCAGGCATAATCAATACCAAGAGTTATTACAAGCTACTGATGTAGATGCAAGTGATTTAAGTGACCTAGTATGTCAATGTGTAGAGTGCGGAAATTTTGTAGATTGGATACCTGCCAATTCACCGGAGGCATTAAGAAAAAGATCAGCACATTTTCGCCATCCGCGGAGTGTAGATAAGAAATTGGCGATGTATTGTGAGAAACGAGTGAGTAGATACAGTAGCGTCAAAGTTAAGAATTTACAAAAAAGTATTACAGAAGCTCGTTCACGATATATCCGCCGAGAATTTTGGGGGTTAATGGCTAACTACCATTGCGAAGTATCCAATTCTCAGGTGAATGAGATTCTGGAAACATTAGATCCCAAATACCGAGAGATTGGGGAATTATTTGCTACTAGCTTTCGTGTAGAAGAAGATTACACTCCAAAAATTTTTCAGATCATCGATTACGTTTTTAGTGGAGTACCAGTCTGGTTAACTCATATATATTTAGGAGACAAGCGGCGAATATTGCCCAATTCTAGTATCCAAAAGCATTTTATGGAACAAGTAACAGGTCAATTAAACCGAAAACTACACTGCTTAATCTGCTCAGATGTTTTAAAATTTATTAGAGAGTCAAAGTCTTCTTGGGAAATATGTATTCGCCTGTTTACGCTAGCTACCTACTATATTACTGAATACTTATATCAAGGGATATTATTAGGCTTAGAAGGTGAAGATGGAACCGAATTAGTTATACATAAAAAATCTGAAGAAAATAGTCAAAAACTGATTGATAGAGATTTAAGTTTTTGGGAGAATGATAAAAATAAACAAATTATTTACAATTATGCAGTTGGTCATGTTCTGACGTGGGTAACGCTAACACCATACAATCAGGCTATCGAAAAGAGATAGTAAAAGATTGGCATTAATAACGTTTAACCTGCTCTTTGCACATTTCAAGTTTTATGTATGGGGCATTGAGCCGCTAAAAAAATCGAGGCACATGAACATACTTGAAATTATTACTACCTTTATAACCAGAGATTCTCGCTAAGTCTTTGAGATTTTGTACACCACTATATTGATTGCCATTGATGACCCAAGTGGGATAAGCAGAGACATTTGCGGCTTTGCATAAATCAGGTTGAGCATTAACACCTCTGTTGTCGCACTCAAACTTAATACTATCGCTGATAATTTGATATGCTTGCTTACCAAAGAGCAACTTCTGTTCATGACAGTGGGGACACCACCATGCGACATATTCCTTTGCTCCAATGTTCACCAGATGCTGTGCCAGCGCTATCTCTGCTTCGCCAGAAGTGGTAGTAATTTCCCAGCCGACTCCAGACTTAGGACGGTCGCGGGGAACGAAAAATATTTTCTCTTGTTCTTTTGATTGAGTTGTGTAAGGATGCTGGGCAGATACCGAAGCTAAACCAGCGATAGCGATCGCTACTGTTAATAGTCCTACTGTCCACGCAAGTTTTAGATTCATGCAGATTCGGGTCTACACTGTTGTGACGAAGATATATTACAACTAGCAATCAACTTGATATATTAATTTTTA
>NZ_JACJTD010000172.1 GCF_014698505.1 Nostoc foliaceum FACHB-393 | reverse complement strand
TCAAATGCTTGACAGAAATCATCTACGTGGCAAAACAAAACATCTAAACTAAACATAGGACAGGTGCTGGATTTAACGCTATTTTCAGCTTACTACCTGTCCTTTTCCTTATCCCGAACTCAGGTTATCTATCAATAGTATGAGCATTTCCTATATTGCAAAGAAATAATTTGATTTCTGGCGACTTTAACCAAATTTATCCCGGCAGTATTGTTTAAAAGTTTTGTGAGTAGAAAGGTAAACCCTGCAATTCTAAAAGTTGAGCTGCTTCTTCACACACTTCAGAATCTCCATCATTCATTAATGCTTGTAGTGTTTGTAAGACTAAATTTGATAAGTTTCTTAAGTCTACTAGAACTTTAGCTGCATCAAGACGTACCCAAGGATCTTCTTCTTCCAGCACTGCTAACAGGGCGAACGCACGGTATTTCTGAAACCCCTGCTGGATAAGGATCTTGACGAAAAAATAGGTTAAATTTAAAAACGCTGACTTAGAACATCGAAGTAAAACACCTATTGGTATCCAGGTACTGTGGCGAGGTTGGTTAAAATTACACGACCTCTGTGAGGGTTGGCAGCTTGCAAAAGAGACTTAACGGGAAAAGTCAGATATGGTACACGTGATAGGTTTTAACAATATTGCAAAAGATGAAAGCAGTATAAGCCTTCGTAACCAGCTATTTGTTGCACTTACCAGATCCAAAGCTTGGGTAAGCTTAAGTGGTGTAGGCGAATATCCAATGTGCGAAGAGATGCGACAAGCGATCAAAAATGGTAACACTTTCACTTTCAATTATAAAAAGCCTCTTGGACAAGTTATAGGCGAGTAAATATTGACATAGTGTTCAGAGAAGGTCTTGCCGCTCTCCTAGCTAATCCTCCCAATCAATCAACACCCCATCTACACAAGCAATCCCCCACTGCGGAAACTTCGCCAGCAATTTCTTGATCACAATCTGCAAAGCAGGGTCATCATTCCAGCATTGTTGGAGGAAGTCAAAACCAGGATTTTCTCCAACCAGAGAAGCCATCTTCAGTTTCTCCATTCGCAATAGTCTAGCTTTGGATCTAATGGCGATGTCTTCTCTACGAGACGCTCCGCGAACGGTGGTAAACAACGCCTCACTAGATTTTTGCACCTGATAATTGATTACAGATATATTCCACTGCTTCTCAAACTTGCTGATTGTTGCCCTCATGCTGGCGTAATACTTGCTGTCTAGCAAATATTGAATTACCCACAATGGGGGGCATTCTCCAACGTTTGCTCTATCCAACCATTCAAATATCTCACTTTGATTTAATGACATGGGCGCGGCGGAACAATTACCCTCATCACAGTCTTTCGGCTCAAAACCAGAGACTTGATTTTCTCCCGACAACGAAGCGGAATTATTTTGTTCTACTTCCTCCTGTGTTTGATTAGCGATGGCTACGCCCGCCGCAGGCATCGCAGAATTTAAAGATTTTTCATTTTGGGCAGCAGACGCGGCGGAACAAGTGCCTGAAGAACCAAAATCTTTCGGCTCAACACCACAATATTGATTTTCAGCCAACAACGGAGCAGCTTGACTCGGTGCATCATCCACAAGCGCTAGTGATGTACAGTCCGTTACCGCAGGTAGCTCTTCCTCCAACTCTTCCACGCCTTGAACAGACTGAGGCGACGCGACCCCCAAGGGAGCGATCGCCGCCTCCTCACAGTGCGAAATAACGGGTTGCGTGTCAGAGAAACATCTCACAATCTCTTCAAAAGAGATTGTGAGATGTTTCTGAGTAGTTCGTGAGGTTTCCTGGAACCCTTTCTCTGACTGGTCTTTACCTAAAATAGATGCTTGATTTAACAATACCATTGCCAATTCACGAGGGTTCAACGCCTGTAGAAACGGGATGAACACGACCTAAAGCAGTAAGCTTGGCAAAAATCTGGGTTAATAAAATAGGCTCAGGGATTTCGGGAAGCATTTTTA
>NZ_JACJTD010000171.1 GCF_014698505.1 Nostoc foliaceum FACHB-393 | reverse complement strand
CCCCCCTCGTAATGATTATCATTTTTATAATGAGTGAGATTTAATTTCCTCAAAGCCTTATGTAGTTTGAGTCTTGGCGTATTTCACCCTGATTCAGGCTCGTCAATATTTAGATGCGTTTGCCCTGGTCATGGGGTTGGGGAGCGATCGCAGTTCTTGTTATTTTAAACTCCCCATCCTGGATTTTCACAGATGATATTGCGAGTAGAAATTTCTTCAAGCTGGTCAGAGTTGCGATTAGAGCGCCAAGCTTTTTTAATCTGTCTCCAGTATTCAGCATCTTGAAACTTCAATATGATTAAATCTAGTGGCAGCATCTGCTATATTGAGCAAATTAGTTACTAATACAATGCTAGCTATTATAGAAAATGTGGATATTAAATATTTTGATGAAAGCATATTATCTATTCTCCTAAACCTAGCAATTTATCCATTAATAATTTTAATTCGTATCAGGATAAAGAATGGTCTGAATAATGGCACTAACTATTACTAGTATGCAAAAATAAATCAGTGAAATAAAAATAGCTGAAAATGTATTTCTGTTGCTAGGGCATCTACCATAATTTTTGTATTGATAATAGCGACTGAAAACAAAAGCTCGACTCAAAAAAATACTAGCTCCTAATCCTAAACCTGTATCAAATGGGGTTGGTGGGAGAAGAGATATTATGACGATAAAACTACTAAAATAAATTAAGTAATCTTTTTCTAACTTAGTTTGGGTAAAGGCAAATATTCCTAGCCAGAATGCGTACCAAGAAAACATATTTCGATTAAATTCTTTCTTGAGTTCTTGAGGAGCATTATTAAATTCAGAAGTCTTTTCGGCATCAAAACATAATGAGGGCAAGAAGTCAAACAATGGCTTAATTGGTTTTATATAACCTTTCTCTACCATTTCATCTAATATTTGAAACCTTCTCTGCATCTGAGGACTTACATTTCCAATATTCATAGGAATTACCTTTTGATAAATTACGGAGCTTTTTATTTTTTCTATTTCTGGAAGCGATCGCGAAACGCCTGCTGAAGGCATCGCCTCTACTGTTAGTTTTTCCTTACGAATGAGCGATCACTATCCTCTTAATTCATGTACACGTTACCATTCCTGTTGTGTAATCTTGTAATTTGTAGCGTTCGGCTGACGAATTACAGCCAAGTTTTTTAACATAGGCTCTTGTTTTAAGTCTTCCCTTGGCAGGAGCTTTTCTAACACAAAAGCTCCTAAACCGAATCTTCACGCCAGATTGACCACCAACTCCCCGCTCATGACTCCAATAGTCCACATCAGCAGAACTTTCGGCAGTAATAGAGAAAATCGATTGGCTACGCTTTGCTTTAAGAGCGATGTCTACGACGGGCTGTTCGGTGTCGCTACTTCTTTCATCACCAGCAAACATATCCTGTAACCCGTCAAGCTATTTGCTCAAAGTCGCGGATGCCCCACTCAAAAATAACGAGCCGGGCAGTCTGTTTTGTCCACTAATCTTCTTGATGCCCACCAATTGAGAATGATGACTTGCTCAAAGAATATATTGCCTAGCAATCTACTGAAGTACTATCAAGCCGTCACAGTATTTGATGCTAGTTCTGCCGAAATGAGATAATGTAGTAATGTAGATTATTCTTGTAATACGTAAGGAAGGAAGAATGATGACTCAATTACTAGCTGTCCGGGTTGCCTTCAAAAACTCAACCAACTCAAGGCGCAGAGATTTTCGTTAAATCCTCCATTTACAGGAATGATACTCGAATTTACAGACACTAAGAAATTCATTTACAAAAGTGTCTGTCTCTGTGCGCCTTGTTTATTAGAAAAGCAGCACACATCGAGTAAACATCAATGAATTTGGATTTTTTAGGCTGGAGTGACTTTTTTACTCGCAGTTTTGGAATGGGTATCTGGGGCAGTGGCAGATTGCTGTTAACTTTGCTGCGGGGTGTAAGTCTGTACTGTGTGATTGGTTGATAGTGGTTTAATTGTAGATACATTTGGAAGGAGATTCCACAATTAAATGAGTCGTCAATTCATATCTTCTGGTTCTATCTTTGAGCAAGAAATTGCTTATCAGAGAGCAATTGTTGATGGAAACTGGGTTTTTGTTTCTGGTACCACGGGTTTTGATTACAGTTCGATGACCATATCTGATGATGTTGTAAAACAAACAGAGCAGTGTTTTAAAAACATTAATGCTGCACTAACAGA
>NZ_JACJTD010000170.1 GCF_014698505.1 Nostoc foliaceum FACHB-393 | reverse complement strand
TAAGCTAATTCACATTTTTAAAAATACTTGATTTATTTTATTTATCATTCCATCAATTTTTACAATTATCTATGTCATTTTGGAATCTCCCTTAGTTTTTATTAGTAAATAAGATGCGTTTGCCCTGACCCCATGACCAACATCCACAACCTGGGATTGACCGATAAGCATTTGGTCAAGGTAAACCCACAAAAATAGTACAAAAAGCATCCTGCAATTATTGCTAGTAGGGACTCGGAGCAGGTTCTCCCACACTGTTAGTCCAGATGTCGTCTGGCAGGGATCGATGGCGGTGACATACCCGATCAAGGTCAGGATACGTGATTGTGTCTACTGCCGCTCGGTTGCCGACTACTAGGCATCGCGTTGCCTTTGCGCTGCGATTCTCAAGGAAGTGACCTACCGCCACTCCTGCTTGAATTTTCTCTCTTATTGCCGAAAGCCTTTCTGATGTGGGCTATTGGGGTAGCTAGCTATTTCCAATAGCAGGCGTGCCAAGACAATATTTCATACCAAGTTGCCCCTTGGGTTTAATAAAGAAAGGGCTTTTTCGTTATATTTGTCAAGTTGAGCAACAAATAAAACTTGACAGTTTGGAATTTTCACTAATACCTTCAAAGTTACCTTAAATTAATTAGCTGTGGCAGTGCAACAAAGGCGGTTCAGCCGCTTGGAAGGAGGCTTACGCACAGTTCAAGGAATTTACTGAACAATAGTAGACGACGTTGCAGCACTTCTAGAACTTACTCTTGGTACGCACTCAAGGTTTTTTCTCAAAAAGATACTAGTATCATTTTTAAAACCATGACTACGGTTATTACTGCCTTGTTTCAGTGTTGATGAGCAATTAAAAAATTTAAATTATACAATTAACATCCGGAAAACAAAGATGAAGTTAGGAAAAATAGTGAAGAGATGATTGTAACTTTCTTTGATTGAGTTCATCTAAAAGGCTTTCACAATGGTTACTACTCCTGTATACTATTTGCAATTTCTGGACAATCCGAATATTGAAATTTCTCAAGATCAGTTGCGATCGCTTTTAGGAGAAATAGAAGTACAACTGCATCGTAGCCGAGCTTATCGACGTGCTTTAGCAATTGTGCAAAAGTTAATAGGTGAACAAACAGATCAGGCTCAAGATTTATTAAAAGCCGTAGGTAGAGAAGCGATCGGGTTAGCATTTCAACAATTTGCCCAACAATCTCAAAAAGTTGAAACAGTTACAGATACCAAGCAAGCCACAGAAACAGTCAATTCTTCATCAGAGATACAGGAGGAGCATTGCACTCTCCGAGAAGAACCATCTAAAAATACAGCAGAAAATTCGCTGTGGAAAAAATCACTACAATTGCTGAATCATCAGAGAATTTCTCAAGCAGAACTTGCAAAACTTGCTGAACTTGCAGCCCAAGAACGCATGGTGTGCTTACGACAAATCGGGCAACAACTCCAAAAAACCCGTCAATCCAAAGGGCTTTCTTTGGATCACATCCAGCTTTCCACTCATATTCGAACGGAGCTGATAGAGGCATTAGAAAACGGCAACTGGAAAGAATTATCAGATGACATTTTTGTACGTGGATTTATACGACGTTATGGAGATGCTTTAGGACTTAATGGTATTGCTTTAGCTGCCTCTTTGCCATTCCTAGCAGCTATACCAGTAACTCAGCCCTTTTCGGATCAATCTAAAAAAGGAATGGGATTGGAAATTCGTCCGACGCATTTATATGTAGGTTATACAGCTCTTCTTGCTAGTGCAATGGGAGGATTAGCTCTGATGTCCCAGCAACAAGCAAATACCAATATATCAAATGAGCAAGATAACTCTTCTTCTGTTTTACAATCGTTAAAACAACAATCCCCTACTGTTAAAGCAGGGATTAATTCTACTAACACTGGTGTGGCTGTCGGATCTGATATTTCCCCACCAGAAGTATTATATTAACGAACTGCACCTGCCTGATAACTGCTCTCGTGTGGGCTACGCCGCCAATTTTAACCATTAGGGGGCCGTGCAAAAATAACTGCTCAGACAGGTTTTCGGATTGGGCCACTGTTTGCTAATGACGAACAAATTGCTGAAGCATTGTTTCAAGCCCTGCTTGCACAAAATCCTGATTTCCCAGTATTTCTTGATGTGCCAGATCCCAACTTCCAAGCGATTGCTTTAGTTCAACGTTACCAATTGCAGCCAGTCTTTCAATTGGCTCGGATGTACAGTAAAGAAATTCCTAACTTACCTATTAATCGCATCTTTGCTGTGACAAGTTTGGAACTTGGTTAGAGACGGATAAACAATGTGGATGCAATGATTCCTAGATGATTTCCCAATTTCTCTAACTTCAAAAAAGAGTTGAAATTGCTTGTCTTTTTCTCATTCATGCAACAAAGCCAAATCAAGCTCCAAACCCAGCTTCTATATGTTGCGGCTCGCAAACATAAACGCTCCGGCTTGCAAACAAGAAAATTGTTGGCTCAAATTAATTGCAAATAAAATTACACTTCGGCTCACATTATTTGCAAACAGGCTCATTATTATTTGCAACGG
>NZ_JACJTD010000017.1 GCF_014698505.1 Nostoc foliaceum FACHB-393 | reverse complement strand
AGCGGTCAAATGCTTGGATGGAAAGATGCAAAATCCTCGTCAAGAACTTTGAGAGAACTTTAGCGAATGCGACTGCCAAGGTTAATCTTTGTTTTATTCGGTTGATGGTTAAGAGGCTTGCTGCACCTTCTTAGATGTCAAATGGGTTCTATAGAGGGTTTTATATAAAATATCAATAAATATTTATATAGTTATTTAAAGATATTGTAATCTCAGCATTCAAACCCGACCCTGTAAAGCTGAGAACTCAACGTATTGCCGTCTATCGGAGGTGGCAAAACCAAAGGGGTAATGTCAAGATTAGGAGATGTACCTATTGGTAGATAAGTCAAGTAGGTGAAATATTTATTAATATTATTAATAGAAAGTGTAAATTCAGCGTCAGGAGTCAGAAAAAATTCTTAATGGCAGGTATTTCACATCAATCATCAAATTTCTCACCAACGGGACAGAAGATCATGAAAGACCAAAAACCATCAGACTCTAAAGAATTCGTCGGAAATCTCAAAAATGGGATTTGGCTGTTTGGATTATCATCCTGGGTATTTGGCATTACCGATCGCAGTATTGCTTCATTTGCAGATGGCTATCTATCTGCTTTGGATTTAACGCAACTATTCACAGCTGCGACGTTCTTTGTGGCGTGGCTATTTTTGAAACCGACATCCAGAGTTTAAGATAGGCGGCTGGTTAAGTATCGAGTCACTTTTGACGTTAGTTATGCCAAGATTCGGAAAGCTATAGCTATAGGAGAACACTTTTGATCGCTATAAGGGGTGCTACAGAGAATGCATGGATACTTTTGCATTCAAAACAATCAGGTTAATTCTGTAAAATCTCAGAATTATCCTGATTTCTAATTTTCACTAAATAATCCAAGTTGCTAGTTATGGAAGATGTTAACAGGAGGATTTTTACCCTAACTGACGAGGGAGAATCAGGAACTACACCGAGTTCACGTAACCTTTGTGCCAATATTTGGATACGTTCTTCCGGCGTTATTAAACGGTTATGTACAGCCACTCTCGCGTGATACCCTGATATATTCTTCGTTCTATGCCAATTCCCAAACCCACCTCTAGTAGCCAAAGAAAAATTTTTCTAATTTTCCGGAATTGATTATGCTCAGGTGGTAGTCTCTATCAGACAAGCGATTTATACTGAAACTCTATAACGAAACCTCCGGGGTATATAACCCCATATTAAAAGCCCAGTCTTCATGACCGGGCTTTTATTGACAATTAGGAGTTAGGAATTGTTTGTAACTCCTAACTATTGATTAAATTAGGCAAAGGCAGCGGTTGTCACATCGTTATTCGACAGAATTTCTTGCAACTCTTCAGCATCTACCGTTTCTTTATCAACCAGCATTTGAGCTATCTGATCTAAAATATGGCGGTTGCCTACCAACACTTCTTTAGCGCGTGTATAGGCTACATCCACAAGTTTACGGACTTCTTCATCAATGGCGGCAGCGGTTTCTTCAGAGAAATCCCGCTCTGACATGATATCCCGTCCAAGGAACATGTTACCTTGCTGACGACCAAGGGCGACTGGGCCTAAGCGATCGCTCATGCCAAATCGGGTAATCATCTGACGCGCAACCCGTGCTACTTGCTGCAAGTCATTAGAAGCACCAGTGGTAACTTCTTCTTCACCAAAGATTAATTCTTCAGCAATTCGACCACCCAAAGCCACAGCCATCTGATTTTCAAGATAAGCGCGGCTGTACAAACCAGTGTCCATGCGGTCTTCGCTGGGGGTAAACCAAGTTAAACCACCTGCGCGACCACGAGGGATGATGCTAATCTTCTGCACAGGATCGTAGTCTGGCATCAATGCACCAACTAAAGCGTGACCAGCTTCGTGATAAGCCACCAAGGTTTTGCGCTTTTCGCTCATTACCCGGTCTTTCTTCTCTGGGCCAGCTAATACGCGATCAATTGCGTCGTTGATTTCATCCATCGAAATTTCAGTCAAATTCCGGCGTGCTGCCAGAATTGCGGCTTCATTCAGCAGGTTGGATAAATCTGCGCCAGTAAATCCAGGGGTACGACGGGCGATTTTATCCAAATCCACATCTTTCGCCAAGGTTTTGCCACGGGCATGTACCTTGAGAATTTCGCTGCGTCCGGCATAGTCGGGACGGTCTACCACAACTTGACGGTCAAAGCGACCAGGACGCAATAAGGCTGCATCTAGGACATCAGGACGGTTGGTAGCGGCAATAATGATGATGCCAGTATTACCTTCAAAGCCATCCATTTCTGTAAGCAACTGGTTGAGGGTTTGTTCCCGCTCATCGTTACCACCACCTAAACCTGCACCCCGTTGACGACCTACAGCGTCAATTTCATCGATGAAGACGATACAAGGAGCATTAGTCTTAGCTTGTTCAAATAAATCGCGGACGCGGGATGCACCCACACCTACGAACATTTCTACAAATTCTGAACCGGAGATTGAGAAGAACGGTACACCTGCTTCACCTGCTACAGCACGAGCTAGGAGGGTTTTACCTGTACCAGGAGGCCCAACTAATAGCACACCTTTAGGAATTTTTGCACCAACGGCGGTAAAGCGATCGGCGTTTTTCAGAAAGTCTACGACTTCGTTTAATTCCAACTTGGCTTGGTCAATACCAGCGACATCGCCAAATGTCACCTGAGTTTGTGGTTCCATTTGTACTCTGGCTTTGGATTTGCCAAAGTTCATTGCTTGGCTACCTGGGCCACTTTGAGCGCGACGTAGTAAGAAGAATAAGCCAACCAAAAGCAATACAGGGAAAAATAAGCTGCTTAGTGCCTTAAACCAAAATCCTTCATCGGTTTGCGGCAATACAGAAATATCAACGCCTTTTGAAGTCAGAGTATTGATCAGGTCTGGATCGTTGACTAAGGTAACAATCCGTTTAGCTGGGTCATATTTGGGTGTAACCAATGCTGTAGAACGGTCTGCACTCAAACTGACTTTTTCTACTCTGCCTTGTTGAACTTCTTGAATAAACCGACTATATCGCCATGTCTCTCTGCTTTGGGGTTGTTTGTCAAAAAATGCTGTTCCCAGCGCAATGACGACAATAAACAGCAGCGCGTACAGCCCTGCATTTCTCCATCTTTTATTCACTAAGGTCTATCCTCCTGTATTTTTCGCGCCATCGCGTAGCGTCTCTGTTCGGAGAGGTCATTATTAAGAATTATGTTAACTTATCTTAAGATATAACAAATTTGGCGTGACTGTCATGCTAAAAAAAGCTCCCTTATTAGCTGAAAACTCTGATGGTAGGGATTATATTGTAGCGACCCTGAAGGCTGATGAACGGTATGAACGGGAATAATTTCTACCACACTATTAGTGTAGGCGATCGCTTCAAATCTCTGGAATAGCTCCACCGTCCAAGGTTCTTCCCGCACTGGCTGTTGGTGGTTTTGTAACCAGTTTACAAGTTGCGATCGCAAAATTCCCGGTAAAATTCCTGCTTTTTTTGGTGGTGTCCACCAACTGCGATCGCACCATCCCCAAAGGTTGCCTGTGCTGGTTTCTAGCCAATTTCCTTGCGCATCAACTAATATTGCCTCTTCGGCATCTAAACTAGTTCTTGCCAACCAAGCACTCAAATAGTTTCCAGTTTTATGAGAGGGGAGAGAGCGATAAAATTCTGAACTAGCAACGGCGCATATAACACCATTATTTTGTTTTTCTGTCAAATTTTGTGGTAAGAATCTGCCAGTTATCCACTCCCGTCCATCGGGAAAAAGGGTAATTCTGAGAACGGGAAAGTGTGCGAGGAGAATTTGGGCACCTTGACGCAGACGCTTCCAATTGGGTTGCTGCCAACTAAAAGATTGTATTGAGAAGAGTAAGCGATCGCAGTGTGCTTGCCAATTAGTTAAATTACTATCTAGCGAGTTCTCATAAACCCGCAATGTTGTAAAAACAGTTGCCCCATAAAGTAACCCCGGATCGTTAATGTTTAATTCTAGGGTTTGGGAATGAATTAATTTACCATCATACCAAAAAACATCATTTTTCATTTGCCCAATGCTTAATCTTTTGGGGGAAATACAATTTTATTAGTACCTTCAGGAGTTGTAATTATTTTTCCTCCCAAAGCTTCAATTTCCCTAATTGCTCGTTTCCGAGTTCTTTCATCAAATTGATTATTTAAAACCATTGACCAAGTAGAAATTTGGGCATATTTACTGCTAGGATTTCGACTCAGAAATTCCGCAGTTCTTTGGGAAGTATTAGCTATAAGCTGACTCTCTGCATCTGAAAATTTACTAGCCCAGTTTGCCGCCGTTGCAAAAGACTGTTTGGCAGCTTCAGCATTGCCTAAAAATAATAACTCATCAATTCCTTTATAACGCCAGATGTAATAAGACTTTTCGGGAACTGAGGGAGATAGAGATTTTAAGCCTTTCTCTGATATTGTGATCGCACGTTCTGGCATAGCGGCATATAATGAAGTACTAACAGAAAGACCGCGATATGCTGCTAAAAATCGCGGGTCACGTTCTAGAATGACTTCAAAATATTCTGGACTTAAACTGTAACCTGTTTTATCCCGAACTTCGTCATCACCGAAATACTGTAAAAAATTGAGATATACCAAATCTGCAATGAAGTTATCATAACCAAAACTAGGCATTTTTTTGAGAAAGCTAAGACGGAGTTTTTCAGATTTTATTTCTTTTTCTAGAGTTTCTAAAGAGGCAGATTGTTTGCTCTTTATCAGTTTTTGTAATTGGGGGAATTGAATCAAGCCAACTCCTAAAATACATAAACAAATTATAAAAGGTGTAGCAATGGCTTTACGCGACAACAACATATTTTCCTTGTCTTCCCAGGTAGAAGCAATTCATTGTATATAATATACTTCTTGTAAGATTACTCAGCTATATAGTCACAGTAGCTTACATAGAAGAGCATCCATCAAGCTGCTAGCCTACCCTTTAACAAAGACCAACAGTGAATAAGCCTATCTTTTCTCAAGAGAAACCGAAAACAGCTAGATCGGCAAACTGTGCATAAAATGTTTAGTGCTATACTATACTTTTATTTCCTAAGTACAATAGAATATAATTTACACTTGCTTATTTGAAGCATCTAGTAATTTTTTCTTTTGTGAGATGAAATTAGTTCCTATAAATCCAGTTTTATTTTTTTTTGAACAACAAGTTCTTAACTTATTAATTTCCTCTGATATTACTTAGTTTTATTAAGTAAAAGTAGTAAAATTTGCAACTTGATTTAAAATAAGATTTTGTTCGCAATTAGACCTCTCAACTCTTTAATCTTATGCTAGATAGTGTAGCTACGAACAACTTGGAAAATAATGGTTTATCCCTTCAGACAAAAGATAATGTTTTTAAAACAATAGTTACTAATCTTAATGCTGATAAAAAAGGACTAGATATTGACGAAATTATTGATGCTATTAAAACAGTAATTGTTGAAGTCATTGATTTAAAAATCACTACTTGGGTAGCAGAGTCATCTGATCAGCCAAAAAATGAGATAGAATCTCCCAAACCAGGTAATCGGATATATACCCGAATTAATCTTGTTAATGGCGATATACAAAATGAAATTGGTAGTCAATTTACTGATAGTGGTCCATATAAAGAAATTCGAGAATTTCATTTAACTCAAGTTAAAGACAGTCGGGAAATCATTCAAAAAAATATAGAAAGCGTGGAGAAGTTGTATGGGTTTTTTATGGAAATCGTGAAATATCGCAAAAAGTCCGAACTTTAAGTATTTTTTATTAATTACCCATTTAAGCTAAAACACCGACAGCAATCTAGCCTAATCTTTAGGTTGATTTGCTTTTACCTATCAATATAAAGCTACACCAAGATTTAGCCATAAATAAACGATCAGAGGGCGGTACTATGTCTAATGATATTCAAATTAAAGACCGAAATAGTATTCAGAATCGCAATCAAAATGCTGCTAAACCCCAAGATATTGAAAATCAAGCTAGAGGCTTGTTAAACAATTTAGTATCATCTGTACAAACATTAGTTGATGACATTACAGCCTTAGAAGTTAATACGATGGTTGTAAATAGGATTAATGCTTCAAAATTTAATGCTTGGGAGGCATATCAAGAAATTTATTCTATACATGACCCAGATTACTTTAAAGCAAAAGGAATTCCAAAAGAAGGTTCTCAAGCTGAAGAACTACGTAAGCGTTATAGAAGCCTATTTGACCAAATTGAAAGAGAATATTTTTACCTTCTTCTTGAGGAAGGATCAGGTTTTTATAATCCTCAAGATGATAGAGTAAAACGATATCGTCAGAGGCTTGAACACGCGAAAAAATATCAACCAAACCTAGTTGAAGCCGATCAAGAAAACGTAAAGCTAGCTAAACCAATACTACCTGCTCCAACTCCCGTTCTTGATGACAAAGATGAAAATAATCAAGAAGATTGGATTGAAACTTTTAAAGAGATTCAAAAACTTTTGGATAATGATAGATTTGTTCGTACTCTACGTAAAATGTATGAACTTAAAGCTGCACTTGATAGTAGTAATGTGACAAGTACCAACATTGATATAATTTATGCCCAAACTGTTATGCAGTTAGATGGAGATATTATCACACGTTACAATAAAGACCTGTTTAGTTTATCTGAAGACGCTAAAAACTTAATCATTAATACGCATAATCAAGGAGTGATTTCTGGGGAAAAACAGTGGCGTGGAACATTTAGTTTTTTGATTAGTTTGGTACAGAGTATCGCAAATTTATCTCGATAATGAACGCTGATCTAACAACAATAGGTAACCAAACCGATGTTGCACTCTCTCTGTTTCTACAAGTTCCTCAGGGCGATCGCTTTGAACTTAAGGTTGAGCAATCACAGTTTAGTTTTTATCTAAATGAGACAGTTGTAAAACAGATTCAGCAAGCACAAAAAACTGGTGTTTCTCTCTACATTCCGCCCAAGCTGATTGTTCCTCTTTGGTACTACGTTTGTTTCAGCAATAATGTTGTGTCTGGAGATAAAAAAGAAATTACTGAGCAAAAAGTTAGTAGTTTTTTTTATATTATTTTCATCATCAATCTCATCAAATTCTTTTTGAGTAAAACCGCACGGTGCAAAACAAGCTTACAGTCTGGAATCACCTTTAATTCTTACTATAAGCAGGCTGAATTAAGTTCGACTACTTATGATGATCAAGACATTATTTTGCAAAGCACTGTCCTTCTGCATGGTGATATATTCCACAAAATCAAGTGGGATTTTATGCAAAATCCCAACTGCTCAACAATTATCTCTGCTCATTATTGGCTGACTGAACAACTACTAAATTGCTTTCGGACTAAGCTAAATCTGCTAGTTTGGGAGCTAGCTTCGCTCTTTACTGCTGCTTTAGTAGCCTACAATCTGTATCCAGCAAATGTGATTATATTAATATTTGCGTGGATAGGCTTCACTATACTATTTGCTACTACCCGCTATGTACTTGTCAATCAACTTAAAAGACGTACCTCTATCAACTCTAAATTTATAAATTGGTTGACATGGACGCTGATTTGTCTCATCCCTATCGTTGTTGCTGCTGCTACTAGTAGGTTTAATGATGTTAATGCCTTATTATTGGCGTTTACATCACTGATTGCCCCAAAACTTGCCGAGTACATTTTAAGCTTTATAGGGGCACGAGTTGGGAAACTAATCATTCATCGGTTCCTGTCATTATGAGTATATAAGTAAATTTTTCTGGTAAGTGCGTAAATCCTATTTTTACTGTTTCAAAAGTTGCCAACACTGTTTAGCGATCGCCCAATCTTCTTGAGTATGAATAACTAATACCCGCACTGCTGAATCGGGTGTAGAAATATCTTCATCCACAGGCTGCTGCTGATTTTTTTCAAAGTCTATTTTTAATCCCAAAAAACCAAAGGCTTCACAGGCGGCTTGGCGAATTTCCGGGGAATGTTCACCCACGCCTGCTGTAAATACCAAAGCATCTAATCCACCCAAACTAGTAAGCATTGCACCCATACTAGAACGCAGGCGATGTACGTAGATATCCCATGCCAGTTGAGCGCGGGAATTCCCTTGAGCGATCGCTGCTCTCAACTCACGCATATCGCTAGATACACCCGAAATTCCCTTTAACCCAGAAGCTTTATTTAATATATGATCCAACCTTTCGACGGAGTAATTGCAGTACCGTAACAGGTAAATCAAAATTCCCGGATCAACTGAACCAGAACGACTACCCATCATCAAACCTTCTAGGGGCGTGAATCCCATAGTGGTATCAATACTGCGGCCATTTTTAATCGCTGCCAAAGAGCAACCATTGCCCAAATGACAGATAATTAATCGCCCAGACGCAACATCTTGACCGAGAATTTGGGCAGCACGTTGAGAACAGTATTGGTGGCTGATACCATGAAACCCGTAGCGGCGAATACCTTCCTCTACCCACTCATAGGGACCGGGATAGATTGCTGCTGCATCAGGTAGAGTGGCATGAAATCCGGTATCAAAGACTGCTACCTGAGGGACATCTCCTAAAGTTTTTTCGATTCCTTCTATACCTGACAAAGCGGCTGGATTATGTGCTGGAGCAAGGTTAGACAGACGAGTGATCGCATTTTTAACATCCTCCGTAATTATCACAGTATCTCGATAATCCTGTCCGCCATGTACTATCCGATGCCCCACCACATCGATTTCTGACAACTGATCAATTACTTTGGTAGTACCATAACTAAGCGTATGGAGCATATAAGTAAGGTGTGCCTGTGGGGAATCACCAGAGATTGATTCTTGCAGCGTTGCACCCTTGCCAGTTTTCACCTCAATTTCTGCCACACCCCGTTCTTGAGTCCAGTTGATTTTCCCTTCCCAAAGGGGTTGGGGTGCTTGGGTGGGGAGAGCCTCATCTGCAATCTTGTACAGACAACTCTTTTGGCTGCTCGAACCGGCATTCAGCACCAATATCTTCATATAACAACATAAAAACATGATCTCCTTTGATCATGTCACTAAGTGTAGCCTCATGCTTCTAGTCTATGGGCATAATATACAGACCCATTGTTGCTAGTTGGCGAAGGCAGATTTTATTTTTTAAATAAACTTTTTGCCATCTATCTAGAGATAGTTTTTTAGTTGCATAACCACGCGATCGCTCCGCTCAAATGCCTCAAATTGTTACGTAACGCCTTTACTAATATTCATTCGCTTCAAGGTTTTGTTTCATCTCGGCACCGACGGCACGAGCAGCCATATCTGAACTTTGTAGCAGCATACTTGACACATTGTGCTGCTCAACTTGGCTTCGGTTTTGACTAAGTTTGTACTTACCTTCCAAGCGTGTAACAGTTATTTCAAAACCTACAATGCCATTCATCATACCTTCACGAAATCCGTCAGATAAACTGTGCCAATGCGATTTGTAATCAGCTTCGTAGGTGTCTATCATCTCGTTGATCATTTGGTTCATTGATTCTGGAGATTCATTGAGCATGATGACTTTGGGAATACCATATGCGTGAACAGCAATATAGTTCCACGTTGGTACACTTTCATACCTTTCATATAAAGTAGGGGAAATGTAAGCGTGTGCTCCGGTAAAAATAGCAAGTAACTCATTACCAAGAACTTGTGATTGAGGATTTTGTTTTGCCAGATGACCAATTAATTTAAGAGCATCCCCTTGCATTGCAATGACAAGAGGAACGTGTGAAGCATAAGGTACACCATCTATAATCGATACCAACGTAGCGAAACTATTGGCTCTCATAAAGGCGATCAATTTATCAACATTATCTTCTTGAAAAGCGGTTGGTCTATACATGGCAATTTAACGTTACTATCAACTTATAAAAGTCTTCTAGCTCTCATTCGTATAGCAAGCGGAGAATGTTCAACTCTCACTGCATCTTTTCTCAATGCGGCAAACCATCTACCCGCATCAAATCCAATTCCCGTTCAAATATTTCATCAATTGGCAACATTTGACCATCAACAGTCATAAATTTATGGTCTTTTGTTGCCCGAATCAATGAACCATCTTCCAAACAATATTCAAACACCTCTTGTTGTCCGCGATCGTGCCACTGTGCTATAGGCTGCGTGTAAATATTTCCATTATTATCAACACTATATACTGTACATTCAATGGCTTTTTCTACAATTTCGCCAATCGGCAGTAATCCATATTCTACTGTCAATATTTCCGTGTCATAGCTTAAACAATATTCAGCAAACTTTAACATTTGCTCAAATAATTCATCTGCAACTTTTTTCTGAACACCATTTTTAGCTGCACCATCTACGAATTTTTCTCGCTGCTTTTGCATCTCCGAAACTTTCTTTTTACCCATCGCCCGACGCAGCAAGTCAGCTTGTCCTAAAGAATATCCAGCCATATCCTGAGCAATTTTCATGATTTGCTCTTGATAGACCATAATTCCATAGGTTTCGTCTAATATTGGTTCCAGAGTTTGGTGTTGATAATCAATCTTTTCTCGCCCATGTTTGCGGTTAATAAATTTAGGTATCAGTCCCGCATCTAATGGCCCCGGTCGATAAAGTGCCAAAATCGAAGAAATATCTTCTATATTAGAAGGCTTCAAATCTCGCACTATCTGACGCATCCCAGAAGATTCTAATTGAAATATCCCTTCTAACTCACCGGCTTCTAATAACTCATAAGTTTTTTGGACATCTTTTGGTAAACTGCTATGTTCACCTTTAGCTAATATCTTCTGGGCTTTTCTTTCTTGGCGGGGAATTTCATCAGGATCAACCCGATATCCTCTCGTTTCTTGAATCAAATCAACGGTTTTTTGAATCAACGTTAGGTTCCGTAAACCCAGAAAGTCCATTTTCAATAAACCCATTGATTCCAGGTCTTCCATGAAGTACTGGGTAATCACGGAACCGTCATTATTCTTTTGTAACGGCACAATCTCATCAAGTGGATCGGCAGAAATTACCACACCTGCGGCATGAACACCAAAAGTTTTGTTAGTTCCTTCAATTCGCATTGCCATATCAAGCCAATGACGAACATGGGGTTCTTTATCATATTTCTCTTTAAACTCTGGTTCTGGAGTTTTATCGGAAACCATCACCTTGAGTTTCGTTGGTTTCCCCCGCACCACAGGAATTAATTTCGCCATTTTGTCAGCTTCCCCGTAGGGAATATTTAATACTCTGGCGACATCTTTCAAAACTGCTTTAGAAGTTAGACGGTTAAAAGTAATAATTTGGGCAACTCTATCCGCACCATATTTCTCAGTTACATATTCAATAACTTTATCCCGTTGTTCAATACAGAAATCCGTATCAATATCAGGCATAGATTTCCGTTCTGGGTTCAAAAAGCGCTCGAATAGTAATCCATGATGTACAGGATCAATGTTGGTAATTCGCATTGCATAGGCAACTAATGAACCAGCCGCAGAACCCCTACCTGGCCCCACAGGAATATTATTATCCCTAGCAAATTTGATGTAGTCCCATACAACTAAAAAGTATTTGGAAAAACCCATCTGCTGAATCATTTTCAGTTCGTATTCCAATCTTTCTTTATAGACGGAATCAACTTCCTGGCGAGATTTGCGATTTAATCGTTCTAAAAGTCCGCTCCATGCAACATCTTCGGCGTAAGTGTCAGCAGTATGACCGGAGGGAATAGGGGGAGTAGGAATTTGAGGCTCACCCATAATATGGTAAGGCTCGACTTTATCGGCCACTTCTTCAGTAGTGGCGATCGCTTCGGCAATTACATCATCCGGCAAATGGTCATGAAATAGCTGCTGCATCTCCTCACCAGATTTGAGATACTCTGTGCCGCTATAACGCATCCGCTTATCTTCAATAATTAGCTTGCCAGTTTGAATACATAGCAAAGCGTCGTGGGCTTCAACATCAAAACAAGAAATAAAATGAGAATCATTAGTGGCAATAATTTTAATGCCTAGCTCTCTAGCAATTTTAACTATTTCAACATTAACAATTCTGTCTTCTTGGGAGCCGTGATCTTGAATTTCTAAATAATAATCATCACCAAATACATCTTTATACCACTGAGCAACTTTCCGGGCTGCATCTGGTCTATTACTGAGAATAGCTTGGGGAACTTCTCCACCTAAGCAAGCACTGGTGACAATCAAGCCTTCATGATATTCTTTGAGTAAATCTTTATTAATACAAGGACGAGAAAAAATTCCTTTGCCTTGAACACCTTTGAGGTGAGAAATTGTGGTTAATTTTACTAAATTTTTGTAACCTTTGGTATTTTTAGCTAAAACAACTTGATGATATTTAGGGCGGCGTTCTTGTTTCTCAATATCGCCGTTAATTACATACATTTCATTGCCGATAATCGGCTTAATATTTTGACTACGGCAGATTTTGATCAGTTCAACGGCTCCATACATGACACCATGATCGGTAAGAGCGATCGCTTTCATCCCCAGTGCGATCGCTTGATTCACCAACTCTGGTAGCTGACTTGCTCCATCAAGTAGACTGTAGTCACTGTGAATATGTAAAGGGACAAAGGACATAAGCATCTCCAACCACAAGCCAAGATATCTCTAGGGGCCTACCTTGTGGTATACCCTTTCAAGCCAGATTTTGCAAAGCAACGGAATATTACATTAGCAGTTTTTACCCAAAATTAAAGCTGTTCTTTTTCCGAAATTGTCACTGTCATCAGTGTTGTTTTAATAGTTACAGCAGTTAATCAGCATCTCACTAATGAGTCAAAAAGAGAGTACTACTTGGCCTGAAACCAAAGCTCGCCCTTGGTGGCAGCGTATCCCTCTCACATTGCAAATTCTCATCGCCCTAGTAGCCGCAGTCAGCGTTGGAATTGCCCTTGGTGCGGGGAATCCCAATCCCAGCAATGCCACCTTAATCAACAATTTAGCAATTCCGGCTGAGTTGGTGCTCAAGGCTCTCCGCGCCTTGGCTACACCGCTGATTCTGGTAGCAGTGCTGCACACCTTAATGACTACGAATATCCCTGGTACAGCTGGACGGCGATTAGCAGTGCTACTTTTAACTAACACTACCGTAGCTATATTAGTGGGACTTTTCGTAGCGAATGTGCTGCGTCCGGGGACTTGGGGTAATGTAACCACCTCAACAACTACAGAAATAACTCCTCAGAGTCTTGACCCTTGGGGAATACTCAAAGATGCTGTACCGGAAGCTGTACTCAAGCCATTAGTTGATAATAATGTCATCCAACTGATTGTTATTGCCCTAAGTTTTGGTATCGTCCTGCGGGGATTAAAATCTGAACAAATTGCCCAAGGGAAAATAGGATACCAGCCGATAGAGGATGTCATCGGGATTTTGTTTGAAGCGGTAGTCCGCGTTCTCAACTGGGTAATTGCCTTAGTGCCTTTCGCAGTCTTTGGGATTGTTGCTAAAACAGTTGCTATGCAAGGATTCGCACCGTTTAAATCTTTGGG
This sequence comes from Nostoc foliaceum FACHB-393, assembly GCF_014698505.1. GTDB lineage: Bacteria > Cyanobacteriota > Cyanobacteriia > Cyanobacteriales > Nostocaceae > Nostoc > Nostoc foliaceum_A. The sequence goes on along the minus strand of NZ_JACJTD010000017.1, from coordinate 133,778 downwards.
TGCATTTATCGTGGCGGTGCTGTTAGCGCTGGTATTGCAGGCGTGCTACTACCTCACCAGAGTAAAATTTGGTTCTTGGGTACACCCGCTAAAATTCCTATCTGGCGGTTCTGATGCTTTTTTGACAGCTTTCTCAACTTCTTCCTCTGCGGCGGCAATGCCCATAACCTTTGAGGTTTTGCAAACAAAAGTCGGTTTAAGGGAATCTTCTGCTGCCTTGGGGGCATTAGTAGGGGCAAATTTCAATAATGATGGCACTGCCCTTTATGAAGCAATGTCTGCGTTGTATATTTCCCAACTGATTGGGCAACATCTGAGTCTGGGACAGCAGTTAATTGTCATCCTGACCTCGATTTTTGCATCTGTAGGTGCGGCAAATATTCCCAATGCTGGACTGGTAACGATGACACTGGTGTTCACTTCTGTAGGCTTACCTACCCAGTACATAGCTTTGCTAGTTACTGTGGACTGGTTTCTGGATCGCTGCCGCACTGCGATTAATGTCATGGGAGACATGACTGTTAGTGCTTTACTTGACGGCAAAAAGCCTCGTTCTGTAGACGAGGCTTAGTTTGACGGCTTTGAAGGTACTAATGCTGTTGAGGCCCTTTGGCATCACATTCTTTAGTCCAGCAGCGTTCTAGAAGTCGAAGACGCCAGATCAATGCAAAACGTTGAGGATTCAATACTAATTTAGTATCGTGACTAAATAAGGGCTGGTTCAGATACTGCCAAAGGGGAAAATTAATCTTGGTGTGTTTTGGAGTCATAAGAACAACGAAATATTATAAAAGTTTAGTGGCCATAGTTGGCATTTTGTCTAGCAACTGCCTGATACTGTTTTTCTAGTTAAAGACTACACTGCGTTTTTGCAATTGTCTTGGTGGCAATTGCGGAATTTCAACAAGTAAATTTATGTTGTTTCCGCTTTAATACTGAAATCGCACACACCATTTTTCTGATTTCCCATCCTGTGAAAAGTCATACCATTTCACTATATTCCTGCTACAGATACGTTCGTAGAAGCGTACATCATCTGTACGCCCCTAAAGCCGATGCATCTGTTGCAAAGATGTTTGGAAGCGATCGCATTGCTATCCAGAATCTTAACTCGGTAGCCTGTTAGTAAATCGGGTAGTGTGGTGTTGAGGCAATGAAAATTTCGTTGCACGGCAGAAACAACCTTTGACTTGATGCTCTTACTGTTATGAACTTAGCGATCGTAGCCAGTAGTTCTTCATTTCAGAAATTTACCAGAGTATTGTCGGAGTGCCTTTAAAACAATAAACGGTTTTGTAATACAAGGATATATTGTGTATAATCTAAGACCATTAAATCTTGACCGTCTTTCTAAAGATTGATAATTTAATAGATAAGTAAAATTTTCTTGGGTGTACTTTTCATCTCGATAAAACACTGGGACGGGCAAGATGCCCATCCAATAATCAAAAAGATAATTTTTCTAATAACCCAAGTTGCTAGTTATCAAAAAGTTTCTCTTTTTAAGTACAAAAGGTTAAAAGATTGTATTGGGCTATGTTTTGAGCTAAGTCCGCTGGTTTTGCTTCCTAAAATTATTAATGTGGACTCCTATATCTATACCTTTCATATTGCAATTTATGTATGACAATAGCGCATAAATAAAGATAATTATACCTACCATCTCTAGTACCTCTTCTATAGTCGTTATGAAGGCATAAACCATGCTACTTTGAGTGTAGTAATATTCGTAGTATCCGCCTACCAATTCAGTAGCAATTGCACCTGCTACGTAGATTGTTCCAGCAATAAAAAATAAGCGTCGTGTCTTGCTAGGAAGAGTAGCGACAAATTTACCAAATACTAGCAAAAATCCGAGTACGAAGATAGCACCCACGATCACCCAAGCGTAGTAAAGAAAACCACTGGTATTGAATGCACTTTGCAATGGTGCAGTTAGTCTTTCATGAAAACCGATCAATTCGTCTAACGACAAACCAGCAAAGACTATTGACAATCCTCTCCATGACCAGAAATCTTTCTTTTTAGCTAACTTTTGAGCTTGGAAGATGATCTCCAGCAAAATAGAACAAAATAGTAAAGCTCCTCCAGAGTAAATTGTAGGAATATTTTCCTCGCTGTTGAGGTCGAATAGAAGTCTAAAAGTATCTCTCCCAGGAAAGTCAGGTAGATAGTAGACATTGTAATTAGCAAAAAGACTGACGAGAGCAAAGCACAATACCACACCAAGAAGGAATTTGAGTGTTTTGTTGGCAGAAAGATATACTTTTAATTTATGTGATGATTGCAACGCCGCGATCGCATCTTCTGGTTTTGTAGAACTCGTTGACTCAACTACAGATAGGTAATTTCTCTTACCATTATCTGAATAAGACTGGTTTTTCAGGATTTTGCATCGCTCTGGCAATACAAAGTTTGACATGAAGTACTCAATGGTTTGCTGCTTAACACAACCATGCATTGCCAAAATTTTTCCCAATTGCTCACCACTCAACTTTTGTGTCTTGAGTGCTGTATCTAATTCATCTGGAGTAATTAGTTCAGCTTCAATCAAGTACTTCCCAAGCGGCTTAAGCTCGAAACTTTGGGCGTCTATTTGCCTAATCAATAATATCTCCTTATTTTCACTGGCTAAATGTAATAAATTTTCTCGCTTAGTCATGAAAAATTATAATTACTGATAAGATCAGATTTTAAAAGTTTCATAACCTCCGCTTAATCATATTTTGCACTGCCTAAATTCTTCACTAAATAAGTGTAAATTTATTCTAAAAAAAGTATGAATTTATCATGTAGATACGTCAGTTCTGCCGTTGCTGTTATTTCTAAACGCATTAAATACAGGATTTTCCCTCATGGTTTCTAGCAGACATCCCTGACCAGCAGAACGCACTCTTACCTCAAAATCTTGTTTCTAGCAAAAAAAATGAATCCACCGACACATGAGAGTGAGAGGTGGATTTATTCAGATGTACAGACATCTGGCGCGGTTGATTGTATCTCTAGCAGACATAGCTAAGTAGCAAAAATGCTGCTAGAGTTGGATTACAGGCTTATCTCTTAAGTTGGAGAGTACCTACAAAGAGTTAGTAATGAGTACCAGTTTTACGATGGTTGATGGCAGTAACAGCATCAGGCTTGAGTAATTTACCTTCGTCCACAGTTGCATACACAACCCAATGGTCGCCACATTCCAGACGTTGATTGACTGAGCATTCCAAATATGCTAATGCATCGGTAAGGACGGTACAGCCGTTATCCGCAACTGCTGTACTAAAGTTGGCAAATCGGTCTTCCCCAGGCGCGAAAGATTTACGGAAATGCTTCATGTAATCTTGGTGATTGCCTTCAGGTAAGATATTTAAGGCAAACTTACCGCCTGGATACATCAAGGATTCGATCGCTCGGTCTTTGGCGATCGCAACAGTTATTCCAGGTGGGTTAAAAGTGGCTTGAGAAACCCAAGCGCCTAACATTGCGGTAGACACTTCTCCAAGTTTCGCTGTCACAACGCATACGGAACCAACGATCCGACCAACAGCCTGTTCTACTGGAGTAGCGGCTTGTTGTGGTACGCGTACCTTTTTAGCTTTTTTCAGTGCTTGGGCAAAATCTGTACCTAGTTCTTCACAGAACTTGAGAGTGACATCATCAGGTTTAAACTTCACCTTCAGTGTTTCAAAGCCAAAGCGATATCCAGCATCCCGGAGTTTACCTTCGATTAAGTCAAAGGCTTCGCCACTCCAGCCATAAGATCCAAAGACTCCAGCGAGTTTGCTGTTGTCACCGCTTGATAGCACAATCCCTAAAGCAGTATGAATGGGAGTTGGTGCATGACCACCAATAGTAGGAGAACCAATGATAAAACCCTCTGACTGTGCGAGGTTGATGCGAATTTCATCAGGGGTAGCAAATTCGCAGTTAATTGATTTGACTGCGACTCCACCTTTAGTTAGTCCCAGAGCGATCGCTTGTGCTAAAGTCGCCGTATTGCCGTAAGCTGAAGCGTAAAGTAGAGCAACGGAAATCTCGCGATCGTTGTGAGAACGGCTCCATTCTCCATAAGCTTTGGTAAGTTCAATTAAGCCGGTGCGTACCAAGGGCCCGTGACCCACAGCATACATTCTCACCTGCAAATCTGATATTTTCTCCAAAGCTGCCTGCACATGAGGAGTTTGGGGAGCCATCAGGCAGTTAAAGTAGTAACGTTGGTCTTCTTTGAGCGCTTCCCAGTTATCATCAAACACTTCATCACCACAGAGATGAGTTGCAAATAACTTATCTGTGTAAAGAATTTGGGTTTGCTGATCATAGGTACAAAGTCCTTCCGGCCAACGTGGACTAGGTGTGGGGAAGAATTTTAAAACATGACCCTTGCCTAAATCCAGAGTTTCTTTCCCCCGCATCACCAATACCTTCAAATCTTGCTCTAGGAAAGCAGCACGCAAATTGTTCGCACCGGGAAGAGAACAGACAAAAGTTACCTGTGGTGCCAGTTCTAAAATTGCTTTGAGGGTTGCAACTCGATTGGGACTAAAATGACCCAGGATTATATAATCCAAATGTTGCAAATCTAAAGTCTGCCGCAATGCGTCTAAATAAATTTCGGTAAAGCTTTCTGGCGGTGGATCGATAAGTGCGGTTTTATCAGCTTCAATTAAATAGCAATTGGAGGTAGTACCTCTTTCAAGTGCATATTCAATTTCAAACCGCAGACGTGACCAACTACGTGCTTTCAGAAGTTTAGTATTGGTAGCAATTGGTAGAACTTGTACGTCGCGTGGCTTGGAATTGGTCATAGCTGTTGAGTAAAGTTTGAGAACAGGGAATAGGGAACAGAGAATAGGTTATAGGGTATAGATCATAGGAAACAGGGGATAGTTTTCTTTTCTGTCCCCTGTTTCCTGTTACCTCTTGCCTCTTTTTTAGTAGTAATTACCTACTTTGCGATGGCGAACGGCTGTCAATCCATCGTTTTTGGAGACACGCCCTTCTTGGACGGTGCAGTATAAAATCCAGTGGTCGCTGCATTCCATGCTGCTCTGAATTTCACATTCCATGTATGCCAGAGCATCAGTTAGAATCGGGGAACCGTTTTTCGCGGTTTGAGTTTTCACCCCAGCAAAGCGATCAGCACCAGGATGCAAGCGCTTGAGAAAGTGTTTCTTAAGTTCTTGATAATTGCCCTCTTCCAAAACGTTGAGGACGAAACGATCGCCTACTTGCATTAAGGAATCAATGGCGCGGTCTTTGGCAACGGCAATTGTTAATCCTAAGGGTTGCAAACTGGCTTGCGTTACCCAGGATGCCAGCATTGCGCTTGAGGCATTATCTTTTTTAGTAGTGACTATATACAGTCCACTACTAATCCGACCCAATGCCTTTTCCATGTTGACATCGAGGGACTTGATTTGCTTGATGTTGCGATCGCGCACCAGCAATTGTCCAATGTCTTTACCCGCTTCTTCACACAACTGGAATGTTGATGCAGTGGGAGCCTCTTTAATCCGAATAGCTGGGAAGGCTTCTTTGATGCCAGAGTTGAGGAATTGTCTGCGGAGTGTATCAATGGGTTCATCATCCCCACCGTAACATTCAAACAGCCCAATCAGTTGCTTGTTCTTGGCGACAGCTAGCACCGAACTAATACTAGCTTGGGCGGCGGCAGAAGTAGTTGGAGGCATACCGATAATGATGCCAGCTGCTCTCCCGGCTAGTTCTTGAATTTCTTGGCTCTCAGCAGTACTTAGATCCAGTACTTCTACTCCAATGCCAGTTTTCAGGATACCTTCGGCAATTGCATGACCAAGACGCTCACCATACCCATAATCTGAGACAAAAAACAAGCCAACAGTTGTTTCTGCTTTAGCTTGTTTTTGGCTCCAATTTTCGTAGCACCCGGTTAAAACATCTAGATGATGGTATAGTAATGGGCCGTGGCCGTTGGCGATAATATTAATCTTCCCAAGATCACCCATCCGCTTCATCGCATTCAGCAGCGAACGAGCGTTAGGGCCCATCAAGCAGTCGTAGTAAAATCTAAAGTCAGCTTCTATCGCTTCTAAATCTTCGTCGAAGGTGCGATCGTCACAGAAGTGCATCCCAAAAGCATCACAGGTGTAGAGAATTTGGGTTTTGCGGTCAAAGCTAAAGATTGTATCCGGCCAGTGCAGGTTAGGCGCACTCACGAATTCCATTTCGTGTCCTTTGCCGATATCTATGCGATCGCCAGTTTTGACAACCCGCTTAGAAAATGGATCGTGTACTAAGCCTTCCAAAAACTGAAGCGCAACTTTTGAGGCTAAGACGGTTGCTCTAGGAGCTAACTGAAGAACATCTTCTACCAAGCCGCTATGGTCTGGCTCTGTGTGACTAACAATTATGTAATCAATTGTTTTGGGGTTGACAAGACCTTTTAGAGTCTCTAAATACAGATCGCGAAACTTCTGGTGAGAAGTATCAATCAGAACTGTTTGTTCACCCCTAATTAGATATGAATTGTAGGTTGTGCCGTTTTGCAGTCCGAATTCGATATCGAAGCGATCGCGATCCCAATCAAGAGAGCGAATCGCTGTTGTGTTAGGGGCAATTTCTACAGTTTGTATAGTTAACCGATGCTGAACGTTCTCTGCGATCGCTACCATTATTCGTCTCCGAGCGCAAATTAACAGGTTTTTCTTCTGCACCCATTGTCTCTATTATTTTTTGTTTAAGTTGTAATGAATATCAGTTTTTGTAAAATTTAACTTGTATCAATTGTTGCTGTTTTTTAGCAAAAAATATGACTCAGAAATAATACTAAATATTAATTAATTCCTAAAAATTTACTGGGTATTTATTTTTGCTATTAATCTAATTTTATCCTAATTCAAAAAGTTCATAATCATCATATTATTTTATAATTAAAGCTTAAAAAAATATTACATATCCAGTACTGTTATAGTAACCTTCGTTTTTGAGAATGACTTATAAATGCTAAGGACATACCAAGTTTACAAGGAGACTTTCTAATTGTGGCGCAAATCTCAGGCGATCACAAAACAAATATCTTAAAAGAATATATTTAGATAAAAGTCATAAAAAATTCGTTTTTGAAGATCCTCACTGATAAACAAGTAGGAAAGGTGGGAAAAGTAGGAAAGGTGGGAAAAGTAGGAAAAGTAAGGTAGATTTATCTACGTTCTAACCCACATTTACTAAGCTGTTAGACCTTCTTTTCCCAATGAGTATTGAATATATTTTTGTCTTAAACAAGAATCTTGTTACGTAAAATATAAACTTTGTATAAAGTCGAGAAAGCAGATATTTATTATGGAGATAATCAAAGCAAACTTCCAGAGGCGAGTTGAATAAAAGGAACTAGGCTTGTATATATTTTTCTGCTCATTCAAATGAAAATTAGCGTAAAAATAATTTTTAAAGTTTCGATAAAACTCCGTAACCATACGAGTAATCTAATAATTTTAATGATACAGTCCTTTATTATCGACTTTAAACATTAATCAGGACAACGCCAACTTATTGATAGTGTTCTCAAGCCAAGGCTTCTTACGTACCAGCCTTCTATACGTTGACATTCTTAATACTTGTAGTTAAGTTTCTACAATGTGTTGTTAAATACGTAAGTAATCAAGTATATAGGCGTGAATAGACATAAAAATAGCAAAAATTGACTGTGCAAAAGGTTATTGTTTATGGGATGCCGATTAAAAGTCTTTCTAACTAAAGAAGAAAAGCTGACTTTAGAAGAGTTGAGAAAAGCCAAAGATGTTCCTCAACGTACCAAGGATCGTGCTCAAGTTTTACTGCTGAATACTCGCGGCTTAAAAAATGAGCAAATTGCTAAAGGTTTGAACTGGGCGATTTCAACAGTACGTCAAACCCTTCATCGCTGGGAAAAGATGGGTTTAGCAGGTCTGTGGGATGCTCCTGGCCGAGGAGGAAAACCCCGATATTCAGAATCAGATTTGGTTTATCTAGAAAATTGTTTAGCTCAAGAGTCACAAACTTATAACTCTAAACAATTAGCAAAAAAACTGGCATCTGAGCGTCAAGTAAACTTGAGTGCAGATCGATTACGACGGGTACTTAAAAAAAGGGGAAGGAGGTTTGGAAGCACACGCAAACAACCCCAGGAGCAGAATAATTAACGTGAATTCTATAAACCTCTCCCTACTTTGAACTTTAGTTCAAGTCTGTCCCTCTTACCCGTCAAAGAGGGACGGTTTTGCATAATAAACGTAATAAAACAAAATCCACCTAAACATTAAACTGTTTGGTGGACTTGTTATTTATTCTTAGTGGATCCGAGCAGAGTCGAACTGCTGTCCAAATTGGGTATTGACCCCCCGCTCATTCACAGGTTTAGCCTTTCTGACCCTCAAGGCGGGAATCGTTCATTATCCCGAACGTAGGATGCTCTGATTTAATCTTAGCCAGCAAGCCAACCAGAGAACGCTTGCTAGAGCATCCGTTGGGGGTTGGTCTTCAGTCCTTAACGGAGTCGAACTAAAGACGCTCGAACCTATAAGAGGTGTTTAGGCAGCTACTAGAGCATCCTTACGAGCAAAGTTAACGATGTTATTCGCATTTACTTTTTGTTTGAGCCTTTGATTTTCGAGAGGAGACTCACTCTCGACCTGAATCACAGAGCAGCGTTCGCCAACCTGTCGAAACCGTGACGGACCCATGCGCTTCATAATTTAATTATAATACGCAATTTTTGAAATGTGTTGCTAGACAAAAATTTTGGTTCATGCCAGTGCTGCTGAGAAACACAGGGTATCTTTATATGAACTTGGCTCTATACAACAGTATAGTTTGTTGATAAACCTCAGTACATAATGGCCCATATACCGTCAATGTCATCTAGTTAAAAGTCCCAAATACTAACAGGACTTACGCAAAAAGCCTCTACAATTCTTATTACTTGGCGCACTTGGCGTACTTGGCGGTTCGTTTTTTCATGATTTTGCGTAAGTCCTAACTAAAAATAGCCAATTGCTAATTATTTTAAGATTAGCAATTGGCTATATATTACAAAGCACTACAAATAAATAATTAGCTATACCCTAAGTCAGTGCTTCAGCACCACCTACAACCTCAAGGAGTTCTTGGGTAATAGCAGCTTGTCGGGCTTTGTTGTAAGACAGCGTAAGAGTGTTAATCAGTTCACCAGCATTTTCACTGGCATTACTCATGGCTGTCATCCGCGCTGCTAGCTCACTAGCCGCAGATTCTTGCAGCGCCCGCAATAGCTGGTTACTTAGATACAGGGGCAACAAAGAATCGAGAATCTGCACTGGATCTTGCTCGAAAATCATGTCAGGAGCCAACGGGCGGACTTGGCTAGCCACTTTCTCCCGTTCGACTTCAAATTTACCGCCACGGGTTGTCAAGCGGAAGATTTCATCATCGGCTGCTTCTAGGCCTTGCGGATCGAGGGGCAGTAAGGTTTGCACCACAGGACGGGAGCTAACCAAGGAAAGGAATCTGGTATAGATTAATTCGATGCGGTCTACTTCTTCCGAAAGGAACAAGGAAAGTAGTTGGTCGGCAATCTGATTGGCTTCTGCTGCGGTAGGGATTTGCTCTAAGCCGCTGTAAGTAGCATCAATTGGCTGATCGCGGCGTTGAAAGTACTGCGTAGATTTGCGTCCGACTAACACAAATTGATAGTTTAAACCTTCTGCCTTGATTTCTTTGGCGCGGTTTTCTGCACGACGGATAACGTTATTATTGTAGCCGCCGCATAGACCGCGATCGCCTGAAATTACCAATAGCCCGACTGACTTAACTTCCCGTTTTCTCAGTAGTGGCAGGTTTGCTTCTTCAAACCGCAGACGACTTTGTAAACCATACAATACTTGTGCCAAGCGATCGGCAAAGGGGCGAGTCGCTAGCACTTGTTCTTGTGCCCGACGCACTCTAGCCGCAGCTACGAGACGCATGGCTTCTGTGATTTTTTTGGTGTTTTTGACCGACTGAATGCGATCACGTATTGCTTTTAGATTGGCCATATTCTTGAGTTAGGAGTTAGGAGTTAGGAGTTAGGAGTTAAGAGCTAGGAGTATTTCATTAACTTTTAACTCTTAACTCTTCACTCCTCACTTTTATTACGCTGCTGCTTTGAAGGTCTTCTTGTATTCGGTAAGTGCTTCCTTTAATGCAGCTTCTTCTGCATCACCTAGTGCTTTTGAGGTTCTTACTCCTTCGGCATACTGGGTTTTACCAGTCTTTAAGTACTCCCGCAGACCTTGGGTAAAGGTTGTGACTTTATCTACAGGAACGTCATCCAAGTAACCATTGATACCAGCGTACAGAATTGCTACTTGCTCGTATACCGAGAGTGGCGAATTTTGTGGCTGCTTGAGAAGTTCGCGTAACCGTTGACCCCGTGCCAACTGGTCTTGAGTAGCTTTATCTAAGTCGGAAGCAAATTGAGCAAAGGCTTGCAGGTCGTCAAATTGGGCTAGTTCCAATTTAATCTTACCGGCAACTTTTTTCATTGCCTTGGTTTGCGCCGCAGAACCCACGCGGGATACTGAAATACCTGGGTTCACAGCTGGACGGATACCAGCGTTAAATAAGTCAGAAGACAGGAATATCTGACCATCGGTAATGGAAATTACGTTTGTGGGGATGTATGCCGAAACGTCACCAGCTTGGGTTTCGATGATTGGTAGGGCGGTCATGCTGCCTTTACCTAATTCGTCACTTAGCTTTGCGGCTCTTTCTAACAAACGAGAGTGAATGTAGAATACATCTCCGGGGTAAGCTTCGCGTCCGGGTGGGCGACGTAGCAGCAGGGACATTTGGCGATAAGCTTGGGCTTGCTTGGAAAGATCGTCGTAAATTACTAGGGTAGCTTTGCCTTTGTACATAAAGTACTCGGCAATAGTTGCGCCTGTGTAAGGAGCTAGGTATTGCAGTGTTGCTGGTTCACTGGCGCTAGCGGCGACGACGATGGTGTAATCCATCGCACCTTTTTCTTGCAATGTCTGCACCACGTTAGCTACGGTGGAAGCCTTTTGACCGATTGCAACGTAGACACAAACTACATCTTCTTCTTTTTGGTTGATGATGGTGTCGATTGCGATCGCAGTTTTGCCGGTTTGACGGTCACCAATAATCAATTCGCGCTGACCACGACCGATGGGAATCATTGAGTCAATAGCTGTGATACCCGTTTGCATGGGTTCGTGTACAGACCGACGAGCAATGATACCAGGCGCTGGAGATTCAATCAAACGGCTTTCTGAGGATTTGATGTCTCCCTTACCATCGATGGGACGACCTAAAGCGTCTACAACTCTTCCAATTAAGGCTTCTCCTACTGGAATCTGAGCAATTCTACCAGTAGCGGTTACAGAACTACCTTCTTGAATTTCCAGCCCTTCACCCATCAACACCGCGCCTACGTTGTCTTCTTCTAAGTTCTGGGCGATGCCAATTGTGCCATCTTCAAATTCTAAGAGTTCCCCAGCCATAGCCTTTTCCAGACCATAGATCCGGGCAATACCGTCACCTACTTGTAGGACGGTACCAACGTTAGCAACTTTGACCTCTTGATCGTATTGCTCGATTTGTTGTTGAATAATGCTGCTAATTTCGTCAGGTCTAATTGATATGCTCATGTGTCTATCTTTTTGCTTTCGAGACGGAAAAATGAATTCAGTTAGGAGTTAAGAGTTAGGAGTGATGAGTTAAAAATGCAAAAATTACAAGTTAAAAGTCAAAATAAATTACTATTTACTTAACTCCTAACTGTACAGACGCGATTAATCGCGTCTCTACTCTTAACTTTTGTACGCGATTAATCGCGTCTCCCTAACTCCTAACTTTCTAGCTATTAGTTAAGCGCAATGAAAGGCGGCGCAACTGACCCCGGATACTGGCGTCAATTACCTGCGAACCTACTTTAATGATCACACCACCAATTAACTCACTGTCTACCTTGGTTTCTAGTTCTACCTGGCGAGCATTAGTTATGGCAATCACCTTTTCTGTGATCGCCTGCTGTTGAGCTTCTGTGAGGGGAACGGCTGAAACTACTTCCGCTAATACGGTTTGATTCAGCTGCCGCAACAGCGCCAGATATTGTTGAAAAATCGATTCCAAGAATGCAATGCGGCGTTTGTCTACTAGTACCAACAAAAAGTTGCGTAAGTAGGGGTTAGAGCCTTCACCGAGTATTTGTTTGATGAGAGCTTTTTTGTTCTCAGCCTGAATAAACGGATTGCTGAAGAAGTTGTGTAGCTGTTTGTCTGCTCTGAGCAATCCCAGGAAAGTGCGCGCATCTTCCCCGAACTCTTCTGTCAAATTTTTCGATTGCGCTATTGACAAAAGTGCCTGTGCGTAAGGTTGGGCTACTTCGGCTGCCGCTACCTGACTTGTCATACATTGCCTCCCAGTTGTGCGATGCTACGATCAATTAAACTTTGTTGAGCATCGTCGGCAATCCCGCCTTTGAGTTGCGATTCGACTTTTTGCAATGCTAGTGTAGCAACTCGTTGCCGTAGTTGAGCGATCGCTCGCTCTGTTTCGGTGTTTAAATCTGCTGCTGCTGTTTGTTTTAAGCGTTCTACGTCTTGCACTGCCTTCGCCAACAAGGCTTCTTTCGCCTTTTGGGCGTTTTCTACGGCAGATTGGCGGATGCGTTCTGCCTCTGCCTGAGATTGCTTCAACTGCTCTTGCGCTTGGGAAAGGGCAGTCTTTGCCTCTTTTAAGCGTCCTTCTGCTTCCTGAATTGCGGTGGCAATATTGGATTGTCGCTCGTTCAGGATATTGCTTAAAACCTTACGTCCGAAGTAGAATAATATGCCAATCAGAATCGCTAGATTGATCAGATTGGTTTCAAAAATGTCTAGGTTTAGACCGAAACCACCTTCTGCTGCGCCTTCTGCCAATTCAGAGTGAACAGCGTTCGCTTCTGCGGCAAGTAATAAGAATGTCCCCATGATACCCATTTACAAGTGCGCTGCTCGCTTGCTAATACGTTGTATTTTCCCAAGGGAAGGAAATTTAAGTATCTTTTCCCTGTCAGGAAATTAAGTATCTTTCCCCAGAAGGGAAAAAGTGCCTTTTTTGACACTTAAATTTTGCGCTCTGGACTAGGGCCCAGTTGCGCGTATGCTTTACACAGAACCAATCTCGTTAGCTTATCTAACTGGAGTTGGCCCCAATAGTTTTTCTAGAATCTGCCTGCTTAGAGCATCAACTTGTTGCTCTAAGGTGCGAAAAGCTTCTTGCTTTTGTTGTTCTATTTCAACAGAAGCTTGTTCTCGTTGAGACTGAGCTTCCTTTTGGGCCTCAGCTATTTTCTCGGCAGTAATTTTCTTAGCTTCAAGTTGAGCCGCTTCTACAGTAGCTTGCGATTGTCTGCGAGCGTCTGCTAGTTGCTGCTCATATTCGGTAGCCAAGCGCTCGGCTTTAGCCAAGCTCTCCCGCGCCTCAAGGGTATTCGTTCGGATGTAACTATCGCGATCGTCTAGTACCTTGGTCAGTGGCTTATAGAAAATTGCATTCAACAAAGCTGCCAATAGCAGGAATTGCAATGCCATGAAGGGCAAGGTAGCATCGAAATCAAACATTTGTCTCCTCTTTGGCTGGAGTAGCAGTTTTCATGGCTAGCAACGTCATCCAACCTTTCATATTTTAGAGACCCATAGCCAACAAGGGTCAACTGAACATTATAACTATTGAGATACCCAAAAGGTTTTGATTGTAGAGGCGTGATAATTCACGTCTCCACACTCACAAAATTTTTAGGTATTAACCGAAGGGGTTAGCGAACAGCAATACCAGGGCAATTACCAGACCATAGATAGTCAAGGATTCCATGAATGCCAAGGTTAATAGCAGAGTACCGCGAATTTTTCCTTCTGCTTCAGGTTGACGAGCAATACCTTCTACTGCTTGTCCAGCAGCGTTACCTTGACCAATACCAGGGCCAATTGCAGCTAAACCAATCGCTAAAGCAGCAGCGAGAACTGAAGCAGCCTGAACTAATGGATCCATGTTGATTTTCCTTGCTTTGATTACAAAACTAACAAAAGTACGTTAACGATTAGAAACGTGGTTTTCACGCTGCACATGAGTTCTTTGATCGATCGCGCTTTGCGATGTTTTGAGCGAACATGCTCTTGGAACTGTGCTATCAACTGAGAAGTTTAATGCTCCTCATGCTCATCTCCACCATGCCCCTCCATTGCCTCATGAATGTATGCTCCGGCTAGGGTGGCAAAAACCAGGGCTTGAATGGCACTGGTAAATAAACCCAAGGCCATTACAGGCAGAGGTACAAATAGAGGAACTAGCAGCACCAACACCGCGACTACCAATTCATCCGCCAAAATATTACCAAATAGCCGGAAGCTTAGGGAGAGGGGCTTGGTGAAATCTTCTAGAATTGCGATCGGCAACAAAACGGGTGTTGGCTCTATATATTTCTTAAAGTAGCCTAAACCCCGTTTGCTAAAACCCGCGTAAAAGTACGCTAAGGATGTTAGCAGTGCTAATGCAACAGTCGTATTGATGTCATTGGTGGGAGCTGCCAATTCACCCGAAGGTAGCTTGATGAGCTTCCAGGGAATTAGCGCACCTGACCAGTTCGATACGAAAATAAACAAGAACAATGTGCCAATAAATGGCACCCAAGGGCGGTACTCTTTCTCACCAAGTTGGTTTTTGGCCAAATCACGAATAAATTCTAGGGCATATTCCATCAAATTCTGGATGCCTTTGGGAATTCTTTGTGCGTTGCGAGTAGCAGCTATTGAAGCCACTACTAGAATGCTAATCACAAACCATGAGGTGAGAAAAACTTGCCCATGAATTTTAAGATTGCCCAACTGCCAATAGAAATGATGACCTACTTCTAATTCGGCGAGGGGAAAAGAATTAAAGGCGTTTAAGACACTAAGCATTTGCATTCTTCAAGCATTTTCCCCAACGAGCGAGGATGGGATTACTATCTTTAGTGAGCCTGACTTTTTAAGAATCAGGAATGAACGCAATTTGCACCATATAGACGAAGAGCGTAGCTTTGTAAGTTAGAAATCCCAAAAAAATGGGCAGAATCTGTAGCTCACGCCATTGAGTTGCCACGATCATCACTCCAATAAACAGAGCAAAACGAGTTTTGCTCAGACTGGTTTTCTCACTACCGAGCTGCTCAACATCTCTAGCCAACATTTTTAAGTAAACCACACCTGTACACGCCCCAATTAAATAATTTAGGGCAATGTTTAAGGAATAAAAAATCCACACAGAGATAAAAATAACCCCCGTCAAGACAAGCGTGATTACCAACAACCGCTGGAAGAGTTGATAAAACTCTTGCATAGAGTTATCTGATTCTGTGTCTCCAGAACCAGTTTTAGCATCTTGTTGCGTTGTCGGAGTGGGCGCAATTGATTCGTCTGACAAGCTCACGAGACTTGAAACCAGTACAGCTAAATTATGATGACTGCACATTCAGTCAGCTGAATCATATCACGATCCGGTAACAATACTTTAGGAAAAAACAATTAACTTCTTGGCAACGTTACACAGTCAGTAAAATCGCGCTCCCAGAAGCGAGAGAGCGGCTGATGACGTGAGGGAGGGTGAGGCTGAATAATCAATAATTGTTGCCTGGAAATTCAAAATTTCTTCCAATTTCAGTTTTTTTGAATGAATAATTCTCCTCCAAAGTCGTTACATAACATCTTGGTGTTTGAATTAAGTCGGTGTCAATAAAATCAACTGGTGCTTGAAGAGCGTATGGACGTACCGCAAATCAGAAATCGTAGAGTAGCGGCTTGTCATAAAAGATCGCACCACTGCTGAATCCCAGAAAACTCCAACTTTTGCGATGTACAATACCCCGTTTCTTGGGCACTTTCTTAATTTACATTAATTTGCCAAAAGTGGTGATAGGCGATCGCTCATCACCACGAGTATAAATTGCTTTTATTAACTCAGTAACAGAGTGCAGTGTAATTAAACAGGTGTCAATAAAATCAGTTGTTGCTCAAGAAGCCTTCTTACATCATCTAATCCGAGTTGCCCAACTGCTAAAATATCTGCCACTCTTGAATTTGCATCACATCTTTGCATAAACTCAAACTCTGCTACAGATAAATTAACAATTTGGTAATCGTAATTAAAGAAACATTGACTGGGAAATCCCTGAATACAAGGATTAAGTTCGGGAATAGCTGCCAATAGGGCGTTATCGTCTGACCAGTTGGACTTGATTAAGGGAGGACGACCAAGGAAAAACTCATAATGAGTTACTTCTGGATCTAGTAATTCTATCAGGCGGTAGACTTGGCGATCGCGCAAATCTTTTGCCCGTTCTACTAACTCTGGTGCTTTGCCCAGAAGTCTCTCTAAATCCCAGAAACTCGGATTCGAGAAACCAATAAACTCTAATCCCGAAGCATCAATTAATTCAAACAGCGTCTCTATGTTGTAGTCAATTTCCTGCGGATGAACATACATATCCGCAAAGTTTTCATCCTTGTGATTTTCTAATGACCAACGCTGTTTATCGTATTTGACAATTCGGTTATTTTCTGGTAGAGAGGCAAATATTTTTCTTCCGACTTGGACACCATCGCGGTAGTCGCCTTTTTTGTCACCTTGAAGAAGTGCGATCGCTTTTTGCATGAGTTGAATCTCCCAGCGTCCCAACTCCCCGTACACAAAAATGTGCATTAAGCCGCCTGGGGCTAACTTTTTCGCCAAAGCTTGAATACCGCGAATGGGATCGGAGGTATGATGCAAAACGCCAACACAGTTAATTAAATCAAACTCACCCGGTAACTGTTCCACATCAAACAAGCTGAGGTGATGAAATTCAACGCGGGTAGCCCCTGAACGATGACAACGCTCTTTTGCTACAGCTAAAGCGCCAGTACTGAGATCAATTCCCACAACTGAAGCTTGAGGATTGAGGTGAACCAAGTACTCTGTACTTACACCAGTACCGCAACCTGCATCTAAAATCCGAATATCTTGCTTTTGGGGTTTTTGGCCTGTGCAGAAGTTATGAGCGGCTAGCCAATTCCAGCGCCAGTTGTAGCCTGGAGGTGGTTCATCCAACAAAGCTTCTGGCGGAAAGGGGTAGGTATTGTAGAGTTTGGCAACAGCAGCACTAACAGTTTGGAAATCGGACATGATGAGGAATAACGCAGCATTTCTGAGTTTAGCGGATAGTGGATGATTAGGGCAAAGATTACTATTGCTTATTTCTTGCTATTTATCCAACAGCAAAGTCAGTAAATTCGCGTTTATAAGGAGTGTGAAATCCTAATACAATATCTTCTTTAGGTACTCCAGCAGCAACTAATTCGTTAGCGATACCGATTTCTGTACCATCTCTTTGTATCCAAATTTTTTTGTCTTTGATATCAACATGAATAATGACTTCATAAATTCTCCGTTGTTCTTTCCAGCCAATATTTAAGACTTGATAATGATGTCGTTCTGCGTCAAAAAACAGTTGAACTTCCGGTGGATATCGTTTTCTACTACCTCTTGTATTATCTTGTGTGCCAGCCGTTTTTTATATTGATTATAACTGCTGAACCACTTACTACTAATCTCTAGTTTGTACGTGTTAGCGTAGCGTTTCTTAGATGACTACAAACCTTTAAGAATTTACACTGCCTTACTTATCTATGGTTTGATTTTTATCATATTGTCTTTTGCGATCGCACCAATGATTTACAACCAATCAGAGTTTAATTTACGCTGTGAATGGGGGCCACAAGGAGTTGCTCAACTCGCTCCCATCAGTGATGTAATTGTAATAGTTGACGTTCTCTCTTTTTCTACCTGCGTGGAAATTGCCACCAAGAACGGCGCGATAATTTTTCCCTACGCAATGAGGGATGAATCTGTCATAGATTATGCCAAATCAGTGCAAGCAGAGTTGGCAAGTCATAGACAACGTTGGACTATGACAGGATATTCTCTCTCGCCAAAATCGGTGACTCAGATTCCTGCTGGAACTAGACTAGTTTTACCTTCACCTAATGGTTCTTTTCTGACTTTGCATACAGGGAATACCCCAACTTTGGCTGGTTGCTTGCGAAATTGCCAAGCTGTAGCGCAGTTTGCTCAAAAGTATGGTGATAAAATCGCTGTAATTCCTGCCGGTGAAAGATGGAAAGAAGATGGTAGCCTACGTCCTGCATTTGAAGATTTAATTGGTGCTGGGGCAATTCTTAGTTATTTACATGGCAGTTTATCACCAGAAGCTGAAGTTGCTGTGACAACATTTCAGGCTTTCCAGCAGGATTTACTGGGGTACTTGAAAAAATGCAGTTCTGGTAAAGAGTTGATTGAAAAAGGTTTTGAGGCAGATGTTGAATTATCAACCGCCTTTAACATCAGTGATTGTGTGCCTTTATTTGGTAATAATGCTTATGTGAATTCCAGAGTACAAGGTTAATTAGCTGTCAGAGTTTTAATTTAATTATGCATACGCCATAAGATGCCTTTGCTTTGCCAAGTTACTCTTCTGTTTTTCCCAAGTAATAGTTGTGTCAATAATCTCGTCTAAATCATTGTGTTTTGGTTGCCAACCCAAAACCCTACGGATTTTATCAGCACAAGCTGCAACACAGGCAGGATCGCCCGGACGACGTGGTGCGGCAATAACGGGAAAATCTACACCAGAAATAGCCTTGACTCTTTCAATAACTTGCCGCACGCTGTATCCTTGCCCATAACCGCAATTGAAAATTTGGCTTTCACCTCTTTTTTCTAAATAATCCAAAGCATCTAAATGAGCAGTCGCCAAATCCTCGACGTGGATATAGTCTCGGATTGCAGTTCCATCGGGGGTAGGAAAATCAGTACCAAAAATTCGTACTTCTGGCTTGCGCTTGAGTGCCGCATCACAAGCAGCCCGAATTAAGTGAGTGGCATTCGGAGACATTTGCCCCAATAGTCCACGTGGTTCGGAACCTGCTACATTAAAGTAACGTAGAATTACGTAGCGCATTGAAGATGCTGCTGCATAGTCCTGAATCAGCCATTCACTCATCAACTTGGAACGTCCGTAAGGATTAATCGGCTGTGTAGGGTTCAACTCAGTAACAGGATTTTCTTCTACTTCCCCATAGACTGCGGCTGTGCTGGAAAAAATGAACTTGTTAACACCCATAACGCTACAGCAACGCAGCAAATTTAAAGTGTTGCGGGTGTTGTTTGCGTAGTAATCGAGGGGATGAGCTACTGATTCTGGAACAATCAGACTAGCGGCAAAGTGTAAGACTGCGCTGAATTCATGCTGGGCAAAAATTTGATAAAGATGCCCGGTGTCTACTAAATCGCCAATAATTAGTTTCCCGTGTAGTACGGATGCTGGTGAACTTGTAGAGCAGTTGTCATAGACTACGACATCATAACCAGCTTCCCCTAGTTGACGAACTACATGGGAACCAATGTAACCAGCACCGCCAGTTACCAATATTTTCTTCTTCATTTCTTTTTCCTTATCTACCTTTACCTAACAAAACAACTCGAATGGTTTTGAAGGCGATCGCTAAATCCAACCAAATGGAATAATTTTTGATGTAATACAGATCATAAGAAAGCTTTTCGTAAGCATCTTCGATAGATGCTCCATAGGGATACATAACCTGTGCCCAGCCTGTAATTCCTGGTTTTACCAGATAGCGTATTTCATAGTAGGGAATCGCTTCTTTAAGTTTGACATCAAATTCTGGCCGTTCTGGACGCGGGCCAATCAGACTCATTTCACCCTGTAAGACGTTCCAGATTTGGGGTAATTCATCAATACGCAACAAACGTAGCCAGTATCCGATTCTGGTGATCCGTGGATCGCGTTGACTTGCCCATTGCGCCCCCGACTTTTCTGCATCTTGATACATGGAGCGAAATTTATAAACTCTAAATGCTTTACCGTACAACCCACTTCGCTGCTGACTGTACAATACTGGACCAGGGCTATCTAATCTAATTAGTAATGCAACCAACAACAGAAGTGGTGCAACTAATACTAGTAAAAAGAGAATCAATATGAGATCGATAACTCGCTTCAGTTTCATACTGAAGTAACCAGGCATTAGGTTAAAACCATCGCTAAAAGCCAACCATTTATCTTGTAGCAGCGATGAAGGAAGTTTATACCAAAATGTTTGGTAAACATCCGGCAATGTGTAAACCGGAATGCCTCGCAACCGCATTTGCATTAACTGTTGTGCTTGAGATTTGGAAAAATTTATCTGGGCTGTAACTATAACCCCAGACCAGGATTTTTGACTCCATTGCGACAAATCGCTCAGATTTCCCTGATAACTCAGATTGCTTTTAGGTAAGTCTATGGTTGTTTGATTTTCTTCTGCTAGAACAGTCAACTTTCCTAAAGGATTAAGTACCAGCAATTTCTGTGCAAATTTAATGGCATTATCCTCTGCTCCTAGTATCAACCAACGACTTTTCAGGGCGTGCGATCGCACCCATTTCACTGCTACCACGCGCAATATTACTGACCAGATAGTAAAAATTCCCAAGCTAGGTAAGAAGACACTCCGCCACGATACCGGGTTATGTTGGGCAATACCTGACAAGTAAATTAGGGCAGAAACGAAAAATGCGATCGCAATGTTACAAACAATAATTCGAGCAGGCGCTCTTAAACCTGCAATTTGCCGATCTGGATGGTACGCATCTGCTAAATAAAACGTTGCAAGTGTCATGCACACAAATCCGTAAGGCAATGGATTAAGCCAATTTAGGGGTTGATCTAAACGCAACCATTGTGCGATCGCTAAACAAATGAGCAACCCAAAAATATCCCCTAACAAGAGCAATATTGGTAGGCTGCGGACTATGTTTGGCAACCTAGTATTGGCAGGAGAACTGACATAACTTGTAAGAGTCATTGATTTTTCTGATTCTTCAGTATCCTGGTATTTATTTGTTTGTTAAAGTCAGCAAAAGACTTAATGATGTTAGTATAAAAATTAGCTCTTTTATTTAAAAACTTACATAGGTAAAAAACTTTTGTAATGCTCTGTTTTTCAAAAGAATTGGGTATTGAATATTATGGACTTGAAGTGCAGTTGTCAGTGGGCTTACGTGGCATGTATGTAATACATACATCTTACTAAGGTTATCTGTCCAAGTTTTATATTTGCATGATGCTATGAATATAGTCAATATAAACTTGAAATTTAATTAACATAATTTTACTTAATAATACCTATTGACATATAG
Source organism: Nostoc foliaceum FACHB-393 (assembly GCF_014698505.1). Taxonomy (GTDB): domain Bacteria; phylum Cyanobacteriota; class Cyanobacteriia; order Cyanobacteriales; family Nostocaceae; genus Nostoc; species Nostoc foliaceum_A. Next base: position 112,538 of record NZ_JACJTD010000017.1, on the reverse strand, counting down.
ATGTAATTTTGGTAGAAACTGTTCAGTATAGTAAAATACTGTTAATAAAGCAGTATAAAATATTGTAAATATTAAAGATATAGTAATCTAATATTCCCTTTTTGCAAGAGTTTACGTTTTTATCAAGGCGTGATTACTAGTTAAGTCAATAACAGCAGAGCAAGCAAAATCCTTACGTAGTAATACTCGATCAATGAAAATTTTTAAACCATATATAATAACATAGTGATTGCTTAATTTAGTTTATGTAGTTTTATATACTAGTACTAAGGTTATATAAAGGTTAAAGTTTTATTTAATTTAAATACTTGTCAAAGTAATATAAAATCTCAGAGAAATGTGGATAAAAAATACCTTGACATTTCGATAATATTTCTGGGATAAAAGTAAAAAGATGTATAGAAAGGAAAGTAATCCAAAAATTACAGAAATACAGACACTTTCTATACAAACATTTTCTAAGTAATTATATTTAAGTATATCCAAACAACTATTTTGGGCTACCAAAATTTTGAAGCAAAATTAGTAAGTATTTCAGATATTCGCAATATATTCCATGCCCTCTAACCAAGAAGACCAATCCCTAGATTTGCAACAATACTCGCTGATTCTGAAAAGGCGTTGGCTAGTCATAGCTGCGGTGACTGCCTCTGTTTTTGGACTGTCAGCTTTAATTGCCATCAGACAAAAACCAATCTATGAAGCAGAAGGTAAGTTGCTCTTCAGTAAAACTGACCGCGTTTCTTCGCTAACCAGTCCCTCGGCACAAGTTGGAGAGTTGAGCAGTGTGACTCAACTCAGCAGCCCTTTGGATACAGAAGCAGAGGTAATTCGTTCTAACCCGATAGTTGAAAAAACTATCACTAGTCTCAACTTGGTAGGTAAGCAAGGAATACCCTTAGAAATAGATGAGTTTCTCAAAAAAATCAAAATTAAGAGTGTCCGGGGTACAGATATTTTGGCGATTTCCTACAGCAGTAGCAATCCCAAAGAAGCCGCAGATGTTGTGAATTTGCTGATGAGATATTACCTGGAGAACAATATTCGCATTAACCAAACCCAAGCGACAGTGGCACAGAAGTTTTTGACTAAGCAATTGCCTGAAGTTGAAGCAAGGGTAGTCAAATCAGAGGCAGCTTTGCGTCGGTTTAAAGAAGAAAATCGGGTAATTGCCTTAGACCAAGAAGCAACAAAAGGAGTGGACAGACTCGCGGATTTATCAGACCAGATTACCCAAGCTCAGGCAAATTTAACGGATGCTGAGACTCGCTCACAACTTCTGCAACGTCAATTGAGATTGAATTCCCAGCAGGCTGTGGATATGGGGAATTTAAGTCAATCAAAAGCTGTGCAGGAGGTATTAACAGAATATCAGCAGGTGCAAAATCAGTTAGCAGTAGAACAGACTCGCTATACAGACAAACATCCTGCGATCGCTAATTTATTAGCAAAAGAAGCAGCCCTGAAAAAGCAGCTAGAGATTCGAATTGTTGAGAATGCAGGCAGAGAAAAATCTGTACCAGCGCAGAATTTAGGGATGGGAGAACTCAAGCAGACCCTACTGGCCCAACTGGTACAGTCGGATGTAGAACGGTCAGCATTAGCTAACCGAGTTACAGTTTTGCAGAATGCATACGCACTTTCCCAAAGACGATTGAGTGTCTTACCCCAACTGCAAGAAAAACAGCAGCAGCTAGAGCGACAGTTGCAAGTAGCGAGGTCTACCTATGAAGAACTGCTGAAGCGATCGCAAGAAGTCGAAGTAGTAGTAAATCAGAATGTCGGTAATGCCAGGGTAGTATCTGCGGCTTTACTTCCTAAAAAAGCTATTTCTCCCAAAATTGCTCTTTACCTGGCGCTGGGTGGATTTGTGGGAATTTTGCTGGGTGTAGGGTTAGCTCTGATGTTAGAAGCTATGGATCAATCTCTCAAAACTCTTGAGCAAGCCCAGCAGTTATTAGGTTATCCTTTACTCGGTACGATTCCTCACTTGGGTCAAAAAGCTAAAAATGGTGGAGAAGCTTTAGTAGAACTGCCAGTGAGAGATAATCCATATTCGGGAGCAAGTTCAGCCTTTGAGATGCTTCAGACAAACCTGGATTTTACCATCTCTGATAAACCACTAAAAGTAATTGCCGTAGTTAGTTCAACTCCAGGTGAAGGTAGATCATTTGTGGCTGCAAATTTGGCAGTAGCTAAAGCACACATGGGACGCAGAATCCTATTAGTAGATGCGGATATGCGTCACTCCTGCCAACAGGAAATCTGGAAATTATCTAACCCAGTCGGACTAAGTAATGTTTTAGTTGGTCAAGCGGAGTTTCGCAACACCGCCCAAGAAGTATTAGTTAACTTGGATCTATTAACGGCTGGGACAATTCCGCCCAACCCCGCAGCATTGCTAGATTCACAGCGCATGGCTTTGTTAATTCAAGAGGCAGCCAAAGACTATGATTGTGTCATTATTGATACTCCTGCCTTGAGTTTGTTTGGTGATGCACTGATGCTGGGCAAGATGGCAGATGGGATATTGCTGGTTGTACGTCCTGGAGTGCTTGATTGTGCTGTTGCTAAGAGTACGAAGATGATGCTTGAGCAAGCGCGATCGCGTGTTTTGGGAATGGTGATGAATGGAGTTACTGCTGATAACGGTTTTATTTACTACAACCAGAAGAGTTATTACGACAAAAATAGCAGCGATGCCTACGGCGGCAAGCTACGGAATGGTAAGGGTGAACTGAAGTTTCCCAATATACGCATTTCCTAATCCCTTGATAGCGATTTAACTTAACTATTTTAGTATTTTTGCGGTAATGCTTGTATTAAAAGAGAATATTTTTGGTGAAAAATAGCTTACTTAAGAACGGTTTTTACAACTCAATAACAGGATTAATCAAAATAGGGCTAGGCATACTAATTATTCCTATACTAATTCGCCTGTTGGGAATTGAAGAGTATGGACTATGGACTCTAGCTTCTGCTGTGGTGGTAATGGTTACTTTAGCTGAAGCGGGTCTTTCTACAGCCACAACTGTATTTGTTTCTCAAGACTTAGGAAAGAAAGATATTGATGGACTATCGCAAACCTTGACTGTCACTATTGGGGCAATGCTAATATTGGCAACTTTAGCAGTAGTTGCTCTTTGGATGGGTGCTGAACCGATTATGAATTTATTTCCTAAATTGGGTCAGTTACAACAGTTAAAAGTTATACAGGCTATCAAAATTGGTGGGTTAGTAGTAGCGGCGCGATTGTTGCAACAAATTTTGATTGGTGTCGAACAAGCCCATCAGCGCTATGACTTAATGAATGTGCTGAATACAATACAGTCTGTGCTACTAAATGTCGGAATGTTGATTGTAGTTTGGCTAGGAGGTCGCACAGTTGAGTTAATGCAGTGGCAGGCTGGAGTCGGTGTAGTGACTTTGGTCAGTCATATCTGGGTAGTGCGATCGTTACTCCAAAATATGAACCTGCGTCTGAGTTGGAATCAAAACAAAGCAGTAGCAGTAGGAGGCTACAGCTTAATGATGTGGTTAAACACATTGGGAAGTATGCTTTTTAGTCGAGGCGATCGGCTGATTGTCGGTAGCTTGTTAGGTACGCAGGCGCTTGGAGTTTATGCAAGTATTACTGATATCACCGCACAAATCAATTCATTTTCTGCATTACCTGTACAGCCTTTGCTTCCCACTTTAAGCAATCTAATTGGACAGCAAAACATTAATCAGCGTCAACTAGAACAGCAACTTAAACAAGCTACACAAATCAATGGATTAGTTGCTTTGGGAATGGGAGCAACTCTCATAACACTTTCTCCATTAATTCTCAAACTATTATTTTCTGAGCAAACTGCAAGTCAATGCTTAATGATCTTCTGTATTGCAACAGCAATTTACGCACTTTATTCATGTCATGCAGTCGGCTACTATTCTTTGTTAGGGACAAATGCAGTTAAGACTTGTGCATTAATTCAGCTACTAAGCAGTTTTTCATCACTAGGATTAATTGCCATTGGCGCTTATAATTTTGGCTTAACAGGAGCAATTATAGGTAATCTTGGATATCTTACAACCTCTATAGTAACTGTATTTGGAATGAAACGTTTATCTGTTTCTTATACTCTCTGGTTCAAATGGTTATGTTTTCCATTGATTTGGTTTTTTATAGTTGTGCTGTTGAATTTTAAGCTTCAAGATGACTATATAATAAGGTGTATTATATTTTCGATACAAACAACTATTCTATTGATATGGTTCGCTATAAGTAATGACTACAATTTTTCAGTCATCAAAAAATATATTGCTGCTAAAAAATAAGTTTGAAGGCTATAGCTTTCAAATAATTGTTAAGTTAAAATGAATTAATTGTTGTATTTATTTATATACTAATTCGTAGATACAACAATACTAATCTACAAGAGTATGTTCTTAGAAAATCTTTCATTATCAAAAGTAATTTCTAGCTATCAATGGACAGTTTTAGTTGTAGATAATAACTCTATAAATGTTTAAATACTACACATTTTAATAAGGGATAGGTAAATTTGGATGGTATCTGTTATTAAAGAAAATATACAACTTCTAGCAAATAAAGTTTTAAAACCTTTTAACTTACGACTTGCTAGACTTGCTCAGGGAGTAGGTATGGACTTATGTCTGAAGGGTCTTGCTCAACGTGGCTATAGCCCTCAAGTAGTCCTAGATATTGGAGCGGCACAAGGTTCTTGGACAAAGTTAGCAATGCAAAGTTGGCCAGATGCTGGATATTTTATGATCGAGCCTCTTGAAGAGCGATTACCACCTTTAAAGGTCTTGACCAATCAACATAGTAATACCAAGTTTATTTTGGCTGCAGCTGGTTCCGAGCCTGGTACGTTACAGATAGGTGTGACTCAAGATTTGGATAGTAGTAGTTTGATGTATTCTGGTACTGCCTCTCGTGAAGTACCAATTGTATCTATAGATAATCTGTTTGAGCAAGGAGTTATTAAACAACCACATTTTATAAAAATTGACGTTCAAGGTTATGAATTAAATGTTTTATCAGGAGCGAAAAAAGTCCTAAAATCTTCAGACTTTATTTTACTAGAACTGCAATTTTTTCGATTTTCATCAGAGATGATTCTATTGCATGAATCAATAGCATGGATGAATGAACAAAATTTTCAACCCTATGAAATTGTCAATGTTCTGCGTAGACCATTGGATAATGCAATGGGACAATGTGATATTTTATTCATTCGTAAAGATAACTGGCTTTTAAAAAGCCAGAACTGGTCTTGATACTTATTTGAAAATGCTTATTTTATAATTATAGGAATCCTAAATCATACTTGAATCTTGCTAGTTATACTGAAAAAGAAACCTTTGTATGACAAGTTATTATGCAATTATGTTTTTCAAAAATCAAATATGATCCCTATATCTTGTTCAGTTCCTTGCTTGTGGAGTATTTTACTTATGGATATTGTAATTTGTACTTATAACAACGCAGCTTTACTAGATCGTGTTCTCACAGCAATTTCATTACAGAAAGGTTCTAAAATTTATAATTCGTCAGTTTTAGTTGTAGATAATAACTGTACAGACGAAACTGCCGATATTGTTAACAAGCACATTAATTCACGATTAATCCCTAACTTGCGTAGGATAGTAGAGCAAAAACAAGGATTAACTCACGCCCGTTTATGTGGAATTAAAAATACAACTAGTGAATGGCTCGCTTTTGTTGATGATGATTGCCTTTTATCAGAAAACTGGATAGATAAAGCAATACAATTTGCTGCATCTCATCCAAATTGTGGTGCTTTTGGTGGCAAAGTAGTTCTCAATTGGGAAATAACTCCTTCCCCCATCCTTGTCAAACATTCAGGTAAATATGCTGCCTATGAGCGCGGCGAAACTTCAAAACAATTAAATCGGAGTAATTACCAGATTCCAGGTGCAGGTTTAGTTCTTCGTAGAACTGCCCTTGAGAAAAGTGGCTGGTTAGATAAACAATTACTCAACGATAGAGAAGGAAAAAAGCTAAGTGCAGGAGGAGATTCTGAGATAGTTTTACGAATTCTGAACGCAGGTTATCAACTTTGGTATACGCCTGATTGTGTGCTGCATCATTTTATCCCCACAAAGCGCATATCGGAAACTTATCTTTTTAACTTAATGTATGGTTTTGGTGCCGCAGCTCCTTACATTGCTGCTATGCGTTGGAACCGTTCTTATTATATTTGGTTGCTTGTATCTATTCTCAGAATTTTCAAAGGATTTTTGCAAGTAATTGCTTGCTACGTTAAAGCTTCAATTAATCCGAATAATAAAGCAGAAGCATTGATCATGTGGAATTGGACTAAAGGTCAAATTCATAGTTTATTTACTATTATCAGGATGGGTAGAGAAGAACATATAATCTGGTTAAGTTTATTTCAAAAAACTTTGATTACCTAAATATATAATTAGAGTTAGAGAATGAATTTTAATTTATCAAATGTCCAAACCAACTATCAAAAGTATATTTTGCTATTTTTTGGAATAATTATATGGCTAAACATTCCGATAATTGGAGTTTTACCACTAGTTTTATTTGTATTTCTCAATAGAAACTCAAAATCTTATAGCCTAGACAGCTTACTCAATAATTCTATACTTCTGCTAGTTGCAGTTACCGTCACTCTTTTCTGTTGTCTTATAGATATTCAAGCTGATACTGAGCAATATTTAATAGCATATCGAGATTGTAATGGTGATAATCCTATAGAATGTTTTCAATCAGACATTTTTCCATTTGAACCAGGTTTTTATTTCCTCGCTTCTATATTATTTATTATTTGTAATGGTTCGGATCTTGGCTTTCTATTATTTTGGTCTTTTATTATTAATTTTCTGACATTTTTTGTAATCTGTAAGGGGTTTTCAAAAAAATATTATGCTTTACTGATATTTTTTGTTTTACTAAATCCGGCATTTTATCTTCAAGCATTTATAATGCGCCAATTCATGTCAAGTGCTTTTTTTTTGTGTGCATTAGTTTCTAAAAAAAATAAGGTAACTTGTATATTATTCCTGCTTTTAAGTATTTTAAATCATTACTCTATACTCCTTTATTTACCTATAATAATCATGCAATTCGTTGATGTAAATAGCTTATTAAAATATAAATATTTTAATAAAATCATTACTTTACTTAAATATACCAGTATTAGTTTATTTGTATTTGGATTAATATATTCTGTGAATCAAGCTACTATCGCATCTCTCTTTGATAGAATTAGTAGTATTCCCCAACTTAGTTTCTTAGCTGCTAAAAGTTCATTTTTTGTAAAAAATCAATTGGCGAGTATAGGTTTCCTGGCTCATTTAGTGCTTGTAGCCTTTCTTGGTTATTTTTATATAAATTTATCACGAGATAATTACATTGAGACAAGTTTAAATTCTTGCCTTACTTCAGAAGAAGAACATTTAGACCGAAGTATGTTATGTCTTTATGTATTGCAGTCAATTTTATTTTTATTTACGCGCAATCTTGATTACCTCCCTTTGAGATTGAGTCTTATACTTCTATCATTTTTAGGAATTTTCTTCTATTTGCCTTTAGAAAGAAGGAGTAACCTTAAACCACCAATAAAATTTTGGTCTATGGTTATTTTAGTTACCTTATTGTTTAGTTACTTTATTTATTTTTTACAAGCTAATTCTGGTAAAAATGTTACATTTAATTATTTAGAAGGCCGTCTGTTTACATCATCTATTGTAGATTATATTGATTTGGCTATTTCTCGGTGGTAAATAAATCCCTACAAGTTTAAAAATTCATGAATAACCTAATTCAAGTTGATGTAATTACTCTGACAAAAAATTCTTCCAATTGTATACTTAAAACTTTAGATAGTGTTAGTATGCAAGATTATAAATATATAAATCACATTATTATTGATGGACATTCAACAGACGGAACAGTTTCTTTTATCAATCAATATAATCATAAAAAAATAATAACTATATTTCAGCAAAATGGTACTGGAATTGCTAATGCTTTTAATGCAGGATTAACGAAGTCATCAGGTAATTTATTGATTTTTTTAAATTCTGGAGATACTTTAGTTAATGAAGCAGTAATTACTAAAATTGTAGATTCTTATATAAAACAAAAGTGGCTTTGGGCATTTGGAGAAACTATATCTTTGAGCCGGAAGCAATACTTAAAAAGACATATTAAGCAGTACAGTCAGTGGAATCAAAACTTATTCTTGTCTCGCAATCCTATCTGTCATCAGTCTACTATTTTCTCACAAAAACTTCTCCAGAAAGTCGGCTTATATGATGAGCGGCTAACTTTAGAAATGGATTATGATTTTAATATTAGAGCCTCCTTGATTGCTCAACCACACCTGCTCTATTTTCCAATTTCTTACTATGATACGACAGGTGTATCTTCTATAAAAGTCTTTAAACATTATAAGATACATAGAGAGTTACGTAAGAAATACTTTACACTATCTCCTATTAATAGCTTCAAAACTGATAGTTTGTGCTTTTTAAAAGCATGTATGCGCTTTCTGATGATCCCGATTAAAATATTCTTGTAACTTAAATTGTTATTCCTCCAAAATAAATTCAATATCATAGCTAAATGTAAATATGTTAGTCGAACCCAAAGTCAAGACTTTTCCTTCTGTAACTGTAGCCATACCTACCTATAACGAGGTAAATTATATAGAAAACTTGGTTTTAGGGTTTTTAGGAACAAATTATCCTAACCTAATTGAGATATTTGTAGCTGATGGTGGCAGCAATGATGGCACTCAAGAAATAGTCAAAAAACTCTCAGATAAAGACGCACGAGTTAAATTAATACACAATCCTGATAAAATTCAATCGGCTGGTCTTAATTTAATTTTGTCTGAATGTATAGGTGATATTTTTATTAGAATTGATGCTCATTCAGATTATGCACCTGACTATATTGAAAGATGTATAGAGGCTTTGCTAGAATCAAAAGCTAGCAATGTTGGTGGAGCGCAGCGTTTTGTTGCACGAACTTCCTTCCAAGCTGGTGTTTCCCTTGCATCCAAAAGTTTTCTTGGTAATGGTGGAGCTAAATATAGAAATCCGAACTATACAGGCTATGCGGATACAGTTTATTTAGGGTGTTTCTGGAAAAAGAGTTTGCTAGAGATACAAAGCTATAATATTAAAGTAAATTCTAATGAAGATGCTGAATTTAACTTGAGATTAATAAAGGTATTTGACACAACACAAATTACTAATCAAGATGCTGAATTAAATCAAAGATTAATTTCTCAAAATAAACAAGCAATATATATTAACTCCAAAATTCGTGCCTGGTACTATCCTCGAAAAAACTGGAAGTCTTTGTTTATTCAATATTTTAAATATGGCAGAGGTCGCTATTTAACGAGTACAAAACACCAAATCCAATCACAGTTGAGGGGTTTGATACCTTTTGTATTTATATCTACTGTCATTTTACTGCTGATTGTTGATTTACTATTTCCCAAGCTAGGTTTACCTGTAGAAATATTAATTACAATAAGTTTATTTTTGCCTTTTTTAGAGAGTTTACGAGTTAATTTGGTATATTGGAAAAGCTTTCCTTCGGAAATTTGGAGAGGTGATGAAGATAAAATACCATCATTTTTTAGTCGTTGGTTTTTTTGTGGTACTACTTTATTAAGTATGCCGATTGCTCATTTTACTGGATATGCATATCAATTATTTCGGCACAGAATTATGAGAGTAAAAGCTTGGTAAATTAATATATTTATCGATTAATTAATATGCAAAACAAGTAAGCGTAGCGTAAGTAAGTTGGCACAATAAAACCAAACTATAGGAAGAAAGCTAAACAGAACTAAAACAGCTTTTTCTCATACCTTATCCCAACTATAATTATTTTTATCAAATCATGTTTTACATTCCAATTTGATATAACCCAACTTCGTAAGCTTTTAAAAGAGTACTAAAACCTCCCTCAGCAATTAGTTTTGTAATAGGCTTTTGATTAAAAGTAACTACTTTGCCAGCTAATTTTTGAGGAAGTTTTACAGTGAAATTGCTCTGAGTATTATTGTGATTAACGACTATCATCACAAAATTTTTAGTATTAGGAATAGAGAATAATTTAACTTCTATGTTTGAGTGATTTACTTGTACTGGATTATTTGAATCTTCCCCTCTAACGATTGCAGGAATGTAATTTCGAAATTCCTGAATAGTAGGATACAAAACTGACTTATTCCAGAAATGTGAAGAACGGTAGTGCGTCCAAAATAGCAGTCCGTCAGCCCCTGCAAGGACTGATAAATAAAACATATAGCGAAATTCTGCCTTTGTTGGTAGTCGTTTTTTGAACTGATTACTGCTATAAGCCTGTAGTACGTTCCAAAATTTTTTATTTTTAACATCAGCTAGAGAAATGACTTTATAGATTGCCTTGCGGTAAGATAATACCCATTCAAATTCTGGAACTCCCTCCTCGCAAGGATAACGATCCCACATCAGTATATCCATTGCATCGGCGTAAGATTCAATTTTTTTTATGCCAGCAAAAACTAAAGCAACTGGCTTAGTTTTATCTTCTTCTTTAATAGCTTGGTATACCTTTTTTAATAAATCTGGAGAGAGTGGTGTAGGTTTTTTAATCTCTGGTTCATCATAAAGATACCAACCATAAACGGAAGGATGGTTTTTATAAGTACGAATAAAATTTTTTACTCCTAAGATATTTTCTGATTCAACTAGGGGACGATAAATCTCTAATAAAACTTTTACTCCTGCTTTCTTAGAAGTATCCAGAAATGCTTGAATTTTTCCCTTGTTTGCTTCTCCTACATAAGGTATTAATAGATCAATTCCTTTAGAAGATACTTGAGTTGAAACATCAATATTGTAAACGTGGTCATACCAGCCTAAGAAGAAGGGTAAATTTCGTTTCCGATGAACTGTTAAATATTTGGTAGTATTGAAACTCAAAAGTATGCTGCTAGTACTAGCTACTATGAAGCTAGGAATCAAGGCTATAAATTTACGTCGCGTTATGATCATCAAATATCAAGTTTTCGAAAAATTTAGGAACAAAGCTAGAGACATTGCGCCAAAGCATCAAAATGCTTTGGCGTTGGAGATTCAGCAAAAAGTCGAGCTTCTGCTTCTGGTGATAGTTTCTCTACGCGCGGCGTATCGTAGAGAGCGCTTGGGGCGTTACCAAGTTTCCTTTGTGGCATGAAAATCCCCTATCGTGCGTGCTGGCTCACTAGTTCCACAGAATTTATGGCTTTATTCTGGCGACTAACGCCTTTGTTCTTTGTTCATAAAATCAAAAAAAATGGAAAAGTCCTGTCAGCAAAAACCACCTTAAGCCAACAGAAGGTATTAATATTTTATATATGGAATGGTGAGCAAGATTGCGGCAATTGTGAGTTTAACCAATGGGCTACAGTTTTGAACTGGCAATCATCAATTCAAAGCTCTGAGGTTAATCAAATGTCACATTCATGGGTTTGGCAATATTTGGTTTTATTGATTGTATCTTGTAAATTTCTCAAGGGAATTATCTGAAAATTAGTTCCATCTTGAACCACCGCAGTTATGTAGGCAAACTTTTTTCCACGGTAAAATTGGTCGCGACCAATTTTTGTAACATACTGGGACTGCTTGAAGTCATTGGCAATGTTTAAATTGTAAATATTTTCTAGTAGTTTGACTCCTTTGGTATTTTTTGTGGTGAATTTGATGCTTGAGTCACCACTCACAGTTATTCCTTCTTTGATCACTGTTCCATTTTCTTGCGTGACCTCAGCATAAAAGTATAAATTTCTTTTTGTACCCTCATAGCCGTGGGCTTCGCTGTTGTATCTCAAAGTTGGTAGTTGTGATCGCGTTTTTGCCCACTTAACAACGGTGCTAATGTTTTGCTCTGGAAGCGCATTTGCAGGAGTGATAGCTAAAAGAACTGCGATCGCAGACAGAGTAGCATTGAATAAATAGTTAAATTTAGAACTTTTCTGCATAGTATTTTCCGGTTAAAGATACTGGTAGCGAATACCTAAAACACCACAATTTAAAAACTATTTCCAGCGTGGCGTTATTTGTCAATACCCATTTGGTGGTAGCAAAAACAACTTAACATTGACTAATGACTACTGTCCACTGAGATTGCTAAAGGCAATTTGGTTTCAACTAAAATTTTGTATAAGTTGTAATAATCGTAGAGTGGACACTGCCACAAACATCACAATAAGGGTTTTCAGCATCAGTAGACCATGCTTACCCTATTACTTAGTTACAAAACTTAGATTTTGTCTCAGCCAAACAAGAGTATGTACTTTTAAGACTGGATGTATCTAAGCTACAGGTTCTACACACTTCTTAATAAACCAGCCTTGAGAACGCAAAACGTTCTAATCTAAAAGCTAACTGGGTTAATTTACTGGCAGTTTTGCAGGCAGTACTCTCAAGCTCATAAAGCACAGACGCACCGATGTGTCAAGCCTCAAAGCGACCCAGACTTAACACATAAATGATTATGATGGGAGTTTTACAAATCCGATGAGTGTTAAGGCAAGTGGTGGAAGCTCAGTTGCGCGTCCGCAACTATATCAAACCCTAGCTGTAGCGACAATTACCCAAGCCGAGCAGCAAGACCGCTTTTTGGGAAGTGGTGAGTTAAATGAACTGGCAAGCTATTTTGCATCTGGTGCAAAGCGTCTAGAAATTTCCCAGACGCTGACGGATAATGCCGAGATTATTGTATCTCGCGCTGCCAACCGGATTTTTGTCGGTGGTTCGCCAATGGCTTTTTTAGAAAAGCCCAGAGAAGCAGAACTAGTAACTGCTGGTGGTGGTGGTGCTAATGTTCAACAAGGGATGCAACTGGGAACTGTAACCTACGTTGAAAGTCGTGGTGGGTTCCTAGAAAATTTACGCTCAATATTTAACTCATCCCCCAGTGGCCCGACACCTCCAGGTTTCAGACCAATTAATATTGCTCGATATGGCCCAAGCAACATGGCCAAGAGCTTGCGGGATTTATCCTGGTTCTTGCGCTACGCTACTTATGCGATCGTTGCTGGCGACCCCAACATCATAGCGGTGAACACACGGGGTCTGCGGGAAATAATTGAAAATGCCTGCTCTGGTGAAGCAACGCTAGTAGCTTTGCAAGAAATCAAAGCCGGGTCGCTTTCCTTTTTCCGCAAGGATGCTGAGGCTACAGAAATTGTGTCTCAGTACATGGATGTTTTGCTAACAGAATTCAAAGCAGCCACACCTTCAAATAAAGTCCGCCAACGCCCCTCAAGCGACCAGCAAGGGTTGCAACTGCCACAAATTTACTTTAATGCGGCAGAACGGCGTCCCAAGTTTGTGATGAAAACTGGGTTGTCAAGTAGCGAAAAAAATGAGGTAATCAAGGCTGCATATCGGCAAATTTTTGAGCGCGACATTACCCGTGCTTATAGCTTGTCCATATCTGACCTAGAATCCAAGGTGAAAAATGGCGACATCTCCGTGAAAGAGTTTGTCCGTCGTCTAGCTAAATCTCCCCTTTACCAAAAACAGTTTTACCAGCCTTTTATTAACAGCCGAGTCATTGAACTGGCTTTCCGTCACATTCTAGGACGAGGCCCAAGTAGCCGTGAAGAAGTACAAAAATACTTCTCAATTATTTCTAACGGTGGTCTGCCAGCCTTAGTAGATGCCTTAGTAGATTCTGCTGAATACGGCGACTATTTTGGCGAAGAAACAGTACCCTATCTGCGGGGCCTGGGACAAGAAGCACAAGAATGTCGCAATTGGGGGCCGCAGCAAGACCTGTTTAACTACAGTGCACCTTTCCGCAAGATACCTCAGTTTATTACCACATTTGCTGCTTACGAACAACCACTACCAGACCAACATCCTTATGGTTCTGGTAATGACCCCTTGGAAATTCAATTTGGGGCGATTTTCCCGAAAGAAACTCGCAACCCCAGCACCCGTCCGGCTCCTTTTGGCAAGGATACCAAGCGCATCCTAATTCACCAAGGGGCAGGGATTAATAACCAAAATAGTAATCCCAAAGCGCGGGGTGAAGCTCCTGGGACTCTTGGACCTAAGGTGTTCAAGTTAGATCAGCTGCCTGGTACTATTGGTAGAAAAGCTGCCAAAGGTTCTAGTGTCAGATTCTCCGAAAGCTCTACGCAAGCTGTGATTAGAGCCGCTTACCTGCAAGTTTTCGGTCGTGAACTCTACGAAGGTCAGCGCCCAAAGGTATTAGAAATCAAGCTGGAAAACGGCGACATCTCTGTGCGGGAGTTTATCCGTGCTTTGGCTAAGTCGGATGTATTCCGCAATCTGTACTGGTCATCGCTCTATGTTTGTAAAGCGATCGAGTATATTCACCGCCGCTTGTTGGGTCGTCCGACCTATGGTCGTCAAGAAATCAACAAGTACTTTGACATTGCTGCGAAGCAAGGCTTTTACGCGGTGGTTGATGCCATTATTAACAGCGTAGAATACACCGAAGCATTTGGTGAAGATACAATTCCTTATGAACGGTATCTGACTCCTGGTGGTGTATCAGGGCGACAATTGCGCGTTGGTACTATTCGTGAAGATGTTGCGGCGAAAGTTCAGAAGGAAGTAACACCAAGTTTTGTGACATTGGGTACAGTCACAGAAAAACGGTCAGAACCAGATATTCAGTTCCGCATTAACCAAGGTGTCAGCAAGCAACGCGAACAAACCAAAATCTTTAAACTGGTGGCTAATACCAGTGACAAAGTTGCAGTCCAAACTTTGATTAGTGCTGCATATCGTCAGATTTTTGAGCGCGATATTGCTCCCTACATCGCCAAAAACGAATTTACGGCGTGGGAAAGCAAGTTAGGGAATGGGGAAATCAGTGTGAAGGAGTTTATTGAAGGTTTGGGTTACTCTAACCTCTACCTGAAAGAATTCTACACACCCTACCCCAACACCAAGGTGATTGAGTTAGGAACCAAACACTTCTTGGGACGTGCGCCACTAGACCAAGCAGAAATCCGCAAGTATAACCAGATTTTGGCTACTCAAGGTATTCGTGCCTTTATCGGTGCATTGGTAGATAGTGTGGAATATAACCAAGTGTTTGGTGAAGATACGGTGCCTTACCGTCGCTTCCCAACTTTACCTGCGGCAAACTTCCCGAATACAGAGAAGCTGTACAACCAGCTTACCAAGCAAAATGATGACGTAGTTGTGCCTAGCTTTAAGCCAGTGCAACCGCGTGTAGGAGTTAGTAACGATACGCCGCTTTTAACGCAGGCGATCGCAAATTCAGCGCAAACAAATGGTATAAACCAGAGCAAGCCCTCCTTTGCTGAACTGGGTCGTTCCTACAACGACGTTACCGGACAAACTGTGGAATTGGGTGTGCGTAAACATGCACGCATTTACCGTCTAACGGAAAGCACCAACCAAGCCGAAATACAACAGGCAATCAACGCCATTTACCGCCAAGTGTTGGATGTATTTAGCGGTGAAGTACCTGATAATTTCCGCCGTCCTGACCTAGACAGCAAACTCCAGAATGGTGAAATTTCCGTGCGGGAGTTTGTGCGTGAACTAGCCAGTTCCCAAATTTATCGCCAGCGCTTCTTGTCACCTTATCCTCATGCCAAGGTCATTGAGTTCCTCTTCCGTCACCTGTTGGGGCGTACACCCGCAGATCAGGAAGAAATTCGCCAGTATCACAAGCTGCTAGCTGATAGTGGTTTGTCGGCTGCTGTAGAAGCAATAGTCGAAAGCCCAGAATATAGCCGCTACTTTGGTGAAGATGTTGTGCCTTACAACCGCTTCCCATCTCTGCCAGTAGGTAACTAACTCGGCAGTGTTCAGGCGACTGAAGAGAAATTAGGGATTAGGGAATAGGGAATAAATTATTTCCTGTCCCCTGTCCCCTTCGTAACCTTTCGTAATATCGCTCTCAGATTGCAGCTAAAACAGGTAATTCTGAAAAGGAATATTACAAAGTGTTAAGAGCAGTCATAAATGCTCAACAGAATGCCGGAAAATGTTTTGCGGAAGGTAACTGAGTTTAAAAGCTTGCGTACTTGTGTGGACTCAAGAAAACTCGTAATTTATTAGCCGTAACAGTTATGAAACTGTTGTGTCTAAAAGGACGAGAAAATAAACTCAGTGAACCAACTTTAAAGTCGCACCAGTTTAATCAAATCCTGGTTTCATTCGTATTGGAGGAATCCATTAATGAGTATTGTCACGAAAGCTATCGTGAATGCTGATGCAGAAGCCCGCTATCTCAGCCCTGGCGAGTTAGATCGGATCAAATCCTTCGTTGCAAGTGGTGAGCGCCGTGTGCGGATTGCTCAAATTTTGTCAGAAAATCGCGAACGGCTCGTTAAGCAAGCTGGCGATCAACTGTTCCAAAAGCGTCCTGATGTTGTGTCTCCTGGTGGTAACGCTTACGGTCAAGAATTGACTGCTACTTGTCTGCGTGACCTAGATTACTACCTCCGCCTCGTTACCTACGGTATCGTTGCTGGTGATGTTACCCCCATCGAAGAAATTGGTGTTATCGGTGCCCGTGAACTGTACAAGTCCTTGGGAACTCCTATCGATGGCGTCGCTGAAGGTATCCGTGGGCTGAAGAATGTAGCTGGTACATTGCTGTCTGGTGATGACGCTAGTGAAGCTGGTAGCTACTTCGACTACCTAGTTGGTGCTCTTCTAGGATAGGGTAAAGCTGTTTACTCACTGAAACAGAAGTATTGCAATACGGTTGGAAATAAGGAATTAACAACATGGCTCAAGACGCAATTACCGCTGTCATTAACTCCGCAGACGTTCAAGGTAAATACCTAGACTCTTCTGCTTTAGAGAAGCTAAAAGGCTACTTCGCCACTGGCGAACTGCGAGTACGTGCTGCTAGCACCATCAGCGCTAATGCTGCTGCGATCGTTAAAGAAGCTGTAGCAAAATCTTTGCTGTACTCTGACATCACCCGTCCAGGTGGTAACATGTACACCACCCGTCGCTATGCTGCTTGCATCCGTGATTTGGACTACTACCTCCGCTATGCCACCTACGCTATGTTAGCTGGCGATCCTTCCATTTTGGATGAGCGTGTATTAAATGGCTTGAAGGAAACCTACAACTCTTTAGGAGTTCCCGTTGGTGCTACTGTTCAAGCTATCCAAGCAATCAAGGAAGTAACCGCTAGCTTGGTTGGTTCTGATGCTGGTAAGGAAATGGGTGTTTACTTAGACTATATCTCTTCTGGCTTAAGCTAAGAACTAGTTTGCGCTTAAGAATTTAGGTGCGGCTTTATTAAGGTCTGGAAATCAACCGTGAGTGCTAGAACGTTATATTGCTTATCTTGGTAAATTATCAGCGATGAGTGTTGGTGGTCTAGTATTGATGTTTGATTTCCAGCCTTGGAATGATTAAAAGATTTGCACTCAAGATTTTGAGATAAAAAAAGTTTTCACAAAGTTTACAGGAGATTTTCAAAACATGGCCCGTTTTTTTAAAATTACTGCTCTAGTTCCTAGCCAAACCCGAATTCGTACCCAACGTGAACTGCAAAATACTTACTTCACTAAGTTAGTTCCCTATGAAAACTGGTTCCGCGAACAGCAACGCATTCAAAAAGCAGGCGGTAAAATCATCAAAGTAGAACTGGCAACTGGCAAGCAAGGTGCTAATGCTGGCTTGTCGTAATTCTGTAAATAGAACATTATTTTAGGGAATTGGTGAGAGGTCAGCAAAGACCTCTTTTTTGTTGATAATTGATACTACAAACAATCTGTTAATTAAGCATATAATTAGCTGCTACACAAACAAAGTATACCTGCGTGAACTTAATAAAATAACCTGCTTAGGCGGGTTTAGTCTATGTAGCAGCGATTTCTAATCGCCAGGGCTGAATAAAATTTAACTTTTATATTTGATGTTTAATCTACGTATTTTTTCACGATTCAATTCGGATTGCTGATTTTGAGTCCTGCATTTTGTACCTCACGTGCAAACTACTGTAATTGCAAAATATGCAATTGACTCAGATAGAAATAAGGTACTCTTAATCAAGCTTGTTAGCTTTTTTAAAGTACTTGTCCCACTCAGCATCTAGGTCTATGGGTGATAAAGATTAATAAAGAGGTCTGGTATTAGACCTCTTTTTTTTTTGTTGCTTGTATTCCTAAAAGTTAAAAGTTGAACATTTCTACAATGCGATACCCACGAGTATATAGGGGAACTGGAGCGCCAGAATTCTGTTTTTTCCTTGCTTGTTCAGAAGTTTCATCAAATACAATTAGTGTTTCTTTCCCAACTTTCAGCCAGTCTTCATAGGGCACACTCATATCTTCTTCAATACCAGCAATATTAGATGCTACCATTGCCCGGTAAGCTTCATTAAATTTTCTACGAAACCGAAAATCTACTGAAATTCTCAGACCTTCAGTTTTCCTTCTTACTGTTTGATGCAATCCACGGGCATCATTAAAGTACATCGTTCCGTGTTGAAGTTGTGCTTCTGTGTAGGAGACAACCATTGGAATATTCCGACCTTCATCGAAGTCTGACATTACCTGCATAGACGGTAGTTCCATTTCGCGGGGCATTTCACCCGCTTCAATGGTTATATTATCGATGTCGCCAAACAGTGGTAGAACCACTACAGTAGCATCAGCAGCAACACCTGCCCAGACATCACTGTGGCATTTTGAGCTAGCGAAGGGTAAACCTAGCTTCTTTGCATCAGTTTTGCCGTAGACCATGCGGAGATTTACTGGTAAATCCACCGCATCAATTAGGTCATTTGCTCCTAGTTGGTAGAAAGCCTCAGCTACGCTTTTTTGAAAGAGGTTAAATGCCAAAGTATGTTCTCGCTTGGGCATCAAAAGACCAGTGCCAGTATAGTTCGACAAAGTATTTCTTGCTTCTATTAGCCGTTCAAGCATTTCAGCTTCTGAAAGAATGATAGGACTATTCAGACATGCTGAAATATAACCGGCAGCAGCAATTCGGATCTGCTGGAATAACTCAGGTTTTAATGTGTGTTCAAACAGTAGTCGGTACTGTCGCTTTGTAGCAATTTTATCAGCAAGCTCATCAAAGAGGCGATCGCCAAGCTCAGAAAATGCGATCGCACGTTCATATTCTAAGCTGCATACTGGTGATTCTGCTAATAGTTCTTTTAACATCATTTCTTCCAACGTTATTTTAAATTGGCTAAATAACTCATCTATCCAAAGCCATCTCGCTTTCAAAACGAATCTGGTTATTACAAATTAACAAGATTACTTTTTTTCTACTTCGTAAAATATACTGTTTTATTTATCTTACTTATCTTTATTAAAAAAGCTAATTTTAACTTTTTTAATAAAATATAGATGAAGTTGAAGTTTATAAACCAAACTAGCTATATGTGAAGTAACTATTAATTAAGTAAATAGTAAACTTTATGAAGTTAAATATAATTTATCTGTTTCTATTTAAAGAAACTAACAAGATGGTATTTTCAAGTTAATCATTTTTTTGAAAATGTTAGTTTTTAAATACAAAATCACCAAGCAAAATAAAATCAGTAAAATTAACATTATCAATAAAACATATTAATTGTTAAAACATATATATTCAGTAGTATTTCAGCTTTATCTGAATGAAATTGAGCAAGACAAACATAACTCAAATATAAATAAACACTTAAAAATGTCAAATCACAAAATCTCAACTCAAAAATTATATAACCACACAGCATCAGAGTGGATTAGAGGAGAACCTACTTCCCTATCAGACTTTACAGCACGCCCTTTTGTACTAGAGCTTTGTGAGCCTGTTGCTGGGGTGCGAGTACTCGATATAGGTTGTGGTGAAGGTTATTGCAGTCGAGAATTACGCCGACGTGGCGCTGCACAGGTGCATGGAATAGACCTTTCCCAAGGAATGATTGCAGCAGCAAACTTGCAAGAAGTAGAAAATGCGTTGGGTATTAGCTATGAAGTAGGATGTGCTACTAATCTCAAGCAGTTTGATGATGGCGAAATTGATCTAGTTGTTGCAGTTTTTCTATTTAACTATTTGACAATTGCTCAGACCCAAGAATGCATGACAGAAGTTGCACGCATTCTTCGTCCAGGCGGTCGATTTGTATTCAGCGTTCCCCATCCATCTTTTCCATATATGCGGGAAGCAGCATATCCGTTTTATTTTCAAGTTGAGGGTGCAGGCTATTTCAGCAAGCGAGATCAGCAGTTTCCTGGTCGGATTTGGAAACGAGACGGCTCTTGGCTAAATGTGCAATTGATTCACAAAACTCTTGAGGATTACTTTAATGCTCTTAAAATTGCTGGCTTCAATACGATGCCATTCTTACAAGAATTGCGTGTGACTCCAGAACATATCGCAATAGATGAATCATTTTTTAGCCCCTTAGTCGACCAACCACTCCATCTAGCCCTACAAATATCACGATGATACAGACATCTTCTTTAGTGACAGATTCCTTCCGTGACATAACGGTTAATCATCCTCTATGGAATCATGAGTTTCTCATCCGCTGTCGAACTGGAAATTTATTTTTACCAGACGTACAGGTACTAGCTGTTCAGATGTACAAATTCTCCAAAGAATTTAATCGTATCTTGGCTAGTATTTTGTCTTGCTGTCAAGATGAAAGTAGTCAGTTAGTCATCTTAGAAAATCTATTTGACGAAATGGGACAGGGAGATACAACTCAGTCCCACCCGGAATTATTTCGTAAATTTACCCGCGCACTTGGTATCCACGACGAAACTCTGACAGCACTGCCCACTGCACCTGAAACTCTCGCCCTTATTGAAACCTACTTGCGGATGCCACATAAGTACGGCTATTTAGCTGCACTGGGTGCTGTCTGTTATGCTTCCGAAGGGATTGTTAGCTCACTGTACACGCAGCTATATAAAGGAATTGTCGGCGCTACTCCCTTACCCAAAGAATCGCTGATCTTTTTTGAAGTCCATATTGATGTGGATGATAGTCATGCAGCAAAGCTAGCAGCAGTAATTGAACCTCGAATAACCATGAATGAAGAGGATATAAAGATCAAGCTGGCTATCGCAGAAGCTATGGATGCTCGTGTTCAATTTTTTAACGGAATTCAGCGTCAAATCTCTAAATATGGCTTTTATACTGATTCCTGGCTGCCTTTTGATGCATAAATACAGTAGTTTGTTAAGTTCAAATTGATGGGTAAGCAAGTTTGTAGTAAGAACTAAAGTGCTTACTACAAAACCTCCAAACTATAGGACTCATATTTAATTTTTGAAAAAACTCCGTACAACTCAAAATGCCTTATTGCTTTCTTACCTATTGCCTGTTAAGTCTAATAAGTTCAAAAATTAAAGCGGATTCCTATAGCTTGACAAGGTAGTGGGTAAAAGCAATAAGTGAAAATACGGTTACCACAACAAGGATTTGTAGCATTAAAATGTGAACAGTTTTCCCCTATTTTTTCGGCTTTTAAAGCTGTAATAAAACATTTCAAGGTTTGTCTACAAAAAATTGTGTCATTTAAATAACCCTTTTAAAGAATTAGTTGTCAAGTCTTGGGCAAATTCACAAAGCAAAATTAGGTGCAGCAAGAGGAGGCTTCCATGTACGGATTAGTGAACAAGGCGATTCAAGACATGGTGTGCAGTCGCTTTGGCGAAGAGACTTGGAAAGAAATTAAGCACAAAGCAGAGGTAGATGTAGATGTTTTCCTCAGTATGGAAGGCTATCCCGATGACATCACCCACAGGCTGGTAAAAGCTGCTAGTGTCGTTCTCGGTCTATCTCCCTCAGAGATTATGCAAGCTTTTGGCGAATTCTGGGTTCAGTACACAGCTCAAGAAGGCTATGGCGAAATGATGGATATGAGCGGAGATGCACTCCCTGAGTTTTTAGAAAATCTTGATAATCTTCATGCTCGTGTAGGAGTTAGTTTTCCTAAACTTCAGCCTCCATCATTTGAGTGTACTGATATGGAGGAAAATTCTTTGAGCCTACATTATCGCTCTGATAGAGAAGGGCTAACGCCAATGATTCTTGGACTAGTCAAGGGGTTGGGAACCAGGTTTGATACAGAAGTTCATATTACCCAGACCCAGAGTCGAGATGATGGTGCTGAACATGATGAATTTTTAGTGATTTATAAACCAAATTGAGTGAAGTAGCATGTCTCCTCCTCACCTGACGCTTTCACCAGAGTTACTGGCGAAAGCTTTTCCTTTCCATTTTGCCTTTAGCCGTAATCGGGAAATTGTACAAGCTGGTGATGTATTAGGGCGCATTAGTCCTGAACCATTAGTTGGTAAATTGATTGAGAAGCATTTCCAGATTAATCGCCCAAAAATTTTGGTCGATTTTGATGCTATTGGTAAACAGTCTCGTGCCCTGTTCATATTAGAGTTTATTCACAATGGAATGCAGCTCAAGGGCCAGATGATGTATCAACCAGAGCAGGAGGTAATATTTTTTTTAGGTTCTCCCTGGATTACAGATACGACTAGCTTGGCTCCACTGGGTATCAAACTCAAAGATTTTGCGATTCACGACCCAATTGTTGATTTCCTGTTTTTACTGCAAGCTCAGAACACCGCTTTAACTGATGCCAAAAAGTTGACAAGCGAACTAAAACAGCAAAGGGCACAACTACGGAGTGCGCTACAAATTAAGGAGAATTTAGCAGAAATTGCTGAGGCTCAGGCTAAAAAATTGGAAAAATCGCTTCGGGAACTACAGCAAACTCAAGCCCAATTAGTTCAGGCTGAGAAAATGTCCAGTTTAGGACAGTTGGTTGCGGGAGTTGCTCACGAAATTAACAACCCCGTTAACTTTATTTACGGGAATTTGAAATATGCAAAAGATTATACACAGTCCCTGCTAAAACTTGTGGTTCTTTACCAGCAGTTTTATGCCAATTCTGTGCCAGAAATTCAAGAATATATTAAGGAAATTGAGTTAGATTTTTTACTAGATGATTTACCCAAAATCCTAAATTCGATGCAAGTAGGAGCCGAACGGATCTCTGAAATTGTCTTGTCCCTGCGGAATTTCTCTCGTCTTGATGAAGCAGAGAAGAAAAGAGTTGATATTCACCAAGGGCTGGATAGTACTTTGCTGATTTTACAGAATCGGTTTAAGAATAGTGTTGATAATACTGGTATAAAATTAGTTAAAAATTATGGGAATTTGCCTTTAGTAGATTGCTACGCTGGTCAACTAAATCAAGTATTCATGAATATTATTAGTAATGCAATCGATGCGCTCGAAAACTATAACAGTAAACGCGCGATCGCAGAAATTCATGCTAATCCTAATACAATTACAATTACTACGGAAGTCATAGAAACTAACTGTGTGATCCGAATTGCTGATAATGGTTCAGGAATGACAGAAGCAGTTAAGGAGCGACTGTTTAATCCATTTTTCACAACTAAGCCTGTAGGTAAGGGTACAGGATTAGGCTTATCAATTAGCTATCAGATTGTAGTTGAAAAACATGGGGGAACACTAAGATGTGTATCAGAACCTGGACAAGGAACTGAGTTCTGGATTGAAATTCCCTTGTCTATGGACAGACAAGCAGTTAATTGTGTCAAATCGTTGAGTTTTATGAATTGTCAAAATTCAGCAATGCTTACAGTGGGTGATTGGGACTCAACACCTTCTGTGATCTAAGGAAGCCTTGGATTCATAGTTTTCTCTGAATTCTGAATTTTTCTATAAATTACTGTTTTTTTGTAAATCTGCTCATTGATTGCCGCATAGCGATACCTTTTCTAAGTTCCCTGTGGGATGCTACGCAAACGCGCAACGTGTCGCAGACAGATACTCTTGCTAGCTTGCTTCTCCGTAAAGGTACAGCGCACATAGCCAACGTAATTGGTCAGAAATTATTGAACTAGCAGTGTATTGAAGTTGACAACTCTAATATTTTTGGTTGTAAAGCCTACTTATAAGTTATAAGTTATGATTTATGAGTTTTATTGCTAACTCCTAATTCCTAACTTTTTACCTGTACTGATCGTGAATCTACGCCGCCTGATTCCAATTTTTGATAGTTCAGTCTCCAACTGGGCCTTAGAAGCGCGGTTGTTGCGCTGGTTAACGTTGATTTGGCTGTTTGTCGGCTTGATCATGCTATTTTCAGCATCCTATCCCGTTGCTGACTCCCGTCATGATGATGGGTTGTACTACTTTAAGCGTCAACTGCTTTGGGTCTTAGTTTCCTTAATCGGATTCAATATTATTGTTAATTTGCCATTGCAGAAAATTTTGAGACTATCTCATTGGTTTTTATTATTGTTTTTGACGTTAATTTTCATTACGCTGATCCCAGGATTGGGAAAGAAGGCTTTTGACGCAGCACGTTGGATAGCAATTGGACCAATTCCGATTCAACCTTCAGAATTAATTAAACCCTTTTTGGTGCTGCAAAGTGCGCGGCTTTTTGGTCAGTGGGAACGAATCAGTTGGCGGGTTCGCTTGGCTTGGTTGGGTATTTTCGGTTTAGTACTTTTAGGAATTATTGCCCAGCCTAACTTGAGTACAACAGCACTTTGCGGTATGACTATTTGGCTAATTGCTCTAGCAGCTGGATTACCTTACAAGTATCTGGGAGGAACAGCAATTGGTGGAGTGATGCTGGCAATACTAAGTATTAGTATTAAAGAGTATCAACGTAAACGGGTGATGTCATTCCTCAATCCGTGGGCGGATGCTACAGGAGATGGCTACCAGTTGGTGCAAAGTCTACTAGCGGTGGGTTCTGGTAGAACTTGGGGTTCTGGATTTGGGCTTTCTCAACAAAAACTATTTTATTTACCAATTCAGGATACAGATTTTATTTTTGCGGTGTTCGCTGAAGAGTTTGGCTTTATCGGCAGTATGGTGTTGTTGGCACTTTTAGCTACATTCGCCACTCTCGGATTAATTGTGGCGCTGAAGGCTAAAAATACAGTACATCGATTGGTAGCGATCGGTGTGACTATTTTGATGGTAGGACAATCATTGCTCCATGTAGGTGTTGCTACAGGTTCTCTACCGACTACTGGCTTACCTTTGCCCATGTTTAGTTATGGTGGTAATTCCATGATTGCCAGCTTGATAGCTGCTGGGTTGTTGATTCGGGTAGCACGCGAAAGTAGCGAAGCGGAGATAGTACCGTTGCGAAAACCCCTGTTTGAAAATGGGCGCAGACGCCGAGCTTTTCAGAAAAATAGGAATTGAGTTAGCAAAAGCTTTTTGCAGGAATTAAATAGATTATGAAAGACCTAAAACAAGCAATAATTAGCTACTCCAGCAGAGACTTCGAACACCGCAAAATTCGTATTCTCCGGTAGCAGAAGCTTACAAGATGATTTTAGAAGCAGTCTTCAACTTTAATCTCTGCATTTTACATCGCCCAAAAAGTTACCTCAGGGGTAAAGGAGTTTTAAATGAACTATTGCTAGGTGGCAGAGTAGGCACCATTGGGTTAATGCTAGGTATAGGAGTAGGCTCTACTTTTTTGAGCACTGTGATTGCAAATCCTCTTTGCTGGGGTTGTTGCTTACCAGATATATCATTCACTAGTAGTCCGATTTGAGACGGGAAGGCTTGATTTACTGGAAGCTTTATTGAGTCAACTGGTTTAACATCATTGCCGTATGGCAGAAGTTTGACCTGAATATTTTCTCCCTCTACTCTCCAACTCAGAGTAGCAGATTCTCCTTCGTTAAGAACTAGATTTGGTTGCTCACTACCGTTGATTCTAAAAGAGACAATCTTAAATGGTTTCGGTAATATTCCAATTTTTGATTCAGTCTTTTTAGAACTAATTTTCTCACTCCCGTTATTAGGAAAAGCTTTGATTTCAAATGCGAAGTTTCCCGCTTTATATGCTGGTAGAGGAATATTTGTACATCGCAGTTGTTGATTTTGTTGTGTACATAGCTTTTGAAGTTTAGGGTCGGCAAGATTACCTTGATTAAATTTATAAGTAATTGGTTCACCATATGATGTTCCATCATCTGCACTACCAGCAATTTGAACTTGCGCCAGCAATAGCGGCCGGGCAATTGTCCAACTTAAAAGAATATTTTGACCTTTTGTATACTGTGGTTTATCTGCTTGGAAACTAAGTACTTCAGCAATTTGTTTTTCAGCTATTTCTACTTGGGTTGTTTGGGTTGCTACTTGGTTTTTGGGAGAAAATAGTTGTATACCATTACGATAAAAGGCTTGTAACTCAAAAGTATAATTCCCTTTTGTTTTTACTCCAGTTTTAACATTGCTACAAATTAGCTCTTGTTTCTCTTGTACCTGACAAGGAGGTATTTCATTAGCACTTCCTTTACCCAGTGTTTCAGGAATGCCATTGCTAAAGTCATAGGTAATAGGCTGAATAGGTTGCGAACCTTTAGCCGTCAGAACCAATTTTTGCAATTGTTGATAATTGTGAATGTCCCACTTCAGAGCTACCTCATCCTCCTCTTCGGTAATTCGAGGGTTATTGGCACTAAAATTTTCTAATCTCAAAGGATCGGGGTTTAAAATTCGCCAAATGATGAATCCTATCCCTCCTAGTAACGCCAAAACTGCCAAAATTAATAGAATAAATTGCCACCAAGGACGGGGTTTCCATACCAAAGTTCCCTGAGGCAATGTGTTAGGTAAAGGTAAATTTTGTGGGTCTTTGATGTCGAGTTGAAAGTTGACCACTAGGCCTGCACCAAACCACGGTCGTCGCCACCAAGGTCTGGGTTTAACCGTCAAATTGGCCACAGCACTTCTATTAGGTAATAATCTTACTTCAGTAGGATCAAATTTATAACTATATAGTTCTTCTTCGTCTCGACTTTTTAAGCTTAATATCAGTTCACGGACAATATTTCCCTGGTTAGATAGTGATAATTCATACTTTCCAAGACTACGGCTCACTTGTCCCAAGATGGTATGAAGTTCTATATCTAGACGATAATTTGTCGGAATTTGGATATACACCAAATCCAGCAGTACTAAGTCTGGAGAGTTTTCCGAATACAAGCGGATTGTTGGAGAATAGCTTCCCGCAAGGGTATCTCCTGGTGGGTGAAATTTCAATAATATTTGACCTTGAGTACCAGGGTTGAGTTCTAGTGCAGTAACATCAGATACCAACCCTGTCCCCTCGTATCCAGTTGCCGGATAATTAATTGTAAACCAGTCATCGTCTAAATCTGGGCAACTCAAGCGGAACCTATCTACGAGATAAGAACGATTGTCAACTATTACCTCCACTTGCAGAGGTTCACCAGGATTGAAAATTAGTGGCTTGTTGGGGTTTGTGTTCGGTCTAATGGAAAATGTCGGGTCATTCACCCGAATTGCAGTCTGTTCTGTTAGCAGAACCTTAATTTGATTTGGGAAGGTTATGGGAGTATCTTGTGGATAATGTAGAGGGGAATCTACGACTAGTGTATAGTCATATGTTCCTGGGAGAGCATTTGTGGCGATTTGAAACTCAAATCTTACTTCGTCGCTATTCTGTTGGGGAGCTAATGCTAAACTTTCTCTAGGAGAACTAGACCAACCAGTTAAATTTTGAAATACTTCGTCAAAAACAAAATATAAGTCAATAACTGCACTCTGGTCTCCCTGATTAATCACAACAACATAGATTTCAATGGTATCTCCTGGCATTCCAAATTGAATTCCAGGTGGGTTGATAATAACTTGTAGTGGATTGAATTTAGCTTGCATCTTATCAACTCCCTTATTTGATGCGGTGTAGTTTGACTTGAAAATCTTCACTTCCACTCACAATCATGGTTCCTTGATTAGTTTTCAAGTCGATACTATTGATTTTTTTAGAGCTTTGGTAAATTGTTTTACCTTCCGCTGCCTTTGTTTTGTCGAGTTTATGTTCGGGGGTTAAGTACCAAACCATTACTCGTCCATCATCGCCACCACTTACTAAGAGGTTACCATCATCACTAAATGCCAGACTACGCACAGATGTTTTTGATGCTGACCAGCGGTCTAGTGGTGAACAATTGAGTTCATTTACTTTTTCCTGCGGATTCGGATTTTTGAGAGTTTGGCACTGATTCAAATTCCAAATCGTAATGAATCCCGCAGAATCGGAGGTTGCGAGAATTTTTTCTGCTGAGTTAGGAACAAAAGCCAATCCCCAAATATAGTCTTCACGCCCAACTCTTTCGTCTAGTTTTTCTAGATTTTGCACTGATAAACCTGGGAATTGTTTATCAGACTGAGTTGGATTCCACTGCCACAAGATGAAACGCTTAAAATTTCCTGAAATTACTAGAGTTTTTGCATCTGGACTGAGATTTAATGCCCGGACTTGGAAACCTGATAGTTTCAAGGTACTTTGGACATCGATAACTTGCGGTTCTGGCAGAAAATCGCTGTTAGGGGCTGGTCTTGACCACACTCTAACTTTACCACTGCCATAACCGCTGAATAAGTTAAGTGAGTTTGAGGTGAAAGCTAGGTCAAAAATGCGATCACCTTTTGCTTTTGGATCTTTAAGGTCTTGAAGTTGGCTAATCTTTGTACCTGAAGGGATATCTCTTAGTTCAATTACCCCATTATCTAAACCAACAGCAGCACGATCATTTTGTAACGGCATGAAGCGTAAAACTTGTACTGCATCATCGGTAATTGCCATCAAACCCTTAGGCTGTTGCGGTTTATCACATGCAACAGGCTGCCCAGCATATCTTACTGTATCGTCGGGGTTTAAGCTATCAGCACCGATTCTCCAAAGTCTTAAGGTGCAATCATCTGAGCCACTGACCACAGATAAACCAATGCCACTAAAACGTACTGAGTTGACAGAACGTGTATGCATTACACCTCTTGGTTGTAGTATTAATGCTAAGAGTGCTGCTAAAAGTGCGATCGCAGCCAACTGTAGCCATAAAGGTATAATTGGCAGAGTCTCCACTTCTAATGTCTGCGTGGCGGGGTCTGTACTCCCTAAACGTTGGTCGGATAATTCCGATTTGGCCTCTAATAATAGAGTTTTGCCGATTCCTACCCAAGGACGTTTTGCTTTAACATCAAGTATAACTTTACTTGTCTCTCCTAGATGGAGATTAGCAATTTCAGGAAGCTTTTTGAAACTACATTTTCGCCAGTCTCTACCCTGCACCTGCACATTAATTTGCTGGTTGAGGTTGCTAGCGTTTTTAAATAGTAATTCAAAGGAAGCTGTATCAGATTTCCAGTCAGGCAACCATGCCGATTTACTAGGAATTTTGAGGTTTTTTTGTGTGGTGGTAAAATCTACAAAACCCACTGGCAAAACTTCAATGTTGCCTTCAGCATTAGTTGGATAACCATTATTGCTAACAGCTTCAATAGTAAAAGGGTAATTTTGACTGGGTGCTTGCACTACAGAAGGCGGTTGGCATTGGAATGTGGCTTCTGCTAAACCACCTGGATCTAAAGATAATCGGCGTTCTGCACTACCAGTCAGCCAAGACGGATCAACGCCTGTAAAACGTAATACCACATCAGTTGGTTGTTGTCCCAAATTCCGCACCCGTACTGGTATATCTACAGAATTACGGGGATAAACTTGGAACTCTCGTACAGGCAATTCTACATTTAAATGCGTTGGTCTGTTGTCTCGCTCGATTTTTAGGCGTAGCACAAGTCTGCACTGTTGTGCTAATTGCGGTGAAAAAATCTTTACCATCAGGTTGACAGTACCGACAAATCCCGGAATGGGTGTATTGAATATAAAGACTTGAAATATGGTACTACTACCCGGTGGTTTAGCTGCTGCCACCTCTGGTTCGAGTCGATACCAACGATATCCTGTGTTCCGAGTTTCTCCTGCTGCGGCAATTTCTATCTGAAAATTGACAAAGCGATCGCTGTCATTATTGACAGTTACTTCAAAGGAGACAGGTGTATCACCTGGACGAAAAGTTAAGTTTTGAGTAGAAAGGCTGGCATTAATAACACTTTTTTCCATACTATTACTTGTAAAATTTTTTTATATTCTGCATGATTAGCACTATTAAAAAATTAATGTCAATGTCTGCGAAAACGTGACAATAGTTTTTTGTTTGAATATTGAAATGTATATATTATTCAATATTTTGTAATAAATTTGTCAATTTCTAAAAGTAATTTTCATAAAAGCTATATATTAAAATCCAAATTCATCAATTGAATATCTGGCGCGATTCTCAACAAAACTTGATAAACCAAGTTTATAGGCGAAGAATTGAGTTTTTGAGGTTGAATCAGCATAAAACCTTTAATACTCATTCTATATGTGAGTTTGAGAACACTGTAAAATTACATACTTTTATTGCTTTACAAAAGCGTCAACTTGCTAGATGATAGCAACGAAAGGGAAAATAATTAGTAAATATATATAGTATTTTTAGCTATCGGTAGTTGTGTGAAAATCCTGTAATTAAGCGGCTGAAGTCGGTTTGAGATTCCCTCATTACCTTAGCTCGAAGTAAAGAAATGGCAACACTACATACCTCACACTTCCAAGTAAATCTCGCAACTTCCACTTCCTATGTCCGTAATTTAGTCTTTATCGACATGGGGGTTGAAGACTATAGCGTTCTAGTCAATGGCGTGCTTGATAATACCCAATTGTTCGTACTTGATTCAACACAGAACGGAGTTGAACAAATTACAGCAATTCTGGAGAGTTGCGTAGACGCGCAGCAGCTTGTCGCTAAACATCGCACGGATTTGACTAATGTTCATATTGTGTGCCACGGTGCCCCAGGTTGCTTACAATTGGGCAACACCCATTTAGGACTCAATACCCTCGACAAATACAGCCAGCAACTCCAAAAATGGCAGAAGATATTTTCAGCCTCTGCCAAAAGCGATAACCCCTGGAACTTACTCATCTATGGTTGCAATGTAGCTTTGGGTGATGCGGGGGAAGAATTTGTACACAAACTGCACCAACTCACCGGAGCAAATATTGCCGCTTCCCGTCAGCCAATTGGCAATGCAGCATTAGGCGGCAACTGGGAGTTAGAAGTGCGCACCACTGAGATGGAAGTGAGTTTAGCATTTGCAGAAACGACGCGACAGGCTTACGCAGGGGTACTGGCTACGTTCACGGTCAATGATACCAAAGATGCAGATGATGGTGATCCGAACAACGGCATCACGACACTCCGGGAGGCAATTAACTTAGCCAATGCTACTGCTGGGAATGATGCGATCGCCTTTGGGGAAGTGTTTACTGATGCCACCCCAGATATTATCACCCTCACCTCTGGGCAACTGACGATTACCGATGATATCACCATCTTGGGGACTGGGGCATCTCAGCTGACAGTGAGTGGGAATAATGCCTCTACAATATTCGAGATATCGGGACTAGCGACAATTGTCACCATTGATAGTTTGGCGATCGCTAGCGGCAGTATTAAGGTTAATAGAAATTCCATCCTTAGCCTAGCTAACACCAGTGTATCTGGTAATACAGTAGAAAGTGGCATCTCTAACAGCGGCATTCTCAGTCTTGCTAACACCAGTGTCTTTGGCAATACGGAAGGCGGTATCTATAATGGTGGTACTCTCAGCCTAACTAACAGCAGTGTTTATGGCAATACCGGGGGAAAGAGCATTTTTAATGGCAATACTGCGGGAAGCGGCATTTTTAATGACGGTTCTCCTGGGAACACTGGTACTCTCAGCCTAATTAACAGCAGTGTCTCTGGCAATACGGCAAACTCCGGCGGTGGCATCTATAATCAAGGCGGCACTCTCAGCCTAACCAATAGCAGTATCTCTGGGAATACGGCAAACTTCGGTGGTGGCATTTTTAACGCAGGTGATGATTATTATGGTTCCGGATCAGCTATTCTAACTAATAGCACCATATCTGGTAATACAGCGTTAGAGGATGGCGGTGGCATATATAATGACAGAGCCTACGTAAGTGACAACAAGCTCACCCTAATTAGCACCACAATTAATAACAACACAGCTGACTTAGATGGTGATGGTACTGGCAATGGTGGCGGTGTTTTTAGTTACTTTGATTCCTCTGTTAACGTTCAGGTTAGTAACACCATCATTGCAGGCAACTTCGACAACTCCAACTCCGGTGATATACATCCCGATGTGAGGGGTGGACTGGTTGACTCCGGCAATAATTTGATTGGCAATAATACAGGTAGCATTGATTTTACCACCAGCGCCCTCGTCGGCACAAGTACTAGCCCCATTGACCCCAAACTCGAACTGCTGCAAAATAACGGTGGTGCAACTTTTACACATGCGTTACTTGCGGATAGCCCCGCTATTGATGCTGGAAATAATTCCCTAGTTCCTCCTGGTGTCACGACTGACCAACGCGGCGCTGGATTTGACCGGGTATTCAACGGTGTTGTTGATATTGGTGCTTACGAAGTTCAGCCCCCCATTACCCCGTTACCTGTTAATACTGACACAGTGGTGACTAATACCAGTGATTCTGGCTCAGGGTCATTGCGACAGGCTATTCTCAATGCCAATGCTACTGCTGGGGCGGATACCATTAGCTTTGCGGGCGTGTTCACCGATGCCACCCCAGATATCATCACCCTTACATCTGGGAAACTAACCATTACCGATGATGTAACCATTTTGGGGACTGGGGCATATAAGCTCATTGTGAGTGGGAATAATTCATCGGGCGTGTTCGAGATATCGCGTTCTGGGACAGATGCCAGCATTGATGGCTTGAAGATTGCTAATGCTAATGATCCCTTAGGCAGTATTTTGCTCAATAGCAATACCAGTCTCAGCTTGACTAACAGCAATGTCTCTGACAATACTGGCACCGTAGGCGGCATCTTTAACAAAGGCACCCTCAGCCTAACTAACACCACTGTCTCTGGTAATCGTGGGTCATCATTAGGCGGAGGCATCTTTAACAAAGGCAACCTTAGCCTAACTAACAGTACTGTCTCTAATAATTTTGCAGCCGTCCGTTTCTACCCTGCCTATGGTGGCGGCATATTCAACACAGGCAAACTCAGTTTAACTAACAGCACTGTCTCTAATAATAGTGCGTTCGCCGACGGTCTTGGTCGGGGAGGGCCTGACCCTTACCCATCCTATGGTGGTGGCATTTATAACTCAGGCACCGCCGATATAACGGGAAGCACTCTCTCTGATAATAGTGCGGCAGACGGCGGCGGCGTTTTCAACAATGGTACTTTTAGCCTGACTAACAGCACTGTCTCTGGTAATAGTACATACTACAACGGCGGCGGCATTTATAACAGCGGCACTCTCACCCTTACCAACGACACCATTACAGATAACATAGCAGAAGGCTTTTTCAGCGGTACAGGCGACGGTGGGGGCGTTTTCAATGACTCTGATGGGACTGTTCTTGTTGGGAACACCATCATTGCAGGCAATTTTGATATGAAACCTAACGGGTATTCTGAACCCTTTATCTTCAACCCTGACGTTTCCGGCAACTTTTCCGATGAAGGTAATAACCTAATAGGTGATAATACTGGCAGCACTGGCTTTACCGTCAGCACCCTCGTCGGCACCAGCACCAATCCTATTAACCCCAAACTCAGCCCACTGCAAAATAACGGCGGTGCAACCTTTACCCATGCTTTACGTGGGGATAGTCCTGCCATTAACGCTGGTAATAACTTGCTAGCTCAAGAAAATATTACCACTGATCAACGTGGCGCTGGATTTGACCGGATTCTTGATAATACAGTTGATATTGGTGCTTATGAAGTCCAGATACTGACAGGCGGTGGCGGTCAAAACCAATTTGTGATTCGTTTTGAGGGAACGCAGATAATCACCGATTTTGGTGGTGTGGGCAAAGTAATAAACCCGACAGCAGCAGTAATGGCCGAAGTTGATACTCTCAAATTTGAGGGTGCTGGCTTAACTGCTCGAAATCTGCTCCTCACCCAGAATGGTAGCAATTTGGTAGTCTCTTTTGAAAGCGTGGTCAACAGCCCAGAGATAATCCTGCAAAACTTTGCCCTAGAAAAACTGGAAAACCTCCGTAAATCTACTGGAGCAAACATAGATTTGGGTAATATCCTCTTTGACGGGCAATCCACTATTAGTGACAGCTATGATGTCTTCAATGCCAACTCCAGCCAAAGCACTATTTTCAATAAGAACACAGTCACCTTCCTCAATGACCTGAACAACAATATCAGTGGTTTTGACAACTCAAATGATGTGATTAATGGTCAAGGGGGTAATGACCAAATTGATGGCAAGAGTGGCAATGACTGGCTACGCGGTGGTGAAGGTAACGATACTCTGATTGGTGGTGCTGGTAATGACATTCTTGTTGGTGGTGAAGGTAACGATATTCTCGTTGGTGGTGTCGGCAACGATACTCTAATTGGTGGTGCTGGCAATGACATCCTCACTGGCGGTAGCGGGAATGAGCAGTATATCTACCAAGCCTTGAGCGACAAGGGTACTACTGGTGATACAATCACTGATTTTAATCAAAACCAGGATAAGTTAGTCCTAACTGACTTGTTCAAGAGTTTGGGCTATCGTCCTATCGATGTTTACTACCTACGATTTGTACAATCGGGTACTTCTACTGAAGTTCAGATTGAAGCTAATGATAATGGCTATGGTTGGAATACCTTAGCGACTTTGAATAATTTCACCGCTACTAATTTAGTAGTTGGTACTAACGTCATCGTCTAGCGCTCAGTACTAGTTTGTAGCGACTGTCTTAAAAGTAATCGAGGCACAAGCTTGGATATGTTGCTTAATTTTGGATTTTAGATTTCTGAGACATCTAAAATCCAAAATCTAGAACTCTTACAGTTGCCGCACTAATGGCTGACCATCTTTGACTTCACCAATCAAAACTAAATCGACACAGTTAACGAAAATACCATTTTCCAGAACGCCGGGAATGTTATTCAATGTCTTTTCTAGGCTGACTGGATCTTCAATAGAGTCAAATCTGACATCTAAAACAAAATTGCCTTGGTCGGTGATTACTGGGCCAGCTTTTTTAACACCCATGCGGAGTTCTGGTTTGCCACCAAGTTTTTTGATGGCATTGGTTACAGGAGTAATTGCCATTGGAATCACTTCTACGGGCACAGCGAAACTAGAACCTAAGCGGTCTACTAACTTACCACTATCTACCACAACGATAAACTGTTCTGCCAGGTAGTCTACAACTTTCTCGCGGGTATGTGCTGCACCACCGCCTTTAATCAAATTCTTCTGCGGATCGACTTCATCTGCGCCATCAATGGCAATATCGATGTGGTCAATTGCATCCAAGGTGGCGAGAGGGACACCATATTGCTTCGCCAGCACTTCTGACTGAAACGAGGTAGGTATACCAATAATATCTTGAAGTTCACCAGACTTGAGGCGATCGCCCAAAAACTGAATCGTATATGCTGTAGTTGACCCGGTACCCAACCCGACGATGGAACCAGATTTTACCAGGGCTGCGGCGGCTTTGCCAACTTCTTGCTTCATCAACTTTATGGGATCTGCTGCTGCGGTCATTGCCAAAACTCCTGAAAAACTGACTATAGTCCATAGTAGTGGGCAGATAACATCAAAAGATGAAAGGTAAAAAACAAGTTTTTGCTGATTTCTACTTCCTTGATGATGGCAACAAGCTAATACCCTACGTAGCTACGCAACATTGCCCAGCCTAAAATCGTCACTAACTGAGTTACAGGTTATTAAGAACACTAAATTTTGCGTTAACCTCAGTAACGTAGTTTTTTAAATTCACGTTAGCAGCTAAAAGTGGTTATGGTGATGCGTCAGCTTTCAATTACTCTATCTTTAGTAGCACTACTACAAAACTTACCAGCAATTGCTCAGACTCAAGCGCTAGAAACTACTTCTGGAGTTCCATCTGATTCTATTCAACAAGTAACTGCTGTCAAATGGATGACAAACTTTTCCGATGGCAAGTTTTATCCAGAAAGGTTACTGAGTAGGGCCGAATTAGCGTCAATTATGGTGAAAGCATTTGGGCTAAATAAAAGACAAGCTGTGAGCAAAGAAAATTTAGCTATTCCAGATGTTCCTCGTTCTCATTGGGCGTTTAATGATATACAGACAGTCTTGAAAACTGACATCATGAAAGGCTATCGGGGCAATGAATTCTTTCCTAACCAAAAGGTGACAAAGGCAGAAGCTCTTGCTATTTTCGCTCAGGCTTATGGTGTATTTCAGTTTCCCGATGAGGCTGTTAATGAGATTCTGGCTTCATATCCAGATGAAAAGTCTATCCCAAGTTGGGCTAGAAAAGCGATCGCTACAGTAGCCACTGAGGGATTTCTCAACACAGATGCTCAAGGTAATATTTCCCCATTAAAACCTGTAACCCGTGGGGATATGGCTTATGTATTGAGCAGATATTTGCAACGACAACAGCAACAACCCGAAACACCAGAAGTTCCGATTATTCCAAATAGCCCACAATCACCTTAGCTAGACTTTATCCAGTTAAGATGCTTAAAATCACCTTTGACCAGAATCTCTATACTTGTCTCGAATCTGGCGAAGATATAAGGAATTAGACTGTGTTGGTTGCTGTAACACATAATTATTAGATTGTGGTGGTTGCGTCGGTTGCTGCAACCCATAATTTCCATAAGTAGATTGTGGTGGTTGCATCGGTTGCTGCAACCCATAATTCCCATTTGCCGCAGGGTTTGTGGGTGTGACAACGCCTTGACTTTGACTAGAGTAAGGTGAAATATTACTTGGTGCGGCAGAGGTAGCTGGGGGTGTCACTGGTGCTAAATTAGGCACTACCTGACCGTTATTTAAATTGTTGTAGGGATTTTGCGGTAAGTTTGTACCTGTTGATGTATAACCTGTACCAGTAGTTAATCCATTACTAGGCAATACCTGACCGTTATTTAAATTACTGTAGGGATTTTGTGGCAAGTTCGTACCCGTTGATGTGTAGCCTGTCCCAGCAGTTAAGCCAGTACTTGGTAGAGAATTCTGACTGGGTAAACTGTTGATGGGTGACATTAGCGTTGCTCCTGGGTCAGAGACTTGGCCCAAGGCATTTGTCTGAGTTACAGTACCATTAAAGCTAGACAATTTCTGGTTTGTCGATTGGTTTAGCGCCGCTTGCAGAGGGCTGATAGACAGGGAATTTTGATTCTTATTGGTTTGATTAGTTAATCCAATACCCAGGTTAGAAGACGTTTGTTTCCCCCCTGTTGCTTCAGATGCCGCAGTTAAGGAATTGAAGCCTAGAAACTGGCTACTACTATCAACCGTCCCAGTCCGCAATAAATTTTCTGTTTGTACAACAAAGGGATTGTTGGCAGATGGGGAGGTATCGCCATTAACGCCTAAACCAGGATTTAATTTGGTATCAGTAGCAGACTTTTGTTTGTTAATTACATCCTTTAATAAGTTTTTGCTCTTTTCTGCTTCAGTATTTTCCTTGGGGGTATTTGCCGTTACTGAGAGGGTTGCTTGCTCAAAGTCATTAAATAAAACTGGTAGGTTATCAATATCTGCTGCAATGGCTTTGTTTTCTTCTGACAGCGAGGAATTAGCAGGCTTTTGTGAAGCAACTTGGCTTTTTTGCTTATAAACGAAAATATCTGGGTTTGACCAGTATTCCCAAGTTACTAGCCCGACTACAGATAAAAAAATTGCAGTGCCCCAAAAACCAGGTCGTCCTAGATTCCATAACCTGGCTTTGAGATAGCGTAAGTAGGCGGGAGGATAATGACGATTTGGCATGGGATTGGTAATTGAAATTTACTCGAAATCGGGAAAACTTGACGGAAGATGAAGGCGTTGCTATTCAATGCTTTTGCTTTCCTCAACAGGAAATATCTCATCTGAAGTTGGAATGCTGGTTTTATCCTAACTTCTCCATCAGTTATTAGTCATTACCAATAGACATGTAGTAGTCAAAAATTTACTTTTTAGTGGCTGGAGTCTATTTGGCAAGATTTTTTAGAAAGTTCTGGGAATTTATGGTTATTTTTTGGGTATCGGTCACATTGGATAACATCAGAACTTGACAATTGGTCTAATTTATTGTTGTAGCTGGACAAAAGTTCAACTTTTTTACTTTCTAGTTAGCAAACTAAACTGTGCGCTGCAATGATTCGATACGCCTCTGAGGTCACTGTGTTGCACCGTACTATTAACCAGGAGACTACAGCAATGATGAAAGCTGAAGATATCATGACCAAAGATGTAGTTACCATTCGCGGTTCGGCGACTGTTGCTGAAGCAGTGGGGCTGATGAAGGAAAAAAAACTGCGGGCGCTGGTTGTGGATCATCGCCATGAGAATGATGCTTATGGCATTGTCACAGAAACGGATATTGTCTATAAGGTAACAGCTTACGGTAAAGACCCAAAGCAAGTGAGGGTTTACGAAATTATGAGCAAGCCCTGCATTGTGGTCAATCCTGATTTGAGTGTGGAATATGTAGCGCGGTTATTTGCTAACACTGGTATTCATCGAGCGCCTGTAATTCAAGGGAAACTGTTGGGCATCATCTCGATTACCGACATTTTAACCAAAAGTGACTTTGTGGAAGCGCCAAAAGCTCTACTTCTGGAGGAGAGAATTCAAAAAGCCATTGAGCAGTCTCGGGCTATTTGCACCGAACAAGGTGCTTATTCTAAAGCTTGTGCAGCCGCTTGGGATGAGGTAGAAGAACTTCAAGCAGAAGCCGCTCATCAGAAAGCTGAGGGTATGGTATCAGCCAAAGTCTCTTTTGAAGAATATTGTAAGGAAAACCCAGATGCACCGGAATGTCGAAATTATCATCCGTAATTGAAGTGTGGGGATGAGGAGAGCAGGGGGCAGGGGAAGCAGGGGAAGCAAAAGTAATATTCTCCTCATCCCCCTTATCCCGCTCATCGTTTGGCAACTCGCATCAATAAAAATAGACCTATTCCCAAAAAAAGAAAGTTGGGCAACCAAGCCCCCATAAAGGGAGAGAGGACACCTGCTTGCGCGATCGCACCACTAATAAAGAAAATTAAGTAGTACGAAAAAATAACTACGACACTAATCCCAAAGCTGGTACCTCTCCCAGTTCGTTGGGGTATGCTTCCCATCGCTGCACCTACCAAGCCAAAAACTACACATACAAAAGGTAAGGATATCTTTTGTTGAATCCGCACTTGGAGTTTACGAATTTTTTGGCGATCGCCACCAAGATATTCCACTTCTAGTTGATCTAGCGCTTCAGAAATATTCATCTCACCATAGTCTCGGCTTTTTTCTGCCAGACTTAATGGCGTGCGCGGTAGTTGCAGTTGTTGGTGTTCAAATCTGACGATGTTGCGATAAGAGCGATCGGCAGCGACAAAATAGATAGTACCGTTGTAAAAATCCCAGACATTTTGAGAAGCATTCCACTGGGCAGATTCCGATACCACAATTTGATTCAGATTTTTTGTTGAGCGATCTATAATCGTCAAACCTGACATCCGCTTACCATCAAATTGGTCGGCGTAAAACAAGCGTGTCAATATCCTATTCTTAGAGCCATCTGGCTGTGTAACATCCTGGTATTCAGGATAGAAAATATTTTGCTGTTTAAAAGTTGGCTTATCTGATTTAAGGGCTTTGTCTAAAGTCATGGCCGCTTGGTAATTTGCTGCTGGTGCAATTTGTTCGTTAAACACAAATGTCATTCCTGTAACCACAAGACTCAACATCACAGCAGTTAGCACCATGCGATAGACGCTGACTCCACAACCACGTAGGGCAATTAATTCGCTTTCGCTAGAAAGACGACTGTAGGTCATCAAAGTAGCCAGCAGCGTAGACATGGGGAAGGCTAAAACGATAAAGTTGGGAAACTTTAACAAAAAAACTTGAATGGCGATGTCTATGGGTAGCCCAGATTCTACGATTTTTCTGACTAGATCAAAGACAGCATCAATAGTGACACCAATTGATGAAAAAGCTCCGACACCAAAGAAAAACGGCGCTACCAATTCGCTGGCAAGGTAGCGATCCATGATCGTAAAAGGTAGCAGCGAATGGAGGCTGTAGAAAGACGTAAGCTTCTTTGATATCATAAGCAACTTAAAAAGCTAAATATTGGCAACCCTGGCAAAGCAAAGTATATTTACTGCACTTAATATCAAAATTAAATTTTAAATTCCTGAAAATTAACTAATAAATTCATGTTTGAAAATTAAAAATAGCCTTTGAAATTATTAACTAAATAATTATTAATTTAGACTTGAAAATTATCCCCTAAATAATATTGCCGTACTAGGGGATTGCTGTAGAGTTCGTCAGCACCGCCAAAAGCAAGAATTTGTCCTTCGCGCATGATGTAGGCGCGATCGGTGATGGCGAGGGTTTCGCGGACATTATGATCTGTAATTAAGATTCCCATGCCGCGATCGCGTAGTTGTGCGACAATTTGCTGAATTTCTGAGACTGCGATCGGATCAACGCCAGCAAATGGTTCATCCAAAAGTAAAAATTTTGGCCCTTCTTGTCCAGCAGCTAAAGACCTGGCTAATTCCGTCCGTCGGCGCTCACCACCAGATAGTTGAATTCCTTTGCTATTGGCTAATTTTTCCAACCGAAACTCCCGCAGTAAAGTTGTGAGTCGTCTTGACCACTCCCATCGTGGCACATTCGTTTGCTCTAGCACCAACAGAATATTATCCTGTACCGAGAGTTGGCGAAAAATACTTGGTTCTTGTGCTAGATAGCCAATACCCAGTCGTGCTCTTTTGTGCATTGGCATTCCTGTAACGTCCAGATTACCCAGCCAGACTTTTCCTTGATTGGGTTTTTCTAAACCTGTGGCAATGTAAAAGGTCGTCGTTTTACCAGCCCCATTGGGGCCTAGTAAACCAACGACTTCGCCCTGAGCAACAGAAAGATTAACACGATTGACAATTACTCGCTTGCCGTAAGATTTGTGAATATTCTCTAAAACAATTTTCACGCTAGAGGCACCCTTTCTTAGTGGTAAATGCTAATTAGAAGGCTTCAAAGGTGGTGTCTTTGGGGCAGGTGCCGCAGTTTGTCCATTATTGTCTGATTCCTCGATCATGTAGATGGACTCTACCTGACGGTTGGATTGGGGTAAAGCAACAAATCGCCCTTCGTCAATTAAATAGGTTACCTTCTCTGCTCGGATACTGTTACCGCCCTGTTGCAAAATATAGACGTTGCCACTGAAATCAATTCGGCGTTCCTTACTAAAGTACTGTGCTTGGGCAGATGTTGCCTGAAGTTGACGAGAAGGATACAACATTTGCACGTTACCGCGAGCGGTAATTACTTGATTATTGGCATCATATTCTTGCACATCAGCGCGGATAGTGAGGGGTCGATTTCCTCCAGATGTTTGTGCAGTAGCGGTTTGCAGTTGAGTAGGGAAGACAAAAGCGCCCAAGAGTGCCGCTGGCAGCATTAAAGCTAATCCAAAGCGACGCATTTGGGATATGGGCAATTGATAGCAGGGCATCATAGCAATTAGGGATTTAGGATTTCAGTTTGCATTCTAATTATCTCAAGTACTTGATCCAGATATGAAATATACAATCTGGAGTGATTTCCGATAACTACTGGCTGAAATAGTGACGCTACCCCCAACCTCAAGGTTTCAGGAAATTGCCATCTCGATGAAAATGACGTAGGCACAATTCATGAATTGTGCCTACCAAGGATTTCGGGAAATGCATAATTAATTTCACCAAATGTCTAATCAGTAGTCAGCACAATTCTAGGCAAAGATAAAACTTGATTTTCACCCAGATCACCAGCGGCAATCAAGTCTTGCCCTATTTGTTGTAATCTCGTCAACAATGCTGCGCTCTGACTCAATAGCTCATCTACATCAATGCCACTGTAACTAGATGGGTAACGCCGCAAGCGATTGCCGCCTTCTCCGAGTAGAATTACTGCACCTCGCCAGTTTCGATTCTCTAAATGATACAGCGCCACAGAAATTTGGAGAATGCCTTGATAAAAGGTTTTTTCCGGTTCGCCAGCTTCAATCCACAAAGCCTCTAAAGTGTCATGACAGGCGTAGAACTGACCAGAATTGAACTGTTCTACGCCTTGCCAAAACTCTTGGGGGATGGTTTCGCTCATCCCATGCTGTCTCGTACTTCTTTAATTGTTTCGAGAGAGATTTCTTGCTGTTCTCCAGCAAACTCGTTGTCAGGGGTGAGGAACAACATACAATGGCACTCTTTGCGTTCTCTCATTGGCACACAGGGACAGTTCCAATAGGTGGCGTGAACTTCAGCCTCTTTGTCTTCGTAATGGCGACAGGGACATAAAGGCGCACCTAGTTCGTCTTTATGTTTGGCTAGTCCTTCAATCACAACTGCGGTAACAGAAGGTTCAGAACAGAAGTATGTTCCAGTCCGTTTGGCGTATTGCTCGGAAAAATGCCGCATTGCCTCTAGGCTTTTATCGCTGGATTTTGTGTTAAGTTCTGATGTGATCATGTCGCTCATAATTTAAATATTTCTTTGCATTGTACCTCAGCCTCACTAGGGGATTACTGGGTGTATATCCCCAACCTTACCTGCTCAAATTGTTTTACCTTTGCTCAAAAGCTGATATGTCCGGTGTGCTGGGATCAGACAAAATCTAAGAAATTGCAGAAGCTTAACTTGTCAGCAGTCTTTTGAAATTATAAAATTTGAATTGATTTATGAATGTAATGTTTTTTGTAGTTGGGGTTGCAGAGCGCGTAGGAGTAGCCCGTCGGAGACATCGCTTTGCAAAACTATACCAGGGTGTTCCCAATTGATTACCTCTGGTTCTACTGGTGAGGAGATATTTGGCCACAAAACCCAACGACTACCTTGAGGAAGAGTAGAAAGGCTCAGGGGGTTTTGAGTCAGCCAAATCAAGGGATAGCTTTTAGGAACTACTGAACTGGCATCTTCTAAGGCTGCGGTTGCTGCTAAGGTTTCTAAAACAAAGCGATCGCCTTTAATTAAATTTGTTGATGCTGTCCACAGTTGCACCTGTAATTGCTGTTGCTGTGCATAAAAGTACAGCGATGCTGCGGCAATTACTGCTTGTTCAAAGTTTTCTTCTTCCCAATTGCTAGCACTGTCAAGGGCAATAACTATTTCTTGTCCACCTGTAACCATTTCTAACTCCCGCACCCTTAATTCGCCATAGCGGGCGCTAGTTCGCCAGTGAATCAGACGGGTGGGATCTCCGATGCGGTAGGGACGGAGCGATCGCACCAGCCCGGTTGTCGCTGTCTGCAAGGGTCTACCACGAGGATCGCCCCTTTTGCTCTCTTCTTGCCCCATTTCGTCTATTAAGGGGCAGGTAGCCAAGGGTAACACTGTGGGATAGACGATCGCTGTGGCAGCACAATCACGCTGACGGCGACACCAGAACAATCCCAAAGGCGCACCAGAACCCAGTTCGACTGTATGCCAGCGATAAACGCCCCGGCGCTGAGTCGGGTGGTAATATACCCAACGGTAACTACCTTGGCTAGGAATTGTTTCGATTGCCTTTTGTACTGGTTTCCCTAAGACGAAGGGCAGTATATCTTCAACTTGCAATAAGCTTACAGGCTGTTGTGTCTGATTGCAGATTTCTAATTCCACAGTGAGATCGTCGCCAGCTGACACAGGTTGTATGGGACGGCGGGTGATAGATAGACCTGTGAGCGATCGCGGCGGTAAGATGGCTGCTACACCCAAAAGGGCAAAACTGATGCCGCTAATGGCGTATAGCCAACCAGCCATAGTATTGATACCTGCGCCAAAAAAACAAATAGCCGTTGCTGCTAGTACCCAACCGCCATAAGCAGGGGCACTGGCGCGGGTTTCTAACCAATTAGTGATGGGTTTGATAATTTTCATGTTTCTTTTTTAACCCAACACCACCTGAAATTCACAGTGTCTCAAGGGTTCGATTTTTTGATGATTGGGAGTTGCTGTCAAACCTTACGCTGTAACCAAGTAAAGACTTCATCAACGGAGAGCGTCAAATTCAAATCTTCTAACACTGGTAATATATCTTTTCCTGCTAACAAATCTGGTAAAGAATTAGGTTGATAAACTAAAATACAGCGTTCACTTTGATCAATCAACCATCCTAGCTGACTGCCATTTCTCAAACAGTGTAAAATATTGCCAGTTACTTTCGTTTGACTTTGAGCAGGGGAAAGAATTTCGATGATCCAAGGGGGCGCAAAATCAATCCCGCTGCTAATAATATCACCACTCTCATCCAGTGGTATTTGATTGGTAGAGATCACAACCACATCAGGAACTACTGAACGATTACCGCAGGTACAGCGTAATTCAGGAAAGGCTTCGTAGTTACTGCCCAACGCATCAATTACTGCAACTAAACGTTTTTGCAATAAACTGTGTTTAGCCCCTCCCATAGGTTTCTGAATTGCCTCTCCGTTAATATATTCCCAAGCAGGTGACTCTTCAATGTATGGAAGTTTTAAGAACTCTTCTAAAGTCGTGCTTTCTGTAACTGTAATTTTTCCTTGCGTCAACTCAATATTTTTCATAATCTGGAGTCACTTAAGAAGTGTATGCACAACTTAACAATTTCTCTGTATTTTAGTGATTTGCATCTATCAATTCATAATTGTATATGATTAGATTATGGAATGTAGGTAGAAGGTAAAAATATGACAATTACTACCAACTTAAAGCAACTCTATGAAACCGATGAGAATTTATGGTTAGAAAAAACTATTGAATTATTAAAACAAAAACAATTTAACAAAATTGATTTAGAACACCTAATTGAGGAATTAATCAGTTTGGGAAAAAGAGATTTAGCTAAAGCCAAAAGTCTATTAAGGCAAATCATTATTCATATATTATTA
This sequence comes from Nostoc foliaceum FACHB-393, assembly GCF_014698505.1. GTDB lineage: Bacteria > Cyanobacteriota > Cyanobacteriia > Cyanobacteriales > Nostocaceae > Nostoc > Nostoc foliaceum_A. The sequence goes on along the minus strand of NZ_JACJTD010000017.1, from coordinate 67,681 downwards.
CTCCAAAATTGGCAGGTGGAATATGAAAAAAACATCGTCATTGTATTTGAGAAATTAAAACCTTTAGATATGACTTAAATAATCATTTAACGACGAATTTAATAAACAAGTTACAGGATGATTTAGAGAATATTTATCAAAGTGCGGTTGATCTTGTGAAAATTAAAACCGATTTAACTATTTTTCTAGAAAAGTGCCCTTACACTCTTGTTCAATTACTAGATGACAATTTTTACCTTAAAGATATCAGTCTTATCTAATTTTTGTGAATAGACGTAGAAGATTCATTGATTTAGTTAGAGTGGAAAAACATGGTAGCAATAGTTGATATTGGAACCCTAATTGTGAGGACACCTCAAGTTGCTGGAGGTCGCCCTTGCATTGCTGGTACGCGCATGACGGTTCAAAACATTGTAATGGATTCTCAAGCAGGATTATCTCCTCAAGATATTGTTATAGAATATCCACATTTATCTCTAGCGCAAGTTTATGCGGCGCTTGCCTATTACTATGCTAATCAGGAGGCAATGGATAGAGAAATTGCTTTATATCAAGCAGAATGTAATGCGCTGGAAACGAAGTGGATGTCAGGTAATTGTGCATGAGTCAAATTCGCTTCTATTTAGATGAAGATGCCGGCAAGAGATCTCTAGCTAATGGCTTACGCAATGCTGGGATTGATGTAATGACAATGGCTGAGGCAGATAGATTAGCATCATCTGATGATAGCCAATTAATCTGGACAACGGAACAGAGGCGCGTTATTTATAGCTTCAATGTTGGTGATTTTTGTCGATTGCATAAAGCTTATCTCGAACAGCAACAAGAGCATTCAGGTATTGTACTTGCTGCGAAACAGAACTATGCAATTGGAGAACAGTTGCGAGGCTTGTTGAAGTTAGTAGAAAGTGTAGAAGCCGAAGATATGGCAAATCAATTAGTGTTTATAAGAAAATATATTGAAAATTTTTGACCTGCTAACTTTTAACTACATCGCACAGAATCATAGCTCTAGCCTTTGTTGGCGATACTTTTTGAATAGGAGTTGCTGATAGTTGCTGACTGATTCAGGTGGAGATACGTCTAGGAATCCACAGCCTCAAACCATTGTAACCATTTTTCTACAAGCGTTTCATTAGGCTGACTGTCAGCAAATTTAACTTGATGTTTGTGGATAACAAAATCAATGAAATCGGTCACTTCTTGCAAGAGTGGTTCGGAAAGTTGCTGCAATTTTGCGTTAGCGTTCGCGTAGCGTCTCGTAGAGAAGGCATCGCAATTGAACTATCTTTGAGAAATTTTGTTGAGGGCTTCACAGATAACCTCATCACTAACACCATGACGCTTTAAACTAGCAATCAGTGCTGAAACAGTATCACCCTCTAGTCGCTCTAGATCAGTTCTGAGTCCTTGTCCAATATAGGTACGAACTAACGGTTGATAGCCAGAAAATCCCAGTAATGGTGCTATTCTTTTCAAATCTTCAATGACATCTTCAGGAATGCGAATTGTGACTGTCGTCATTGGACGATTTTTATCGAGTCGCTTTTTCAGTGCTTCAGCTTTCATAATATTCTCGCTCCTTGCGTGTTGCGTTGTGCGTGCTGAAATGATCCGAATTATTTCGTTTTCACGTTCAATGTAGACGACATACAGAAGATTCCACCGTTTGTCTAAGCCAATAACAGCATCTCTTTGTTCATCATTGCGACTTGCATCAACAACCACTAAAAACGGATCGAAAAATGCCTATGTGGCTTGCTGAAATGTCACGCCATCATGATTGCTGGGATTTATCCAAGCTTTTTCTTCGTTCCAAACGAAAGTGACAACATTAAGCACGAAATACACATCCATACCTTACATAGTAGACATTGTGTATTTACGTTGTCAATACGTTTTATCAAACAGAGATATTTCCGTAAGGGCGATGTCTACGACGGGCTACGCCTACGTACAGTTAATTCAAAGGGGCATAGTGGCGTTGCTAAACCTCGTCTAAATCGTGATTTGGTTACTTATCGCTTCAGACTGAAATAATTTCAAAGGTGTCTTGATGACCAATTCGATAAAATAAGAAATCAGAATCGAGAGTGAGAATTTGACGATACCCTGTCTTTTCAGCCGTCAAAACCAACGTTGCATCTGCTAAATCCATTGGGCGATCGCGGTATTGTTCCATCAGCGCCAACAAACGGCTGTAATCACTTTCCTGAATCTCGTAAACGGTCAGCAATTTATCTAAAAGAAGCTGCCCCAACTGTTTTTGCATTTGCCACCCACCACGATGCAGGGCAAGATACATGGCTTCTGTCAGGCATGACCAGGTTGTGACGAGAGGCTTTGCCAAACGCATCACTGCGATTTTATAAGCATTGTGCTGAGGCTGAGTGGGATCAACTAAACACAATAAGACTCCTGCATCGCACAGGATCATAGCTCTAGCCCTTGTTGCTGATACTTGTTGAGTAGGAGTTGCTGATAGTTGCTGACTGGTTCAGGTGGAGATACCTCTAGGCAATCCACAGCCTCAAACCATTGTGACCATTTTTCCACAAGTGGTTCATCAGGCTGAGTGTCAGCAATTTTAACTTGATGTTTGTGGATCACAAAATCAATGAAATCGGTCACTTCTTGCAGGAGTGGTTCGGAAAGTTGCTGCAATTTTGCGATCGCAGTTTCACGAATAGTCATGATAATTGCCTTTTTCAGTCCTCTTCATTTTTACTCAAAAATTTGACTAAGGGCGATCGCTTTGTGTGAAAATATGCAAAGCAGGAATCGCACTCTAAATCTATGCTAGGGTTTGGCGATCGCAGTTTCACAAATACTGACAATAGTTGGCTTTTTCAGTCCTCTTTATTTTTAACATAATCCTGACAACATCTCGGTTGGCTAATCGTATAAAGCGTTTAGGGCGTTGGTATACCAAAGGACAAAATAACTTTTTATTCTTAATCTTGATATCAATTTCTTCGTTTTCGGAAAAACCAGAATAAGCATCCTAGAAGGAACATACCTAAGCCCGCAAAAAAGTACCCCAAGCAGTAACCACACTGAAAGTTTGGTGCGGCCATGAAAATTCCTGCTGCCATCAGAGCCAATCCTGCAATTATGAACAGGCTCGCTAATGATGTCCAAAGGACATTAGATGAACTATCAGGATTAGCTCTTTCGTATCTAGGCTGTGTTGGCAATGATGAAGTGGATTTGTTTGAGGCAGAATAGTCTTGCTGAGATTGAAACTTATGTTCGTGTCTTACTTGAGCAAGTTGCTGCTCAAATTGAGTAAGTTCTTGCTGAATGATACCAAGTTCCTGCTCAATACTTTTAATTTGACGGTCTAGTTTAAATTGATTTCCTGGATCTGTCTCAATCAGTTTAGCTTGACGAAGAGAAGTCAGCCGCTCGTGAACAACGTCCCACTCTTGCTGTTTGCTGTCATACATTGCTTGCAAACGTCGAACAGATGACATCAGATTTGCTCCATCAGCTACTTAGTTTACCTTGTATATTTACCAAAGATATATTCCGATCCCTCCAATGAGCAGTCCAAGCAAACCATATAAAGCTATTACTGGTATTGCATAGGGGGCGATAACCATCAAATAGATTGCAGAACCTATCAAGCCTATTCCAGCCATAATGAGGAACCCAGCAAGAATCCTGCGTTTAGATGATGTTGATGGCTTGGAAGCATAAGATGATTGATATGCTCCAATATCAGACCTTTCTCGTCTCTGTTGTTGAACAAAAGAAGTTTGTGTAACTTTTTCAGGCGTAGACTCATCTTTACTACTTCCTAACAGATCAAGTTGATGCTCAATTTGATTGAGTTCATCTTGAATAACTTTTAACTCTTGCTCAATTGCTTTGACTCGACGATCAAGCTTGAAATGGTTTTCAGGATCTGTTTCAATAGTTCTACTCTGACGGAGAGAATTCAAGCGTTCATGAACTGTTTCCCATTCTTGCTGTTTGCTTTCATATATAACCTGCAAACGTCGCGTAGATGACATTAATTCTTTCTCCGTCAGCTAAATTTCATGACCACCTTAACCTAGAAGTAGCTCAATTTGTTCAAGCTGCTCATCAATCTGATTGAGGTCTGTTTGAGCTTGTTCTCTTTGCTTCTCCAATTTCAATTTCGTTGAGGGATCAACTTCAACAGTAAGAGCCTGACGCAATCGACTGAGTTTTTCACTGGCAAGTTCATATTGCTGCTGCAATGAATCCCGTTCTTGCTCTAGCCTACGGCGCTTACGCTCAGGTAATCCATTAGTCATAGTCGTAGTATTTTTAACTTGATTATTCCCATCGATAATTCCGATTTGATCTGAAAACTCAACCGACTGCGTTTCAACAAGCAATCGATATAAGCCTATTCCTTGAGATTCTACATACTGTTGCTGCTCAACTTGTTTTTGAGCGATAAATTCTTGCTCAATAGAGTCTATATCTTCCTGCCTTAGCCCCAAAACTTCCCGCAAGTCTTCTAGCTCAGACCGTACATGATTACTCAGGGGATATTCATTTTCAACAGATCCCGCAAATGCCTGTCGATATCGCTGTAAACTGTTAGCTTCTTGCCGTTGGCTTCTACCGACAGTTCAATGGGTTTACGACCGAGGCGATCGCCCAGAAATCCCACCACCTTTTTCGCATTGGCTGTATTTACCTCAGCCATTAACATACCCACCAGAAACCCGCCTAATGCTTTGTTGCCTTCTGGTGGGCTGGGGTCAAGAACACGACCAACTGCATCTACCTCGTCACTTTGCTTCAGTTCAGTAATTAGCCGTTGAACCTGCTCGTCCTTTTCTTCCTCGTCCAAGTCAGGGTCGTTGAAGGCGATCGTAAACTTAATGCTATTTGCGGCCATACTGCACTAATTAGGGTTTGGTCAGTTTTATTATCTACTGACAATTATCACAGCTGTATCAGTAAAAACCTCATGCCTTAATTAACAGAACGAATAGTTAAATCTTCACAGAAGACATACTTGTCTTTTCGGTTACAACTCCGACAAACAACACTAGAGAGTTTTGAGGAATTTAGCAACTTAAAAAGACATGGACAAATATAACTAACAAAATAAAAAGCCCACTGATGTGGGCTTTCTAAATTAATCAATCAATAAACTTTACTTACCGTTTAGCCAACTTCTTCGACATCTTCCGTAGACGAATTGATTGGGGTGTAACTTCCACCAATTCATCGGGGCCAATGTATTCCAAAGCACGTTCTAGACTCATGTCTATTGGTGCTTGCAACTGAACCAATTCATCGCCACCAGCAGCGCGGTGGTTGGTTAACTGCTTGGTTTTACAGATATTCAATTCCAAATCTTGGGAACGATTGTGTTCTCCCACAATCATACCTCTGTAAACCTTTGTACCTGGAGTAATAAAGAATGCTCCTCTATCTTCGGCATTTCTCATGGCGTAGAAGGTAGAAACGCCTTCTTCAAAGGAGATTAAAACGCCTTTGTTACGGGCTTCAATATCACCACTGATTGGACGGTAGTCTAAGAAGCTGTGGTTCATGATGCCTTCGCCACGAGTCATCCGCATGAATTCACCCCGGAAACCAATCAATCCACGGGCGGGAATGACAAACTCTAACTGGGTGCGATCGCCACTACCTGGTTGCATATCTTGCATTTCGCCTTTGCGTTGTCCCAGGCGTTCAATACAGCTACCCACACCATCAGCAGGAATGTCTAACACCAAGAGTTCGTAAGGTTCACAAGGTTGACCGTTGATTTCGCGGTAAATTACCTGTGGCTGAGATACCTGAAACTCGAAGCCTTCCCGGCGCATGGTTTCAATTAAGATACCCAGGTGAAGTTCACCACGTCCAGAAACCAGGAATTTATCGGGAGAATCGGTTTCTTCGACCCGCAAAGCCACGTTGGTTTCTAGTTCGCGGAATAGGCGATCGCGTATTTGTCTTGATGTCACCAACTTGCCTTCTTGACCAGCAAAGGGCGAATCATTCACCCAGAAGGCCATTTGCAAGGTTGGTTCATCCACTTTAATTAGTGGTAAAGCTTGTGGTTCATTGGGGTCAGTAATCGTTTCTCCAATATAAGCATCCGCGAAACCAGCCACCGCGACGATATAACCTGCGGTTGCTTCTTCCATCTCTACGCGCTTCAGCCCGTCGAAGCCCATCAATTTGGTAATTTTGCCCTTGACTATAGTACCACTTTCTGTTACTAAAGCCGCTTGCTGTCCTGAGCGGATAGTACCGTTGTGAATTCTGCCAATCACAATCCGTCCCAGATATTCAGAATAATCTAGGGTTGTAACTTGCAATTGCAGAGGTTTATTGCTGTCGCCTACTGGTGGTGGAACGTGTTGCAGAATCGCGTTAAACAGGGGTTGCATATCTACCGATTCTGCTTCCAAGCTTTCCTTGGCGAAACCTGCCATACCGGAGGCAAACAGATAGGTAAAATCACACTGGTCTTCATCTGCCCCTAATTCCAAGAACAGATCCAATACTTTATCGACAGCAACGTGAGGGTCAGTTTTACCACGGTCGATTTTGTTGATAATAACAATGGGGCGCAGCCCTTTTTCTAAAGCTTTTTTGAGGACAAAGCGTGTTTGGGGCATGGGGCCTTCGTTGGCATCGACAATCAGAAGACATCCGTCAACCATGCCGAGTACACGTTCAACTTCGCCACCAAAGTCAGCGTGTCCAGGAGTATCAACAATATTAATTAGTGTTTCTTTGTAGCGAACTGCCGTATTTTTGGACAGGATAGTAATACCCCGTTCCCGTTCTAGGGCGTTGGAGTCCATAACGCAATCCGGAACGTCTTCGCCTTCGCGGAAAATGCCGGATTGTTTGAGGAGTGCGTCAACCAGAGTGGTTTTGCCGTGGTCAACGTGGGCGATAATGGCGACGTTGCGAATTGGGAGCGTCATAGAAGCTTTTGGTGAACTCTAGAGGGGGTTTTAAGATTTACATTTGAATGCTAGGCTGTTTTAACAGAATTGGGGATGATCAGCAAATTCTGTAAAGAACCTTTAACAATTCTAGCGTAATCGTCACAATTGCGGGGAGTTTTGTAAACCCCACAATGGATATGTGTGGTAATTACGGCGTTGGTGGGATAAAAAAAGCTTTTGTTACAAGCAGATGTGGCGTGAAGGGCGGTATCGCTTTTGGGAATTGCGGTTGATTAGTTGAGATGCTTTACTTTGGTGCTAAAGGCGATCGCACCCTTCCTTGCCTGAGATAAAAGTAACGTGATTTTGTGATTGCGATCGCAATGCCTTGTTTTACCTTAAAAGTCTGTAAATCCTAGTTTTATTGCTCGGCTGATTAGTATCAAGCTCGCTCATACTACTACAATTAAGTCTTTTCTGTTTGTAGCTTTTCCTAAGCCAAAAGATGGATGGGTTACAATAACTACTTTTACGTTTGTTAAGTTTGAGAAAAAAGCTTAAGGGTTAACCAAATGTCGGTTAAAATAATGCGATTGTACCTTACTTTATTGTTCATCTAGAGATGTTACAGTGCAACGTCTATACTGACATTTAAGGTATGTTTTCAAAACTAATAAAATGACAGCGATAATTATATGGTCTGCTGCCTAAATCCTAATTGCGACAATCCCCAAAACTCTGACGGGGCAAATTTATGCCTCAGTTGTGGTAAAGAGTTGGTATCGCTACTGAGAAATCGTTACCGCATAATAGCGCCATTAGGAAGAGGAGGATTTGCACACACATATATCGCAGAAGATATAGACAAGCTCAATGAACGATGTGTTGTCAAGCAGCTAGTTCTAAGCCAATTTTATGGTAATCACGGTAGTCAAGCACATAAAAAAGCGACTGAGTTATTTGAACGAGAAGCACAACGTCTAAAAGAGTTAGCAGAACATGTCCAAATTCCCAATTTGTATGCATATTTTAAAGAAGGTGAATATCTTTATTTAGTGCAACAGTTTATCGAAGGGCAAAATCTGTTGCAAGAGTTAAAACAACAGGGAGTTTTTGATGAAGCCAAAATTCGAGATTTTTTAGATGATTTATTATCTGTGCTGGTAGCTATACATCAACAGCAGGTAATTCACCGAGATATTAAACCAGAAAATATTATTCGCCGTCAGAGTGACGATAGGTTAGTGCTGATTGATTTTGGGGTAGCAAAACAAAAGACGGACACTATAAACACTACACTTGCTGGGACAATTATTGGTTCATTAGGTTATGCGCCGATTGAGCAAATGCAACTCGGTAAAGTTTTTCCTTCCAGTGATATGTACAGTTTAGGAATAACTTGCTTTCATCTACTAACTGATATTTCTCCTTCAAGTTTGTGGATTAAACAAGGCTATGCTTGGACTTCTAGTTGGCGACAGCATTTAACGCAAACCATAAGTCACGAATTAGAGATCATTCTTGATAAGCTCCTACAAGAAAATTATGAACAACGTTATCAATCTGCACAGGCTGTCTTAGAAGACTTAAATAATCTCCCAGAGCTAAGGTATACATTACCTCCTACAGCCATTCCACATACTCAATCATCGAGTTTGCAAGCACAAATTAAAAATCAATCAACTCCATATCTACCGCAGTTTTTTAATAATAAATTATTGTCTGGCTCAATAATTGCTGGCTCAGGTAGTTCGTTTTTAGCAATCGCACTTATAAGTTTTTTAGGAACTACTTGGATTAGCTCTGGGTTATGGTTGCTAATTTTAGTAGGGTTAGTCTTTATTCAATCTTGTCCACTTCTGGAAAAAACTTATTTAATTGTTATTGCTATAATAGCAAATCTACTCATTGTCTTTATTTTCAGGAATCTGCTAACCACTAATCTTCTCCAATTTGGTGTAAATGGACTACTTCTGGTAGGATTGCTAGTTATTCTTGCAGGGTTATTAACAATTATTATTGTAGGTATATCTGAAATAATAAACAAACTTCTTTCTAAATATTTTTGATTTTTTGCTCTTGCTCAATTTTTAGAAATCTCTTTATTTCAGATAAATTTTGTAGAGTTTGGTGAATTATTTATGACACATAAAAAAGAAAATTTAAGGCTGCTTATATCTCTGGGACTGGCTGGAGTAATGGTAGCAGCTATTTTATGGTTAATTAGCAAACTCTCTTCTACCATTATAGCACCATCAAACCCCATATCAACTTCATCTACATTGACAAATCAGTCATCATTAATGAATTTGGGTACAAAGATTTTGGTGAAAGTACAAACATATCCTGAAAAAATGGATGGGGTGAAAGCTTTTGATGAGAAAGATTTTAATACTGCTGTTAAAAAGTTTAATGCTTCTCTCAAAAATAATCCAAATGACCCGGAAACCTTAATTTATTTAAACAATGCCAAAATTGCACGAGATAATTCAGGAGCCATAAAAGTTGCTGTTATAGCTCCAATTAATTTTGATCCTAGTTTATCAGAAGAAATTTTGCGTGGTGTAGCTCAAGCTCAAAATGAAGTTAATAGCCAAGGAGGAATTGATGGTAAAAAATTGCAAGTTGTAATTGCAAGTGTTGATAATAGAGAAGATTCTGCACGGCTAGATAAAGAATTAGTTCAAGATAAAAGTCTTGTGGCCGCTGTGGGTGTTAGGCTTAACGCCGCAATTTATAATGAGAATCGCTTGGTGTTAGTCTTCCCAGTCGAGCGACCTAATCAAGCCTATAATGCAGAAAACTTAGAAAAAAATTCAGTAAATAGTCAGCTTAATACTTCCGCAAAAAACTATTTGTTTCATGTAAATCCGTTATATGAGAATTTAGTAGATACTCATTCTCGCTACATTGCTCGACAAGCAAGAAATGTTGCTATTTGTGGCGATTCTCCTACCTCAAGAAGTAATTCCACCTCATCATCAAATCAGATACTTGTAGAACAGTACACTCAAGCTATCAAAAAATATGGCAGCAACATTATTAATATACCTTGCAATTTGGCCGATAAGAATTTTGACCCTAAAGCTTTTGTGGATCAAGCCATAGAAACAGAAAATGCAAGTGGCTTTTTACTAATGCCCTCAATCAGAAATATATATTTTGCCACCAAAGTAGCACAAGAAGTCAAAGGCAGAAAACCACTGTTTGCTTCCGAAAGTATGTATAGTGCAACAACTTTACAAAATGGCAAGGATCTCGAAGGAATGGTATTACCTGTGTATTGGCATCGTGATGCTAATAAAGATAACCCCTTTGCAGAAAATGCCTTTCAGCTTTGGAATGCACAAGTAAATCAGAGAACAGCGGGAGCTTATGATGCACTCCAAGCAATTATTGCTGGCTTGAAGCAAGACAACACTCGCGAAGGATTACAAAAGGTACTGTCTAATCCCAATTTTTCAACTTCTGGAGCAACGGGAATAATTCAGTTTTCTCCCTCAGGTAAGCGTCAAGGAGAAGCAATGCTAGTCAAAATCGAGCGTTGTGAGTCTTGCTCTACTGGAACTGGTTACAATTTTGCCCTCTTAAATAAGAAGTAATTTTTTGACGCTAATTTCATTCCAAAGGTATAGATTGCTCCAAAATAGGTAATCTGTTCAATTTGTAATGTAATACTAAACTTGTTTATCTGAATTGCAACCATGAATTGAAGCGATCGCTTCAATTTATATTTCTATTCTACAAAGCTAAACTTCTGTTTTTCTACCCAGAGTTGTGAACGCGATCACTCAAAAGAAAGATGGAATATCCCTAACCTCTATGTCAAGGTTATATCAGTAAGAATTACGAATAGTTTGCCGAGGAGAACACGGATGGTAGCTACTTTAGATGATACGAAACGCAATGCTATTGCTGTAAAATTAGCAAGTCTTAAAGCACTCCAACAGTTGGTCATTGAAAATGAGCAATTGCTTTTGAGAGAAGGACTTGATGCCGAGATTGCTGATCGCATCCGAAATTTCCTCAATGATGACGAAAAAAATCTTGGCGTTTTAGAAACTGTAATTGGTCAGTATGGCATTCAGGCTGAACCCAAAAACACTGTTACACAATTCATTGAAAGAGCTCGCGAATTGTTCAAAGGTTCTGAGTTAAGCCTGTATGAAAAAGTATCGCAGCATGAATTGCTAAAACATCAGCTCGTAATGAGTGGTTTGATAGTTCACAAGGCTGCTCAAAAAGTTGGTGCTGATGTGATGCTAGCGATCGGGCCTTTGAATACCATTAACTTTGAGAACCGCGCTCACCAAGAACAACTCAAAGGCATTCTAGAAATTCTGGGTGTCCGTGAATTCACTGGACAAGATGCAGATCAAGGAATTTGGGCACGTGTTCAAGATGCTATGGCCGCAGTCAGTGGTGTAGTAGGTAGCGCTGTTACCCAAACCAGTGACAAAAAGGATATGAATATCCAGGATGTCATCCGCCTCGATCACAACAAGGTAAATACCCTATTTACTGAACTGCTACAAAGCGATAATCCACAGAAGATCCAAGAGTACTTCGGTCAAATCTACAAGGATCTAACTGCTCACGCTGAAGCTGAAGAGGAAGTAGTATATCCAAGAGTACGTCCTTTCTACGGTCAAGATAACACCCAAGAACTGTTTGACGAGCAAGCTGAGATGAAGCGGGTGTTAGAGCAAATTAAGGCTATCAGCCCTTCTTCATCTGAATTCAAAGATCAAGTTAGACAGCTCATGGAAGCTGTTGGCGACCACATTCGTCAAGAAGAAAGCACAATGTTTGCTGCCATTCGTAACAACTTGAGCAGCGATCAAAGTGAGCAACTGGCTACTGAATTCAAAGCCGCTAAGACCCGAATTCAAGAGAAATTAGGCGTTGTTAGTGAATCGAATGTGTAGGATGCTTTCGGACTTTCTATATCCGCTAAAAAAAGTTAGTTAAACAAAAACTCCCAGCACATCATGGCTGGGAGTTTTTGTTTAAAAATTTTGCTGACAGTATTTATAAGCGGCATAGGCCATAGTTACAACCCCGGTGATAATAGCAGATTCATCGACTTCAAATTGGGGATGGTGTAATGGGTGGTTAATGATTCTTTCTTTGTAACCTACACCCAAGCGAAACATGGAACCAGGGACGTGTTCCAAATACATAGAAAAATCTTCAGCACCAAGGGAAGGTTCCGGTAAGACTTGAACGCGATCGCTACTCCAAGCTTCTTCTGCGGCTGATTGCAACAATTGTGTTAAGGCGTAATCATTTTGAACGCTGGGTACGCCTTGGCGATAATTGACTTGATACTTTGCCCCGTAAGTATGGCAGACATTAGCTACAATATTTTCGATCCAGTTTGGGAGATGAGCACGGGTTTCGGGATGGAGCGATCGCACGGTTCCCAATAGCTGCACTTTATCCGCAATTACATTCGGCGCTCTGCCACCATTAATCTTCCCTATGCTCAATACTACAGGACGCAAGGGATTCTGCGTCCGGCTGATGGCTTGTTGCATTGCAGTAATCACTTGGCAAGCAATCCAAATTGCATCAATCGCCTCATGGGGACGCGCCCCATGCCCAGATTCTCCCATTATCAGAATCTCTAAATCATCAGCTGCGGCTGTCAAAGCCCCGTAACGCACGCCAATAGATCCTGCGGGTATGGAAGGGAAAACATGAACCCCTAATACAGCAGAGACGTTTTCCATCGCTCCATCTTTCACCATCCAGCTTGCCCCTTGAGCAATTTCCTCGGCTGGCTGAAATAAAAACCGCACTTTCCCACCCAACTCCTCTGCCACTTGGGACAGCACCATTGCCGTTCCTAACCCGACTGTGGTGTGGACATCGTGACCGCAAGCGTGCATAACACCCTCTGCACGGGAGGCATATTCCAAATTGGTACCCTCTTGAATTGGCAAGGCATCCATGTCGGTGCGAATTGCCAATAAACGGTCATTTTGGCTGGTGCCTTGCAATTCCCCAATTACGCCCGTTTTGCCAACTCCCTCTTGTACGTGCAGACCACTGGAAGACAAAACACCAGCTACAAAGGCTGCTGTTTGGTACTCCTGACCACTGAGTTCTGGGTGAGAGTGGATGTGGCGGCGAATTTCAATTAAGCGGGGCGCTAGTTTTGCTGCTAAGTCTTTAATGTGGGTAAGCATCAATTCAATTAATCTAGAGGCTTTTTTCCCATGATAAAGAACTGTTAACGAACAAAATGCTCTTTGCTACAGAATGGGTCAAGTAAGAGACAAAGGGACAGAGGGTAAGTAGAGGAACAGGGGAAAAGAATTAATAACTAACGCCCTATTATCCTGTTCCCAAATTTAAAACTGGTTATTTTGAATAGCAGGTTGTGCCTCGGGTATCTTCGGGTTTGAACTCGTTACATTCTCTGGGGTTTTGACGCTCTAACGACCAGCCATAGGGCTTGTCGGAGGTAACGACACCATTAGCCATAGTTGTTAATCGGAAGTTAGCCCCCCGAAAATTGGTAAACTGCAATTTGGCATCTTTTAAATTTGCTGCTTCCAAATTGGCGCTGATGAAACCGGCATAAGACAGATCGGCATTTTCCAGAGATGCTGATTTCAAATTTGCACCTGTTAAGGAAGCACCACTGAGATTGACCGAATTCAGAAGCGCACCTTCTAAATTTGCACCAGTAAGATCGGCATTCGTAAGATTAACTTGGGATAATGTAGCACCACTCAAGTCAGCCCCTCGCAAATTTGCTCCAGTTAGATTCAGTTGAGTTAGGTCAGCACCACTCAAATTACACCGGGGACAGGCACTTGTTGCCTTCAACTGATCCAAATCTAGTTGATTTAATGCAAGGCTCTGCTCTGCAAACCCAAAACAAGCTAACAGGGCGACGGTAGCGACAATCTTAAGTTTCATATTTTTTACAGATATCCACAAAAATGACAAGTGACGCATATTGCGTACTGTCATACTTACATATACCGCCTCCCTAAGGAACAACAGGGATGAAGCATTGATTAAGAAGCTGTAAAAATACTATAAATTCTAGTGGTAAGACTACTCAAACTGAAATATAGGCTATAGAATCGAGTCGTAAGCAACTATACCGAACCTTTTATAGACTACCACATATGTGATCCCCCTAGCTCGATGAAAAAGACGACTAGGGGGATCTTGTTTTTGGGCACTTGATTAATTCGTAATTCATTACGAATTACGAATTATTCTAACGCCACCCTAAAAGCCGCAATCCAGGGACAATTAGGTAATAACTCACTCCTAACCAGAAGCTGATAAAGAAGCCCACAGAACCAAAAAAAGCCAGAGGTAAATATAACTCTGACCAGGCTGGTTGACTAGAAAATTGGAAGATCGGAGGTGCTAACCTCAAAAGAATCAAAACTGCATAGGCGATCGCACTCCCAAAGGCAGCGAACACAGCGTAAACTATGTGATGGCTGCGAAGACCTAAACTCAGGGTGAGTAGGCAAACTGCGACTAAAATTACTGCCACTAAGCCCTCGCCACTATCTTTTGGGGTGATTAATTGCAAAATCAACCAACCGAAGCCATAGCTAATCACGCCCATCAGGGACGCTACTAAAAAGCGCCGCCGTTGACCAAAACACCCGGATACTGTCAGTCCCCATGCGGTTCCCCAGCCTGCTGCGACGAACACCAAAATATCTGTCCCGAAGACGGGTTGAGTATTTGGCACTAATTGGTTTAGCTGACTCCAAATAAATTCCACAACCTGACGACCTAAGCTGGTGCGATATGCCAAAATAAAACCTGCGATCGCACCAAAACAAGCGCCAATACAAGCCAGGATCATTGCCCAAATTGTCGCCAAACAAGCTTGGAAAATTTTGACGATTGCTTGAACGATAAAAATAACGGTTTTGCTTACAGCTTGGCTAAAGTTAGCTAAAGCTTGTTCAATAGCTTGTGTTAACTGTGTGAAACTTTGGGAAACTTGCGTTGAGGCTTGCTTAACTTTGTTTCGCAGTTGGGAAAACAACCCTGGCGGCGGTAATGGTTGAGAAATCTTCGCCAAACGTTTTTGAATCATAGCTGCATTTGCTGGACGCGATCGCACATCTTCCTGCACCATCTCATCCAGCAAATCGGCTAGTTGCGGGTTGACATTCACCGCAGTTCGCCAGCGCAATTTTCCAGTTTGCTGATCTTCCAACTCTAGCGGGTATTTACCTGTTAACAGTTCAATCACAGTTCGACCGAGGGCATAAAAATCGGCACTTGGCCCAACAATACCTCCAGTCACTTGTTCTGGTGGACTGTAGCCAGAAGAAAATAATCGGGTGGAACTAGACTGAGAACGTAGTTTAGAGGCAGTAAATTGTTTTGCCCCGCCAAAATCAATTAATACCAAGCGATCGCCCTCTCTTTGCCCTTGGGGTGGAGTTACAGATTGCAAAGAGTTGCCCAGCATTAAATTAGAAGGTTTGATATCCCGGTGAATAATCTGACGTTTATGTAATTCTTGTAAAATCTGTACAGCTTGGGCGAACCAGTTTAAAACCAAATCCTCTGGACAGCCTTGGGGAAACTTTTTTAATATCTCCTCTAAAGTCCGGCCATTGATTTTTTCCATTACCAGACAAGGCAGTTGGTGTGGTTTGGGGTTAAACAGGTTTACGTGAAAATATCCATCGGCATCAACTGTGGGGACACCCGGATGCTGCAAGCTAGATAAAACCGCCGCCTCTTGGGTAAACAATTCTAGTGCCTTTGGTGAATCTTCTACCAACACTTTCAACACTTTCTCTGTTTGAGTTTTTTCATCCCAAACCGTGTAAATTTGAGCAAATCCTCCCGACCCCAAAGGCTGAAGTGGAACATAGCGGTCTAACAACTCTAGCGGTGCGCCACAGCTGTTGCAAAATTTGTTTCCCCAAGGCTGAGGATAAGGACGTTGACAATCAGGATTTATGCAGTGAACCGCACTCTGAGTGATGTGGGACACAACCGCTACAATACAAAGGCTGACTTGATTTTAGCGTTTCTTTAGGTTTCCTGATTTTTAAAATAGGCAAAAGAAAAACCCTCATAAAATTTATGAGGGCATTAGTTTATATCTATGTCAGTCCTTTAATTACGAAAACTTCTCTTACTCTGCCTGTGCTTGGCGACTTCTTTGCGCTTGCGTTTTTCTAAAGGCGTTTCAAAATGACGGTGCTTTCTCATGTCTGGAAAAATTCCAGCCTTAGAAACTTCTCGCTTAAATCGTCGTAAGGCTGACTCAATGTGTTCATTGTCACCTACAATTACTTGGGTCATTATATCTCCTACTAAGTTGACTTCATCAATGGCTATGCAGGCATTCAGGAGTACTGTACATGGATAGCGGGGTGGTAGCTCGTGCTGAGTAACAATCCCCTAGATTTATCTATGGGGGATTGAAATAACGACAAGCATTCGTTTCTGGGCACTCAGCACTGCTTCGGTAACATTACAAAAAAAAGACAGACTCCTTGTCTGACCTTAAGACTCTAGGTAAATTTTTTTGTTTCCAAGGTTAGTAGCGATTGCGACCACCGCCGCCGCCGCTGTATCCACCTCTACCACCACCAAATGAACCTCTATCACCTCTGTCTTCCTTGGGTTTAGCCTTATTGACTTTCAGGTCACGGCCCATCCACTCAGCACCATCGAGAGCTTCAATGGCAGCTGCTTCTTCAGCTTCAGTTCCCATTTCCACAAAAGCAAAGCCTCGTGGACGACCTGTTTCACGGTCAGTAGGTACTTGAACTCGCTTTACAGTACCATATTCTGCAAAAATACCACTTAAATCCTCTTGTGTAACATCATAAGAGAGGTTACCTACATAAATTGACATCGATTCTCTCCAAAATCATCACTGTGTAGAGATTTTAATTTCTCTGAGAAGTCTGTAAATACTAAAAGGAAAAAGCCTTTCAATACTAAAACCAAAGACATCACTGAATTAACTCTCCTAATCATAGGATGACATATGAGTCAACTCTCTGCATCTAGTAGGTAGTTAACCAGTGATGCGATCGCACTTAAGCGATCGGCAGCCCCCATCTACCTTAAGTACAACCCGCCGGAAAAAAGGGTTGGAAATGGAAGAAGATAAATTCTGTAGGGTGATATAGGAAATCAGACATACAGGGGCGCATCTTTGAATATCCGAATTGAACGTTTGACTGCATTAACCATGAAGCATTACTCCAAAATTTTAATATGAAAGGCAAAGTCAGGCAACAAATAACAATTCAAAATTCAAAATTTTACCCTTACAGGGATCTTGCTACGCGTAACGTCTCTGAAAGAGAAGCTCTGACCATATTGCACCGCTTCTGTCTTGTTCACCAAGGCGGCGGTAAGCCCATTTCTTCAAGAGGGATAGCCGCCCCGCCGCCGTTAACTGTTGACTGTTGACTGTTGACGGTTAACAGTCAACAGTCTTTCGTGTTATCCCATCCCCTTTTATGGGTGGGATGAGCTTAATTACATTTTGGCTATGTCAAGTTCCGTATCAGCCCCTTTCCAAGCTGTTTCCAGTTCGGCTTTGACAAGTTGAGCAGCCTGATCTTTGCCCTGTGCTTGCAAACTTGCCTGCAAGCCAAATAGAGAACGCCCATTATGGGGATATTTTTTTAGATCAGCACGAAAGACTTTCTCAGCCTCTTTATAGTCACCTTTAGCCAAAAGTACGCTGCCCAAAGATTCCCGCGTGGGAAAGTACCAGTCTGGTGGTTCCACGTAATTGAGGGCATCCTCTGCTGCCACTGCTTTTTCTAGCAATTGAATGGCAGATTCATAATCATGCTTTTCTTTAGCAATTTTGGCATCTAGAACTTTTGAGGCAATGTCTAAAATGCTACTGGCAGGACTGAATCCAATGGTTGCTTGGGTAGAAATTACCTGTTTGGCGGCGAGTAATGCCCGACTTTCACTTGCTGCATCTTCAAGTTTGCCTGTGGCAGACATCGCCATGCCGCGAGCAAAATGCCAAAGTGCTTTAGTAGTGGGCAACTTAGCATCGGGAGCAGGAGTTTTTAAGATGGCATCCCAGTTATTAAAGCGTGTCTGAATCAGCATTTTGCTGCCCAGAAATCCTTCAAGCATTGGTGCATACGGGTCAATGGCAGTAGCATTTGCGACTAACTTCTCTGCGGATTTGAGAGCATCTTCATATCTTCCTGCCATGCTGCTAGCCACCATGAGAAAATGTACATTGTGGTTGTAGTACATCATGGGGTAAGTGCCCTGGACTTGATATTTGTTGATGTAAATATCATCTTGAGCGATCGCCTGTTCGTTTGCCCGCATTGCCCCTTCATAATCTCCCACGCGAAAATAAATATGAGAAGGCATATGTACCAAGTGTCCCGCTGCTGGTGCTAGGATTCCTAGTCGTTTGGCACTTACAAGGGCTTTTTCAGGGGAAGGCGAGGCTTCCACTGCATGGATATAGTAATGATTAGCTCCCGTATGATTCGGGTTTCGTTTGAGAACTGATTCCAAAATGGCCACAATTTCTTCTGTATCTGGCTGTGGCTTGCCATCTTTAGTCCAGTGTTGCCAAGGATGCAGATCCATCAAGCTTTCAGCGTAAAGCGTCGCCACATCCAAATCATCAGGATAGCGCTTGACTAGTTTTGCCATTGCTTTCGCGTAGTCCACCGCTAGTTGATACAAGTCTGCATCAGGATCTTGGGAGTAACGTTTTGCTAAGGCGGTAATGTAGTCTCGTTCTTGGGTAGATGCTTGGGCAGAAAGTGCTAAAGCCTGCTGTACCGCTTGATAAGCAGCTAATTCTCGGTTGGGGTCTATTGCTGAGTTAATATTGGGGCCTAGAGCCAGAGCGATTCCCCAATATGCGATCGCCAAATGCGGATCGAGTTTGGCAGCATATTGAAAAGAACGCACCGCCTCATCATGATTGAAAGCGTAAATTAAATTTAATCCCTGATCGAAAAACTCTTGTGCTTGGGGATTAGCAGTAGAAACTGGATGGTGGATTGTGCCAAGTCCAGATATTAAGGTGTAGGGCTGTTGTACTTGAGCAATCGCCGCACTAGGAGCGATTAAAGAGAGTATAAGCACCCAAACTATACATAAGTACTTCATTGTCGTCTATATTTTTTTCTTAATATTCAAATGCCACAGTTTCTCTAAAGAGGCAACTTGTTGGCGAAGAACAGCAACACGCTGTTTCTTATAGATATTAAACCCTGCAAACCCAATCATTAAGATTGCTATAGAACATCCGATAAAAATGTTAACAGATGCATCAGTTTGCATCTTAGAGTCTACATATTGAGAGTTGGGAGTTGGTTGAGTAGTAAAATGCGATCGCATAAACACCTTCATAAATACTATAAGTAACAAGCTAGAAATAAACGAGGGTAATTGTTTCTACTTTCTCTGGTCAAAAATTAGTCACAAGTTCTACTAATAGAGCATGGTGCAAGGGACGCGCACTTGTTGGCACAGCCTCTCCAAGAGTTAAGGCTGTGCTATTAACCACCAAAGTTACGATGGTAGCAAGCCACCATACCTGTGGGTAATTTAAAGCCACCGCTTAGACTTCTCTATGCCTTCTTGCACTAGCTAAACTACTCTTCAGTGAAAACTTGAAAAATTATGTTTATTTCTGCCCAATATTTCTAACAAAGCCTTGTTCGGTAAGCTAAGAATACTGGAATATTTACTTAAATCTCAACTCTTCTTTGTGCCAGTTATTTCTAATTACTGCTTAAGTATTCAAATTCCAAAAAGTGACATATAACGGTTCTCAATTGCATAGAATACAGAGCATTGCTAGAGGCACAGCAATGCTGTGCTGCACCCAAAGAGAAGTTACATACAGCAATTTTCTTTTGCATCAAGTACAAAGCTAGGGGTTTAGAGGCAGAGAGACAGTTCTTGCTGGAGGTAGAAACTCCTAAAATTTGATTGTGAGTCCTACATTTTGTACTTCACTAACTTGTAAACTGCTGTATTTCCCATATCCAGCGGTAATAAGCCAAGTTGCGATTTATCATCATCGCTGTCTACCTGAAGTTGTAAATGATTTTGTCTCAAGATAGAGATACGTTTCTCTCTTGTGGATATTAATTGGATTCTCAAAGATGAATTTCACCTTTAAAGAACTATGTATAACGAATACAAATATTTGTCATAAAAACATCGTCAGATAGAAGAATTAAAACTTGTTTAAAAGTAATCTATAAACATTGCAGCGCTTTCTTAGGAAGCAACAAAAAACTAATCAAAAGTTAACATAAATAGGAACAAAACATATGAGTATCGAAGATAGAGCAAAAGCTTTTGCTAAAAACATCGAAGGAAAAGTACAAGAAACAGTTGGTGAAGTAACTGGCAATCCTAACGATAAAGCTGAAGGTAAAGCTAAACAAGCTGAAGCTCAAGTCCGTCATACTGCTGAAAATCTCAAAGATGAAGTTAAAAAGACTTTAGACTAAGCTGAACTTTATTTAGTTTATTCAGGAGGAAGGTGTAGGTAAAATAATTATTTACTGAACCTTCTCCTTTTCTAAAATCTGTTTTCTAACTTGGATTTTAGGCATTTTTACAATACTGTTTCCAAAATATTTTCTCAAACTCTCAGTGATTTTTTAAAAGGTCTCGAGCCATGATTAATCTTCTATTTACCTATCTTTTAACAGATATAAATTTGATATCACAAGATAATTCTGGTTATTCTATTGTGCTGACAGCGTTATTAGGATTAGGCTTTATCGTTGCTGTTACTATAGGGTCAACTGCCTGGTACAATTCCAAACGTCCTGTAGGTTGGGAAGATAAAGAACGTCCCGATATTGTTCCAGAAATTAATAAGTAAAAATATTATTGTCTGCCTCCTCCTATATTTTAGTGTTCACAAATTTTGCCTGTGAACACTATTTTATTTTTGATTGCAAAACATCCTTACTTTTAGTTTTAGCCAGATATAGGTAGATGTATGGTGAATGTACTACCATGTCCTGGTTCAGATGTTACATCGATTGTGCCTTGATGTGCTTCGATAATGCAGCGAGATAGATATAGGCCCAAACCACTACCAGAACGCTGGTGTTTACCTTGGCGAAATCGCTCGAATAATATTGCCTGATCTTGTTTAGAAATTCCTGGCCCCGTATCTTGGATATCAATAGTCACATCTGCCGGAGTGACATGGCTGTGAATATCTACAGAACCTTTATCTGTAAATTTGATCGCATTGCCGATGATATTTGTCAATACCCGCCGCAGTTCTACGCGATCGCCCATGACGGTGCTTGCAGTTTCACCTCTGTCAATATTTACAGTTAATCCTTTTTCTTCAGCTAAGGGAGTTAATTCCTGGGAAACTTCACTAACTAATTCCTGAATATTGCAGGGAGAAATTTTTAAGGTTTTACAGCCCGCTTCATGACGATAAACTTCTAGCAAGGTATTTACCATTTCCAGCAGGTCTTGATTACTGCCAATCATGGTATCAATTATTTCTTGCAATTGTGGCGAAACATCGCAAAACCTGCCTTCCAGCAATAATTTTAATACCCGGTTGGAGGCTACCAGTGGTATACGTAAATCGTGAGTAAAACGGGAGACAAAATCTGCCCGCAGGTTAGCCATCTGATCTCGTTCATCGATACTATGCTTGAGACGCAGGAGCGATCGCACTCGTGCATGTAGTTCATCAGGATCGAATGGTTTACGAATAAAGTCATCTGCACCAGCATCGAGTCCTTCCACAACGCTAGACTCATAGTGAGCCGTGAGCAGCAGAATGGGGATAAATGGCAACGCCGGATTCTGCCGGATGCGTCGAGTGAATTCATACCCATCTATCTCCGGCATCATCACATCTAAGAGAATTAAGTCTGGCGGTGACTCCTCAACCATAGCCAGAGCTATTTTGCTATCTTCCACTAAGCTAATTTCATAGTCCTTATCTTCTAGGACAGCTTCTAAGACTAGTAGATTGTCAAAAACATCATCGACAGCGAGAATTTTATCTTTTTTGACAGTTTTAGTTAAAGACATGGCTAAATAAAAAAAGAAGTGCTTGGCTATCCCTAGCAAATCTAGTAATAGCTTACTTCACTAGCGCTGAGATTATTAAGGATTCACATTTTCCTTTCAAGTTTCCTGAATTAAAATCTTACCTTTCTAAGTAAATATACCAAGAATAGTTTTAATACTTGTAATAATTTATTACTATTTTTGCAAGTATCATAGCCGTCCGATTATCCAACCAATATCTGTACCTTGGTGCTAGGGTGAGGTAGTTTAGCCCCTTTTATTTATGTACATCATCCTAGCTACTGTAAGGGTAACTATTTAATAGTCGCCGACTCTTGCTTGCTACAAGATTTTCAATGAAAAATTGTCTACCATAAAACATCATTATCAGGTTAATGTATAAAAATATTTTTTGATTAATTTATTCTTTCATATCGAAACTCTTGCTTTAGAAAAACTTACGAGATAAGGTTATTTATGTCTAATGATAGATGAAGTTCGGGGAACAATACCAACTGCATTGCTTTTTGTATAAGATCCCGAATAAAAGAACGAGATTATTTTAATCTGTACTTTAGATAGATAACAGTAAAGTTAAGCAACTATGAATGAAATCAAGATCCTTGTGATTGAAGATCACAACCTTACGAGAATTGGCTTACGGGCTGCTTTACAAACCCAGCCTGAGTTAAACATTGTTGGTGAAGCAGCCAATGCAGCCGATGGCATCAAGCTTCTGAAAACTCTCAAGCCTGATGTTGCTACTATTGACATTGGTTTGCCTGACATGGATGGTATTGAGCTAACACGCACATTTAGGCAATATCAAGCAGAGAACGAAGATTATACTACAAAGCTGCTAATTTTAACCATGCAGAATAGCGAACAGGCAGTTTTAGCAGCATTTGCAGCAGGTGCAGATTCTTATTGCATGAAGGATATCGAAACTGAGAGACTAGTTGAGGCTGTGCGAACCACCCATGCAGGTAGCTCATGGATCGATCCAGCGATCGCAGACCTTGTACTACAACAAATACGTCAAGATTTCCCCGATGGCAGCAGAGGGGCATCTGGAAAAAGAGTCTTGATTGAAGGTATTGACCCAGACACTGAGAAAAGTATAGTCACCTATCCTTTAACTCATAGGGAGATGGATGTTTTAGAGTTGATTGTCGCTGGCTGTGACAATGCAGAAATTGCTAAAAGGCTCTATTTAACAGTCGGTACTGTAAAAACTCATGTTCGAGGTATTCTCAATAAACTCTGTGTCGCTGACCGGACACAGGCTGCTGTTCGTGCTTTGCGGGCTGGATTAGTACCGTGAGCAACTAAAAATCTTTCTTCCCCAGTCCCCAGTCGCCATTTATTAAGTCGATTGTCTTTGAGTCAAAGCGGTTAACTGGGACAAATATTTATGGTTAACTGGGACAAATACTTATGAAGAAATTGTTACAAGGTTTAGTAGAATGACATCATCCCAAATAAGTATTTTTTCTCATATACATGATAGCGGATCAATTTCCCTGGCTTACCGCAATTGTCTTGCTGCCACTAGTTGCTTCCCTGCTCATCCCTGTGCTGCCTGATAAAGATGGCAAGCGCGTGCGGTGGTATGCACTGGGTGTAGGTATTGCAGACTTTGCCTTGATGTGCTACGCCTTTTGGAAGCATTACGATGCCAGCAATGCTAGTTTTCAAATGGTGGAAAGTTATGCCTGGATGCCTCAGTTGGGTCTGAACTGGGCGGTATCAGTCGATGGACTATCAGTACCACTTGTGCTGCTAGCAGGATTTGTCACCACACTCTCGATGTTTTCGGCTTGGCAAGTTGATCACCGCCCTCGCCTCTTCTATTTTTTGATGCTGGTGCTGTATTCTGCACAAGTAGGGGTGTTCGTTGCCAAAGACTTGCTGCTATTTTTCATTATGTGGGAAGTAGAGCTAATCCCCGTCTACCTACTAGTCTGCATTTGGGGTGGGCAAAGGCGTCGTTATGCGGCTACGAAATTCTTGTTGTATACCGCAGCAGCTTCTATATTTATCTTAGTGGCAGCCTTGGCAATGGGGCTACACGGCGGCGGTGATATGACATTTGATATAACCGCCCTCGCCAAGAAGGAATATCCCATTGGTTTACAACTGCTACTTTATGCAGGGTTGTTGATTGCATTTGGTGTCAAGCTTGCTGTTTTCCCGATGCATACCTGGTTGCCTGATGCCCACGGCGAAGCATCCTCTCCTGTATCAATGATTTTGGCTGGTGTATTGCTGAAGATGGGCGGATACGGACTAATTCGCCTGAATCTTGAGTTGCTCCCCGATGCACACATTTACTTTGCACCGGTTTTAGCCATTCTGGGTGTTGTCAATATTATTTATGGTGCATTGAACTCCTTTGCTCAGACTAATATGAAGCGGCGTTTGGCTTATTCGTCGATTTCTCATATGGGGTTTGTGCTGCTTGGAATTGCCTCCTTCACTGATTTGGGAATCAACGGCGCGATGTTGCAGATGATCTCGCATGGTTTGATTGCATCGGTGCTGTTCTTCTTAGCAGGTGTTACTTACGATCGCACCCACACAATGGTAATGAAAGATATGGGCGGTATTGGTCAAGCCATGCCCAAAGTCTTTGCCCTGTTTACAATCGGAGCAATGGCATCTCTGGCACTTCCCGGTATGAGTGGCTTTGCTGGCGAACTCTCAGTATTCGTTGGTATGACAAGCAGTGACGTTTACAGTTCGACTTTCTGCACCGTCACAGTTTTTCTCGCCGCAGTTGGAGTTATCCTCACACCTATCTATCTACTTTCCATGCTCCGAGAGGTATTTTATGGTAAAGGTGCAGCACTCCTATGCGACATTAATAATGCAGGTTCGGAAAATCAAGAAGATGAGGGAACAGTTTGTTTTGGTACAGACTGCCTCGTGCCAGAAGAAGCAGTCTACGACGATGCTAGACCACGTGAGGTGTTTATCGCTGCCTGTTTTCTGTTGATGATTATTGGTATTGGTTTCTATCCCAAGATGGCGATGCAGATGTACGACGTGAAGACTGTTGCAGTCAATGCTAATCTTCGCCAGTCTTATGCGATAATCTCACAAACAAATCCCCAAATCTATGCTAAGGGTTTCTTGGTTCCGCCAATTACCGAGGTTGAGGTAGCGCCCGTTTTAGGAACTCTGAAGTAAGCTTTTTGAAATATGTTTCTTCTGTGGAAAGAGCGATCGCTAACTTCGAGAACTTCTAAGTATATTTCAGAGGAAGAAGAGACTATTGATAGCCTATCCATAGTGATCGGCTATCAATCCCAAATTATTCTCAGGATGCCCAAGATGTTTTTTCTGGAAAAGGGCACGGTAGTGCCGTGCCCCTACGGGTGTACCTCACGTAAACGAGAACCGCTATACCACAACAGATAATTAGCATCACTAATAAACAAATTAACCCTTTACATGGGATGCTAGTTGATGATTAGTGAGTTTTATCAATGTCTGTTGTTTCTGGTGTCACTGTTACTGTTCCTGCCACAACTGCGAATTTGGGGCCTGGTTTTGATTGCATCGGTGCAGCATTAAAGCTGTACAACGAGTTCAAGTTCACTCGCCTAGAAGAGGGTGGGCTAACTATTCATGTCACTGGTACGGAAGCTGAACGAGTCCAAACCGATGAAAGTAATCTCCTCTATCAAGCGTTTGTCAAGTTCTATCAACATATAGAGCAGACACCGCCGACTGTGAAAATAGAGATTAAGTTAGGTGTGCCGTTGGCGAGAGGTTTGGGTAGTTCGGCGACTGCAATTGTTGGTGGGTTAGTTGCTGCTAATCAACTTGAGGGTACAACTCTTTCTCAGGCGCAGGTGATGGAGTTAGCGATCGCAATGGAAGGACATCCTGATAATGTAGTTCCAGCTTTGTTGGGAGGATGTCGTCTCGCTGCTACCAGTGGCGCCGCTTGGGAAATTTGTGATGTTCCCTGGCATAAAGATGTTGTACCAGTTGTAGCTATTCCTAATTTTGAACTTTCCACTTCAGAAGCGCGGGGTGTTCTCCCCACTGAGGTGAGTCGCGCTGACGCGATTTTCAATACAGCACATTTGGGGTTATTGTTGCGCGGCTTGGAAACTGGTAACGGACAATGGCTAAAGACAGCTTTACAAGATAAGTTGCATCAGCCCTATCGTAAAGCTTTGATTCCTGGTTATGATGCTCTTAACATTGCAGCTGTTAGTGCTGGTGCTTATGGTATGGTAATTAGTGGTGCGGGGCCGACACTGTTAGCTTTGGCAGATAAGTTACACTCAGAGGCTGTGGAGGCGGCGATGTTAGCTGCTTGGCAAGAAGAAGGAATTACAGCCGAGGTGCGATCGCTTTCTCTTGATACCCAAGGTGCAAAAAGCTTTTAAAAAATCAGATGACTATTTTACTCAGCACTTAAAACTCGATTTATGGAGCAAATTCAGGCTGAAATGGCGGCGCTTAACTCTCAAATTCAGATTCTTTTGGAAGAACGCGCTGCACTCACTATTAATAATGTAATCTCTGGCGAGAATGATTCACCCCAAGCAATGGTGGAAGCTTACCGCCGTCAAGCTAGGGAAAATGCCCAATTATCAGTTGAACTCCAAGGCATAGACGCGGCGATCACAGCCCTGGAAGGCCAGATAAAACAAAAACAAGGTAAATTAGTGCGATCGCAAGTTGCATCAAAAGAACTTATCCAACAGCAGCAGCTAGAAGAAGCCAAAGAAGTAGCACAGGTTCATGCTCAACGCATTAATCAACTAGCAAGTGAACTTGCGGCAGAAGTCCGTTTTCTTAAGGCTTGTGCCAATCAACTCAGTCCAATGTATTGGCAGATTTATTACAAGCCCTTCATTACTGGGTTCAAGACAATCTCCGTTCCTTATGTCCGCTCTGACGGGGAAGTGTGGACAATTGTCAACCGGATTGTTTAATGGTCAGCCCCAAGTACTTTTGACCTCACTTTCCTTCCTCTCTCCTAAAAGGCTACGGTGTACACACAAGTCGAAAAAAGCTTGATTTTTCATTGTTTCCTCGTTGATCTCGTTCCCATGCTCTGCATGGGAATGCCTGATTTAGAGGCTCTGCCTCCAGTCAGATATTGAGTCAGAGACTCAATGAATGCATTCCCAAGCGGAGCCTGGGAACGAGGAAAATCAAGGTTTTTAGGACTTGTATGTACACCATAGCTAACTTTTAGGAGAGAGGCTTTGAATCTTACTCCCCAACGCTAGCTCTTAAGGGGCTGGGGGTTAGGTCTATGACTCAACTTAGAAACGTAGACTAATATAGCCCTGACAATTGGGCTAGAAAATATAACGGTATTGTAACGGTGGCTTTGGCTGCCGTTTTTTGTTGACGTTGCAAAAGTTTACATTTAGAATGGAATCGGCAAAATCCGATAAGTATTTATTCTTATTTATCCTGATAATTTGGAATTTGATGAGTATATATTCTTATCTATGCCAAAAATTTAAGATTCTAGGGTTAAGGAATGTTTACAAAAGTATTGATTCCTTAATATAATGAAATTAAAAGCGAGAAGGCAAATTTATTGTCAGAAGTGATGAATGCTATTGAATTTCCCTGGCTAACAGCCATAATCCTCTTACCCTTGGTGGCTGCCTTAGCCATCCCCTTAATCCCAGACAAAGAAGGCAGAACTGTGCGGTGGTATGGTCTGGGAGTTGCGATCGCTGACTTTGCACTGATGATTTATGCCTTTTGGTATAACTACGATTTTCATAGTTCAACACTCCAACTTGTAGAAAACTATCCTTGGATACCGCAGTTAGGTTTGCATTGGGCTGTGGGGGTTGATGGTTTATCGATGCCCTTGCTGCTTCTAACAGGCTTAATAAATACCCTCGCAATATTCGCGGCTTGGAAAGTTACCACCAAGCCGCGATTATTTTATGGTCTGATGTTAGCGATGTACAGCGCCCAGCTTGGCGTATTCGTCGCCCAAGATTTGCTGCTGTTCTTCCTAATGTGGGAAATCGAATTAGTGCCGGTTTACCTGCTGATTTCCATCTGGGGAGGGCAAAACCGTCGTTATGCGGCTACCAAATTCATTCTTTACACCGCCGCTGCATCAATATTTATCTTGATTGCCGGTTTTGCAATGGCATTCTCTGGAGATACCGTTACCTTCGACATGGCGACTCTAGGAATGAAAGAATACCCCAAAACCTTGGAATTGTTGGTTTATGCAGGTTTCTTGATTGCCTTCGGTGTGAAGTTACCAATTTTCCCTTTACATACTTGGCTACCTGATGCCCACGGTGAAGCATCAGCACCCGGTTCAATGATTTTGGCTGGTGTGTTGTTAAAAATGGGTGGTTATGCTCTCATCCGCTTTAATGTGGAAATGTTGCCCAATGCCCATGTGACTTTTGCCCCAGTGCTGGCAATTTTGGGTGTGGTTAACATTGTCTACGGTGCTTGCTGTGCTTTTGCCCAAACCAATCTCAAACGCCGCTTGGCTTACTCTTCAATTGCCCACATGGGGTTTGTGCTGATTGGGATTGCCTCTTACACAGAACTGGGTATCAGCGGTGCAGTGTTACAGATGGTTTCCCACGGTTTGATTGCTGCTAGCTTGTTCTTTCTCTCTGGCGTCACTTACGATCGCACCCACACCTTGATGATGGATAAAATGGGCGGTATGGCCAAGGTAATGCCCAAAACCTTTGCTTTGTTTACCATTGGTTCAATGGCTTCTCTCGCTTTACCCGGAATGAGTGGTTTTGTGGGTGAGTTAATGGTATTTCTGGGTATCGCCACCAGTGACGTTTACAGTTCTAGCTTCAAAGTTGTAGTTGTGTTGCTGTCAGCCGTTGGCGTGATTTTGACACCAATTTATTTACTGTCGATGTTGCGTCAAGTGTTCTACGGTGAGCAAAGTGAAGAGTTGCACCTGGATGCTGTAATATCTGATGTCAAACCCCGCGAAATATTTATTACCGCTTGTTTGCTGCTGCCAATCATCGGTATCGGGTTTTATCCCAAACTGGCAACGCAGACTTATGACGTGAAGGCAGTAGAATTAGCCGCCCATGCTCGTGAAGTTCTACCAGTCGTTGCTCATCAGCAACCATCAAGTCTGTACTCGCGGATTTTCTCTGCACCAACATTGGCTACTTCTCAAGTTGAAAGTTCAATTAACATTTCTGAGTAAATTAACTTCCCATTAAGGGGTCTGCAAGTAAATTCTAAATTATTAGGGCAATAAAGGGGTAGTTAGATAACTACCCCTAACATTTTGGCTTTTTGGAGGGGCGTTCAGGTGCTAAACTTTTCGTAATTTAGGATATAGCCAAGAACTAAACAAACGGCTAACTCTAGGCATGACAACATAAGTTAATAGCAAAACCATAGTAATGGTAATGATCAACGAAATAATTAAGGGAGGTAAGCCGCGAAGCAGGGGCGTTATAAATGTATTCAACAAATTAATCAACACAAATACAGCTCCCCAAGTTAGCAATGCTGTTTTATAGCGCGGTGGAGTTTTCAGTGGTTGACCGGGAAGAGAAAACCAAGCTTCTAATCCACAGATTTGTTGAACATCAGGATCGGATTCCACCAAATGTTTACCTTGATTCAGCCAATATTCGCGATCGCGCGATGTCATCCACACCTTTAAATTTTCATAACCGTCAAACCGGAAGATAATCACGTATTCATTTCGCACTCCAAGTTGGGGACGAATCACGTTTGTTCCCAAATGACCTACATAGGTTCTGGCAACTCTGGTAATATCTTTTAACCAAGCCTCGTAAGCGCTTTCGCATCCTGGCTTTACAACTTGTGTAATGACCACGGTTACAAATTGCTCGTCCTGTTCCATCTCCATTAGTTATGTCACCATCAAGTTAATAGTTGTAAGTTTTTGCAACCGTAGCATGGTTGAGTCATTCTCAAATTAAGGAATACCCAGTTTTTCCAACTTCAAGCCGAACAACATTAGCAGGAACGACACCAGTAGGTGGAGGTAAAAACATTCCACCATTAGTTACAACATAAATCGCGGTGTTATCGCTCTCTGTTTGACCAAAAGCCACGGCTGTGCTACCAATTACACCTGACTCGGCTTGAGCAATGATAGTAGTAGTGCGATCGGGCGCAATTCGTACCACACTGTTGTAAATGTGCGTTGCTCCATAAAGGTTGCCTTCCACATCAAAGGCAAAGTCATCAATATTAGTTTGCTCAACAAAAATTTCCGGCTCACCTGGTTTATTAGCAGTATCAACAGGAATCCGCAACAGCAACATTTTTTCCGTATTTGAAACGTAGAGGAAATCACCAAAACGTTTCAAGCCATTTGCAGCCGGAAACACGCTCTCCGAATTGCTACGAGCAAGCATTGGATGTTCTAGCCATATTGATCCACTGGGTTGAGCAATATCAATCAGCCAGATTGCACCGCGAGAGGAATCTGCTGTCAAATACTGAGTGTCGCAAAGTGGCGTGATGCCATTGAGAAACATTGCGTCTGGCAGTGTCAGCAACGTTTCCACCGTGCCATCACTTTTAACTAGAGAAACCACTGGTATAGAATCACCATTCCATCCTGTTGCTACTAGATCGCCGTTCGCAGTGAAAGCAAGACCACTTACTTTGCCTTCAACAGTGGCATGAATTTGCTGATTGCCATCTGGGGTAATGCGAACAATCTCGCCGACCTCATGATTACTTACAAAAATTGTGCCATCTGACGCGTAGGCGTAGCCCGCCGTAGGCATCGCTAGATTTTCCAAAAAAGTATTAACAGGAAACGAGGCAATAACTTTAGCAGGTGCTAATTCAATCGGCTTATCTGCGTAAATAGACGGTAAATCTGCGGAATTTCCCATATTAACCTACCATTGTAATTCAATGGGGCCACCAAACTTTCGCATCTCTGCAAAAAACAGTCCTTGCGCTCCTCCATCGGGAAGTGTTGCCAAATAGACAGCAGTTTCGGCCCCTTCTTCTGCGGTGAATGGGGCATTATCTCCTCCCATATCTGTCTTCATCCAACCTGGAGAATAGGCATTTACGAGAATATTAGTACCTTGGAGTTCCTTGGCGAGAAGTACGGTTAGTCCATTCACTCCCACCTTTGAGAGTCGATAAGAAGGCGCTAAAGGGTAGTAATCAGTGGGAACTGATACCAGAGAAGCCATTTCCGTAGAGATATTGACAATGCGACCGTAGTTTTGCACCTTCATCAACGGAATTAATGCTTGAGAAATTCTGAGTACCGCTAGAACATTAGTTTCAAAGGTAGATCGCATCGTTTCCAGCTGCACAGTTAGTAAGCTGGACTCCTCCGGCTTAGTTGTGGGATTCACGCCTGCATTATTGACCAGAATATCTACCTTGCCGTAAGTTTCACGCAGCCATTCTGTAAACTGTTGCACACTTCCATCATTCGTGACATCCAGCGTGTGATAGTCAACATCAAGCCCTTCACTGGTAAGCTGCTGTTTAGCAGCAAGACCATCTGTTTCATTACGACTCGTCAGAATTACGCGGTTGCCAAATTGGGATAATTGACGAGAAATAGCATATCCTAGCCCTCGATTACTGCCTGTTACCACAGCAATCCTTTTTTGAGTCGTCATTTTTATGACCTTGAAACTGGTTTTGATTGTACTGTACTGAGATGCAATGAATTAAGCAAGTTGATTTAAGCAATGTATTCAATCAATGATCTGACTTACTTCAAACTCGAAGCTTGCCGTCCGCCTAAGCGTTGTTCTGACGCTGTAGGTCAGACATTGACAGAGATAGCCAATAATTCCAATCTTCATGAGTTAACCCTCATTTCACCGTAGATTGTGAAAAGATTATATTT
Source organism: Nostoc foliaceum FACHB-393 (assembly GCF_014698505.1). Lineage (GTDB taxonomy): Bacteria > Cyanobacteriota > Cyanobacteriia > Cyanobacteriales > Nostocaceae > Nostoc > Nostoc foliaceum_A. Next base: position 35,866 of record NZ_JACJTD010000017.1, on the reverse strand, counting down.
AAAGCAGGTGAAGTAGCCACAAAGCAATTATGACCACCAACTTACCTGTAGCCACAGAAATTATACCAATGGTTTTGCAATTGCAACCTGCGATCGCACTAACCGAAGACCAGTTTTATGAGTTTTGTCAGCTAAACCGTGATTTTCGCATCGAACGCAATGCTGCTGGAGAATTAGTGATTATGCCCCCTACTGGTTCCGAAACTGATGAACGCAACTTTAACTTAGTTGGGCAGTTGTGGGTATGGACAAAGCAAGATGGTACAGGTGTAGGGTTTGGTTCCAGTGGTGGGTTTACTTTGCCGAATGGTGCAGTGCGATCGCCAGATGCAGCGTGGATAAAACGCGATCGCTGGGAGGCCATACCATCAGAACTGCGAAAAAAATTTGCACCGATTTGTCCTGAGTTTGTGATTGAATTGCGTTCTGAAACTGATAACTTACGAATTTTGCAAGACAAGATGCAAGAGTATATTGATAATGGGACACAACTTGGTTGGTTAATCGATAGAAAACAGCGCCGAGTTTTTATTTATCGTCCTAATATCGCAGTTGAGGTATTAGATAATCCTAAGACACTTTATGGTGAACCGTTGCTACCTGGGTTTGTTTTGGATTTAAGTCAGGTTTGGTAGGGAGTAAGCTAGTTTTATAGTACCGAAATCAAAATTCTAGGAATCTATGGCGGCGAAAGACATATTCCATGATGCAGTAAAACGCGCTTTAGAGAAAGAGGGTTGGCTCATCACTAATGACCCGCTTTTCCTGCGTTTTGGTGGTTTGGATATGTATATCGACCTTGGTGCAGAGAAAGTTTTAGCAGCTGAACGAAATCAAGAAAAAATTGCGGTTGAAGTTAAAAGCTTTGTTGCTCCATCTACTACAACTGAATTTAGTACTGCTTTAGGACAGTATCTCAAATATCAATTAGCACTTGAAGAAGAACAACCTGAGAGACTTCTATATTTAGCAGTTCCCTTAGACACCTATCGTTCTTTTTTTACCTTAGAACTGCCAGGCTTATTAATCCAACGTTACCAAGTTCGGCTGATTGTTTTCGACCCAGAAGAGGAGGCGATCGTAAAATGGCAAAAGTAGAACATTATCGTCAACTTATTCAAGAAATACTGCTAGCTTACAGCGAAATCAAAGCCAGCAACGAAGAAGTTGAAGCAGAAGTTATTTTTGATAGAGAACGCGATCGCTACCAAGTTGTTCATGCGGGGTGGTCAAATAAGCGCCGCGTATATGGCTGTGTTTTGCATTTAGATATTAAAAACGAAAAAATTTGGATTCAACACGATGGTACAGAAGGAGGTATTGCCAATGAACTTATTAGTCGAGGTATACCCAAAAAAGACATCGTTTTGGCTTTTCATTCCCCCTTTAAACGACAATTTACCGAGTTTGCTGTTGGTTAAGATGGCTGAAGGTTGAAAAGAACCCAATCACTCAGATAAATCGCGGTGCGTAGGCGTAGCCCGTCGTATACATCGCCATCACTGGGTTTATTTTAGATTTAAGTCAGGTTTGGTAAGAAATAAATTTAAGAATTTAATCCTGTTTAACAGTTAAAGAGCAGTAATTTTGCTCAAACTTCAGTTGGTGGATGCCAGCCAGCAGACACCCAAGCTTGCCTAACAGTTACAGCATAAGGATTATTCAGTTGCAAAGCTAATACAGTTGCACGGCCACAGGCAATCAAACCTGTAATTTGAGTACTGTTGTTTGCTCAAGCGAAATGACGTGACCATTTTTGTTGACGAGGGTTGAAGAGTTTGACTTTACGGTTTGTTATTGGATCTCTAGCATGGGTCTGAATACCTTTGTAGGCATTGCATAACCTACAAGCAAGCCACAGATTCTCCTCATCGTCAGTACCGCCTGCTGCTTTGGGAATGATATGTTCAATTTCTAAAATTCCCAAAACATACTTTTGGAGACTTAGGCAATAACCGCACTGGTTATTCGCCTGTATGCGTATCTGCGCGCGCACTTTTTCAGGATTCTGACTCACTAACTTAAAGGTTCAATCAACCCACGTTTTACAGCTTCGCTTAACGCAGTGGCTTTTCTTAAAAGTCCTTCTTGATAGACCTGCATCAAGGTTTGTAATTCTGAGCGATCGCTTTCAGTAAGAGTCCCTGATTGTTGGCGATCGAGCAGTTCGCTTAACCGGGCATCTTGTCCTGCTTCCATTTGCAGTTCGGTCAGCACTAGGACTTGTTCATCAGAAAGGACAGAGACAGGTTCAAGATCGCTAATGTCTCTACTAACGGGCGGAATTGAAAGTTGAATGGTATCTACTAAAATACTGGCAACATCACGATTTGCCAACCGGGCAAAGCGTTCTGCACGTTGGTAAATATCGTCTGGCAGGGTAATGATGATTTGGGTACTCATAGCTCTTATAAATACTCCTCTCTATTCTCACTTGCAATTAGTAATTATGTGTTTCAGGCTCACAAAAACTAAAAATGTAAGTTATGGGCACTGTGCAGAGAAAGGTTATTACTCAGGTTTGTTTTAGATTTAAGTCAGGTTTGGTAGAAAAAATTTAAAGGCATGAGAGTTTGAAGCATACATTATGGGCAAACTAACCTAGTGGTCAAATAGTCTCTATATCACTAGGAAAATACTATAATGCACCAACCCATCAATTACAAATCTATCAATCTTGATCAATTAAGAGATCAATCTGCTAACTACCACTCTAAAATACCCTTCCAGCATCAAATTGAGGCATTTGAAGCCCTGAGTAAAACATTTAAATTTGATAGTGAAAAACCAGGTAGTGGAATTTTAGTACTTCCTACAGGTGCTGGCAAGACATTTACGGCTGTCAGATGGTTATCTGACCATGTAATCCCTAAAAATATTAAAATTCTTTGGTTAGCTCCTTCATTTTACCTCTTGGATCAAGCATACGATACCTTTGAAAAAGGTGCTAAGGATATTCCAGAGCCAAAGAAAACGTTAAATATTCGGTGCGTTTCTAGTAATCCTTCTCATGCCAAAGCCCCATCTATACAACTGACTGATGATATTGTCATCATGACAATACAAACAGCGATCAATAATTTACATCCTGATGCTGTAGACACGATGGGTAATAAATTCGAGACAGCGTTCAGAAAATTTATTGATAGTTGTAGAGAAACAGGACTTTTTGTAGTAGTTGATGAAGCTCATCACTCACCAGCCTATGGTTGCAGAAACTTATTAATTGGTGAAAAAGATTCTGCTTTAGGACTTCGAGGTTTACTCCCAGGATTACATCTATTAGGGCTAACAGCTACACCAACTTATAATGATAAGGCTAGAAGGGGTTGGCTTTGGAAAATATTTGAGAATGAAATTATTTATGAAGCTAAAAAAGAAAGTTTAATATTACAAGGAGTTCTGGCTAGACCTAATTATATTGAAGTAGCAACGGGGAAAGAATTAGAAGTTGATGATAAATTATACGATCGGCTAGTTAAGCAACATCAAGACCTCCCAGAATCAATTATTGAAAAACTTGCAAGTGATAAACAGAGAAACAATTTTATAGTACATACTTATGTATCAAATAAAGATGCTTATGGTAAAACCATTATCTTTGCTGATCGTTGGTTTCAATGTGTTTATATAAAAGAAAAGCTTCTCGGGAAGGGTATTAAAGTAGACGCAATTTATTCACAGATAGATGCCGATCCCGGCTCTGCTGAAGCACGAAACAAACGTACTCAAAGTGATAATCAAAGGATTTTGGATGAATTTAAGAATGGTAAGCTTGATGTTTTAATCAATGTACGAATGTTAACAGAAGGAGCTGACGTTCCTAGCGTTCAAACTGTATTTATTACTCGTCAAACAACAAGCTCTATCTTGATGACTCAAATGATTGGTAGAGCATTACGGGGCGAAAAAGTAGGAGGTAGTGCTGAGGCGAATGTCGTTCTATTCTTCGATGACTGGAAACGTTTAGTTGATTGGGCTAACCCAAAAGATGGCGATACTATAGATAAACCAAAACTCTCTCTAAAAGGATATCATCCATTTGAATATATTTCTATTCGTCTAGTTGAAGAATTATCAAAGTCAATTGAGAGTAGTGGAGATTATCAAATAGTATTCTCAAAAATATGCCCTATTGGTTGGTATAAAACTGAAATTGTGTATGCTGACGCTGACAATAAACATGAATCAATGGAATCATTTACTGAATTTGTCATGGTATATGAACATACAAAATCAAAATTTGATTCATTTATTCTCTTTATTAGTTCTACAAACTTATTAGATGAATGGTCTAAAGAATATCTTGATGATAAATGGATGCAGTCTCAAGTCCAACAATGGATAAGTGACGGGTTTGAACGCAAAACTGACAATATTGGTGAAAAGCTTGATTCAGATTTAATTAAGATTGTTCGCCACATTGCTCAAAATCAATCTGTACCTATATACCATCCATTTGAGGAAAGAGAACTGTATGACTTAGATAAGATTGCTTATAAAGTAATTGATCTTCCATCTCGCTTAAAATACGAATATTTAAGCAAGGAGTTTTCTCAACCTGAAACATTGTGGAAAGTTTTTTACAAAAGCTTGATTCGATTTGAAACAGCCGTTGACGCAGCAATTAGAAACATTATTAATCCTAAGCCTGAAGGTGAAATTACTCCACTTGTGATTCTTACACCAGAAAGAGGAGTCAAAGAACTAAACGAAGTAGAAAAAGAAGAAGTTAAAAAACGAGACGGGTATGCTTGTCTCTGTTGTGGAGTCAATACCAAAGGTAAATTACAAATCGATCATATTAAACCGTTTTCTATGGGTGGTGAAACATCTAAAGAAAACTCACAAACTCTGTGTGTTACTTGCAATAGATGTAAAGGCCAGAATGAAATTGATTTTCGGTGTAATACAACAAAATTGATTAATCCAAAAAATCTTGATTTATCATTTACATCAGAAGGTGAAAAGGCTATAAAGGCTCTAACAAGAGTAGTTAACTTCTTTTACCATTGCAAAGCAGTTTCCAAAATTGATTGGGAGGTATATACTTACACTTACAACATATATTTGTACCCTAGTAACAATCCTGAATGGTTGCTTAAACATAAAGCAGAACTTCTTAAATTAATTAAAAATAAGCTTGGTTGTCATGCTGAATACATCAATGTTAGTACGATGAAATAAAATTACTAATTTGAAATTAGTTTGAAATTAGTATTGACTAGACTCATCAAAAATCGGGACTGAGAAATACATCTCAGTCCCGATAAAAAAGCGGGCTAACCGCTATTTATATGGTTAACCCGTGCAGCTTTGGGAACGCGCAGAGAAATTGTTATTGCAATACCAACTTCACATTGGCGTTTTGCAGACCGCGCTGTTTTACTTCAGCCAAAGTTTTGTTAACGGCATACTTTTGGTTGATTGAGTTAATCAACTCGGTTTGGTTGTGCTTCTTAGCAACGCCCCACAGGTCAGCGATTAGGTCAAAGGAACCATCGCTATTGCGAGACCAGCCGAGGTCATATTCGCCATCCAACATAGCAACGATGTCAGAACGGACACGCTGACCGTTATAACCACGGACATCAGCTTCAGTCTTTACGCTGATACCGAGGTCGCGCAAGGAAGCCTTGAGGATTTCGGCATCGGTGATTTTGGTACGCAGGGTGCTAAAGTGAGACATTTGGGTTTCCTCCAATGAGAAGATTGAGAAAAACGACAACGGTTTGTTTTGGGCGAAGCCGCGTTAGCAGGATGCGGCTTTTTTTTTAACTGCTAGCATTCAGAGCTAGCCTTTCCCCCTGGGATGGCAGAGGAAAGCTTTAGAACTCCATTCGCTGATATTCAGCTACGGAGGATGCTGCGGGGCGTGCACGCTGTCTGGCCCAATCTCTCAGAGCCGTTACTTGTTCTTGCATCGTTCGAGACAGCGGCAATGTTGCCTTCAGTGCAGCAATAATATCTAGTTGGGTGAACTCCCGATCTTGGGCAAAAGCTTCATACATTGCCGCAACGATCGCTTGCTCAACTTCTGCCCCAGAAAAGCCATCAGACATCTTGGCTAGTTGCTCAAGGTCAAATCGAGAGATGTCTTCACGGCGCTTGGTCAGGTGGATATTGAAAATATCCTGCCGTTCTTCTGGTGTTGGCAGATCCACAAAGAAAATTTCATCAAAGCGTCCTTTCCTCAGAAACTCGCCAGGTAAGCGTTCTACTCGATTGGCGGTTGCCATGACAAACACTGGAGATTTCTTATCTTGCATCCATGTGAGGAAAGAGCCGAAGATTCTACTTGAAGTCCCCCCATCAGAATCGGAGGAACCTCCACTACCAGCAAAAGATTTATCTAATTCATCGATAAACAAAATCGCTGGGGAAATAGATTCTGCTGTTTTCAGGGCGTTTCGCAAGTTTGCCTCACTTCGTCCCACCATTGAGCCGTCGTAGACTCGCCCCATATCTAACCGCAACAGTGGTAAACCCCACAGTCGGGAAGTAGTTTTGGCAATTAATGACTTACCACAACCGGGAACCCCTAGAATTAACATCCCCTTTGGTTGAGGCAAACCATATTCTCTCGCTCTTTCTGTAAAAGCGTTAGAACGTTGCTTGAGCCATCTTTTTAACTCTTCTAAGCCACCTACAGCATCAATGGTTTCATCTTCTTCAATGTATTCTAAGATTCCATTGCGCCGAATTAGTTGCTTTTTCTCAGATAAAACGATATCTACTTCATCTTCCGTCAAACGCCCTGTAGTTACCTGCGCCTTTCGGTAGACTTTCTCAGCTTCATCTTTAGTTAGACCTAAAGCTGCTCTCAGAAGCTTTTCTCTGGCTTCTGTTGTCAACCGCCGACCACGATTTTGGTCTACGTGCTGAGTTAGTACTTTATTCAACTCTGCCATATCTGGCAGTGTAAAGTCGATAACAACAACTTCTTTTTCTAACTCTATAGGTACTTGCTGCATCGGCGACATCAAAATGATGTTCTTTTGCGTACCTTTAAAGCTAGCGATCGCATCACGTAACGATCTGTTTGTTGCAGGCGCATCAATAAAGGGGTGTAAATCTTTAAGAATAAATATACTAGGTTCTTTCTGCCGGATTATCCACTCAATCGCCGCCTCTGGAGACACCGTATTATGTTGGGTGACATTCCGAGGTTGACCATACTCCACAATGCCGTGTGTTACTGTCCAAACAAATACTCGGCGCTGGGGCTTTAACAACTGGGCGATCGTGGAAACTGCTTGCTCAGCCCGCTCTTCCTCGGAGGTCACAAGGTAGATTAAAGGGTATTGAGCTTGAATTAGGATATTGAGCTCTTCTTTCATACATCGACCTACTTGAGACCTTATAGAGACAGTAGAGACATTGCTTCTGGTAAAGACAACCGAATTATGAATTATTTATTCATGATTCCTATTTATCTAGCAAGGAACTAACTCTTCCTCACCCTTGGGATTGGTTTCATCTTCATCCATTTCATCAATGGAAAGATGTTCTTGACCAACTACCCCTGGTTGATTGCCTAAAGTAACCAGTTCCCCATCACGTAAGACTAGCGAGCTATCACAAGTTGGGCATGAATAAACTCTATGAGTCCGCCCATAAGAAGAATCTTCTAACTCGTCAACTAATTCTGAATGGGACAGGTAAAAACCAAGGGCACGTTCGGCAAGTTCTGACATTGGCTCAGAATCTACTGCTGAACGAATCTTCAGTTTTCTGTGCAACTCTGGCGATAAATACAAAGTGACCTTTTGCTTAGTTTGCGTTTGCATATAACTCTTTAACGGTCTTACCCGGGTATGAATATCAAGGTATCGGTTCTTTTCTTGCTTGTCAAGACAGCAAAACGTTTTGACGCTAGTTTTGTTACATTTTTTTACATTAGAGGCGGAAATACAGTTGGGTATTGTCTTTTTACCAGGGCCAGCACTTTTGCCACATATCCTTAAAAGTCTTTTATCAAAGCTGTTTAAAAAACCAACAGGAATTAATAACTTGGGTGTGTGATCTTCTGGTTAAGGGAGCAGCTAAGATTTCTACCAGAACATGAATTAGCGATCGCTAATTTAATGATTGCCTGAGTTGGCTTATTTTTTCACTATTTGTAGCGTAAGCGGATTAAAGTTGAACACCTTTCCGGTTGTAAACAACTGATATCCACAAGAGATGCCAGCGAATGACACCAGCATAGAAAAAAGTGATACAGAGCCTTCTATAAAAATCAGTAACTTTGGCAAAATGTGTAATGTAAATGGCTACTGCTAATAAAACCTGTAGTTTGGGACGAAGAATTTATAGGTTTGCCGCCAGCGTTAGCGGAGTTATTGCGCTGTTAGTAATGCTGTGGGGTTGTACTGCAAATGATTTTAACGCCGGAGCGATCGCCTGGAAAACTTACAGTAACTCTCGTTACGGCTTTGAATTTCCATATCCAAGTAACTGGACTTCTTTAGCTGCCCCAGAAAATGATGATGGAATTGCGTTTATTTCACCACAGGATAACTCCGTGGAAATTCGGGGGTGGGCAAGTCAGCAGCCACCAAATTCGATTGTTACAGAACAAAAGTCTGCGAAAAAGATAAATTCCAACTTTCAGACCGCCCAAGGAGTATCTGGGGTAATGGTTGTAGAAGTTGATGAAGGAGTAGGTTCGATGACACTGACACTAATTCATAGTCAAGTAAAATACTACTGGCGGGGACGAAGCAAGAGCCAAGAATTTCAAAATTACTATCGTTTGTTTTATTACATTGCCGAGCAGTATCAGATTTCCAAGTTTTAAGGAATTGGGTATTGGGTATAATTATTTTCTTTGTCCCCCTTGTTCCCCTTGTCCTCCTTGTCTCCCCACTCCTTCCCCAGATGCCTAAATCCATATCTCTCTCAGAATGATGATTGAGAGGGTACAGAAACCTGATAGATTTAGCTATCAGCGAGTAAAAACTGGTGAAGATGAAAGTCCTGGTTATTGGTGGTGATGGATATTGCGGTTGGGCAACTGCTCTTTACCTTTCCAATCGAGGTTATGAAGTTGGAATTTTAGATAGTTTGGTGCGGCGGCACTGGGATAATGAACTAGGTGTCGAAACTCTCACTCCGATCGCACTAATTCAGCAACGTCTCCAGCGCTGGCAAGATTTGACGGGTAAATCTATCGATTTGTTCATCGGCGATATTACTAATTACGAATTTCTCCATAAAACATTACAGCAATTTCAGCCAAATGCTCTGGTGCATTTTGGTGAACAGCGTTCGGCCCCATTTTCCATGATTGACCGAGAACATGCAGTTGTTACCCAGGTCAATAATGTAGTTGGTACGTTGAACTTGCTGTACGCCATGCGGGAAGATTTCCCCGACTGTCATTTAGTGAAGCTGGGGACGATGGGTGAATACGGTACACCCAACATTGACATCGAAGAAGGGTATATCACCATTGAACACAATGGACGCAAAGATACCCTACCTTATCCCAAGCAGCCTGGGTCAATGTACCATTTAAGCAAAGTTCATGATAGTCATAACATCCACTTTGCTTGCCGGATTTGGGGATTGCGGGCAACGGATTTAAATCAGGGTGTAGTTTATGGCGTCTTAACCGAAGAAACGGGGATGGACGAACTATTGATTAATCGGCTTGATTACGATGGTGTGTTTGGTACTGCACTAAACCGCTTTTGTATTCAAGCAGCTATTGGACATCCCTTAACTGTCTACGGTAAAGGCGGACAAACTCGCGGATTTTTGGATATTCGGGATACAGTACGATGTGTGGAATTAGCGATCGCTAACCCTGCCGAAGCTGGTGAATTCCGCGTATTTAACCAATTTACCGAGCAATTCAGCGTCGGCGACTTGGCATTGATGGTGAAAAAAGCTGGTAACACTATGGGATTGAATGTAGAAATCAATCACCTAGATAATCCCAGAGTCGAGAAAGAAGAACATTACTTCAACGCTAAAAACACTAAATTGCTCGATTTAGGTTTAGAGCCACATTTGCTCTCTGATTCTTTGCTCGATTCTCTGTTAAACTTTGCGATCAAGTATCAGAAACGAGTTGATCACAAACAAATTCTGCCCAAAGTCTCTTGGCATAGAACTTAGGATAACTGGCTTAAAAATGGTCGTCATATTTTGGCACAATATGACGACTATTTAATTGTGATTTATCATGCATAAAGCGCTATTCAGTTTAAGATTACGTAATCAACTATTAGCTGCTTACATCGAGGACATCTCAGACTTTGGACAAAAGCAGGGGCAAAACATTAAGTCTGGCTGTGCAGAATTGATTACAGTGCAGGAGACAGTTTACTCTGTGTTTGTTAGCAAAATAGATTCTTAAGCTGAGATTATTTGCCTGTACTGAATAGTTTTATATGAGAATTGCTCTATTTACCGAAACCTTTTTACCCAAGGTTGACGGCATTGTAACGCGCCTGCGCCATACTGTTGACCATTTACAGCGTAATGGTAATCAAGTGCTGGTGATTGCGCCTGATGGAGGCATCACAGAACACAAAGGCGCTAAAGTTTATGGCGTTACTGGCTTTCCTCTGCCATTGTATCCAGAATTGAAAATGGCACTTCCCCGCCCAGCCATTGGGTACGCCTTAGAAGAGTTCAAGCCAGATGTTATCCATGTTGTGAATCCAGCAGTTTTAGGTTTGTCTGGGATATTTTATAGCAAAATCCTCAAAATACCCTTAGTAGCGTCTTACCATACGCATTTACCCCAATATCTCCAGCATTACGGCTTGGGGATGCTGGAAGGTTTTCTTTGGGAACTGCTGAAAGGCGCTCATAATCAAGCAGCTTTAAATCTGTGTACCTCGACAGCAATGGTGGAGGAACTGACAGCACATGGTATTGAACGTGTAGATTTATGGCAACGCGGGGTAGATACTGAGTTATTTCACCCCGATTTAGCTAGTGTAGAGATGCGATCGCGCCTATCAAAAAATCATCCAGAAAGTCCATTACTACTTTACGTGGGGCGGCTTTCCGCTGAAAAAGAAATTGAGCGCATCAAACCAATTTTAGAAGCAATTCCTGAAGCGCGGTTGGCATTGGTTGGGGATGGGCCCCACCGTCAAGCATTGCAAAAACACTTTGCTGGCACAAACACTTATTTTGTTGGATATCTCATGGGGCAAGAATTAGGTTCTGCCTTTGCGAGTGCTGATGCCTTTATCTTTCCTTCGCGTACAGAAACACTAGGCTTAGTACTACTAGAAGCAATGGCAGCTGGTTGTCCGGTAGTAGCAGCTCGTTCTGGGGGAATTCCTGATATTGTGACAGATGGTGTAAATGGATATCTTTTTGAGCCAACAGCAGATGTTCAAGGAGCGATCGCTGCTACTATTCGCCTCTTAGAACAAAAACAACAACGAGACATCATCCGTCAAAATGCTCGGCAGGAAGCAGAGAGTTGGGGTTGGCCATCTGCCACCAAACAGCTACAAGATTATTACCAAAAGGTGATATTTTCTCAACAGTTGACAAAATAGGGGAGTGGGGAATGGGTAGAGACGCGATTAATCGCGTCTATCGGGAGATGAGGGAGACAAGGGGGACAAAGAACATAACCATGCCCCATGCCCAAAATCTAAAATTCCCATGACTGAAAGAGACTCATGATATAAACCCATTTATTTATGGGGATTATTGATTTTGAATTTTGAATTTTGAATTCGGAGCGAAGCGACGTGACACTCCCCAATCCTGGCAGCGTCTTGGCTACATTAACTGAACTTACTCAAGTTAATCGTACTCACGCTCTACTGCGTCGTGTTAAAGACTTATCTGTTAATGAATTTGTTTGCTTATTGGACTTCATAACTGCTGAGTTCCAGCAATTTCTTAGAGCCATTGAACTGATTAATAATGAAGCTCTAGAAACTATGTTGGAGAAGGTGCTAGAAGCTATCACACTCAAAATTGGTCAAATCCTGCAAGCAGAACACACAGCTATTTTTTTAGTTGACTATGACAAAGGTCAACTGTGGTCTAAAGTTCCCCAGGATAATACCCAAAAATTCTTAGAAATTCGGACTCCTATTACAGTAGGTATTCCTGGTCATGTTGCTAGCACAGGTCAATATCTAAATATATCTGAAACTTATACTCATCCCTTATTTAGCCCAGAACTTGAAAACCAAATGGGCTACAAAATACATAATATTTTATGTATGCCTGTCATCAGTAGCAAAAACCAGACTGTCGCGGTAGTGCAACTGGCTAATAAAACCGGGAATGTTCCGTTTAATTCTGATGATGAAGAACGGTTTCGAGACTTCGCTGCTTCTATTGGTATTATTCTGGAAAGTTGCCAATCTTTTTATGTAGCAGCTCGCAATCAACGAGGCGCAACGGCTTTGTTGCGGGCAACTCAGACACTAGGGCAAAGTCTCGATTTAGAAGCAACTTTGCAGATAGTTATGGAGCAAGCTCGAATTTTAATGCAAGCAGACCGCAGCACACTGTTTTTATATCGTAAGGAGATGAGCGAACTCTGGACAAAAGTGGCAGCGGCGGCAGATGGCACAAACTTGATAGAAATTCGCATTCCCGTTAACCGTGGCATTGCTGGCTATGTGGCTTCCACAGGTGAAGCCTTAAATATTTCCGATGCCTATAAAGACCCCCGCTTTGACCCGACTACAGATAGAAAAACTGGGTATGTAACTCGCAATATCCTGTGTTTGCCAGTATTTAATTCTGCAAATGAATTAATTGGGGTCACACAATTAATTAATAAGCAACAAAACAGTTTTAGCGCTTCTGATGAAGAGTTTATGCGGGCTTTTAATATCCAGGCAGGAGTTGCTTTAGAAAATGCTCGCCTGTTTGAAAATGTGCTGTTAGAAAAACAGTATCAAAAAGACATTTTACAAAGTCTTTCAGATGCTGTGATTTCTACAGATATGGCAGGACGAATTGTCACGATTAATGATGCAGCCCTGGAGTTACTAGGTTGTCCTATAAAAGACGTTAATAGCAAGAACAACAAGCTTTTGTGGGAACAAAATTTGATTGGTCGCCTAGTTTGGGAAGTTGTGCCGATTGAAAATCTTCAAATGCGGTTAGAAGATAGTTTAAAAACTGGAGCTAAACATTATGTTCCAGAGCAAAGTTTGATAGTGGGAGTTTCTCAAGTTAAGAGTGAGGAGTTAGGAGTTAAAAGTGAGACTCAACAATCAAAATTTAGAAATCAAGATTCAATCTTAGCAGTGCGCGATCGCACTAATCCCAATGTTTTCATTCCCTGGAATCTACCCCTCACTCCTCAATCTGAGTTTCTCACCGCTGATGAGGTGCAAAAATTAGAACGCAGTACGAATCTCACTGTTAATCCCCTAACTAACCCAGAAGGCGGTGTCAGAGGTGGTTTAGTAGTGCTGGAAGACATCAGCCAGGAAAAACGGATGAAAACTACCATGTCCCGCTACCTAACGCCTCATGTAGCCGAACAAGTCATGGCTCTGGGGGAAGATGCTTTGATGGTGGGTGAGCGTAAGGAAGTAACTATCTTATTTTCTGATATCCGTGGCTACACAACACTTACAGAAAATCTCGGTGCAGCTGAAGTAGTATTGCTGCTCAATCAATATTTTGAAACAATGGTGGAGGCGGTTTTTAACTACGAGGGTACTCTCGATAAATTTATTGGTGATGCTTTAATGGCGGTGTTTGGAGCGCCGCTACCGCTGACAGAAAATCATGCTTGGAGGGCTGTGCAGTCAGCGTTAGATATGCGGCAACGCTTAGAGGAATTTAACCAGCGACGAATTATCCAGGCCCAGCCACAAATTCGTATTGGTATTGGGATTAGTTCTGGGGAAGTGGTTTCGGGTAATATTGGTTCCCGCAAAAGGATGGATTACACCGTAATTGGAGATGGCGTAAATTTGAGTTCGCGTTTGGAAACGGTAACTAAGGATTATGGTTGTGATATTCTCTTAAGTGAATTTACTTACCAGCTTTGCAGCGATCGCATTTGGGTGCGCCAGTTAGATAAAATCCGAGTCAAAGGGAAACACCAGGCAGTTAATATCTACGAGTTAATTGGCGATCGTAATACTCCTTTAGATGCCAAAACCCAAGAGTTTTTATTCCACTATCATACTGGACGCGCTGCTTATTTATCGCGCAACTTCTCACAAGCGATCGCCTGTTTTGAAGCGGCCAAATGCATCCAACCCCAAGACCAAGCTGTTGATATCCACCTAGAACGTGCGCGTAATTATCAACAAACGCCGCCCCCAGAATTGTGGGATGGTGTCTGGGCAATGCTTACTAAGTAGTTTTGAGTCAAAGAGTTAGGAGTTATCAGTCCCTGCATCTTTGCGTCTCCACTTTAACCTTGAACCTCCCCCTGGTCATCCTGAAATGGGTCTTCACCAATTTTTAGCTCTTTTTTTGAGCGCTTCAACTGTTTCCATAGATCCTTTATTTGTTCGTAAGCTTCACCTGGAGGTAGTTTTCCACCTGTTTCTAGGTTGCAAATGTAGCTTACTCGTTGGGCAAATTCCTGTAGATTTGCATTAAAAACCAAGTTTTCTGGCTTTACTTGACCGTAGTAGCGACCACGAGGATAGAGAAAATCATCCTTGTTCACTATTTTGTTCTCCAATTTATTCAACTCTCCTTCTGTTTGAATATCTGAAGCTGAATCACTAGCTAACCTAATCTTTCTTTTGTCAGACTGGGGAAATCAAATCATCCAACTCCTTTTCCAATTAGTGATGCAGGAATTGGTTGATTCAGATTTTGAGACTAGAAGATGAAGCTTGAAATACTTTTGTTGTAAATGTTACAAAACAAGTTTCTGTCAAAGTAACTCAAGAGAATATTTGATTGTCCTCCCGGTTGTTAATTTCTCTCATCTTAAGTTATGCACCTCAAATTGTAGTTAACTTCAGTCGAAACCCTGAATTAGAAGCTATTAAAACACACCCGTATATTTTTGTAATTGTTTTTGCAAAAATAATTACAACTTTTTGCAGGTGAAACTACCGAGGTCAACATACTATGCACCAAAGCCAATTGTCGTCTGTTAAAAGTTAGAGATTTAGTTGTGAATCTCTAGCAGCTTTCTACTGACGATTGACCCAGAAGAGTCAATAGAGAAAGGAGCGGGTTATTCTGAGGGAAAATCTTTCCTCTCTGCACCTCTGCCCAATTACCCGCGTCCTTAGACCCTCTTAAATAATCACCAATGGCTAATAGTTAATAACTAAAGATAAAATGGTGAAGCCTCAAAGGACAACTTTTGTCCATCGCCTAAAACTTTACCTGCCACCATGTCTGTTAATTCCAAGTTATACGAAGGCAAAGCAAAAATTCTCTATACAACGGACGATCCCGAAGTCTTGTTGGCCGATTTTAAAGACGATGCCACGGCGTTTAACGCCCAAAAGCGTGGCAGTATTCAAGGGAAAGGAAAAATTAATTGTAGCATTTCCAGCCAGCTTTTTAAACAGTTGGAGGCAAATGGTATAAAGACTCACTTTATTGACAGTCCTACCCCGAATCAGATGCGGGTTAAAGCAGTAAAGATTTTACCCTTAGAAGTAGTTATCAGAAATATAGCTGCTGGCAGTCTGTGTCAGCAAACAGGGTTACCAGTGGGTACAATTCTGAAACAGCCTTTGGTTGAGTTTTATTACAAAAACGATCAGTTAGGAGATCCTTTGTTGACACGCGATCGCCTTTACCTGCTAGAACTAGCTACTGCGGAACAAGTAGACGCAATTACTCATCTAGCATTGCAAATCAACGAATTTCTCAATAACTTTTGGCAGCGGTGCGGTATTACCCTAGTAGACTTCAAACTAGAGTTTGGTTTGGACTCACGACAGCAGTTGCTCTTGGCAGACGAAATTAGCCCCGACACGTGCCGTTTGTGGGATATCGCAGAAGAGGACTCAAATCGGCGGGTAATGGACAAAGATCGCTTTCGCCGAGACTTAGGAAATGTAGAGGATGCCTACCAGGAGGTTTTACAAAGAGTGCTAAAAGCAGTAGAAACTACAAGTTAAACAGGTAAAAACCAAAAGGTAAGAAGGAATTATATTTGCCTTTTGCCTTTTGCCTTTTGCCTTGTAAAGTAAAAAAGCAAAAGAAAAAAATTATGTTTTGAGTTTTACCTTTGGCATGAGGGCATTATTGCCTTGTGATGGTGTGTGTGTGGTCGTGAAGAGGAATCATAAGTAAAATGCGTTTATCTCCCGTATTGCTAGCAGTAGTAGCAATTGCAGCCCCTTTGGGCGGTTCATTGAGTGCAAATGCAGAAACCGCCAACAGTTCAAAACAGACAACAGAAGTTTTGACACTAGAA
The DNA here is from genome assembly GCF_014698505.1 of Nostoc foliaceum FACHB-393. Classification (GTDB taxonomy): domain Bacteria; phylum Cyanobacteriota; class Cyanobacteriia; order Cyanobacteriales; family Nostocaceae; genus Nostoc; species Nostoc foliaceum_A. The sequence continues at coordinate 19,503 of NZ_JACJTD010000017.1, read as the reverse complement.
ACTAATCAGCAGCCAGAAAAGGACACTGGTCAGGGTGACTCTAGTAAAATTATAGAATCTCGGACTAATTCCACAGGGGTTATGGAGGCGGATAAATCGCGCATTGTCGCAGTTTACCCTGCCAATCCAGCAGCGATGCCTGCGGCGGGCTACGCCTACGCGGCACCAGAAGTAATAGTGCCAATCTCCACAACGTCAACAACGGCACAAACCTCTCAAATAGATCCTAGCCCTACTCAACAGCCGTCTCCGTCTCCAGACATTCCACCGCCAGAAATTCAACAACCAACGCCTTCTCCAACTCTTGAGACTACTCCAGTCCCAGAAAATGTCAATCCACCAACAACGGAACCTTTATTACCTACAACTCCCGAACCATCTACCGCTCCTGATCTTCCATTGCCCGATGGTCAACAACGAACACCTGCCCCAAGCCCAGGCACTACTCCCAGTCCCCAGAATGTTAACCCGCCGACAACTCCGGGAGACACTCAACCCAACGCAGCCCCAGAAGCCAATGACCCCCGCGTACTGGTATCGGAAGTAGTAGTTAGATCGCAAGCTGGGCAACTACCACCAGAATTGGAAGACCAAGTTTACAGAGTAATTCGTACCCAACCAGGGCGAACGACAACCCGCAGCCAACTGCAAGAAGATATTAACGCCATCTTTGGTACTGGCTTCTTCTCCAATGTTCAAGCAGCGCCAGAAGATACCCCTTTGGGAGTGCGGGTGAGCTTTGTTGTACAGCCTAACCCCGTCCTGAGCAAAGTTGAAGTGCAAGCCAATCCTGGCACTGGTGTTGCCTCCGTACTCCCAGCTAATACAGTGGATGAAGTATTTCGGGAGCAGTATGGCAAAATCCTCAACTTGCGTGACTTACAAGAAGGCATCAAGCAGTTAAACAAACGGTATCAAGACCAAGGTTATGTGCTAGCTAACGTGATTGGAGCACCACAAGTCTCTGAAAACGGAGTTGTTACCTTACAAGTAGCAGAAGGTGTAGTAGAAAACATTAGAGTCCGATTCCGCAATAAAGATGGTCAAGAGACAGACGAGAAGGGACAACCGATTCGGGGACGCACACAGGATTACATCATTACACGAGAATTGGAGTTGAAGCCAGGACAAGTATTCAATCGCAACACAGTGCAAAAAGACCTACAGCGCGTGTATGGACTGGGACTGTTTGAAGATGTGAATGTGTCCCTTGACCCTGGTACTGACCCTAGCAAAGTGGATGTAGTAGTCAATGTAGCTGAACGCAGCAGTGGTTCTATTGCAGCTGGGGCAGGGATTAGTTCTGCTAGCGGACTTTTCGGAACAGTTAGCTATCAACAGCAAAACCTGAACGGTAGGAACCAAAAACTGGGAGCGGAAGTACAAGTGGGAGAACGGGAACTTCTGTTTGACGTGCGGTTTACAGACCCCTGGATTGCGGGAGATCCTTACCGGACTTCCTACACAACCAATCTTTTTCGCCGGAGTTCCATTTCGTTGATCTTTGATGGCAAAGATCAAGATATTAGGACATTTCAAGAGGGGCAAACAGATGAAGGCGATCGCCCCCGCATTCTCCGTCTAGGTGGCGGTGTCACCTTTACCCGTCCCCTTTCCGCTAATCCTTACCAAAGTTCAGTATGGACAGCCTCAGCCGGTTTCCAGTATCAAAGAGTTTCTGCCCGTGATGCCGATGGTAACCTCAGAAGAACAGGAGCGGTTTTTGACGATAATGGGAACCGCACCAGCGGCGAAATTCCACTTAGCTTCTCTGGTTCAGGTGAAGACGATTTAGTGCTATTGCAATTAGGTGCACAGCGCGATCTCCGTAATAACCCTTTGCAACCCACTAGCGGTTCTTATCTCCGCTTTGGTGTAGATCAGTCGGTGCCTATAGGACAAGGCAACATTTTACTTACCAGATTGCGGGGTAGCTACAGCCAATATTTACCCGTCCAATTGATTAGCCTCAGCAAAGGCGCACAAACCTTAGCATTTAATCTGCAAGCAGGAACCATCCTCGGTGACTTGCCTCCCTACGAAGCCTTTACCATTGGTGGTAGCAACTCCGTTCGCGGTTATGAAGAAGGAGCATTAGGTAGTGGACGCTCTTATGTGCAAGCATCAGTTGAGTATCGGTTCCCAGTTTTTTCAGTAGTCAGCGGCGCACTATTTTTTGATATTGGCAGTGACCTGGGAACTAGTACCCAGGCAGCTGAAGTGCTCAATAAGAACGGGAGTGGCTACGGCTATGGTCTCGGTGTTCGCGTCCAGTCTCCACTGGGGCCAATTCGTATTGACTACGGTATCAACGATGACGGTGATAGCCGGATTAATTTCGGTATTGGCGAAAGATTTTAATTTGTCATTAGTCATTAGTCATTGGTCATTGGTGAATAACAAAGGACTAATGACAATTCTCTTTTCCTAATTAGCTTGCTAATTTTTACATTTACCTCAATACTGTTCCGATAAAGGGTTTAATGACATTTTTAGGGGAATATCAGGGATTCTACCAAAACAGACGATGAACAATACTAAACGACATATATTGACTTTTCGGCTATGCAACAGCACACTATAGCAGCCGAAATCATCCAAGTAGGGGTGGGACTGCATAGCGGTGTGAGTACCCAGGTGCGGATACTACCAGCTGAGGCGGGAAGTGGACGCTACTTTGTGCGGGTGGATTTACCGGATTTGCCGATCATTCCAGCCCAAGTTGGGGCAGTTAGTCACACTGTTCTCTCAACTCAGTTGGGTAAGGCTGAGATATCTGTTCGCACAGTAGAGCATTTATTGGCAGCCCTTTCGGGTATGGGTGTGGATAATGCCCGGATTGAAATTGATGGTCCAGAAGTCCCACTTTTAGATGGTTCAGCAAGTGTCTGGACAGCCAATATTGCCCAAGTTGGCTTAGTATCACAACCCGTTAACAACCAAGCCCCCTTGGTTGTTATAGAACCAATATGGGTCTATCAAGGAGATGCATTTGTATGTGCCCTCCCAGCACCAGAAACCCGCTTTAGTTATGGTATTGATTTTGACATGCCCGCCATTGGTAATCAATGGCACAGTTGGTCACTAACCGCTGAAGTAGGAAAAGCTTCTGCTAGCTTTGCTGGGGAAATTGCTCCTGCCCGTACTTTTGGGTTATTGCATCAAATTGAACACTTACAAAAAACAGGGTTAATAAAAGGTGGCAGCTTAGATAATGCACTCGTTTGTGGGCCAGAAGGCTGGCTAAATCCACCATTGAGATTTGCAAATGAGCCAGTTCGTCATAAAATCTTGGATTTAGTAGGAGATTTAAGTTTACTAGGAACTTTTCCTCGTGCTCATTTCTTGGCGTATAAAGCTAGTCACAATTTACACATTCAACTAGCTCAAAGAATTTTAGATTTGGGATTTTAGATTTTGGATTAGAACTAAAGCTTAAAATCTAGGATTATCAAGGCTTTGGATATACGCCTGCCTATTTAACTTTAAAATGAAAAATCAACTACACGGCCAATGTCAATCCTCACTGAAGTGAATACCATCGATACAACTACATCTACCGAACCACAGGCTATAAATGAGACTACAATCAGTTCTGAGATTAAAACAACTTTCACATCTGAAGAAATTCAGAAATTGCTACCCCACCGCTACCCATTTTTACTTGTAGACAAAATAATTGACTACGTTCCAGGTGAAAAAGCTGTTGGTGTCAAAAATGTCACTATCAACGAACCCCATTTTCAGGGGCATTTCCCTGAACGCCCACTGATGCCAGGGGTGCTAATTGTCGAGGCAATGGCACAAGTTGGGGGCATTGTGCTAACTCAAATGTCTTCGGTAGAAGGCGGGCTGTTCGTCTTCGCTGGTATCGATAAAGTTCGCTTTCGCCGTCAGGTCGTACCGGGGGATCAACTAATCATGACAGTGGAACTGTTATGGGTAAAACAACGTCGTTTCGGTAAGATGCAAGGTCGTGCCGAAGTTGACGGTCAACTTGCTTGTGAAGGGGAATTAATGTTTTCCCTAGTTAACTAAAAGTTTGCTTTCGTGGTATGGCATAGCCGTGAAATGCCCATACTGAATCCTGAGAAGGATAACAGTTAAAAAAATCCACAACAGCATCTGATAATTTCTTGATTTTCGACGCCCTCTTTACGAAACGCACTCGCAAACACACTTAACTTGCTTTGCCCGACACTTTCGTTCACTGAAATACTTCACGCTCTACCAGTCGCCTCGATAGGACGGCAGTCTGTACAACTCTCTTAAGCAGAGTAACACCCTGCCTCAGAAACCTACCTGGCGCTGACTTATCAAGACAGTTCTGGAGATTCACCCTTGAAAACGCTAATTCATCCAACTGCTGTAATTCATCCAAAATCGGAACTCCACCATACAGTGCAAGTCGGTGCCTATGCTGTGATTGGAGCGCATGTCAAAGTGGGCCCTGAAACAATAATCGGCGCTCATGCAGTGCTAGAGGGGCCTTGTGAAATTGGGGCGCAAAATCAGATTTTTACAGGTGCAGCCATCGGCATGGAACCTCAGGATCTCAAGTTTGTAGGAGAACCAACCTGGGTCAAAATTGGTGATAATAACTTGATTCGTGAGTACGTTACTATTAACCGCGCTACCGGTGCTGGTGAAGCAACGGTGATTGGCGATGGTAACTTACTAATGGCTTATGTCCATGTAGCTCATAACTGTGTGATTGAAGACCAAGTAGTGATTGCTAACTCTGTAGCGTTGGCAGGTCATGTCCATATAGAATCACGCGCTAGGCTGAGTGGGGTTTTAGGTGTCCATCAATTTGTGCATATCGGTAGACACGCAATGGTGGGAGGTATGGCACGTATTGACCGAGATGTGGCTCCGTATATGCTCGTGGAGGGAAATCCAGCGCGGGTGCGAACCCTTAACCTTGTCGGACTCAAACGGTCTGGTATGGACTCAGCAGATTTGCAAACGCTGAAAAAAGCCTTCCGTATTCTCTACCGTTCTGATTTGTCCTTTAAGGATTCTTTGGAACAATTGGAAATGTTAGGGGATAGCGAAGACTTGCAACATCTACGCCGCTTCCTGCTACTTTCTCAGATGCCAGGAAGGCGTGGCTTGATTCCTGGTAAGGGGAAAAAGGGCGCGAGTGATGAATCGTGAGATGTGAATTAGTAGTTAGGAGTTATGAGTTATGAGTTAGGAGTTATCAATTGAATTTTTAACTCCTAACTCTTAACTACTCACTCCCAACTATTCATTCCTCACTCCTAATTTTTACTAATTACTAATTATCAAATGCGGATATTTATCAGCACTGGCGAAGTATCTGGCGATTTACAAGGATCGCTGCTAATTACAGCGCTGAAGCGTCAAGCTGTGGCAATTGGGTTGGACTTAGAGATTGTGGCGCTAGGTGGCGAAAAAATGGTAGAGGCTGGGGCAATTCTGCTGGGCAATACCAGTAGTATTGGCTCAATGGGTATTTTAGAAGGGCTACCTTATGTTTTACCAACTCTCCAGGTGCAACGACAAGCGATCGCTTCCCTAAAACAAAATCCACCAGATTTAGTGGTGCTGATCGATTATATGACTCCCAATCTGGAAATTGGGACTTATATGAAACGGCAGTTACCAGATGTACCTGTAGTGTATTACATTGCTCCCCAAGAGTGGGCTTGGTCATTAAGTTTGCGTAGAACTAACCGGATTGTTGGTTTTACAGACAAGCTGTTGGCAATTTTTCCACAGGAAGCCCGTTATTTCCGCGAGCAAGGGGCAAAAGTTAGTTGGGTAGGACATCCTTTGGTTGACCGAATGCAAGACGCTCCCAGTCGCCAAGCAGCCCGTGTAATGCTGGGGATTGCACCAGAACAAATTGCGATCGCACTCCTCCCCGCTTCTCGCCGCCAAGAACTAAAATATCTTTTACCAATTATTTTTCAAGCCGCCCAAACTATTCAAGCTAAATTACCTGAAGTTCATTTCTGGATACCCCTATCGCTGGAAGCCTATAGACAGCCAATTGAGGAGGCTATTGAGAGTTATGGTTTGCGGGCTACAGTCCTATCCGGTCAACAAAAGGAAGTTTTTGCTGCGGCTGATTTAGCCATTAGCAAATCTGGTACTGTCAACCTGGAGCTTGCTCTGTTGAATGTGCCGCAAGTTGTAGTTTACCGCCTGAGTCGCTTGACTGCTTGGATAGCTCGTAAAATCCTCAAAGGTTCTATAGCCTTTGCATCGCCACCCAATTTAGTAGTGATGAAGTCGATTGTGCCAGAATTTTTACAAGAGCAAGCCACACCAGAGAATATTATCCAAGCAGCGATGGAACTGCTACTCAATCCCAGTCGCAGAGAGCAAACTTTAGCAGATTATCAGGAAATGCGGCAAAGTTTAGGAGAAATTGGCGTGTGCGATCGCGCTGCTCAAGAAATTTTGCAAATGCGACAAAATAATTCGTAATTCGTAATTAAAAATAGAGAATCAATCAGTTTATTTATGAGTAAAATTAAGTGCGAACTACCTATTATCTGCCGAAACCCGTATTTATCTATAGGGTAATTACGAATTAGAAATTACGAATTAGATTGGGGTGTCATGGCTCATGAGATGAAAAAACAAAGAGCGATCGCAGTTGACTTATTCGCTGGCGCGGGCGGTATGACTCTTGGCTTTGAGCAAGCTGGTTTTGATGTGCTAGCGTCTGTGGAAATTGACCCCATCCACTGTGCAACACATGAGTTTAACTTCCCTTTTTGCTCAGTGTTATGTAAAAGTGTTGTGGATACAACCGGGGAAGAAATTAGGAATCGTTCTAAGATTGGCGATCGCGAAATTGATGTGGTAATTTGTGGCTCACCATGTCAAGGATTTTCCCTAATTGGTAAACGGGCTGTTGACGATCCTCGAAACTCTTTGGTATTTCACTTTCATCGACTGGTTTTTGAGCTAAAACCGAAATTCTTTGTGATGGAAAATGTCCGGGGGATAACGGTTGGTGAACATAAACAAATCCTCCAAACATTAATTAGCGAGTTTAGAATTCACGGCTATAACGTAGAAGAAAATTACCAAATTCTCAACGCTGCAAATTACGGAGTACCACAGTCACGTGAGAGATTATTTCTCATAGGTGCAAGGGAGGACGTAGAGTTACCACAATATCCTTTGCCGATTACTAAACAAGCATTACCAAATAATTTAAATTCTAAAAAAATATCTGATTTTCCATTGAGTCCTACAGTATTGGATGCAATTGGGGATTTACCTGAAATAGAAAAATATCCAGAGTTACTAACAAGAGATTGGGTTGTTGGAGAATACGAAAAGCCTAGTAACTATGCTCTTGTACTTCGCGGTATCAAATACCTAGACAATGATTATTCTTATAAACGAGAATATGATTTGCGAATACTTTCTTCAAGTTTAAGAACAAAACATTCTGCGGAAACTATTAAACGTTTTCAGGAGACTCAACAAGGCGAGAGAGAAAAAATTAGTCGTTTTTATAAGCTGCATCCTACTGGTGTCTGTAATACTTTAAGAGCCGGAACAGACAAGTATAGGGGTTCTTTCACATCTCCTAGACCGATTCATCCATCCACGCCGCGCTGTATCACTGTCAGGGAAGCGGCGAGATTGCATTCTTACCCAGATTGGTTTAGATTTCATGTAACCAAATGGCACGGATTTCGCCAAGTCGGTAACTCTGTACCACCGCTACTAGCAAAGGCTGTGGCGTCAGAAATTATTCGCAGTTTGAATATTTCGCCTTTTAAGCCGAGTTTCCGATACAAGTTGGGAGATGAGAAGCTATTACAATTTAATATGTCGCAAGCGGCACAATATTATCAGTGTGACTAGTAAGAATACACTTTGTAATATGTGCAAGGTTGGGCTAAGTCCAAGCACGGAAAAATGTACTATCTTCCCAGATATTAGCAGCCGCCAGTGCGATCGCTGTCAATTCTTGCTCTTTCAAGGGCACAAAAGCCCGTGCTATCTTGACATTATTCTCTAATTGTGTAACTGTCTCTGCCGCAATTACGCAACAATGAACTCCAGGCTGAGACATTGCGTAACCTAAAGCTTGCTCCATACCTGTCAACCCACCTGATTTAAACAGGCGACCATAAGCCGGGACTTTCATCGCAATCACACCAACATTTTTTTCTTGAGCAACTGGTAGAACCACCGGGATAAATGGACGTGGGTGGTGTTTGTCGGCAGCATTCACAGGAATCAGTGTAGTGTGGAAAGGATAGCGACGTAAGCCTTCGGCAATTACTTGAGGGTCGTGATGTCCGGTAATACCTGCGAACCGCACCAATTTTTGTTGTATGGCTTCTTCCAAAGCTTTAATTGCGCCAGATGGACTAAAGATGGTGTCGAGTTCTTCCGAAAAAGAGACGTGATGCAACTGCCACAAATCGAGATAATCTGTATTGAGACGTTTAAGCGATCGCTCCAATTCTCGCCATGCACCATCCCGATCTCTTTGATCAGTCTTGCTTGCTAGAAACACCTTTGAGCGATAGGGTGGTAGCACTTTGCCTAAATAATCTTCACTCGGCCCATAACTAGCTGCTGTATCAAAGTAGCGGATGCCAAGTTCTAGCGCTCTTTGAATAATTGCCACAGCATCACCCTCTTTTCCTTCCCAGGATAGCGGCGTTTGTCCTGCTCCTCCTAACCCGAAGATCGGGAGTTTTACTTCCGTGCGTCCGAGTAACCGTTCTGGCATAGCTGCTGGCGATGTTGCGATGTTGATAGCATTTTGCTGTAAGGCATTAGTTGCCACAATACCTCCAGTTACAGCAATACTAGTAATTAGGAAATTACGCCGCGTTTTTCCTTCTGTCATGATTGGCCTCGGGGGCGAAATTACTTTTATTATAAATTCTAGCTAGGGAGAAATAATCTCAGAAAGCAAAATTACTGATAGATTAGGAATACTACGAAAGCGCTGATCGTTGGTTAGAAAAGTAGAACATTGAGTCAACAGTGCTGTTGCTGCATGGATAGCATCTGGTAATTTGATGTTAATACTGGCACGAAGTTGAGCAGCTTCAATTAAAACCTGACGACTGACAGAAATAACTGTTAAATTCTGTGAATTTGTAATCAGTTGTTTGTAAGTTGTCTGTTGAGCTAAGTCCTGATTTTGGAAAGGTTTTACTAATACTTCAGCAAGTGATAATTCACTAGTTACTACACTCAGGTTGCCTCGATCAATACTTTGGAATAACTGAGTTAAATCTTGGACAAATACTGGATATCCTTCTAAAGCATAGATCCAAATATTGGTATCGAGGTATACTTTTGTGCCTTGAATAGCATCTAGAATTCCCATGCATCTCGTTCTTGGCGAATAAACTGATCCACTTCTTCTGGTGTAGCAAAACTGCCTCTAACAGATCCGATAAAGCTGCTTAGAGGCTTTTCAGAATGCTTTGCGGGTGACTCCAGAAGTACAATCACCTCTACAGTTGCACCTGCTGGAAGTTCTGGAGAAGAGATTTCTACTACGCCACCAGGTTTGACGATCGCCTGTTGCCTGAGTCCATTAAGCATGATAGTTTATCCTCGTTAGTGTCGAACATCCCATTTCATCAGGATCAATGTCAAGCAAAGGACATTCTTCTAGATATAGCCTTGTAGCTTCTTTAAGATTAGCAAGAGCTTCTTCAATTGTTTCACCTTGGTCAACTGTGCCGACTTCAGGACATTCAGCAGCATACATATCTTCTTCTTTGTGAAGAATGGCAGTTAATGTTTTAGTCTTCATAGGATTTTATTTTGATAGGGATAGTTGAGCGAGCGCACTCCTTTTTCTAGTTTAGCTTTGAGGTGCGATCGTATTTCCGAGAAATCGTATCAATTATTTCCTAATCAGGCTTAATCAAAGCCATACAGAGAAATACAAGGCTTATTATTAATAATACACTTCCAGACAAAGTGTTAAAAAAAGAACCTTGGGGTGTAAGTAAAACAAACACAAACAATATCAAACAAGCTCCAATCAGAAGTTTAACCATTGTTGTTAATGGCTTTTTTTTCTTCTTTGTTAAAACCGCTTCTCTTGAAGCTGTTAACTTCTCTGCTCCTTCCTTAATTCTTAATTCCTTAAGTTTTTTAAGCTCTAAAAATCTAAGTTTATCAAAATCAATTGGTTCAGCATCTATTACACTATTAACATATCTCTTTACTTCCTCAAATTCCAGTTGCTCAAACTCGTGAAATATAACAGTATTTTCATCTCTGACAGCTGCAAACACTCTGCCTTTTGATTCAATCCCACCCTGGATAGAAAACTGTAAGTATCCTTGTTGTGTCAAAGCATCAGCAGGCTTAAATTTCATAGCTGTAATTCGGCTGATAGGAATTTCTTTATCACCTTTAAGTCCTTGAGAAATGATTATACGGTTATAAGTTAATCGAATTTGACCATTAATGCCTTCAATTTCGTAATATATATTATTATCTTTTAGCTTTTCTGGCACAATTTTTGATGGCAAATTTCTATGATTAACTACAGGTGACTCTAGCTGTTGGTTATGGTCACTGGAGAAAATTAAATAAGTATTGATAGAAGACTGCGTTGAACTAGCATCTACTACTAACTCAAACTCTTGGTTCCAAGCTGGAAATTCTTCGCCTGTTTGTCGTCCGTAAACCTTCACTCTCTCAATAGATGCAGCACCTAAGCCAGTTATAACTTTGCGGACAAATGCAACCAAGGCTTGCTGATTTGGTGTTTGGGCGCATTCTAGCATTATCTGCAAGCATCCTTGAGTGCTACTTTCGCTGTAATACCCTTGGGTTGTAATTGACGGTTAATTAGAGATGCGATCGCTTGTGCATCTCCCTGTTTAGCAAGTTCTAAAAGATTCGGCTGTGTCATAACCAATAAATCCAAAAAACTGAGAAAATATCTTCTATCTCAGGTTTCCCTATTCATAGGCAAAATCAACATTTTCCAAATCTTTGAAGCCTTATATTGAAAATATACTTGGATTTATTATATTTATTGCAAAAATACCGCTTTTAGACTATTTTTTGTGTCTCTGCGTGAGCGCAATTAAATACTAGCGTTCTTTTGTAATCACGGAGCTACCATTGCTAATGCTTACTTTTTGAATAAAAACGTCGGTACAAGAGGATAAAATATCAGCGCTGATTTGATTAGCAATAAATTCAAAATCTTGGTTTGTTAATCCCTGTGCAGTATCACCACTTAAGTTAATACAAATGGTTAGAGTTTGAGGATTACTAGAAGACTGTTCATTATCTACTACTTCTATTTCAGCTTCTACTATGCCTAAATCAAACTCTTTACTCCAAGCTGGAAACTCCTTACCAGTTTGTTGTCCATAAACTTTCACTATTTCAACAGATGCAGCCCCTAAAGCTGTTAACCCTTTGCGTATAAATGGAACTAAAATTTGCTGATTTGGTACTTGGACAGATTCTAGCATTACCTCTAAACAAGCATCTTTAAAGGCAACTGTTGCAGTTATCCCTTTGGCGTGTAGGTGGCGGTTCATCAGAGATGCGATCGCTTCTGCATCTCCCTGTTTTGCAAGTTTTAGAATATTTGGCTGTGTCATAACCAGTAAAAGAAAAACTCTGGGAAAATAAACTTATATTCTCAGGATTCCCTCTTGACAGCCTGAAGTAACATTATGATGCAAGATATCAACTAAGCTGGGCTAAAATGTCTACTATAAAGATAGTCTTTCACGGACTTTTGCAAAAATTATATTTTCTCTGTCTTGAAATCAAAAACTAGTGTTTTTGTGCTTGCCAAATTAACAGGATTAATATTAATCAGTTTAATTCCAATTTGAAATATGAAGTTTTATCGAGATCATGCTTGGCCCTCGACGCTGGAAGAAGCCATAGTTATCCAAGAAAAGTTGCGAGATCAAGTAATTACTGAGGATCAATTGCAAGAACCTATCCAGTACGTCGCTGGAGTGGATATGGGTTTTGAAGCTGATGGAACTATTAGCCGTGCAGCTGTGGCAGTACTGAGTTTTCCTGATTTGCAAGTAATCGAGACAAGCCTAGCACACCGTCCTACGACCTTTCCTTATGTTCCTGGGTTCCTCTCATTTCGGGAAATTCCAGCCGTCCTCGATGCCCTGGAAAAGATTAAAACAATACCAGATATCATTCTGTGTGATGGTCAGGGAATTGCTCATCCCCGCAGATTAGGTATAGCTAGCCATTTAGGGTTACTTATAGATATGCCAACAATTGGTGTAGCTAAGTCTAGGTTGCTAGGTAAGCATGAGGAATTGGCAGAAACCAAAGGCAGCACGCAACCACTGATATATAACGGTGAAACCATTGGGGTGGTTTTGCGATCGCGCACAGGAGTAAAACCTCTGTACATCTCCAGTGGTCATCGAATTAGTTTACCGACAGCAATTGACTATGTATTGCGCTGCACGCCAAAATATCGGCTGCCAGAAACTACACGCATTGCTGATAAATTAGCGTCGGCGAAATAAAGCTTGTTGAAGTTTTTTCTAAATACTTGCTTGCGCCTACTCAATCATGTTAGGAATCGCACAGAAGGAAGTTGAAGTAGCTAAATACGATTTACGAAGTTAGAACAATGAACGCACTAACTTTACAGTGGCACGATGCAGGCCAAGATAAAACTCAGAACATTTACGAACAACAGCCAAGTCAAAATCATGGTACTGTCCGTATCGGTCGTGACCCCCTCCGGTGCGACATTGTTCTGAGTCACCCCACTGTCTCCGGTCTGCACGTTGAAATATTTTTTCATCACCAGCAACAGCGCTTTTATATCAGGAATTTGCGATCGCAAAATCCCCCCCTTATCGATGGACGGCAATTAGTCCAAGGTGAAATGCCTTTAACTCAGGGCACTAGTATCACTTTGGGACAAATAAAACTCAACGTTACTAGCGTTTCCACGGGTAGCATTCCAGCAACAATTTTGCTGCCACCCCATCCACCAGTAAATATCGGACATCACCACCATCCACCAATACCCCCCGCACCACTGCCCGGAGTTTATGGCTTAGAATGCCCCAAATGTCATAAAGTTTCCCCAGGAGAAAATCTACAAATTGGCTGTCATTGGTGTGGGACATCTTTAGCTGCGGCAGTAAGTGTGTTGGTAGCACCGAGTAGTTGAGAATGAGGGCAGGGGAAGCAGCGGAAGAATTCCTAACTCTTGACTAATGACCAATAACTAATGACCAATGACTAATGACCAATGACTAATGACTTACAAATCCAATTGAGTTGGGAAGAACCAGCAACGGGTGAACGGCGAGAACCAAGGTTGAATATGCCGATCGCTTTTGGTCGAGAATTCGCTCGCTTACCTGCTGACCTCAGGGGAGTGCGCGTTTCTAGGATGCTGCTTAACAGTAACGAAGTTTCTCGCTACCATGCCCTAATTGACTGGGAACAAGACCATCTGGTGGTGATTGACCAAGGCAGCGTTAACGGTGTATATGTCAACGGTCAACCACAAACGCGTAGTGTTCTGGCTAATGGCGATACGTTACAAATTGGCCCCTATGTGATCACAGTGACATTTGCTGTTAACGTATCCGCACCAGATACCAGCCCTCCTTCAACGATTCATTTCAACGCAAATACTAATCTTCCAGACCCCAGCTTGCCTGTAGTCCAGCCGCTAACGCCCGTGGCAAGTAATTTCCCGCCATTAGCGTTTCAGGCACAAAATGTCGCTGTGCAAGCACTTCATGCTACAGGATTACCAGTGGATGAATCTGATTATCTAGCGATTGGTGCGGGACTGGGTAGCTTCGTTTGGGTTGATTTGCTGCGAATTAGTGGTGTGCGTGCTGACAAAATTGTGGCTTTGGGATTAGAGGCAGAGCCTTATGCTCGTTATAAGCGCCTGTGTCTGAATTCACAAATTCCCTTATATGAAAGACTGCGTTCTAATTCTGACTCTTGTCCTGATAATATTTGGGGCTGGCCTAGTTATGCCTTGCGTGAGGCTTGGCACGATTGTAGCAAGGGACAGATGAAATCAGCATTCAGGTATTTGTGGCAAGTGTTTGCTGAACCAACATTTGCAGAAACTTATACTCCCCGTGCGGGTAATGTCTTTGATTCCATAGATAGGGAAGCGAAGCGTATTGCCTGGAATCAAATTTATCGCTATGGGCGAGTTAGGGGAATTCGCAAAACTGATGATGGCAGGTATTGTGTAGCCTATTCTCGTGCCCCTGGAAATTATGCTTTTTTAGTTAGTCGTTATTTACATTTAGCTACTGGATATCCAGCAATTCAGTTTCTTCCAGATTTGCAAGCTTATAGAGAAAAATATCAAGATTTTAAATCTGTAGTTAATGCTTATGAAGCCCATGATCATGTTTATGAGCAACTAGAGCAACATGGTGGGACAGTATTGATTCGTGGGCGGGGAATTGTGGCTTCGCGGATTATTCAACGCATTTACGAAGCTAGAAAGCGAAATCGGAATATTGCAGTTTTGCATTTAATGCGATCGCCTAAACCTCAAGGCAACAAATTTCAAAATACCCAGCGCCTAGTCAAAAATCATTACGAATTTCAACCCTTTAACTGGCCGAAAGCCTGTTGGGGCGGCGAACTCCGGGCAATGTTAGAAAAAGCCACCCCCGATGAACGCAAACGTTTATTAGCAGACTGGGGTGGAACTACCACCGCCGACCGCCACGACTGGCAGCAAATTACTGCCCAAGGGATAAGCGAAGGCTGGTATCAAATTACCTTTGGTGAGGTTCTGGATGTGGAACGAGATGCCCAAAACCGGACTATTACACATATCAGAGAACAAAGCTTTGGGGAAATGAAATTGCTAGCTGATTTTATTGTTGATGCTACTGGACTGGATGCCAAAGTAGATGCCAATCCTCTAATAGCGGATTTGGTGAAACATTACAATCTCCCAGTGAATCACTTGGGGAGATTGACTGTAGCGAACAATTTTGAATTAGTAGAAATGCGTAGTGGGAACGGTCAAATGTATGCTGCTGGAGCTATTACTTTAGGTGGCCCTTATGCCGCCGTTGATAGTTTTTTGGGCTTGCAATATGCTGCATTAGTCGCCGTTGATGGACTCGCCGCCATCCGTGCACCTGGAGTTCATCATTTGAATACTATAAGTTCTTTTAGGCAATGGTTGAAGTGGGTGTTAAATCAGTCACCTTAGCTTCAGATGACGGTTCAGAGAAATTATGCAAGATTTTTAAGATAAGCATATCGCTAGCGATCACCATCAATTGTAACTTCAAACAGCGATCGCTCCTTCTTCTCTCTTCCTTCTCTGCGAGACGCTGCGCGAATGCGTCCTTTGCGGTTCGATTCTCATGCTCATTAGCAAAGGGCGATCGCTCATACATCTCTAAATTAAACTGAAACATAGAGCGATCGCTTACTTATTTCAAATTCCAAACACCAAATTTGAGGATCTATTTATGCGAACAGTACCAATCCAATTACCAGAAACAGTATTTTCAGCACTTCGTAAAAATCCTGAAGAATTTATCCAAGAAATGCGAATTGCCGCAGCAGTTAAATGGTATGAATTAGGTGACATTTCACAAGCCAAAGCAGCAGAGATTGCTGGACTAACTCGTGCTGAATTTATTAATGCATTATTACGCTACAAAGTAGACTTTATGCAATATACTGCCCAAGAGTTAGCCCATGAACTGGCAAATGTCGATTAATTGTGTAGTTATTAACTCCTCGCCTTTGATTGTTCTTTTGAAAAGTCAGCAAGCAGAATTAATTCCACAATTATTCACAGAAATTTTAGTTCCATCAGGTGTTTTTGAAGAAGTCACAACAAAAGATGATGTTGCATCAACACAATTACCCAGTATTTCTTGGATACAACCAGTAGAAGTTAATGCTATTGCTCCTGAAGTAGCAGCTTGGGATTTAGGAAAGGGAGAATCACAAGTATTGAGTTTGGCACTAAAAAATTCCGACTGTGCCGTTATTGTTGACGATAGGGCAGCACGGCGTTGTGGTCAAGCTTTAGGTATTACTACTATCAGAACAGGAGGCTTGCTGATATTAGCAAAAAGACGTGGACTAATCCCAAGCATATCTCCTAAAATTCAAGCTTTGCGTGACGCTGGTTTGTAGTTATCCGATAGTTTGGTCAATTTACTCAAACAATAAGCATGGGAATAGCGAGCGCCATCAATTATAACTTCAAACTGCGATATCTTCTCTGCGTTCGCGCAGCGTGTCGCAGACAGACGCTACGCGAACGGTAAGCGTCTCATGCTAATACTTAAAAAAGTGCAACTCCGAATAGTCCGTCGTAGACATCGCATAGCCATTGTTGAGTACAAAACTCGAAATTTGAGGTTCAAAGGCTCAAATAACCATGCCTAATGGCAAGCTACTGCTTTTAAATGTTTTTATGTAAATGGTATTTCTACGCCAAAGAGGGGAGATTTCCAAATCGAGAGAAAGTAGAATTAAAAATAAAGTTCACAAGCTGTTTATGAAATGGGCTAATTTTCTAGCCAAAGAAGCTGCTAAGAATGGCTTATCTCTAGAGCAAACGGCAGCTTTTGCAAAGTATTTTAAGACTGAAAATTTAGGTAAAAGTGAAACTAAACTTGCCAGCGAATTAAACGTTGATGTTGCTGCTTTCAGAAAGTGGATTAGTGAGGTATATGACAAATTTGCCCAGAATTATCCTGAATTAGCAACTTCCAACAGTCAGGACAAACTAGAAAAGTTACGAGCTTACCTGAGTGCAAAATATAATAGCGAATTAGATGTCCTCAAACCATTGGCGGCGATGAAATTATTAAAATCGCTGGTGGGAAAGGAACGACTGCAACAAGAACCTTGGGTTGCGAGAAGAATTTGTGAATTTTTAGGATATTTACCTTTAGCGTTAGAGTTAGTGGGAAGATATCTGGATAAAATGCCAGAATTGTCTCTGAAAACACTGCTGAAGCGGCTAGAGAAGAAACGAGTGGAACATGAAACAGTAGTCAATGCTAACTCATTGATGCCTTGTGAATACGGTGTAGGTGAAGCTTTTGAATTAAATTGGGAACTGTTAGATGAAAATGCACAAAACTTTGGCTGTTTGCTAAGTTTGTGTGCCTTAGCTGACATTCCCTTATCTGTTGAGATAATACAAGATGACAAAAAACAAGAACTCAATAAGAAAGCTATAGCCGATTTACTGGAATTACATTTACTACAACAGAAAAGTAAAGAAACTTATCGTCTAAATCCATTGATTCGACAACTTTTCCAAATGAAGTTGGATAAATCAAGTGAGGCGGATAAAGCAAAAACTAACTTTGCAGTGATGATGTTAGAGGTAGCAAAGCTAATTCCGCAACAGCCTAATCCTGAAGATATTCTCCACCTCACTCCACATATTCCACATATTACAGAAGTTGCAACCCATCTATTCCAGTATCTCAGTGATGAAAATCGAATTATTCTGTTTACCAAATTGGCCTGGTTTTATCAAGCCCAAGGACTTTATCAGCAAGCAGAACCTTGGTTGCAGCAGTGTGTAAAACTGACTCAAAATCGTCTTGATTTAGAATATTCCTATGTGACTGCTAGTCTGAACAATTTAGCACGACTCTACGAATCTACAGGACGCTACAGCGAAGCTGAACCTTTGTATCAGCAAGCTTTAGAACTGAGTAAACGCCTGCTGGGGGAGAACCATCTTGATGTCGCTACTAGCCTGAATAATTTAGCACAACTTTACGATTCTATGAGACGTTACAGCGAAGCCGAACCGCTGTATCAACAAGCTTTAGAGTTGAGAAAACGGCTACTGGGAGAAGAACATCCCGATGTTGCCAATACCCTGAGCTATTTAGCATTACTCTACGAATCTACAGGACGCTATAGCGAAGCCGAACCTTTGTATAAGCAAGCTTTAGAACTGTGGAAACACCTAGTGGGAGAAGAACATCCCCATGTTGCCACTACCCTAAATAATTTAGCAGCATTGTACTGTTATACAGGACGCTACAGCAAAGCCGAACCCTTGCTTAAAAAAGCTTTAGAACTGAGAAAACGCTTGCTGGGAGACAACCATCTTGATGTCGCCACTAGCCTGAACAATTTAGCACAACTCTACGAATCTACAAGACGCTACAGCAAAGCCGAACCCTTGTACAAGCAAGCTTTAGAACTGAGTCAACGCCTGCTGGGAGACAACCATCCCGATGTTGCTATTGGCCTTAACAATCTCGCAGCACTCTACCGTCATACAAGACGCTATAGGAAAGCCAAACCCTTGTTTGAGCAAGCTTTGAAAATTTGTGAACAAACTTTAGGTGTCAGTCATCCTACTACTATGACGATTCGGGCAAATTACGCCAGCTTTTTAAGAGAAACATATCATTAACGATTGCCTCCGGCACGCTACGCGAACGCTGGGCATAATTCGTAATTCGTAATTCGTAATTAGTTAACTATTACGCCGTAAGTCCCCCACTGAATTTGGTACTCCGAATCAGTGGCGGGATATAAGGCGGTTGATAAGGATTGCATCTAATATTAATTTTTTGCATAGCAAAAAGAAATATTAGGGAGATCCAATAAATAAATCAGCCCAGCCGTATCAATAATATTTTTGGCAAAACCGAGAGATTTAGGCGCTTTCGCCTTGAGGGCGAAAGCGACGGCTGGGCTGATTTATTCAAGGCTTGTGCCTTAGATGTATGACGAATCAACAATTGTTTTGTTTGAGTGGTTTATCAGAATATGTATTTATGGTAAAATAAGCACATCAAGGAGGTGATGTTGAGTGTTACACAAGGTTGTACAAGTCCGTTTATATCCGTCACTGGAACAGCAAATTCAACTAGCTCAAGCTTTTGGCTGCGCTCGTTGGTGGTGGAACTATGCCCTAAATAAGTCAATTGAAACTTATAAGGAGACGGGGAAAGGACTTAGCCGTGCAGCGCTCAACGCATTTCTTCCTACACTCAAAAAGGCAGAAGAGACGGCGTGGTTGGCTGATTGTTATAGTCAAGTTTTACAGGCTACGACACTGAATCTAACTACAGCCTACAAAAACTATTTTGAGAAACGTGCTGGATTTCCTAAATTCAAGTCCAGGCACGGAAAACAGTCAATCCAGTATCCTCAAAACGTCAAAATTATAGATGGCAATGTCAAACTCCCCGGTAATATTGGGGCAATCAAAGCCAAAATACATAGACAGATTGAGGGGAAAATCAAAACTGTTACTGTGAGTAAAACGCCTTCTGGCAAATACCTTGCATCTATCCTGACTGAAATACAAGGTAAAAACCCTACTGTTTCAGAGGGCAAGATTTACGGTATTGACTTAGGAATAAAACACTTTGCTGTCGTAACCGATGGCAAGAAAATATCTTTTTACGACAATCCTAAACACCTTGCCAAACACGAGAAAAACCTCAAACGTAAGCAGAAAAAATTAGCACGTAAAGTTAAGGGGAG
>NZ_JACJTD010000169.1 GCF_014698505.1 Nostoc foliaceum FACHB-393 | reverse complement strand
CTACGAATTTATACAGTTTGATTTCCGAAATTGAATCAGTCTGCTGTCTGCTTTTTTTGACCTCTAACTCTTTGATCTCAATGGGTTTTACTTTCTTGTAATTTGCGATCGCCCCGTGGTCGATTACAAATAATTTACAGGTGGCGTATCAGTGTAATGACACAAACAGATTTAACCAGAGATGACCAGGAGTTGATCATGAACTTAACAGAAGCTTATCAAGAAGCAAGAGCGCAAGCGGTACAAGAGGGGCAACGTCAAGTAGTAGAAAACTTGTTAAGATTCCGGTTTGGTTCTATGGATGAAGAACTTTCAAGAGTAGTCGAGAGTTTATTGCAGTTAACACCAGAAGAATTTACTCCCCTATGTCTTGAATTATCCCGTGAAGAGTTGTTAGCAAGATTTAATTCACACGAATAACCTATAACTACAAATAATTAGTAATAAAAAGCGCTTTTGTGAAATCAAGAGCGCTGTTTTATTGGCTCTGTACTTGATAGATACATCTGAAATCAACGGCTTCGCCAATGAGAGAGTGAAATCTGTTGATATTAAACAATGACCTATCAAGAAAATCATGCAGAATTACCCACTCAGAATTAAAGCTTCGCTTATTTTTTGCGAAAACTAACATTAAAAAAAAGGCAGCAGCTACTATGACAGCTTTTGACTTTGATTCTGCTGAACACAAAGCATACGAAAAGACTCCAGCAGCTAAAAGTATTCCTTCACCCGCAGGCATTTGGATTGCTTACGAAAATCAACAATTAGCAGGATGGTACGAAAATAAAGAACTAGTTGGTGGGAAAGAGTATAAAGTTCTTACTAACAAGTTGGACGAAAACGATGAAAAGATAGGCATTCCTGGCGCTTTCTACAGACAACCACGAATACTTGTGATTGGGCGATCGCCTCTGCTATACGGAAACGATAGAAAGGTGATTGGAGTTTGGCGTAGCAGTGATGGTTTGGACAAGAACGCCTACAAATTCGGTAGGCGGTATATGGTGATTTTCGTCGATGCCCAAAATCAACCTCTTCATATCGCACCAGTACAAATAACTGCTTGGGGGGTGTTTCAAGTTTCGTTTGATCAACAACTAATGGCATTCCGTGAAACCTGCGAACAAGCTTATGCAACTTTTCAAGGCAAACATCACCAACCAAAGAATTTACTTTGGCATTCGATGTGGGTATTTTGTCCCATATTGAAAACAGAGAAACGTGAGAAAGGGGGGCAAACTTCCAATGCCTGTGTATGTAGCGGATACGAAAAGCCCACTGCGCCCGACTGGGAAAGTTATTGTATTGGCAAGAAACCAATAGCTCAAGAAATTGCCCTTGTGCATAATTCCATCTGCGATTGGTGGAAAAAAGGATTGCCTAACAATAACTTACCAAAGCATACGTCTCATGCACTAGATCGCAATCAATTGATGATGGAGTCACAACGATTGATTGAAGCTTTAGGTTGGGGCGAGGAAAAGGGCAAACAGTTTCTCATAGAGAACTATGGTAAAAAAGGAAGGCAGTCACTAACTAACGAAGAATTTGCTAACTTCGTCAACAAATTGCAGTCTATGCAAGCAAATTATGACGATGAAGTTGGTTACTGGGAGGATGTGCCTTCTTAATAGCCAAATACTTGTTGAGGTGATTACAGCAATTGCGTTCATCTTTATGCTTCCCTATTTACCTTCAAGTAGGGAAGCATATTTGATCAGTTCTCAAGTCTTATGTACAGCTAATAAAGAAGGGACAGGGGAAAAGGTAAAAACCTTGCTTTTCTAAGGATCATTTAATTCATGAATTCCTTTTCCCTTTCCCCATCTTTTGATTGGGCTGTATTTCAATCATTTAAAATACTCCATGACAATAACAATCGTTCACCCCAGTATCGAAAACTTACAGCAGTTTTCTGACTCGTTTGACATTGAGAAACTATTGCAATCTGAAGGAGTTCTACCGTGGCTTCTAGCAAATGGTTGGAACTACGGCGATGAATCTTGTTTGATTGCAAACATTATCGATGAGTCTACAAGTCTTGATGAAGTTTGGGAATCAGACGAGTTTGATTTTAATGCTCTGCCTGATGAATCAAAGGAAAAATTGAATCAGATTATGCGTGAAAAACTCTACAGTCAGACTGATTAAATATGACTGGAGAGAAAAATCGATTCTACAACAAATTATGGCACACTTCACTGCTACTAAGATGGAAACAAATTTGATCAAAGTGTATGACGCGACACTGTTAAGCTCATCAAAAGTTTACCAAATTAATGGTACACATTGTCGATATTTGGGGGATGCAGGTACTATCCAACATCCACAGTATTTATTTGTACCTCTGCCAAATCAAAGAAAAAAAGCCAGCTTTCGGCTAAATCGAAACAAACTTATGACTCGCTGTTATGAAGTCGAAGGCATGACTTGAACCTATCCCACTAATAATATTTTGTTAATCCAGATGTGGATTGTAGCAAGGTCAATGAATGCGTCGAAGTAAACTTTTTGACGTTCCCATCTAACAACGAGACGGCGGTATTTGCGCTGATACC
>NZ_JACJTD010000168.1 GCF_014698505.1 Nostoc foliaceum FACHB-393 | reverse complement strand
TGGTTTGCAATTGGGTGATGGTTGCAGTTTCTCCCAAAGTTCCTTCACCCTTGAGCTTCGAGCGAATCGCTTGGGTAAGGGCAAGTCTTTCTGTATTTGTTCCAGCTAACACAAGAGTTTTGAGTCGTTGCTCTGGTGTCCCTACTATATAATCATTGGCGATCTGCTCTATTTTGGATTCACTGTCAACTTGAAGTATGGAACCGTTGGCTTCTAGTCGTTCAAATCCTGCTTCAATCCTGCCATCAGCAATCAAATCTACTGCTAATTTTAGCTGCGGGTTTTTCTGACGCAACGATTCATTGAGGTGTGCGGTTTTAATTCCTGCCTGTTGCAACGATTTGAAGGGATTACCGGCTTCTACTGCTGACAACTGCCGAGTGTCACCGACTAAAATCACCCTAGCTTGAAGTAAGGTTGCTCGTTGTAGGAGTGCTTGAGCATCTTTAGCACTGAGTAGCCCAGCTTCGTCCACAATCCAGATTTGATGTGGTTCAATCTCTGATGGTGGTTCCGAAACTAGTAATCTAGCAACAGTAAGAGATTGAATTTCTAACTCTTCGCTCAAAACCTTAGCAGCAGTGGAACTGGGGGCGAAGCCTTTGATAATATATCCAGCATCTGTGGCTATCGCTTTCAACTCTTTGAGGGCGAAAGTCTTGCCAGCACCAGCTACCCCCTGCCATGCAATGAACTGGTCAGATGTAGTTGCAGCTAATTCTACCGCTTGGCGCTGTCCGCTATTTAGTAAGGTATTCTCTAAGTGGTTTTCGACTACTTCCGAGTGGGAAATGGAGCAAAATTTACATTGACCTTGCTGCATCAAGTCAATCGTCGCCAATTCCCGCCTCGCCGCTGTCATCGTCGTAAATTGGTGAGTCAACCCTGGCAAACCGATTAACTCCTGATGTTCTCTAATCAGGGGTGCAATCGCTGTTACATCCGTAGCTAAACGTTCTTCTAGGATGAATTTTTCTAAATCCTCTTGTCTAAAAGCGACATTTCTCTCACTGCAATGTGCGATCGCATCATCTAGGGCATCAATCAGACTTTTTTGCTCAACCACAAGAGGAGCCTGTTCTTTTCTTGGTTCTCCTGGCTTGACAAACCTAATCCCTAACGCCGCAGCTTCTGACTTCCACAATGCAACCAATTCTGATTCTGGTAGTTTCTGCTTGCGCTGGCGGGTATCATCCCAAATTTTTTCACGTTCGGCCCAAGTGGAAAAAGCACCAGATGAGGCGATGATTTGCTGTCGCCGCTTAGAAAATGCCTCTAAATCCTCGAATTTAAACCCTTTTATATCAAACTGCCCATGTTTGCGCGGTTCTATCTCGTAGCCAAGCTTCTGCACCTCACGCGCCAGAGAGCTTTGGTATGCCATCCCCAAGAATTTCTTATTGGCGAATATCTCGTTATTACCCAAACTTAACCAGCTACCATCTGGAGTTTGGGTCATGTTCATCAGCAAACAATGGGTGTGCAGATGTGGGTCTAAATCCCGACTTTCGATGTGATCGAACTGCGCGACGACCAAGTTACCAGTCTTAACCCTATGTCTCTTGTTATCGTCTGTCACTCTGGTATAGGCGTAACGCTGCTCTATCAGTTGCAGGACTTCTTTTAACGCCTGATGGTGAGCATCAATCAAACGAGTATCCCCGCCCACCAAGGCCATCAAGCTTACACTTTTGGGCGCAGAAAATGTACAGTCTAATGCAGCTCTGCGTTCTCCTTTCCCCTTTTCTTTGACTACTCTGGCATTCAATACCTCACGACCATCAGGCGTAAGCCCCTCAATGATATTTTTAAAAGCTTCTTCGTCATCGACTGCCCCTGACAACCCCAACTTTTTAGCACCTTGACCATTCCAAAGCGACTTTCCTTGGTGATAGTAATTCTTGATGAAGTAGTTCACCGCCATCTCACTTGAGACGTTAGCCGCTGTTAGCATGGCTCACCTCTGTTATGGGGTTTACAAAAGTTAATCCTTGTTCTATTCCATCTGTTAGTGCGGCCTACTCTCGTCAAGAAATTCTGATTATTTTCTCTTATTGCAAGATAATCACCCTTGCAATAAGTATTGAAGTCAAAATCAATCCCCGTCATCAAACTTCTTAGTGCTTGATGACGAATGAAAATTTTTTCGTGAGACTTTGACCAAAACAAAATTTTATTTCCCAAACTCTCCTGTCATTTAATATAGCAAAAAATCGAGCATTCTTTCCGCCAAATATGGCGTACTGTGCGTCAGAAAAAGATGGATTTCAATGCTTGTGGTTATTTTAGCTAATTACTAGATAATTGGGATAGTCCTTGAGAAAATTGGGAAGTATCAGGAAGTGCTAGGAAGTCTTGGGAAGTCTTAGGAATTGTTGGAAAATATTAAGCTAATGAGAATTTGGTGACTAGATGATGTTGAATAGTTGAAAAGGTAAGAAATGAATTAGAGATTTGGGAGATATTGTTTAGATATTGGGAGATGTTGAATGTAATTAGTGAAAATTGGGAATTTGGAGATTTTGTGGAGATTTTCTATCAGATGCACGAATTCATGAAAAGTCAAAGAGTATTGCTAAAACTGTAATATTTCTTCGTAAATGTGGGAATAATCACGGTTTGAGCGGTTTATTTTGAGAGTAATTATCAATTAGATAGACAAAAAAAGCTGGTTGACTGACAAAACTCAAGTAGAATAGCAATATGACTTGACCCGAAACTCTCTTTCGTACTGCCTTTGAGCCTGTTTTTTAGAAGCAATAGCAGGTTCTGGATCAGGAGTACCAAAAAGCTGC
>NZ_JACJTD010000167.1 GCF_014698505.1 Nostoc foliaceum FACHB-393 | reverse complement strand
CTCGTAGAATTCTGGTAACATTATCATTAAATAGAGCTTGTTGCGAATGAAGGCTCTTTTTCTTTTACCACAAATTGCTACACTCTTTGCAATATAAGCATTCTAAACCATTTTGTCCCCCCGCAAGGAATTATCTTCAACACTGCCAGTAAAAGCAATTGCCGGAATTTCTCTTTTTTGTGGATGCGTAAGTGTTCTAACTTTCTGTATTAACCAATACCCAGACTTTTCTGGCATAGCAATATCACTTATTAAAAGATCCACCGGGAATTGTTTAATGATTTCAAATGCTGCCGCAGCTGATGATGCGGTCATCACATGAATTCCATAGCTTTCAAAAATATAGCTAATTAGAATCAAGATATCGTTTGTGTCATCTACCGCAAGAATTGTCAACCCTTTAAAGATATCTATATCATCTTCAAGATGCAAATCAAAAAAATTATCTGACACGATCGCAGAGCCTCCCTAGTTGCTTGATCAATTTTTAGGCAAAGTTGGTCAAGTGAGTATATTTTTGGGAGCTTGCTAATCAAGCCCCTTTATCTATGAAGTTACTGTTGTTATTTAGCTAGAAGCATTGATTCAATGCGACAAAAAGTTTGATATTTAAACCTCAAGCAGGTAATTACAATTAAATGACTAACAGCAATCTTCGTCGAGTCGTGTTGTATGTTCCACACTGTCTCAATTAAGTTTGTGCAAGGCATTCTCAATGCAGCGCGTGGTGTCAACTTACAGCCGGAGGCGCTCTTGGCTGCCATTGGACTCGATGCATCCATCCTTGAAAATGCTGATGCCCGAATTTCCCGCGAACAGTATTATGCTCTCTGGCAAGAGATTGTTCATCAGTCTGGCGATCGCTATATTGGTTTACATCTACCAGAATTTAATGTCCCCGCCACCTGGGATATACTTGGCTATGTGATTAATAGCTGTACAGACGTGGCTGAAGCGTTGTCAAGGATAGTCCGATACTCGGAATTGTTACACACAGGTATCAAGTTCTTTCTGAAAACCGAAGACAACGTAACCCAACTGACTAGTATTACTTTCGGACTACCTCAACCGCCTGTGGTTTGCGTTCAGTGGGGTTTAGCAAGTATCGTCGTTGCTGTTCGCAGGATAACTGGACTAGATTGGGTGCCAATCCAAGTCAACTTTCCGATCTCAACACCAGAAGATATTTCTGCTTACCGCTGTTTATTTCGCGCTCTGTTAGAGTTCAATCAACCAACAGCGGAAATTTTATTTGATGTTGCTTTTCTTGGGCAACCAGTGTTGAAATCAGACCCTGGCCTATGTAGCATCCTTGATCGCTATGCTGAGGATTTGTTAGCTCGATTACCACGAAATGAAACTCTTGTAGACAGAGTACTTCAGCTGATTAGTGAAGGACTGCGTACTAGTAACCCTAGCTTGGAAGCGATCGCTCATCGTCTAGGATATACTCCTCGCACTCTGCAACGCCAACTTAAAAAAGCCGGAACTTCTTATCAAGAACTGTTAGACCAAATGCGGCAGCAGTTGTCCATTTACTATCTCCAAGAACGCCATATCGCCATCTGTGAAGTTGCCTTTCTCCTTGGCTTCTCAGAAACTAGCGCCTTCTATCATGCCTTTAAACGTTGGACAGGGACTACACCAGGCGAGTACCGCCGTAGTGTACATCTCTCGTTCCCAGCTTAACTTTTGCTTTTGGTTCCTTTATGACTTACGCACACTCTCTGCATCCTCGATCAAAACTAGCAGTATAATCATAGTTTTTTCACTAAAAAGCGCTTCTTGAAAGGCTTGCCTCACCTTACTTTCAGCTTTGGAGTTGTCGGTTAACAAATTAAATTGTTTGTCGTTTTAACAGATCAATGTCGTCCTATCAGAAACTGTTAAAGTCAAGACGGCTCAAGGAGTTGTAATTTTTTGGGCATTCCTCACAAGGCACGGATTAGCGATCATATCAACAACTGAAAACCTTACATAGTATGGTTTTCTCTTCCGATGACATCAATATGTTAAAGCGACAAACAATCTGTTAACCGACAACATGGTTTTTGTTCTAAATTACGCAATTAATGAAGAAAATCTTTAGTTAGCTGATTGTTAAGGCTCATAATTCATGCAGAATTACACGTTGGGGCTACAACGTGTAATTCTGCCGCGCAGCGATCGCCTACGGTGGGATATCTGCGCCATCGCTCTTAAACGGAGCATAGTCCATCACAGTTGGCATCACCGTGCCAAAACGGGAAAATTGTACGCTAAGGCTGAAAAGCTTGCCTAGCAAGCATCTTAGCCCCTGATTTTTTACCCTTCACCCGAAGAGCGGCTGATTACCCTTATTTTGTTGGTGCAGAGTAGTATTAGGCATCACTGTGCCAAAACGGGGAAAGTGTACGCGCTTGGAACTGATGCTAACCTCAACGCTATGAAAATCAGTTGTTTTGAGCAAATGGCATACCTGTATTTATCACTTTTGACTCGAATTACTCTTTTTGATGGTGCAGAGTACTAGCAATACTCTGCACCATCAAAAAAAATAACGCCCCAAATCTAGACAGAGAAAGACTTTCAGCCTTAGCGTACAATTTTCCTGTTTTGGCATGGTGATGCCCAGTTTTACGTCTCCCTTTTTGTAATATTTGTGTTGCAAGTACACTACAATCACCATGAAGACAAAATAAGATACCCTTATCTTTTATCCGACATAAACTCCGATTAAAACCACTTTCCTTGATATACAACACTTTTACCAACATGCGATCGCGGAGAGTGCATGTTGGCAACGGAATAGAACT
>NZ_JACJTD010000166.1 GCF_014698505.1 Nostoc foliaceum FACHB-393 | reverse complement strand
TTGATGATAGCAATAAAGATTGATTGACCTCGGACAGTATTACGTTTGGTCAACATATCAATAAAGAGAATGGACATGAGAAGATTTTGCCCAAAAGCTGTATACGCACCGCTCCAATCTTGAAATTAATTCATCTGTGATTAACAGGACACAGCAAAAGCTAGTAAATAAAGTTAATATAAACACTGGATAAAATAATTTCTTTGGTATATCCTTTAACTCAGATTGCCCAAACTTGAAAAATTCATACAAGATAATTAAATCAAGCATCAACCACACAATATTGATTTGAAGTTGTGGTGGCTGATGAGGATGAATAAAAGAAAATATAAATTCCCAGGAAAGATTGGCGCACAACGCAACCAACGGCATTCTATACGTTTGATCTTTAAAGCCACGTTGAATCAACAAAATATAAGTCAGTATCCAAAATGCTCCGCTGCCAAGCATTAAATAAGTTCCCATAAATCATTACCTCCTTTATGCTTTTTAAAAATCCAAATTCTTACGGGCTGTAATACAATTATTCCTCTTATACAAAGTAAATAATGCACTGCATATCTAATACAAAGTTACTGAGCATGAGTGTTAACTCTAGTTAACCGCCTGTGCAATGAAAAACTGCCCTGGGGCAAGGAGTCCAGAGCAGCGCTTACAAAAAAAATAAATATGGGAGTTTTAAACTGTTGCCCCCTACTTTACATATAATTCGTTTGCTATGTAATACTCTTCAGTTCAAGTTTTCTACTTTATGCAAAAAGAGCGAGAAACTTTTAAAACTGCACTATACAAGGATTAGACGCAATCAACCAAGCCCAATACAACACCCTTGAATGAGTGCGTGACAACCAATGGTTGTCACTCATTTGTCAAACATGAATGCACCATTACCCCAAGGAGCAATCGTAAGCTGTGGAGGCGCGATTGTTACTTAGGCAGGGATAAGGCGGGGGCGGCGAGAAGCGTTCGCGAAGCGTCTCGAAGAGAAGCTTAGGCTTTTGGCGATCGCATTGCTCCCGGTGGGCGGATACGCGAACGCCTACAATAACCGAGGAAATGCCCGCTCTGAATTGAGAGACTTGCAAGGGGCGATCGTTGATTTCAACCAAGCCATCAAGATTAATCCTAACTCTGCCAATACCTATTACAACCGGGGTATTGCCCGCTCTGAATTGAGAGACAAACAAAGGGCAATCACCGATTATAACTAAGCCATCAAGATTAATCCTAACGATGCCCTAGCCTACAGCAGACGGAAACCTTGGGAAACAATAATATCCTCTACGCTTGTTGCGTCTATTTATATAGCTCAACTTATATAGCTCAACCCTTGATCTTCGAGAAAATATCACCAAATCGACAGAACCATCTGCTTTAGCTGGCAAGATAGAATCGTAATGAAAATTAACATTGTTAAATATATCTTCAATTATGTTTCCTAACCTTGTGGAAGATACCAAAGAATACTGGTGCAAGTTAAATGAGTTAGAAGTTGCTTACCAAAAAGGTGAAGTCTCTATTGAAGAGGTAGATGCGAGGGTTAAATTGCTGATGACTGAATTAGGTAAAAGTCGCCAGGCAGCATTAAACTACGTTTTGAATAGCTTTTACCATTTTTTGAATGAGCAAGGAGAAGCAATTGTTGGTATAGCAATTTTAGGAGTCATTAGCTACGCTTGGGTGGTTCTCAGCTAAGTAGGCGGCTAGAATGAAATGTAAGATAAAAGAGATTTGCTCTTTGTAGAGGGGCAATATTGCTAATGACTGCACCCATAAAGATAAATTGGCAATGTTCTAGATCGGTTGCTATGTCCTTAAACTAGTAAACCAAACTCATAGCGGTTGATGAATGAACCTATAACTATGCCGTGCATCTCCTCTGTTTTAGAAAAGCAAATTGTCTTCCGAGCTAGCTGTTTGATTCTTGTTCTTAATCTCAAGTGCTTCTGTTCAATTCGTTGAATCTTCTGTTTAACTATCTCATGATGCTGTGCTGGTAAATGTCGTTCATAGGCTCTTTGCCCATCCAATCAATTAGAAAGTTCGAGATGTGAAATGCTCCCAAACTAGCGGACTGAATGGTGCTATCAAACTGCTATAACTTAATAAACCAAGCTCAATATAACCCCATCATTTGTATACCTGTAAACCAATGGTTATTAAAACTTGGTTAAACATGAATGCACCATTACCCCAAGGTAGCGAGCGCACGGCTATGGAAAGAGATTGTTAATCACCATTGGTGACGGGCGATAAGCTTTCGCCTAAGCATAGAGGGGATCGCTTACCCCTGCTTTGGACATATAAAACAATGCAGAGTTGAACTTACTTCCTAAGACAGTTGAGCAAGCGTAATGTAGCTGCTGCGGCATAATTACGCCGTGTCCCAAATTGTAGATGTGGTGATCGCTCAAGCGCCCGATGTAGGCGATCGCAACAAAGCGTACAAGTCTACAACCTTGTTTTGCGGCAACGGCAAGTGGGAGTAGTGAAAGACTACTGGAGCCAGGGGGTTTTCTGGAGGTGCGCTGTGGGGGGCGGGTGCTTTTTATGTGTTCAAAGGGGAATATGTGGCGGTAGAGAGTTGGAGTGGGTGAGGAGAGAGATGTACTAAACTGTACTGTGGAGTAGTAAAAATCATCTACTTGCCACGCAGTTTCTGAAGTTTTGGTTACTTCTGGGTAGCAGTTGGCTTGCGAACGGTCGCAGCAGTTATACGATCAACCAATCCTGGCATAATTAGCTTTGCCCAAGGGAGTACTTTACCTTTCAACGTCATGATGTGTTCTCTTTTACGCCGCTCCATCGCCCAGATAATTTGATGTACACACTCATCTACTGACATATTGCCTTGCGTTTCATCACGCGGACTTTTGCCTAATGGTTTTCCATCTGCTCCCAACGCTCGTTGCCGAATATCTG
>NZ_JACJTD010000165.1 GCF_014698505.1 Nostoc foliaceum FACHB-393 | reverse complement strand
AATTATCAAGAGTTTAACGAGCGTAAATGAGGTTTTTTTTGGTTGATCCGCCTGAATTCTGGTTAAAACGCTATCTATATTTTACTGTTGCATCGGATCACAAAGCGGCATAAAAAAGCAGCAAGGTCTGCCGTGACATCTAAAAGCCTTACTATGTATAGATGTCACAGAAAGCGGCAAGATTGGGTAAAACTCTAGAACCCTTGCTATTAAAGGAATGTCACAAAAAGCGGCATGGTTAAATCATGAACTTGGTGTCACTTGAAAGCACTCAAAGCTATACAGGATGGGTGTCACAAAGGAAGTGGCAAGGTTGACGAAAAAAAATAGTGATGAAAAAAAGCCCTGTTTTTAGGGCTTTTTTATGAAGTGGGATCGAGAGCGAATCACAAAATCATGTGGATGATTATGCCAACAAGTGTTTGCTGTTTAACCTAGAAGAAAGGCTAGGTTTTCAATATTTAGACTTTGTGGGACGATTAAGCCAGTATTTAAACTCAGCTTAAACATTTCGTTCTGAAATGTGATCTAAATTTATCACTACACACAGGAGTGCTTAATCATGGTGCAGGACGAACTAAAGAATAAAGTAGCTTTGATTACTGGTGCAAATAAAGGTCTGGGGCTGGAAATGAGTCGCCAACTCGGACAACATGGATTGACAATTCTAATAGCAGCTCGTAGTTTAGATGCAGCTAAAACAGCAGCGAGTCACTTAGAGAATGAAGGACTTATAGCTCACCCAATTGCTCTGGATATCACTGATAGTACTCAAATTGAATCTGCCGTTCAACAGATTAGTGACTCTTTTGGTAGGCTTGATGTCTTGATCAATAACGCAGGCGTGTTTTTAGATGGTGACTGGTTAACCAGTAATGCTAGTTCTATTTCTGTAGACATTATTCGACAGACATTTAACACAAACTTTTTTGGCTTAGTGGAATTAACTCAACGAGCATTACCGTTAATATTGAATAGTCCTAGCGGTCGAATTGTAAATATGTCGAGTATTGAAGCCTCGTTAACACTTCATGCTGACCCCAATTCATTCATTTATGATTCCAAACCATTTGCTTATGATGCTTCCAAGGCAGCAGTAAACTCATTTACGATTCATTTAGCTCATGAGTTACGTAATACTCCAGTGAAGATTAATAGCGCTCATCCGGGTTGGGTAAAAACCGAATTAGGTGGTGAAGGTGCAATGATGGACATCATCTCAGGTGCGAAAACTGGTGTTGATTTAGCGATATTGCCAAATGATGGCCCCAGTGGTGGTTTTTTCCATCTTGGCGAACCAGTAGCCTGGTAACTTATGCCAACACTTGAAGCCGTAGCATAAGTTATTAGTAATCACGCGAATCTCTCACGATTTTCGTACACTAGATACTATTGACTATTGGCCAAAACGGCGAACGGCGATTCATCCCATTCATTCAATATGAAATCAATCGCCGTCTTTTGTGAAAAATCGGCTCTAATTCTGGTCAAGCCATCTATTATTAGAGGTAATTCTTAGTACGTAAATACTGATTTAAGCATTGGATATTGCCCCTAACTGGTGCTTGAGAATTAGTATTTTACATTGATACGCTTCAATCTCAGCTTCAATCTCAGCTTCAAGTTCAGCACGTAATTCAATTGGTGTAAGCGGATGAATTTTCTCCTCTTCAAGATGTGCCACTTCTGAGAAATCGTTTTTATCCAGCACAGCATAACGCCAAGATTCGTTACATAAGCCAGTCAGTAGATTATTGGGTGGATAATACTGAATCCCAACAATCACTCCCTGCTTGGTTCTTTGTCCTAACGAGTATTTTGGTGATGTCCAGTGATTAGGGATGGTGATAACTTTTGAAGTTTCCATACGATTGCTCCTATCTTTGTTTTGGCTGTGTTTGTACTACTCGCTGCTGCCTTTTCTCTACCAAAATCTGACCAATACATCCCCCAGTACCCAGCCCAAACATTCCTGTAGCAATCATGTACATTGCATTTTTTCCAAAAAATTGTACTCCTAAATATCCGATAGATATGGCCGCTAATGTGCTAGTCAGACTTACAGTAATTACTTGTGCTTGATTCCGTTCCATAATTAGAATGCCTTTCCCCTGATAGAGGTTATGATTTAAATGATTTTGCTGTTACGCGAACGCGCTACCCCGGAGCAACTTGAACAAATGCTGCAACAGCACAAGTTCTACATCAAAGCCGCAGTCGATATCGAACGTCGGGTACTAGTTGGTGGTGGTGATTTGCACTATGACTGCGAACAGGCTCTTTTAGGTGATGGTAGTCGGCAAGAAACTATCTGGGCAGCAAGCTTTATGCCTGTGACTCAAAAGATGATTTTTGAATCGATTGTCAATCTCCGCCCCCGGCAAAATAAGTCAATGGAGATATTGGACTCTAATATTAGAGAAGGGGTCGCTCAAATTATTATCGAATTCCTGGGAAATTTATGATCGAATTGACACCGAGACAACAAATTTTTATACAAGATGGTGTAACTACCCGTCTGCACCATTTAGCTGCACACCTTGAGCAAATTCAATCCTTGTGGACTGGGGTATCATCTCAGGAATTGATGCTGACTCTGGTCAAAGAAAGTCGATACTTTATCGAGTGGACTGTACCAGATATGGTGAAAGCAGATGACATTGATAGAGCAGCAGAGTTGGTTGACTTAGGTCGGATGTTGACTCGATGGCTATTCAATTGGGACAATATTTGGTCGGATGCCGAACAAAAGCAATCTGCATCTCTTGAAACTTCATATTGGTTACGTCGGGTTTTGGAAATATCTGGTACTGAACCGGAATCACTGAGTGCCTGAACTCTTTGAAGTCTGACGTTGTTTAACCAACACCGAACGCAAGTACTGCCGACAAGCTGCTTCTCCCCGATAAATCAGAATCCGCAGCGCCTGTATTTCCTGCGTTGGAGAAACACAGATTTCGGCAATCGCAGCAATCAAATTCTGTTGCTTCTGCACGTAATCTTGATGCTGCTGCTCTAACTCTTGAATCTTG
>NZ_JACJTD010000164.1 GCF_014698505.1 Nostoc foliaceum FACHB-393 | reverse complement strand
AAGCCTGTGGTACAGGATAATTCGCAGCAACTTCAGCTATTTTAAGCCATGTCAATACATAAACCACCAGTCATTAAAAGACATATTCGCCTACAGAATAGCTCTACAAAAGTAATCTATAGAGCTATTCCAGATATCCCCAAATTGAGAAATAGCCACAGACTAGAGATTGCAATCATAAAAGAACAACCTTGTCTGGTTTGAGAAATAGGAACTTATAGGCTTATGGTCTAGCTCTAATTACAAAGAATATTGCAGTCATGTCTAATTTTGCTGTTGAAGATATATTGATTGTAATTCCATCTAAAGCAGATGAGTATTGGGGCAAAATCATTGCTGTTAATGGCAACAAAATTACAGTCAAATGGAATTGGAATAATTACGTGCGGGAGTATAAAGCTCACGATTTAGATATTTATCAGCATTTGCCCAAGGCATATCAGTTACCGCTTTTCTAGCCTTTTCAACAAGGATATTTAAGTCTAAGAAAAGCTTCGCTTAATCGAAGTGAAAAATAATGATTGAGGTCAATAATCATGGTACAAGTAATTGACAATCCTATTGCTGCAAATTTTCTAACTGATGCAGTAGTCGAGCGCCACAATTTCTCGCAATTAAATAAAACTCGCATTCGCTTTCGTATTCAATTAAAGAAAAGTACAAAATCTGCCGCACCTAAATGGGCGGATGTGCTAAAAGCTGAGGTTTCTGAAATTGAATCAGACCTCGTTAAAGTTACAAATTCTGAAGTTGGGTTACGCGGAATCAAGGTTTTCAAAAAGCTTGATGAAGCTGCTGCACAATTGAGGCAAGAGATTGCTTCAGTTCAAGAATGGATGTCTGCTGATACTGGTGATTGGGTTTGTCCAATTGATTTAGCTCCACTTGTGTGGAATCAGTTAATCAATATCAGAGATAATATCGCCCCAGGACTGCGTAATCAGTTAAAAGCTGATTATGAAGCTGGGTTGGTTGATTATCAAGAGCGAATTGATCAGTTCCTCTCACTTAACACTTGGGAATTAGCACAGGATAAGCAAGAATCAGTTAAAGCCAACTTGTTAAGAGCATTTCCGACTCTGACTGATCTTGAAGACTATTTGCAAGTCGTTATTGGTCGTCCGGTGATTATCCCGGCATTGTCCGAACAACTCAATCAGCAGCAAGCCGAATGCCTTGACCAAATTACGCGATTCATCCAACAGTATGACCAAAATCTGGAGCAAAGGCTACGGGAATCTGCGATCGCTGGTGGTGAACAACTCGCCGCGCAGTTGCTTGAAGAATTGAGCGACTGGGAACCAGGACGCAAGCCAGTCCAGTTCAAAAAGAAGATGCAACGCCATCTGATGAAGGTTCAGGTACTACTAGCGAATGCTGACCCGGAGGCAGGCAGTAGCTTGGAGGCGATGATGACGCACTTAAATTCTATCGTTAACGATCCAGCGATTGAGTCGAAGAATCTGGGTTCAGATACGCGCACTCAATTGCAGCAAAAGATGGAAGAAATTCGGATCAAGTTGTTAGACGAACAGCGCAATCTCCAAGAGCTAGCAACTGGTGAGGTGGGTTTATCGAAAGCTACCGTGATGTCTTTCAAGTTCAGGTAAAAAACAGTCTTGGGCGGGTGCATTCGCTCAAGACTAAATACGTTAAACGAAAAATGGATATACACCTCACAAAGAATACCGCACTTCTACCACTACAGGAACAAGATTCTCATGTCACACTTCTCAACCGTTAAAACCAAGCTTACCAACCGCGAATGTCTGATACAAGCTTTACAAGATTTGAAACTGAATCCGCAAGTTTATGAAACAGCACAATCACTAAAAGGATACTACGGTGGCTCTCAAGGAAAAAGCGCTGAAATCATTGTGTCTGGTCACACCATAAAAGCCCGTGCAGACATCGGTTTCAAATGGAATCAGTCAAGCAGCGTGTACGACGTAATACACGACAGTTATGAAACAGTTCCGAAGCTGGGCAAAGACTTTTTCAGTAATAAACTAATGCTGGCTTATGGTAAGCATTTGGTTCGTGTCAAAGCTGCCGAGTTACAAGAGCAATTTGGGGAATGTGCGATCGCTGAAGAAACCCACGGAAGTGTGCAAACTCTACGGCTGACTTTTGCCGGACATCAAGAAGTTCAACAGTACGTGAGGAGATAAATATGGAACGTTCAATACTGATACATTTCGACAATGCTACAGGTGAAGTTCGTGTGGAGGCTGAGGGATTCGAGGGGCTGAGTTGTTTATCGGCTACGCAACCATTTGAGGAGGCACTTGGGGTTGTAGGCGATCGCGTTTTCAAAGAAGAATCAGCACCACAGCTTCGGACTACAAACAGCAGCCAAACACGCCTGCGTCAGTAATCAACACGGGGGAATCAACTTTCTTCCCCCCTCAAAAACAATCATGAACGAATTAGCTAAAGAATACCCATTTGTTCACGTTTATGCCCAGCAAAAACCAAGACAACCCGTGATCATCAAAGCTAGTACAGAGGGTTTGTGCGTACTTTTGAATGCAATAGTAACAGCGATTGCCTACCAAGAGAACAACGGTATAGCAGAAGTTTTTGACGGCGATGCCGAAGCCTATGAGGTGATCGTAAAAGTCGTAAACACACACGACGAATTATCTCCAGTTCCTTATCAAATTGAAAAACAATGAAACTCTCAAATCTGCTCTCCACACTCGATTCACAAATTCCGATCGCAGCGCTTGATGTGCTGTCTCCTGATGAAGCAACGATTATTCAGTGGTTGACTACAGAGGCATCTAACAAGCTATCAAGTCCAGTGTTTTTCTGGAATCTGGGAGTATCAACCTTAGAGCAATGTTTAATCGCAGCAGATGGGGGATTGGTATTTAAGCCAGTCGCAGAGTACAAAAGACCTCCACAGGCTGATCCATTGTTGTATGTGTTTGACTACATTGCTAACTTTAGTGGTCATGGTGTATTTATCCTCGGAGATATTCACCCCTTTATCGCTAAGAATTCACCCCAATTATCATGGGAGATTTTAAGCAAGGTAAAAAACCTTTACCACAGGTTAAAACCCACAGATAAACGCATTGTTTTGTTGGGTCAGAACATACAATTACACGAATCCTTAGTCAGATTGATTCCTTATTGTGAAGTTCCTTTACCTAGTATTGACCAAATACTACTTCATATCAATTCTTATTTGCATGACCTACAACAGT
>NZ_JACJTD010000163.1 GCF_014698505.1 Nostoc foliaceum FACHB-393 | reverse complement strand
TGAGTTGATGACTGAAAATTCAGTTTCGGGTATAGAAATCAAAGCAGTTCATGAGGGTGAAAGTTCCGCCGTTTCTGCGCCAAATCCTGAAAAGTGGTCGCATGAGGCGATTGTAGCGAGGTCAAATATGCGACCTGTAAGAAGGGAAAAACTGAATCGAGCGGCGAATTCAGGGGAGAATCCGGGCTTTGAGTACTTGCAGGAGTGTTGGGATGATCCAGCTTTGCAGATTGTGATTAAAAAGGTGCTGGTAAAGTTTCCGCAGTGGGGTATTGCTTGTGTTGATGGGGTGTTGGTTGATTGGGACGAGTAGCGATCACACTTCAACTGTTGGCGTATTCCAGTACTTGTTCCCACTCCAATGCCACGCCGTTTCTACCAATATTTCCTTTCCGTTGGTAATTTGAATGGATTTAGAAGTTACGTATCATACATAGTACTACATGGAATTTGGGTATCTCAGCTATGTTTATTACCCAGGGACAAAACATTCTCTTATCTATTTGTTATTCAAGATCATCGTTTTACAATATTTGAAATTGGGAAAAGTAGGAAAAGTAGGACGTTTTGTACAAACAGTTGACTAGCTTGTTGTTAAGCGGTAAGTTGATGGGTATTGGAGAGTAAATTTACTTAATTTTTTGTCGTGTAAACCTTTTTAGATACTTGCAAAGCTTACCACTAATGGTTCAGATTCAGTAATAATTTTGGATTTGAAAAGATTTAGTTGGCAAATTTCGCTTGGACATCTGAATTTGGTTAATTCACATTAAAGCTCTGAAAACCTTTTAGGGATTAAATTCTCCAAAAGCTATAAAAGAGGAATAAGTAGCAATCAGATTCTTGGTGTATAGATAACCCTGTTTAAAGTATGGACAATGTGGTTAAGTACGAGAGTAATTAAATTTGTCAATGATTACGAATATAGAGAGTATGCAAAGTTCCTGGGCTTACCTGCTCTTTATCAAATTCGGAGTATTGATCCTTGGTGCAATCCACACGTTAATTATTCACGTAACTTCCGTTTAGATTCGCTAGAGGAGGTTTGGAACTTGCTCGATTGGCTACCAAGCCCACTACCAAGCAAGCAATACTATTTATTGTTTGCAGATGCCAGTAAACATAATATTCCAGAAAATCATCCTAGATTAAAGCTACTCGGATATGATTTATTGGATATTGAGAGGAAATCACCTTTGTGGAACCACCGACCTTGGACAAAAGCTTTAAAACCGCTAGCTCAAAAGGTCAATCAGTATGGATTGTTCAAAAGGTCAGATGCTGTAACTGCTCAAGCTATTCTTCCCCAGGCTTGGCATAACCACCCTCGTTCTGTGGTGAAAATTTGCACTTTGTTTGAAGTCTTATCTTTATAACGAAAGATAGTTGCGATCAACTCGAAAGTAGGTTTATTAGGAAAAGTAGGATGTTTTTATCAAACATCAAATTAATTGTTATTTAAGTGTAATCTGTAGTCATCAGTAACTTGAAAGACAATCTTTTTAATAAAGGATAGCTCGTTGCTGAATCAAAACTAGAAAAACTGTTCTTGGAGTTTAGGATGAAAGGTCTGCTCACACGTAAAATAGCCCTTGTAGTTGCTGTAGTCACTGCGAGTCTTGGCTTGAGTGCTAACAAAATTTCAGCTGACGTTGGTCTCACGAAATTAGCTGATATCCTTCAAATTAATGTTAAAGGCAAATGGTCTGCTTTAAGATTTATTGGTATAACCTCAAATAATACTCTTGTAAATATAGATCCGAGTGGATTTGCTAAAGCAGTTCAAGTTAAAGGAATTGACGGCAACTTACAAGGTATCGATTTCCGTCCAGCAAACGGTCTGCTTTACGGTGTCACAGATACTGACAATGTATACACGATTAACTTCATAAGTGGTCAAGCTCAATTTGTGAGCAAACTATCTAGCAGCTTTAATGGAGGTTTTCAATCAGGGTTTGACTTCAATCCCGTACCAGATCGCTTACGCATAGTAGGCAGCAATGACCAAAATTTCCGTACCAATGTAGATACTGGTGCAGTTATTGTTGATAAACCTTTAGCCTATGCTAGTGATGATGTCAACGCCACAGTTGACCCCAACGTTACCGCTGCCGCTTACACAAATTCCGTTGCTGGAGCCACATCAACTCAATTGTTTGGCATTGACTACGATCTTGATGTATTAGTACTGCAAAACCCACCTAATGATGGCACTCTCAGAACAATCGGCAATCTTGGTGTTAATTTTGCGCCGAATAGCGGCTTTGACATCTTTACAGATGCACAAGGTAAAAATACTGCCTATGCACTGTCTGGTTCAGTTCTTTACAGTATTGATCTATCTACTGGCGTTGCGACTGAAATCGCCGATGTCCCTAAAGGTACATTCATTGGTTTAGCCGTTACATCTAAGTAGCTATCCAGAATGACACTAAGATATCGGCAAATCCAATATTCATAAGGCTTTTGGGTGTGGGGTGTAGGGTGTAGTGGCGTTTGCGCCAGCGTTGCGTAGCAAAGAAGTTAATTAATGTTCGCACTTGTTTTTAATTTTCTTGATTTTTTCCCTACACCCTACCCCCTACCACCTACCACCTACACCCTACCCTGACGCTTGTTTCACGTTTTCTTAGTGACATTCGTAGCTATCCCCAAGCCCGACTTGAGTTATTGGTGGAAAAGCTCAAACGCATCTGCTCTGCACTTGATGGTTAAAATATTAATCGAAAGCGGAGCAAGCGTTTGATAAACTCTCGCTAACTGAAGCCGAACACATTACAAACTCTGACACGCAAAACGAAAATTTGCATTGCCTGTAATATTATGTCCGGTTTTAACTTTTGAGATAAATACATTTGTGTCAGGTGAAACTGCTAATATACTCGTTGTAGTTTGCATTTACGAGTGAAAACGTAAAAACACTCATTCTTGG
The DNA here is from genome assembly GCF_014698505.1 of Nostoc foliaceum FACHB-393. Taxonomy (GTDB): domain Bacteria; phylum Cyanobacteriota; class Cyanobacteriia; order Cyanobacteriales; family Nostocaceae; genus Nostoc; species Nostoc foliaceum_A. The sequence continues at coordinate 318 of NZ_JACJTD010000163.1, read as the reverse complement.
GTGATTGTTCTTTTGCGACTAAATAGAGCAATTACCTACTTTTTATGTTTTAAAAGTGATGAGATGAGGGGGCTAGCACTGCAATCGCTAAAGCACCGTGACAAATATAATTGTAATAATCAATCCCTGTGGTTAGGGATTGATTATAGCGATCGCTCATACGGAACTGCGATCGCTTCTCTACTGGATAGCTGGTTGACTGACAAAACTCAAGTAGAATAGCAATATGACTTGACCCGAAACTCTCTTTCGTACTGCCTTTGAGCCTGTTTTTTAGAAGCAATAGCAGGTTCTGGATCAGGAGTACCAAAAAGCTGC
>NZ_JACJTD010000162.1 GCF_014698505.1 Nostoc foliaceum FACHB-393 | reverse complement strand
TTGTTTTGTTCTATGAGGATACTTTTGAATATAATCAAAAACCATAACTAATTGCGAAAAATAGTAGACACTTAGTTCACCATTTTATCATTTTTCTTTTCCTCAGTTAATATTTCGGACAAGTCTATTTCAACAACCTCTCCTTTGTCATCATGAATTGCGATCGCATTCCATTGAAACCAACGGATACCGTTGGCTGTCAATGCACGTCGCTCACAATTAATCAAGGAATGCAATGAAGATTCTAAAATTGTCATATCTTCCATCGCTTGAGGTAAGTCATCTGGATAAATAAACGGGAAAAATGACTGACCACAGAACTCATCTTGTTTCCAGCCGAAGGTTTGACAAGCGGCTACGTTGGCAAAGGTAATCTGTCCTTGCAAATCAATGCGGAGAATTATGTCAGTTTGGCTTTCCACGAGTTGGCGGTAGAGGTGTTCGCTCTGCCGTAAAGCAACTTCTACACGTTGGCGTTCGGTAATTTCTTGTTGCAACAGGACGTTGGACATAACAAGTTCTGCTGTCCGTTCCGCCACTCGTTGTTCTAATTCCTCATTAGCTTGGCGCAGTACCTCCTTTGCCTGTTGGCGTTCGCTAATATCGCAGAGTAACCAGCGCCAGCCAACTTGCTTACCCTGTGAATCGTACATGGCAGCAGCTCTAATGCTAGCCGGAAAATTTATACCTCCTCGTGGCTTTAGGTAAACTTCCCACTCCTGTACCTGCTGCCAATTATTCAACTGAGTGGTAAAAGTCTGACGGTCTTGGGGAGCAATAAATAAAATTAATGGTTTGTTTACTAAATATTTTTGGCGGACAGCTAGCAAGGTTGCTGCTGCTCGGTTAGCCTCTTGGATAACCCCTGCTGTATCAGTGACCAAGTAACCATCTGGAGCGAACTCAAATAAATCCTGGTAACGCTGGCGCTCCAATTCTACTAGCTCACGGGCAACAGCCAACTCTTCGTTTTGTTCGCGCAGTTCTTCTTCCACAACCTGGAGTTCTTCGAGGGCTACCTGAAGTTCATGATTAACTTGCATGATCTCAGCCGATTGCGCCTCAACCCATAGTTTTAAGTTGTTTTGAGTTTGAGAGCGGACTTGCTCTATCTCAATTGGCTGATTAACTCGTCGGGATTCATCTGGGGATTTTTGTAAATATTGCTGTAAGCCTTCAATGACACCAACCATTTTTATCAGGTCAAAGGCTTGTAGCAAGCTAATCTCAGTGATGATTCCTAGCAATTGCCCGCGATCGTCCAAAACGGGCAAATAGTGAGTCTGATGCTGACGCAATAACGATAAGGCGATGAAAATATCATTAGAATCTGATTGTCTAAGGGTAACTACTGGCTGCGTCATCACTTCAGCCATTGTTACTGTGGCTAAGTCTACTCCCGAAGCTAGAAGCTTAACTACATCTTTTACTGTAAAAATACCTAATAATTTTGCTCCTTCCAGAACCAAGATGCAACTAGTTAATGGTTGACTTCTGTCGCCTAAATCTAATGACGAATTTAAATTGGTATGTGCATAATTACTACATCTTTCCTGACTCATCAAGCCAATAGCTTCAACTACAAAACTATCAGAGTTAATCGTTAAGGGAGAACGATTAATAACATGATTTAAGCTAGGTATGTTAATCAGATGATCGTTGAATCGCATAGTGAATTCGTCAATTCTAATGATCTCTTTGATATCAGGAAGAACTAGCAGAAGCTAGAGTAAGTAAATTGTTAAAAATCAGGAATTATTATGCTGTAATTGATAATAAATCAACTATCAATCAATTAAATTGATAAATTTATCCTATAAATCTTACAAGACCTTATACAGGGAACACAATGCAAGTTATGAACTAAACCAGGAAGTAGATAGAATTTTAGAGCCGACAAACTCATTCTATTGTCAAATTAGAGATAGCAGATCATCTATCTCAAGAGATTACCTTAATTGATGGTCTTGGTAGTCTTGTTAGTGTGAAATGTTTGAAATTAATTGTTGAGTGGAAATATTAAACTCTTGCTGCCAAATGTCGCCAGAAAGGTTGTGTTTCGGTTGTTTTGATAAACCTCCAGCAAGACTTTTAATAAACAAGGCAGCAGGTGAGCTACTCAAATAGACGGTTTCAGGGCATAAAGCAGCCAGTCGGCTAGTGTTAAGCGGTAGTGACGTAGGAGTATCACCCGAAGTCCAGAAGGTCACGAGGAAAAGGATTTGACTTGTTTATTGTATTCATAGGAGATGGCACGCCATAAGTAAGGCTGCTCTTAAGTCGCACATTTCATATTTATAGTTATACGAATTTATACGAAGATAATTTGAGGATCTTGTGAAGAGATAGCTAAATAACCCTGAGGTCATTACTTAAAAAATATGTATAAATAATACGTAATTATTAAGTGTTTTGAATTTCCTCACAAGTTCCTCATTTTCTTACACTATAGTCAAAATATAGACATCTAGTTTTAAATACTTACGGGCTGGTCAACTGCCTATCCTGATTTGCAATAACACTTTTATCAACACGATTTGAGAAGAATATGAATTACTGTCCTTGCTGTTCAAGTATACTTTTAGAACATATACGCGGTGCAGAGAGTTACTGGTTTTGTCGCCACTGCTGGCAAGAAATGCCTGTTTATAATCTGAACGACTCCAGTTCATTCACCGAAGCTATCGTGGGAAAACTACCTAGAAAAACTGAAAAACAAGAACGTAAAAGTACTACTGTTTACGCAGGACAATTGCAATCTATTACGGAATGGATAGGGGTACAAGAATTGTCTGCCTAATACCAAATCACTGAAATTTGTCTAGTGTAATTTTTACTTGATTCCAGTAATTAATTGTCGTAAAATTCCAGGCTGTGGCTCATCCATAAGGTATTACCTGACACAGCTAGAAAGATAAAACGGGGAATTTGTCTCGTTCCCAGTCTCCGACTGGGAATGCTTACTAGGGGGGCTGCCGCCTCCGTTACTGGCGGACAGCAGGCAGCAACCCAATGAGATGCATTTCCAACCTATGGCTGGAAACGAGTTTTTAAAGGAGTTTTGGGTTAAGTTGACACCAATAGACCGCAGTGGCTCGCCTTAAAAAGAGCGACTTTGAGAAGTTTTTGCTTTTTAACACGGGTTGGGGAGAGTGAACTACCCACACTGACTTGGAGTACCAAGTACAGTGTCGGCTTCTGTAATCACGGGGGAGTGCCTAAACTTAGACTTTCGTCCAAGAGTAGGACTTAGCTCCCCTCCTACAGCAGAGACGGCTG
>NZ_JACJTD010000161.1 GCF_014698505.1 Nostoc foliaceum FACHB-393 | reverse complement strand
AGGTGACACTAATTCTTTAAAACTGGAATTTACCGAACTAGACCATGACTCTAATTCCAAATGACTCAAAAAATCGAGTGCCTGGACACTAATTCTTTAAAACTGACAAATAATTCTTTAATGGACAACAACGGGCGATAAACTGCTCCCAAATCCTTTGGTCACAGTTGAAAGATGCTAGTTTTTTTGTACGCCCTGTATTGCTCATGTTCACGTGTCATCTAGGTAAACTGGGACTGCCCACGCTTATTAAATCGTGTAATTCATCATGATGAATTACCTTGATAGTATCATCGCTAAATGCCTCAGCGCATTCCTCAAGCAATGCCTTTTATGAAGAGATGCTACTGCCAACGGCTACCATTGGCGATCAAAAATTATCTCAGGCTTAAACGCTTGCAGGATTGCTTTATCTAATTTTTGCTCATCGAAACAGTGCTGAGTACCTAGTTATATTGCTGAGTAAGAAAGCAATAATTGCATCCAGTACAGTAAGCCTGTACCCCTACGGGGATCTTGCTACGCATAGCGTCTCTAAAAGTTGCCCCTGCTTTTAAGCCCTGGTGTCCATTAAAGAATTAATTGTCAGTTTTAAATAATTAGTGTCCAAACGCATCGGAGAAAAGTTTGAGTTTTTGACACGCAAGTTTTACCCGTTTCTTGAAGAATTTTTTATAGAGCAATCAAACCACTCTCAAAAAATAAACTAAAAATGACTCTATAGTTTTATGTCGTGATAGCGATGAAAAAGCGGGCTATTCCGATAAGCTTGATTTGGCATGAAAGCAACAGAAGCAGGGAAGAATTTTGTACAAGTTTCTTAAAATAAGCACCTTTGCCCGTTTTCTTTAACCCAAACCTACACCTGTAATATTTCTGTAGTGAACTGTTAGAAGTATGCTCTTTGACCTGTTGTATTACTGATTAACTATAAAGTCATTATTGGTTTATTTTTTCACCTATTTTTAGGTTTTTCTTTTAGAGGTGTATTTTTAGGGGGAACCACAAAAAAAGATACCAGCCTTGTTCTTAATTGCTCGTTGTGTGGCGTGGATCTGGATCGTACTTTCGTATCTTTATGAGCGGGTCTGCATAACTGTGAAAATTGCACCCCGTAGCAATTCCTGTCTCGTGGACTGGGATAATAAGAACAGGGCGGGGTGTTGATGGGGCAGCAACCTTGAAAATTGATAGGCATGGTCGAGCAAAGATTTTGTCTTTGCAGGAAATCCAACTTCTGTTCTCGGAGGGGGTGGATTCACTGCGAGATAAAGCGCTGTTTGCGGTGATGCTTTACACAGCGTGTCGGGTGAACGAAGCAGTGACGTTGCTTAAGCGGGACGTATATGATGCCAAAGGAAAAGTCAGAGCCAAAATCATCTTTCGCAAGGGTAACACGAAAGGGAAACTGGCTACCCGTGCCATCCCGGTAATTCAAGAATTGCGAGTCAGGTTGCAAGCATATAAACCGCGTGATGATTCTCCTTGGCTGTTCCCTGGAAATGCTGACCACTCAAGAGCGAATAACCACCTGCACCGGGATTCGGCATTGTGGATATTGCGAGTCGCTTGCAAAAAAATAGGAGTTGAAGGCATAAGCTCTCACAGCTTTCGGCGCACAGCACTCACCTCGATGAGTAATGCCGGAATTCCCTTAAGAGTGATTCAGGAAATCTCTGGGCATCGCACCTTGGACGAGCTGTACAAGTACCTGGAGGTGAGAGAAGATCAAGTATTGGGAGCGGTATCATCTTTAGCGCTACTTGCTCCGGTTGAGTCAGACGACTTCGGGAAACCCAAGTTAGTCGAAGTGACCGATAATTCAGTAAAGAAAAGGCATTGACCCCATTTTACCAAAAAATCGATTTCGCAAAGCAGCATCAGCGCAATTGCTGAAAGCAAAAGTAGAAATTGCTTCAATGATGCGGTTAGTTATGACGAAAGTTTAGGAGAACTCCATCGGCAAGACCTCTTCACTTAGCAAGGCATAAAATTCCGGGACAAGAGATTCCACAAGTCGCAGTTCACTCGCTGCGATCGCTTCAAGTTCCAGTACTGTCTCCCAACGCAAATCTTCAACCCATCGCTTGAGAATGCCTTTAATTGCCTCAACTCCACGAGAAATACCAGAGCGAAGTATTTCTACGCAATGAAGTAGAGTAATCCGGTCAGTGAAGAGAGCAGAGGGGCAGGGGGGCAGGGGGGCAGAGGGGAAAGAACTTGTACAAATTTCTTCTTTGTTTCTCAACTCCTCAACTCCTCTGCCCCTCTGCTCCTCCGCTCCCCTGCTCTCATCTGTAGTATCCTCCCCTTGGCAATGGGAGTTCCCTATAGCATCAAGGGGGGGTGTGGATACGGGCTGCTGATTAAGTCCAGCACTATACGCAGCAGGGTTTTGAGCAGCATAATAGGTTCGATTTTCTTTTTGATTACGCTTTTCCACGCGATGAGCAATTACATGCATTGCAAATTCTAATTCCTCTTTAGATAAAGAAAAAAGTTTCACCTGTTGACCGCGCTTGCCCTGCTTGCGGAAAGTCAGTTTTAGCCCCAGCTGCTCTAGCATTGTGGCCAGCAACCAAATAGGTTTACAGTCACTGGGAATAGTAAACCCAAAAATTGCTTTGACGTGAGCAGCGCAGTTTTTAGCGATCGCCGTCATCTTGAGTAAGGTGGAATCGTCGGCGGTAACTTCATCACCCCTGATTAAACTTAAGAGAATTTGATGCAGTCCCAGGTTAAATCTAGCCAGCCAGCGTGCGGAGTAATTGCCCCAGTCGATGCACAAAGGTAAATTGTCCCGCTCATTGCGGTCTTTTTGGGCGACAATTTGGGGTGGCGTAGGATAACTTCGCCCAGTTTTGGGGTCAGTAAACGATTCTTCGGGTGGGGCTAAAATGGCCTCAAGTCCAGCGATCGCTCTAATTAAGCGGCCACCTTTATCCATTTCTACGAGCGATTCGGTTACTTCGATGCCGTAAGAATCAGAGATGCGGAACTTTTCACATTCAAAAATTTCATTAGGGTCAAGGTAATCTTTGCTCTGACGGGCACGGTACTCGCTCAAAGTAATATTCTTAGCCTTGGCAACAGCCGAATTGTGGGCACGATCCAAAGCTTGTGCTGCTGCTTTTAGACTTTCAAGAGATTGCTCATCATCTTCACTGCCCACATATATAAATGTATTACCCATTTCTGTGAGGAGCGATCGCAGATCATCACGCAGATTATTTAGAGAATAGTGGCGGTTAGCCATAATTTGGCAGTAAGCCTCAAGCGCCCAATCTTTCTCTGCGCCCCGCTTACCCGTTTCTCTGTCAATCCGCAACAGAAAAGCGGTCATTTCATTGGTTTGGAGCAAGCGCTCTTTAATCTTGGTAGCATTGGTATCCTTGTAACCAAAGGGAGGACGCGGGGCCACCCAAATATGAAACGGGACTTTTGGACGATAACGGTAAAGCTGTTGGGCACATTCGGTAGCAGTTTGGGAAACGCCGTGAAACACACCGAACA
>NZ_JACJTD010000160.1 GCF_014698505.1 Nostoc foliaceum FACHB-393 | reverse complement strand
GACTCAAGGCAAAAAGCGATATGGCCAACTCAAACAACAGATTGTTGGTGTATCGCCGAAAATGCTGATTCAGAATCTGCGAAATTTAGAGCGCTATGGGTTAGGCACAAGCCTTGAATAAATCAGCGAATGGCACTAAGTTAAGCTGAAGAGTATGCAGCGTAAGAATTGCAGAGGGGCAGGGGTGCAAGGGTGCAGAGGTGAATTTCTAAATATCCGAACGCAATACCTAAAACTTCTTTTTTCTCCCCTGCTCCTCTGCTCCTCTGCACAAGAGCTGCCTCAACGATTTTCCCTTTTCTTAGTGCCATTCGGTTATGCTCGAATAGTATCAGATGAATATCTTTGTAAATACTGATACGCATCATATATACAACGGTATTTCAAGCATTCAATCTAGACATTAGTAAAAGCCTCATCTAAAGTGCGAGATGGGGCTTGATATGGTTTTCTCATGTTGCTAGTATAAGGCAACTATATAGCTAATAGATGCTCCGCTAGGCAGAATAAACAGCAATATAGCACTTTTAAGCGTAATAAATAATACAGTTTTTTCTAACTCACAAAATACTAAAGGCAGGATATACAAGTTTAATAACTGCCTTGTGCGTAACAGCCTCAACAAGTTTCTTTGGTTTACTGGTTTGGTATAAAGTTTCAACCCTCTATCTATATAGAGGGTTGAAACTACATCAGTCAAGAATGTGTTAATTACAGCAAACAGGTAAACAGTTGGCAGATGAATCAAAACTAGCCAGGTAATGACCAAATAGTATCAGTTGAGTACCTTTTAAGATAGTCAAATGCATCAGTTATGCAACAGCATTTACTCTCCAGTGGGAAAAAACTACTGACGATGAAAGTAATTCTTGAAGTATTTTTTTGTGAGGTAAAGACATGAGTGGTTTTGGAATTCAGTTTGATAGCGGCTCCCTGAATTGTAATGGCCGCGTATCACCACTGCTTACAAGTTCGACTTGGCACTTAGAAGATGAAGCTCAAGCTCAACAATATTACCAGTATCAGAAACAGAAAAATCCTGCTGTCAAATCCTGTGGGAGTGGGCATTAAACCTGTAGCCTTTATTGGGCATGGCTTTGAGCTTTTCTTAGTGCCATTCGGTTATGACTCCAAAGAAAAACGTGCTGCTCTACGCAAAAGAGGTATTCGCCCTCAATGGCCAAAACGAGTTTGGAAAACCAAGAAAAACACTCGGTTGACCCATCAAAATTTCTGTTCCTAGATTTCAACAAGAGCGGTGTTTCGCTTGGTATCAACGCAAATACCGTCGTCTTGTCGTCAGATGGGAACGTCGAAAAGTTTATTTTGATGCATTTATTGACCTCGCTACCATCCACATCTGGATTAACAAAATATTATTAGTGGGATAGGTTCATCGAAAACCGTGGTTGGCCTATCAATTATCGCGGCGACATTCTGATTCACGCAGCCAAGACCTGTACCAAAAAAGAGTACCAGGTAGCGAAAGAATTTTGCCAAGGGATGGGGGTAGAAATTCCAGAATTAATCTCTCTACGTCGCGGCCAAGTCATCGGTATTGTCACAATAGTAGATTGCAAGTTTTCACAAATTGCGTCTGGCTGGGGGCTACCTGGGCAATACCATTGGAAGCTGGAGAATCCACGTGAGATTACACCGATTCCCTACATTGGGCGGTTGGGAATTTTTGAAGTACCCGATGATTTGGTCATGGAGGTGGCTGCATGACTAAATCAGTAATAGCTGAGTTATCTGCAATACCCGAAAAATTCTTGAGAAAGCGGTCAAAACCTCACAGGGGGAATCAGTCGGTTGTCTTTATCAGTACCTCGAAACTAAAAAGCTACTTGATGGGAAGACTGTTTCTTATCCCCGTGTGATTGGTGAACGTGACCCGAATAATCCCTTTCATTGGCGATGGGCATTCAATTGGAAAGAGAAGATAAACGGGGCATGGAAAGGCAAAAGTATAGGTTCAATTCCCCCTGGCGCTGTTCCAATGATTCGGACACTGCAACAAGAGAGGGCAACACGAGAGAATATCATCGCCTTTATCAAAAAAGCGAAAACCAAAAAAACATTACCAAAATTAGATGTCTGCAAAAATTTTGATAATACAAAAATAAAACCAGTTCTGCCAGATGATGCCCCGATCGCTGTAGTACTTTTCGCAGGCGGCGGCGGAATAGAAGCTGGGATGGTTCAAGCTGGTATTCGCCCAGTCATTGCAGTAGAGTTTGACCCAAGTAAACCAGAACTGAGTCGGGCGATACCTTCGGCACACTTCGTGAACGCCAAAACCCATCACCGCAATTTCAGGGAATATGGGTGTAGAGTCATCCAGCTAACAATTCAAGAAGTAGCGCAGTTAGGATTTCTAGGTTTTCCTCGCCGCCCCGATTACCTTCATGCCTCCCCGGTGTGCGCCAACTTCAGCCAAGCTCACACAGCTAAGGCAGGTAAGGGTATTGAAACAGCTGATGATCTGACGGCTGCATTGGCTGTGGCAAAAGCCATCCGACAGTTGCAGCCACGGGTGTTTACGCTGGAGAATGTGCCGCGCTATCAGAACAGCCAGAGCTTTGCCATCATCTTGGATGCTTTGGAACAAGAGGGGTACTCGGTCGATTACAGCGTGGTCAACATGGCTGAATTTGGGTTGCCCCAGGCGCGGCGGCGGTTAGTTCTGGTTGCAAGTAGGGGTTTGAGCGTTGCAATACCCGCTCACAGAAAACCAATAGGTTGGTATGAGGCGTTCACGAAGTGTGCCGAAGGTATCGCCCATCTAATCCCTACGATGTCTGATTCACAACTACTCCCCAAACAACAGCAAGCGGTAGAACAATTTCTGGCGACGGGCATTCCCACACCACTGCTGATCGAACGAGTCGGAGGGCGTAAAGATGTGAAATACAAGCCTGCACATTTACCCTGCAATACGATATTGCGGTCGCATTTCACAGATCACAAAGGTTGCAACCGTAGTAAGTTCGCTGATATCTGGTTGCCGGATGGTACGGTCAAATCCTTGTCAATCCAAGGTGCAGCGAGATTACAAGGTTTTCCTGACTGGTACGAGTTTCCCAACGAAACTGCTACGGCGGGGTCAATCATCGGGTATTCTGTACCTCCCAGTTTTGCCGAGCAGTTATTCATGACTGCTCGCCCTTGTTAAGCGTTTGTCTCCAAAATCACACTTCTTATACAGGCTGATCTCTAAGATTTTTATTTGCACCCAGTTGAAAATAATTTTTACTAACTTTCTTAACTGTCTTAACTGTCCTTGCATTTTCGCTTCTTAGCTGAGAATATCTAAATGCCTAGATACCAATAGCAGTACATCAGCAATTACAGAAAGAATTTAATGGGTAAATAGTAATTATGAACCTGGGCAATAATTCTTTCATTTATAAATTGCATCTGCTAAATAATAAATTCTCAAAAAAACAAAGAGGTAATTTATGACCAATAGACTTGTCCGAAAACTCCAAAGCCAGACTGTTCAAAGCTTTGGGGCAAAACTTTGATATCTTCGTAAAAACGGAGGCATAAGGCTTTGAGATAGTTAGTGATAGTTTAGAGACATAAAAATTAACT
>NZ_JACJTD010000016.1 GCF_014698505.1 Nostoc foliaceum FACHB-393 | reverse complement strand
AGTGTTGAACCTGTTCCGGTCGCAATTTAAACCTGTAATCAATATTTTGTTTCGGCTGTGTCGCCATTCAATGACTTCAGCCACATATCCTTGTTGGATTTAAGCCGAAGTTTGATTTTCAAGTCAGAAGGCAGAAGGAGAAAGAAGGAAATAATAAATTCAAGCTTTGAGTTTGTTTAAGCTAGCAACTAATATACTTTGCATTTCCTCAACCTCATTCAATAGAGGAGTGAAAAGGTTTTTGTCAGCTAACTCTACAACTCTTGCAATGATTAATTGCGTATCTAGCTCTCTCAAAGAGCCTAAAGCAATATGTAAAAACTGTATGTATTCTGGCTTTGAGCGTCTTCCATAGCCTTCTGCTATATTAGATGCTACAGATACAGAAGAACGTCGAATTTGGCTGGTTAAGCCATACAATTCTGATTGAGGAAATAGGCGTGTAAATTTATAGCAATTGATGGCAAGTTGAACTGCTCTTTGCCAAATGAACTGATTTCTATAGCTCATAATTAAGTTTGAAGTTAATAGCAAAAAGTTTAAAGTGTGAAACCTTATCCTTCAGGTAGCCAACAAAAATCGTCGCTCAAGTAGGTCTATCTTGGCGCGACCATACATCTGTCGTTTTAACATTTTCAGTCGATTAATATGCCCTTCAACGGGGCCATTACTAACTGACATAGTTACACCCGCCTTCACTGCGTCGTAGTCTTCACGCAATCGTTTAGCAAAGCGACGAAAAGCAGTCAGATTGCTCATGAGAGCTTGAGTGAGCCAAGGATCAAGTTGTGAATGCTGCCGTTGGCGCACAATGCAGGTAAAGCCTTGCGATAACTGAATAGCTTCAGCTAAATCTGGATGTTGTGCTGTTAGTAGCGCAAGCAATTCCTCGTCTTCTGGCTGTTGCGACTCTGGTTTCCGCAGCACTAGCCATACTGCACGACGAGGTGTAAGACAAAGTTTCTTGGGTTGAGCGACTTTTGGTAAAGACTTAACCGAATACCGTTTTCTTGGCTTGATTTTTTGGACAGTACGGATACGTCGTATGTATCGAGCTACAGTATCATAACTACCCTTGTAACCTAGTTTTTGAATTTCCTTAAATAAAATTAAGCCTTCGTGACAACCTTCATTCCAGCGTTTAAGGATATATTCATGGTACGGAACTAAGATACTTCGACCTCGGCTTCTTCGTCTAGTTGGTTCTGGCAAAGTGGAAGTACGTAAATAACGAAATACACTTGTTACACCAATCCCAACTTGACGAGCTATGGCTTTTCCACTCCAACCTTGGTGATGTAAATCCCAAACTTGCTGATGTATAGCAAGTCGTCTGGCACGGCTTTGTTCTGCTAATTGTAGTGCCTGTTGTTCACGGGTTGGCCGTGGTACTCGCACAACTACAGTACCGTCTGTTTGGGTTACTGATGAAAGACTGTATGCTTCATCGACGGTTTTGAGAGCTTGATGATGTGTAGCGAAAACTTCGTTAAGTGTTTCAGCTAAGTTCTGTAATAAGTGAAAACGGTCTGCAACCTGAATGGCTTCTGGCGCTCCTTGGCGAATACCACTTTCATAAGTTTTTGACCGATCTCGTGAGACGATTTTGATACCAGGGTGAGCTTTTAACCATTCTGCTAAGGTTTCAGCTTTTGCGTCTTTAAGTAGAGCGATTGGTCGGCTACGTTCCAGGTCAATCAATGCTGTACCGTAAGTTTTGCATTTACGAAAACAAAAGTCGTCTACCCCAAGAATCTGTGGCGTTACGATTGGCAAAAGTGGGATTGAGCGGACTAATTTTAATAGCGTGTTACGAGAAGCTGTTACCCCCAAATGCTCTGAGAGTCTTACCCCTGCTGCACCGCCCAGAGATAAACCAATTGCACTCAGTCGTTGCGCTAAACGCAGAGTCCTTCTAGCCCTTGGTGCGGTTACACTTGTCAGCCTTTCGGTAAAAATGCGCCGTTTACATAAAGTGTTAATGCAAAAAAACTTTCGCACCCGTAACTGTATGGTAATACTGTAATCAGCCCAGGGCAGGTCTGTTAACTTACGTTCGTAGCGGCTATGAATTCGGTGAGTTGGGTGGTTACAAACTGGGCAATTAATGACAGTTTGCACCGCAGAGACAATCAACGTAATCGTCCCTTGTACTTTGTCAAATTGCCATCTCTTCAGTTGAAGGTTTGTTGTGTCAGGTAACAGGTGGTATAGCAATTCCATACCAAAAGTTTGATGGAGTGAAGTTTGAAGTTAGTAATTCAATTGTATCCCTTCCTCCTTCTTTTTTTCCCTCCTTCTGCCTTCTGCCCTCTGCCTTCTGCCTTAAAGCGCGTAACCTTTCATGATCACCAAAAGTTGCCAAGAACCCATAAATATAGCAATCCTATTTGATTTGTGAGGATTGCAACCCGCAGATCCCCGACTTCGTAAAAGTTATCGGGGATATTGTTTCTCACGAATGATTTAAGATTGCTATAGCAGTCCATATTCGGCAGTTCGATGGCGTACCCGCTCGCTGTAGGCGATCGCAAATGCTGTATTTTTGAAAATGACGTAAACTGGTGCATTTGGGAAGCATGACAGATGTGAGTACGAATTACGTTAGCGACACAGGAACGTCATTACGAATTACGAATTATTCTAACAGGGCATCAAAGTATCGAATCTCCCTAGTACTGCCATATCTTCTTCATCTAACTCCGTTGGAATCCCACTGCGAATCAATTCCGAAAAGTCTTCATTGGGAACCATAACAGTCAACGTGTACAAGCGAGTAGAACCAGTATTTTTAATCAAATGAGTACCGGTGGGAGGCACTAATAAACTATCTCCAGCTTTGATCATGGCACTCTTGCCGTCACACATAGCGATCGCTTCCCCTTTGAGGACAAAAAACATTTCTACCGCCCACTGATGGCGATTTGGCGGTGTTTGTCCACCAACATCAAAAATTTCTATGCAGCAAGTCAAGGAAGTATTAGCATTTGTCGAATCGAAAATAATTGCTAATCGATTAGAGTCGTTGGGACTGATGCGATATACTTGGTAATCTTTGGTAGATTTGATAACCGGAATTACACAACGAGTAGCGTACATTTATTTATCCCCTCTGAAGTTATCGATGGGTACGGAAATTCCTAAAATCCGAGTCTTGAATATTGAGTTGTTAGTTGTATCTCTAAATCACAAAATCACTAATTACTCTTAACTCCTGTACAGACGAGATTAATCGCGTCTCTCCTAACTCCTCACCCCTCACCCTTTTGCAGCGCTGTTAAAATCTCTTGCGAGTCAGTGACAAAACCGAAGCATTGTTTGACATTGTACAATGTCGCTAGCCAACAATATTCAGGAGAAGTGGTAGCGGTACAGTCTTTAACTAACACGCAGTCATATCCTAAGAAGTTGGCATCACATAACGTAGTGAGTACACATTGATCAGCATTAACACCAGCAAAAAATAATGTTGTCCTTCCCAGATTCCGCAAGATACTATCTAATGGCGTATCCCAAAATCCACTCATGCGGTATTTGTCCACACGAATATCTTCAGGAATTTGTTCTAGTTCGTCTACTACTGCTGCGGCCCAACTACCTGCCATGAGTACTCTAGCACCATTGCTTGGCAGTGGATCGCCCAATCCCACACCCTCCCCTGTGGGGTTATAGACGTGACGCGAACCAGCACTAATATTAAGCAAGTCGGGACGATTTCCCCAATTTATCCAAATTACCGGAACACCAGCCTCACGCAGTTCTGGAAGTAAGTTGTTCAAAGGTTCAATAGGCTGACGCGCTGGAGTTACGTCCACGCCGATATGTGCTAACCAGCCGTCAGGGTGACAGAAGTCGTTTTGCATATCAATGACGAGGATAGCAGCTTTTGCTAAGTCTAGGCGCAGGGTTTTAGTTTCTGTTGATAAAATAACGGGTTGTGGGGTCTTTTGGGGACGAGTGATATCTGCGATCGCATCATTCACTGTCCACGCATTTGGTGGAACTCCCAATGTCCGTAATGGTAAATTCATAAAATTGCAATACCCAACACCATTTTCTATTTTGTAACTTGAAATTCAGTTCAAAATACAATTACTTAATCAAGGTTAAATATGGAAAATTTCACCATTCAAAATGTTTTGATTGCCGTCAGTGATGATTATGCAACGGTAGATGTACAGATTGTAGATGGTGCGATTGCAGCGATCGCCCCCAATCTACAAGTAATTGGCACTGCCATAGATGGCAAAAATAAGCTCCTGCTACCTGGCTTTTTCAACGCCCACACCCACTCATCAGAAATGTGGCAGCGAGGAATCATGTCAACGTTTCCTTTAGAGTTATGGTTGGCGGAACTTTATGATTTTGCCCCCCTCGATCCCGAACAGGTTTATCTCAGCGCTTTGGGAACGGCGGTGGAAACCTTACTTTCCGGCGGGACGAGTGTGGTAGATCATCTAGTGTTAATTCCCAGACTTGAGTTAGAAACGATCGCCATTGCGACTCGCGCTTATAGAGAAGTGGGAATTCGCGCCTTTATCGCCCCCTTAATTCAAGATGAATCCCTTACCGCAGGTATGCCATCCGGGGAATCAACCCAAACTCATCAGCCTTATTTTCGCTCAACTGCGGCAACTTTGGAAATCATCGAAGAGGCGGTAAGGCAATTTCATCGCCCAGATGAGGGTGTAAATATTTTAGTTGCACCAACAGGGATACAATTGTGTACTGATGCTTTATTTGAGGGGTGTACTGAGTTAAGCGATCGCTATAATCTTTGTCGTCACTCCCATTTACTCGAAACCAGGGCACAGGAAAAACTCGCTCAAGAAAAGTACGGTTGTACTGCTGTGGAACATTTGAAACGAATCGGGTTTTTGAGCGATCGTACTTCACTTGCCCATTGCGTTTGGTTAAATGATGCTGATATCGCCATCCTGTCCGAAACTCAATCTACAGTCGTCCATAATCCCTTAAGTAATCTGCGTTTAGGTAGTGGCATCGCCCCAATTTTAAAATATCGCCAAGCTGGAGTAAATGTAACTTTTGGTTGTGATGGTGCTTCTAGTAATGACTCTCAAGATTTGCTAGAAGCCATCAAAATGGGTTCTATCTTGCACAATGTTACAGACTCAGATTATCAACACTGGATTACGCCCAGACAAGCAGTGGAGATGGCATCTTTGGGAGGTGCAAAGGGGCTAAATATAGCAGATAAACTCGGTTCTTTAACTGTAGGTAAACAAGCCGATTTGGTACTTTATGATCTCACCAATTTATCATTATTACCCCGTACAGATCCTATTGGTTTGCTAGTTTTAGGTCGTCCTAGTAATGTTGTAGATAGTGCTTGGGTAAATGGTAAGCAAATTGTTGCTAATGGCAAAATTACCACAATTAACGTTGATGAATTACGACAAGAATTATTTAATCGTAGTCAATGGGAGACAAAACGCAAGTCTGAAACCGTCGCGCAAATAGAGACTCATTATCGGACGGTTATGGGGTTGTGAAACTGCGATCGTAACTGAAGCAGAGTTAAAAATTGTATTAATTCAAGCAGTCCCTCTGCTTCTAGTTTTTTTCAAGCCTAATTTTGACCTGCTTAATTTTATTTCTACATCATTATAATTTCCGTATAAGTTCATAAATTGTGCTTTATTTATCTATTTATGTAGGATTCATGCGTAGTGTGCTTCTGTTCTTGAATATAAGCTAGTGATGTATCAAAAAAATCATCTGTCATCCAGGTTATGTAAATGATTTTTCTCACAAGTGAGAAATCCGGGTTATGGTCAAGCTAGAATTAAATTGTATAATTTTTGATACCAACCTTGATCAGGTAATATCAATGACCTACAATCTCTCATAAAAAAGCAATTACGTAGATCCCCCTTACCCTTAGAAGATGTTTGAAAAGTCCCCTAGTCGGTATCAAAAGTTTTATATTCCTCTAAATCCCTCTTGAAAAGGAGGACTTTGACTCCGGTTTACCCTTTTTTAAGGGGAGCCAGCGCGGTCTTCTCCCTTGGCGTGGGTTGAGGGGGATCTAAAAGTGCCTCAAGTCACAGGGAAACACTTTTCAAACAACCCCTTATAAATGAATAGAATAAGGCAAAAAAGAATGACGAATAAATCTAATGTAAGACTTACGTTCAATTTCAACGATCTAAATTTAGAACCTACAGAGCAAGATGAGCAGGTTCAATGGTTCATAGCTGAACTGAAAGAGATGGATGAAATAGAAAATGTTGCTCGTGTACACGATCCCAATCCTCCAGAAGGCAATAAAGCTTTAGGTGGTTTTTTAGTAGGAATGTTAACAGCAGAATTCAATGTAGATAATACAAAAAAATTATTTAGGTTTTTGGGTGATCGTCTTGGCGGAAAGTCTATTCAGCTAGAAGTAGAGGCAAATGGCAAGAAATTGAAAGTATCTGCTCATAGTCGAGAAGAATTAGAACTTGCTATTAAAGCTGCTCAAGAATTTATAGCAGATAAATAAAAAGACTAGAAAAATAGTAAATAATTTTGTTTTTTACCAGAAGTTAAAGATATTAAAATGGCAAAAATAGCATTGTTAATTGGAGTCGATGAATACGAACCTGGATTAAGCCCTCTACCAGCCGCAACGAAAGATATCGAAGCATTACGTCGGGTTTTACAAGACCCTGACATGGGAGATTTTAACGAGCTAAAGAGTTTAAAAAATCCTGATCCCCAGACAATGCAGTATGAAATTGAAGCACTTTTCTCAGAGCGAACTAAAGAAGATTTAATACTTTTCTATTTTTCTGGGCATGGTATTAAGGATGACACTGGTAATTTATACTTTGCAACTCGCGCAACAAAGAAAACCCCAAAGGGAGAATTAGTACGGTCAACTGCTGTCCCTGCAACCTTTATTCATGAAGTAATGAAACGTAGCCGTGCGAAGCGGCAGGTAATCATACTCGATTGCTGTTTTAGTGGAGCATTCGATCCAAGCCTATCTACTAAGAATGACGATTCCGTTGATTTACAAGGACAACTAGGTTCAGAAGGAAGAGTGGTTCTGACATCCTCTAGTTCTACTGAGTATGCTTTTGAACAACAAGGTTCAGAACTATCTGTCTATACTCGTTATTTAGTAGAAGGCATAGAAACAGGAACAGGCGATCTTAATAAAGATGGACAAGTATCAATATTAGAGCTTCATGAGTATGCTACTAGCAAAATCAGAGAAGTTCTTCCTAGTATGACTCCTAAAATCATTGTCCTCAGAGATAAGGGCTTTGAAATCATATTAGCGAAAGCAAAATCTATGCCCATTCCAGTTTTAGAAACAATTCAGACCAAGATTCACATCGGAGAAATTAAATTAGAATACTCTAAAAAGCTAAGTAATACTAGGTACTATAATCCTATCCCAAGCTTATTACAACCTTTTGAATCCTTTATTAGCAGATTAGCTGAACGATTAGGAGAATATTCTGTTAAATATTTATCTCATAACAATGGAGATAGACCAGCTACAGTTCAAAATTTTATTCTTGAAGTTATTAGACAAACTTCGGATGCAGACTTAGTGTTTGTAATGCATCGCGTCGAAAATCAAAATACTTGGAATATAAAGGCACAAAGCAATTTTAGTGAAATTATTGATGATGATGCTTATGCGAATATTCTCAAAAACAAAATTCTTTCTAATATTCCAATTAACTCTATTTTTACTTCAGATCATCAGGGGATTTATAGAATTCATTATGATGAGCAAGAATCAGCATCTAAAGCTTTTATATTGATACCTTTAGATACCTTAGATAATGAATTTATATTAGTCTGTGGTTTATTAAAAGATTCTTATTTACTTAGCGATGCTTACTGTACAATCATATCTAGTTTCTATGAAGCTAGCCAGGAATTATATCTCCAACCTACAAGAGTTGAAGCAACAATTCTTGACAATTTGAAAAAGAATTATGGCTTTGTTCCTTTTTCTTTCTATGAGAAAAGGTTTAATCTTTTTTGCGATCGTCTAGCTAAAATTGTTATATATTTTGAACCTATTCTTGACTTAGATACATTTTCAATTAGCGGTTGGGAAGCTCTTGCTCGTGATCCAGATAGCTTGATAGCTCCTGTTGATCTATTCTATGCTGCTGAGTTATGGGGACGTAAATTTACAATTGAGTTAGACCAAGTTCTTCTCAATCTGGCGGCTGATAGCTATAGACGAGCATTAATTGAAGCAAAACAAAGTAGATCCCATGAAATACTTCCTCTATCAGTGAATGTGTATCCAGAGTCTCTGATGCGAACCGCCTATTTTGAGACGGTTCGTGAGATTGTTAAAGAAGGAACAAGCAATCACATTACAGCCAAAAAACTAATTTTAGAAATTTCCGAAAAAACTGATTTGCCAATTTATCAGGATGGAGTGAAGCTTAAATCTCCTTTAGATACATTTAAAATTAGATTGTCTAAATATGTTCAAGAGTTAAAAATTAAATTTGGCATTGATGATTTTGGAGTTGGTTATGCGTCAGTCTCTCGATTAGCAGGACTTAATCCACCTTATGTAAAAATTGACCGTGAAATTCTTTATCAAGAACCCGTTAATGTTATTATCGAGTTTGTTCAAAAAATAGTTGCAACAACGAATCCACTAAACCCAGCAAGTATAATTGTTGAGGGATTAGATGAAAATTCACCAGTTACACTAAATCAATTGAAAAAATTAGGTATTAGCTATGTACAAGGTCATATAATTGGAAAGGCAGAACCTACAATTTATCGTTTATCTCAAGAGAAAAGTGAGTTTTTAAGAAAGCAGATATTAGGAAAGTAATTCTGAGAAGTGCTGCTTGTAGAGCCAATATGGAGAAACAGAACCCGATCGCCTAGAGGTTATATCCTGGGTGTTTAATGTTATCTGCCACCAGTTATCTTGGTCTTATTTCGTTGTGTGTGCCTTTATAGATGAGTACATTTCAGGATTGGTTCTGGGAAATCAAAGAGTGCGGCCAAGGCCCTCATTACTACTTCAGTGCCACTTTTGCTCCGTCTGATGCTGAACGCCTTACTGCTATGGTGCGCCAGCATCCACTGTCTGGCTTTAAACACTGCCACTTTGTTGGCAAATTAATCAATGCACCATGTGGAAACTCCAATACTCCAGGTTCTTACGATTTGTATGTTGACCAGAGCAACTATGCTGAAGTTATGTCGGGTATACAAAGAGATGAACCTATAGTTACTGTTGCACACTATGTCTGGCAAATTATTGGTGTTTGCGATCGCAATTTTGGCATTGAGTCTGGTTATGGTGGCATAACTGGCACAGATAACCAAGCTGACACTTCACTGATTGTGGCGCTGGCGCAATCACCACAACTCACCTTAGTTGATTGGAGAGTCGTTTCTGGAGGAGACGGTTATGCACCAGTGTTTTTTAGAACTGGCACATCAGCCGCAGAACTGCTTGCTTACTTGCAGATGAAGCCAGAAAAGCCTGATTTCACGCAAATAGAAAGAGAATTACGTCTAGCTTTATCAGATCCGGCATTATCTAAAATTTATCGCTTGGGCGAGTGCAAAATCAATGGTTGGCGGCTGGAAGTGATTGTTTTGCATAATATTGAAAAAACCACAAGCAGCTATGGTGGCGAAGGATGGGACATGGCACCACACACTACCAAGCTTTACAAAGTCGCCCAAATTGTTAGCGATAAGTGTAAGGTTCCGGGTTGTGCAGGGGGTGCTGCACACGCGCCAAATGACTTCTACACACTTATTGGCAGCCATCTCAGCTTTGGCTACCCGCGCCAGGAGGGATAATTTTAAATCGGAATTTGAATTACAAACTCTGTACCCTCTCCCTGTACAGAATTAACTTCCAGAGTGCCGCCATGTTTTTCTACAATAATTTGGTGTGCGATCGCTAAATCCTTCTTTACACCATCAAAACTCTAGTAATTGACTACAAAACCATAAAAACACGCGGATTTTTGTGTATGCTCTGTGACCATGTGCCTTAGCGATACATTTCCGGGAGTCATTATGGAACGTGCCATTTCTGCATTGGGAATTTTAGTTTTTATTGGTATATCTTACGCCTTCTCTGTTAATCGTCAAGCAGTGCGTTGGCGCTTAGTGGCGTGGGGCTTGGGGTTGGAATTTGTGTTTGCGCTGGTGATTCTTAAAACTCCTTGGGGTTTCAATGTGTTTAAATCCCTAGGAGATTTTATCAGCCAATTTTTAGCATTTTCTGATGTGGGTGCAAAATTTGTCTTTGGAGAAAATTTTAAGGATCATTTCTTTGCCTTCCAAGTGCTGCCGACAATTATCTTTTTTTCTGCCTTCGTCAGCGTCTTGTATTACTACGGCATTTTACAGCGAGTTGTAAACGTGATGGCGTGGGTAATGATGAAGACAATGAAAACATCGGGTTCTGAATCTTTATCCTGTGCAGGTAACATCTTTTTGGGGCCAACAGAGTCGGCGCTGATGGTTAAACCATATATAGCGAAGATGACGCAATCCGAACTTCATGCCTTGATGACGGGTGGTTTTGCCACAATTGCGGGTGGAGTTCTAGGGGCATATCTTTCCTTTGGGATACCCGCAGAACACCTGATTGCTGCTTTTTTTATGACTGCTCCCACATCGTTGGTGGTATCAAAATTATTGTATCCAGAAACAGAAATATCAGAGACGGCTGGTAAAGCAAAAGTGGATCTAAAAACCAATTATGTAAATGTAATTGATGCTGCTACTACCGGAGCAATTGACGGCGTGAAGCTAGCAGTTAATGTTGGGGTGATGATTATTGCCTTTTTGGGATTATTAGCTGCTCTCAATGCACTGCTGGGATGGTTGGGGGCATTTGTGGGCTTACAGCAACTGTCATTACAGTGGATTTTGTCTTTTGTTATGGCTCCCGTGGCGTGGCTGATGGGCGTACCTTGGGCTGATTGTCGGCAAGTTGGAGCTTTATTAGGTACAAAGACAATTTTGAATGACTTTATTGCTTTTTTGGATTTAAAGGCACTAATCGAAAGCGGTAAAATTTCCCAACGTGCAGTAATTATTGCGACCTATGCCTTATGTAATTTTGCAAATATAGGTTCAATAGGAATTACCATTGGCGGCATTGCTGGGATAGCACCTCATCGCCAGCATGATTTAGCTCGCATGGGTGTAAGGTCAATGATTGGCGGATTGTTAGCGGGTTTTATCACCGCTTGTATTGCTGGGGTGTTGATTTGAAGAAATCGGGGATCTGGACAGCAACTTTTGCTGAAGTAAGCTAATCGACATTTAAATTGCATCATTTTCATGGTAATAAAAGCTGCAAATCCTCTCCCTTGCTCCCTGCCCCCTTGCGATCTCAATGTGCAAATTAAATGCTTAACAGCTTAAAGTTAAATTGGTTGAGGTTTTCTTTGAGAATAAACGCGATCGCAATAGAGTGCCCATGTAGCAGTAAATAAACCAGTGATAGAAGTAGCAATTGCTGCTGCAACAACCCATCCCACCGGGCCTAGCCAGTCTGTGATCTCACAGGCGATCGCTGTAGTGATTTTGCCAACAATATAAGCAGTTCCAGTGGCAGCAAGGGTGACTAAACCCAACTCTGCCAACATATCTAAAACTCCTTGATTGGATAAATCTTCTTGAAAATAGATTTTCCAGATAGTGGTGTACATAGCCACATCAGACGCAGTTAACACAATTTGTTTGGAAATTTCTCCGCCAGGGGTTGGTGCAGCTGAAGCAGTAGCGTTACCAATAGAGTAAGTAGCGATCGCTAAAACAGCTTCCAATCTTTTCTTACCCAAATTACTCACGATCTCATCTCCTGTAAAGGTTGCATCCACATAATCAACTTTTGTACAGTTCAGATACTCTAAAACTAGATTAACTGAAACACCTTAAGTCCCCAGCCATAATGCCAATTCGCTAATCAACTATATTCAGCCTAAAGTTGGAAGAAATTGCCCTAAAATTTATGTAAGTATGAGCCGCTGAATCTTATTTAAATTTATTTATCTTTTTAGAATGCCAGACGCGGAAAAGTCCCAAAACCAGCTGGCTAATGAGAAGCTGCTGAATCGGCAAGTTAGTAACAAAGCAAATTATTCGCTGGTAGAAGAGGGAATGGTGCTTCAGTTAGCTGATGGCACTATCCAGGCTTGCAGTGCAACTTGCGCTCGCATTCTGGGACTGACCGCAGAACAGCTTGTAGGGCAAAATTTGCTCAATTCCAAGTGGCAATTTATTCATGAAGATGGTTCTCCTTTGCCCAGTGAGACTCACCCAGCGATCGTTGCCTGCAAAACAGGTAAACCTTGCTTGAATGTAGTGTGTGGCTTTTATAAGCCAAATGGTGAACTAGTCTGGCTATTGTTGTCTTCACAACCTCTATTCCAAGCTGGAGAAAGCACTCCCTACGCGATCGTTACAAATTTTTCGGATATTACAGAATCTAAGCACGCGCAGCTTGAGGAAAACTCTAGCTATGCTCAAAATACTCAACTAGTTGATACAGATGAATTTAAGCCAGCGTGGGATAGTCAACTTCTGCTTCAACAAATTGCTGGCACTCTTCCGGGGATACTTTATATTTATGACCTAATTGAGCAACGAAATTCTTACGTTAATTACCAGATTACTCAAGGTTGGGGCTACACACCAGCAGAAATCCAGGCAATGGGAAAGGAGTTATTTACCCAACTTCTACACCCTGAAGATTTGGCTAGACTCCCTAGCTATTTTGAAAAATTTAATTCTGCTCCTCAGGGCGAAGTCATCAGCTTTGAATACCGAATTCGACACGCTAATGGAGAGTGGCGCTGGTTTTGTAGCTATGACACTTTATACAGCAGAACTGCTGAGGGATTACCGCAATATCTTTTGGGAACCGCTTTTGATATTACAGAGCGACGACACATAGAAATTTCCCTGCGGCAAAGTAACGAAAGATTTGAGCTAGCAGCAGCGGCGGTTAATTGCCTAATTTACGACTGGGATGTTCATACAAATACGGTGGAGAGAACTCAGGGTTTAACCCAGGTTTTTGGCTACACACAACAAGAAGCTGAACCCACCTCCGAATGGTGGCAAGAACGCATCCATCCCGATGACCAACAAATAGTTAATGACCAGTTCATGGCTAGTATGCTTGCTGGAAACCGTTATAGCATCGAGTATCGAATTCGTCACAAGGATGGTCGCTATTTGTGGGTACAAGACCAGGGGTTTGCTGTCAGGGATGCAAATGGTCAGGTAATTAGGGTAGTTGGTGCTAGTAATGATATTACTGAACAGCAAGCTGCGCTGCACGAACGCCAACAAATTGAAACAAACCTGCGCGAGAGTGAAGAACGGATTCGGTTGGCCACTACCGCTGCGGAACTGGGTATGTGGTTTTGGAATATGTCCACCAAGGAGTTAATTTGGACAGAGAAATGTAAGCAGTTGTTTGGACTGTCCCCAGAAGCTGAAATGGGCTATGAGATTTTCCTCAACTGTATACATCCAGAAGATCGTCAACGCATCCATGAAGCGATCGCTCGCTCTTTTGAAGAAAAGGTTGAGTGTGACATAGAATACCGCAGCGTTTGGTCTGATGGTAGCATTCATTGGATTGCTGCTAAAGGTCGTGTCTTTTACGATGCCGAGGGTAATGCAGTACGCTTGATGGGTACTGCCCAGGATATTACCCAGCGCAAACAGGCAGAAAATAATTTGCGCCAGCGCGAAACTCAATTAAGACGATTAGTTGATTCCAACATTATTGGCATTATGTTCGCCACTCCTAATTACATTACTGAGGCGAACGAGGCTTTTTTAGAAATGGTGGGTTATAGCCGAGAGGAACTCTTGGCGGGCCAAGTACGCAGAAAAAATATTACCCCGCCTGAATATCATGTTCTTGATGAGCAAGGGATAGAGCAACTTTTAACGGTTGGGGTATGTACACCCTATGAAAAAGAATACATCCGCAAGGATGGTTCCCGTATTCCCATACTAATTGGTGGTGCTTTAGTGGAGCGAGATCCGGCATCTTGGATCTGTTTTATTCTTGACCTAACCCCCAGGAAGCAATTAGAAAAGGCACTTAGACAACAAGCAGAGGAACTCAAACAGGCAAACCGCAACAAAGATGAGTTTCTTGCTATTCTCTCCCATGAATTGCGATCGCCCCTTAACCCGATTCTTGGTTGGTCATCGCTACTCAAAAGTCGCAAATTTGATGAAGCTACTACAAATCGTGCTTTAGAAACCATTGAAAGAAATGCTCAATTGCAGATTCAATTAATTGATGAGTTGCTGGATGTTTCCCGAATTATTCGCGGTAAATTGAATCTGACTTTTGCTGTTGTTAACCTGGTATCTGTAATTGATGCTGCATCAGAAACAGTCCGGTTAACAGCAGAAACCAAATCCATCCAGTTAAAAATACAGCTTGACCCCAATGTTGGCAAAGTGTTAGGCGATTATTATCGCTTACAGCAAGTTGTGGGGAATTTACTCTCGAACGCTGTCAAGTTCACTCCCCCGAATGGTTCAGTGGAAGTCAGCCTATCATTGAGTCGGGAATTGGCTTCCCACTCAGCACTGATTCAAGTTAAAGACACAGGACTAGGTATTTCGCCTGAATTCCTACCCCACGTATTTGAATATTTTCGCCAAGCCGATAGCAGCACAACCAGAAAATTTGGTGGTCTGGGACTGGGATTGGCAATAGTTCGTCACTTGGTAGAGTTGCATGGTGGGGCTGTAACAGCAGATAGTCCGGGAATTGGACAGGGAGCAATTTTTACTGTTAGGCTGCCTCTGATGAAGGAGGGTGGGGAAGCGAGGGAGCAGAGGAACAGAGGAGCAGTGGAGCAGGGGAGTGGAGGAGTGGGGGAGAAATTTAACTCGTCACTTCTTAGCGGACTACGGATATTGATTGTTGATGATGATGCTGACACACGGGAGTTTTTGCACTTCTTGCTACAACAGAATGGAGCGCTGACAACTGTTGCAGCATCGGCAACAGAGGCGCTGGCTTTCATCGCCCAGACTGTACCTAATCTATTAATCAGTGATTTAGGAATGCCAGAGATGGATGGCTACAACCTGATTAGGGTCATCAGAGCAATGCCAAAGGAGGAGGGAGGGGAAATTCCTGCGATCGCTCTTACCGCCTATGCTGGAGAAAGCGATCGCGATCGAGTCTTAGCAGCTGGTTTCCAGAAACACCTTGCTAAACCAGTACAACCAACTGAATTACTAACCTCAATTGCAGATTTGCTGGGTCAAGACTAAGTAATGCTTCTGACTGGCTCAAAATGCGAACGACAGATATGGTTTTTTAAATCACCTATATAGCGGTTCTCGAATGGAAGCAATACACTTTGACCTCTCTCTAAACCTCTCTCCTAAAAGGAGAGAAGCTTTGAATTTTACTCCCCAACGCTAGCTCTTAAGGGGCTTGGACTCAACCGAGAAGCGCTATATTTCGTATTTCTTATCAATGCGTAGCTCCTAGAGCATCGATTCAGTAATCAAAAACCTAACCCCCCAGCCCCCTTCCCTAGCAGGGAAGGGGGAGCCAAATTCCCCTCTCCGATGCGGAGAGGGGTTGGGGGAGAGGTTCTTCCAGGATTACTGAATTGGTGTTCTAGCGTGGAGTCAAAAGCGGATTTATTGCCCTACCTCCAGAGGAGTTATGAGCAAGATTGACACAGATTAGCCACCTTTCAAAAATCCTAGTTTATCCGTGGCTTCATTTTCATGAAATTGTCTTTTGCAAAAAAATAAACACTAGGCAAAAAACTTGACGAAATCATGCCCCAAATTTTTGATTGCGATCGCTAATTTCCAGTTTAGTATTTTAAAATTTTCCATCACAGACAACTATCTAAAGAGTGAAAGTCTTTCTTTGAAATCCAGCCATTAGTTAGTTGTATTATTTGGATCAAAGCTTAATAATCAGGTATATCGCCAAGACACATTTCATTTTTTAAATGTTGCTCAATATGATGATGCATTGAGCTTGACGGCGTTAACCCTCCTGGGCAATTATAAAGAGACGGCTATTAAAAGCCAATTTTTTTACTGCTTGGCTGCGATTTTAGAACTGATAAAACCGCATATTTGCAATAACTATCTTTATTTTTGCAACATAGCATGTTACTACAATACACCTGCTTATGCTTATTAGTGTTATCTGCGTTTCTTTAAAAATCAAATAGGAGTTTTATATGTGTGGTGAGCATTTGGATAAATATGAGTTATGAGATATCAGAGCAGCTACTCATAATGTCCAACATTTTAATTTTACAGAGTTAATGGTTGTATTTGTGGTTTCCATATCGAGGCAAACCAAACAATCATCTCGATATTTGTATTCACTTAACGTTGCATCCAGTATTTTCCAATAGTCAATCCAAGAATTTGAAGAGAGGATATTTCTATGTTTAGTTTCTTTCGTTGGTCATCAGCAAGGGTTGCTTTACTAGTTCTGGGAATGACAGCTGCTACAATAACCCCCATCGTAATTTCTGCCCCAGCTTCATCTCAAAATACTGTTCCATCTACGACACCATCACCTGCAACACCATCTGCAACACCATCGCCTACTTCAACAGTTAACTTGTCTGATGTTTCCTCAGATTATTGGGCGCGTCCCTTCATTCAAGTCCTAGCTGACAATAACGTGATTACTGGCTTTCCTGATGGCAGCTTTCGGCCGAATCAAGCTGTGACTCGTGCCGAGTTTGCCGCCCTACTTCAAAAAGCTTTCCCTAACCAAAACCGAGTTCGGCAATTAACCGCAGGCGGATTTAGTGATGTCCCTGCTGGCTACTGGGCGGCTTCTGCAATTCAGTACGCCTACGAAACCGGATTTCTGGCAGGCTATCCTGGGAATGTGTTTTCGCCAAATCAACAAATACCCAAGGTACAGGCGATCGTTGCTTTAACGAATGGTTTGGGTTTAACTGCTAGCACCACTGGAACCAGCACTGACCTCAGCACCTACTACAACGACGCTTCAGCTATCCCAAACTATGCTGTTAATAGTGTGACAATAGCAACACAATCTAATATTGTTGTTAATTATCCAGATGTAAAACAACTCAATCCGCAACAGCCCCTGACTCGTGCTGAAGCTGCCGCACTTTTATATCAAGCTTTGGCTAGACAGGGACGGGTGCAACCCATTGCTAGCAATCTTCCAGCTACTCAATATATTGTCGGTGGAACTACTGGCGGTACCCAAACAGGTAGCGATATTGTTTCTCTTGCTGCATCCAGTACTTCTTTGACAACTCTGACTTCTTTATTAAAGACAGCTGGTTTAGCAGATATTTTGCAACAGCCTGGCCCTTATACAGTTTTTGCTCCCACCGATGAAGCATTTGCTGCTTTACCTGCTGCTACCCTACAACAGTTGCAGCAACCAGAGAACAGAGAAGCATTGATTAAGATTTTGAGATATCATGTGGTTCCTGGTGCAGTAACTGCTAGTCAACTCTCGGCTGGAGAA
Source organism: Nostoc foliaceum FACHB-393 (assembly GCF_014698505.1). Classification (GTDB taxonomy): domain Bacteria; phylum Cyanobacteriota; class Cyanobacteriia; order Cyanobacteriales; family Nostocaceae; genus Nostoc; species Nostoc foliaceum_A. The sequence continues at coordinate 140,396 of NZ_JACJTD010000016.1, read as the reverse complement.
CTGAAAACCTATGAAGAAAGCCCTGTAAATATTCAAATTGATCGCGCTAACAATCAAGTCGCGGTAAATAATGCCAGAGTTATTCAGGCGGATGTCCAAGCTAGCAATGGTGTTATCCATGCAATTAACCAAGTCCTGATCCCGCCTGATATTAACATCAGTCAGTTAAATCAACCACCAACAGGAACCACAAATGGTACAACGCCTGATGTTACGCCAGGTAGAACCACTCTTGGTGGGCCTAGCTATATCGGTGTTGCTGGTAATATTGGTTTGAGCGGTAATGATACAGCTGTGAGCGATGGCAACTTTGCAGTGATCAGCAAAATTGGTCTGACACGTAACATATCAGTGCGGCCATCGGTGCTGTTTGGTGGCGATACAATATTTTTGGTTCCCTTGACTTTAGATTTTTCTCCCCGCACAGCAGGTGCAGTGGGTGAACAAACGTTCGCTATATCTCCTTATGTGGGTGCTGGCGTAGCCATCGAAGCTAATCTCGACACTGATTTTGGCTTACTGCTAACTGGTGGTGTAGACATTCCTATAGCTAACAGATTTACGGTGACAGGTGCTGTAAATGCTGCTTTTATGGATCAAACTGATGTAGGGCTACTATTTGGACTTGGTTACAACTTCTAAGTAGAAAACGCATTAGGGGCGAACAGATATCATTGGTGTCAACTTAAGCTAAAAGCCTTTTCAAATCTCGTTTCCAGCCTCTGGGCTGGAAATGCAACTCAAAAGCGTCTCTGCCGCCAGCAAGAGAGGCGGAGTCTCTAGGACGGCATTCCCAGTCTTTGACTGGGAACGAGACAATATCTAAAAGCTGCTTCTAGCCTGACTTTCACGTTAAGTTGACACCAATGCACATCTGTGCAGCCATACTCTATTCCAACAAATAAAAAACAGCTATAACAGTAAGTTGGCATCAAACTGGATTAAGGTCGCTTGATTGCTAAAGTAAGTCCATCAGCAATGGGGATAAGGGAGAGGGTAATCCGTTCGTCATGATGTAACTTTTCGTTGAGCGCCCGGATAGCCTGGGTGCTTTCATCTTGATTTTGCTCCTGGGCAACTTGTCCTGACCATAAAACGTTATCAATAGCAATCAATCCACCTGGACGCACCAATTGCAGCGATCGCTCATAATATCCATCATAATTTTCTTTATCAGCATCAATAAAGGCAAAATCAAATGTCTCGGCTTGGCCAGTTGCCAACAGTTGATCTAAAGTTTCCAAAGCTGGTGCTAATCGCAGATCGATTTTATCGGCAACCCCGGCTTCTTGCCAATAACGCCGGGCGATCGCAGTAAATTCTTCACTCACATCAGCAGCGATAATTTTGCCATCATCTGGTAGTGCCAAAGCTACAGAAAGTGAGCTATAACCTGTAAATACTCCAACTTCCAGGGTTTTCTTAGCTCCAATCAACTGCACCAGTAGTCTCATAAACTGCCCTTGTTCTGGTGAAATTTGCATTCCGCTACGAGGATGGCTGGCTGTTTCTTGGCGCAACTTCAAAAGAATCTCCGGTTCCCGCAGCGAAACGGATAAAAGGTAATTATATAGTTGGTTATCAAGGCCTATAGACTGTTTTGGCATGGTAGATCAGAGAATTGAAAGAATCTACAGCTATACTATCGCCCAAGAGTAGTTTTTTAGGAATCCTCTGTGAACTTAATCTCTGTCGTCTGAGTCTGGATCTATTTCGGATGGTGCTGCAATAGGAAAGGCGAGCAATTCGGTAATTTAAAAACCTGCCAAAATGGCAACCAGATTCTAATTAACCAAGTTAAATTGTACAAAGATAAACGACTTCAAGGGTTTTGTTATCAGGGACTACCACGTAAGCAAATTCCTTTTGTAAAACACTATCTACTAAGTGATTTACAAGAAAAAACTATCTCTACCAATTATTTGCAGAGTATTTTTCTCAGCAGATAAATATCAATAATTAGGTTTGGCATTTGCTGCAACAGGAATATTAAATGTGTGCGGGCGTTGTTGTTGAAGTACGCATTAGCCCTCAAATAACGGGCAACGTCTGTATACATTCCTGTTCACTTCAGTGGCAAATGGCAGAGTGGGAGTTTGAAAGCTGACTGATATGCTTCCTCCCATTCTCTTTTTATATAATTCGTAATTCGTAATGACGCTCAAAGTCTCGCTAACGCTGCGCTAACGTAATTCGTAATTATTGTTGAAATACTCGCGCGTAATTGTGAGGTATTTTACGTATTTGGGATGCTCTCATCAAAATATGAACTATCTTTAGAAATGAGTATCTCGTAAAAACTCAATAATTGCTGCATTCAACACCTCAGAAGCACCAGTTGAAGCATCATGACAGCAGTTAGACAAAATTTGTAATTTAGAATTGGGGATATGCTGATGCAATTTTTCACCATGACTAGCAGGAAACCAGCTATCTTGCTTACCCCACAAAATTAGTGTAGGACACTTAATAGCACTCAGGTTATTTTGAATTTGGGTAAGCATATTTGGCTTATTTACTTGCCAATTTTCAATTTCTCGCGCTGCTATTTGTAACTCTTCGGCGACTTTTGCAATAGTACCAGGAAATTCAATAAACGGGTAAGTTATCCAATAGACATCTTCCTGTGTCAAAATTGACGGATCAAATAATACCCCACGTCTTTCTATTGCCATAATTTCTCTCAATAGAGGTGCAAACAAATATGCCAGACGTAAGGAGTCAATTGTTTGGATTATTTCCAGGGGTGTTTGGGCAAGTAACCACATAGCCCAATGGGGTAGACGTTCGGCAAAAACAGGTACGTTTACTACTACAAGCTGCCCGACTAACTGCGGATTTTCTTGAGCAAGGGCAAGGGCAACTAATCCCCCCAGAGATTCAGCTACAATCACTGCGGGTTCATCACATAATGCCTGAATAACTCTTTGAAACTCAATAACTTGATGACCATTGTGTTCTCTCCGAGACAATGGTTTTTCGGAAAATCCAAAACCTTTGGCATCAAAACAAATTACCCGAAAATATTTAGATAATGGTTCTATACTGTAACGCCAATTATAGCTCCAACTACCCATGCCATGTAATAAAATTAGCGGTTTACCTTTACCTTTTTCACCATAAGAAATTTGTACAGGATAGCCTTTAGCATCAGTAATAATTAGACTTTGCCGCCCTTTAGGAAAGGTAGCTTGCCACCAATCTTTCATTCCGTTATCAATAAATAATTTAACTAATTCTGTGGGTTTAAGTTGCATAGCAACTAATAAGAAGCTCGGTAAGCACTCTGTCGAGTCAAGGCAAGTTTTGTGGTACTTGTGTTTATCACCGTTACAAAACTTAATTACGAATTACGAATTATTTTAACCCCCTGTTAGGGCATTCCACAGCATTCTAATTAGTATCACGGGCAATGCTACTAAGACAATGGCAATCAGCAACAATCCAGCCAAAACTGCAAAGATAAACCACCCATCTGCACTCTTTTGCTGGCTAGGAAACTTTAAGTAATCTTCCAATAGCTTGATATTATTAGTGTTAGCTCTCCAGGCAAAATCAAAAAAGTCTCCCAAAACTGGGACAGCGCCTACCAAGCCATCAACGATCACATTCAGAACCATTTTGCCTAAAGTGGCTCTAGATACACCCAGCCGCGCCGCTTCTAGGATGATGTAGCTAGAAAACATGATTCCCAAAAAATCACCACCAATAGGTATTAATCCTATAATTGGATCTAGACCAAAACCAACCTGCGTGCCAGGAATGGTAATAACATTATCCAGCAGTCGGCTTAATTGACGCAGGCGCTTCAATGTGGGTGCTTTGGCATCAGGTTCAATCATCGAAAACCGAAAAGGAGAATCAGGCATGAAGGCGATCGCTAACTTTGTATTGAATCGTTAGACATTTTACTCCCCTACTGAACTTTTGCAAAAACTTTCTCAGGGATTTACTAGAACCTATCCCACTAATAATATTTTGTTAATCCAGATGTGAATGGTAGCGAGGTCAATGAATGCGTCAAAATAAACCTTTTGACGTTCCCATCTAACAACGAGACGACGGTATTTGCGTTGATACCAAGCAAAACACCGCTCCTGCTGAAATCTCGGAACGGAGATTTTAATGGGTCAACCGAGTGTTTTTCTTAGTTTTCCAGACTCGTTTTGGGATTTGAGGACGAATACTCGGAAAGCGTAGGTCAGCACGTTTTTGCTTTGAGTCGTAACCTTTGTCGGCAGCCAGTACCTTGATTCGCTTACGTGGTCGCCCGCGCTTCAAAGTTTTTAGTTTTACCTTATCAATTAGAGGTAAGACTTGTTCTCTCTCGTTTCCGTTGGCTGGAGTAGTGGAATTAGCTAAGGGCATTCCATTGCCCTCAGTCAGAGTGTGAATGAGGATACCTTTTCCTTAGTGTCTTCGCTAGATCCACCCCAATACGTTTCGGTTAAGGTTTTTTGATAGATCACAAAGACGCGGTTTACCGCCGTCGTCAATAAGTTTGGTAGGCTTGATATCGCCTTTAATAATGCGGGGTTACTGGGTGAAAATGCCTTGCTAGCAGAGCAAACAGAGCAAACTTATGACCTAATGATGTTCAAGGAATTGAGGAGTTGAAACACATTTCTCCTGTAGCTTGGCAGCACATAAATTTATATGGTCGTTATGAGTTTAGGAAATTTTCTAACCCGATCAATTTGGATGATATTGTTCAGCAGCTAACCCAAGCCCCGGTTCACTAATTTCCCTATTCCCCTTTTTCGAGGGTTTGTACAAAAAACCCCATTTTGTGAGGTGCTTAAAATTCGGGTACTAAGTCACCTATTTAGAGCTGCGATCGCAGCTAAATAACTGTTTTTATTGAGAATCTACCTCTGGAACTGAGAATTTAAGTCTAATCTAACAAAATCGCATCGCTCCCGTAAACGAGGATATCTCCCAGCAAGTAGATCCAAGTTCAGCAACAATTACGCTTACTGCTGTTGAAGTTCCAGAGTTGACAGAGGAAGAACAGAGCGATCGCCTACTCCTGGAGAGGAAAGTGGAACGGGCGTTTTTTGAGGCGGGGAAAGCGCTGACGGAATTGAGGGACAGACGGCTTTATCGCTCCACGCATAAAACATTTGAAGATTATTGCCGCGATCGCTTTGGGCATAGTCGGCAACAATCAAATTATTTGATTGCCGCAGCTGATGTAAAGATGTAGATAGCTGGGATTGCTCTAGAAGCAATTCTAAGCATAAAGGTTATATTTATATGTAATATTTTTAATTTAAGAAATACGATCGCCTCGGCAGATAGTTGCACTCAAGCGCGGTACAATACCATCATCATGAGCAATGATAAAATCGGCTCTTTTACCTACTTCCAGACTACCGCGATCGCAAAATACATTAATGGCTTTGGCTGGATTGCAGGTAAATAATTGCATAGCTTGGTAAATCGGCTTGTTCGTCTTCTCGGCAATCATAAAAATGGATTGTAATAAGCTTTGCGGAACGTAATCAGAAGAAATTACATCCACTAAATTGTGCAACACAAGTTCCATAGCTGAAACATTACCAGAGTGAGAACCACCTAACACTAAATTAGGCGCACCCATCAAAACTTGTAATCCTAAATTATGCGCTGCTTTGGCAGCTACTAATGTAGTTGGGAACTCGGCTAGCACTACTCCATCTTGAACCGCTTCTTGGACGTGTTCCACGGTAGCATCATCATGACTTGCTAAGGAAATACCTTTGGCTTTGGTAAGTTCTACTAAAGCCATACGATTTTTTTGTGCATATAGTTGTTGCTGTTGCTGACGAATGATGATGAACTCGTCAATTTTGTCAGGAGTAACACCGTGTTTTCCTATGTAATACTCTTTAAACTTGTCTAACCGGGTAAACTGCCGTTGACCGGGAGTATGATCCATCAACGAAATCATTGATAAAAGAGGATGATCTGCGTATTGTGCTGTAATCTCATAAACCTTGTCAAAAGCCAGTTCACACCGCAGATGAATGCGATGTTCTACACAAAAGTTTCCGGCGGCTTGTCCTTGCGAGATGACATCAATCATCGGTGCATAGTTAGATAAGCGAGGAGAACTAGCTGCTATATCACCAATTGCGATCGCATCACATACTGTTGTTACTCCTGCACTGGCTAAATCTCGATCATGATAAACTGCTGCGGCTTCTAAAGGCCAGCGAATACCGGGACGGGGAGACATACAGCGTTCGAGATTATCGGTGTGTAACTCAATCAACCCTGGTAATAGATAATCTCCCTGTCCATTTTGACCATGACTCACAATCCCTGGCTGAATATCAGCAATCAATCCATCTCGCACTACCAAAGTACCTAGTAGTTCTTTGTCTGGGAGTTGCAGACGATAGTTAGTGTAAATCTGTTCATTCATAATATTGGTGACTGGTGACTGGTGACTGGTGACTGGTGACTGGTGACTGATGACTGAGGGGACTGGTGACTGGTGACTGATGACTGATGACTGATGACTGATGACTGGTGATGGTAAACACTTGGTTGGGCTGGTTGAGCAATTAACTGTCAACCATCAACCGTCAACCATCAACTATTAAAAATTAATTCGCGGTTACAAAGTTGCGATCGCACTTCTTCATCGTGAAAAATGCCAATTAAGCCACAGCCTTTAGCTTTTTTTTCTTGCAACAGTTCAATTACTACTTGGCGATTGGTAGCGTCTAGGGCTGAAGTTGGTTCATCTAGTAGCAAAATGGGATAATCAACTGCTAAAGCACGAGTAATATTTACCCGTTGCTTTTCGCCTCCAGAAAAGGTAGTGGGAGAAAGAGACCACAATCTTTCCGGGAGGTTGAGGCGATGAAATAAGTCTTTAACTTTGTTATATGCAACATCTATATTTACCCCTAATTCCAACAGTGGTTCTGCGGCAACTTCTAACGCTGGCACTCTGGGAATTACTCTTAAAAACTGACTGACATATCCAATGGTTTTCTGCCGGACTGCTAAAATTTCGTGGGGAGCGAGTTGACACAAATCAACCCAATCTTCCTGATGCTTTATCCAGACTGAACCACTATCGACGCGATAGTTAGCATATAAACAGCGCATAAATGTAGATTTCCCACTGCCGGATGCTCCAGAAAGGGCGACACATTCCCCAGCATTAACGCTCAAAGACACTCCTTCTAACACCGATAGATTAATGCCTCCTTGCTGATGTAGAGTAAAACTTTTTCGCAAATTCTCAACTTGCAAAAGTGCTTGGCTAGGAAAGTTTACTGGATGATGATTAAGAGTTAATGATTGCATAATTAAGAAAATAGATGACTGATGACTGATGACGGTAAACACTTTGTTGAGCAATCAACCGTCAACCGTCAACCGTTAACCGTCAACACATCAGGGTGTTAAAGCGGCGCTGACTAATAATTGAGTGTATGGATGTTGTGGATCATCAAGTACTTGGTCAGTTAAACCTGATTCCACCACCTGTCCCTGTTGCATGACTAATAATCTGTGTGCCAGCAGTCTGACTACGCCGATATCGTGGGTAACTATAATCACGCTGAGGTTAAAATTGCGGACAAGCGATCGCAACAAATCTAATAAACGCGCTTGTACCGACACATCCAACCCGCCTGTCGGTTCATCCATCAATATTAATCGAGGACGCGTTACCAACACACGGGCGAGTTGTAATCTTTGTTGCATCCCTCCAGAAAAGTGGACTGGCAGATTATCTATCCGTGCTGGGTCAATTTCCACTTGTTGTAGCCAGTGGGCAGCCTCATCCCGAATATTGCCATAGTGGCGTACCCCAATATCTAGTAAGCGTTCGCCGATATTTGCTCCAGCACTGACCTTCATTCGCAGACCATCACGGGGATTTTGCTGCACAAAACCCCACTCAGTTCGCATCAACAACCGCCGTTTAGCTTCCGCAAGTTGAAAAATTTCTAAGTCTTCACCCCTACGGCTAGTATAAGTAACATTACCTTGATCAACAGCAATATGATTGGCAACTGCACTGAGCAAAGTGGACTTACCTGAACCTGATTCTCCAACAATACCGAGAACTTGCCCAGGATAAAGATTAAAAGAAATGCGATCGCACGCTTTAATTGTGCCGTAAGATTTACTCAGTTGGTGAACCTGTAAAAGAGGTTTATTCATTGGTAAATAGTGATTAGAGACGCGATTCATCGCGTCTGTACAATAAATAGTCCAGATTCATCAGTCAACTGTCAACAGTCATCCGTCATCATTTCTCTACAAAAGTCTGTATCTGAACAGATCCACATTCGCCCACCTTGGTCGTCAATCACTACCTCATCTAAATAGCTTTCTCTAGAACCGCATAACTCACAGGCTTTATCCCATTTTTCTACGGTAAAGGGATGGTCTTCAAAGTCGAGGCTTTTAACTTTGGTGTAAGGTGGAATTGCATATATGCGCTTTTCTCTCCCTGCACCAAATAATTGCAATGCCGGACTCATCTGCATTTTGGGATTATCAAAGCGTGGGATCGGGCTAGGACTCATCAAATAGCGGTTATGCACCATTACCGGATAGTCGTAGGATGTAGCAATATGTCCATGTGTGGTAATGTCTTCGTACAGTTTGACGTACATAGCTCCGTATTCTTCTAGGGCGTGCATTTTGCCTGTCTCTACAGATGAAGGTTCTAGCCAGCGCAAAGGTTCAGGAATCGGTACTTGGTAAACTAAAATCTGTCCTTCCTGTAGTGGTGTTTCGGGTATACGATGGCGAGTCTGAATTAAAGTTGCTTCTTGTGTGCGTTCTGTTGTCTTTACACCACAAACTTTTTGAAAAAAGCGACGAATATTAACAGCGTTAGTGGTGTCGTCCGCGCCTTGGTCAATTACTTTCAAAACATCAGTTTGACCAATCACAGCAGCTGTTACCTGAATTCCCCCAGTACCCCAGCCGTAAGACATGGGCATTTCTCTGGAAGAAAAGGGAATTTGATGTCCTGGAATCGCTACGGCTTTCAGCAAGGCGCGACGAATAGAACGTTTTGTTTGCTCGTCTAAATAAGCAAAGTTAAAGCCTGTTTCTGGGGATAAGGGGTAATGGGGATTGGGAGAGATATTCATTAGACTGATGACTGTTAACAGACGATACGAAAAGATGTATATAGAACTTAGATGCGCGACAGCTTATTTAAAGAGGCTGTTATAAATTGGGTGAAGTGGTTTAAATCTGGTGTTGGCAAATTTGTGATTTTGGCTTTGTCGTCATAAATCCTTAACTGCACAGCATCTTGAGCATAAGGTTGCTGAATAAATTTCTCTGCCTGTTCAGGGGAAAATATGCCTCCTTGCAGTTCTAAGCTGCGTTTGGATGCGGCTGAGAGACTTTCCCAATATTCAGGAACAACTGAGCAAAGATAGCGTTTGGCGACGACATGAAGCCTAATTGGTTGTGTGACTGCTGGACTGAAAATCTGACTTAGTAAAGGAATGGCTCGATGTTCATGTTGATCGTCTATGCCTTGGGTGGCGGGATTATTTCCCAAGTTATGAATTAAATGTCCTAAATCATGAAGTAGACAAGCGGTAATCAATTCATGGTTTTGACCTGATATTTCAGCGAGGCTAGCACATTGCAAGGCGTGTTCTAGCTGACTGACGGCTTCTGCACCATAGGATTGGGAACCCTTTTCGGTGAAGAGTTCAACAATGCTTTCAATGGTAGGTTTCATAATAGGTAACTGATGACTGTTGACTGTTGACTGGATATTTATTGAATTTGATATCGAGCAACTTCTTTTCCTGCTACGTATACGGATGAGATGGCAGTAATCGCAGATGGTAAAGAATTATCAGGAGATATCAACAGGAAATCAGCGTCTAAACCAGGGGCAATTTTACCTTTGCGATCGCTTATCCCCGCCGCTTCTGCTGGTCGGCTAGAAACTAATGACCATGCTTGTTCAAAGGGCATTAAGCCTAATTCTTGGAGTTTGAAGGGGGCGTAAAACAAGGAAGGATAATGATAGTCTGAGCAAAGACAATCGATAACATTATTTTTCACCGCCTCAGCGACACTCATCAAACCTAAGTGAGAACCACCGCGCACTAAGTTAGGCGCACCCATAAGAACTGCTGCACCATATTCACGAGACTTAGCAGCTAAGTCTACAGTAGCAGGGAATTCTGCGATCGCTACTCGGCGTTGTTGACTTAGTATTACTTTCTCTGGGCTATCATCATCGTGAGAAGCGAGGGGAATACTGTAGGTATGAGCTAAATCCACGAGTTGTTCTATTTGCACGTCTCCTTCATGTCGCCGTTCTGTTACTTGGTTGACCAATTCTTCGATTTCTTCTATGGACATCGATGATCTTTGCCTCACACTATTGAGATATCGACTCAATCTCTTTTGATTTCCTAGGGGTGGTAGGTGATCATTGATAGACAAAATATGCACGCGGCCGGATACCATCCAATCACACAATTCTTGATGACCTATGATATTTGCTTCTTCATGCCTGATATGAATACGATGATTGCAATTTAAAACTTGTTTTCCTGTCCCTAAAATGAAGTCAATTAAAGCACGAGCAGAATCTCGGCTGCGTAAACCTGGTTCGTAAGAGTCGGTAATTGAACAGTAAAAAGTTGTGATCCCCGATGCTAAGAGGTTGCGGTCATTATCTGCGATCGCTATTGGCAGAGGAAAGTTAACTCCAGGGCGAGGGCAAATCATCCTTTCAAAAGCATCGCCGTGTAAGTCAATAATTCCTGGCAACATCTGGAGTCCTTGAGCATTTACCAGATGAAATCCATTAGGACTACTGGCCTGATCAATGCTAGTAAATTGCCCATCTTCAATTAAAACTGTGGCATCTTCCAGCCAACCATCGGGAGTTAGTACATTTACTCCTTGAATAGCAATTTTTGTGTTGGTTGGCTTTGATAATATTTGAATATTTTTAGTTGTTGTCACTGACTTACCTCAGTAAAAAATTTCATGCCTTCATAGGGAGCTTTTTGAGTGGCGGCAATTCTGGAAGATAAATCACCTATATGCAGTTCCAGCTTGTGGTGATCGGGGTCGAGAATATATATAGAATCGCCTTCACTTGTATTTTTTTTCCACTGTTTGACTCCTAAAACTTTGAGGCGATCGCTATATTCTGGAAACTTATCTTCAGGGATACTAAAAGCAATATGAGTGTACTCGTCCATAGGATTTGTGCGTGTGTTGGAATCTAAAGATAGGCACAACCACAAGTCACCTGCCAGTAAATAAACACCTGTTTTCCACTTAGCGATCGCTTGACAACCTAGAATTTCGGTATAAAAGCTAAAAGATTTCTCCAAGTCGCAGACAGACAAAGTAATATGGTTAATTCCTGTAATCATTTCGCTTGTTCCAAAACCAAATCACTAGTTTCTAAAGGCTGAGATTCTTGGGCAGCAACAGTTAATGACGATTGATTATTTAGCTGCTGCTCTCGGATTTTCCGCACCAGATTTAACTCCGCTTGAAAGTCAATGTAATGTGGAAGTTTGAGGTGTTGGACAAAACCTTGTGCTTCCACGTTATCGGAGTGGGAAAGTACAAACTCGACGTTTTGGGCTGGGCCTTGAATTGTTTCCCCTAATTCCTCTGCTCGCATTGCCCTATCTACTAGCGCCATCGACATCGCTTTACGTTCGTTGTAACCAAAGGTTAGTCCATAGCCACGGGTAAACTGAGCAGGTAATTCTTTACTACCTTTAAACTGATTTACCATTTGCACTTCGGTGACAGTAATATCTGCGATCGCTATTTCAAACCCCAATTCTTCTGGGCAAATTACCACTTCTACTTCCCCCATGCGAATCTCTCCAGCAAAAGGATGGTTTCTGCCATAGCCTCGCTGTGTAGAATATGCCAGAGATAGCAAAAAACCCTCATCTGCACGCGCTAGATTTTGCAGTCTCGCATCCCGTCCAGCCGGAAAAGTTAATGGTTGACGAGTTAAATCAAATGGTTGAGATGAAGGAGATAACGGAGAATCATTATTTACTTGCTCCCCCTGCTCCCCTGCTCCCCTGCTCCCCTGCCCTTCTTCTGCTTGCATCAAGCCTTCACGATCTAAAGTGTCAATTACACGTGGAACTGATTCTGTAATTGCTTCTGCTTCTGGTGCTGTAGGGACTTGTCCTTCTGCTATCAACTTAAAGTCTAGTAGGCGGTGGATGTAGTCGAAAGTAGTTCCTAACCTTTGTCCTCCTGGTACATCTTTAAAAATGGCAGAGATGCGGCGCTGAATCTGCATTTTGCTGGTATCTAATGGCTGGCTATAGTAGAAGCGGGGTAGTGTTGTCCGATAGGCTCGTAACAAGAAAATTGCTTCTACCAAATCACCCCAAGATTGTTTAATAGCAAGGGCTGCTAACTCCCGATCATATAAGCTACCTTCACACATCACCCGTTCTACTGCTAGGGTAAGTTGTTGTTCAATCTGGTCTAGGGTCAATTCGGGAATTGCAGGATCACCTCTGCGTCTGCTTTGCAGGAGCGCTTCTGCATTTTGAATTGCCTGTTCACCGCCTTTGACTGCAACGTATGGCATAGTTTTTAATTCGTAATTCGTAATTCGTAATTTTTGATTAAGAAAGTTAGGCTTTAATCGGGTTTTAAGATTTTCATTATTTATATTTTTATCCTCCGCAATTTTTGCTTTACAGGCTTGGTTGAAGTAGGCATTTAAAGCTCCAGCCATGTTGCTCGAATCCTAGTGATTGATAGAATTGATGGGCGCGATCGCGTTTTAAATTAGAAGAGAGTGTGACTTTATAACACCCAGCCTCGGCACTAAATTGGAGCGCGGCTTTTACCATTTGGCTACCAATTCCCTCTCCTCGCATTTGAGAAATAACTGTCACTGCATCTAGAACTGCAAATTTGTGATAGCCCCGGTGCATCATTGTTGGCGCATAGAGGAGACTGAAAGTACCTACAAGTTGCTGATTTAAAAAAGCAATATAGATGTAGTAGTTAGGAACTTGTGTGATTTCTGTCAAGATTTTTTCTACATCGTCGCTTGGTAAAGGTAACTCACCATCCATGTCAGCATAAAGCTGATTCAATAGAGGCCAATCCTCACGGGTAGCAATGCGAATATCAAGAGTCATGGTAGACCTCTGATTTGGCTGTGCGTGGTAGTCCCATTACTGCATATTGTGTAAATAAAAATACATCTACGCCTTGTGGATAGGCTTGATGATTCTGCATCCAGAAATCCCAAAAATGGGCGGGAAGTGTCGGGGCGATCGCTTGCTGGTCTAAAACTCCTGGCCCCGTCAAAATGACAGGTTGTCCCATCTCAAAACTTTCCACTTGTACCAATAATGTTGTTGAGGCTTCCGGTTTTTCTGCTGTACCCCAGTTAAAAATAGATAATTCTGGCAACGCTGCCAAATCTTGAATTAAGGCAAAGTCAGCTTTTTCTGGGTACTGCGTGAAGCGACAGCCTGTATGGAACAACAACCAAGCTCTCACTTGATCTGCAAAACTGGGCTGTAGCCATACCACAACATCCAAATCCAGCAACGTCAAACAAGCAGCCCCACAAGCAGGCGTTAAACACAATGGCACACTCATATCAGCAGTTATCTGATAAGCTATCCCCGGTCGAGCATTAGCATCAAGCAACGCCCGAAATGTTCTCTGGCCATCATGAATTAAGTCTTGAAAGCCAGGTAAGTACGTAACTATATTTGACATCAATCAATAATCCAATTTTTTAATTTTTAATTTTTAATTTTTAATTGATTCACCCTTCTCCTCTCACCATCGTGAAGAAATTAACCTTAGTGGCGGCTGCTTGACGTTGCTTGAGTTCCTGCTGCTTTTGGTGTTCTGCTTGCAAGGGTTGAATTACCTCAGTCTGAATCTGATCGTGCCAGTTTGGAGTTTGTAGTAATGCATCACAAACAGCAGCTAGTTCTGCATGACGGTGCGATCGCCCTGCGACATAACCGAATCCAGCAATTGCTTCATCTCCTTGGCTCTCTAACTGCACAACACAGCGAGTCATGGTAATTTCTCCTAAGTTAAATGGCTCTCCTGTACCCCCAGCGCGTCCCCGCACCATTGTTAGACCAATCTCTGGGCAGCGTAAAAAGCTATAGTTGGGCAAAGTAACCAATTTTTTTACCAGTTTTTCTAATAGCTCTAACTCGGCTTTAGCTAATGTTGCCATCCATGCTTGTCGCTGCGTCACAGTAGGCATAAGTTGGTTTGTGGTATTTTGTTTTAAACTCTTCTTAACTTGTCTAGACATCTAGATGAAAGTAGATTAACGCAATTCTGACAAATTGACAATCTAATATTGATATATGAAGGAAATAATGCCGATTTATGCCCAGATTGCTGATCAACTGCGACAAAACATTCATCAGGGGGTTTATCAGCTTGGAGAACGACTACCAACGGAAACGAAGTTAGCAGAACAGTTTGCAGTTAATCGCCATACCATTAGACAAGCGATCGCTCTCCTAAAAGACGAGGGATTGTTGCGAGTTGACCGAGGACGCGGAACTTTTGTAGCGGCTAAAACCATCCGCTATGCGATTGGTAAGCGAGTGCGTTACAACCAAACGCTGAAAGCACAGGGTTGGCAAGTGAGGTTTCAACTGCTGCGTGTTTTAGAAGTACCTGCCGATGATGCTGTAGCCAAAGGGCTAGAAATTCCTTATGGTGAGTCGGTAGCGTTAATTGAACGCTTAAGTTTTGCAGATGAAGAACCTATAAGTATGGGTACTGGGTATTTTCCCCTCAAGCAATTCCCTGATATTTTAGATCCAAAAAATATCAAGATTTTGCAAGAACAGCAATCAATATCTCAGTTTTTACAACAGGTGTATGGATGCGATCATATCCGCCGTAGTACCTGCGTTTCTGCTCGTCTAGTCCAGCCTCAAGATGCTAAGTGGCTACAAATACCCCTTAATCAACCCATTCTTTTGGCGGAGTCAGTGAACGTCGATGAAACAGGTAATGTTATTGAATATGGTGTAACTCGACTGCGGGGCGATCGTATGGAGTTATTTTTTGAAAATGACTTGAAAAAGGGTGGAGTTACAACTAATGACTAGTAACTAATGACTAAATTAGCCACTCTCTTACCTTTGCAGACAATAAATCAATAGCACCAGTAGTAGCAATCAAAATAATCAGAATTGTACAGACTTTTTGGTATTCAAATGCACCAAAACTCTGATATAGTGAAACGCCAATACCGCCAGCCCCAACAATTCCTAATACAGAAGCAGAACGCACATTTGACTCAAATCTGTAGAGAGTGAAAGAGGTCCACAAAGGCATTACTTGGGGAATCACTCCATAAATTACTTCTTGAATCTGGCTTGCACCAGTAGCTCTAATTCCTTCTACCGGGCCTGACTCAATTGATTCTACTGCTTCTGAGAACAGCTTACCCAGAATACCGGCAGTATGAATAAATAATGCCAAAACTCCAGCAAATGGCCCCAACCCAACAGCAACTACAAAGATTAGTGCAAAGACGATTTCGTTAATCGCACGCATAGCATCTAATAAGCGACGTGTTGGTTGAACAACCCATATTGGACAAATATTATTAGATGCTAAAATAGATAAAGGAACAGCTGCGATCGCAGCCATTAAAGTTCCCCAAATTCCCATCGATATAGTAACCAGTGTTTCTGAGAAATAATAATTCCAATCGCTAAAGTCTGGCGGGAAATATGAACGTATATATTCCACCATGTTGTCTCCCCGTTGCAGAAGTACAGGGAAATTTAACTCACTTTGAGTATAGGCGAAAATCAATACAGCAGCAATCACTAAAAGAAACAGAACTTTTTGGGTAGTCACAAGCTTTGCTTCTTTCTCTAACATTGCTACTACATTAGGAGATGCGTAAGTAATTATCTGATTTCGTGGGCGCACTTTTTTCTCCCTATAGCTCTAGTTTTATCGAATTTCTTTAAGTTGCTGGTTGAGTTCTGCTATTGTTTGCTGTTTTTCTTTATCACTAAGATTTTCTTTATCTTGAGTCTCTTGTATTTTTTTAGCAATTTCTAGTTCTCGAATTGTATGCCAATTTTTATCTTCAGCCTGTACAAAGCCAGAAATTTTAAATGGTGTTAAAACTTTTGCATCTTTGTAGTTATAGAAAAAGTTTTGCAACTTCTTTTTGATATCATCAGATAAATCTCGACGATAAACAATCGGATCGCTGGGAATTATAGGTGATTTCCAAATAATTTCAATCTTCTGCCTGGCTGTAGGATTAGTACTTTCTAGACGACTTAATGCTTCACTACTGACAGTAGCTACATCTACCTGTTTATTAGCTACAGCTAGAGCGCAAGCTTCATGATTACCAGCAAAAATCAAGCGTTCAAAAGCTTTCTTAGGGTCAACATTGTTTTTAGTAAAAATATAGTAACTGGGAACTAAAAACCCAGAGGTAGAATTAGGCTCATTAAAGGCAAAGGTGAGCTTGGCTGCATTTTTAATCACATATTTATCGCCACCTACTGCTATAGCTTCTGCTGCGAGAGGATTCTCTTTATTAGTAATTAAATGAGAATAGTATCCTCTAGTACCATCTGCACTCACAACTTGAGCAAAGGCTTCTGCATCAGCAATTTTTGCTGCTTCAATATAAGATTTACCACCTAACCAAGCTGCTTGAACCTTACCAAAACGCATCGCTTCTATAACTGCTGCATACTGTGTAACATAGAAGGGTTTTATGGGAATACCAATTTGCTGAGACATAGCAGCAGCAAAAGGTTCCCAAATTGGTTTTTGATTAGCTTGAGATTCTGTAGACAGAACGCCAAAGTTAATTTCTTTAATTGCTGCTGTACTATTATCAGCATTAGAAGTACAAGCTGAAAGGATCTTAGTACTTGCCAAAGTTATAGTAAATAAAGAAGCCTGTTGAATAAATAATCTTCTGTCCATAAGTTTAGTTGTGATATGTGAGTGAAAATTCTGTATTTTTGGGTTACACTACCAGTTCTCCGTGTCCTCTCATAATGAGTTCTTCGGCAGCTGTGCCATAAAGTTCATTGAGCTTTTTATCATTCATCTCTGTGGTTGCACCATCAAACATCACTTCTCCATCTTTGAGAGCGATCGCTCGATCAAAGTAACTACGCACCATTTGAACCTGATGTAAAGAAGCGACTACAGTAATACCGCTTTGGCGATTCAACTGCACAAGTAATTCCATGACTTTACGTGCCGATTCAGGATCGAGAGAGGCGATTGGTTCGTCTGCGAGGATGATTTTCGCTCCTTGCACTAAACAACGAGCGATCGCAACTCGTTGTTGTTGCCCTCCAGAAAGCATAGATGCCCGTTTATAAGCGTGTTGAAGAATGCCTACTCGCTCTAATGCAGCAAGAGCTTGGATTTTTTCTTCTTTGGTGAATAAATGGAATGTTGAACGTAAGATAGACAATCTTGATAAGTTACCAACGAGTACATTTTCGATAACTGTTAGCCGATTGACTAAATTAAACTGTTGAAAAATACAACCTATCTGGCTTCGTAAAGACCTAATTTTAGAGTGTGTTTTGCCCTCGCTCTGTAGTATTGAGCCAAAAATATAAACAGTTCCTGCATCTGAAATATGCAAGCCATTAATATGCCGTAAAAGGGTAGATTTGCCTGAGCCAGATGCACCTATTAGCGCAACCAGTTCTCCCTCATGAATTGTGCAAGTTACGTTTTTAAGTGCTGTCTTACCTTTGAAAGCCTTCGAGAGATTACTAACTTCGATAGCCACTGTATTTGCCATTTTTTGACATTGAGATGTCTATGATTAACTTGAATAATATTTTTGAGTTAAGAACTAATTAAGAAAAGGATAATTACTGATTTAATTTTTAAGTTATCAGCCTAATGAATGAGCCAATTCTAGATATACATCAATATAATGTAAGGCTTATAATACATAGACTGACATCCATTTTTTGATTAAAATTTAATTAACAAAAAGCTAATTTTTGGTAAAAAGGCAATTAACCCGCTAGGAATTAGTACAGCACGGCGTAAATAAACCACCCATTCCAAATCAATAAAATGCTTCTACTGTATAGCTGTTTGAATTTTGGTAGGGACAATTCATGTGTACGCAACGCAAAGCGGCTACTTTTACGAGAACGCTTTCAGCGGTAGCGACGTTCGCGTAGCGTCTCGCAGAGAAGGAGCGTCACCCGCAGAGTATTGCCCTTACCACATATGTACTTTTTTAAAGCATCTATATTTGGCATTTGTTGTCAATACGTAAGTCCTAGTAAATAAGCTTTGTTGCTATAAAAAACATTAATAATATATTATTGGCTGGATTTTAAATATTGGTTATTGATTGAGCTAGGAAACACAGACAATCTTTAATATATCAATATCCATTGAGTTAAGAATAGGTAAACAAATGACAATGTTTTGATTTCATAATAATCTTTATATTGTGGTACATAGTTGTGCTTTGATATTGTTAAAGTTGATTTGAAAAAATTTTCTTATAAAAGATTCATTTTTTCTATATCTAACATTAGCTTTTCTTATGTAAAGGTTAAAACCACGCCTTAATTAAATCAATCTTGCTAATATTTGTGTTTTAACAATTAGCAGATTTTTAATGTTAGAAAAACTTTGATTTTTCACTAATTTCTATCAGGTGTGAGGGTACATTCGTGCAGAAGTTTTGGTTGAATTCTTTGTTATTTAGTCCAGCGATTTTGGGCTTATTTATAGTTGCGCTACCAGCGATGGGTTCTGAAGTACCTTTAAATCAAGCACCTGCAAGAAATCAACCGTCCAGTTTTAGCAGTGCTGAGAATATCGGACAAGTAACTTCAGTTTCACAGCTTTCTGATGTCAAACCTACAGACTGGGCTTTTCAAGCTTTGCAATCCTTGGTTGAGCGATACGGCTGCATTACAGGTTATCCTAACCAAACTTATGGGGGTAATCGTGCTTTGACTCGCTATGAGTTTGCTGCTGGTTTGAATGCTTGTTTAGATCAGATCAACCAACTTATAGCTACTAGTACGGCTGATCTGGTGAACAAAGAAGACCTAGCAACGCTGCAAAAGCTGCAAGAAGAGTATACTGCTGAGTTGCAAACTGTGCGAGGTCGAGTAGATGCTCTAGAAGCTCGTAGCGCCACTTTAGAGTCGCAACAATTCTCCACAACTACTCAATTGCGGGGAGAAGCAGTTTTTGCACTGGCTGGTGCATTTGGCTCCGATAGAGCAATCAACACCGATGCTCAAAATCGTGGTGATACCAGACCAGAACTCGATGAAAATGTGATTTTTGCCGATCGCGTCCGGTTAAACTTTGATAGTAGCTTCACTGGTAAAGACCGCCTTAGAGTTAGGTTACAAGCGAGAAATATCACTTCATTCAATACAGCCGTAACTGGTACTAACCAAACTCGTTTAGGGTTTGATGGCAATGAATCCAACAATGTCAGCGTATCAGCTCTGTTTTACCGTTTCCCTGTAGGCAACTCCACAACATTCAACATCGCAACCGAAGGATTGGAATACATTGATGAAGTACCTGCTCTCAGTCGCAACTTTGATTCTAGTGGTTCCGGTGCGCTATCTCGTTTTGGGCGTTATAACCCAATTTACCGGGCAGCAGAAGGGCCAGGTATCATCATTAATCAAAAGTTCAATGATGCTCTCACCTTAACTGCTGGTTACGTTGTGCCATCGGGTGTTGGTAATGACCCCAGTAACGGTAGAGGTATGTTTAATGGTAGTTACTCAGCATTAGGTCAACTGACTTTCCAACCAACCTCAGAATTAAGTTTGGCTTTCACTTATGTCAATGCCTATTACACTGATGGTAGCGGAGTTACTGGTAGCACTGGTACTGGTTTTGCCAACAACCCATTCAACGGGGCGCGAACTTCTGTAAATAACTATAGTGTGACTGCAAATTACAAACTTAGTCCTAAGTTTACCATCACTGCTTGGGGCAGTTACGCCAATGCCCAAGCTGAAAATACAGCTGTTGCTAGGAGTAATGCAGATATTTGGAACTGGGCCGTTCAGCTAGGCTTTCCTGATTTGGGTAGGAAAGGAAATTTTGGTGGTCTTGTCTTTGGTGTACCGCCTTACGTTGCTGACAATCAATTCGTCAGTGATAATAATCGCCGTCAAGACGATGATATCTCCTATCATTTAGAGGCTTTTTATAGATATAGGCTGAATGACAATATTGCTATTACCCCAGGATTAATCACCATCTTCAATCCTGAGGGTAACAGCAACAACTCTAATATCTATCTGGGAGTAGTGCGTACTACTTTTACTTTCTAACCCAAAGTCTTTGCTGAAGCTCAATCAAAAAGATTTCTCCCTGATTTTACTACGCAAAATCGTCCCTCTCCGAGCCGGAGAGGGACAGCTTTGAACTTTATTCACTCCAATTACTGTTGCTTATCACTGGGTTCATCAAGCCGCTGAGATTCTTGACAACAAAACAGGTCTTGATGCAATTGAAGTTAAACGAAGTTTCCAAACTTTGATTGATTTAATGTCACATAAGAAACATGAAGCTTACAAACGTAGTCTCCGACAAAAAATGAAACGGACTGATATGGATAACGATTACATGATTCGAATTCTCAGTTCCGGTTTCATTGACTCTACATTAAATTCCTCTCAGCCCTTATGTCAAGCCTAATTGAGATGCTCTTACCCTGTTTAATTACCCAGTCGCCCAAAAATAGTCACCTTTATCTACGAAGCTACAAGATTTTTCTCCAGAATCTTAATAGGACTAAGGTACTAAAGCCCAATAAACCTAGCTCATTAGTGGGTTCAGGAACAGAGGTTAATTTAAAATTGTCAACTAAAAGTCCAGAATCAAAATCGTTATCTCCCACATCTATAACCCCAAGTCCTAAGGTGTATGTTGCTGTGGTGGGCAACTTTAAGGAAAAAGTGCCAAAACCAGTCTCTTGAAAAAAATCTGTCAGAGAAAATTCCGATGTGGTATCAGTTACATCAGCTAATTCTAATAATGAACTAACTGAATTATCTGAGGAACTGATTGAAACAAAAGAGAAGTCTGAAAAAGTAACTGGTGGTAAGACCTCATTGGTCAAGAAATTCCAATCAAAGCTCAAAACATCTCCAGATTTAGCTGTGAATTTTTGTTGAATAGCGGAGCCTTTAATCACTTCTTTTTCGTCAAAATTATTCAACGAATTATCTTCTAATACCAGAAGTTTTTCTATAATTGAACCATCAAATGTAGCACCACCAGTTGACAATAAAGCTTGAAAATTTCCCTCTGTTGAACCACTACCGAATGTTATGGTTTCAATACTAGTAGATCCTAGTGTTGTCCATCCCGTAAAATTGCCACTTTCAAAGCCACTGTTGGCCAGTGTTACATTCGTTGAAGTGCTGGGAAAAGGAAATGTTTTTAATGAGAATGTATATGAACCAGATTCAAAGTGGTCTCCTCTAAGGAAAATGTCTCTCAAACCAGATACGGCAAAGTTCAGGCTGCCGCTAGTGGGTATCTCTCCGGTTAGTATCGGTAGAACATTGCTATCAGATTGATCATCGTTGATTGCGATGATATTACCAAAATCATCCAACTGGCCTAGAAGTGGATCGAATGATTGTGAATCTACCTCTACAGTAAATAAATTTCCAGTATCCAAATTTGAAAAATTGTAAAAGTCAACGTTTTCATTTTCTAGTTGTCCTTCTACACTACTGATAGCAGATGAGAGAGTGTTTTCGGTAGTAAAATAATTATCATTTTTGCTTAGGGATACTGCATAAACAGGTGAAACAATACCAAGAAAACAGACGGAAATAGAATAACTATTAATAGCTAGCGTGGAGAGTACTTTCATGAAATTTACCTGGAAGCTAAATGCTGTTATACATAAGATGTACACTTTCACAACTTTTTTCTAGAACTCTGATTCAGCATTTAAAATACGGATTAAAAACCTGGCTTTCTTGAAATTTAAGTCAGCAATTTTCGCTCTTTCCAACCACATCCGCTTGGTTTTTGGGATTATTGAATCAGTGTTCTAGAAGCTAGTATCGCTTTGCGTAATTCTTCAGGAGTGCTGAGTGCTGTTAGCAATCTTTAGGGCGTTGAACCAGTGCGATTTTTATTGTTTTTACTCAGCACTCTAACTGGGCACTCAGCACTGTTTCGGTAATTCGCAATTTTTAATTCATGCCCCATTAAGACTTTGAGACATTTAAAATGCGTAGCTTATTTACGCCGAATTTTACTACTTGATTTTTTGAATCAGTAGTGGTCTAAGCTATTACCTCGTAAGGCAACATCATCTCATTGTCCTCATGTCCAAGCATATGGCAGTGCCAAACGTAGGTTCCAACAAACGAGTTGCCGAACGGTAAGTTCTCTGCTGCTTGAGCTCCAAATGGAACGATCAGGCGGGTGACCTCATAGGGATTGACTAGTACTGTATCTTTCCATCCGGCTTCGTTTGCTGCTGGCGGTCTTGCCGGCCCGATCGCAAAAGACGTAGGATCAGGTGGTGGATAACCACCTGGCATCGTGGAGCCACCCATTCCATGACTTGAAATGACTGTACGAGGCCCGGTAGCATAGTATGCTTTGAGATACTTGGTGGGATTAATCTTTTGTCGATTCAATATCTGGAATGGCACTAGATGCAAGTGCATTGGGTGGGCAACAGGCTGAAGATTGATGATGTTCCACTGCTCCACGGTGTCCACTTTCGGCCGCTCCATGAGTTCCGGGTTTTTGAGTGGCTCATCCCAGTAGAGATAGTTCATCAACAATACAATCGGCCCATCTGGCCCTGCAATCTCTACCAGTGTCAGGAACCTTTGCCGTGTAGGTTTAACAGCAATTGGTTTTATCGGTGGCTTATACAGTCGCAGTATATTAGGGACTGGCTTGGGAGCAGCAGCACCCGCGTTCACTGTGAATTGCATAATTTCGGGCAATTCGGGACTAAATATGATGAAATTTGCCCTGCCAAATGGATATGGTGAAATGGCATCATTTTCTAGGACAATTTTGTCTCCCGGCAGACTTTTGGAGAAATCGATCAACACATCAGCCCGTTCACCAGGAGAGAGCAGCAGACGGGATAAATACACCGGAGCATTGAGCATACCCTGGTCGGTACCGATTTGGATGATTGGCTGTTTTGATGACAGCTTGAGATTGTAAGTCCGTGCGCTTGAGCCATTGACAATCCGAAATCGGTATAAAGTACGGTCTACATTCAGATTCGGCCACGCTTTACCATTGACAGTAGCGACATCAACGACATACTCTACTAACCAGGGTGGCTGATTGGGGTGAGACACGGAGCCATCGCTGTTGAAAGAACGGTCTTGTATTACCAGCGGTATTTCATAGGGAGCGCCAGCTGGCAAGCCCAGTGGTCCATTGCCACCCACAGGATCGTCAATGTCCCTGATGAAGTAAAACCCAGCAAGACCGGCTAAGACATTCAAACCAGTAATTCCCATCGCATGGTCGTGATACCACAGCGTGGCTGCTTCCTGATTGTTGTTGAAGTTGTACAGGTAAGTCTGCCCTGGTGTAAAGGTATCCTTTGGGTATCCATCACTTTTAGCTTCAGTGTTGCTACCATGCAGATGCAACGACATTCTTGGGCTGGTTTTGTCAGACTCTAGAGTACCATGCAACCCCGTGTCAACTGCTTGCAAAAACGGATGGTCTCCAACAACATTGTTAAATACGTTGATGCTAAGGGGTGTGTTTCTTGTAACTTCGATAGTTGGCCCAAGAATAGATAAACCACCATAAGCCAAGGTTGGGCCTGCCCCTAAGTTGCTGTGGAACGAATGCGAACTCCGGGCGATGGTCAAAGTGCTGGGTGGAGAAGCTGCGAATGGGATGGGTAGAGGTTCGGTAAACTTTGTGATCTCCGCAGGGATGCTTGCATGAGTTCTATTTGCTTTAAGCATGGCAGTAGCAAGGAATGCTGTTCCACTGGCTGCACTTGCAAAGATAAACTGTCTTCTGGTTAATATTGGTACTTTTTTTGTATGGGGATACATAATATAGGACTCAGATTTGATTTTTGAAAAAATACTGAGACTGAAAAGCCTGTTTGATCAGAGTTTGATCTGAAATCCTGCCTTGAAAATAGGGAATAGGGAAAATAAATCTTCATTGCTCCAAGTGATTACAACTCATGGAGTCTCTTGAGGAATCAGGTAGGATTCCTCAAAAATGCCATTTTCTCAATAAGGTTCTATTTTTTCGCTATAAATACTACTAATTGAGAATACATGACATGATTTTTTTAGCTTCCATATACGGTTAAAAAATAAGATGAACGAAAAATCTGATTTCTGCGTTGAACACACATAGAATTTACGCATTGTACATAAGTAATATAGGCAATTTGGTTATTTCAGCCATTTTTAGCATCCAGCGATATCTAAGACGGGCTACGCCTACGCAAATATAAATATGCGAAGAAATTAGGGTTATGCAAAGCGCTTGAAACAACCAAATACCCTAAAACACATTAGGGTTCATTTGTACAGTGCGTAAGTCACTACACAAACAAGGACTTTTGTGGATTTAGTTTTGTTAATTTTAGATGCGTTTGCCCTGTTAAAGGAGAAAAGGCGTTTTCAGTTCGCACCTGATGTGAATTAGATTTGAATATAGTTTTCACTTTCAAAAAATTTTTGACCAGATAAGATCCTGATTTTAGGGAAAAACTTAGCAGAGATTTTCACAAGTTAGTAGCGAATTTTGGCGTTGCATCTGGACTCTGGGAGGGCAGGATGAAGCTGACAAAACAGATTCAGTAGAGGGCGTTGCTGAATTCGGGTATAAATTTATCTGATGCAGAGCAGCCACTGCCTTGAGCAGGTTAAGAAACTTTTACCCCTATGGGGAAGCAAGGTAGCAAGAGCGTCTCGCCTTTGCGCAAGCAAGTAGCGTCGCGCAGAAACACAGAGAGTAAGAGTTTGAGATATCGAATTTTGAAATTTCATACTTCAATTCGGCAGCGTCCAGTATACTGGAAAATTTTCCAAAAGCCTGAAGAGTCATTGATTTTCTCTTGGGAATACAATCCTAAGAAATCAGCTTTGAATCTGGCTTTCAAGCACCTCTGTTTTGGATGGACTTTAAACAACCTCTTAAGTTAGTCCTTAAGTTATCGATCTTGATTTCACAAAATCTTGTACGACTGCAAGACTCAGTATCAACAAACTTCAGTTTATTTATCAAAGATTATGAATCGTATTATTCTATCTTATAAATGGTGAGTTCTACCCTTCAAAAAGGTCATTACATTCTTATATTAACGTTAACAAAACATTAATTATTCAAGGTCTGTTTGAGATTTACTAACTTTGCAGTTGAAGATTTGTTATTTTGCAATATCTTGAACAGCATAGATTTGCTTCGCAATAACGTAGCTAAAGTTGCAAAAAAATAAAATGTTTACAACTTACTTCCAGAAATTGTAAAGTTATGATAATATCAATAAGTGAGAAAGTACAAATCACAAACAAAGTTTACATCAACTTGAATTAAAATTTTAGTAGTTAAACCTCTTATGCTTAGTCTACAAAATTTTTTCAAGGTGGGAATAATCTCCTCAAAGTCCTCCTTTAATATGAGGATTTAGGAGAATCTAAAGTTTTGGATAACTCAGTCACCACTTTTAAAATAACCTCCAAGAAGGTTGAAAAGCTGTCCTGAAGTTCAGCTATTAATTTGCTGATTGCTGGAACATATTCTATCTTGCTATTGCAGATAAAGTTTGGTGTTCTAGACTTACTTGCAGATATGATTGCTAGTGCTTGCGGATATAAAAATTCGGGTATTGGTGATTAACAGTATGAATTCAGCAACACCAAAATCCTTATCAAGAATTAAAATTCGCCCGATTTTGGAGGTATCTAGGGAAAATAGAGCCATCAAAGTCTCATAGTCAGTAGTAAAGAACTTTTGGACTAAAGACTTTAAAAAAGTACTTTTGGACTTTTGGGCTAAAACCCTTAGAAAGCAGCTAAAGTACTTTTTCAACAATTTTAGAAACTACCTCACCAAGATTTGTTTTAGAGTATGTTTAAAAAGCCACAAAGTATATTACAATTCCCTCTCCAAAACTCTCACGCTAGTTGTTACAACGGGCGGAAAATAGTCAACGGACTGGATCCCACACTTCTGAGAGGCTTTGAAACCTGCATTCCTTTGTAGGTCTCATAAAGTTGATCGGATAGGTCGGTTTTGGCTTCAGTTATACAAATGTTTGAAACTAACCAAAAATGCTTGCTGTAAGTCGATTTGAGCGATTATTCAGATAATTTACTAACAACTTGATTATTGCTGGGAATAACTTTCTTTCATCCTATCTGTAGTAATCACAACAGAGGAAACTAATCATGCGTAATGACTTTTTAATTAATACTGAATCGGGCTGTATTCTGCTTGAGGATCTGGCGGTAAAAAGTAGCAACGGTAATAGAATCTCTCAACGTGGTTTTGTGGGAAGTGGCGATCGCATCACCTCAAACATCAGTCATGCAGACACCATAGCTAGAACCCAGAAGCTTTTAGATAGAGCGATCGCCTATGCTTGGCATACAGTCAAGAGCGATCGCAGACCACCAAAACTGACCCCTATACGTTGGGTATGGCGGCTTGCAGGTGCATACCATTCAAGCTGTCATACTACACGACTGATGGAAGAAGCGGCTGGGCGCTTTGCTGCATCTGGTCGTCAGAATTTAGCACAGTGGGCTGCACAGAAAGCCAAAGAAGAAGCCGGTCACGACCGACTCGCCTTACTTGATATTCAATCGATGGGATATGACGCTGAAGCTGTCGTAAAAGCGCTGGTTCCTCCTACTGTAAAGACTTTGATAAATTACTTCATCCAAAGTGTGCAAACGACTGATCCAATTGATTGCGTTGGGTTTTTCTATACAAGCGAACGCTTAGGGATATTTCAAGGGGAGGAGTACATCCAGAGTGTACAAGCTTTGTTGCCACCAGGTACTCATGCCACACGTTGGCTACGCATACACAGCGGTGTTGGTGCCGAAGTGAAGCATGTAGAGGAGACAGTTGAAGTTGTTGCACATCTAACTTGCAAAGAGCTTATCCGTATAGCGAAAGCTTCTTATGAAACTGCGTTGCTGCGCTTTACTCCACCCAAAGAAGACTACATATCAGATGAAGAACTTCAGAATGTATTGAAACCACTAGAGTTACAGCAGATTTCAACTTAGTGAGGTACAAAAATACCCCACCCGCGCCCAGAGCGCACCTTCCCCTTGCCAAGGAGAGGGTTGGGGCGGGCTGTACTTCATCTATATGAAAAGCGCTGTGAATACTTCCCTACGAGTGTGAACTAATTTTCAAAAGCTAAAGAAATGACCTCGTAAGCAAGAAGGGCTTTTTTCAGACACCTTTAACTGTATTGTTCAAAAGACTTCTTGTATAAATGGTCAACAAAAGGGTGATAAGTAGTAACTGACATGTAAAAACTGTCTTTTGCAAGAGGTCTAAACTACAAGGAGAATAAAGATGCTATCTCAGATTTTAGATTTTGGATTTTCGATTGTAATATCGCTAGTGTTGGGTTTTTGCAATGAGGCTGTTTTTTCACAGATGTTTCCAAATAGAATTAAAACTGCAACTATTGGGTTGCAGTCTTCGAGGTTGGATGTTACCAGCAAACACCTTGAGACTAGTTTTTATATATTGAATAACATCGAATTTGACGATTTGGAAAGTATCATGACAACTGAATTCGCGCAAGGATTGCCAAGTGACACAGAATTTGGTGTGATGTAGAATTTATCTATAATTCTGCATTTAATGACTTAAGATTCAACTGTCGATAGCCCTGATTGTCTAGTACCTGTGAAGTTAAGAGTCAAAGCAGCTTTAAAGCGGCTTAGCCCTGGCTCACGTAAAAGCTAGACACTCAGGGATTAACTCTACTTCGACAGAAAAAATCGGCGTTGCTGAATCATGGGATGATTTTGTCCAATTTGGAACTAATTTTCAATAGTTTCAACCGCCAATTCATCCCGCATTTATGCAATGCCAAAAAATCTTCTATTCATCAACCTGATGTTTTAGACAAGTTTGCACTTGTTTCATAAAACTACTAAATAGTCTATTTTTCACCAACAACCGCCCCCAAAACTTTCAGCGTAGCAATAATTGCTGTAGTTAAACCTGTAACTCCCATGATATTCATGCGCTCATAGGGTTTCTCAGTTTGCAGAATTTTTAAGCACTCGCCTGTTGTTAAGTTCCAAAGTCTAATTGTCTCATCTTCACCGCCGCTAGCCAGAGTTTGATTATCTGGACAAAAGGCGACTGACCTGAGCCAACCCCCCGCATGTCCTTGCAAAGTTTTAACGCATTCACCAGTGCTAACATCCCACAACTTGACTGTCTGATCTTGACTACTACTCGCTACTGTTCGGCTGTCTGGACTAAAGGTAATTGATAGTAACCATCCTGTATCCACTTGCAAGGTTTTAAGGCATTCACCAGTGCTGACACTCCATAACCTTAAGGTTTTGTCTGTGCTAGTACTCGCCAACAGTTCACCATCCGGACTAAAAGCAACAGACCAAACCCAACTGGTATGTCCCTCCAAGGTCTTAATGCACTCACCAGTGCTGACATCCCACAATTTGACTGTCTGCTCCAATCCACCGCTGGCTAGAATCAGCCCTTGAGGACTGAAGTCTACTGACCAAACCTGAGCTTTATGTCCCTGCAATGTTTTCAGCCATTGGCCTGTACTGACATCCCATAGCCTGAGTGTTTGGTCTTCACTACCACTCGCCAGGATCTGACCGTTAGGACTAAAAGCGACTGACCGAATCGTAGCACGATGCCCTTGGAAGGTTTTCAGGCATTGACCTGTACTGACATCCCATAGCCTGAGTATTTGGTCTTCACTACCACTTGCAAGCGTCTGTCCATCTGGGCTGAAGACTACTGACTGGAGGGCAGCACGATGTCCCCGGAAGGTTTTCAGGCATTGACCTGTACTGACATCCCACAACCTTAGACAAGAGTCATGGCTGCCACTTGCAAGCGTCTGCCCATCGGGACTGAAGACGACTGAGAGTACCTGATCTGTATATCCTTGAAGCGTTTTGAGGCTTTGACCAGTGTAAACGCTCCATAGCCTTGCCGTTTGATCGTAACTGCCACTAGCAAGGAGGTCACCCTGTGGACTAAAGGCAATAGAGAATACCCAACTAGAATGTCCCTGGAAAGTTTTTAGGCATTGGCATTCACTAGTGCTAACACTCCACACCTTCACTGTCCGGTCAAAACTGCCACTAGCCAGAAGATCGCCCTGTGGACTAAAGGCAACTGAATATACTTCACTAGAATGTCCGTAGAAAGTTTTGAGGCATTCACCAGTATTAATATCCCATAACTTCACCGTCTTGTCTTCACTGCCACTTGCCAGTACCTGACCATCAGGGCTGACGGCAACTGATCGTATGCCGTCATGATGTCCGTGGAAAGTTTTGAGGCATTCACCAGTACTGAGATCCCACACCCCTATTGTGTTATCATCACTACCACTTAGCAGCATTTGCCCATCTAGACTGAAGGCAATAGAGCATACCCAACTAGTGTGTCCCTGGAAAGTTCTGAGGCGTTCACCAGTTTGAACACTCCATAATTTTATCGTTTGGTCATCACTAGCACTAGCTAATGTGTTACCGTCCGGACTAAAGACAACTGACCAAACCTCATGATTATGTCCGTGGAAAGTTTTGAGGCATTCACCAGTACTGACATCCCACAACTTTACAGTATAGTCAGTACTACTGCTGGCAAAACTTCTGCCATCAGGACTAAAGGCAAGCGACAAAACCCAATTCGTGTGACCCTTACAGGTTAATAGTTGTTTACACTCTGAAACTTGGTATAGGCGAATGTCACCATTGGTATCAGCTAAAGCCAAAAGTTTGCCATCAGGGCTAAAGGCTACCGACATAACACCGCCGAAGGTTTCAGCAAAAACAGACCTTTCAAAATTTGCGTTTTGAAAATTGACATCGTGCAATTTCATACACCGTAGGTCTACTTGCCAAATACTCAGATCAGAAAAATTATAGCCGCTGAGGTCAGTCCCCAGATGGCAAAGCAGATTCAGGACATTGCCTGCTGTATAACTTTGTTCTAGGGGTGATGTTTGTCGGAGATTTGCCAAGATTTGGGTTAGCTGATATTTTAGATTTTTCTTGCTTCTAAAAATACCAAGCAACCCATCTATAACTGGTTGGACAATCAGGCGAATTTGAATATCCCTCACGTAGTCTTTGGCCGTAGCCTTCATCAAGGCATGACACCTGAACAAATCAATATTCTCAGTGGCAATTTCTTCACAAACTTGATCTATCAATCGCTGAGTCACATACTCCATCACTACAGGTTGTAGCGTGAATAGCCCTGCGCTTTTTTCGATGAGCGATCGCCTCACCAAAGACTCCAAAGATTCTAGCAATTTTTGTGGCGGTATTTGTGATACGATATCTTCGCGTATTTCTGATAGCGAAACTGGCTCACGATTAATTGCTAGCCAATACATTGCATCCTTTTCTAAATTTGACAACCGTGTAAACTGCTGCTCTAAAAGCTCATGAATATCACCAAAAACAATACTTTCTTGTTGTAAAAAATTCGATGTATCACCACAAAATACATCTTGAATAGTCGTAGCAACCACCTTCAAAGCCAAAGGATTGCCTGCATAACGCTCTACCAGTTGCCCAGATTCTGACTCAGAAGCAAAAACTCCCTTGACTTTTAAAATTTCTTGCCCATCCACCGCCTGCAAACCACCAAGAAGAAATGAACGTACACATAGCGTTTCTCCTTCTAATGCTGCTACTTCTTTCGGTTTTTCTCTACCTGTTAAAAGCAAGCAGCTTTGGTGAGTTACTTCTCCCACTCGTCTGAGCAGATCACCATATCCTTCATATCCTTCTCGGTAAAGTCCGGCTCGACTACCACTTTGCAGAATTGACTCGATATTATCTAATATTAAAAGACAGCGATGCTGCCGCAGATAATCAATCAGTCGGGATATTCTCTCACCTATATTTTCTGGTAAAGAAGCTTCTGTTTCTTGCTCATCGGATAAAAACTGGATCAGGCTAGCTAAAATATTTTTGATGGGCGGAGCTTCCCGCAGCGATCGCCATATGATACACTCAAAATTACCTTTAATCTGCTCCGTCACCTTAATAGCTAAAGCCGATTTACCGATTCCTCCCATTCCTAAAACTGCCACTAACTTGCAACGCTCCTGAACAACCAACTGTTCTAATGTAGCTATTTCTTTTGTTCGACCATAAAAATTTGAAACGTTAGTCGCTTCTCCCCAATCTTGGTGGTGACATTGGTCGGAATTTGTATAACAATCTTTATCCAATTTTAGATTAAAAGCTTGGAAGAAAAGCTCAATTGTTCGTTTGTCAACTCCGTCTTCACGAGACAGCACCTTGGAGATTGTCGCAGTGTTTATTCCAATCCGCTCACTTAAATCTTCAAGGGTATACCTGTTTCCATAATTTTCGTTGAATTCGGCAGTAAGTTTAGCGGATTGAAGTTTTTGTAATCCTTCTAGAGTTAGAATAAGACCACGTTTACGTTTCTGCTTTGTAAGTTTCATTAAAGCCACCTTTGAAGCCATCAAATTAACGACTTTGGTATATGATTAATTCATTTACTTTCAATGCGCTTTTTTTAGGAATTACAATTTTTCAGTTGCTTTTTCACTACAACTGAATATCTTTAATACAAGAGCTGTAAAATCACGTAATTATGGATAATACATCAAAAATATATCACAAAAAGTACTTGCGGCTCTAAGGACTTAAACAAAAAAAATTTAAGACGATCTTAAAAAGTTTAAGACGATCTTATGAGTAGGGGGCTGTTGTAATCTGAAACAATAGACCTGCCTTCAAAATAGGGAATAGGGAGTGGGTAGAGACGCGATTAATCGCGTCTCTACGGAGTGGGGAGTAGGGAAAAGAAATTTTTATTGCTTGTTGTGAGTGCAACTGATGGAGTCTCTTGCAAAAGTGAGTTTTTACATGTCATTTACTACTTATCACCCTTTTGTTGACTATTTATACAAGAAGTCTGATGCAAGAAGTCTAATGAATAAAATTCGATGGAAGAATAATAATGCAATAGATCGAAAAGTTTTTTCCCTAAAGCCAAGGTTCAGAAATATTGTTGTCTGTAATACTTTTGATTCAGCCAATGTTAAATTAGTAGAGCATGTATTGAGTATAATAGCTTCAGAAATCTGCTGCTCATGCTGCGTTAAGGTACTTCCAGAAAATAAATTATCCCAAATTATTTGCACATTTGTAGGGGCGCACAACTGTGCGCCCCTACTATGGAATATTTTTTTGTTGGAAGTCCCTTAATTACAAGATGAAAATCTTGCATTTGATTTGATCCACTTTACTTTAGAAATAATTGCCAATATGACGAATTTTCTCGAACCACCAAGATTACGGGTTGGTGAAGACATCGAAGAAGAACGACGCACCACCTGGCTAGAACTTTTTTATGATTTGGTATTTGTGGTTGCAGTTTCTCAACTCGCCCACAATCTCAAAGAAGATATTTCGCTATCAGGATTATTTGGCTTTGTAGTTCTATTTATACCGGTTTGGTGGTCATGGATTGGAACCACACTTTATGCCAACCGCTTTGATAGCGATGATGTGGGACATCGGCTATTAATTGGTCTACAAATGCTGACAGCAGCAGCAATGGCTATCAATATCCACCACGGTTTGACTGAGAGTTCTGCTGGTTTTGCTCTTTCCTATGCTCTTGGTCGTGCTGTCTTGGTGATAGAGTATGTCCGTGCTGGAATACATATCCCTTCAGCACGTCCTTTGACTACTCAATATGCCATAGGTTTTGCGATCGCAGCATTTTTCTGGTTAATATCAGCAGCTATACCAATTCCTTGGCGGTTCGGACTCTGGACATTGGGAATGATTATTGACTTTGTCACACCCTTAATCGGAAGTAAGTTCCAAATCAAGTTACTCCCCCACGCATCCCACTTACCTGAACGCTTTGGGCTATTTACCATTATTGTCTTAGGCGAAGCAATCATCGCGGTGGTCGATGGTATGTCTCAGCAGAAATGGGATGTTTTAACCGTGATTACCGCCGTGTTTGGTCTACTTATTGCTTTTAGCTGGTGGTGGGTCTATTTTGATAATCTGGGTGGCAGACCGATTGAGATAGCGCGGACACATGGAAGAATTGGTGTTGTCAATCTCTGGCTTTACACTCATTTACCCCTAGTAATTGGGATTGTTGCAGCTGGAGTTGGTGTAGAACAAATTTTGTTAAATAATCCAACTCTACCACTACCTGATTCCCTGCGATGGTTAATTTGTGGTTCAGTGGGATTATGCTCGCTATCTATCAGTATTCTCCATATATATGGGGTGCTACGCTATTGTCAAATTCGTTCCCAATATCGACTTGCGAGTGCGGGAGTACTACTAGCGATCGCTATTTTGGGTCAAGGTTTGTTACCTGTTGTAGTCATCAGTCTTGTAGCTGTAGTTTCTGCTGTGCAGGTCGTTCAGGATTTATATCAGGCACGTCCCAGTACCCGCTTAGTCGATCCAGAAATTTAATTTGACGTGATATAAAACTTAAAGCCTTAGACCAATTCTGCATGAACCAGGTGGTTTCTCCTTAATTCGGGATTCCAACTCGGTGATGCCTTCCAAATCACAAACTATTTTTTCTGTCAGCATTTATATAAAATTGAGATGCTACCTCCATTTGTAGCCATTGCTCGATGAGTACATGTAAAGTAGAACGTATCGTGATTCGTTTCTTAGTACAGAGCAATTTAAATTGATGTTTTAAAGATTTTGGTACATATGCTTTAACATCTTCCAATTCCTGATTCAACCAATCTACAGACAATTCAATAACAGGGGTATCTGTTTGTATCCAACGCTTGATTAAATTCTCCAATACTTCACTCATCTCCAACTCTTTTTGTACACAAACAACCTTAAATTGAAGCTTTAAAGCTTTCGGTATAGCTCCCTTAATAACTACAATTTCTTCACTTTTATTTTTCGCCACGAAATTACCACTTATCTAAAAATTAATGTTTAAATAGTTGATTGTTATTTATCCGTAGTTTTCCCGAAGTTTGGGATTTACTGGAATTTTGATCATCGCACGGTTATCAATTTTATCTATGTTGAGATATTTAAAATATTTTGACAAGGGAAGAAAGACAAATTAAGAATGAACTTAGTAGACCTCAGCGCAAAAAGCGGTCGGAAATCAAAATTGCGATCGCACCAGACACTGTAAATTTTAAAAGTTAATTTTGTAGCTGATTGATGGTAAGGTGTACTGAGAAATTTACTAGCCGCATAGCGAAAACCCCCAAAAACTGAGGGCTGTTCGTAACGATAGCAGTAGCGAAAACTAGAACCGAACACCCAAGGTGGAATTTTTATCTCCCCCAAACAGAAGCTTGCAATTAATCTGACAACACCTGTTCTGCACACTGCTGGATTAATTTGGCAATTAAACCTGTCCAACCAGTTTGATGGCTAGCACCAATACCAGCGCCATTATCTCCGTGAAAGTATTCATTGAACAAAATCAGGTCGCGCCAATTCGGGTCAGTTTGGAATTTTTCGACTCCACCATAAAAAGGTCGTTTACCAGAAGCATCTGTGAGAAAAATTTGGATCAGCCTTTGAGCTAATTCAATTGCTACTTCCTTGAGTGTCATCATTTGTCCAGAACCAGTAGGACACTCAACTTTGAAATCGTCACCAAAGTAGCGATAAAACTTTTGCAGCGATTCTAACAGTAAATAATTAATCGGAAACCAAATTGGTCCCCGCCAGTTGGAATTACCGCCAAACATAGCTGTGCTAGACTCAGCAGGTTCGTAATCTACTCGATACTGCTGACCATCTACGGTCAAAACGTAAGGATGGGACTCATGAACTTTAGAAACAGAACGAATACCATAAGGACTGAAAAATTCTGTTGCATCTAACATTTTCTCTAAGATGCGACGGAGTTTATCTGGATAAGCGATCGCTAACAGCCGACGCTCACCAATTCCTTGTTTCTGCATACAAGCGATATTTCGGGTCAAGTCAGGGCGATTTTGCAAAAACCATTGCGTCCGTTGTCTAAAGCCTGGTAGCTGATCCAAGATTTCTGGTTCTAAAATGCTCACAGCACATAATGGAATTAACCCCACCAGCGATCGCACTTTCATCGGGAATTGATGACCATCGGGTAAATGTAGAGCATCGTAGTAAAAGCCATCAGTTTCGTCCCAAAGTGCTATTTGGGCATCACCAACGCCATTCATGGCATCAGCAATGTATAAAAAATGCTCGAAAAACTTGCTGGCGATGTCTTCATAGGTGGAATTTTCCTTTGCTAACTCTAAGGCGATGGTCAGCATATTCAGACAATACATTGCCATCCAACTTGTGCCATCTGCTTGTTGCAAATATCCACCAGTTGGTAGTTGAACACTACGGTCAAACACACCAATATTATCCATACCTAAAAAGCCACCTTGAAAGATATTTTTGCCCTCAAAATCTTTCCGGTTAACCCACCAAGTAAAATTCAGCAGTAATTTCTGGAAAACACTCTCCAGAAATTTTTTATCCGCACGACCATAGATTTTTTGCTCAATCTGATAAACTTGCCATGCAGCCCAAGCATGAACCGGTGGATTCACATCACCAAAAGCCCATTCATAAGCTGGTAGTTGACCGTTAGGATGCATATACCACTCCCGTGTCAAGCGGCTGAGTTGCAGTTTGGCAAAATCCGGGTCAATCATGGAGAGTGGAATTACGTGAAAAGCTAAATCCCAAGCTGCAAACCAAGGATATTCCCATTTGTCAGGCATGGAAAGTATGTCATCGTTAAATAGATGAACCCACTCATGATTTCTGCCATGAAGTCGTGATGCTGGCGGTTGCAGTCCAGCCGGATCGCCTTTGAGCCATTGGTCAGCTACATAGTAGTAAAATTGTTTGCTCCATAGCATTCCAGCAAATGCTTGCCGCTGCACATTCTGCCTATCTTCTAATAAAGGAAACGGGCAGATTCGCTGATAAAATTCATCTGCTTCACGCTTACGTTGTTGGCAAATTGTGTCAAATTCAGTCCCAAATGGTGCAATTAAATTTTGCACGTCACTTAAGCGCAATCGTACTATCTTAGTTTCGCCTGCACCGATATCCAATTTATAAACAGCAGCAAACTTAGTGCCAATTCGATTGGGATTGACAGCATCTTTTTGCCCATTCACTACATAATTATTTATTCCATCTTTAACGTATGGCGAAGCATTGCTGACCCCAAACAATCTTTGATTATTAGTCTCATTTTCTGTAAATAGTAGTTCTGGAGTTTGATTACAATACAACCATTGGGTTTCTAAAGAAGGGTGATAAGCTTCGATGGTACTGAGTTCAGAGTTAGATTGGCTAATTTTCAACCACGGCTTTTCTTCACCAGAAGTCCAAGACCAGGTATTGCGAAACCAGAGCGTTGGTAGTAAATGCAGCGTTTTTGCTTCCGGTCCTCGATTAATTACACTGATTTGAATCAAAATGTCTTCCGGTGAAGCTTTAGCATACTCAACGAATACATCAAAGTAGCGGTCTTGGTCGAATATACCAGTATCGATTAATTCAAACTCAGGACTTTGGCGGCCTCTGCGCCGATTTTCTTCTACCAGTTGGGTGTAGGGGAAAGCACCTTGGGGATATTTATAAAGATATTTCATATAGGAATGAGTAGGGGTGTTATCCAGGTAGAAGTAGTATTCTTTAGCATCTTCACCGTGATTACCCTCATTCCCTGTGAGACCGAAGAGTCTCTCTTTGAGAATTGCATCGTTACTATTCCAGAGAGCGATCGCAAAACACAATCGCTGATGATTATCAGAAATTCCAGCAATTCCATCCTCTCCCCAACGATAGGCGCGGGAGCGGGCATGGTCGTGGGGGAAAAAGTCCCAGGCGCTACCATCAGCGCTATAGTCTTCTCGCACCGTTCCCCACTGGCGTTCACTCAGATAGGAACCCCATCGTTTCCAGTATGCAGTGCGATCGCGGTCTGCTGCTAATCTTGCTTCTTCTTGGGTCATAGCTATTTTGTGTATTGAATTTTGGGAGTTGAAAGACTTTTGAGTGCCTTATCTTGAAGTAGATGAACAAAAATATGAAGCTATCCCACTATTCTAAAAATTCCTACTTCTTTTGGGAAAATGTGCTTGAAAATCTTGATTTTTTATTTTTAGCACAAATCTTATTAGAGGATGTTTGAAAAGTGGTTAGCTGTATCTTTGCACTTGTTGATCCCCCCTTAAAAAAAAGGGGGGGGAAATAGAATCAAAGTCCCCCAATTTATCGGGGGATTTAGGCGGATGTAAAACGTTTACCGACAAGAGGATTTTTCAAACATCCTCTTAGTGGGATAGGTTCCTAAATCAAATCGGACTGCTATATGGGATTTAAATGCGTAAAAGCTTACCTACTGTTCGTGATAGTTCCGGCTAAGCCCCCCATCTACATAAAAGGTTGCGCCTGTGATATAGTCGGCATCAGATGAGGCTAAAAAAGCAACTATCGGTGCGATATCCTCCGGCTTGCCTAAGCGAGCCAAGGGAATGTTCTTCAACAGCGCCCCTAATTTTTCAGGATCGTTTAATAGCTTACTATTGATTGGTGTCTCAATTGCTCCTGGAGCCACATTGTTGATTGTGATTCCCAAAGGCCCAAGTTCAACTGCTAAATTACGCATCATCATCTTCACACCACCCTTACTAGCACAGTAGGAAGTGAAGTGAGGAAACGCTATTTCCTCATGGGTAGAGCTAATGTTGATAATTTTGCCAGTTCGTTTGGTTTCGATCAAGTGCTGTACTATCGCTTGAGTAGCAAAAAATGTGCCTTTCAGGTTGAGATTTAGCACCGCATCATAGTCAGCTTCAGTGATGTCCCAGAAATCTGCATTCTTGCCGTCAATACCGGCATTATTTACTAAAATATCGAGTTTACCAAAGTATTGAATACCTTCGTTTATCAGTTGGCGGATGTCGCTAATGACACTTAAGTCAGCTTTGAAAATTAAACCTTTGCGTCCAGAAGCTTCTACTTTTGATAGAGTTTCTTCAGCCCCTTCGAGATGAGAGCGATAGTCAATCACAACATCTGCACCTTCTTGAGCAAGACGCACAGCAATAGCTTGACCAATTCCGCTGCTGCTGCCAGTTACTAAAGCTACCTTACCTTGAAGTTTATTCATTGACTTTCTCTTGATTTTGATATTTGTTTGACCTGAATCCTTGCATGAAAATAAAGTAAATTCTGTGAATAGGTGTAACGTTAAATCTAGTGCTGTTTCTTCAGATGTGGCACTTTAACGTTTTTGAAAATGCAAGGATAATGGGGAACGTGAAAAAGTTTACCTGTTAAAACTTCGCGTTCACCCATAGCTATTAATCGAAATACTCCTACACCAATCAATGCCCCTAATGGTGGTGCAATGCAATAAAGCCACTGGTCTTGCCAGAACCATGAAATTAAAGCAGGCCCCATGCTGCGTGCCGTATTCAAACTAGTACCAGAAATTGGCGCTCCTAACCAAACCATAGTTGCTACAAGAAGCCACACCATTAAAGGTGTCCAGCGTAATAACTGATGATGGCTTAAGAAAATAAATACACACAACACTAACAGAAAGGTCATGAAAACCTCAGCCAAAAATACATACCAAAGGGGGTAAATTTTATTAGGCAAGGTGATGTAATTATTCACACTCAGAGCATACTCACCCCACAATTTTGTTACTAAAAATGTGCCAATAATTGCACCCAAAAATTGACTAATTATATATCCAATTAGGTCACGTCCATGCATTTTTCCTTGTATCCAAAAAGCCAGTGATACGCAAGGATTGAGATGAGCGCCACTTAGTTTTCCCAATGGGGAAATAGTAAACAGTGCCCCACTTCCAGCAAAGATTAAGCCATTAATCAGTAAACGAGGACTCTCTGGAGGGATGAGGCGCTCCATAGGTAAACCTTTACCAAAATTGAAAGTAATTATACTGAATCCAACCAACAGATTGAATGCAGTTCCAAGGAATTCTGCACCATATTCAGACCAATTAAAACTTTTCCAATTTATGAAGCTATTCATAAGTTTATAAGTTCAAAAATCAAAGTGGACTTAGAGGATGTTTGAAAAGTCTTGTTGTTGGTAGCAAAAAGTTTTAGATCCCCCTAAATCCCCCTTTTGAAGGGGGACTTTAAGAAGTTCCCCCCCCTTTTGGATGGCAGGGCTGATTCATTCGATTTCTTAGGGATTTTGTCAAGAGTATGAGTCAGAAATTTGCTTGAGTGGGAAAAAGAAAAACTACCACCTCAACCAGCATTCTTTAGTGCGTTCACCATTTTCTTGCCCAATCAGATTTTTTAGTCACCTGTTTTTTTTTGCTTGAAACGCTTGTAAATCAGCGCCTTTTAGGGAATGAAACAGCCCTGCTTTTGAAAGGGGGATCAATAGGTGCAAAGATACAGCTAACCACTTTTCAAACAACCTCTTAATAAACCGCCACCAAATTGCTATCAAATTTAATTCAGATGAAAATGATTAACACAGATAGATTTATAAAACCCAGATGCATAAAGCAATTCCCAATCCCAAATAGTATTAGTAGCCTTAGTGCATCCGGTTTAGAAAATTATCAAAAATTTAGTAAAGCTTCAGCAATATGTTTGCTACATTCTTACCTAGTTTCTCAATAGATTCTTGCTGTTGGGGATCTCTTAAGCTGCCATCGGTGTTGAAGGCTTCATAAGCTTTAGGTACGGCTACCTGAGCGGGAAGTACCAAAACTCCTATGTTTTGCAGGATAGCCCGCAGGTGGGACAACCCCCGCAAACCACCAAGACCGCCAGGTGAAGCACTC
The DNA here is from genome assembly GCF_014698505.1 of Nostoc foliaceum FACHB-393. GTDB lineage: Bacteria > Cyanobacteriota > Cyanobacteriia > Cyanobacteriales > Nostocaceae > Nostoc > Nostoc foliaceum_A. The sequence continues at coordinate 100,289 of NZ_JACJTD010000016.1, read as the reverse complement.
ATAATTGCAGCAACCTTATCTGCAAAAGCAGTCAATGGAGCTTCATTTGCAGATGGACGGGATGCCCAGTCAATGGCATTCTTCAAAACTGGTGTGAGTGAACTGTTGTATTCAGGCGAAGCAATCAGCAATCCTTGATGAGAAATCAGCAAATCCTTGAGAGTGCGGGCGTTTACAGGTAAACCTTCTTGAGCTTCCAAATCCTCATCAAAAAGAGGTAGTGGTAAATCGCGTAGGTCTAAATAAGTCACTTCTACTTCTGCTGCTTGAGCGCCAGCTGCCGCAATTTTGACCAATTTTTTATTGTAGGAATCAACGCGGGTGCTGCCAGCAAAGGCCAGAATTTTAGGTGTAGATGTCATAAGTATTAGTTGTAACAGAGTGCTCGTGAATTATACGGTTGTTGCTACGACAAAAGCGATCGCAACAGTTTTGTTTTGTGAGTGCAGATATAGAGTTTTTAGAGAAATAGCCTCTATGATCAAGACTTATTATGCTTGTAAGTTGCTGTGAGAAACAGCTCGTCCATAAATTTCAGTCATGGTTTTCAGGCGATCGCGCAGCTGTTTTGTTAAAGCCGCAGATTCATAACGCCATCCCCAATTACCTACACTTTGGCCAGGTAAATTCATCCGAGCAGAAGTATTCAATCCCAAAATATCTTGTAGAGGAATAATCGCTTGATTAGCTACAGAACTATATGCTAAACGAATTAAATCCCAGTAGATATCCGCAGAATTGGTACAACCTAAATAGTGAAAAACTGCTTTTGAATCTTGGTCTGCTAGTTGATTAAACCAGCCTACTGTTGTGTCATTGTCGTGAGTGCCAGTATAAACCACACAGTTGCGGGGATAATTGAATGGTAAAAACGGATTATCAGCGCCAGAATCAAAAGCAAACTGCAAAATTTTCATCCCAGGAAATTCAAACTGGTCACGCAAAGCTTCTACATCGGGTGTGATTTCTCCCAAATCCTCGGCGATGATTGGTAACTTGCCTAACTTTTGGTTGAGTACTTCAAAGAAAATCTCCCCAGGAGCTTGAATCCACTCACCATTAACAGCCGTTGTTTCCCCTTGTTTTACCGCCCAGTATGCTTGGAAGCCCCGGAAATGGTCAATTCGAATCAAGTCTACATAATCAAGGATGGTTTGGAAACGCTGTACCCACCAATCAAAGTCTTCTTTTTGTAACTGCGCCCAATTATAGACCGGGTTACCCCATAATTGACCAGTGGTACTGAAGTAGTCTGGCGGTGTTCCTGCCATCAATGCAGGTGAACCTGTTTGTTCATCAAGACAAAAGATTTGGGGATGAGACCAAACATCAGCGCTATCGTAAGCCACATAAATTGCAATATCTCCGATGATTTGGATGCCATGTTGATTGGCATAACGCTTTAAGTTTGACCATTGATAGAAAAACTCAAACTGAAGATATTTGTAGTAAGAAATTTCATGGCTTAATCGTTGTTGCCATTGTTGAACTGTATCTGGTTCACGTTCGGCTAAAGCTGGTTCCCAACTATTCCATTTGGCATCCCCATGAACATACTTCAGCGCCATAAATAACGCATAGTCATTTAGCCAGTAAGCCCTAGTTTGACAAAACTGTTCAAATTCCTTGTGCTGAATAGATGAAGCATAGGCTTTAAAGTTCTTAAAGGCTTTTTGCAGCAAAGGCATCTTGGTTTGGATGACCCGCTCAAAATCTACTGTTACAGTGCTATATTCTGGCAGATCGAAAAGGTCTTCTTTAGCTAGCAAACCCTTTTCTACCAGGAGTTCGGGACTAAGTAACAATGGATTTCCTGCCATTGCTGAATAAGATGCATAGGGAGAATTACTATCTCCCGTAGGTCCTAATGGCAATATTTGCCAAAGCCGCTGTCCACTGTCTGCCAAAAAGTCAACAAACCGATAAGCTTCAAATCCCAAGTCACCAATACCAAACCGACTTGGAAAAGAAGTGGGGTGTAATAAAATACCGCTAGATCTAGGAAAAGGCATATCAAGACCCTATGGTTAAGCCAAATCTACGTTGATCAAATATTTCCTGGAACTGGGGAATGGGGAGGCGACTAGCGACTGGCGACTGGAGACAACACCAAAGACTTCTTACAATTTGTCTCCCCATCTCCCCACTCCTGTCTTAGGCAGTCTTGATTAACTTCAGCAGTTCACTGGGAGCAAAAACATCGCGGTAGAACGTCAATTGTTCTGTTTTGAGATAGCATCCGCCTCGATGGCCACGTCGAATCCAGGTAACATTTCCCTTGGCGAGTGTTTCGTTGGTTTCATCATCGACACACTTCCATTCAAAGTAGGTAACTTCATCATGAAACATGACAATTGGCCAGCACATGGTCACACCTGGTTGAGCAATTAATGCCCACCAATGCTGTTCGCGCTCTTTTTGTTGTTCTAAGCCTTGATAGGGTCCATCCTGACAGAAATAAACTAAATCATCTCGATATTCACCTGTTAATATATCGCCACGTCCCTGTCTCAATGCCTCACAATGGGTAGGCCACCATTCTTTATTTTCTTGTTCAATTTGTTTTAGAGTGTAATAAGGACTAATTTCTGGCAAAGTTCTTTCTTTCATTGCCACAATTTTTTCAGCATCCTCTATGAGTTTTTTTGCTACATAAGCACTCACAAGTCCTGGTCGAGAATAATCTGCGGCTAAATCTTTGTAGTAGTTAGTTCGTTTATTAATCAATGTGTTGGTTGTGTTGGTGTTTTGGTGACCATTCGACTGACCATTTGAGTAAGAAATGAGTTTCTGCTCTAACATAAGACTAACTACGTCCTCCTTGAGTTGATTAGTTGCGCCAATATTTGCAATCAATTCTGCTACTGTAGAACTGCGCTGACCTGCTAGAGTCATTTTGCCGTCGTAAACAAAAGTGTAAGCACTTCGTTCGGGAAATGGTAAAAGCCGCTGCACATATTTAGCTTGGTCTTTAACAGCGATCGCATATTCTTTGGAAGCAAAAAATGTTTCCATTTCCAAAGGATTAGCAAAAGCAATTTCAAACGCAGCTTGATACTGTTTTTCTGGGGATTCGTAATGAGAAACCCCAGCCGCATCTGGACGAGAGTTATCTACTTGCTCGAACAAATGTAGGCGGAATTTGAAAACAGAATCACTCTCGATAACAGCTGGTGCAAAGCTATTTGTGAGATATCGGCGAAAATCTTCCACACTCACGGCATCAGATTTTTCCACCATAACGTGAAACTTAATTACACCTAATTGACCGTTAGGATCTCCTGTGGGAATGCTATCAAAATAAGTTTGAGAATTACCAAAACTAGTGTTGTAACCGATGGCTTTCCTGAATACATTATGCTCATCATCCATGAGGATGGCAGCAGATTTAAACCAGAGATCCCGTTCGGCTGCTGTCTCAAAGGTTAATTCGGCAATACCATTAAATTGATCTTCTTCTGGACAAGTGTATTCAATGCCGTTAATGGTTGGCCATAGACCACCTTCATTTGCAGCTACGTGAAACTGCCAGTATTGATTCTGTCCTGGTAGTCTGGCGCAAACTGGGCCGTGAACGTCTCTCCAATAGTCATCAAAAAGTTCTAGAGAAATTCCTTTACGTTTCCACAAGAGAACATAGAAGGATACTTTACCTTTTTGATCCCTGACTGCATAATCGAATTTTCTACTTGTTGCTAACATTACTGCTTTCCTTTGCTACATCTACTGTTTTGATTGAGATGAAAACTTAATCCTTAAACTTGTTTGATGTTTCAAGTTTTCCAGAATAACCTTAATTGATTACATGCATGTGCAACGTTTAAAAACTAAAAGAGTGGCAAGTGAAAAGATTGCAGCCACATAAAAAACACTACTAATTCCAAACATGCCAAAAGCTATTCCCATTAATAGTGGCCCTAAAGTTTGCCCAAATCCTAAAAAGGTTCCATTTATCGACATAATTGCAGCTAGATATTCCTTGGGTGCCATCTCTGCTAAGAGAGTTTGAATACTAGGGAAGCCGATGCCAAGGCCTACGCCAAAAATCATTGTTGAAATTAACAGGAACCAAAGACTGTGAATCAAGGGAATTATTGCTAGAGCGATCGCAAAGAATACAAATGATGCTCTCACCAAACTTTTTTTTGAGAACTTTTTTGTTAATTTTCCCAATTGCAGTGATGTGAGTGTAATTGTAACAGACATACTTGAGAGAATAATGCCAATCGTAAAAGCAGAGGCATTGAAGGAATTTTTCATCACAATTGGCAAATAGGTTACATAGGCTCCATAGAGGAGCATGAAAGTTGCAACCGTGCTGAAAAAAATTCCAAAAAATTGTCTATTTCTCACACTTCCCCATGCATTTCTCACATATTCAAGAAAATTCTGCTTGCTTTTTGGTTCCGGATTTTTGAGTGAAAACAAAACAAGCAGTCCTATAGGTATGGCCAATATGGGAAGCATAAAAGGATAATTCCATCCCATCACCGCAGTTGCTCCGCCAATAGTTGGATAAGTTGCAGTACCTACACTACTGACACTGGCGTTGTAGCCCATAGCAGTGGTGCGTTCTTTACCTGAATATAAATCGCCAATCAGCGTCACATTCAGAGAATTTAAGGAAGCTGCACCCATACCCTCAATGAAACGTAATATTAATAACAGATTAAAATCACGAACAAAGGCACATGCTACTCCGGCAATTCCAAATAACATCAGTGAGGGAACAAGTATTTTTTTTCTGCCTAATCGGTCTGCCAGGACACCAAGAACAGGAGTGAGTAAGATACTAGGAAAGGTGAATACCGTCACCAGTAATCCAACATTTTGAGGTGGTACATTTAATTCTTGGGCTAGCTTTGGAAAAGCCGGAGTCACACTGGAAACTCCTAGTATACCCATCAAAGTAATACCGAAAATAATCAGAAGATTTTGATCAAGATAGACTGGACTACGGTTTTTACCGTGACTGATATGTTCAATTGAATCCATATTTAGGCTTCCTTATTATTAACAATGAACAGTAAACAAGTGTTGTATTTCTCCCTGTATCTAAGTACAAAATTTTATTAATTTATAGCGAATTCTCTGCGTAACTTTGCGCTTACCTCTGCGCTCCTGTGCGTTTAAATTTCAACCCTCATTTCGCTACGATTTTACGCAAATTTGTTCACGCAGAGGCGCAGAGTTGCTCCAGAGTAAGAGTTGAGAAGAGTTGATTTTTGAATTTCATATTCAAATTCAGCAACGCCAACTTTGAGGTTAATTTGTGGATATTTCTAATAGTAGGAGCGCAGATTCTAGAAGGAAAAGACAGTCCGCACTGTACCAGTGATAATCGTGCCGTTAATGTTCTGATTACCAGGGTCGATGATTACCTGTACCAATGGCGTAACTCTGATGTTGTCGCTAATTGGTAAGTTATAAAACGCTTCAATATTAGTTTGGGTGGCATTTCCTACTGTATTTTCAATGAACGGTTGACCAGCAGCAATACCCGCTAAACCTCCTGGTACAAACAAATCTCGGAAAGCGATACCAGCCATCCAATAGTTGGGGTTAATGTCACCTTGGAATGTGTTGCTGTAGTCGCCATAACCATAACGACCAAAGACACCTATTGTTTGTGAGAGTGCTAGTTCAAAGTTGACTCCGAAAGCATTAAAGCGGCTATCTAATACTTCACCGCCAGCGTATTGGAGACGCACAGCAAAAGCTTTGCCCTCAGAGTACTCTAGTTCAATGATGCCTTGGTAAGGATCTGCGAACAAACCACCATCACCACCACGGTTAGGAAATATCAATATAGGAGCTGATGGTCCACCAATAAATCTCTGGCTATCAGAGTTTAAACTAGCTCCATTTGCAGCTACATACACTGCCCGTAGCTTAAATGCGCCTCCTCCCGGATTCCAGTTAATGACTGCACCAGATCCAGCCGGACGGGGGAATAGGATAAAGTTATTGATTAATGCTTGGGTTGAAAAGTCCAGAAAACTTGTATTAGCGTAGGCGTTTTTATCTACAAAGTCTGTAGCAACGATCGCTGCTCCCAGAGTTACACTCAGATCCTTAACAGGGGTGAAAGTGTAGAACAGACGACCGATACCCAACTGGTCGTTCCTACCAGGAACAGAAAAGTCTAGGACACTGCCAAAGTTGGGTTCCAAAAATCCGGCGGCGTTATCATTGGAACCATCGCTGCCTGAAAGTAAGCGGATTTGTAACAGATCGGTGCCGTTAAAACTGGTGTTCAGATTTAGAGAAGCCCGATAGATAAAGGTAGCATTCGGGTTTTCATCGGCAATCACTGCCCCTGTGGGAGCAATGATGCGATCGCCACTAAATCCGCCCATATTCACGGCAAAAATTGCTTGACCAATGAGCTTTGTAGTGGTAGAAAATTGACTAGCTGCTACCTCTGCCGTGCGTGCTTCTAAACTATCCACACGACCTCGCAAGGTGGCGAGTTCTGGTGAAAATTCAGTTTGCAAACGTTGCAAAGTAACTAATTCTTCTTGTGTTACTGAGTCTGCTGTCGCTGTGGCAATCTGCTGATTAACTCGCTCTAAACAAGCATTTAAATTAGCAGCAAATTCATAGCGGGTCAAAGCTTGGTTGCCACGATAAGTGCCATCGGCATAACCGGTGATACAACCATAGCGTTGAATTAAGGACTGCAATGCTTGAAAAGCCCAGTCAGTAAGCTGCACATCTGCAAACTGGGATACAGAGGTGACTGAATCCATTGAGGCAGGCGTGGAAAGAGTTTCACCCTGGAGAGTAGCATCTGGGGCTAGTTGGGCTATGAAAGTGGTGGTAGGTGGAATGGTTGTAGCTGTCGTGGTTTTGTCTGTTGTTCCCCAAAGGTCAAAGTTTGCAGCAGATACTGCCTCAGGAGTAATTAACCATTCTCGGCTAACAGCAGTAGACTCAGACACTCCAGCTAATGCAAAAGTACTCTGGGCAATTAGTCCCAGGATGCTGAGGCTACTGATCAAGTGCAAATAAATTCTTCTCACCACTGGTAATTTGTAAAATACTTTAACAAATCAATTTCTTTGCCCAAGCGTATGAATCTATACCGCTCCGCCGCCAGCTTGGATGTTTTGTCCTGTGAGCCAGCGTGCTTCTTCACTGACCAAGAACGCAACGACATCGGCTACGTCAGCAGGTTGCCCCAATCTACCCAAGGGAGACATCTTCAGTCCCTTTTCTTTCAATTGGGGATTGCTAGCGAGCATTTCCGTATCCGTAAATCCTGGTGAAACAGCGTTAACTGTAATACCCCGTTCTCCTATCTCCTTAGCAAGTACTTTTGTAAACTGCTCGACTGCTGCTTTACTTCCAGCGTAGATGGAAGCGGTAGGGCTAGGCGAAACAGTGCCACCTGTTGAAATGCTGACGATGCGACCGTTGTCCGCCATCCACCGCGCTGCTTCCTGCAAGGCGAAGAAAGTACCCCGAGTGTTGACCGTAAAGACCGTATCAAATTCTTCCTCCGTCAGTTGCACGAATGGCTTATAAATGGCAAGTCCTGCATTGTTGACTAAGATATCCAAGTGACCGAAGTGATCGATTGTTGCCTGGAACAAGTGGCGGATATCGTTAACTTTGCTGATGTCAGCTTGTAAGGCAAGGGCTTGTCCACCTCTAGCTTCGATACCTGCGATCACTTCTTTCGCTTTGGCAGAACTGTTAGCATAGTTTACCACAACGGACGCACCGTCTTGAGCTAAGCGTTCTGCGATCGCCCTTCCAATACCCCGTGATGCTCCAGTCACAATTGCGACTTTTCCGACAAGTGTTCCCATATTGTTATTCTCCTTGATTTCGCTGATCAGTTTAGCTGAATCTCTATAGATGACTGGAGTTTAGACTAAGCAACAAGAAACTACTTACCAACGCTGAGTTTAAAACAAAGAGGTTTCAGGCATCAGAGTTGGGCAAGTCCTCAAGTAATTAAGTTCGGTTCATCACAGATTCTTAGTTACTCTGGGTTTGAAAAACTGGCTAATTTCTGCTGTTTCTGCTTCTGTTTCAACACTAAAACCGTACCAAATCCCAATACACCCAACCAAGAAGATGGTTCGGGGACAGGAGTCGGGGTGCGAAGGAACAGCGTCCTTGCCTGGGTGGTTCCAAGGTTTTGAAAGCTGTAAGGTGTGTCTTCGGGAAGATAAACAAAGGTTCCGGGCTTGGCAACAAAGCTTTGGTTTTCCAACTCGAATGTCAGCTCCCCTGCTAGCACATAGAACGATTCAGCATCCTTAGAGTTGCTCTGTAGCAGTCCACCCTCAGCTTGCGGTTGAACGGAAACATCAAATAGCGAGAACAGACCGCCAGTCTCGTTGCCAGTTGCTAAAGAAGTATACCTGTTACCCCCAATTAAAAATGACTCACGATTTGGTGCCCCAGGCGGCACTACTACGAAATCTAAAAGTCCATCTGTTGGGGGGAGTGTGGTTCCAGGTGGTATAGGTTGTAGACCGTAATTCGGGCCTTCTTCGGCAAATCTTCGGAGATCCTCTTCAGTGATGGGAGGTGGCGGAACATTTCTGTCGGTAACTGGTATGCCTAAGTTAATGAATAAATTCTCAAGTCCGGCGGGAGTAGTGAGCGATAGCGTCCTCACCAGCGTTGATGTATTGTTTATAAATGAGTGAGGTCTACCTTTAGGAAGGTAAATGAAGGTTCCGGGGGTCGCAACCATGCTGTTGTTACGGTCTCCCATCTGAACCGTCAACTCTCCCTGTAGAATAAAGAACGACTCAGCTTCACGACCGTGGACGTGTAGATCAGGCCCGCCCCCAGATGGAACGTCAAAATTGAATAGCGAGAACAGTTGCTTGGTTTCTTTGCCAGTTGCTAAAAAGGTATACAGGTCGCCCGATGCGTAGAATGCCTCACGACCTGGGGCTTCTGGTGGTACAACTAAAACATTCTCTGGTTCTTCTTCATGCCCACTATGTTCCTGCCCACCGTGTGCGTATGCAGCTTGTAGCCCTAAACAAAAACCTGAAATCACTGCTCCAGCGACAAGCATTGATAACTTTTTTTTAGTAACCATATACAGGTGACTCTTTAACTAAAAATCTACAGTTTTGACATCCTAACAACGACTCTGTTAACTCACTGTTACCTGCTCAAAATAGCACTGGAAGAATCTTTATTTCTATTGCCATTTGTTTGGGTTGGTTGTTCTTGGGAGTTAGTTTGATAAAAAGGCAAAATATCTGCATAAACTCGCCATTCACTCACTTGGTTGCCTCTCAAGCGGTAAATATCACAACAGGCTATGGTCAAATGTCTTTTATCCTGCACAGTGATGTATTTCGCATCCATTTCTACAACAATAATGCCTGGTTCATTCCAAATTTTTCGGACGCTATGCCCTGTAAATTTGGCTGTATTTGTAAACATAGAAGATAAAAAATTCACCACAGCTTGTTTACCATAAACAGGTTCCGATGAACCAACTTTATAAAAGATGTCATCAGTGAGAAATCGCTTGGCTTGTTCCCAATTTTCATTAAGTACAAAGCTTGACAGTTGTACAACAGCTTCTAACTGTTCCGAAAGTAACTGTTCTGACATAATTACTCCTTTTTTGTCTATTAATTATTTGAAGCTAGCTATTGACGAAACAAAATCAGTTTCTACTTTGCTCGAAACAACTTTGAGGTTTCTGTCTGTCGCTGTCTGTGCTTTAACAGCACACCAGCACTGAAAGCGCCAAAGGCGAGTATGCTCAATGTAGAACTCGGTTCAGGAATATTAACCAAAGGAGGTTGAGATACAGGGTGATCAGAGTCGCCTAAGAAGCTCAGAAGCTCTTCAGTCAGAGCCTCTGCACACTCATCCGGTATGTAATGTCCGCAGCCCTGCATCGTGCCACCGCGAATGTTCTTGGCCACCGTTTGCAACTGTATCAAGGGAAAGTCTCCTAAGGTGCTTTCGCCCCCCAGCGCTAACACTGGCATATCGAGCATTTTAATGTGTTCTCTGTTGTACCTCGTGTCCTCAGGGAAAGCTCGGTAGTACTCGAATCCAGCGTGCAGGGCATCTGGGTTAGAATAAGTCCGAAGATACTCGTTGATGTCAGCCTCGGTGATTGCTGTCGGGTCGTAGGCATAATTTTCGTAGAAATGGGAAAAATAAATCCGCTCTCGCCCCGTGACTAAAGCCTCCGGGAGGTCGGGGACGGCATGAAACTGGAAGTGCCAAGCACTTTGTTCGCTTGAAACATTTTCCCAACCTTCGAGACCCGGAATCGGGACTTCCAGGATCGCCAGATGGTTTACGTCTTCCGAATAAGCATTGGCGTAGGCGTAGGCGATCTGTCCGCCTATGTCGTGCCCAACGAGAGAGATATCATCAAAACCGAGATGCTGGACGAGCTGGTAGATGTCTTCAGCCATCGTTCGTTTGTCATAGCCGCTGTCCGGCTTCGAGGAATCACCAAGACCCCGCGTGTCTGGTGCAATCACCGTGTAGCGTTCGGCCAGAGCAGGCATGATGCGATTCCACGCATATGAAGTTTGCGTCCAGCCATGCAGCAAGACGAGGGGATCGCCTTGTCCACCCATCACATAGTGTAGACGTACGCCGTTGACATCAGCTGTATGATGGGTGAACGTCGCATCAGAGTTCTCAGGCTCGCTTGTAATATTGCCACCGCCTATCTGCTCACTGCTAATTACGTTCTGAGCAAAGCTCGGCAAGGGCATCAGGCTCACTCCCAGCGCCACTGATGCGAAAAGCGAGGTTAGTCGTCTCATCATGATTTTTATTTTCCTTTGGCTATCTAACTTTGTTTCACTACTGCTAAGTTAAGGTTGCACTGACAAAGGATGAACTGAACCATGTTTTTCAAGATGGGGTGTGGACACTTAGAGGCTTGCCCTTGGGCATTGCTGGCTTAAAAATCGAAGTTGTAAACACGATTTTTAACGAGATTTTAAGCATGATTACTTATTGACAAGTTGTTGCTGACCTAAAAATGTCACCCTTTCAGCCTCACAGGGTGTTCCACGGAGACATATCTGCATAAACCCGCCATTCACTCACCTGGTTTCCTCTCAGACGATAGATGTCGCAGCAGGCGATAGTAACATGCTTTTTACTTCCAACTAACTGGTATTGGGCATCCATTTCTATGGTGATGATGCCTGGCTCTTGCCAAACTTTCCGGACTTCATGACCATAAAACACCGCAGTATTGTTAAATACTTGTTTAAAGAAATTTACAACAGCTTGAGGGCCATAAACAGGTTCACCTGAACCTACTTTGTAAAAGATGTCAGGAGTTAAGTAAGTTTTGACCTTTTCCCAATCTTGATTCATAACGGACTGAGCTAATTCACCCACAGCTTTTAACTGTTCTGATGATTGGTCATTAGCTTTATTTTCAGAATCAATTGACCATTTTTGTCCAGCGATTGACCATTTTGGGACAAATCCATTTTTGACCCTTTCTTTTCCTTCGGGATGTTCTGCGAAGTGCTTCCTCATTGTTCCAGGAGGTAATAATTGCTTTCCTTCTTTTGCAGTCAACACAGAAGCAGATTGAGGAACAGGAAGGGTAGGATCAAACACGGGATTCACATCCATAAAAATCCGCAGTTCACTGAACTTATCCCCTTCGACGCGGAAAATGTCTGTGCAAGGAAGAGAAACCAGCGAGCCATCTTTGCGCCAGTAGAGAACATCCATTTCTACAAAGACCAAATCTCCTAGTTCCCATATCACTTTGATCTCGTGATACACCGCCGAGATTTGATTGAAGAAGTTGTCCGCCGATTTTTTAATCGCTTGTTTATCTAAACAAACTTCAAAATTGCCAAATTGATATACTGGGTTATCTGTAAAGAACGTAATAAATCCTTCTGAATCAAAAGCTTCACCTCTAGAAAACAAGCACTTTACTAAGTCTACATTGGTTCCAGAAACTTTTTCTATTGTCGGGGTTTTATCGTTTGAAGCAGATGCTCCTGCCATTAACTCATCCATCATTGATAGAACGACTTCACCAAAAACCACATGTACTGTACCAAGTGATTTGGCTAATTCTTCTTTAGTAATTTCATAGCCATTTTCCGATGCTATTTTGACGAAGCTTTCGGGAGTATTAGCTGAGTGAAGTTTCTGTTGCAAGCTAGGATTTTCAAACGCCGATGCTAATAAACTAATTACTTTCTGTGACATGATCTAACCTCATTTTGTTTCTATATTTTGTGGAATTCATAGCCAATTTTTGAGAAAAATCTCTTTGGTTAAGCTTTCTATGAGCAGATGGTTGATTGAAACCTATACACCGAAGAACTAAAAATATAGGACTCATATTTGATTGTGTGAAAAAACTGCGTACACTCAAACAGCCTTTATTCCTACTCCCCACTTTGCACTCCGCACTCCCGGACTACGCAAATAATTTCACAAATCAAAGCGGATGACTATATATGTAGCGATCGCTGCATTCGCTGTCTAGAAAAATTAACCAAGGAGAACATAATTCATGACCCGAAAAATCTTCGCCTGATAGTGGAAATCAATTTGATGTGACTATTTCAATCCAACACTGGAAGTATATTTATTTCCATTACCATTGGTTGGAGTTGGTTGTTCTTGGGGGCTAGTTTGATAAAATGGCAGAATATCTGCATAAACCCGCCATTCACTCACCTGGTTGCCCCTCAAGCGATAAATATCACAACAGGCGATCGTCAAATGTCTTTTATCCTGGATAGTGATGTATTTGGCATCCATTTCTACAACAACAATGCCTGGTTCTTGCCAGATTTTTCTGACTTCATGATTGATAAATTTGGCGGTATTTGTAAACAAAGAAGACAAGAAATTCACAACAGCTTGCTTTCCGTAAACTGGCTCAGATGAACCAACCTTATAAAAGATATCATCAGTCAGAAAATTCTTAGCTTGTTCCCAATTTTCCTTGAGTACGAACTCAGACAGTTGCACAACAGCTTGTAACTGTTCTGATAAATTTACTTCTTGCTGACCTATGGACCATTTCGGCCCATCTATTGACCATTTAGGAACAAATCCAGCTTCCACCCTTTTTTTACCTTCAGGATGTTCTGCAAAATGCTTCCTCATGATACTTGATCCAGCAAGTTTTTTGCCTTGGCTGATAGTAAATACCGAAGCTGTGGGAGGGACAAAAATTGTTGGGTTAAATACAGGATTTACATCCATAAAAATTCGCAGTTCCGAGAATTTATCGCCCTCTACGCGGAATATATCAGAGCAAGGTAGTGTGACTACAGAACCATCCTTTCGCCAGTAAATCACATCCATTTCCACAAATACCACATCTTCGATTTCCCGAATCATCTTGATATCGTGGTATACAGCAGAGATTTGGCTGAAGAAATTTTCCGCAGATTTCTTAATTGCAGCTTTATCCAAACACACTTCAAAGTTACCGAACTGATAAACTGGTGTGTCAGTAAAGAAAGTAATAAATCCTTCAGCATCAAAGGCTTCGCCTCTTGAGAACAAGCGTTTTACCAAGTCTGTTGTTGTACCTGGAAGTCTTTCTATATTAGCTTGGTTGAAATTGGCGATCGCAGTTTCTGCTTTCCCATTGGAAACAGGGATAGATATTCCATTCGACATATTATATTCCTCCTGTGCTTTATCAAAATGTTCTTTAGCCTTACGGGTGACTTGATTGAATTCAAGCTGTTCTCCATTGGGGCCTTTACAATAAAACAATGCCCAGCCTTCAAATTCACCAAATTCTGTTTCTGCTTCACCCTCTGCTAATAAATCTGGCTCATTCCAAAATTTATTAGAATTGTATTTCAGGGCAATATTTCTTCTTTCTTCTGCGGATTTTACTCGAATTACACGATTAAAAACAACATTAGTTAGCCCTCGTTTTTGACACTCGTCTTCCAACATTTTGGCGAAAACATTCAAGTCGATATCATCTTTCACATGGAAAGAGATATGCATTGCATTCACATTACCAATGTGAGAAGGAATGCTGTTTTTAGAAGAAACTAAAGCATTTGGTGTCGCAGCATCTCGGAAATATATCAGTTCAATACAAGTGTTACCAAAAGAGATAAATTTAATATCCAATGCATCTTTTTCATCTCTGAGGTTGGGAATGTCAAAATTTTCCGGGTCAATTCCTTGAAAAATTGCATCTATCTCTTCTTTTTGAAAAAGAGTGTTTTGCATCCCATCACCCATCAAACCATTTTCTGAAAGAACTAATTTCCCTCCTAACACTTCTAAATAAAATTCGAGGGATTTTTCCATGTCTTGAACCGTAACCCCGACATGTTGCATTCCTTGCAGATAATGACCCAATCCAGACTTAACATTTTGCTTACCATTCATGAGAGAAACTATATTCTCCTGCAATTGATTGGTTGCTCCGATTTTTGTGATTAATTGTGCCACTTTAGAACTCCGCTGACCTGCTAAGGTCATCTGACCGTTGTAGACAAAAGTGTAAACACTCCGTTCTGCAAATGAATTGATTTGTCTAACATATTTTGCCTGTTCTTTGACTGCTATTGCATACTCTTTCGAGGCAAAGAATCTTTCCATTTCCAAAGGATTAGAGAATGCAATTTCAAAAGCCGCCTGATACTGTTGCTTTGGTGGTTCATTATGAACTACTCCTGCTGCATCAGGACGCGAATTATCTACTTCCTCAAATAAATGCAGTCTAAATTTGAGTACCAAATCATTCTTGACGATAGCTGAGGCAAAGCTATCTCTCATATATTTACGGAACTCCTCCACACTCACGTCATCAGATTTTTTCACCATGACGTGGAACTTTAGAATACCCGGTTCTCCGTTAGGGTCTCCTGTGGTAATGGTATCAACATAAGTTTTGGAATTACCAAAGCTAGTGTTATATCCAATTGCTTTGTGAAATAAGTTATGTTCATCATCCATTAACACAGCCGCAGCCTGAAACCATTTCTGCCGGTCTGCTTCTGTCTCAAAGGTTAATTCGGCAATACCATCAAATTGATCTTCTGGCTGGGAGTTGTAGTCTATACCATTACTCACTGCCCACAAATCACCCTGATTATGAGATAAATGAAACTGCCAGTATTGATGTTGGCCTGGTAGTCTAGCGCAGACTGGACCATGAACATTTCTCCAATAGTCATTAAAAAGGTCTAGCTTTATTCCCTTTTTTTTCCATAAAAGAACGTAAAATACTAATTTGCCTTTTTGATCGCGGATTGCATAATCGGCCTTTCTGATTGCTGAGATCATTTGTCCAACTCTACTTTGTTCAATAATTTGATTAAGAGTACCAAAACAACCTGCAACCTTATTGAATCCTGCATAAACGCACATGAATAAAAAAAGTTCTTCAATTTCTGCGGAAGTTGCTCCTTGTTTGAGAGCCATATTCACATGTGCTGAAAAAGGATTTCCTGAACCTATATGGTCTTGATTGGCTACATCAACTGCAAGTGTGATTAAAGCCTTAGTCTTTTGGTTAATTAATGGTAAACCCCATGCTTCTCCTGCTACACGAGTAACAAAATCACCAAACTTGGGATTGATACCTTTTAAACTCTCTTGGAGTTCTTGATCATCCAGAACTGCATTTTCGTACACCTTTTCATATGTCATTTTAGGCTGCAACCATTAACTTCAGTAATTAGTTAGGGGCAAAAATCTCACGAAATTAAGTCAGATATCCGGTTCTGAGATAGCAAACATTTCTTTGTCCATATCTAATTATGAATTACATTCATGTTAGCGATCGCTTAGTGATTATATAGGTCTAGGTATTTATTTTTGCGAAATATACTTAGACTCAAAAGCCTGTTTGAAGAAAGTTTAGCCTCTAATCTTGTTCAAAAATCAGATAGAATTCCTATATCTTATTAAATTTATTTGTCAACACGAAGAAAGTGATAAACGCACATCTGCTAACCAGTTGTTAGTCAGAGTCTGTTCAAATGTTTCAGTACGAAATAATTGTTTACTTTTTTTTAAGATTTGAGTATAGAAGATCGATAAATTAAGGATCAATTTAAGAGTATCACCGGAGAAAGTTTTAACATCCTCCCACAGCTTCAAGGCGTGGGATTCCAAAAATCACTTCTTGGGCTTCCTTTTTGGCATTGTAGGGGCACACAGCTAGCTGTGCGCCCCTACTGCAAATTGCAATAAACGATTTTTATCAAGAAGGCTCAGGGGGAAGGGGAAAAGGTTTTAAGCTAGTAGAATTGTGGCCGCGTTGAGTTTATCCCTTTTCCCTTCGGCTTTATACTTTGGATACGTTTGCCCTACATAAATCATGCGGGTGGACTTGCTGACTTTGTTTTCTACAGTCATAAGTGCCTTAATTTGCTGAAAACAAGTACAGCTATAAGCCAGTGATTATATTTTACGGATAGTGCCTTGAGCAAGAGTATTTTTACAAAATTATCCCTGTAGGTAGTATAAAAGCTTAAGTTTAGTCTTAACTTAAAGATATTAGCTGGCTGATACTTTCTGAAATTGTTAAAAAGAAATAAAGAAACAAGTTTCCTTGATTCATCAGAATCCAGTACAAAGAAGAGTGCTTCTTAAGTACCTATAGGAATCCTATCTGATTTCTCAACAGGATTTGAGATGAAACCCTGATCAAACAGGCTTTTCAGTCTCAGTATTTTTTCAAAAATCAAATTGGAGTCCTATATTATGCTAATTATTAGCTTGTTGCGTCCTAAGGTTGTGTTGCTAATTAAGAGTATGAATCTAGTATCACACAAAGGCGAGACAATGCGTTCCAGAGAATTTAAGAGAGAATATTAGCTGAGACGCCTGCTATTAGTGCATTGTGAATAATGATGAAACAATTTAGGATAATTCGTACTGAATAACCAGAAAAATTATCAGTATAATTCCATTAGTTCAATCGATGGAAATCTAAATTAAGCTATTCATCAAAGTTGTTGGTATTACAGCAATCCTCAATTTTTTGTGAACACTTCTCTGTTGTCTTTTTTCTCTACGAGACGCTGAGGGAACATATACTTTCGATACTTTACGGTTTATCCTGATTTTTTTCGTTCACGATTTATCTGGGACTGCTGTATTACACAAGCATAGCACTGAGTGGATCTTTGCATTCTCAAAAAAATTTTGCAGTACAAGAACAAAATTTGTGTAATAAATGGAGAAAAACTATGAGTCCAACGAATCATACAGCATTGGAGCAAAATGGTAAAGCAACACTATATAAAAATGCTGTTTTAGATGATATAAAACTTCAAGATGCTTTAAATAGTATCAATCCGAAGTTTGGGGATTTTTGTACTCGTGTAGCAGGTGAAGCATGGGGTCTGCCGTTAATCGACCAAAAAACCAAGGCTTTAATCACAATTGCTATTGATGTTGTCAATCAAGATCAAGTCGGGACTGGTAGTCCTTTTGCAGCGCACGTCAAGATGGCTATGCAACAAGGTGCTACACGTGCAGAAATAGAAGAACTTTTTTTGTTCATGTGCGTTTACGCAGGATTTAATAAGGCCGCGGGCTGTTTTGGTACTCTAAACGATATTCTTAATTCCAATCAATAGCACACTGATGTAGTGCCAGACAATAACTTGAGCGCCAAATTACACTTTATTTCAGGTATTGAGTTTTTGATTAGTAAGTAGAAAGTGTACGTTAATTCTAACAGTACAACTTCTATGTTGTAAATATGTACAAATCAAATGAGAGGCAAAATCATGGTAACTACTGGTACGAAAAATCAGGGTAAGATAGGTGTACTCATTGAAGAACACTTTGATGAAATTGAGTTTCGAGCTTTTAATAGTTTTTTCCCATCTCATGGATACGAGATCGAATATATTTCTCATCTTTGGAATCAAGAACAATTGACTTTTAAGGGCGTTGACTTAACAGAAGAAGTCACTGTTACAGTAGAAGTAAACGATATTCAACCTACTGATTATCAAGGCATTATTCTCATTGGTGCATATGCTATGGATCGTCTGCGCTATGAAGAATATCCTCAACAAGGGCAATCCAATCAATCTCCCGCTGTCAAATTTCTCCGCAAAGCTGTAAAGGCTATGGATGCTGGAAAATTAAATATTGGAACTATTTGTCATAGTCTTTGGTTATTTTGTGCTGATCCAGAATTGTTGAAGAATCGGGAAGTAACTTGTGCCCATAACATCATTTGTGATGTCAAAAATGCTGGAGGCATAATTATTTTTGATGGCGATGGAACTACGAATATACATATTAATGGCAATCTGATTACAGCAAAACATCCGAATGTAGTTTTCGAATTCATGGAAGTTTTCTTAAAAGCAATTAATGAGCAGAGATTGCAGCTAGCTACCAAGTAAGCAACTAGGATGAAAAATTCGAGTCTGTCATGTGGGAAAGAAAAGCGCTGCTAATTTCTGACCAGTCTGGTTGGATTGTCTGCAATTACGTTAACGCTACTAGCCAGATTCAGGTACTTCGGATCGCAAATATTCCTAATTGGTACTTTGAGCGAGTTCTTTTCCCAAAACAACGTTTTCGTTTTGAAGCACCTGCCGATGCCGATCTGGAAATTCATACGGGCACTATAGCTAGTGCAATTCTCTCAGATAAGATTCAGTGCGATCGCTTACGCATTAGCTAGAACATCAATTCATTTCTCAAGCCGAAGCTTAGTTACTCCTATTGGTAAAAACTAGGTTTCTATGATTAATGAATTTATGTTTTAGAACATATGCTTGTTCCTCACAAACTGTTGCGGAATTGTTCAGTCAATTATCAATTAATTTTTCAGGTGAGAAGAAAGAGAAAATGATTGCAACAACATTTCAATATCAAGCAGAAACTACAACCAATTACCAACTAGAGTTGGGACGCACATATCCTTTGGGTGCAAAACCCGACAAATATGGAGTCAATTTCTCAATCTTTTCAGAACATGCCACATCTGTGGAACTTTTGTTATTTGAGACACCTGACGACGCAGAACCGATACAAATCATTGAGTTAGACCCAAAGCTGAATAAAACTTTCTTTTTGTGGCATATCTATGTCAGAGGCTTAAAAGCTGGTGCTGCTTATGCTTATCGCATTGATGGACCTAAGGATTTACACGGCAAAGGACATCGCTTTAACAAAAATAAAGTACTGATTGATCCTTACTCAAAAGGAAATAGTACTACGCTGTGGAAGCGCACTGATGCTTTAGGGTCTATAGATAACTTGACTACTTCAATGCGTAGTGTAGTCATAGATATATCAGATTATGACTGGGAAGGCGATCGCCCTTTGAACCGACCCATGAATGAAACCATCATTTATGAACTACATGTTCGCGGGTTTACTAAATCACCTTCCTCTGGCTGCAAGCATCCTGGTACTTTTTCTGGAGTGATCGAAAAAATTCCTTACCTACAAGAATTAGGAATTACAGCTGTTGAATTATTACCAGTATTTGACTTTGATGAAACAGAAGTTTTGCGAGAAGTCAATGGCAAACAACTCAAAGATTACTGGGGATATAACCCACACAGTTTTTTTGCTCCAGAAACTTCATATTGTGCTTCTCCCCATGAGAAAAACCCAATTACAGAGTTTCGGGATATGGTTAAAGCCTTGCATAAGGCAGGAATTGAGGTCATCCTAGATGTAGTCTTTAACCACACTAGTGAAGGAAACCATCAAGGCCCAACTATTAACTTTAAGGGATTTTTCAATAGCATATTCTATCACCTTGTACCATTCGATAAACAATACTACATGGATTACTCAGGGTGTGGGAACACGATTAACTGCAACCATCCCTTAATCCAGAAGTTAATTGTTGATTGTTTAGAGTTTTGGGTGCAAGAGATGCACGTTGATGGCTTCCGGTTTGACGAAGCCTCTATCTTATCCCGCGACCAAAGTGGAGTTCCAATGGTTCATCCGCCAGTAGTTTGGCAAATTGAAACATCCGAAGTCTTGGCGGAGACAAAAATTATTGCTGAAGCTTGGGATGCTGCTGGATTGTATCAGATTGGTTACTTTCCAGGCTATCGTTGGGCAGAATGGAACGGACGCTTCCGAGACGATGTTCGGCGCTTTATCAAAGGAGATCCAGGACTGGTAGGGGCAGTGGCTTGGCGCATGTCTGGAAGTGCTGACCTTTACCAATCAAGCGGACACCTACCAATTAATAGCGTCAACTTTATTACTTGCCACGATGGATTCACTCTCAATGATTTAGTTTCTTACAATCACAAGCACAATGAAGCTAATGGCGAAAACAATCGGGATGGAATTAGTGACAATTTAAGTTGGAATTGTGGTGCTGAAGGAGAGACTGACAACTTACATATTGATGCACTGCGGCGGCGACAAATTAAGAATTTTACAACTATTCTTTTGCTCTCCCAGGGTGTGCCGATGATTACATATGGTGATGAAGTCAGGCGTACTCAAAACGGCAATAACAATGCCTACTGCCAAGATAATGAAATCAGTTGGTTTGATTGGAATCTTGTAGACAAAAATATTGATATATACAGGTTCTACAAACTGTTAATTAGTTTTCGTAAATGCTATTGTCATGAATCCTTGCACCGCCGCCACTTCTTCAATGGTGAAGTTAATGAGCGGGGTTTGGCAGACATCTCTTGGCATGGCTTACATCTGCATAAACCTGCTTGGGGAGATTCTCATGCTAGAGTTCTCGCTTTTACATTAGCAGGCTTTAAAGGAGCAGCAGATATCCACGTCATGTTTAACATGTACTGGGATACTCTGAAATTTGAAATTCCTTCTCTTTCAGATAGAAAATGGTACAAAGTTATCGACACTGCTCAGCCTTCTCCTATGGATATTATGGAACCTGGGCAAGAGATTTTAATTCCAGAGAATTTCTCTTTAGTTCAAGGTCGTAGTAGTGTTGTTTTGATTTCCAAATAGTTTCCTGGTCAACGAAATTAAATTTTTGGAGATAATTCCATGAACCAAGTAAGTTTTCCATTTTCAGATTTAATCGCTGGGTATGTTACTAAATTTAATTCTCAAAAGGGAGCTTTTGGAAGTTTCAATCTGAAAACCACCGATGGCAGAAAATTTGAGGTAGCACTGTCCGCAAACACCTATGCAGAACTAGTGCGGAACTTGGGTGAGCCTTACTACGATTGCACTCTGCAAATGAGAGAAATGTTAGTTGCAGATCGCTACCTTTTTGTATATGGCACTTTTTATCCAGAGGATGGTGAACACAATTTTGAAGGTAAACATATTGTGTTCCTTGGCAAAACCGAAAATGAGTATGCATTTGAAAAGCAAGACTGGTGGGTGAACCAAGTACGAAATCTCGCCAATTTTTACTTAAAAGTGCAGTTTGAAGATGGAGAAATTGACTATGGAAAATATCGCACTAATTTAGGCTTAGTTGGTACAAAAGAAATCAGTACTAGACAAGAAACTGACACGATTTCGCGTCTGGTTTATGGTTTTGCTACAGCCTTTTTGATGACTGGGGATGACCGTTACCTAGAAGCTGCTGAAAAAGGCACTGAATACTTGCGCGACCACTTGCGTTTTCTGGATGAAGGTGAAGGAATTTGCTATTGGTATCACGCAATTGATGTTCAACCAGATGGTAGAGAACAAAAAATATTTTCCTCAGAATTTGGGGATGATTATGATGCCATACCAGCTTATGAACAGATTTATGCACTAGCTGGCCCAACCCAGACTTATCGGGTGACAGGCGATCCCAGTATCTTGAATGACATTGAATTGACTTTAAATCTGTTCAATCGCTATTTTCTAGACAAAACAGACAAAGGAGGATTTTACTCACACATTGATCCGATTACTCTGAGTCCCCACAGTAGTACCTTGGGCCATAACCGGGCGAAAAAGAATTGGAATTCGGTAGGTGACCATGCCCCAGCATACTTAATCAATCTTTGGCTGGCGAGTGGTAAGAAAGAGTATGCTGATTTACTTGAGTATACTTTTGACACAATTGAAAAGCATTTTCCTGACTACGACTCTAGTTCATTTGTGCAAGAGCGTTTTCATGAAGATTGGAGTCATGATACAACATGGGGATGGCAACAGAACCGAGCAGTTGTAGGTCACAACCTCAAAATCTCTTGGAACCTGATGCGGATGCACCACCTCAAACCAAAAGAGAAGTATGTTGCCTTAGCTGAAAAAATTGCAGACATCATGCCTGCTGTTGGCAGTGACCAACAACGTGGAGGGTGGTATGATGTTGTAGAGCGGATATTAGAACCAGGCCAAAAAACACACCGCTTTGTTTGGCACGATCGCAAAGCTTGGTGGCAGCAAGAACAAGCCATACTAGCCTATCTGATCCTGGCTGGTTCACTTAACAAATCTGAGTATCAAAAACTAGCGCGGGAATCAGCAGCTTTCTATAACGCTTGGTTCCTCGATTACGCAGATGGCGGTATCTACTTCAATGTTTTGGCTAATGGAATTCCCTATTTGCTAGGAACTGAAAGGGGCAAGGGTAGTCACTCCATGAGTGGTTACCACTCGTTTGAACTGGCGTATTTAGCTTGTGTGTATACTAATTTATTGGTGACTAAGAAGCCAATGGATTTGTATTTCAAGCCAAAACCAGGAGCTTTTAAAGATAACATCCTCCGGGTTCAGCCAGATATCTTACCACCAGGCAGTGTCCAAATTGGCGAAGTTTGGATTAATGGCCAGCCTTATGCCGATTTTGATGCCGAAAACCTAACAGTCAAACTGCCATCAACTCAGGACGAAATCAAAATTAGAGTTCGACTGCTTCCCACGCAAGTATTTTTCAATGCAACTTTGTTAGAAGTCAGCGGAGGTACTGCCAAACTATCTTTAAGTGGTTTACTTGACGCTAATGCTATTGGACTACTTGAGGAAGAATTGCAAAGAGCAACAGCCCAATCTATCAAACGCCTAGTGTTGCAACTAGAGGATTTGAAATGTATAAGTGCGGCTGGTTTACGATATCTCATTTTCACCAAGCAAAAACTGGGTAGTAAGGTTGATATCTATTTAGTCGGCGCGAATGAGAATGTATTGGGTTTCTTGAGGAAAGGCGCATTCTGTGAAGGTGTCACTGTTGTAGAGCAGTATGAGACTGTTGAATTAGCCACTGTCTAGGTAAGCACAAAACCTTTTTTAGCTTGCCACTAGTGGACTATCGCCAAAGTTTTGATAGGTTTGTAGTAAGAATATAAAGATTGGAATTGAGAATATTTCAGAACTAAAGTTTTTACTACAAACGCATTTTTCCTTAACATTAGTGCGATAGTTCACTAGCTGACACCTTTAATTTGCATATTGTATTCAAAGAAAATTTTTGTGGATTTGGTTTTAGAGCTTGTTTATCCTATGCAACTTAAAAGTTCATGAACTTAAACTCACATAAATAACTGTGAGGAAACTCAATAAACACGAACTATAAAAAACAATTGTGTCGTTTGCTGGATGTTGCTAGAAGCAGCATTTTGAAGAAATTATGGCTAAACCTGTGATAGTGGCATTAGATGATGACTTGGAAGTTTTGCAAGCGATCGAGCTTGACTTACGTAAAGAGTATGGCAATCGCTTCCGGGTGGTACGCTCCAACTCGCCTAAGACGGCTTTAGAGGTACTGCAAAAGTTAAAGTTGCGTAACGAATCAGCAGCGCTGTTTCTTGTAGATCAGCGAATGCCACAAATGAGCGGTGTGGAATTTCTAGAACAGGCAATTGAAATCTTTCCTTTGACCAAACGTGTCTTACTCACAGCATATGCAGACACTAACGCAGCTATCCATGCTATCAACAAGGCCAAGATTGATTATTACCTGTTGAAGCCTTGGAACCCTCCTCAAGAGCGTTTATATCCCATACTTAACGATTTGCTAGAGGTTTGGCAAGCTTCTTTCCGTCCACCTTTTGAAGGTGTGCGCGTTGTTGGTTCTCGTTGGTCGCCTAGATTGCATCAAATCAAAGATTTCTTAGCCCGCAATCATGTTCCTTATCAGTGGCTAAATATTGAGTCAGATGAGGGCGATCGCCTTGTTAGTTGCGCTATTAATTCTGATACTAGATGTCAGGCGTTAGTTATTTTCCCTGACGGTTCACATCTTGTAGAGCCGACAAATATGGAAATTGCCGAAAAAGTAGGGCTAAAAACACGCCCCAAGATGCCGTTTTATGACTTAACCATTGTGGGTGCTGGGCCTGCTGGTTTGGCAGCAGCTGTTTATGGGGCCTCTGAAGGACTTCGCACTGTGTTGATTGAACGAGAGGCACCAGGAGGACAAGCAGGTACTAGTTCTCGGATCGAAAATTATCTTGGTTTTCCGGGTGGTGTGCATGGGGGAGATTTAGCTAAACGTGCTGTCACACAAGCTCAAAAGTTTGGAACAGAAATTCTTTCACCGCAAGAAGTGACTAATGTTCGTGTGAATGGTCAATATCGATTGATCACGCTAGCAGATGGTTCCGAACTTAGCACCCACACCTTGATTATTGCAACAGGGGTATCTTATCGCAAGTTCAACATCCCTGGAAGTGAAAAACTCACAGGTGCTGGTATCTACTATGGCGCTGCTATGACCGAAGCACTGACTTGCAAAGGCGAAGATGTGTTTATTGTGGGTGCGGGTAACTCGGCTGGACAAGCAGCTGTTTATCTTTCTAAGTACGCAGGCTCCGTTAACCTGATAGTTCGGGGCGACTCACTGAAAAAAAGTATGTCTCAATATTTGATTGCTCAGATTGAAGAGATTGATAATATCAACGTCAAGCTATTGACTGAGGTGAAAGAATTTATCGGAGAAGATAAGTTGGAGGCGATAACCATTTTTAATTCAGTAACAGGTGAAATTGAAACTATTCCCACCAATGCTTTGTTTAGCTTTATTGGTGCCAAGCCGCGTACCGATTGGTTACAACATATTGTAGAGCGTGATGAACATGGCTTTATTCTTACCGGAACTCACACAATCCGCAATGGAATGTCACCGAAAGGATGGACAATAGAGCGCGATCCTTTCTTTTTGGAGACTAACGTGCCTGGTATTTTTGCCATCGGCGACGTGCGTTGTAACTCAGTTAAACGAGTCGCTTCCGCAGTGGGTGAGGGAGCGATCGCTGTTCAATTAATTCACCAATATTTAGCATCTGTGTAGCGATATTTCGGGTAATGACCATGTTTGAGACATTGCGTAAGATATCGGTTTTTGAACACTTGAATGAAAACGAACTCAAGTGTTTTCTCAATGGTACGGAATTATGGCTCGATTCAGGACATATGCTGTTTCACCAAGGAGATCCTGTAGAGTATTTCTATATAGTATTTGAAGGAGCAATCCAGCTTTCACGAGAGATTGTTAACCAAAAAATCCTATTAGCTACATACGGTAGTAGTTCATTCTTTGGTGAAGTTCCTCTACTTGCAGGTACACCTCACCTTGCAAGCGGTGAAGTAGTGCGTAGAAGTCATATGTATTGTCTGCACGAGAATGATTTTTGGCAAATGATTACTATTTGCCCAAATATTAGAAAAATTGTTCTCGGCCATATGGCTTCTCGAATGCAAGAGTTACAGTTGTTATCTCAGCAACACGAAAAGCTCGTTGCTTTAGGTACTTTGTCTGCTGGTCTTGCCCATGAACTAAATAATCCAGTATCCGCAGCACATAGAGCTGCAAGTCAATTGCAAGACACAGTTAAGTCATTGGATGATGTTACTTTCAAAATGATTGGGCAAAATCTCACAGAAAGTCAACTCAAACATCTCTTAAGCTTTAGGCAAGATGCTATTGAACACATTGCACACACTGATACACAAAATTCTTCCGACACACTGTTTCAGATTGATCAAGAAGATGAATTAACGCAATGGTTGGAGTTACATAATGTGACTGACGGGTGGAAACTTGTTCCTACCCTCGTTGCTGCGGGAGTCAACGATCAGAAGTTAGAAGCCATTAGTGAGCATTTAACAACTAAGACCTTTACTGATGTGCTAGTTTGGCTGGAAGCAACGCTGTCAATAATCGGGCAGTTGAAGGTACTGGAACAGGGTACTACTCGTGTCTCCGAAATAGTCAAGGCGATTAAAGACTACTCGTACATGGATCGGGCTTCACTATTGAAGATAGATGTACATGAGGGTCTGGAAAATACTTTGACAATTCTGCACTATAAATTGCGGAAGCACAATATTGTGGTGACACGCGAGTATGACAAAAATCTACCATCAATTCAAGCTCATGGCAGTGCATTGAATCAAGTGTGGACTAATCTGATTGATAATGCAATCGATGCCTTAGGTGAACAAGGCGACATTTTAATACGTACTTGCAAAGACAAAGACTATATTGTTGTCGAGATTATAGATAACGGGCCAGGAATTCCCCTTGCAATTCAATCTCGAATTTTTGAGCCATTTTTTACAACCAAGGAGGTTGGTGCTGGTACTGGGTTAGGTTTGGAAATTTCATATCGAATTGTAGTGACTCAGCATTACGGAGAAATTCGCTGTTTTTCTGAACCTGGCCAGACACGCTTTCAGATTCGTTTGCCTATCATTCATTCGTAAAGTACTGACCGAATAATTACTAAGTAAGTCTGGGAGGAAATTTATAAGTATGTAACAAAAAATTAAGCAGAAGAATTAGAGTTAAATCTTATACGTTGCGTACTGTAGTTTCCTTTTTCTCCTCTTGTTTGAATTCCATCGATGACAGCATAAGCAAGGTCTAATTCATCCTCAAAAGTTTTCGAGGCTAGTACAGCACGGCGTAGATAAACCGAGTATTAAACAGCCAAAACTTTACCCTTATATGTCCACTTTAAAGGTTTAGCCATTGTTTGATTAAAGTAGTCAATAAAAGCAAGAATTCTAGTTTTGAGATCATCCTGACTCTTGAAACTGGCTCTTCTGACATAAATTCAACTTTCCTTAATTGTTACCCAGTCAGTTAAAACAGCCATACAGCAAGCGGTTAAGGTTGCTCTTCTTAAGGTTTTACTTTCATGTTTAGCGATGTAACCGCCCTCTAATTCGTTCTGCTCAAAAGAAACTCCAATTACGTCAAAAAGCTTGTTAGCAACATCAAGAGAAATAGATTTCGACCAAGACATATTTACTCCAATGAATCCAAGAGTTCAGCTAAACAATTAAAACCAATCTTCAACTACTTCGACTTATTCCCCTTTTTGAACCAACAATTTCCCAGACACCCCAGCCGTAAAACCCAACCCAATCGCTGCCAAAGTCACATTAGGCTTGAAAAACAACGTCGCAATTCCAATAACTGCGCCCCAAAGACAGCCATAGCAGCAAAGGATAATCAACTGATTTTTTGGTTTAGCACTTTCGTCTGATATGGATTGATAGTCTATGGCATAATCTTCGAGTTCAGAGGCTATTTATAAAGTAAATCTAAAGGCGAGTAGGAGAGGATGCTCTTAAGGATTAAAATACCTCATATACAGTGTATTTACATAGTTGTTCATGGCTCGAAAGTCTTACCCCACAGACTTAACTGATATAGAGTGGGAAATCCTGGCTCCCTTGATTCCACCAGCAAAAACTGGAGGACATCCACGCACAACAGATATGCGTGAAATATGCAATGCGATCTATTATCATTTGAAAACTGGATGCCAATGGAATATGCTTCCAGGCGATTTTCCACCAAGTTCAACGGTATACAGCTACTACCGTAAATGGCAGTGTAAGGGGGTCTGGGAAAAATTAAACCATACACTGCGCGGTCAAGTTCGCGCAAAACTAGGTAAATCAACACAACCAAGCGCGCTCGCCGCAGACAGTCAGTCGGTAAGGATTACAAACGTCTGACTGAAATGAGCGAAGCTGCTATATATGCCGTTATGACTCGTATTATGTTACGCCGTCTAGCCGTCTAAATATTTACTTTATAAATGGTCTTTAAGTAACTAAGTCTGTTGTCGTGTTTGTTCGTCTTATTAACTATTAAAAGGCTGTTATCAATTAGCAAAAGAAAGAGCGATGGCGTACCTGCCCTTTCCGGTGGCGATCGCCCCATAGAATCAAGAGACAATCGCTTTCTCATAAGTTCATGTTGCGAAACTTAGCAGCACGCAAAGATTGAGTTTTCGCTGCAACTACAGGACTACTAGCGCGTCGTGCGGTGGATGCCCAAGCCTGCATACGCTCAACTGCCGCAGCATCCTGAATGGCAAGCGGGGTAATGGTTTGACGGCAAGCTTCGAGGTCAGCAAGCGTTAAGAGCTGCGGTCTACCCTCATCGAATGCCAGCAGAGCAGTTTCCGAAGCAAGGGTTTCCAGTTCTGCGCCGGAGAATTTCGCGGTATTAGCTGCGATCGCCTCCAAATACTCCGATTCGAGGTGAATGCCAAAACGTTGTAGATGAATCCCCAGAATCTGTACACGCTCTGGCTCTGTGGGCAGATCAACAAAGAAATTTTCGTCAAATCTTCCCTTCCTCTTTAGCTCATACCATTTCACGAAAAACCTGATACAGATGTAACCCCTGAAAACTTTGCTGCATCTAAGTTTTTTAATTGCGAATTGCGAATTGCGAATTGGTATCACTTGGCAGTGCAGAGGGGTCATTGCAAGTAGCCACGACAAACACACCACACCGAGATTCCGACATAAACGTGAGAATATTGCCCAGAATCCTCTGTGAGACTCCACTAGTGTCACCAGTCCCCGAAAGCGCTTTTTCTATCTCGTCCACCCATAAAACGCAGGGTGCGATCGCTTCGGCAGTTTTCAAAGCACGTCTGACATTCCCCTCAGACTCACCGACCAGACTGCCCAAGAGGGATGCAATGTCTAGCTGAAGCAATGGTAGATTAAGGATATTAGCAATGTTTTTAGCCAGTAATGTTTTACCTGTACCGGGCGGCCCTGCAAGCAACACACCTTTCGGTTGAGGCAGGTGCAGCTCACGCGCTTCTTGCGTGAATAGCCGCCGCCGCCGAGTCAACCACTCTCGCAGTAAATCCAATCCCCCATCTGCTGCAATTAAACATTGCTCCAAGGTTGATACTCCCAGATTCCAGAAGAACACTGGACTTGAGAGCTTGCTCGATGCCTCTGTAGTCAGCCACTGAATAATCGTCGCTTCATCGGGCGACAGGACATCAACCGCAGCAATGGGAATTTGTGAATCAAGCGTGGAGAGAAGATTTGAGAGTTTCATGTCAATTATTCAAATATTTCACTTATGAAATGGCGAAGCCTTTATGATCAGCAGTTACCAGCCGAGTTAAGACTGGTAACTGATGACTGATTACTGGTGCAAACGTGTTTGATTACTGTTCGTAGTCCGAAACTGTTGGGTTTGGGCTTCATCCTTGTAAGTGCGTAGTTTACCGCCGTAGGCATCGCTCTCACCCACAACTCCAAGTGCTTCTTCAAATGGTTGCGTAGCTGATAAACAACTCAAACCCTCGAATCCCTCAGCCTCCACTTGAACTTCACCTGTAGCATTGTCGAAATGAATCGGTATTGAACGTTCCATATTTATCACCGTGCAAATTGTTTAACTTCTTGATGTCCGGCAAAGGTTAGGCGTAGGGTTTGCACACTTGCGTTAGTTGATTCAGCGATCGCACATTCACCAAACCTTTCTTGTAACTCGGCAGCTTTAGCACGAACCAACAGATGGCGTTCCATCTTCTTTTTAAACTGTACGGGCTTGCGTCCTGGCTCCCAATCAGCCAACTCTTCAAGCAACTGGACAGCGAGTTGTTCACCACCAGCTAAAGCAGATTCCCTTAATCGTTGCTCTAGATTTTGGTCATACTGTTGGATGAACTTGGTAATCTGATCAAGACATTCGGCTTGCTGCTGGTTCAGTTGTTCAGAGAGGGCAGGAATAATTACCGGACGACCAATAACGACTTGCAAATAGTCTTCGAGATCGGTCAGAGTCGGAAATGCTCTTAGCAAG
The DNA here is from genome assembly GCF_014698505.1 of Nostoc foliaceum FACHB-393. GTDB lineage: Bacteria > Cyanobacteriota > Cyanobacteriia > Cyanobacteriales > Nostocaceae > Nostoc > Nostoc foliaceum_A. The sequence goes on along the minus strand of NZ_JACJTD010000016.1, from coordinate 70,333 downwards.
TTGGCTTTGACTGATTCTTGCTTGTCGTGGGGTAATTCCCAAGCATTTAGCGAGAGGAATTTGTCAATCCGTTCTTGGTAATCAACAAACCCTGACTCGTAATCAACTTTTAGCTGATTGCGTAAACCAGGGGCAATGTTGTCTCTAATATTGATTAACTGATTCCAAACGAGTGTCTACCCAAAGCAGAACAATATGGCTTGCTGATGTTGATTTAGTCAATGTTAGTGTATGACCAGTTACCACTAAAGAGCAGTACCAAGTTAACTAGCAATTTGGGTTATTAATCTAAAGTTACTGCTTTTATTAGCTACTCTTAATTACTTATCTGGGCATCAAAAAAAAATAAAAAACTTTAAGTAGTGCAAGTCTAAAACTTGATAAAGAATTTTAGATTGTATTTGAGATATGTTTTAGACAGTTAGGAAATAGCTGGCACTAAGGGTGAGGTTGCTAGAACCTTGAATGATCGCAATTAGTTCAGGACTAGTTTCATTCAGGAATAAGGCTGTACCTGTAGCCAAACCAGTTGGCGCTGCTGCCAAGCTATAGGTGGAGTTGGAGCCAGACAATTGCAGCGTATCTTCTGATTATGTACAGCCCTGAAAAAGATGCACTCTCTTCAATTGATAGAGCAAAATTTCAAGAATTACATTCAATCCATTGGGGGATTGAGTGCTACCACAGAGCTATCAAGCAAGTCTGTGGCATTGACCGATTTATGGTAAGAACAACCGAAGCAATTAAAACTCACTTTTTTAGTTCAATCCGGGCTTTTACCCAATTGGAATTGATGCGTTCTGAAGAGTTAATTGAAAACTGGTATGAACTCCAAAGAAATTTATCTCTTCAGGTCGCTCGTGACTTCATCCTAGAACACCTTAAACAAAAGGTGGGCTTGAATTCACATAGCTAGTTTTCTGTCAATGCGTAAGTTCTAATAATGTAATATCTGGAAGTTTCGTTTTTGAAACTTTTGCGGAATACCTTCACCCAACCAAAATTTTTCAGATACACTATTAAACCAGATTCGGGAATTTCTAGATTTTGGACTTGGGTATAATTCTTGCCATCAACTGCACATGAGCGATTTTTAGCTACACCAGTTAAAAACCCTAATTGCTTGTTTTTCAGTAACTTCAGGTTTTCTTGGCTGGATTTACCTTGCGTCAGTTGTCATTGTTTTAGGCTCTAAACCCCAATCCATTACCTCAGTAATCATTTCTCGTAAATAATCATTTTTAGTCTTGTTATCTTGTTTGTTATAAATGCGATAATTTACAGGTACAGATTTACCTGATAAATCGGTGTAATACAAGGTAATTAACTGAACTCCCTTAACGGCACGATGATGTCTACCTGACTAGTAATAACCGATTAATTCTGCTATTTTCGGGTCACTATGAGGCTTATCAATTACCGTATCATCTCCGCTTAAAGTACCTCCAACTAGATTGATATTGAGCTTGATTTCTTCAAATAAGTATGCAGGGTTCGTACCGTTCACGTAGCAAAAATCTATTGACGCTATCATGAGATAAATTTTCCATTATCTTTGCCAGACGTGTGCAACCTGGATACTTTGATTCTGCCAGTAGAAACAGAGTATAAGTGTTCAAGTCACATTTAGCGGTTGATGGTTTAGTAATTGCTCTGATTGTCCGAACCCTAAACACGGCCAAGTAAATTATCTGTTTTTAACGCCTCTGGTAACTAGCGATCGCTGTTTTTTTCTGTATTTTCCTTATGTACTTTTTGTCTTGCTTGTCAATGCGTAAGTTCTACGTTACCCCAAACATTAAAGTTGACTTCAACCATTTGAAAAATTCGGTAGTGGAAAAATTCTATTACTTGAGGCAAAAATATGTCTTACCCTGGCAGATTTCTAGGTGGGATTTCCCCTCCTAGATAAAACTGTTGCTCTAACTTGCCCAAACCAAGCCAGATCAAAAGGCCAATTATCATAACTAGGCTTGAAACAACAATAGTGATAATAGAAATCTGATTCTGAATCAACATCAATAAAGGAAGCAACCCCCAAATTAAAGCTACCAACACCGCTATTCCTACTCTCAAGCGCTGCACCCGAGTTAAAGCAGTTCTACAACTGGCGCATTTCTTTGTATGGGAATGATACCTATCGAGTAACATTTCTTTTGATAACGGTGGTGGTAGACACTCTACTTCTTTAAACGGTTCAGCCTTGTATTGGTTTACCCAAGAACGTAACCCAGATACGAAAAGGTCTGCTTTGGTTGGTAAATAATACGCTTTAGTAAAGTTGGTGCTACCACCAAGCTTTTCCAGATAGCGTTCTTGATAATGTAAAAAAATCTGATCGTCTTCAAGGACACGATTTTGACCAATATGAGCATACCAGCGCGGAGTCAGCTTCAGAAATAGCCCTGGTAAAATAGAAGAGAACTTGAAGGGAAAACGGGCAAATAAGCGGCATTCTCCCTTGCGAATCGGAGTTGCGTAGACCACTGTTAGTGTCCTGCCATACTGCTTGGAGGTGAGGTCGTGCCACATCAATCCCGGAGCAATAAATGTAGTATCCTGTCGCCCTAAAGTTCCTTTGCGCGGACCTTCTGCCCAAGTCCCTTTAAACCCCCATTTCCCCGATTCTATAATCTCTAAATCTATTGGAGACACGTTAGCCCGATTCCCAACAGTACGGTGATGAGTGTAAGGAATATGGCTGGCGTCAAGAACGTTTTCCATTAATGTCAGGGCATCGTAGGGTACATCTCTAAAGGTGTTAAGGCAAATCCACCCATCTGGGTCAAGTTCTAGTGGTTCAACAATAGGAACTTTAGTTTTAGCTGCATTCTCTGCTCGACCAGGATAGACGAACAACATTCCTTGACGAACTGCGGTGGCTAGTGTTGCTACACAAGCCCGTTGAGAAACTTCTGCTTTTGTTCGTTGTGTTTGCTGCGGTATAAACTCACACTTACCTGTTCCCGAAAAAGCCCAACCATGATAAGGACATTCTAGCCATCCCTGATGATTAATTCTGCCTTCGGAAAGAGGCGCTAAACGGTGTGGGCATTGATCTATAAATGCTCGCCATGTCTGTTCATTTTTATCCCACCACAGAACAATATCCTGCTCTAGCAAGGTGAAGCGAGTTGGCTGAGATTTGTTTAAGTCTTCAATGTAACAAACAGGATACCAAACTTCCTGCCAATCGAATCTATCTGGATCTAGTCCACCAGCAGAGTCCTCTTGTACTACTCTGGTTTGGGATGTTACTTGTTGTTGAGAACCCTCTTGAGGTAAAACACTATTGGGCATGGTAACAATTGAAAAATCTGTTATTTTCTAGACAAAAAAATGTAAGTATTTTCTAATCCTATTGGTGGAAATCAATTGAGAAATCAGTCTTTAGTCTCAAGTGGCCTCAGCTGAAACATATAATTTTTGACATTAAAAACTTTGAAGCGCGGTCGACCACGTAAGCGAATCAAGGTACTGGTTGCCGACAAAGGTTACGACTCAAAGCAAAAACGTGCTGACCTACGCTTTCCGAGTATTCGTCCTCAAATCCCAAAACTAGTCTGGAAAACTAAGAAAAACACTCGGTTGACCCATTAAAATCTCCGTTCCGAGATTTCAGCAGGAGCAGTGTTTTGCTTGGTATCAACGCAAATACCGTCGTCTCGTTGTTAGATGGGAACGTCAAAAGGTTTATTTTGACGCATTCATTGACCTCGCTACCATTCACATCTGGATTAACAAAATATTATTAGTGGGATAGGTTCTAATTAATATATTTTTCGTTAGATTGTGACTGTGCTTTTGAGCGCATATCTTCGCCCACAGTTACGTTCAACTGGTCACCAATTAATAAAACAGCGGCGCTCATCGACAGCCAGAGCATTAAAACTATCACAGCCCCTACAGCACCATAGACTTTATTATAATTACCAAAATTCGCCACATAAAGCCGAAATAGAGCAGACAACATTGCCCAGAAAACAGCTGCTAAAATTGCTCCAGGCATCATTGGCGTGCCTGGGTTCCACTGGCTTGGGCCATAGCGATAGACAAAGCTAAAGGCGACAGCAACAATACTTAAAGCTAAAGGCCAGCGTAACAGCTGCCAAAGATGCAACAAGAAAATCAAAGAACCATTTCCGCGTACTACCATTCCCAACAGTAGGTCACTGGTAAACACTAAGAAAGAAGCTAGCACTAAAAGCAGCATAGTACCGACTGTTAATCCCAGAGAGACGAGCTTGGCTTTCCAAAAGGGACGAATCTTTTCTGAAGGAATTTGATGGATTTGGTCAAAGGCGGTCATCGCGGTACTCACCGCCCCAGAAGCAGTCCAAATTGCCAATACAAAGCTTAGAGAAAATAAACCACTATTTCTAGAATTGGTAATTTCTGTGGTGGCAAAATCACGAATCAGAATCAGGGCTTCTTCAGGTAGGACTTGACTGAGTTGAATCGCCAATTGTTTAAAGGTGGCTTGCAAAGATTCTGCCAATAAACCAATGGCTGTGAGGACAGCAAGAATTGCTGGAAACAACGATAGCATGGCGTTGAAGGCGATTTCTGAGGCCAGTCCCATCAGTCGTCTTTCGATTGTCCTGGCAAAAGTTTTTTTGAGTGTGCGCCAATTGAGGTGGCGAAAGAAGCGAAAAAAACGAGGCTTTGGCATGATTTAGAGTTAAAACTGGTTGACTTTATTAACTACTTTGCCAAATTTTGCGTAGCGATCGCATTTATCTTTTTACCGCAACAACACCGAGTGGGGAGTCTAATGACTCTTGACTAATGACTAATGACTAATGAACATTGACTAATAACTAATGACTATTTATTTATGAATCAAGATTTAACACAACAGTGGTTGACAGAGATCCAGGTACTCAAAGAGCAGATGGCGGGACTTCAGGGCGATCGCGATGCGGCTTGGGAAAGTGCCCAAAAATGGCGTCAGCTTTATAACACAGAAGCAGAACAACGGCGTACAGATGCCCAACTGTCCCAACAGGCGATCGCATCGCTCAAGGCAGACCTACATAAACTCCAGGGTCATGAGGTCGACACATTGGCTGCTGGGACACCAGTAATTGCGATCCAACAAGAAATAGAACAACTACAATCTGTGGAGGACTTGCAAGCTAAACTCATCGCCGTAATCAAAGAACGCGATCGCCTCTTGCAAGCTTTGAAAACTGAGCAGGATAACCATGCCCAAACCCGCAATAGCCTGACTACTGCCTTGGGTGATGCAATTGATAGCTTGACACGGGAACGAGCCGGAGGAGAAAAAAAGAGTCAATGACGCGCCTGAACTTCAGTGTTTTTGAATTGTTACAGCATTTAGGTATTTAGACCACAACTGAGATGGGAAAAAGAAGAGACGCGATAACTCGCCGTCTTTGTGATTTTCATCAAATAAACCTTAACCGAACAGCAGAGTGGTATAGGTAACGCTATCCTTGTCTTGGCTGAATGCCAGATGCAATTAATGTCTCTATCGAATTGCTATCAAGGGGTTGGGAGAAAAAATATCCCTGTGCGTATTTGCATTTCATCGCTCTAAGTTGTGTCAGTTGCTCTACAGTTTCTAGGCCCTCTCCTATTACATCTATATTTAGACTATGTGCTAGGGTGATGATCGCTTGAACAATTTCCAGGTTTTCTCCATCAGCACTAATCTTAGTAATAAACGAACGATCAATCTTCAAGGCATTACTTGGAAAGCGGTGCAGGTAACTCAAGGATGAATAACCTATGCCAAAATCATCTAAATGTAATTGAATATTCATCTGTTGCAGTTGCAAGAGCATAAAAGCTGCTGATTGAATATTTTCCATAAGTACGCTTTCGGTAATTTCCAGCTTTAAACTGCCGCCTTCCAGACCAGTCTCTTGGATAATTTGGTTAATTTGCTCAATCAGTCCGGGTTGTGAAAACTGTTTAGTGGAAAGATTGACACTGATTGTCAAGGGTGGGTCAGTAGGAAATTGTATTTGCCAAGCCCGCATCTGCCGACAAGCCTCACCCAGTACCCAATAACCAATAGGGATAATCAGCCCAGTTTCTTCCGCCAATGGAATAAAGTTGTCTGGAGGAACTAATCCATGTTGCGGGTGTTGCCAGCGAACGAGAGCCTCGAAGCCAATAATCTTGCAAGTTTCTAACAAAACAATTGGCTGGTAGTAAACCTGAAACTCCTGGCGTTCAACTGCCCGTCGTAGATCCATCTCTAACTCTAATAGTTTTGTTACTTGGCTGTACATGGTTGAGTCAAATATCTCATGGCGTGCCTTACCCAATGCCTTAGCGCGATACATTGCAATGTCAGCATCGCGCAGGAGTTCCTCTGGATGGTTATAACTACCCTTGCTCAGGGTGATGCCAATGCTGACGGTGGTAAATACTTCGTACCCGCTGAGTTGGAACGCAGATGTCAGAGCTTCGTGTATCCGCTCCACTACACCTGTTACGTCATTGATGTTGTTGAGATCATCAAGCAGAATTGTAAACTCATCTCCCCCTAAACGGGCAACTGTGTCTCCAGAGCGCAGGCAATTCTCCAATCTGCGAGCCAGGGCAGTTAGTAGTTGATCGCCAATCATATGGCCGAGACTGTCGTTGACAACTTTGAAGCGATCTAGGTCTAGAAAGAGAACAGCGAATGTATAGTCTGTACGTCGTTTTGCCAGCATGAGCGCACGCTCTAGCCGTTCAAGAAATAAGGCGCGGTTTGGCAGACCGGTTAATATATCGTGAAAGGCATCATAAATTAATTGCGCCTCTGCAAGTTTTAGAGCAGTAATGTTGCGAGCGATACTCAAGACAAAATATACTGAACCATCGTTAGCCAATTCAGGCACAAGCCGGGTATGGTAATGTCTTGTTTGGGAAGCGATCGCTAGACTGCATTCAAACTCGGTTTCTTGCTTAGTTTGGAAAACTTGCTGGAGCTTGCGATCGCATATCCGGCAAAATTCTTCCGGCAGATTTAACTCTGCGTTTGTTTTGCCGATAAATGTTTCGGCTGATATCCCTGTAACCTTTTCAATAGCTGGATTAACGTAAACATAGCGCAATTGAGGGTTAAATCTGGAAATAATATCGGGTGCATTTTCAACTAGTGCTTTGAATTCTTGCTGGCGACGCGCTAGTGCCTCCAATATCTGCTTACGCTCGGTGATATCTTGAAAGACCAAAACTGCACCCGTGATGTTACCGTTGTCATCTTTAATAGGTGCAATACTATCATCAATTGGTATTTCTGCACCGTTTCTAGCAATAAGTATTGTCTGTTCTGGTAGACCGACAGTAACGCCAGACTGAAGGACTTGCGTTATCGGACTTTCAATTATTACACGAGTTTTTTCATGAGCAATATTGAATACTTCTGTTGCTTCTTTACCAAACGCATCTGAATAATTCCAACCCGTCATTACCTCCGCAATCGGATTCATAAAAGTCACAGATCCAGATGCGTCGCTAGTAATCACAGCATCTCCAATACTTTTCAGTACAGTAGTCAGCCATTGTTCATTCTGCTTTAATTTTTTTTCCGTTCGATGTTTGGAAAGGGTAATTTCAATAGTGAATTTTAATTCCTTTTCTTTGAAAGGCTTGAGAATGTAGCCAAATGGCTCTGTTTCCTTTGCTCGATCCAATGTTGATTCATCTGCATTAGCAGTAAGATATATTATTGGAACATTAAAAATATTATGAATTATCTGAGCGGCCTCCACACCGTCCATCTTTCCTTTGAGATGAATATCCATTAAAACTAAATCTAGAGAATTATCTGCTGCTTTCTTAATTGCTTCTTCTCCAGAATCGGCAAGCCCCAAAACAGTATATCCAAATTTTTTTAGTCGGCTTTGTATATCCATTGCCACAATCATTTCATCTTCAACAACTAATATATTTACTCGATTCATGATTTTATTTAAATTTTAAATTTAGAAATCTTTAGTCGAAAATTGAATTGTATACTTCACTCCGTTATCGCTGATAAAATCGATATTGCCTTGGAGTTGTTGTGTGAGACCTTTTACTAATCGTAGACCTAATGATTCGGTAGCTTGAAAGTCAAAATCTTGGGCAAGACCGACACCATCATCACTAATAGTAAGTGTAAATAAATTGGGTTCTATAGAGCAAAAGTCAATACAAATTTCTCCCAGTTCTCTTTCAGGAAAGGCATATTTTAGAGAATTCGAAATAAGTTCATTGATAATCAAACCGCAAGGAATAGCTGCATCAATAGCTAGAAAAACCTCCTCAACTTTCATTTTCAAAGTAATAGTGTTGGAATTAACGTTGTATGAATAAAATAAATTAGTTACTAAATCTTGGATATAGTCAGCAAAATTAATCCTTGCCAAGTCTTGAGATTGATACAGTTTCTCGTGGATCAGAGCCATTGATTCAATCCGGTTCTGACTATCTTTGAATACCTCAAGGGCTTGATTGTCCTTGAGATACTCTGCTTGTAGGTTGAGCAGACTAGAAATAATCTGTAAATTATTTTTTACGCGGTGATGAATTTCTTTCAATAGCACCTCTTTTTCTTGAAGCGATGCTTTAATTTGCTCCTCTGCTTGTTTACGCTCCCGTCTCACCTGTGCCTCACGCAACTCGCGGGCAACAGCAGGGATAAGTCGTGCTAAATTGCCTTTGATAATATAGTCATGGGCACCAGCTTTCATGGCTGCTACTGCGGTATCTTCACCAATAGTTCCTGAGACGATAATGAATGGCAGATCAAGCCCACTTTCCTTGACCTGCTTCAATGCAGCAGGAGCGCTAAAAGTGGGCATGGAATAATCACAAATGACGATATCCCATTTTTGCCCTGCGATCGCAGCTTTCATGGCTGTGGGTGTATCAATCCGTTCAAAGGTTATTTCATAGTCACCACGTTGCAGTTCACGCAGCAGCAAGAAAGCATCGTCTTCTGAATCCTCAACAAGTAATACGCGCAGAGGTATACCCATGTAATTCGTAATTCGTAATTCGTAATGACGCTCGAATACTCGCTAACGCTACGCTAACGTAATTCGTAATTAAGAAAGTCAGCCTTGCATCTATAACCTGATTTTGGAGGATTGGAAATTTACACCCTTGGGGGTGATTCGTTTAAGACAAACCAGTACAACCCTAGTTGGCGCACTGCTTCACTGAATTGGGAAAAGTCTACTGGTTTGCGAACATAGCTATTAGCACCCAAGCTGTAACCATTGATTAGGTCTTGCTCCTCCTTGGATGAAGTAAGAATCACGACGGGAAGGATTTTTGTCCTGTCGTCGGTTCGCAGCTGCCGCAAAACTTCCAGACCATCCATTTTAGGCAACTTCAAATCTAGGAGGATGAGATTCGGCATAACACTCATGTCGCGATCGGCGTACACACCTTTACCAAAGAGATAATCTAGGGCTTGTACTCCATCGCGTGCTACCACTACCTCGTTCATAATATTGTTTTTCTTCAGTGCCCGTAAGGTTAGCGCTTCATCGTCAGGATTGTCTTCTACTAGTAGAATCATGTTGTATATTTTCCTTATAGTTAAAGGGTGAAGTAAAATGTTGCGCCTTGCTCTACTGCACTTTCAGCCCAGACACGGCCACCATGACGGTGAACGATCCGCTGCACAGTAGCTAGTCCGATGCCAGTGCCTTCAAACTCAGTCATGGCGTGCAGGCGCTGAAAAGCACCAAAAAGTTTTTCAACATAAGCCATATCGAATCCTGTGCCATCATCACGGACAAAATACACATGAGTGTCATCTTGCTGCAAAAGCCCAAATTCTATCCTTGCTCTTTGATGTTTTCCTGTAAACTTCCACGCATTACCCAGTAGGTTTTCTAGCACGATCCGTAACAGATGAGCATCGCCATTGGTAACTAATCCCGGCGCGATCGCAAACTCTACTTGGCGTTCTGGTTGTGTTTTGTGCAACTCTGTAGCGATCGCCTCTACCAATGCGCTCAGATCAACCTCCTCACGCCGCATTTCACTGCGCGTCAATCGTGACAGATTCAGTAAATCGTCGATCAGTTGTGCCATCCTCTGGGTGGCTGCACGCACTCGCTGGAGGTAGTTTTGACCTACCCCGTCTAGCTTATCGGCATAATCTTCTAGTAGCGCTTGGCTAAAGCCATCGATGCTCCGCAAGGGGGCCCGCAAATCGTGAGACACAGAATAACTAAATGCTTCCATCTCTTTGTTAGTCGCTTCGAGTTGTGCTGTGCGTTCTGCAACTCGCTGCTCAAGCTGGACGTTCAGGCGCAGAATCTCTGACTCCGCCTTTTTACGCTCATTAATTTCAGTTTGCAATTCTTCGTTAGTGTTTCTCAGTTCGGCAGTCCGTTTGTTAACCTCTATTTCTAACTCATCACGAGCCTTTTGCAGAGAATTTTCCATCCGCTTGCGTTTGACGAGTTCTTGATTGGTGATCATGGCAGCTAAACCGACGATAGCAGAAGCTATAACGCTGCCAAAAATAGTCAGCAAAGTTGTTTGATGAGCGCTGGCGTTCGCCTCCATTGTCCGCTGTTTCAACAACTCATTCTCTTCGTTTTCCATAGCCGTAGTCAGCATTCGGATGTCCTCCATGATCTGCTGTCCTTGATCTGTCTGAACTATTCGCAAAGCGGACTCTAAATTTTTGCTCCTCGCCTGAATCGCCTGTTCGATCAAAACTAGTTTTTTGGCAATCATGGGTTCAAGGCGATCGAGCCGCTGTTGTTGATTGGGGTTATCCACAGTCAATTGGCGCAGAGCCTTAAGTTTCTGAGCAATTTCGCCAGTTGCACTGCTATACGGTTTCAGATACTGTTGTTTGCCCGTAAGAAGATAGCCCCGTTGTCCAGTCTCTGCATCTTTGAGTTGTGACATTACTTCTTTAGTCTTTTCCAGCACCTCGCGCGTATGTGTGACCAATAGAGCGTTTTCTCTATACTGAAGCAAACTAAGATACGAGACTACGCCAACACCAGCCATAATTGCCACTGCTATTACAAAACTGCCCGTATTCTTTTTGTAAATAGCCCATTCCATTTTTTACCTTCCTAGTTGAAAAAGTAGCCGCTAACTAAAGTGGTAAAAACGTTGAGCCACCCCTGTAGACGGTTAACAGCCCATTAGTACAGACATTAGAAGAGCCGTACTCCTACGGGGAGCTACGCGTAGCATCCTGTACGGAAGGAGAAGGGTGACTAGCAGCCCCAGTAAGCGGCTATATCTTCGTTCCACCAAACAATACCCATGAAAAAATTGGCTTGCTGAATAAGAAGTATGAAAATGATTTTGTTTAATGTCAAAACCTTGATCCATACTCTAAATCAGCAATGCCAAAAGTTTTTCACGGTATTACTTGTCATAGTCGTGCTAGCTGATACCAAGTTTTTTAACTTCTAGAGCAAACTAGCTCTAATAAAGGATATCTATATTAGTTAATTATTGTGAGCGTATATTTTCTGACTCATTAGCAAGGCAAATAATAAATTTTGTTCAATTATTCAGTATATTTCCCCAGCGATCTTCAGGAGATTTTCGCTTGCATAAATTATGTCGACATGCTATATGATCCCAGTAATTACACTTAAAAATCTTTGGTGGTACTAGCTTGATATTAAATTGACCTCTTTAATACGTAGACTAGATGTTGTTATTTAATTTTTTTTGCAAGGATTAGTTGTGACCATAGCCGTAATGGTGCCTATAGCCACCGTAACCTCCATGATGCCATGCCGTTGATTATTGAGGTCTTGACGATCACTTGAGACCCGCAAGTAAGCATAAATAACCATAAGAAGAGGAGAAACAGAGGGAGTTCCGCTTTAAACTGCAATCAATATTTTTCTGGACGGTATTAGATTAAACCACGAAAAATGAATATATGTGTTCGATTTAATTCCTCGTTTAATCTAGACACCTGGGGCAGCATAAATCTCTCAAAATGTCTCTGGCTATAGCTTTTGGATTAGTTGCATTTATTGTGCTTTCAGAACGCTTGTTTGCAGTTTCGTTGCAATTATTGTGGTTTGGGCCGCATTTATTGTGGTTTTGAGACCACCTCTAGTTGCAGATTAATGTGGTTTCAAAATTGCCTTGATTGCAGTTTTGGGCATTTATGATTGCAGTTCATAAAAACTATCGAGTAGAAATGAAAACAGACATAAATTCAAGAATTATGTCTAAACATTTAATCTGAAAGACTTAATTGTTCTAGCTTAATCATCAAATTGAGTATAACCTTTAATACGCTATTGGCTATTTAGCTAATAAACTAACTTTAATCAATATTTTTAGTTTGTGTCAGTATATTTTATTGCTATACTCAGTTCCCATTATTGCCTACCTGAGTATAAACGGAGAAATTTCTCAAAGACTTATATCTCAATATAAGGTCTAAATCGTTTATTTATGAAGCTGGAATCTGAAGGATTATTAAAAATAATCAAGAGTAGTTAGGTTTGATAGTCTTCACTCTAAGCAGATTTGATTCATATAAGTTATCTAATTGATTTAATGTGAAATTCAAATGGATAAACTTTAATTTAAACTTTATAAATCATTAAATTTGAAGTATGGAATCATCTCAACACAAACGGTTTAATTATGGCAATATTTAAACGTCCTCCTGCCTCCCAGCCCACTAAAACTGTTAATGTTCAGCATTCATCCATTCATGGGTTAAAAGTCTTGTATGAACCAAAGTCAGTACGCTCTCTAGCCTCCAATGCAGCAATGATTCTAATCAGTGCTGCATTGCTAAGTTGGTCTTTCCGTTTCATGAAAGCTCAACTAACAACTGTAAATAGCGTTGATGCAGTTATGAACGGTATGCTAACAGATATACGGGCACAACAAGAAGGTGTGATTTCAAAAGTTACAGTTAAAACTGGTCAGTCTATAAAATCTGAGGATTTGTTATTTGTTATAGAAAATCAACGCACAAGCCAACTTCAAGCTCAAGAAGTTTCTAGTCGCCTGAATCAACAAGAAGCAGAATTGAGACAGGCTCAAGAACGTTTAGCGCATAAACTGTCACTTTTGAATATAGTAAATCGAGATGCTGTAAACCAGGAGAGGTTGGCAGTCTCGGAGAATCAGCAAAACCAAAAGCAATTGCTTTCCGATCTTGAAGGTACAAAGTCGCGTTATCAACTTGCACAATTAAACTATAAACGAGCAAAGCTTTTAAAGTCAGAAGGAGCGATCGCTGAAGCCAGCCTTGATACAGCAGAAATCGAACTCAAACAGCGTGAAAGTGAAGTAAAAAGCCTGCAAGCTAAACTTGCAGCCTTACAGGTTAACCAGGATGCTGTTCGTAATGGCTTATCATTATCCAGAACAAGGAGTAACTACGACCCAAGCATTCGTTTAGTAGAATTGCAATTGCAAATTGCTGAAGACCAGCAAGGAATTGAAACCTTGAAAAAAATGATTCAAGGAACTAAAGCAGAGTTTGATCAGGCAAAGAAAGATTTACAACACAAACAGATTGTAACAATCAAATCGCCCGAATCTGGAGTAATGTGGCGGCTGACTGCCCAACTTGGCAAGTTTGTGCAACAAGGAGAATCGTTAGGGCAAATTGCGGCCTGTAATCAACGATGGGTAGATGCTTGGGTGGACGAGCAGAAGGTGCAATTACTTCAAGTTGGAACTCCAGCCGAGATTAAGCTGAATGGTACAGCGTCATCCATTACCCTGACAGGAAAAATCTCGGTAATCCGTTCGGGGATCGGGCGATTATCTGCTGGAGAAGATACTGTTGTAGCAATGATGCCAAATTTACCACGACATACGCAAGTGCATATTACATTAGATACGGAACCTAGCTCTTCTTCATCCGAGAATATGCATAATGGTAATCTTTGTTACATCGGTTATACAGGGCGGGTGGTATTCAAGGTGCGATCTACCAGTTTTTTTGCGGGCTTCTAATTTCCACAAGTTACCAATAATTATACTTATTTCCCCATATTAATACACTTGTTAAAGGTTTTTCACGTCCGCATTATCAAGGGATTTTGAGTTTTTACTACTGTTATAATAATGACGAAAACCAATCCTCAAAAAGTCTCTTCTTCATGGGTCTGGACACTATTTCTCGTCAGTGCCCTTGTATTTGTATCAACAGTATTTATTAGTAGTTGGACAAGCACAGGTCCGACGTTTTTCCCAACTTATGAAGTCAACCCAACAATTACACGATTATTGCCAACTGTATTACAGGTGCCATCCATTGAATGGGAATTGTCATTTCCTATTGTTGCTGTTCTTGTAATTTGTGTTTGCCTGCGATTTATTCGACCTACAAATAGTAGCCGCTTTGTCATGAAATTAATCCTATTATTTCTGGCAACACGCTACTTTATCTGGCGAACAGTTGCCACCTTAAATTTATCACATCCAGCTAGTATAGTTTTCTCTTTAACAATTTATATTTTAGAGGCAATTTCCTTTTTCTCTTGCTGCTTATATACACTGCAAACTATTTGGTCAACCTCCAAAGTACGAAGTGCAGAGGCGAATCAATATTCTCAAGCTGTTCTTTCCACCCAATATCTTCCCTCAGTTGATGTGCTGGTTCCTACTTATAATGAACCAGACTATATTGTTCGCCGAACTGTTATTGGCTGTCAGGCAATGGAGTATCTCAACAAAACTATTTATATTTTGGATGATACTCGCCGCCCTCATATTAAAGAACTGGCAGAGGAATTGGGATGTGAATACATTACCCGTCCAGATAATACTCATGCAAAGGCTGGTAACTTAAATAATGCGTTGAAGCATATTGGCGGTGAATTGATTGTGTCTATTGATGCAGATTTTGTGCCATTCAAAAGCTTTTTGACTCGAACAGTTGGCTTTTTTCAAAATCCAGAAATTTCCCTTGTTCAGACTCCGCAATACTTTTATAATCCTGATTATCATGCTCGTAATTTAGGGTTAGAAAATTTTCTACCCAATGATTTAGAGCATTTCTACGGATTACAGCAATCAAATCGAGATGTGGGCAATAGTGTGATTTGCTGTGGTAGTTCCTATGTTGTTCGACGAAGTTGTCTCGACGCCATTGGAGGTTATTACACTCGATGCTGCGTTGAAGATTTTCAAACATCTTTGCGAATGTTGACGCACGGTTTTCGGCTAATTTTTCTCAATGAAGTTCTTAGTACAGGAGAATCAACTCGAACTTATACAGATTTTATAGATCAGCGACTTCGCTGGTTACAAGGAAATTTTCAGGTTTACTTTTGTGGTGATGATATTCCAATTTGGTCGAAACTGAACTGGATTCAAAAAAGCTACAGCATATCGCAGCTTCTTTATTGCTTTCAATCAGTCTTTCGATCTGTTTTTCTATTGGCACCTTTGTGCAGTGCCTACCTTGGAATTTCACCCTTTATTGCAACCCTGCCTGAAATTCTCTACTACTTCATGCCATTCTGGTTGTTGCATATTGCAATTTATGGTTGGGCATCAAATTACCGAGTTTCTTACTTTTGGAACGAAGTATACGAAACAATTTTTTGTTTTCCAGCACTCAAGCGATTATGTCTCATTATTCGCAATCCTTTTGCAAAAGCAAGTCGAGCTACTCGTAAAGGGGTCAAGGCAGATCGAAAGAATTACAATTTCAATCATACATTACCACTCATTATACTTTTAGCATTGTCGGTATTGATTATTGGATTAAATCTTGTTGGGGTACAACTTGGAGTTTGGTTAACTTTGGATGAAAGTTCAGGTGTATTAATATTCTGGCTTTTTTACAATGTTTTATTTATGGGAGTAGCTATTCTATCAGCTATCGACCAGCCAATTCGGCGGACAATGGATCGTTTCCCTTTAAAAACAGCTTGTAAGATTACAGTCAAAGATCAAGTTTTTTTGGGTTACACTCAAAACCTTTCTGAAGGTGGAGCTAGAGTTTTGTTGATTACGCCAGATGTCGCCCTCAATACATCAATTTTCGAGGTTACATTTTTGGAGTATGGCTTTTCCATACAGGCGGAAATTGTGCGTTTTTTTGTCAAGAAGGATCAGTTCGGCATCGCCCTGCAATTTGTCCAGCTTGAAACTGAGCAACAGCGTAAATTGGTTGAGGTACTTTATACCGAAATGACTTGGTGGAAACAGCGCAAGAAGCCTGGAACTTTAGACTCTTTTCTGGCAATGATAGCCTCCACAATTCAAGCCAGACCACTTCTAAATCGGTATGACTGAACAATCATTAGTCTATACTTTTGCAGTTTTTTCATGTCCTGTTTAAGTAATTATATTTAGTTGACTAGGGCTAGTTGAATAAAATAACTGTTTAGCAATGCTTAAATTTGAACGATACTTAATATTAATATTGTGCTTAAGCATACTTTTGGTGAACAAGAGTTCAATTTTCACAGAAACACTTACTCCTTTATCCTTTATGCAAGCCAATCAACTCAGCTTGTCAGAGCAAATTGATCGAACTCGTACAGGAAATATTGTTATCCAGGTTGTTAATTCTAAGCAACAACCAGTCTCTGGTGTAGAAGTTAAACTTGAGCAGGTTAACCATGAATTTGAGTTTGGTACAGCACTCAGTACTGAAATGTTTGCTCAAGGCGCTAATCTTAATGACCAAGGTCAATATTTTAATCTTTCTAGGCAACTTTTCAATGGCACTGTGCATGAAAACGCTCTTAAGTGGTATGCAACTGAAGCACAACAGGGACACGTCAATTATGCAGATGCAGATCGAATTTTAAGCTGGAGCGAAGCCCATTCTCTACAATTACGAGGACACGCACTTTTTTGGGAAGTAGAGCAATGGAACCAGCCTTGGCTCAAATCTCTCTCCAAGCAAGAACTGCGACTTGCTGTTGAACGGCGAGCAACAGAAATTTGCGATCGCTATCGAGGGCGAATTCGTGAATATGATGTTTTAAATGAGATGCTACATGGTGATTTTTTTAGACGACGCTTAGGAGAAGATATTGTCAAAACAATGTTCGAGCGATGTCATGCTGCCGATCCGGATGCAGTACTATATGTTAATGATTACAACATCCTGAATGGTAAAAGATTGGATGACTATGTTCAACAAATTCGTTCATTACTGACGCAAGGAGTCCCAGTTGGAGGGATTGGGATTCAGGCACACATTTTAAGAGAAAATATCACACCAGCACAGATCCAATACAGTCTAGATACGTTAGCACAATTCAATTTACCAATTAAGATCACAGAATTTTCTACACTTGCCAATACTGAGCAGGAACAAGCAAAAATTCTGCTTAATCTCTATCAAATCGCTTTTGCCCACCCAATGGTTAAGGGAATTCTAATGTGGGGATTCTGCGAGAAGGCTCATTGGGTACCTCAAGCAGCTATTTTTGACAAAAACTTCCAACCAAAACTGGCTGCAAAAGTTTATCAAGAGCTAGTTTTCCACCGATGGTGGACTCGATCAAATGGGATCACCAATCAGAATGGTCAATTTTCAACCCCTGCTTTCTTTGGACAGTACCAGGTAACGGTAAAAGGATGGAACTGGAGTAAAACTCGTTCATTCTCATTTCAATCTCAAATAAATCAATCCGGTTCTTCAGTACTTATTATGCTAAATTAATAGTTTAAATGCTAATTTAACAAGCATCTAACTCGAAAGTTATCAAAGTTTATAAATGGATGTTGGGTTGGGAGCGAACGCTAAATAATTACTCAAAGCTGGCGATAAAAACAGACTAAATCCCTGCTCAAATCAAGAGAATTGTCCACCTTCTCATTCACGGTATACCGTGATATCAATCCTCTTGTTTGTGAGAGCGATCGCTATGGCAGGGAATTTGTAGCGAACCTGCTAACCAAGATTTCCTGTTCTGGGAAAAATACCCTCTGTTATGACGATCGCTTTGAATTCACACAAGAGACTGATCGTGGTGTTTATGGCTTGCGAATTCGATTAAATTCTGGCATGGAAATAGAAAATTAACTTAAACCGTTAAAAATCCGGAATTGATTGTGGTATATCTGTATCCAAAAATAAATTTCTATACAGCGCCCAACCATGCCCCAGGACTTCTCCAGTCAAAATCTTAGGGGTTGTTCTTTCAAAGGTCAAAACCTTGCTGGGGCGAACTTTAGCTATGCAGATATTGGGGTGGATCTAGCCAGGGTTAGCGCGTCTCAAACGCTATTGACAAGCGGACTTGTCTGATCAGCAATCAGGTTGGAAACAAAGTGGCACAATCCGAGCTAGGGTAAGAGCTGATTCGTAAAGTAAATCTTAAGTAGCTAATCGCCTGACCATGAGACGAAGCAAAGAACCATAAATCATCGCTTCACTCACCTCTGAATACACCTCATAATCTTTGCTCAACCGCCGAAATCGATTTAGCTTTTCCATTGGTTCGCTCAACAATCCACCGCTTGGGCAACTGCTCAAACGTCTCAGAAGTTCGTTTAATGAGGATGAGTCCCGAATTCGTTCTCTGCACAGCCCACAAAACTTTGCTTTACTACGTCGTATTGCCCTGAATGCATTAGAGCGAGAATCATCTTTTCGTCGCAGTATTCGCCAAAAATCACGACGAGCAGCTATGAACGATCCGCTATATGCTTTCTGTGTTGGCTGCGGCTCTCTCAAACTCAGTACCTCTGCCATAATCCCCCTGTCTGTCAATAGCGTTTGAGACGCACTAACCCTGCTCGGTTGTCATAAGTTTCTATCTGAAGAATCGTTTTTCAATTTAATATCTCATTAATCTCTGATTAATCCTCAAAATTAAATAAACTTGTATCAATTGATGTAGAAACGGCTATCGCTGGGGCTTAGATTGAGTGTACGTTGTGGGTTATAGGGTATACAGTCTGATGATGAAAATCAATCGGCATGAACGGCAATGCCTGCGACGGGCTAGCCTACGCTTTGTTCGCCCTCATCTTGTAAATGGGCGATCGCACCCTTCATTCCTGCAATTCCAAGAGAACTGTAAATGTTTATATTTGCAAATCAAGGTCAAACTATTACTTGATCCAGGATAGGATTGGCGAAGGAGATTATCCTAACAGTGCCTGTTAAGTTATCTTTTAATTGTCGGTAATCTGCGGTAATAATTCATTATGCGGATCTTACTGGTCGAAGATGATGAGCTAATTTCTGAAGCTCTGGTAAAAGCTCTCACTGACCAGCATTATGCTATAGATGTTGCTACGGATGGTCAAGCAGGTTGCGAGCTAGTAGAGGCATTTGCTTACGACTTAATTTTGCTAGACGTAATGCTTCCTAAGCTAGACGGCATTAGCCTTTGCCGGCGGTGGCGATCGCAAGGGCTGCGATCGCCAATTATTCTGCTGACTTCCCAAGACAGCAGTACCAAAAAAGTCATGGGGTTGGATGCTGGAGCAGATGACTATGTGGTCAAGCCGTTCGATCTGCAAGAGATACTAGCGCGAATCCGGGCTTTACTGCGGCGGGGAAATTTGACCTCTTCTCCCTTACTAGAGTGGGGAAACCTGCGTCTTGACCCCAGTAATTTTGCAGTCACATATGACCAGCAACCGTTACGTTTGACACCAAAAGAGTATAGTCTACTAGAACTTTTCCTCCGCAATCGCCAGCGCATATTTAGCTGTAGTGCAATATTAGATCGTATTTGGTCGTTTGAAGAACTGCCAGGAGAGGAAACAGTTAGATCCCATCTGAAGGGGTTACGGCAAAAACTGAAGGCAGCAGGAGTTCCCGAAGATCCAATCGAGACAGTATATGGCATTGGTTATCACCTGAAACCATTACAAGAACAGGCACGCAAAGGGCAAGTAGCGCCTAATCGCCTCTCGGCTGCTCAAAAGCAGCAAACTTTGCTAGAGATTGCTAAAGTCTGGGAGCGAACCAAAGAAAAGTTGAGTCATCGCATAGCCACAATCGAACAAGCAACGACAGCGCTACGACAAAATCAGCTCAACGATGAATTGCAATTTGCCGCAGAACGGGAAGCTCACAAGCTAGCAGGTTCGCTAGGGATGTATGGCTTTGTCCAAGGTTCACGGCTAGCTCAAGAAATAGAACATTTTTTTCAATCTGGAGAGTTGGTAGATCGAAACCAAACGCTGCATTTATCTGAATTAATTGTGGCATTGCGTCAGGAGTTGCAACAAACAACCGCAGGACAGACACTTCAGGTATCGTCACCAGACAAACGACCTTGGCTATTGCTCGTCGAGCGGGATAAGTCCTTGGCTAAGGCGTTGGTCGTCGAGGCTGCTACTTGGGGAATGCGAGCAGAAATAGCTACAACTCCAACTCTAGCCAGAGAGCGAATATCTAGCGATCGCCCTGATATAGTACTGCTTGATCTCTGTGCTAATACCCCACAGGAAAATCTAACGCTGCTGGCAGAATTGAATGCCTGCACACCTCCAGTCCCAGTGCTGGTGCTTGTAGATCGCGATCGTGCAATCGACCGAGTAAAAGTAGCGCGTTTAGGCGGACGCGGATTTTTACCTAAGCCTGTGGCTCCATCTCAGGTGCTAGAAGCAGTTACGGCTTTGTTGCAGCGCGATCGCAAGAGTGCAACTATCATGGTGGTGGACGATGATTCCCAAGTGCTGACCGCACTCCACAGCTTACTAGAGCCTTGGGGATTCAAGCTCTTTACTCTCGATTGCCCCTTGCAGTTTTGGAATAACCTGGAAACTGTAGCACCAGATTTGCTAATTTTGGATGTAGAAATGCCCCAGATAAGTGGAATCGAGTTGTGCCAGTCCGTCCGTGCTGATATGCGTTGGAGTGGTTTGCCGATCCTATTTCTCACCGCCCATACAGATGCAGATACAATGCAGCAGGTGTTTGCAGCAGGTGGCGATGATTATGTGAGTAAGCCGATTGTAGGGCCGGAACTGGTTACCCGCATCCTCAATCGCTTAGAGCGATCGCGCTTGCTGCGAAATTTGGTGGAAACCGATGCCTTAACTGGAGTTGCTAATTACCGCAAGTCAAACCAAGAACTAACTCAGTTGCTTGACCTATGCGATCGCCACCAACAGCCACTTTGCTTTGCTGTTTTAAACTTAGATAACTTCAAGCAGGTCAACGAGTGGTATGGTCATGCCAGTGGTGATGCAGTGTTAACTCGCCTGGGAGAACTGCTGCGACGACACTTTCAAAGTGATGACGTTGTAGGTCGCTGGGGAGGAGCAGAGTTTATTGTGGGGATGTATGGTATAACTCGCTCTGATGGAGTTAAGCAGCTAGCTGAAGTCCTAAAAACTCTACACCAGCAGAAGTTTACAGCTTTTGACGGCACTCAGTTTCAAGTAACCTTGAGTGCTGCTGCGATCCAATATCCCCAAGACGGTATTAACCTGGCAGCGCTATATAAAGCGGCGTTGCGTCAAGCTCAAGCAGTTGGAAGCGATCGCGGGAATAGCCCCAACGCTTAACTGAATAGTAGCAAAAGCGCTGATGGGGCAATCGCAAGGTTTAGGGAAGGGAGGTATAAATTTATGCGAACTAGCGAGCAAATTAAGGCAGAAATCGAGGAGAAATTCGGTTTTGTCCCACCCTTCTTCAGCCCAGCAGAACAGAACCCGCATGTATTAGAAAACCTATGGCAACAGACACTTTCTGCCTATGTCAACAATCCGCTGTCGCCGCTATTTAAAGAAAAGCTGGCTGCGTACCTCTCGCGCTATTGTGCCATTCCCTACTGCATGATTTGTCATAGCTGTTCCCTACGTCCGTTAGGGGTGAGGGCAAAGGAAGTGTTAAACCTGCTTGAAGCACCTCCCCCAGCCCAAACGGATATGAATGCTCATTTGGAGATACTCGCTGCTCATTCTGAGCATCTGGCAGTTTTGTCTAATTGGAATTCAACCATTGAAGAAAGCCTGCTCATCTGTGCAGTCTTTATCTCCTTGGAAGGAGGGCTAGCTGATTACTATCGCACCCAGTTGCGCCACCTACTGGGTACAGTCAATTACCAGCACTTAGTATCCTTCATTGCTTATGTAAAGACATGTCATGCTTGGATGGAAGCTCACCCTGAAGTCGCTTATGCAGCAGACAAGCGAGCTATTGAGCATTTTAGGTTTTTGCTAGGGGACGAGCCAGAGTTGGCTGACTTTTTCCACCACTACCGGGAGAGAGTCAAGCAAGAACGCCAGAGTTGGGCAGAACAGCGAGCAGCGATCGCCGAGCGCCAACGGCATGAAGCAGCACTGCGTCAAAGCGAGGAACGCCTAAGTTTAGCCTTGGAGGCTGCGTGCATGGGTAGCTGGGACTGGGACATTCTGACCAACAAAGTGTCTCACTCTGTTGCCACAGAAGCACACTTCGGTCTTACCCCAGGCTCTTTTGCTGGCAGTTATGAAAGCTTCCTCGCTAGCGTTCATCCCGACGATCGCCAATCGATCCATCAAGCAGTGACACAAGCACTGCTTGCAGGGGCGGACTACGAAATTGAATTCCGGGTTATCTGGCCCGACAGATCAATTCACTGGGTGGCGAGCAAGGGTCAAGTCTATTACGACAAGACTGGCAAAGCAGTGCGTATGACTGGGGTAACGATGGACATTACCGAGCGCAAGCAAGCAGAAGTAGCGTTACAAAAAAGCGAAGAGCGCTTCCGCTTTTTAGCCGAATCGATTCCTCAGCAAGTGTGGATTGCCCAGTCAGATGGCAAACTCAGCTATGTTAACCAGCGCGTCCTTGACTACTTCGCCTGTACCTACGAGCAAATTTTAGGTTGGGGATGGCAGGAAAAGATCCATCCGGAGGATTTACCACAGTGTCTCGAACGTTGGCAGCATTCCTTGGCAACGGGCAAGCCTTACGAAATTGAATTTCGCTTGCAGCAGTCAGCTGATGGAACTTATCGTTGGCACTTAGGGCGCGCTTTACCTCTGCGCGATCGCGAAGATGCGATCGTTAATTGGTTCGGGACGAATACAGATATTGACGATTTCAAGCGTGTAGAGGAAGAACGCAAGCAGCTGTATGCCTATGAACAGGCAGCACGTGCCGAAGCAGAGACAGCTCGCAACCAAGTCGCAAAAATTCTGGAAAGTATCACAGATGCCTTTTATGCTGTAGACAACCAGTGGCGTTTTACCTACCTGAATCAGCAAGCAGAACATCTGTTGCAGCGATCGCGTGCTGAATTACTAGGTAAAAATTTGTGGAATGAGTTGCCAGAAGCAGTAGCTTCCAAATTCTATAGAGAATATCACAAAGCGGTATCGAAGCACATTAGTGTCGAATTTGAAGAATTTTATCCGCCACTTAACACCTGGTTTGCAGTCCACGCCTATCCTAATCAAGAAGGGCTATCAGTTTTTTTCCAAGACATTACTGAACGGAAGCAGGTGGAGGAAGCGCTACGGCAGAGCGAGGAGAAATTCCGCAATCTCGTTGAACAAACCAGCGACTGGGTGTGGGAAATCGATGCCAATGGTATCTTCACCTACGTCAGTCCAAAAGCGTCAGAAATTCTAGGCTACAAAATCGCAGAGATTCTCGGTAAGAGTACTTTTGACTTAATGACGGTGAATGAAGCCAAACGATTTGCTCAAGTGGTTAGTTACTTTATCTCTACACAACAGCCTTTCACCCGGCTGGAAAAAACGCTGACCCACAAAGATGGTCATTTAGTTGTGCTGGAAACCAGTGGCTCTCCTGTATTCGATCACCAAGGTGTTTTTCAAGGTTATCGCGGTATTGCTCGTGACATCACCGAGCGCCGAGAAATCGAACGGTTGAAGGATGAATTCGTCTCTGTAGTTAGCCACGAGTTACGCACGCCCCTAACTTCGATTCGTGGTGCTTTAGGTCTACTAGCGAATGGCGTACTACGCACCCAACCTGAAAAGGGTCAACGGATGTTGGACATTGCAGTAAATAATACAGATCGGTTAGTGCGTCTGATCAACGATATTCTTGATATCGAACGCATTGAGTCAGGCAAAGTCACCATGACGCGGCAAGCCTGCGATGCGGCCAACTTGATGTTCCAGTCAGCAGATACCATGCGGGATATGGCTGAAAAGGCAGGAGTTACTTTATCCGTTTCTCCTGTATCAACTCGATTATGGGCTGACCCAGACCGGATAATTCAGGTTTTAACGAATTTGCTCAGTAACGCAATTAAGTTCTCCCCCCAAGGTTCTACTGTTTGGCTGACTGCTGAACTTTTCAGGAGTGAGCAGGCAAAGCAAAACTCCTCACTTGAACTCTTGTTCCAAGTAAAAGATCAGGGCAGGGGTATCCCAGCTGATAAGTTGGAAACAATTTTTGGACGCTTTCAGCAGGTCGATGCTTCGGATTCGCGAAAAAAAGGCGGGACTGGGCTAGGGTTAGCTATTTGCCGTAGCATCTTACAGCATCAGGGTGGGGAAATTTGGGCTGAAAGCACCCTTGGGGAGGGTAGTACTTTCTACTTTACGCTGCCAGTACTGCCATTGGAATCAACAGTAGCGATTGCCGATTCTAACAATCCCTTAGTGCTAGTGTGCGATGACGATCCCTCAATTCGAGATGTCATGCAAGCTATGCTAGAAAAGCAGGGCTATCGGTCAGTAGCAGTAGCTTCGGGTCAGGCAGCGATAGAGCAGGCAGCCGTGCAGCTGCCTGATGCAATTCTCCTTAACCTCATGATGCCTGGTATGCATGGGTGGGAAACTTTAGCAATTCTCAAACAGCAACCGAGCACTCAAAAAATTCCGATAATTATCCTTAGCGGTTTATTGCCGGATGCTAGAGAAGTGCCGCATCCAGGAATAAGTGACTGGATTGTTAAGCCTCCAGAACAGCAGCAGCTATTCAAAGCCTTAGAGCGGGCTTTGAATGGATCGGATCGGCATACTAGAGTTTTAGTTGTGGAGGACGATCTAGATTTAGCACAAGTGCTGCTCGCTATGTTTGAGCGTTATGGCATCGAAACCTATTACGCTCAGACAGGACGGGAAGCCATCCAGATGAGCCAGCGCGTTATCCCCGATCTGCTGGTGCTTGACCTAGTACTGCCGGAATGTAATGGTTTTACTGTAGTGGACTGGCTTCGACAACACAATCGTTTGTGTCAAGTGCCATTGGTTGTGTATACTGCCAAAGACCTAGACGACTGCGAACGAGAACGTTTGAAGCTAGGACAGACCTTGTTTCTGACTAAAGGTCGGATTACACCGGAGGAATTTGAATGCCGAGTAATTAAATTGCTCAACTGGGTTATTCGCGGCAGAAAGGAAGACAGTAACCATGACAGCCAGACGGATTTTGATCGTTGATGATGAAGAAGATATCCGGGAAGTTGCCCAACTTACTCTCGAAGCGGTAGGCGGTTGGGAAGTATTAACTGCTGCCTCAGGAGATGAGGCGTTAGCTAAAGCCGCATCTGAACAGCTAGATGCCATTCTCCTAGACATCATGATGCCCGATCTAGACGGGATCGCTACTTTTCAAAAGCTACAGGCTAATCCCGTCACTCAGCATATTCCAGTAATTTTGCTGACAGCAAAAGTGCAGGCTGCCGATCGGCACCGATTTGCTGAATTAGGTTTAACAGCAATGATTGTCAAACCCTTCGATCCTATGACTTTACCTGACCTGGTAGCAGATGCCTTGGGCTGGAGCGACTAATCGCTCTTCACAATTTCTCCAGTTTTCAGCTTTAATCTTAAAACTAATACCAATTCAAATAAAGTTTGCGACACATCAATTATTCGTAAGGGCACAACACTGTTGTGCTCCAATCCATCTGTCGCATTCTTTTGTGACAATACAACAGCTAATTCTGGCGCTGTTCTTTTTACTAGCGATCGCCACACTCAAAGGAGTTGCAACATCATGATTACACGTCTACAGTGGATTCCCCTCATCTCCAGTGTTGTTATAGGAGTCTGCTTGATTAACCTAGCTTCTTGGTGGGCTACTGTAGTCAATTAGTAGGACTTGTCTGATTAAAGATTTCTATTGGTTTAAATTTAGGAGTTCTGTGGAGGTCGGCAGGGGAGCAAGGGAGCAGGGGAGCAGAGGAGAGTTCAATGTGCCTTGTTCTTTCCCCTCTGCCCCTCTGCCCCTCTGCATTTCAAACTTGTGAGAAATGCGGACTAAACCAAGATCGCCTGCAACTCCCGCTCCAACACCTGAAACAAAGTTTGCGATCGCTGCCATATACATTTTTTGAAAAAGTCTCCTCATTCTTCACAGTTTCTCCATTTTTAGGTTTTAACTTCAATATAGAACCTATAAGAGATGGCTTGAACTGAAGTTTATTAGCTCAGTAGTAGTTATTGCTATATTTCTGAACCAAGCAAAAATTAAAGGATTTTCTCCAGAATAGAGTTTACCGCAATGATTGCAATCATTGCGATTATTTCTGCCTGGAGCAAGTTTCAAGATAGAGCTTAGAGGGAATTTTTTATAGCTAAAGGAGTGCAAAATTGTGCCAGATATCAATTATCTAGAAACCTTCAAATTCCAAATTGAGCTAATGGTTGACACCCTAAAGCTCCAGAACAAAGCAATCCTGAAATCTGTAGAGGAATTACTAACTGCTCTGGTTGGTTTTGAATATACCAGTGATATCTTGATGGCAGCAGTATTGCAATTATCTGAAACAGATGCTGATACTTGTCGTTGGACTTTACGTAATCTTCACGATATACAACATTTAGATGTTATAGAAGAACTCACTAAATTTGCAGTTACAAAATTAATCCATCAAGGCTTGATTCTTGGTCGAGACTTTAGCATTACTGCCAACAGCAGAATCATCCTCAATAGAAATGCTATGGATACCTTGGTGGCAGGTACTTCAACAACAGATTATCTTTTACTTGAAGAAATTTTGCAAGTTGTTGAATCACATTTTTTTAAAGACAAGCAAAACTCAACTTTAACCAGTCCTAAAATCGATTATTAAGGATGTTTGATAAGTGAAAAAATTAACTTTTCTCAATCATAAATTTGATTTACTGCACCCAGTACGCCAATGGCTTGAATCTATCGAAATTGATAATCCTAAGCTGGCAAAATTTCTGTGCAAAATGATTCCCGCTCATTGTCCTTTTGAACGGAAAATCAAATTTTTCAATCGCACCATCCTTCTCATTCCACCAATGTGCAAGCTGAATCCTTTCTACGAACAAATAGTTAGCCTTCGCTTCAAGTGCCTCTTATATCTAGCTGATGAGTGTAATGAAGATATAACAATTTATTGCTAATAAGTCGATTTCAATTGCCACTTATGCTGATCAGCTTAAATCTGTTTTCAGTAATCCATATAAATAATCATCAATCAACTTGCCGTCACGGTATAAGTGTTGACGTTGAATGCCTTCTAGCTTAAAGCCATTCTTCTCTAGAACTCGACGCGATCCCCAATTAAACTCAAATACTCTTGTCCAAAGACGAAGTAAACCGAGTTCTATGAAAGCATAGTGGAGGAAAACCTGAACAGTTTGTGTCATCATTCCCTGTCCCCAATAAGAGGAGGCAAGCCAGTAACCAAGCTCGTCAACTTGGGAGACTTTTCTTTTGGGTTAGCAAGTCACCAATGACCATCAAAATTGCAAATCCCTCAGAGCGTGGGCGCTTAGAGGGATTTTGGGTATTGATATTTGGTATTGGGTTTTTTGACTGCTAGGTTAAATTATTTGCTTTCTCAACTGCTGACTTGAACTCTTCAAAGGTAATACTACCATCAGAGTCTGAATCATAATTTACTAGTAATTCCTGGGGAGTACTGATATTTGTTTCTGATGAAATGATTGTACTTAAGCCAGGACTTAAAAAAAGATCATTAATGGAGATTTTGCCGTCTTGATCGGTATCTAATTTATCAAAAAGAGATTGAAGCTCTTGCTCGGTTGCCATAAGTTTCTATCAGAAGAACCGTTTTCAACTTAATATCTCATTAATTCAGAGATTAATCTCTCAAAATTAAATAAACTTGTTTCAATTGACGTAGAAACGGCTATCGCTAGGGCTTAGATTGGGTGTACGCTGTGGGTTATAGGGTTTACAGTCTAACGATGAAAATAAATCGACATGGACGCGCCTTCTTTCTAACGTAGTTAGATATACAGCTAATCTCCAGTCATGGCTTAGACATTCTCTTTAAAAACACAATGAACCACAAGACCACGAATTTTTGTATAATACCAAATTTATGTGAGGCTGCATAGAATAATTTCCTTGTCCGGCATGGAGTTTCAAGTGTTTGATTCTGTGCATCTTCATAGAGAATTGGTATGACCGTTATGTTCAACTACTGTAAGCGTTTGTTGCTCAATCGCATCAAGTAATTCAAGATGACAAACATGACCATGAATTTGAAAACACAGTTTGTTGCAGATATCAATATCTGGCTTTGTTGCTGCACGAACCACATATCCTAAAACTTTAAGTTGAAGCGCTGTACCTTTTAAAACAACAAGTGGTTCTCGCACGTGAAATCCGAGCTTGGTATATAAAAATAATGAACTACTATTATAGGCAGCTTGTACTAACCTGACACCTGCAAACTTCTGATGCCGTGCGTAATCTAGAACGTATTGCATTAGATGCTCATTCACACCCTGACTGAAGGCAATGGAATGCCGCTAGCTAACTCCACCAC
The DNA here is from genome assembly GCF_014698505.1 of Nostoc foliaceum FACHB-393. Taxonomy (GTDB): domain Bacteria; phylum Cyanobacteriota; class Cyanobacteriia; order Cyanobacteriales; family Nostocaceae; genus Nostoc; species Nostoc foliaceum_A. Next base: position 41,726 of record NZ_JACJTD010000016.1, on the reverse strand, counting down.
TCCCGCCAACGGTAACGAGCGAGAACAAGTAATACCCTTACTCGATAAAGTCAAACTTAAAACATTAAAACCTGGTAGACCACGTAAGCGAATCAAAGTACTGGCTGCTGATAAAGGTTATGACTCCAAAGAAAAACGTGCTGCTCTACGCAAAAGAGGTATTCGCCCTCAATGGCCAAAACGAGTTTGGAAAACCAAGAAAAACAGAGGAAGACCCATCAAAATTTCTGTTCCTAGATTTCAACAAGAGCGGTGTTTCGCTTGGTATCAACGCAAATACCGTCGTCTTGTGGTCAGATGGGAACGTCGAAAAGTTTATTTTGATGCATTTATTGACCTCGCTACCATCCACATCTGGATTAACAAAATATTATTAGTGGGATAGGTTCAATGCTTTTCTCTCCCTTGCCACAATCCATATCTGGATTAACAAAATTTTATTAGTGGGATAGATTCATGTATGGAGTCGTGCTGAAACTGAGCCAGTCAATCTGTCCGTGTGTCAAACCAAATTTGATGCAAGCTTGTTCCAGTTCTGTCATTTAAGAGTGAGCGCACATATCCAAAAGAATATGCTGATGCGATCGTTGCACTCAACGACTGTGATGCTTCGGAATTGCTGAAATAAGGTAAAAATAATAGGACATGGGGATAATTAACTCATGTAACTAACTCAAGGCAAGGTAAAGTAACCATGCTCAGGCGCTTAATTGGGATTGTGACTGCTGCTATACTCTTTAGCAGTTCCTTGACGCTGGCACAGACTAAAAAGCCCACACCACCGGATAGATTTCCACCTAGTCCCCTAGAAATTACCACACCCGATCCACTGCTACCACGTTTGCCCAAGGATAAACAGCCGTTAACTCTCCAAGAACAGCAAAAGTTAGAACCAGCGCTCGATGCCTTAAATCAAGAAGCAGCAGCGAAACTGCAAGCAGGAGATCAGGTGGCGGCGTTTGAAATTTGGAACCGGGAACTTCGCTTGCGGCGCTTTTTAGGTTCATTAGCAGAGGTGCAAGCACTATCACGAGTCGGGGCGATCGCTTGGCTGCAAAATGATGGGCAAGAAGTACAATATATTACGCAGCGATTGCAAGCAATTCAAAAGCAGGCACAATCTCAGAAAAAAACTGCCCAAATTGATCTAGAATTGTGGCGATCGCTAGGTGAGGCTTACCAAAATGTGCGATCGCCTAAACTAGCTGTTGAAGCTTATGACCAAGTTTTGTTAGTGGTGCGAGAGCAAAAAAATACAACCGCAGTAGTAGAAAACCTCAAGACAATTGGGGAACTACATTTGAGTTGGTTTGATTATCCCAAAGCCGCCCCAATCTACGAGGAATTATTGGGTTTAGCTACTTCTCAAGGCGAACGTGTAAACGAGGTAACATATCTGAAACGGCTGGCTTACATTTACGAGCAGACAAAAAAACCGCAGCAGTCATTGAATGTACTTAATAAATTAGCAGAAATTTACATCAATGAAAATAATCTTACTGAAATACCAGAATTAAAGCTAGCGATCGCTTCAAATTACGAATCTCTAGCAATGGAAAACCCTAACTTACTGCTAGAAGCTTTTAACAATTATCAACAAGCTTATATCACAGCTTGGCAATTACAGGAGTACGTTCGGGCTGGTGAAGCTTTGCAAAAGTTAATTGCGCTGTACCGTTCTCAAGGACAAACGGACGAGGCTTTGCAGGCTAGCCAAATTCTTGTGCAGACAGAGGCACAAGCTGCGAACTTTTACGGGCTGATGCAAGCTTATGATCAAATTGGGCAATTGTATCTAGAACGCAAAGAATTTTCTCAAGCACTAACAGCTTTTCAAAAAGGATTAGAAATAGCGCAACAACTCAAACATCAGGAAGCATACTTTACTGGGCAAATTGAAAAAGTCTCGAAAGCAAATTTGTAGCTAATATTTAGATAGTTGAATGGGAATTGAAAAACTTGATTAGTTACAATAGTGCCAATATTATCACCTCTGTTACAAGCTGCTAATGATTTTATTGAGACAGTTCACGGACTAAGCTATCGCCTGAAGCAGCTTTAATTTCTGGCTTTTGATTATATACCCGATTTTTACCCGATTCCTACCTGATATTTCCACAACTATTTTTTAAGGTGATAGATCCGAATAACTCCTCGGAACACCACATAGCAAAATCCCCTGAGCCAAATTATCTATTTGGTTTGGGGGGTTTTGATTTCAACTAATAAAAATACTCTTTGATGTAGTCTTGCCATCCTGACTCAAAGCTACTCGCCAAACCGATTTAGTATGCCCGCTGAGAGTATTTTGCAACTTACCTGTTTGCAAATTCCAAATTTTGATAGTTTTATCAGCACTCCCACTCACTAAAGTCTCTCCATCGGGGTTAATAGCAACAGAAATAACCGCATCTTTAATTTCTAGAGATGTCTACAGAGAGCTGAGATGAGTAGTTGTGAATAGGTGAAATTTATTTTATGTAGGGTGGGGCATCGCCCACCCTTCATCGTTATTCCAATGCCTCAGCAGTCTTCTTCTTATCCAACTTGAGAATTAATACTCCCAAAGGTGGCAAACACAAATCCAGCGAATAGGGACGACTGTGCAAAGACCAATCATCCGTCCACTTACCGCCTAAATTGCCCATATTACTGCCGCCATACTGACGCGCATCACTATTGAACAACTCGGTGTAAAATCCCTTTTGCGGTACACCTATGCGGTAGTGAGAATGGGGTTGTGGTGTAAAATTGCAAACGACGATCGCAAAATCATCAGAATCCTTGTCACGACGGATGAAGGAAACTACACTATGGCGATTATCGCTACAGTCAATCCACTCAAACCCAGGTTCAGCAAAATCCTGGGTGTACAAAACTGGTTCAGAACGGTAGAGATGGTTCAATTCCTGGAAAAACGTTTTTAACTGTTGGTGGGCTTCATGCTGCAATAAATGCCACTCCAAATCTGCCCAAGCATTCCACTCACTCCACTGCCCAAATTCCATGCTCATAAACATGGTTTTTTTGCCTGGGTGAGCAAACATATAGCTAAATAAACAACGGATATTAGCTAACTTTTGCCATGTATCCCCCGGCATTTTGCCGATGATATTGCTCTTGCCATGCACGACTTCATCGTGGGACAGAGCCAGCATAAAGTTCTCGCTGTGGTTGTACCACATACTAAAGGTGATGTTGTTTTGGTGGAACTGGCGGAACCAAGGGTCCATGCTGAAGTAATCCAGCATATCGTGCATCCAGCCCATATTCCACTTCAAATTAAAGCCCAGTCCCCCTGTGTAGGTGGGCCAAGATACCATTGGCCAGGAAGTAGATTCTTCAGCAATTGAGAGAATACCAGGGAAATAACTAAAGATAATGTGATTTACCTGACGCAGAAAATCTGCTGCTTCTAGATTTTCTCTGCCGCCGTACTGGTTGGGCAACCATTCTCCTGGTTTGCGGCAATAGTCGTTATAGAGCATTGAGGCAACAGCATCAACACGAATTCCATCAATGTGGTACTTGTCAAACCAGAAGAGGGCATTTGCTGCGAGAAAATTACTAACTTCATGGCGACCGTAGTTGAACACCAAAGTACCCCATTCTTTGTGTTCGCCCTTGCGGGGGTCAGCGTGTTCGTAGAGGTGGCTACCATCAAAGAAAGCTAAACCATGTCCATCTTTGGGGAAGTGACCGGGAACCCAATCTACAATTACCCCTATATCATTTTGGTGACATTTATCAACAAAATACATGAAATCTTCGGGGCTGCCAAAACGGGAGGTGGGGGCATAGTACCCGGTTACTTGATAACCCCAAGAACCATCAAAGGGATGCTCTGCAATGGGTAGCAATTCTAGATGGGTGTATCCCAATTCTTTGACATAAGGAATGAGTCGGTCTGCTAATTCCCGGTAGGTAAGGAAGCGTGCGCCGGGCTTTAGTTCAGAAACGACAACTACCGGTTCAGTTTCACCATTGGGCAGTTTCGCTGGTTCCGCACTTGAAGCGTGTAACCAAGAGCCTAAATGCACTTCATAGACTGAGACAGGCTGGGTGAGGGGGTCAGTGTGACGCCGCTTCTCCATCCAGTCTTTGTCACTCCAACTGTAAGAATTTAAATCAGTGACAATGGATGCGGTTTTTGGGCGGGGTTCCTGCTGAAAACCATAGGGATCAGATTTTTCGTAAATGTGCCCTTCAAAATTTTTGATTTCATATTTGTAATGCTCTCCCACACCGATTTCAGGAATAAACAATTCCCAAACCCCGGTGGGGCCTTTACGCATTTGGTGTTTCCGTCCATCCCAGAGGTTGAAGTCTCCCAACAATGAAACGTTGCGAGCGTTAGGTGCCCAAACTGCAAAATAAACGCCTTTAACGCCGCCTATTTCCGTGGGGTGCGCTCCCAGTTTTTCATATATCCGGTGATGGTTGCCTTCACTAAACAAATGCAAATCAAAGTCTGTCAAGTTAGGAGAACGGAAAGCGTAAGGGTCATAGGTGACTCGCTCATGTTCCCCTTCTTTAATCCGTAACTGGTAGTTTGCCAGTTCTGCGGTTTCAATCGTGCATTCAAAAAAGTGGGGATGATGCACTGTTTGCATTGGGTATTCCTTGCGTTGTTCAGGAAGAACCACCCATACTGCACTTGCATTTGGTAGATAGGCCCGCACAGCCCAGACAGTTTTGCCATCTTGTTCTATGGGATGAGAACCTAATATTTCAAAGGGATCGTTATGCTGATTCCAAACGATGCTGTTAACCTGTTCAGGGGCGATCGTGGTCATGGACATGAAGCTACCTAAGTGAAATAACGTGATTGACTAAATCTACTTTTTTAATATCTATATATATTCTTTACATTTATTTGCAATTTTGTCGCCACCGTTATCCTACATCAGAATGAGACATCAGTCTTTTTAGGAGGTGGGGAGTGGGGGAGATGTGGGAAAGCTTTTGACTTTTGACCCTTGAGTAATTTATCAAAAATTTAAAAATGGGAAAAACTGAAGTAACGTTTTACGTATGCGAAGCAAGAAAATCTGTTCCCGAATTTTGGGATCTAGTTTTGGTGGCGGGGCTTTTTGCAGCTGGGCTTGTAATTGGATGTATTCGGCAGCTGTTAGGAATTTTCCATCAATAGGCGATCGCGCTTCTATGATAATCTTTGTGCGTAATATTTCTTCTGGCGTATCCTCTGGTGGCGGTAATGCTATTACTGCTGATCCCCAATTGCTACTTAATATAACAAAGGTTGCGGTAATCACAATTAAGCCCAGTAATTTTATTAACTTTCTCGCTTTAACTCTCCCCATCTCCTGAACTGCGCTCACAACGCAGGATGAAAATCTGTTTTTCACGCACCCAATGGCCAATGCCCAATTTTCAAACTAGACATTAGAATTTTCCCAATAAAAATCTGGCAATATCAAGGGACATCACCAGGTCTCTTCTGATACGGAATAGAGTACAGGGAATGCTCAAGAGCAATTGCCAGCGATCGCGATTAATTGTTTTGCCCGATCAAAACTTAGGAATCTAAGGCATTCCCAGCACCAAACGAAAGAACTACTTTGCCTACAAGATAGCTTAGATTTACAGAACTCTACTCGTTTGAACGTGGAACAAGATTCGGTTAGGTGCAAATTTGAGCGGGACACTTGGTTGAGGACGTAATCCTCTTCACCAGTGTCCTCTACTTCCTACCTACTTAGCTGATTTTGAGCAAACTCTAGGCTCTGATACACCAACATAAGGATGTAGGTTTTCACGTGAACCTAATTAATTCAAGCTATGTAGTGAGGAACTTTCTCACAAAGCAGTTTTAGGCGTGATTTAAACTAAAGTTTAAGATGCCTTATTTAGGAGTAGCAGTGGTAGCGGGAGTCACTGCGGGAGTAGTAGCAGGTGTAGACCCAACAGGAGGTGCATCAGTTGGTTCACCTGTAGCAGCTGGAGTACTAGTACCAGCACCATCACCGCCACCTTCACAGGCTCCGAGAATTGTAGCCAGACTTAACATTAGAGCCAAACCAAAGATTTTTGTTTTCATAACTCCTCTTTCACCAATTGTGGCTAGAACAATTTTTCACCTGTTGAATACGATACCGTATTTATTGCTTTTTTTTAAATCCTGTGAGATTACATACTTCAAAAAAACAATCCTTTGGGGTATTCTTTTTCGGATTGGTTATCATACAGCCATCTGATTAGTTTCTCTTAACTCAGGAGCAAAACGGAGATTACCAAATTTTTTAGCAAACCGAGCTATCATAGCAAAAAATTTTATTTTTTTCACGGAGTATTGCACCTTGCTGCTCCGCGTTGCCATACTTTAGTTGCAATACCTAAAGTACAAGCTGTCCAGTTGCTAATCGCTGATTGCAAACATTGCAATATTTAGAGGATGCAAACATTGGTACAGCTACCTATCAGAACAGTTAAAAGGGTGTAGTGTGTTATGTGTGCTTATTGCACAGAAGGCGATTTTAACCTAAGCAAAAACAGACAATTAAGACAATCAATCTAAAGTACAGTATTTTCCATCTAAAAAATTTATGGTAGTTGCTCGTAAATCTGCTGTTTCTACAAGGGGTAATTGGTTCCGGCGAGATTCTATCCTTTCTTTAGGGAGGCGACGCTCTGCGCGTCTGGAGTCGGCAGCCCAGAGCGCTCCTATAGCCGCTGCCAAAGCCGCACCAGTATCCTCTCAAAGACGACAGCGTTCCTCGAAAAATCTCGCGGTTTCTCCCACAAATGAGGCAGTGATAACCAAATCGGTGAAACACTTGGATAGACAACAAGTGCCAAATCTCAATGAGCAGTCGAGTGCAAACCAGAAGACTCCGGGAGTAGGTTTTCTTCGCTTTCCCATAATGCCTAATTCTGGGGCGGCACCTTTATGGTTGCTGCGCTTGTATACCTTTCATCGTTATTCGACCGTTTTAGCGTTCTTGTTAGTAGCATCGACACTTGCTGTTTATGGCTGGACAGTATATTCTCAAGACCTTTGGAGTAAGTCATATCGCAGACTGCAAAACCTCCAACGTCATGAGCGGCTGCTGACGACAACCAACGCGACGTTGATAAATAAAATGGCTAAGGACGCAGAAGAATCAACAGCAAATCTGGTATCCCCGACTCCTCAAGGGATGATTTTCTTGCCTCCAGCATCTCATAGCCCTAAGCCAGTATCGTCTAACACAACGCCAAATTCTGAAACGCAACAGCAAATACTCTCGCCATTGGGATATTAATCGTAATTCGTAATTCGTAATTCAGAAGGTCGATTTATAGCAATTTTCAGGTAATTAAACCATACTGTATGCCTCCCTAGGAAAGATTTTGGTTCAAAAGTTATATGAAAAACGCTGTAATCTGAGTTCCTACTTCAGCTTGATTTTGGAGAATAGGTAAAAGGCTAAGAGTCATTAGTCATTAGTCGTTACGACTCAGACTTGTGGCAAATGACAAATGACTAATGACAAAGGACGAAATCAATGCAGAAGTCACCAAGTAGAACAAAATTGAGAAAGTTTCGGAATCCAGCATTCAAAAGGCGACAGAAGGATTCTAAACGAGGGTTCTTGGGAACACTTGCCTCTAGTATCCAAGAACAAACATCCAATACCAAGTCCCGACTGTTCATAGTATGGAGCATATTAATGGCAGCAGGGTTGGGCTTGGGTATCAAATTGTATAATCTGCAAATTGTCAAGGGCCCAAAGTTAACCCAGCAGGCACGAAACCAGCAAATGATGAATTTGCGACCTTTTATGCCCCGTCGCCCGGTGGTAGATCGCAATAGTAATCTGTTGGCGATTGACCGTCCTGTATATACTTTGTACGCTCATCCCAAGCTGTTTGATAAGTCTAATGAAGAGATAGCAGAGCGACTTGCCCCAATATTGGCAAAAGATACTGCTGAATTGGTGAAAACTTTTCAAAGCAAAAGAAGTGGAATTATACTTACTCCAGCCCTACCCGAAGAAATTATTGATCGCGTCACTTCTTTGCGCTTAAATGGCTTGGAGTTAATTCAAAAATACTCCCGATTTTATCCGTCAGACGATTTGGTTTCTGACGTGGTGGGTTATGTGAATATTGACCGTCGTGGTCAAGCGGGTGTGGAATACTCTCAAGAGAAGTTGCTAGAACGTCCTGTGCAAACGGTGCGGCTCAGTCGGTCGGGTAATGGGGCCGTGATGCCGGATCATGCGCCCGAAGGTTTTTTACATTTTGATGATTTGCGGCTGCAACTCACTATCGATAGCCGTCTGCAACGAATTGCCCGCGTTACGCTTAAACAGCAGATGGAAAAGTTTGACGCCAAACGTGGGGCGGTAATTGTAATGGATGCGTTGGATGGTTCCTTACTCGCCCTCGTTTCTCAGCCTACCTATAACCCTAATGAATACGCTAAAGCTAATATCTCGCTATTTAAAAACTGGACGGTGGCGGATCTTTATGAACCGGGATCGACTTTTAAGCCTTTGAATGTGGCGATCGCTCTAGAGAATGGTGTCATCAAAGCAGATGATATGTTTAATGACTCCGGTTCCATTCGAGTAGCTAATTACACCATCAAAAATGCTATGAACAATGGTTATGGGCAAATCAACATTGCTCAAATCTTGCAAAATTCCAGCAACATTGGCATGGTGCAAATTATCCAACGTTTAAAGCCTTCAATCTACTACAACTGGCTAGAACGCTTGGGGCTAGGACAAAAAGTTGATACAGATTTACCTTTTGAAGTTGGTGGTCGGCTCAAAAGTCAAGAAGAATTTATCGCTTCGCCAATTGAACCAGCTACTACTTCCTTTGGGCAAGGCTTTTCTATGACACCGTTACAGCTAGTGCAAATGCACGGTGCTTTAGCCAATGGTGGGAAGTTGGTAACACCCCATGTAGTTCGAGGGCTGATTGATACCAAAGGGCAGATGCATGATTCACCCTCTCGCACCATACCACGCCAAATTTTCTCAGCCGCAACAGCCCAAAAGGTTGTGGAAATGATGGAAACTGTTGTCGATGAAGGTAGCGGGAAGCCGTCACAAATTCCGGGATATCGCATTGCTGGTAAAACTGGTACAGCCCAAAAAGCAAGTCCTAATGGTGGCTATATCAAGGGTGCTAGAATGACCAGCTTCGTGGCTATTTTGCCTGTGGAATCTCCTCGATATGTAGTGTTCGCACTGGTGGATGAGCCAAAAGGAGAAAGTGCCTATGGTTCTACTGTCGCCGCACCAATTGTGAAGTCGGTGATCGAAGCACTGATTCCTCTTGAGGAGATTCCGCCCAGTAAGGAGATTGAGCAGCAGCCGAAAGCGCCGTAGGGAGTGGGGAGATGAGGAAGCAGAGGGGCAGGGGAGACGAGGGGACAAGGTGACTTAAGTGAGAACATGCAACAAGTCTTTCCCTTCCCCTTGTCCCCAATGCCCTTTTCCTTTTTTCCTCTAGACTTAATCTTTCTTTATAACCAAGGAAAGAGGTAGAGAAAGCTACTCGTGTGGGAAGTTAAGTATTAGAGATGAAACTAATTTCTTACTTTTCCAAATCTACCAAAGATTCCATGCAAAGCAATTTAGTTATATTTCCTAACGCTGGAGCTGCGAAAAAGAGCACGCAAACAGAAGAAAGAACAATTACCAACTACGACCGTGCTGAGGAACAATTTATAGAACTGCTAGCAATGGAGGATTTGGATCATCAACTAGATGTAAAACCTGCAATAGCTAGTGAGTTTGAACAGGCGCTCTCAAGGGCAATTCGCGCCGCCTATAAAAACGATCGCTCTGATGAACAGGCTCACCGTTTTCTCCAACGAATACTTTATCGAATTAATCGGCTAAAACTGTTTTGGTACGACGATTTGCGGCACTATATCAACGAGCGATCGCTTTACTTGTGTTCATGTCGTGACCAAATTGAAGCTGCTTGGCAAAAGTGGGAACTGGCACAAATCGATGTAGCTGCATTGCAACTATTAGATGTAAAACAAGCGCTAATTGAGCGCACATCTGCCGATTTAGATCCGCCTTTGTCGGACAGTAGTCGCTATATTCGTGAGGAAATGACTGAAGCCGGCTATCGTCACCTGCTAGCGATCGGCTCTTTTGATGGCTTGGTTGAAGCTAGTCATCTTTCGCGCATTTTGGGTGGTGTTGCTAATGAAGTGCAGTGTACCCTGATGCGAGTACTAATAGAAGAATACGGCAATGGTCGTTTATCTCGCAAGCACTCTACATTTTTTGCCCAAATGCTTGCTGAATTTGGAATGAATACTGAACCAGAGGCATATTTCGATTTAGTACCTTGGGAAGTTTTGGCTTCTACAAATCATAATTTTCTGGTGACTGAACGCAAACGCTATTTCTTGCGTTACAGCGGCGGTTTGACCTATTTTGAAGTGGCTGGCCCTGCGGTTTACAAAAATTATATGATGGCGGCGCAACGACTGGGACTTTCAGAAGTAGCGGTGGGTTATTGGGAACTGCACATCAGGGAAGATGAACGCCACGGCCGTTGGATGTTAGATGATGTGGCTTTGCCATTAGCAGAACGATATCCCAATGATGCATGGGAACTGGTGCTTGGGTATGACCAGCAGAAACTCATGAGCGATCGCGCTGGTGCTGCTGTTGTGCGATCGATACGCGAAGCCAAACAATCCGCCTTACTTATCTAAGAAATCTAAAAAATTAGAAATTAAAAATGGCAGAGTTTTTCTGGCATTTCTAATTTGATGTTTCTAAATCATCCTATTGCTAATCCACATACAACCCAATTTCTTTAGTGAGGACTTCTTGACTAAAGGAATGGTTATTTATTGTCTTGATATTAAGGCAGTAAATAACTTTTTATTACATTGATGATTATACCTTACACCTTAAATTGCAGTCAAATGAAAGATATCTTTTTTTGCCCTGAAGAATCTAATTTCTACTCAAACTGCTTAGACAGTTTTGTGATCAGAAATTGCAAAAGCTACGAGTCTATTGTGGAGTTTGGATCAGGAGATGGTAGCCCTGTAATTAATTCTTTATTGAAAAACAAGTTTGATGGAGTAATTCAGGGATTTGAATTAAATACCTCTGCATGGAAAGTCGCAAATTCAACCATTGATGAATATAATCTCACTAATAAATACATAATCCATAATTCATGTTTGTTTAATTCTTCTCAACCCGATGCTGAGTATCTTGTAGCCAATCCACCATATCTCCCCGCACCAGATAATGATATTTATATGCCACTTTTATTTGGGGGCGTAGATGGAGCCACAGTTACCAACGATCTTTTGTCGTTAGGTTATGAAAATGTGTTGGTTTTAATATCTAGTTTTTCTAATCCAACAAGTACTCTAAACCTAGCAAAACAGAACGGTTATTGTGTTCAAAATTTCATGGTGTTACCTTTGCAGTTCGGCTACTATAGTTCTGATCCCAAGGTAAAGAACCACATAGAAAAACTCCGAAAAAACAAGATGGCATTTTATTCTGGCGATTATTATTTTTTAGCTGGCGTTTTATTTAACAAATGCCAGGATTATGCAATTGATTTATCTAATCAATTAGCTCAGGTTATGACTAGTTTGTGAAAATCTATAGACTCAGATTCCCAACTTATTTAAAAAGTTGGGAATCTTGTTTTTCATGGCTGCAAATTTGATTTTATGGAGAACAAAGTTTAAATCGGAAATTTTCATTCACAGCAAAAACCGTATCCGGGTAGTCGCTAAATACGCCATCAACACCTAAGCTCAAAAATAGCTCATATTCCCCTTGGGGATTTCCTTGAAAGTCCAGTGGCAAAAAACAGTCCTCATTGCGGAAAGTCCAGACATGAACCAGCAAACCAACCGTATGAGCATCAATGACTAAAGATGTAGGCGATTGCAATTTACCATTACTGTCTCTCGGAACCAGTAAATTTTTATGAATTCCAACGGCCTGTGCATATTTATAAATTTCTTCTAAACCTGATGCAGTGACTAAATCTGCATAAGTGCGTTCATCGCCACTAACGACAAAATCATAAGGTTTACCACTGTTATTCAGCAATTGCACCAGAGGTAAATCTGTCTTTGTAGATAAATCTTGTAAATTACTCACTTCAAAAGACTGGATGAAAATAGGTGCATTAGCGCCCTGATAACCGTTGGCTGTCAAAGTTGCCAATAGGGGTTCTTCTAGGGCTAACCCAATAGATTTAAAGTAAGTTGGGTGCTTAGTTTCTGGGTAAATGCCGATCGCACGATTAATTTCAGCACTTTTAGCCTTAACTAAATCGATGATTTCTTGGAGAGTGGGAATTTCTAAGAGTCCATCATAGGCGGTATTTTGCGATCGCACTTCAGGAATTCGCTCTTTGGCTCGTAGTGTTTTCAGTTCTACCAGGGTAAAGTCTTCGGTAAACCAGCCAGTTTTGGATTCGCCATCAATAATTTTGGTGGTTCGACGGTGAGCAAATTCTGCATGGCTAGCAACGTCGGTGGTTTCGGAAATCTCATTTTCGTGACGAGCAATTAAAACACCGTCTTTGCTGGAAACTAAATCAGGTTCAATATAATCAGCGCCCAGTGCGATTGCTAATTCATAAGCAGCTAAAGTATGTTCTGGACGATAACCACTAGCGCCTCGGTGAGCAATGATAATTGGGGGCTTCCCTGTAAAATCTTTAACCATAATTGGGTACCATTTGTAATTTTGTAAGTTAAAAATTAAAAAATTAAATATTCATTTAGGTGAGCAGATGGTAAGTAATTATCTTGAAATTGTTTTTATTTTTGATACAATCGGAAGTATGTACCCTTGCCTTACCCAGGTACGGCGAAAAATCGAAAATACCTTTACCAGACTGATAGATGAAATTCCCTTGATTCGGATTGGGATTATTGCTCATGGTGACTATTGTGATGCAGGCTCCACTTATTTCACCAAAACATTTAATATATGTGATTGTGTGCAAAATGTCGAACCTACTGGTGGCAAAGATGCACCAGAGTTTTACGAATTAGTATTACATAAATCCCAATCTTTATCATTTACAAAAATAGAAACTATCCAGGTTAAAAAGGAAATTAACCTAATGGATCAGGCAACGGGTGATTTGTTTGAAGGTGGCGCTGCACGAGAAATGTTAGGTCTACCGATGGATACAAAGATTCGTATTAAACCTAGTAACCTAGAAAAGTATGTTGTGTTTGTCTAAAGTACCTCTGCTAATCGTAAACTGATTGGCAAAACTCGATTTTTATATGAAGTCGAAGACTGGGATCGCTAAATCCCAACAACTACAAGTCGCGGCTACCAAAACAAAGCCTGCATAAGCAGGTTATTCTATTCCCTAGGTATTTTGTAATAAGTCTAATGACCCAGATTAAGCCGGAAGTAAAACGCATAGAAGAACTGCGCCAGTTATTGCAACAAGCAAGTTTAGCTTATTACGTTTTAGATGCTCCAATTATGGAGGATGCAGTCTATGACCAGCTATATCGAGAATTGCAACAACTGGAAATTCAATATCCAGAATTGGCGACTCCCGATAGTCCGACTCAGCGCGTGGGTGAGAGGCCAGCAACGCAGTTTACCTCGGTGCGGCATAATATCCCCTTGTACAGTCTAGAGAATGCATTTAATATCGATGAGTTGCAAGCCTGGGATCAGCGTTGGCGGCGACAGGTACCGAAAATAGACTCGGTGGAATATGTCAGTGAACTCAAAATTGATGGTTCGGCTTTGGCTCTTACCTATCAAAATGGCATTCTAGTTAGGGGTGCAACTAGGGGTGATGGGGTAACAGGTGAAGATATCACCCAAAATGTGCGGACAATTCGCTCAATTCCCTTGCGTTTGAATTTTGAAGGGTTAGAAATTCTAGAAAGGGTGGAAGTACGCGGCGAGGCCTTTTTGCCGTTGGAAGTATTTAAACAAATTAACGAGGAAAGACAAAAAGCGGGTGAGCAGTTATTTGCCAATCCCCGTAATGCCGCAGCTGGTACACTCAGGCAACTAGACTCGCGCATTGTCGCTAAACGGCGGTTAGATTTCTTTGGCTACACCTTGCACATTCCTGGTAGAGATGACACTAGTATTGCCAATACCCAATGGGAAGCTTTGGAGTTATTGGAAAAGATGGGTTTTCGAGTCAACCCCAACCATAAACTGTGTGCCTCGATCGCAGAAGTGGCAAAATATTATGAATACTGGGATACGGAACGGCTGAATTTACCCTACATGACTGATGGGGTAGTAGTAAAACTGAATTCTTTTAAACTTCAGGAACAGCTAGGCTTTACGCAGAAATTTCCTCGCTGGGCGATCGCTTTAAAGTACGCAGCCGAAGAAGCACCCACTCGTGTGGAAAATATTGCTGTGAATGTGGGACGAACGGGGGCGTTAACGCCGTTAGCCGAGATGCGCCCTGTGCAATTGGCGGGGACAACAGTTTCTCGCGCGACTTTACACAATAGCGATCGCATTACTCAATTAGACATTCGCATTGGCGATACTGTCATTGTCCGCAAAGCTGGGGAAATCATCCCAGAAGTGCTGAGGGTACTCAAAGAACTTCGTCCCGCTGACACTGAACCTTTCGTTATGCCCACCCATTGCCCAGTCTGTGGTCAACCAGTGGTGCGAGAATCAGGTGAGGCGGTGACTCGGTGCGTCAATGCTTCCTGTGCAGCGATTCTCAAAGGTTCCATTGAACATTGGGTAAGTCGTGATGCGTTGGATATTAAAGGCTTGGGCGAAAAGCTGGTGCATCAACTCGTTGATAAAAGTTTGGTGCATTCCGTTGCTGATTTGTATGAGTTGACAGCAGAGAAATTGTGTGCATTAGAAAGGATGGGGAAAAAGTCGGCAGAGAAATTAGTGGATGCGATCGCTCAATCAAAAAACCAACCTTGGTCAAGGGTATTATATGGCTTAGGTATTCGTCACGTTGGCAGTGTGAATGCACAATTGTTGACTCAGAAATATTTTACTGTAGACCAGTTAGCTACAGCAAAGCAATCAGATATTGAAGGAATTTACGGTATCGGTGCTGAAATTGCCCAATCTGTGTACCAGTGGTTTCGGATTGATGCCAACCAAAGGTTGATAGAACGCTTACAGGCTGAAGGATTACAATTAACTGCCACAGAGGAAACAAAAATACTTGGTGATGCTAATCAAAAGTTTGCAGGTAAAACTTTTGTAATTACGGGTACATTACCAACCTTAAAGCGAGATGAAGCTAAGGCTTTGATTCAAAAAGCTGGTGGAAAATTGACTGATTCCGTGAGTAAAAAAACAGATTATTTGGTGGTAGGAGAAGAAGCCGGTTCTAAATTAGAAAAAGCACTTTCCTTGGGAATTAACCAATTAAGCGAGGCGCAGTTATTAGAGATGCTTAAGGATTGATGCATAAGCTAATCGTCATTTAAATTGCATCATTTTCATGGTAATAAAAGCTGCAAACCCTCTCCCTTGCCCCCTGCGATCTCAATGTGCAAATTAAATGCTTAACAGCTTATCTGGCCAACGCGTCACGTTCATATCAATGTGATGTCGTGTAAAACATTGATTATGCTGCACAGATTGCCTTCAAGGGTCGTTTTGGCGAAGATTTCTCACGAATTTTACCAAAACCTTGATAATATTGATAGCGATGCCTGTGATGGTAACGTAGCTCTGTTATCAAGCCTGCGGCATAGCTACGCTTAGGGCGCAGCCTCTCGTAGAGAAGTGCGGGCAAAGTCAACACGTTCGACTCTAGAACTTTGGGACATCATTTACCCTAAAAATTGTTAAAGGAAAATTTGGAGTTTTACTAAATAAAACTAATGTCTGAACAAAAGCCCGTAAGCCCCTGGAACTACAAACCTTGGTGGTGTCAACCCTGGTCTATAGTTCTCACAGGTGTAACACTGATTGGTGGTAGCTGGTTACTCTTTAAAACTATCTGGCTAACAGTTCTCGTCTCTATCCCTGTAATGACGTGGATGGGATTTTTTGTGTTGTTTTGGCCACAACTAATGATTCGCAGTGGGATTTTGGAGTCATATAAGGACTAATTCGAGCTTAATGTGTTATTGGAAATTCTTCCAGGGAGAGAAAATTATTCCATCGTGTTAAGAAATTTAGCAGCAAAGTTATGCACAGCAGAAGAGATAACTCCAATTTTCATAATTCTTGCTTTTGCGTAACAATCCACAGCAAATCTAACCACAACTGAGGATAAACATTCTTAAGCTTCGATTTGGGGTCGTGTAACAGATTAGTAGCATTCACGCAAGCAACTTCAACTAGCCCCAGATATTCTGCCACTTCTATCAGTAAATTTTTTTCTGCTACTACAGCAGCAATCAGTCTGTCAGGACAGTAAATCCTTATATATTTGGCATGAGCAATATAAACTCCTTTTAATTTAGAATTTAGCACTTTTACATAGCAGTGGCGTAGTAATTCCCACACTCTTGGGTGAGCTTGCTCAATAATAAGGGTAAATTGTTGGGCTAAGTCTTCTTCGGTAATCATTACTCTCTCCATTATTTTTGTCCTAAAAACTGTAATTTCATCTCTGCACAGCTTGTTCAGCATTGCTCATATTGCGTGCATTTTCCTCTGAGTAAAATTACTAATTTTTAGTTTGGGCAAAATTTACCCATCCGGCCGAATTGGTTGGTAAGTTTTCTACGGCTTATATTACTTGCATATCAAGGATCAAAGCTGAAATCGATTCTTCAAACTGTATCAACCGTTGCCTTGTACCAATTATTCTGGTACAAGGCAACATTACTAAAGAAGAATTCAGAGACAACTTCTGAGCGTCAGGATGTTTCCACACCAATTGCTTCTATCAAAGGGCAAATGAATTTTCGCAAAAATATTTGCACAGCGCCAATTTTATTGCGATATTCAAATATTCTGGTTTTAGAGGGAATCAAGAGAGAGTGCGATCGCATTCTTGAGGCTTGAGCAACCATTTGAGATTGTATGACAACAAATGACAATGCTTAATTCAAAGCTTTCCAGGCTTTGAGTTTCCCTATATTGGATTATCTCTGCGCTTATATGCAGAGATAATCAGGACTGTGCTGCAAAGTTAAGCGATCGCTCATGAGCCTCCCCGAAAGGTCGAGAGGCTTTGAAACCCCAATTTCCTTGTAGAGAAGGGGGCTAGGGGGGTTAGGTTTAGATGTTACCAAAAATACTTTTCAAACATTCTCTAAGGTCTTTGTCTGTAGAAAATGGGTTTTTCAACTTAAGGAACTAGTGTTAGCGATCACGCATTTTTATTTTTGCCGTGAGTCTGGTTAGTTGCCTATTGATTGATGAAAGAATAAGTTCCGATGAAAGCCGTCCCTCGGAACTTTGACAGTATAATAAGTTTTGATAATTTTTAGTTTATATTGATCATTTTCAAACTGGCTTTGGGCACAAGACCTTGTAAGTATCTAGATACTCAGGGAATCTGCACAGTGAAAGCTAGGATGACATGAACAACAGAGCAAACCAAAGGCATGAAGAACATCACATAATAGAATATTTCTATATATTCAACCGAATCTTGATTTTCGTTGCAGAGATGTTTCTATCACGCAGCCTTGATGCTGGAGAGGTAATCCTGCGGTTGTTGCAAAATTTCCAACGTACCAGACTTTCCTGGCTAAGGTTTAGACACTCATCTGTGAAAAAGCAAGCTGTTCCTTTACCTGAAAATGAAGCAGAAAGGCTCAAAGCATTGGTGGACTACAATATTTTGGATACCCTACCTGAAGAAGCGTTTGATGACCTAACTGCTCTTGCTGCCTACATTTGTAAGACTCCAATAGCTTTAATTAGCTTAGTTGATGCCGATCGCCAATGGTTTAAATCTAAGGTTGGGCTAAAAGCTAGGGAAACACCCAGAGAGTGGTCTTTTTGTGCCCATGCAATTTTTCAACCAGAGGATATATTAGTGGTTCCCGATGCCATCAATGACGATCGCTTTACTAACAATCCCTTAGTCAAAGGTAATCCCAAAATTCGTTTTTATGCTGGTGCCCCACTAGTTACGCCTGATGGTTTTCCCCTCGGAACGTTGTGTGTAATCGATACCATTCCTCGCTTTTTAAGTTACCAGCAATTGGATGCACTGCGCCGCCTAACTCGGCAGGCGATCGCTCAGATGGAACTCATGCAGGAAGTTCGCAACCGCAAAGAAGCAGAGATTGAAGGAAGGCATTTATCGCTGACTGATGAACTAACAGGTTTGCATAACCGACGTGGCTTTTTCTTGATGGCTGAACAACAATTAAAAATTGCTCATCGCCTGAGAGTCTTGTGCTGGGTTATCTTCATTGATTTAGATGGACTAAAACAAATTAACGACACCCTTGGTCACGACATAGGAGATGCCTTAATTGTTAATGCTGCTCGATTACTCAAACAAAGTTTTCGGAACTCAGATATTGTTGCCCGCTTGGGTGGAGATGAGTTTATTGTTTTCATCTCCAGCTACTTTAAGGATGCTGATAGCATCCAAGCGTGTTTGCAAGCAAATATCGCCAACTTTAATCAACAGCAAAACCGTAGCTATGAACTTTCGATGAGTATGGGGATAGAGCGTTACTCACCAGGAAGCAATATGTCACTAGAACAACTAATCGCCAAGTCTGACGAATTAATGTACGCTCATAAGCGTTTCAAGCGGCAATCTATTGCATGAAGGGGATTACGGATTTAAGCTACTTTTGAGAAAAAGCTCTAGGGCACGGTGAATATATGCTTCCCACGGCTCAGAGGTGGGAGGGAAGATTTGGGCATAGAGCATCGCTCCACTCATTAGGTCAAAGATTAAATCGCTGTTTGTGTCAGCCTGGATTTCGTTTCTCATTTTTGCACGCTCAATCACAACCCGGAACGCTTGGCGTCGGGGTTGTAGATATTTTGTCCAGTAGACCTGGGCAAACTGTGGGCTACTGGAGGCTGTACTGATAATCAAGGCTTTGATCTGACGACCCAAGGGGGTGAGGGTGGTTCTGCCGGCACTCTCAATAATTAGCTCAAGATCGCCCCAGAGAGTCCCAGTGTCTGGTATTAATATCTCTTCCCTTGAGTTTTCGATCGCATCTGCTACGAGTTCTTCTTTGGAGCTATAACGCCTATAGATAGTGGGTTTACCTACCCCAGCACGGGCTGCGATCGCTTCAATACTCATGCGTTCATATCCCACTTCCCCTAACAAATCTAAGGTCGCTTTCAGGATGGCTTGATGCGATCGCATACTCCGGGGTCGTCCGGGTGAGTTTTTGACAGATTCATTCATAAAATTTTTCCGATTGACATACTTTTATAAATTTACGATACTGTTTCGTAACTAAAATAATAGCTTTTTTCCCACAATAAAAATGACAACTTTTTCTACAGAGCGCCTCCCTTTACCCCCTGGTAGCTTGGGTTTACCCATCGTTGGCGAAACAATTAGCTATTTGCGCGATCCAGGAGGTTTTATTAAGCAGCGACAGCAGCAATATGGAACAATCTTCAAAACCCATTTGTTGGGTCAGAAAACAATTGTCCTGATTGGGGCAGAAGCCAGCCGTTTTCTATTCACTAGCGAGGGCCAGATATTGGCGATGACCAACCCTTTAAGTTTTGAGGTGTTACTGGGGGCAGGTTCTATAGGGATGAAAAATGGCATCTCTCACCAAAATCTACGTAAGCAGTTGTCACAAGCTTTCCAACCAAGAGCTTTAGCAGGGTATGTCAGGGTAATGGAGGAAATAACCCGCAGCTATCTGCACAAATGGGAACGCTTGGGTAAAATGACTTGGTATTCTGAACTGAAAAAATACACCCTTGATATTGCTTGTAAGTTGTTAGTGGGAGTTAATACAGCCTCAGATGAGAACTTAGAAAAAGTCTATGAGACTTGGGGAGAAGGATTGTTATCAATTCCGATGCGATTGCCTGGAGGTAAGTTTGATCGAGCAGTACATGCTCGTGAGCAACTTCTCGCCAAGATTGATCGGATGATCCATCAACGCCAGCAAAATCCTGCCTTAAATCTAGATGTCTTAGGAATCTTGTTGCAAGCGCGAGACGAGGAGGGAAATTGTTTGAGTTTAAAGGAAGTGAAAGATAACGTTTTGGCATTGCTAGTCGCTGGACATGAAACCTTGACTTCAGCACTGACTTCCTTATGTTTGCTGCTAGCCCAGCATCCAGAAGTGTTAAAAGCTGCTCGTGCAGAACAACAACAGCTAGGCTTCATAGAACCGCTTACTCAAGAAAACCTCAAGCGAATGACCTACCTAGAGCAAGTTCTCAAAGAAGTTTTACGGCTCACCCCTCCAGTGGTTCGCAGTGGTTCTAGGGAGGTGATTGAGGCGTGCGAGTTTGGTGGGTACTTAATTCCCAAGGGCTGGAATGTACATTACCAAATTCAGGAGACTCATCAAGATCAGAATATTTATACTGAGCCTGAACATTTCGATCCGCAGCGCTTTGCTCCTGAACGGGCTGAGGACAAACAAAAAGTCTTTAGCCATATTCCCTTCGGTGGTGGTATCCGAGAATGTTTAGGTAAAGAGTTTGCCAGACTGGAAATTAAGTTGTTTGCAGCCTTGTTAATCCGTAACTATCAGTGGGAACTGCTCCCTGGACAAAATCTTGAGAGGGATCTACTACCGTTTTCTCGTCCTCGTGATGGCTTAAAAGTGAAATTTTGTCGGCGATCGCATTAAGTCCGCTCCGAACTTCAGTCGTCGGTTATTGCTAATTTACCACTTGGCTACCATGACTGCGGGGGTCATCTTGACTAGCCGTTGGTGCGACTGGGGCTGAAAATTTGGAAACTTTGCCGCTAGCTTGAGCATAAGGAAGAGACGAACCAGTCACTAAAGCTTCTAAGTTGCTAGCCATAATCGTGCGTGGTTGATCGCCGATCGCTTGGGCTATGGTTTCCCCTTGCTGACTCAAAAATACAAAATGGGGAATCCCATCCACGCGATATTTCAACATTTCGGGTAGCCATTTGGTATTATCCACATTCAGCATGACAAAATTCATCTTGTCAGCATACTCTGTTTCTAGTTGAGTGATATCTGGTGCCATTTTCTGGCAGACAGTACACCAATCAGCATAAAACTCTACTAAAGATGGTTTGCCATTGCTGATTGCTACTTCTAACGGTGTGGACGAATCGCTTAATTTAGCTAGAGTTGCCGAGGTTGTTTCAGTTCGCAATCCTAAGACGAGGGCAACGCTAAGAGCGATCGCTACCATTACAATTAAAAAGTTTCTCAAACGCTTCCCTAATGTGGATTCAGACTTATCGGGGGAATTAACAGGTGAATCAGTACTCATAACAGAATTATTAAAACTTATTAAGCAATTTCTTCTTCAGTTTAGCTGACTCCAAGCGCTCTTTAATACGTAATTGGATACCCAAAATGGGTATTACAAATAAATACTTTAGATGAAATAGGTTCTAAAAGATGATTTTAAGCTTCAGAAATACCAGTGCTGTGTGTGCCGTATTTTTACTAGTCAGTGTTGGCAGCTTTCACAAGTCAGCCATAGCTACTATAAATAACCAGTCTCAATTGATAGCACAGCAGAGTAAAACCTCGCCACACCCAGTTTTTAAATCTATTATGCCTAAATTAAAGCAAAAGACTCAAATTAAGATTTTATTGCCAAAGTTTATTCCTGAGTCGGATGGGGAAAATCCAATTTACGCAATTATAGAAGCTGCTACGCAAAAAAAGTACGAAATTTTACTGGGTTTCAGTCCCGATTGTACTGGTGGAACTGCCTGTCGTTTGGGCATTGTTTCTGCTGAAGCTGTAACCCGCAAAACACCGCGCCTTACTGGTAAACCTGTATCCTTAGCTAAGGGCATTACTGGCTATTTTGTGGATTTTACTTGTGGTGCTAATTGCTCAGATGCTACCTTGACTTGGAGACAACAGGGTGTGCAATATATTGTTGGGTTGAAAGCAGGCGATCGCACTTCTTTGGTAAAAATGGCTAATTCTGCGATTAACTAATTCTGTGGGTTTCAGTAAAAAGCAAACAAGCGGTAAGTTTTGTAGCAGTGTCTAAATCTCTGTTACAAAACTGAATTACGAATTACGAATTACGAATTACGAATTATTTTAATCCCTAGCTAAGGTCAGAGTCTGATTTTACTTCCCAGCGAAACAGCCGTGGCAATTGAGATACATCTATGGCATAGTTAACAATCCACAGCACCAATTCAAAAACCAACAAATATCGTACCCACTGCAACTCGCTTTTGGAATCCAAAAGTGTCAAACCCTCATACAACTGCCAGAAGCGGTAAGGCAGGTATATATAAGGTACCATCACCCACACTACATTTTGCAACTGCCTGAGCGTTACTCTCTCAGAGATGATTTGCAACCCTAATACGATAAAATACCAACCAAGCACAGTTAACACACTGCCATCGCCCCACCATACACCCCACAAAAGCATAACGATTAATGGCAGCAAGACTCCTAGCAGCTGCACTGAGCCAAACCAGATTTTATACCAAGAGGGAAATGGTAGAGGTAGAGTATAAGGCTTTGTCTGTTTCCACCCCCAATTTACAACCACAATAAAAAGTGTGGCAATTAGGAAAAAGAGGAGATTTTCTAAGAACAGATAGAGGTTGGTGTTTAAGGGAGCCATCGTGATATTATCAACCTCTGATGTTCGTGTGTCATTACCCTCAAGTAGTATTTTTGCTATTTAACGACCTAGCCAAGTCTTGATGATGTCAAGAAGACTGGAACCACCCCAAATCAATGCCAATAGTATGGAAGTAGTTAAAACTGCCCCTAGTACACACATAACTAAACCACCCAGGCTAATAGCACCATCATCTTCCGATAAGCCAAAGCTAGTTACAAAAATCCCCATTGCTGGTAGGGTATTAGTTCCTGGAATCGGAATCATCATAGAAATTGCCATCAAGGCGATCGCTATACCAATGGTCACTCTACCAGGTAAAGTAGTACAGATATAGCTCAGACGAGGACGAGCGATCGCTTCAATTCTTTTTAACCAAGGAATCCCTGCTTTCAAGAATCCCTGAACTGTTGTGAGTTGGATAGGATGACTCATCATCCGCTTGGGTAGCCAGGGGGTTTTGGCACCGGCGATTAGCTGTACCGCTAATAGGAAAATCAGGATGCCGAAAGGGACTGAGTATCCTGGTGCTGGAACTGGCAAAGCTGAAGGTAAAGACAGGATAATCAGCAAAAATCCAAAAATTCTTTCTTTTGCTAATAGTAAAATCTCTGTCAAAGTTACTTTTGAGGGTCGATCTTCCTCAAAAAAATAGCGTTGTAATTCGTTAGATAGTTTAGCCATATATCACCAGGATTTAGCAAAATTTAGTAAATAAATATACCAATTAACAAGCCAGACTCAGCAAAGATAATTGCTCATACCTCAAAGTAGCCGAGTGATTTCACTAGTTCTGGTAAATCCAGAACCATAGAATTTCTTACCTCTCAACAATAGATCCACAACATCTTAACGTTTAGCAATTTTCCTGAATAAAAAGTAATATTAAATTTCCTTAAAGTTATTGTGTAAATTATGGAAATGTCATGACAGATGGAACATATTGGGATAAGGGTGCAAGATGCAAAGATATTTGAAAGTACTAAAGCTATTTTGGAGTGCTGCGATCGCAGCAGAGTTAGAGTATCGGATTAACTTTTTCATAGCTACCCTCAGCAGCTTGGGAAATCTTGTCGGTAGCCTCTTTGGACTATTCTTGTTTTACCGGACTGGCTACACTTTTAGTGGTTGGTCATGGGAAGCAGCTTTAGTAGTTCTAGGACTTTTTACCTTACTACAAGGCTTTTCTGCTACTTTTCTGGCGTCGAACTTAAATCGCATTGTCCGCCATGTCCAAGAAGGCACTTTGGACTTTATATTATTAAAACCTATCCGCAGTCAGTTTTGGCTTTCCACCCATACCCTTTCACCTTGGGGAATGCCGGATCTAATTTTTGGTAGTGTGATTATTGGCTACGCGGGTAAACGCCTCGGTGTAGGGATAGACGACTATCTACTTGGTGTGCTGCCATTATTATTCAGCTTAGTGATTCTGTACAGCCTGTGGTTTATGCTGGGAGCGATGAGTATCTGGTTCGTCAAAATATACAACGTCACAGAAGTTTTGCGTGGTTTGTTGGAAGCTGGACGATATCCCATCGCAGCATATCCTACTGCTTACCGTTTTTTCTTCACCTTTGTGATGCCAGTAGCATTTTTAACTACTGTCCCAGCCCAAGCGCTATTGGGTAGGAGTGAAATTAGCTGGTTGATAGGTGCGGCAATATTGGCAGTAGTGCTGTTTTTCGCTTCTACTTGGTTTTGGCGGTTTGCGTTGCGATTTTATACCAGTGCTTCGAGTTAGAGACATTACCTGATAGAATTAATCGCTATTTAAGGATTAAAATAACTAAAAGCTTCTGAGAGATAATCAGCAGCAGATGCCACGACTGCGATCGCACTTTCATAATCTAGACGCGTTGGCCCCAAAACTCCTACACTTCCTACTGGTATCGAACCTCGGCGATAGTTGGAAGAAATCAAGGTGCAGGTACGTATTGGTTCTAGTGGGTTTTCTGCGCCAATGCGAACTGTTACCCTTGACTTACCTACATCCTCCTGCTCTGGTTCCTCAAATATTAATCGCCATAGTTGGTCTTGTTCTTCTTCCAGCAGGTGGATAATCGTTTGTACTTGCTGCAACTGGGAAAATTCTGGCTGGCGCAAAACTTCTGACACACCCCGAACCATAATTTGTGTTGCAGTCGGCGCATGAGTCCGACGAGTCAATTCAGCAACTGAATTTTTCAAGAATTCCCCGTAGCGTTGGAACTCCTGATCTAGTTCACTCCAGTTGAGGTTGGCTAATTCCAACAGACTTCGCCCCCGCAAGTGGCTATTCAAAAAGTTAGAAACAATCTGCAACTCGCGATCGATTACCTCTGAATCCCGTTGTGTTTCCTCTGGTGTTGGCGACAAATCCATCAACTTGGAATGTGTCTCATAACCATCGGTCACTACAATTAACATGATCCGCCCCGCTTCAATTTGCACTAATTGCAGATGTCGCAATAGTGCTGTAGTAGTTTGCGGCATAGTAATCAAGCTAATGCAACCACTCAAGGTTGCTAAAATTTGTGCTGCTCCTTGCAATAGAGTTTCTAAACTCCAATCTTCCCACTGGAGGCGGTTTTGCAGTGCCAACTCTACTTCTCGCCCTAAATATTCTGTACCACTTTGTGGAAGCAAGCTACGCGTAGCATCTGTCTGCGACACACTGCGCGAACGCAGAGAAGGGGTAATTAACTGGTCAACATAAATGCGGTAACCTGAGTCAGAAGGTATTCGTCCGGCAGAGGTGTGTGGTTGGTAAAGTAACCCAGACTTTTCTAAAACGCCCATCACATTGCGAATTGTCGCCGAGCTTACACCCAGATCGTACTCCTCGATCAAAGCCTTTGAACCAACAGGCTCTGCCGTAGCAATGTAGTGACGTACAGTTGCCCAAAGTATATGCTGTTGTCGATTTGTTAACTGGACTTCCATAGGGTATGTTTTGCTAGAGGCAAATTTTAATCAAACTCTGGAAAAATTTCTGGATTGATCGAAACCAAAGAATATTAATAGTTTATTAAGATAACAAATTATACAACTATATTGTGATAATTAATTTTAAGGTTCAAGTACATAACTCTTGAAAAGTGCGCTTTCAATATAATCTAGGCTTTTGCAGCAATAACTGAGGGTTTGAATTGACAACATCCTTTTTGCTTTATCTTTGCATAATTCTACACTGATAAAAGTATTGTAGGATACGTACTTTTGCGGTGATCGCAGCATAAGATCGGGTCGAAAAGTTCTGTAAGATATATAACCAGTAGATAAACTTACAAGCTTTCCTAGCAAGCGCCTAAAATGTGGTGTTATTTTCAGCATACCAAAAGCCAGATGGAAGAGTAAGTTCCATCTGAGTAATGCACCTAAACACGAGCTAATACTGGGGAATTGAATGGTCTACTAAGACAGAATAAGCATCAATACCACCTGAAATATTTTGCACATTTGTAAAACCTTGAGCAATTAACCACTGGCACATCTGGGCAGAGCGGATGCCGTGGTGGCATAGTACAAGGGTTTCAGCTTGGGGATTGAAGAGGTTAGGGACTTGATCTCCCCAATCGGCAAATTGGCTCAGGGGTAGATTGACAAAGCCCTCAATGCTAGCAATCTCCAATTCTTGTGGTTCGCGTACATCTACTAACTGAATACTTGCATCACCAGAAGAAAGACGTTGTGCCAGTTCTTGTACACTAATCTGGTTCATGGGTTAACTAAAAGAATTCCCTATAAACAGTCCTAATCCTATTTATGGTGGCAGAAAATCTCTGCCTTTGCATGAGTATCCATTCTCAAGAAGGCTGATAAATCCTGGTAGGCTTTCTGCTTAAATGGCTGTAAACCGTCTTTTTTAAAGGTTTAATGTGAATAGGCAACGCTCATTTATTGGTTTTATCGTAGCTGGTGCGATCGCACTGCTAGTAATTGCGATCGCAAGTTTTTACTGGTTTTTTGCCAAAAGTCCGGCTAACCTCATTGCTTCTACGTCCCAGCCTAGTGCAGCCATATTCGTGTCGAAACTTTCCCCAGCAATGGTTTCATTGCTGGTGAATCCTGACCGTTTACAGGCGTTGGAGCGTGAAGGAGAACTATCTAAACTCAAAACCAGTTTATTCGCCAAGAGTGGTATAGATTACAAACAAGATATTCAACCTTGGTTAGGGAACGAAATTACATTAGCTATTACCACCTTAGATATTGATCGCGATCCAGAAAACGGACAGCAGCCAGGGTATCTATTAGCACTAGCAACCCAGCAACCGGAGAAAAGCCGCGAGTTTGTCGAGTTGCTGTTTTCCAAACGGGCCTTAGCTGGGGCAAACTTAGCTGTTGAACAATATAAAGGTGTAAAGCTGATTTCTGACAATTCTCAACCAGAACAAGACTTGCTTGCAGGTGCTGTTGTCGGTGAAGGCTTTGTATTGTTTGCCAACGATCCTAAAGTTCTACGAGATGCTATCAATAATGTCCAAGCACCCGATCTAAATTTGACTAGCTCCTTCGAATATCAAAAAGCTACCAAAGAACTGTCCAAAGGGAGTTTAGCTGTAGCTTTCTTGAATCTTCCCATCGTCGCAAAATGGCAAGGGTTAGAACTGCCAGAACAAACCTATGACAGCGAAATAATTTCTCTGGCGTTGAACCCCAAAGGATTACTAGCAGAAACCACCTTTTTAACTTCATCAGAAATTGTCCCCCCATCCTCACCACTGTCTAAACCTGTAGGAGCATTGCAGTATGTTCCAGCATCCGCAGGTTTGGCAATTTCCGGCTCAAATTTGAGTAATTTGGGTAACAGTGATTTAGCCAAACTCTGGAGACAAGCAACAGCAACTATATATGGTTCTGGGGAAGATGTAGTTTCTCGGTTAGCAAAACCTTTAGCGGATGTTCAAAAACGCTGGGGCATAAACTTACCAGAGGATATTTTTAGCTGGGTACAGGGAGAATATGCCATAGCATTGTTACCTGATAAAGAACAAACAACCCCCCATTGGATTTTTGTGGTGGAAAAATCCGAGAGTGTAGAACAAGGCGTTGCTCGATTAGATGCGATCGCTTCATCCAACGGACTCAGCATTAATCCATTGAATATAGACAAGCAAAAAATCTCTGCTTGGACAGAGTTAACTACGGCTACTACAAAAGCAGATGTCAAAGAGCGACCATCGTTCAGTATTGAAACAAAAGTGCGAGGATTGCATACAACTTTAGGAAATTACGAAGTTTTCACATCTGACTTAGAGACGATGAATGAAATTCTCACAACCAAGGATAATTCCCTAATTGACAATGCCAAATTCCAAGATAGTATTGCTGCGATTCCCCTACCGAATCAAGGCTATATATATCTTGACTGGACAAAGAGTCAGAATTTGTTAGAGCGTCAAGTACCAGTTCTCAAGTTAGTAGAAGTTTTAGGGAAACCGTTTTTTGATAATCTGCGATCGCTCACAGTCAGTAGTTATGGAACTGACACGCGATCGCTCAAAGGTGGTATTTTCTTCAAACTCAATAATTCGTGATATTTTCACATAAGTTAAAAATGCAGAAGGTAAAATAATTTTACCTTCTGCATTTTCTTGATCCATGATATTTAGATAGATTTTATGTAACCTTTGCTATTTGTATTTTTAATCTTTGGATAGCTATTGGCTGCTGATCTAAAGTCGTCCGTCGAGGGTTTTCTTTAAGGGAAAAAATCCTCCGACCAACAGAGGTAATTACATCTAAATTATAAGTTCGCTAATTGTAGCTGCTGTCTAGATCAAGAAACAACCTAGCAATTAGCTGCCTGCTTTTCATGGCATTACTTGTGGCACATTTTAATGTGGCACAAGTAACTGAAATTTCACTGGAATTTTTTAATTAGAATATGTATATATCATTACTAATCTAACAGCCTGTTGGAGGGCTACTATGAAATACTGTCGCCCCCGACTTCAGTTTCGCGGCGGCTGGTTGTTGGCTATACTTACCGCCATCACAGCTACGCCAGTAATAGCAGAGACAGCAAATTTTGGTACTCTTAATCTATCTACAAACTTTAATCCAGCACAAGGAACACTGCAAGGGTTTACAGGTGGTTCTTACTCATTGTCTGCCATAAGTAACCGAGATCGCGATCAAAAAGCCTGTATTGGCTTTGCCGATCCCAATCCAGATCACATTATGGTTTTGGAAAAGGACTTTTCCCAGCTGACAATACAAATCGATAGCAACAACACCGACACCACTTTACTCATCCAAGGCCCAGATAAAACAACAATTCGTTGCGGTGATGACACTGGCAAAAGTAAAGATGCTAGCATTAGCGATCGCAACTGGAAAAATGGTACCTATCGGGTTTGGGTGGGTACATTTAACCCTGGGGTTAAGCGTGATTATACTCTGACGGTGGAGCAGAAATGAAGTAAGGAGTGGGGAGATGAGGGAACAGAGGGGTAGGAGAGACAAGGGGATAAGGTGACTTATAAGTGAAATAACTTACAACAAGTCTTTCCCTTCTCCTTGTCCCTAAGTCCTCTTCCCAATGCCCAATGTCCCATTTGCAATTATTAGGTGTAACGCCTGAGACGATAATATGGGAGAGTAGCTTGTTGTGCTTTCCGAGGGTGCTATCTCGTGCTATCTACACTGCGTGCTGACTTTCGTATCATATTTGAACGTGACCCAGCTGCCCGTAACTGGTTGGAAGTTTTATTTTGTTACCCTGGTTTGCAAGCCCTGCTATTCCATAGGCTGGCTCACTGGCTGTATACTGTTGGTCTTCCCTTTATCCCCCGCCTGATTTCTCACTTGGCTCGGTTTTTGACTGGAATTGAAATCCACCCTGGTGCGGCCATTGGGCAAAGTGTGTTTATTGACCACGGGATGGGTGTAGTAATTGGTGAAACTGCGATCGTGGGAGACTATGCCCTAATTTATCAAGGTGTCACCCTTGGGGGTACTGGTAAAGAATGTGGCAAGCGCCATCCCACTGTGGGCGAAAATGTCGTAGTCGGCGCTGGAGCGAAGGTGCTGGGCAATATCCAAGTTGGGAATAATGTCCGTATTGGCGCTGGGTCTGTTGTTCTGAGGGATGTTCCTTCAGACTGTACTGTAGTGGGTGTGCCTGGGCGGATTATATATCGTTCTGGAGTCCGGGTTGCACCTCTTGAACACAATAACTTACCAGATTCAGAAGCTGAAGTAATTCGTGCTTTAGTAGACCGGATTGAGGCACTGGAAGAACAAATACAAACTCTTCAGCGCACCAACTCTTCTGAAAAAACTCTTGTGTTGGCAGGTTGTGTAGCTTCTAACCAAGCTGATTTATCAGAAAATGCTCCTGTGTGTAGCCTTAAAGATAAGGCAATACAGCAGTTTCTAGATGGTGCGGGTATTTAAATAAAGTTAGGAGTTAAGAGTGAGGAGTGAGGAATAAAAATTATCCTTGCACCTTCCAACTCATAACTCCTAACTGACAAAATTAAGGATTAATTTCTTCACAAAACCATTTTTGATTTTCATCGCGGCGATAAAATCTTCGATTTTGTGGTTCGCCGCGTAATTCTAAGTGGTCTACCTGCACTGGGTCGAGTAGCAGTAGGCAAAAATTAGACGCTGGCTGCACTGGGTCGGGTGCTGGTGGCTCAAAGGCTTCTAATTCCAGGACTCTAGGTTTACCAGGATGAGGCCAAGCAAACTGTAAACGTGCAGCATCACTCAGTTCTTGCCAAATAGAAATGCGGGCTAGCTGTAAATCTTGGTGCGAATCATCATTACTTACCAGAGTCAAACAGCCAGTGATTCGGAATTGTTCGCGTGTATTGGGGAAGTACCAGCAAACTTCTGCCCAAGGTTGTTGCTGTATCTGGTCGGTTTTAGCGCTACGGTTATCGGTGATAAATTTTAGCTGGTTTGTATCTTCCAGAAAACCGCGAAAGACTAGGGTACGATTAGCGGGACGACCGTTAGCCTGAACCGTTGCTAGTTGGAGGTAACGGGCATAAACAAGGCTGCGGTTGCGATGGAGTGCATGGGCGATCGCGCTTCGCCAAGGAGCAAGAGTCATTGTAAATTTCCGTACCTATAGGTATTGAGTATACTACTGTTAACAAAACAAAAACACAAATTTTTTAATTTTTTAATTATAAATAAATGGTTACAATTCCCATAATAGATTTAACTGCGTTTACCAATGGCGACACAATAACTCGGCAAAATATTATCAAACAAATTTATCAAGCTTGCCATGAAATTGGCTTCATGTACTTGCAGAATTCAGGAAAATCAAAAGACATAATCAGGCAAGTATTCACTTACAGCAAACATTTCTTCAATTTACCCTTAGAAGTTAAGCAGAAGCAAGCTTGGAGTGATGAGTTTAATAATATAGGATACGTTGGTCTTGAGAGAGAACGTCTTGACCCCAACAAACCAGGCGACTTAAAAGAGGCGTTTAATGTAAACAAACAAGCGACTATAGAAATAGATACTTCTATTTTCGCCTTTTATGATAATTGCACAGAACTTGCTAACACAGTCTTACAAGCTTATGCTTTGGCGTTGGAATTGCCAGAGGATTTTTTTATAAAAAGACACAATCAACAAAATCATACGTTGCGCTTACTCCACTATCCCCCATTGCAGACACCACCAAAACCTAAACAGGTGCGTGCTGGCGAGCATTCCGATTATGGCAGTATTACTTTACTTTTCCAAGATGACGTTGGTGGGTTGGAAGTACAGACAGCATCTGGAGAGTGGATTGCCGCGCCTGCGATTCCTGATACTGTGGTAGTTAATACTGGCGATTTAATGCAACGGTGGACAAATGATATGTTTTGCTCAACCAAACATCGAGTGATGATTCCCTGCGATCGCAGGGTAAACCAGTCCCGTTATTCTATCGCTTTTTTCTGTCATCCTAATGATGATACAGAAATAGCTTGTCTTGAGAGTGGCCAGAAAGAACAATCGCCTATTTATCCGCCTATCCTTGCGGGAGAATATCTTTTAAGTCGTTTACAAGCAACTTATGGTAATTCGTAATTCGTAATTCGTAATTAAGAGGCTATTTATAAAGTAAATCTAAAGGGGAATACAAAAGAGTTCTTACAACGATAGGATACCTTCTATGTAGTGTATTTACATACTTGCTCATGACACGAAAGTCTTATCCGACGGACTTAAATGATATGGAGTGGGAAATCCTTGCTCCTCTAATTCCACCAGCTAAGTTAGGCGGACATCCCCGCACAACTGATATGCGAGCAGTATGCAATGCAATCTACTATCACTTGAAAACGGGGTGTCAATGGGATATGCTCCCAGGAGACTTTCCGCCAAGCTCAACGGTATACAGTTACTATCGGAAATGGCAGCGCAGAGGCATCTGGGAAGAATTAAACCACACACTGCGTGACCAAGTTCGTGAAAAATTAGGTAGATCAACACAACCAAGCGCGATCGCTGCTGATAGCCAGTCGGTAAAAACGACGGAAAAAAGGGGGATGTGTGCGGCTTTGATGGAGGCAAAAAGGTAAAAGGGAGAAAGCGGCAGACTTTGGTTGATAGCCAGGGGCTTTTGTTGAAAGTAATTGTTAGTGAAGCAAACGCCCCAGAAAGAGTACTTGCCGCTTACGCTTTGATGGAACTGTTAGAGGAGCATCCAGAATTACTAGATAAAGTTGAAGTTATCTGGGTTGATTCCGGTTATGACGGTGATAAATTTGCGCTTTCAGTTTGGCTGATGATTCAAGCTCATGTTGAAGTTATACGGCGTACTGATCAAGAATTTAAGGTTTTGCCTAAACGTTGGGTAGTAGAAAGAACATTTGCTTGGTTTAACTAGTACCGCCGTCTCAGTAAGGATTATGAGCGTCTCCCTGAAATGAGCGAAGCTGCCATATATGCCGTTATGACTCGTATTATGCTACGTCGTCTAGTCATCTAAAGATTTACTTTATAAATGGTCTCTAAGAAAGACATTTAATATGAAAACCTACGACTGGATTGTGGTTGGCGGTGGAGTTGCGGGTGCTGCACTAGCATACGAATTAGTAAAAACAGGTTTTTCTGTACTTTTGTTGGAGCAATACGGCACACCACAGAATGCAACTCGCTATAGTTATGGTGGACTTGCTTATTGGTCAGGGACTACACCACTAACTCGTCTATTGTGCGAAGAAGCGATCGCACGCTACCATATCCTATCTCAAGAGTTAGATGCTGATATCCAGTTTCGGGAATTAGATTTATTACTTACTATTTCTGCCTATAGTGACCCAGAAGCAACTGCTGCATCATATAATCATTTTGCCATTCCACCTCGTTTGCTGAGTGTACAAGAAGCTTGTGAGTTGGAACCGCAGCTAAATCGAGAGGCGATATCTGGTGCTTTAACTGTTAAACACGGTCATATCAATCCAGAAAAAACAGCACAAGCTTACATCCAAGCTTTTGAACGTGCTGGGGGTGAAATGCAGATTAGCCAAGTCTTACAAGTCCTGCAAGATGCTGTAAAAACAACTATTGGAACTTTCTACAGTGCTAAAATTGCCATTTGTGCGGGTGGACTCAGCCGCCAACTACTAAAATCTGCTGGTATTCCCGTCAAGCTGTATTTTACTCACGCGGAAATCATTGAAACTCCACCCGTGGATGTGCAGTTACGCACCTTAGTTATGCCAGCTAATCTGCAACGATTTCAACTAGAAGCTGAATCTACTCAAGTTGATGAATTGTGGGATGAACTAGGTAATGAGCCAGCACCGCCAATTTTAGATGCGGGTGCGATTCAGTTTCAAGATGGTAGCTTTCGCATCGGTCAAATTAGCCGCGTTCTCACAGATCCTTATGCCAAGGTAAACTCAAAGGAAAGTGAAAAATGGTTGCGAAGAAGTATTGGTCAAATCTTGCCACCTTTGGAGAATTTACCAGGAATTTGGCATCATTGCTTGGTGGCATTTAGTAGCGATCACCTGCCCTTAATTGCTACTATCCCAGGATTTGAGAGCGTTCATCTATTCTCTGGGTTTAGCAATCCTTTGGTGATTATACCACCTTTGGCAAAGCGCTTTGCTAATTTTGCATCTGGCAAGGAAGATGAGATTATTGTCCAGCTATCTCTTCATCGTTGACAATAATTTCACATCACAATACTAGGCTTAACAAAGATTAATATTATAAAGTTATTTTTTTATTACAAAAATTAGGCATTTTGTATAAGAAGTCACTTTTTACTAGTAAACTATCGCACTATCATCACACTTTAAAGTTTGATATTGTCAGCTTTCTATTAAGTTAGTTGATTCATCAAGAGGAAAATTTATCAAGATATGAGAAGACAATTTAACAGACGCAAGTTTTTGATCTACGGTTCTCTAACTTTTGGAAGCAGCTTTTTTCTGAAGGCTTGCGCGAATAATTCCCCAACTGCTACAGAGAGTCCAGCTGCACCTCCTGCTGCATCTCCAGCTGCTGCTACTGCTGGTGGCACCATCAAAGTAGGTATTTTGCACTCCCTTAGTGGCACAATGGCTATTAGTGAAAAAAGCGTTGTCGATGCTGAAAAATTAGCAATCAAAGAAATTAACGCCGCTGGTGGTATCTTGGGTAAACAAATTGAAGCAGTTACCGAAGATGGTGCTTCTAACTGGGATACTTTTAGAGAAAAGGCAACCAAGCTAATAGATCAAGATAAAGTCACTGTAGTTTTTGGTTGTTGGACTTCTGCTAGCCGCAAGAACGTGAAACCAGTATTCGAGAGCAAAAATCATATGCTCTGGTATCCTGTGCAGTACGAAGGTCAGGAGTGTTCTAAAAATATTTTCTACACTGGTGCTGCGCCAAATCAACAAATTGAACCATCTGTTGATTGGCTATTAAAAAATAAGGGCAAAGAATTCTTCTTAGTTGGCTCAGACTATGTTTTTCCCCGGACAGCTAACACAATTATTAAAGCTCAACTAGAAGCTTTAGGTGGAAAAACGGTTGGTGAAGATTACTTACCCCTTGGCAATACAGAAGTTACACCAATTATAACTAAAATCAAGCAAAACTTGCCCAATGGTGGCGTGATTTATAACACTTTAAATGGTGATAGCAATGTTGCTTTCTTCAAACAATTGAAAGGGGCTGGATTGACACCAGAAAAATATCCCTCTATGTCTGTAAGCATTGCCGAAGAAGAAGTAAAAGCAATTGGTGTAGAGTATCTCAAAGGTCACTATGCAGCTTGGAACTATTTCCAAACAGTAGACACACCTGCTAATAAGAAGTTTGTTGCAGCTTTTAAGAAAGAGTACGGTGAAAATCGGGTGACCAATGACCCAATGGAAGCAGCATATATCGCCGTTTATTTGTGGAAGCAAGCAGTAGAAAAAGCTGGTACTACTGATTTAGAGAAAGTACGGGCTGCGGCATCTGGTCAAACTCTAGATGCACCTGAAGGTAAAGTAACAATGGATGCTAATCATCACATATCCAAAATTGTGCGGATTGGTCAAGTTAGGCAAGATGGTTTGTTTGATATTGTCTATGCTACTCCGAACGCCGTTGAGCCAGTTCCTTGGAATCAATTTGTAAAAGAGACTAAGGGATTTGCTTGTGATTGGACTGACCCGGCTAAGGGTGGTAAATACAAGAAAGCCTAAATAATCCGTAATTCGTAATTCGTAATTCGTAATTAATTACAAATTACGAATTAGTCAATTTTAACTTTATAGGGTGCCTTCTAGCGAAGCGCAACGCACCCTTTATCTTAGTGGGTTACGGTAAAAATATTTATTGCCGCTATGTTTATTCACTCGTGCCGTGACACACTTTACAGGTAATTACGAATAAGTAGTGAGGAAAAAAGTGTTAGCAGGATTTTTAGAAGCTGTGTTTAATGGCATTAGTATTGGCGCTGTATTATTGATTGCCGCGTTAGGACTAGCTATTATATTTGGATTGATGGGCGTTATCAATATGGCGCATGGTGAATTGATGATGTTCGGCGCTTATACAACATTTGTTGTGCAAAATATATGTAAGCAATTGGGCGGAGTATGGTTTGAAGTCTATATATTTTTGGCTTTGATTATCGCTTTTATTTTCACGGCTGCTGTGGGATTAATTCTAGAAAGAGGCGTGATTCGTTATCTCTATGGACGGCCTCTAGAAACTCTCTTGGCAACTTGGGGAGTTAGTTTAATTTTTCAGCAGTTTGTTCGCAGTGTGAATTGGGTATTAATAATTGGCATAGCTTTGTTTTCTCTATTATTTTTTGGAGGTTTATGGATTTTAAATTCCCACACAGATTTGGGAAGAGTTCGTAACTGGATTGTAGCCGTGATATTTTTATTATCGCTGGGGGTGACAATCACAACGGGCAATTTATTGAGTCAAACTTATCAACTAGCAGCAACTCAACCTTGGTTTGGTGCTCAAAATGTGGATGTAACAGCACCGACTTGGTTACAAGCAGGGATATCTTTGGGTGGTGTACAATTACCCTTTGCCAGGTTATTTATTATTGGTTTAACAATAATCTGTGTGACGGGAATTTATTTATTTTTACAACGTTCTAGCTGGGGTTTAAAAATTCGGGCTGTGACACAAAATCGGAGTATGAGTGCTTGTTTGGGTATCCCAACTCAAAAGGTTGATGCGATTACTTTTGCACTGGGTTCTGGTTTAGCTGGTGTGGCTGGATGTGCGATTAGTTTGCTCGGTTCTGTAGGGCCAAATACGGGACAAAACTATATTATTGATACTTTTATGGTTGTTGTCGTTGGGGGTGTGGGCAATTTAGCAGGTACGATTGTGGCTGCTTTGGGGATTGGTACGGCTAATTTTTTAATTGGTTCTGGGACTCTGGCTTTGTTGTTGAGTCCTGTTAAACCTTTGGCTGATTTATTTACTTTTTTTGCAACGACGAGTATGGCGAAGGTGATGGTATTTGCGCTGATTATTGTGTTTTTACAGTGGAAGCCTGGAGGGATTTTTCCACAGAAGGGACGTACTATTGATGTTTAAACCGCAGAGACGCAGTGAACCAGCGCTGCGGGAGGGTTTCCCTCTCTTACGAGACGCTGACGCGAACCGCAGGCGACTGGTGAACCCGAAGGGAGGACGCAGAGAATGAGGAAAAGGGGAAGAGGGTTATTACTTGAGGTGGGGGTAGTGGTTGCGATCGCACTCTTCCTTATAATTGTTATGCCAATGGTGCTGTCGGAGTTTCGTCTGAATTTGTTGGGACGATTTTTATCGCTGGCGATTGTGGCTTTGGGTATCGATTTGATTTGGGGTTATACTGGTTTACTAAGTTTGGGACATGGTATTTTCTTTGGTTTGGGTGGATATGCGATCGCAATGTACCTGAAACTGCAAGTCCCTACTGGTGAGTTACCTGATTTCATGGGGCTTTATGGAGTTACGGAACTTCCCGCATTTTGGCAACCTTTTTATTCTTTTCCTTTGACAATGACTGGTGTGGTACTAATTCCAGGGTTATTGGCGGGATTATTGGGATATTTGGTTTTCCGAAATCGCCTCAAGGGAGTTTATTTTTCTATCTTGACTCAAGCCGGAACTATCGTATTTTTCAACTTCTTTAACGGTCAACAACAACTTTTCAACGGTACAAATGGACTGATAGATTTTACAACTTTGTTTGGGGCAACGGTCAGCGATGCCAAGACGCAATTGCTTTTCTACACGTTGACAGTACTGTTTCTCGCAGCCACTTACGGGATTTGTCGCTGGTTGACAACTGGAAGGTTTGGCAGATTGTTGATAGCTATTCGTGATGATGAAAGTCGGGTAAGATTTTCTGGCTACGACCCTACAGATTTTAAGGTGTTGGTGTTTGCAGTTTCCGGTGCGATCGCAGGCATAGCAGGAGCATTTTACACCATTCAGAGTGGTTCTGTATCACCCAGAGCAATGGATATTGCCTTTTCGATTGAAATGGTAATTTGGGTAGCTGTAGGCGGACGCGCTACTTTGATTGGGGCGATTGTCGGAACTTTATTAGTAAATTATGCCCGCACTTTTTTAAGTGAACAATTTGCCGAAATCTGGCTATTTTTCCAAGGCGCACTATTTTTGATAGTCGTCACAGTCCTTCCTGACGGCATAGTTGGATGGTTGCGTAGTCAGAATATTTCCTTTTTCAACCGTCGTCAAGAAATTGCGACATATCCCACCTTGGAAGAAGACCCCGAAGTGCAACATGAACGCGAAAATATTGGAAACTGAAAACGTAACTGTTAATTTTGACGGATTTAGGGCGCTAAATCAGCTTAACTTTAGCATGGATGTAGGTGAGTTACGGGTAGTAATTGGCCCCAATGGAGCGGGAAAGACAACATTTCTGGATGTGATTACCGGGAAAGTGCAACCAACCCTTGGACGAGTTTTATTCAAAGGAAGAAACCTACGTTCTTTACCTGAATATCGAATTGCGCGATTGGGAATTGGGCGTAAGTTTCAAACACCTCGAATTTACCTGAATTTAACGCCCCGCGAAAATCTAGAAATAACCAGTAACAAGAAGAAAAATGTCTTTTCTACTCTGTTTGAACGTTCTAATGCTGTTGAAAAGAATAATATTAAAGGATTATTAGAAACCATCGGTTTAACTCCTAAAGCTGATATCAGAGCAGGTTTACTTTCCCACGGCGAAAAGCAACGGTTGGAAATTGGGATGTTAGTAGCACAGTCTCCAGATTTATTACTTGTTGATGAACCCGTTGCGGGTTTAACAGATGAAGAAACCTATAACATCGGCGAATTACTTTTAGCGCTAGCGCAAAGTCATTCAATTTTAGTAATTGAACATGATATGGAATTTGTGCGTCAAATTGCCAAGAAAGTAACAGTGTTACACGAAGGTTCTGTGCTGTGCGAAGGGAATTTTGAGGAAGTTCAAAATGACTCACGCGTGATTGAAGTATATTTAGGAAAACAGGAAGAATGAAAAACTCGACTCCATTTTCTATTCGCTTGGTAATTCTGGTCGATTTGCGCTGTTAAACACCTGCTCTACTGTTAGCACCAAATCAACAAT
This sequence comes from Nostoc foliaceum FACHB-393, assembly GCF_014698505.1. GTDB lineage: Bacteria > Cyanobacteriota > Cyanobacteriia > Cyanobacteriales > Nostocaceae > Nostoc > Nostoc foliaceum_A. The sequence continues at coordinate 3,002 of NZ_JACJTD010000016.1, read as the reverse complement.
TACTAGTGATTCCATGCAAGTAGCACCTGTAAATACCTTATCCTCATACTGTCCCTCCACCCACTGGCAAATCATAATTTGTTGCATCTGTGGGTCAACAATCCAGTACTCTAATATTTCCCTAGCGGCATACTCCGTCCGCTTGTAGCGATAATCACAAACTAAGATATTCTTCAAAGGTCAGCAGTTTTTGGGTTTTCGTCGTTTGGGTCATTTGCTTTGCCTTCTTACCCTGCACAGACTACCACATACTATAATCAGCCGAACCGCTTCAGAATATTAGTGGAGAAAAGCTATAATTTCCCTAGCTTTAGTTGAAATTGTTTATTCCTATGAGCCAACTGCTAACACTAGAATTAAGTGATGATGTCTATGCAGCTTTGCAGCAGCAAGCTGATGCCGTAGGTCTTTCAGTAGCAGAATTGATTGTGACATCTCTTGGTAGGCAGGATGGTCTTCTGACTGGTGCAAAGCTACAACCCGAAACTCAGCCAGAAGAAGCACGTCAACGTTTACTTGGTTATGCAGGTGCAATTAGCTTGGGTTATGTCACCGGTATAGACAATGAAAGCATTGATGCTGACTTGGCAAAAGCTTACGCCAATGACTTTTAAGTATTGGAATATAGATTATGCTGCTTGATACGTCAGGATTGCTCTGCTTTCTCCATAAAGATGAACCACAACATGAAAGAGCAGTTGAACTGATTTCTACTACAAGCAGAACTCGGCTTACGCACAACTATGTTCTAGCAGAATTAGTGGCTCTAGCATTAGTTCGAGGCTTTTCCCGTTCAACTGTACTGTCATACAGCCTTGAACTAATCAACAATTCAAACGTTCAAATTGTATGGGTTGATGAGCCGCTACATCGAGAAGCAATAGATTTATTGTTATCAAGACACGATAAAACCTATTCGTTATGTAGGCATTAACAACTGATAAACACTTTGAGCAAGAAGGTTTTACTCGTTTGTTAGGGTCAGTAAGCTAATACTGCGCTCTACCTCTGCATGAAATTTTAATATCTACGTAATTTCTAATGCTAAAAATCTCTAACCTCAACGTTTACTACGGCGAAAGCCACATTCTCCGCAATGTAGATTTAAGCGTACCATCTGGGCAAATGGTTTGCCTAATTGGACGCAATGGCGTAGGGAAATCTACTTTACTCAAAACAATTATGGGTTTACTCAAACCCCGCAGCGGTACTATTAACTTAGCTGAAGAATTAATCAACTCAAAATCTCCAGACCAAAGGGCAAAGTTGGGAATTGGTTATGTCCCCCAAGGACGAGAAATTATCCCCCGGTTGACAGTCAAAGAAAATCTACTGCTGGGGTTGGAAGCCAGACGCAAACCAGTAAAAAAAGCAGAAATTCCAGAGGAAGTTTTTAGCTTATTTCCGGTGTTAAAAACCATGCTTTCGCGGATGGGTGGCGATTTGAGTGGGGGACAGCAGCAACAATTAGCGATCGCACGTGCTCTAATGGGAGAACCTCAACTACTCGTCTTAGATGAACCCACTGAAGGTATTCAACCCTCCATCATCCTAGAAATTGAAGCCGCAGTCCGTCGCATTGTCGAAACCACAGGTATTTCAGTTTTATTGGTAGAGCAGCATTTGCACTTTGTCCGTCAGGCTGATTACTATTACGCTATGCAAAAAGGTGGTATTGTCGCTTCCGGTTCCACAGCCGAACTCAGCCAAGATGTGATTCAACGCTTCTTAGCTGTTTAATTTTTGAAATTTCTATATCAATACTGTCGGAAGCAATCAAGTTTGCGGCTTCTTGCAAAAGCTCATTTTGTTCCTTTTGAATTGCTTCTAAGCGACTAGAAATTTCTACCAATCGTTGTTGCTTATTTTGTTGAAAATTTTCAGGTGGCAAAGCTGGCAGGTTATCAATCGTTTTAGTAGGTGTGATTCGATGAATAGCAGAACTGCCAATTTTAGTTAAGAATAAAAAGCTAACTTTCATCAAAGCCTGAAGCAATTTTAACGGAACTTGGAGTATTGACCAACTAGCTGTTTCAATCAAGCGAACAATTGCTTTGATGATGCTCCAGATGAGAGCAAGTGCGACAAGCAGAATTACTAAGCTAATAATTGGGTGATTAGCTGCCAAACCTAGTATTTGAACTAACCGATAAACTATAGGTTGTTGTGTCAGCCAATCATTAACAGAAGAACTAATTGCTGTTTTTACTGCTCCCGATGTTGTACTCTTAAATTGATCAATCGGTTGCCAACTTTGTTCTAAAGAACCTTTAGCTTGTTCAAGAGTTGTAGTAACTGTATTAATTGCCCTATCGGTCGTGGTAGCTGCTGTATCCTGCAAAGACTGTCCAGCTTGTTGGACTGAGTTACTGAAAGAGTTAACGCTTTGGTTGACGATATCTCTCGCTGTTTGCAAGCGTTGCAAAACTCCTTCAGGCAAATTTATCTCTATAGAAGGTGCCATAAAAGATTTTACTGAGTCTTAAATCGAACCCGCAACCCGTCTTCAGGGCGATTAGGAATCCCCATTGTATCTAAAACTATGGCTGGGAAATCTTAGCCAATCATCGCTACGTAGAAGATGGGCAGCGACAATCTTGATTGCTATTTTGGCAAAAGCTTACCAGGAAAACGATTAGAGGTTCATACACCCCCTTTTTTAGTGGATTGGGGATTTTCTATTGCAGGTGCGTAAATCCAAAGAAAAATTTTTTTGTGAAAGTACTTTACAAAACGAAATAAATTCTTTAAGATGTGTAACAGGTAGTCAAACCTACCTAATTCATTCGCAAATAATCGCATTTATAAAACAATGACAACAACCTTACAACGTCGCGAAAGCGCCAACGTATGGGAGCGGTTTTGTAGCTGGATCACCAGCACCAATAACCGTATCTACATCGGTTGGTTCGGCGTAGTCATGATCCCCACCCTGCTAGCCGCAACAGCTTGCTTCGTAATCGCCTTCATCGCTGCACCTCCAGTAGACATCGATGGAATCC
>NZ_JACJTD010000159.1 GCF_014698505.1 Nostoc foliaceum FACHB-393 | reverse complement strand
CCCCCCTCGTAATGATTATCATTTTTATAATGAGTGAGATTTAATTTCCTCAAAGCCTTATGTAGTTTGAGTCTTGGCGTATTTCACCCTGATTCAGGCTCGTCAATATTTAGATGCGTTTGCCCTGGAGCTTAATTGCACTATATCTACATTTAAAACAGATGAGATTAAGCTAATAAATGTAGTTTTTCCTGTTCCATTCAATCCAATAAATATCGTTACATCTTCAAAAAAAGAAGCAGAAGCTTTTGAACGTCCCCAAAATCCCTTAATTTCAACATCTTTAATAATCATAAATAAAAAAGTTAAGTTTTTCCGGTAAAACTACTAAATAATATCTAGCCTTCTAAATTAAACTTATTTTCCTACTGAACAATTAACATTTGTTGTTTTTAAGCGATACAGATTAAATATTCTATAAAATTTATTTTAATTTTTATTAATTTATTCCAAAATAGTTTAATCATTAATAACACATATTGTCGTGATAGCTACATTATTAGTTAAATGAAATATATGAATACTAAATGAAATTAAATAAAGTTTGAAAATTATCCTTGCTGATATTCTTTACTTATGATTCCCAGATTACAAACAAAAATCACATCTGACTTAAATTACTTTATTTAATTTAAATGTAATTAGTTATAATAAAAACTAATGATTATAGTAGTCGTAAAACCCTGACAAGCAAGGTCTGTGTTGACTCCTCTTATTACTCAAATCCTAATTTTATCTGTATTGAACCTATCCCACTAATAAAATTCTTTGAATCCAGATATGAATAGTAGCAAGGTCAATGAATGCATCAAAATATACTTTTTTACGTTCCTAATGAACAACTAGGCTACGATATTTAAGTTGATACTAAGTAAAGCAACGTTCTTGCTGATATCTGGGAACAGAGATTTTAATAGGTCTACCTCTATTCTTCTTGGTTTTTCAGATCCGTTTTGGTATTTTGGGTCGAATGCCTCGCTTACGTAGCGTAGCACGTTTTCCCTTTGAATCGTAACCTTTATCTGTAGCCAGTACCTTAAGTTTCTTACGTGGTCTACCCCGCTTCATAGTTCTCAGTTTTACTTTGTCAAGTAGAGGTAATACTTGTTCTCTCTCGTTACCATTGGGGGGAGTGGTAAAGTTAGCTAGCGGCATTCCATTGACTAGAGCAAACGTTGGAGAATGCCCCCCATTGTGGGTAATTCAATATTTGCTAGACAGCAAGTATTACGCCAGCATGAGGGCAACAATCAGCAAGTTTGAGAAGCAGTGGAATCTATCTGTAGTCAATTATCAGGTGCAAAAATCTAGTGAGACGTTGTTTACTTCTGAAGACATCGCCATGAGATCCAAGACTAGACTATTGCGGATGGAAAAACTGAAGACGGCTTCTTTGGTTGGGGAAAATCCTGGTTTTAACTTCCTCCAGCAATGCTGTCATGATGACCCTGCTTTGCAAATTGTAATAAAGAAATTGCTGGCGAAGTTTCCGCGGTGGGGGGTTGCGATTGTGGATGGGGTGTTGGTGAGGTTCGATGAGTAGTGATGTCTACGACGGGCTACGCCTACGCAGAACTTTTTAGTTTACTGAACTTGAATAACTCAACCGCATTTCTTTGCTTTCTAGCTAAAAGTGATTAGTTTACCGAAAAAGATTAGGTAGCAAATAGGTCGCCCCAGTATATAAAAGGTAAAAGGCAAAACCGAAAAACAAGGTATTCAAAACGGTGGCTACATAGCCTAAGCACATTAATATACCGTCAGATTCAATAGTTGCAACCGCCAAGAGTAACATTCCCACAGCAGGAATAGGATTGGTAGCAGGAGGATATGGCGACATTAGTAATATTGCCAACCAGGTGAGACATATCCCATTGAACCGCCAAGTTAATGGATTTTCGGCAACCTTCTGAAAACGCGGACGGGAGATTTTTTCTAAGACTTTGGTCACACGTTGTAAATTTTTCAACAGTGTTTGAGCAAACCAATTAGGGAATTTAAGGCTGGCAATTTTTTTCGGCAGCCACGGTGTACGCCTCCCCAAAGCCATCTGTCCTGACATCAACAAGCAAGCTATACCAAGAGGAGTACTTAATCCCGGTGGCGTGGGTATCAAAAATGGTAACACCAACAATGCAATCACTAGGCTAAAACCCCGTTCTGAGGTTTCTAAAATCACGTCACCCAGAGTCAAAGGTTTTTCAGCTAAATGTTGCAATAATGACTTTATATCTTGAGAAAATTTTAGGGTCATATAGGGTTTGCTGAAAACGCAGGAGGCTGTAAAGCAAGGTTATTCATTGGTCTTTGAAGTCAGGTTAAACTAACAAAAAAGCATTTCCAATTGTAAAACACTCGTTGAAGATCTGTGTGACTTATCTTGATGGACTACTTTGGACACAACAAAACTGGCTTGAGCAAGCCAGTAGTTGGATTGATTGTGAGTTACATCAAAAAGACATCAAACGCATTGATTCAATTAAGCAGCTTCGCGTTCGTCATTGGTCAACAGTTCTGCAAATACCCACAAGCATCGGTAACATTTATTTCAAAGCAGTTGTATTAGAGCTTGCTTATGAAGCCGCACTTAGCCAAGTTCTATCGCATCGGTATCCTCAATGTATGCCACAAGTTTTAGCGATTAATGGGGAGAAAGGTTGGCTACTTATGCTTGATGGAGGGATGATGCTTCAGGACACTCTGAAAATTGAAGATGACATTAAACATTGGCAGAATCTCTTACCCTGCTATGCAAAATTGCAACAAGATTGTACCAAATATCTTAATGAGTTTCTGGAATTGGGTGTGCCTGATCGTCGTTTAGCAAGCTTGCCTGTTATGTTTCAACAACTGTTAATGGATACCGAAACATTAGGGCTGAATCAGCCTGGTGGACTTAATTTACTCGAATATCAGTGCTTACAGAATCAGGCTAACTTATTAGTTAAATTATGTGAAAAACTAGCGACCTTTGGCATACCAGAAACTTTGCATCATGGTGACTTACACGATGGGAACATCTTTATTTGCGATGAAAATTACTTGTTTTTTGACTGGGGTGATAGTAGCATCACTCATCCTTTTTTCAGCCTCCATAGTACCTACGATTGTTTGAAGAGGAGATTAAAATTAGCAAAAAATTCATCTTGGTTTGAGCGACTGGGAGCTTGCTACTTAGAACAATGGGCTGAATATGAGACTAAGGAAAGACTCCAACAAGCGTTTGAGCAAGCTCAACAATTGTCTCCTATTGTTGCAGCTTTGAGGTGGTTGCCAGTTTTATCCACAATGGATGCAATCCATCGAAACCAATATATGGAAGCAGTTCCAAATTTGTTAAGGGAGTTTCTAAGCATGATCTCAGTTTGATCAGGATAAGTAAGCTGTTGTGAATCTGCTTCCCATCTTGCTGCTCGTAGCTGGGCATGTCAGGAGAAAACCAAGTTTCGGTGTAGGAGTCAAAGCAGTTGATGAGGGTGAAAGTTCCGCCGCGTCCATACCAAATCCTGAAAAATGGTCGCATGAGGCGATTGTTGCGCGGTCAAATATGCGACCGGAGCGGATGCAGAAACTGAAAGTTGCGGCGAATTCGGGGCAGAATCCGGGGTTTGACTTCCTCCAACAATGCTGGAATG
>NZ_JACJTD010000158.1 GCF_014698505.1 Nostoc foliaceum FACHB-393 | reverse complement strand
GTATTGAAACTCACGCTTTTACAGAAGCAGTTAAGTGTTCTGGCAAAAATCGCTTTTTGCAAGATGGTAATAGTACAGTAATTGAAAGCCGTGGTGAACTAGTGATTGACGCGAAACAAATCAAGGGAGTACCATTCTTTCTCACAAGTACAATTGCTCATGTAGTCGAAGATTTTTTAGGGAAAAGTATACAACCAAACCTCATAGCCATGAGCGCGGGAGTGCGCCAGTATCTAAAGCAAAATCCATTAGATTGACATTAGATTGAAAAGCAGAATGTCAATCTAATGGCACACTCATTCATCTAAAAGTCCAGTGGTGGGTGGAGAGTAAATGTATTAAAAGCTAAATGTTCACTATGCATTCGCTATATTTGCTAATTCTAGCCATCGACTTAATTCTTTTTGGTTAATGATGCGTAACTTAGAGAAAGGAATACGGCGTTTAGATGCCCAACGGTAGAGGGTTCGTAAACTAACTTTGTAGCCTATTTGCTCATAGATGTAGTCCGGTAATTCTCGCCCTAAAAGTGGAAATTCCAGATTTTCTAAATCAATGCCAAAATTGGTAAATCGTGCTTTATCCTTCATCAGTAACAATGAAACGTCAGATAAAGAATACTTTTTGAAAGGGTTTTGACGTTTCAGATATATCAGTCCTAATAAATAGCAGCACTCTTTGAGCTTGACTTCTCTCTTGTAAGGCTGAACGCCACATATTCTCAGACAGTTACGCCAAGTTCTTTGACAAATATTCTTACCTAAAATATGTTCACAAGCTGTTTTCACCCAAGCAAGACTGTATGCTTCTTCAATATTTTGCATATTTTGTTGCTCCCTTTACTTCAACAATGCCCAGGTTTAACCTGGGCGCGAAAATTACTCTTCTTCTGCCTGATTAGCAACGTCGGGGGAAATTTTCCCTCTCAAGCGCTTGTTAATCATTCTCTTGTTACTGCGTTCGACATAAACGCCAAAACCGTTTTCCCAAAATACACGGTGCAGTTCTGATAATTTCCACCCCTCAAAGTCGGCAAGTTCCTCCGCTTCTTCAAATAGTGCTGTTGGTACGTAAAGTTCAATCCTGGTCATTCCCTGTGCTTTCGTTCTAGGCATTGTTGCATCCATACTTAATCACCCAAATTATCAAATGATATTGGCTATGGGACAAGAACCCTACAAAATATGCAGATAATGTAGGTTTCTTATATGGTATGTAGCTTGTTTATATTATATTATTAGTGTAGTAGCACATAAGAAAGCAACTTATGCAAAAAGTCAAAGAAATTTTGCTGGCTGAAGGTATCGAGTTCGATGAGGGCGATATTTTGTCCGCCGCATCAGCTATTGGCATGGATGTTGATAATTTGAATGATGCCGAAGCCCAAGAAGTGGCAATTCAAGTTACACAAGCCAAGAAATCAACTGCCCTGACCACTAAGTCCAAGAATAGCAATGCCAAGTTGGGTAAAAACTCACCCCGCCGTAAATCCACTCCTCCATTGCAAGGAGCGATCGCTCATGCATCCCAGGTTTCAAATCAAGAAATTCAATCTCTGGAGGATGTTCTCAACGTCGGGATTGATGCTTACACAACTGATAAAGCAGACCAGTTGTTATCGACGATTCGCAATGCCCCCAAGGATGTGGTGAGTAAGTTTGTCTCTAAAGCGATGGAGGAGGAAGCTGACGTAGATTCCTTTCGTGCAATCGGTGACGAACTCGTTGCGGGTATTTTCGGTATTAGCCCAACAAATGCGACCGAATAAATTCATTGGATTAGCAGCAGTACTGAATCTGCTGCTATTGACCCTCGTTTTGGGCATGGCAATATATGGAGCAACAAGACCAAACCCATCGCAAAGCATTAAATATTTACCTGAAGAAGGACGGGGAATTGAATCTGTCGGGGCTGACACTAGAAAACCTGTCTTCAGAAGAATTCCTAATAGTCCAGCAACTTATTGATGAGTCGAGAACGCGATCTCAGTCCAATAGACAGATTGAGGAATTGATGCAACGGGGAATGATGGCTCAAACTGCGATCGCAGCAATAACAGTATTGATGTTTTCATTCATGGGCATATATGGCATAACCCGATATATCGGGTCACAAGTTCAACAAGTTCAGCAGACTTATACCAATTTTAAGTAGTAGGGGGGAGAAAGAAATGTTAGGAAAATGGCTTCCTGGTTTATTTGGCGGTAAAGGTAACGGAGTAGTATCAACTGATTTAAGAGTTGGGGATGCTACCCAAATTGAAGGAAATCTCCCTTCATCAATCAGCGAACGCTACACATTGCCAGCTTACACGACTGCACAGCAGGTTCTGGATGAAGCAGAAGTGGCTGGCAATTTGAAAGCACAGAAGTGGTTACATACAAAGTTCTCCCGGCACAAGCTCAAACAGTTGCAATCCTTGGCAGAGATGTATAAAAACCAGTTGGCATATTCTCAAGAAGCCATGAAAGTTGAGGAAGATTTGCAGCGAACTAGGGCGTTACATGGAGAGGCGGTGATCCGTCATGCCTTCGGGTCGCAGGAACAACAACGCCAGTTGGGGGGATACGAAAAAGCATTTGATGAAGTGGGTGACTCATTCAGATTTTAGGTTATTCAGATTTTAGGTTATGCAGAATAATCAAACTTCTCTTATTAAATTATCCTTTGTTGGATATGCAGTGTGTGGGGTTGGGCTATCAATGTTGATGGGTTTTTTATCAGTTGCTAGCCCAGTCAGTCAATACATTCTTTGGTTTATCGGCATAATTTCCATCTGCTGCATATTTCTAGGGTTATTCAACTTTGCCGGCTTAGTCGTCAAAGGATTCGGCTTTAACCGCAAAACTTTCACCATCGGCTTGATGCCTGGGGTGATATTCCTGTTTGTGTTTTTGATGTTAGTTTGTGCCGGTGTTGCTTTGGGGGTCAGATAAAAATGACGTTTGAACTAGAACGACTAACCGCCAGTAGTGTGATTCACGCAGAGCGGACTATCTTATGTTCTTTAGGAGCAAGTGCAGTGTTATGTCTGTCTGCTCCTTTTTTCTTAAACACTGACAGAATAACAACTGGGATGCTGCTTGGTGCTGGAACTGTGAGTGCTGGCTTATTTGGAGTATCTGCCCAAATCAGTGAAGGCAAACAGAAAGTATACCGCTCTTTAGAAGAAGCTGACCTGAAATCACTTAAACAGCATTTACAAGGTGAAGCTGTTTATGATTATGTTACCACTGCGATCGCAGCTAAACGCCGAGTTGCTGATTACGTGAATCGGCTACCAATGCAAGAGCGCCCCCGGTGGATTGCTGAATATCAGTTGCAAGGGTTGGTTACACTTCCAGAACCACCAGCACAACAATCACCTTCACCGACTGGTATTCCCAATCCCGATATTGCTGACATTGATGAAGAGTCGGTACAGTCGGTGATTAATCCGGGTGCGATGAAAGTTCTCCAAGCGATCGCAGCTAATTATCCTGAGTACATCAGAATTGATAGTGCTTGGATTGATGAACTGTGTGATGCTGCATCTAATCAAAATATGACCCTTCGCAGTAATCACCATTTTTACCTTTCTGGTGGAACACAGTCTGGCAAATCAACTTTAGCAGGAGTGATTATCAACAAAATTGCTGCAAAATCTCAAACACCAGCAATTGTGATTGGCAGCGATCCAAAGGATG
>NZ_JACJTD010000157.1 GCF_014698505.1 Nostoc foliaceum FACHB-393 | reverse complement strand
TCCAGGTTAGACTGCCCTTCAGGCTCTGGTGCTCTAATAAGGAAACAACCTCGCTTGTATCAGCCTTATCTTGGAAGTTACCACATTTTCATTCATGGTAATGAAATTTTTTCATTGGGACTGCCCTCTGCCCTCTGCCTCCTGCCTTCTTTACCTTAACAATTTCACCCGGCTTGCGGTTGTTGCTCTCAATCAAGAGTGAGAAATCTGGTAGCTAGCCCGCATTTCTCACTCTTCTCAAGGCGTTTGATGGAGCAAAAGAGAAGTAATGAGTAATGAGTAATGAGTAAAAACTTCGGTTCTTCATTACTTGTTATGCTAAAAACGCTTATAAAATAGCTCAGATTCCTTACTGGGCAAGAAAGATAGCTTTTAACCTGTGATTTTGAGCCTTTGGAATAAAATCAAGGCTAAAACTGCCTAAAAACCTTGCTATTAAAGGTAAATTCCGAATTTTCCTTTAAAGTTCAGCATAACATCTACGGAAGAGCCAAAACTTCTTACTCATTACTCATTACTTCTCTAGCTCCCGTTTGCGGTTCTAGAAAAAAGTGTCTTTAACACAAAGCAATCAAACCACTCTCAAAAAATAAACTAAAAATGACTCTATAGTTTTATAGCGTGATAGCGCTTAAAAAGCCGTACACTGCGGCGTAAATAAACTTTGGAAGACGCTCTTTGACCTCTTATATCAGTTATTAACTATAAAGTCATTTTTAGTTTATTTTTTTCACCTATTTTTAGGTTTTTCAAAATAAATACCCTGCTGAACAATTGCATAACAGTATTGTGTTTGTCACGCTCCTCAGTATTAGAGGTGTACTATACGCAAAAACCGAGAAATTTTCAGTCGCTTGAGGGTGAGTTGAAACGCCCATTTTAAAGGACAATAAAAATCAGACACTATAAAACCAGACGAAAATACACTTGTGTCTGATTATTAAGGGAGTAATAAAAATGACGCTCTCTCTTGTCCACATAACAGCACATAGAAAGGCGATCGCTTCCTTGCCAGTAGCGCAGGCGGAGGCGAAGTTGATTGCGCTGTGGTTGGAAGGAAAAGCAGAGTCATCTATCATCTCTTACCGACGGTACACGAGGCGATTTCTGGAATTTTTGGACAAACCCCTCAAAAAAGTGACCTATGAAGACTTGGTAGAATACGCTAGTTCTTTTGGGGGCAATGCTGAAAGTACAAAACGGATATATATTGCCGCAGCTAAAAGCTTGATTAGTTTCGCTCATAAAATTGGATATCTCCCTTTTAATGTGGGTATGGCGCTAAAACTCGGTGAATTGCCAGATGTAATCAACGAACGCTATCTGGATGAAGCTGATATTAAATTGTTGGTACGGGCAGCTTCTAAGCATTTAGCGGATGCGAAAACTCCTAAGCGACAGTACACAGCCAAAAGAAATTTGTTGATTATCAAACTGCTGTATCAGGCAGGGTTACGGGCAAGTGAAATCTGTGATCTGACTTGGGGAGATTTGACACCCCGTGGCGACAGTGGTCAGGTGTATGTTCGTAAAGCCAAGGGCAGCAAAAATCGGACAATTCTCATCAAGCAGAAACTCTGGATGGAATTAATGGAGTTCAAAGCTTCGGCTCACTCCAATCAAGCAGTGTTTCCAAGTCAAAAGGGGGGACACCTCGACCGTCAAAACTTGCACCCGATTGTCAAAGCAATTGCACAAGAAGCCGGATTAAGCGAACTGGTTTCGGCTCACTGGTTACGTCATGCCCACGGTTCTCATGCTATTGAGCGCGGGACTAATCCAGTGCTGGTGAAAGAAACTTTGGGTCATGCCAATTTAGCCATCACCGATCGCTATCTCAAGGCTAGACCGAATGACAGTAGCGCTTTGAACTTGATGGATCTTTGACATTTACACAAATTCTAAGATTTTAACCAGTGAGAATGCAGCACAAATAAGAACCAGTGGCATCGATTGCTACTGGAAACTAAGCAGAAAAACTGCTTTCAAATGCCAAAGGGATTTTTCCTTAGCCAGCCCCCTCCATAGGCAACACTTCTTCCAAGAGCCATTCATAAAATTCAGGAACTTGAGATTCCACAAGTCGCAGCTCATTTGCCGCGACCGTCTCCAACTCCAGCACCGTCTCCCAGCGCAAATCCTCAACCCATCGCTTAAGGATGCCCTTAATCGCATCAACCCCCTGCTTGATACCAGAGCGTAGCATTTCCACACAATGAAGTAGGGTAGCGCGATCAGTCGGAGGCGACTCAAATTCGGTAGTATCCTCCCCTTGGCAATGGGAGTTCCCTATAGCATCAAGGGGGGGGATGGATACGGGCTGGTGATTTGGGTTTGCACTATACACAGCAGGGGTTTCGGCAGCATAATAGGTTCGATTTTCTTTTTGATTACGCTTCGTTTCACGATGAGCAATTACATGCATTGCAAATTCCAATTGCTCTTTATCTAAAGAGAAAAGTTTCACCTGTTGACCACGTTTACCCTGCTTACGGAAAGTCAACTTTAGCCCCAGCTGCTCTACCATTGTGGCCAGCAACCAAATAGGTTTACAGTCACTGGGAATAGTAAACCCAAGAATTGCTTTGACGTGAGCAGCACAATGTATAGCGATGTCCCTCATCTTAAGTAAGGTGGAATCCGAGGCGGTAAATTCCTCTCCCGCAACTAAACGCTTGAGAATCTGATGCAGCCCCAGGTTAAATCTAGCCAGCCACCGTGCCGAGTAATTCCCCCAGTCGATGCACAAAGGTAAATTGTCCCGCTCGGTGCGGTCTTTTTGGGTGACAATTGTTGGTGGTGTAGGATAACTTTGCCCAGTTTTGGGGTCAGTAAACGATTCTTCGGGTGGGGCTAAAATGGCCTCAAGTCCAGCGATCGCTCTAATTAAGCGACCACCTTTATCCATTTCTACGAGCGATTCGGTTACTTCGATGCCGTAAGAATCAGAAATGCGGAATTTTTCGCATTCAAAAATTTCATTAGGGTCAAGGTAATCTTTGCTCTGACGGGCACGGTACTCGCTCAAAGTAATATTCTTGGCCTTGGCAACAGCCGAATTGTGGGCACTATCCAAAGCTTGTGCTGCTGCTTTTAGACTTTCAAGGGATTGAGTATCATCATCATTGCCCACACATATAAATGTATTGCCCATTTCGGTGAGGAGCGATCGCAAATCATCACGCAGATTATTGAGAGAATAGTGGCGGTTAGCCATAATTTGACAATAGGCATCTAAGGCCCAATCTTTCTCTGCGCCCCTTAAGCCTGTTTGACGGTCAATCCGCAACAGAAAAGCAGTCATTTCATTGGTTTGGAGCAAGCGCTCTTTAATCTTGGATGCGTTTGTATCCTTGTAACCAAAGGGAGGACGCGGGGCCACCCAAATATGAAACGGGACTTTTGGACGATAACGGTACAGTTGCTGGGCACACTCAGTAGCGGTTTGGGAAACGCCGTGAAACACCCCGAACACTAAATCAAAATGATACTCAGAAATATCAACACCAGTACCGAGGCTGGGAGAGGTGAACAAGGCATCAAAGTTTTTGACGGCGTTGGTGATATCTTTGATGAAAGCGACATTTTCATCACTGCCAGAATTGTCAGAGTGAACCGACCAGATCCGCCATTTTTTTGGTGTATGTGATTTTTCGGAGTTAGATTCTTCGTAGTTGATAGTAAAGGATTTGTCGAGTTTTTTGATGAAACGCTTACTGTCACTTGCAACCATGACTTTCTCACCAAGCATCA
>NZ_JACJTD010000156.1 GCF_014698505.1 Nostoc foliaceum FACHB-393 | reverse complement strand
CGGTTGAAATTCTCAATCAGGGTTTAAAAGATTTGGTTGAGGAAGCTTCTAAATATAAAAAGTCACAGTGATTCGCGAATATCATTCGCGAACCAATTTCCCCTTTCCACATCCCGTGAAAAGTCAGGTTCGGGGTAGGTTAATTTCCACTTTTTCTTAAACTCTATTGGGTGCATAGTATTTATTTGATACTTGCATAAAGAACTTATTTAATATTTATAACATAAATACTTAGTCAATTACTTGTAAGTTATTTTAAAATTATAAATCAATTTTTTATATTTGTTATCTTAATATTTTCCTAAAATATATTAGCTATTATCGGGCTTATCAAATTTATCTATAATAGAGATATTCTCTTTTAACCAATCATTTTTATGTCAAACAAAAATGCTCATTTTCAGCAACTATTCCAACCAAAAACTCAAGTTAATAAAGATGAAGAAAATCCAACGCAATTAGCCAATCGCCTAACCCCTACTGATGACCAAATCAAAGACTGGCTACAGTCACCAAAAATCAAACAGTGGCTTACAAAACTACTAATGGGCATACCGAATAATCTCAAGGTAGAAGCGATAAATACCATCATCAAAAATGTTATACAAAACCCAAACAAAGACTGTCGAGTACAATTCGGTAGTTCAACTATTGGAGTTGATGTTTTGCGGTGGCAAATTTGGGCATCCTATAAATTACCTTACGCCAGTGGAATCAAAACTCCTGATTGCCCCTACACTTTGAAAAACCATTTGGATGCTTCTGACTAACTTGCCGGATGACCGAACAATTCGCACTCTTGCTAACGCCCCGCTCCGCTAACGCAGTGACGCTCCTTCTCTGCGAGACGCACTCGCGTTCGTCGCTAACGCAATTCGCTTTTTCTGACGTACTTGTATTGAATATGTGATTTTTCCATTACTCATATCTAACTACGGTCGCATCCAACCAGGCTACTCTTGAAGTACACTCTAAATAGTTATCAGTTATCAGTAAACAGTTCAACCTGGGACTACGATTTAGTTAACAATGGCTGATAATTTTTAGCTTTACCGCTACTCCAGGTCAAACGCATCTAAATTACTCTTGATCACAACCAATGTAAATACCTGTTTACGTAATTATAACTAGCATCGGCATCGCTATGCAGGAAAACTTTCTGCATTATGTTCATCTAGGTAAACAGACCAAATGAACGCAATGCTAGACTATATACTAACCTAGACAAGTATCATGATGCAGTATGAGCGACGTTAAAGTTGGATTTTTAACCGTGTAATTTCTGACATCAAAAATTAATTTGCCATTCGCTAAAGTCCCTTCGCCCATTAGGGAGCATCTTGGCGTTCGTAAATAGAATTCATTAAAGTGAAATGGCACATCAAATTGGGATAATCTCTTTTAGTCGTAAATATTTTTACCCCTGACCAAGATGCCAGCGCCTTTAAAAGTTGAACTGTCACCAAAGGAAGATCAAGCCCTACTAGCACTCACTCAAGCAAAAGGTATACCACCAAGAACTCAAAGTCGTGCCACTGTACTACGCTTATCAGCAGCAGGATGGACAGTGCTAAAGATCGCACAATATTTAAAATGGCATCCACAGACTGTACGCGACACAATTCATCGCTGGTACTGGGGCAAACTCGATAGTTTGTGGGATTGTTCGCGTCCGGGTCGCCGTCGCCGATGGCATAACCCAAATATCAAGTCCCTGCTTCAATTCAAAATATCTTTATTTAGCTATCAACTTATTTTTATTTTATTTTCTTACATCTCTTACATCTATTTAATGCTATTTCTCCACAGTCATGGCGTTTCTAATACTTATGCAGTCAGAATTTACAGGCAGTACAAGGATGAAGCACTCGCTACTCTCACCAGCAATCCCTACCAGTTAGCTGCTGACATCTACGGTATTGGTTTTCTGAGAACTGATAAAATTGCCTTTAATTTAGGAGTTGCGCCCGATAGTCAGTTCCGTTACCGTGCTGGTTTAATTCATGTTTTGAACGAAGCTGCTGCCGATGGGCATTGCTATTTACCCCAGCCAAAACTCATTGAGAATGTGATCAAACTGCTGACTACAGCAGATCACACACCCGAAGAAGATGCCCTCGCTGATATTATCAAAGACATGGCACTCAAGGATGACTTAATCCGCGAGAAAAGCGAAGACCAAACGCTGCTATGTTATCTACCAACCTACTTTCACACCGAACAGAACCTTGCTCAATTAATACAATCTAGATTTTGCCAACCAGTTGCACAAGATATGCCTCGTGTTCGCGCCTGGATTGAGCGCTTCACCAAGAGTCATAAAATCAAACTTTCACCACAGCAACGGCTAGCGGTAGAAATGGCTGCATATTCAAGGGTAATGATTCTTACTGGTGGCCCCGGTTGCGGTAAAACTTTCACCACCCACACCATAGTCTCTCTGTGGAAAGCAATGGGCAAATCTATCGCCTTAGCTGCGCCAACTGGACGCGCTGCTCAACGCCTGAGTGAAATCACACAACTCGAAGCCAAGACGATACACTGCTTGTTGGAATTTGACCCAAAGACAATGGGCTTCTTACGCGATAATCAAAACCCTTTACCCCATACCGCAATTGTCGCGCTAGAAGCTAGTATGCTTGATTTGTTTCTAGCATCTTCTTTGGTAAAGGCGATACAATACGGTTCCCAACTACTGCTAGTGGGTGACATTGACCAGTTACCCTCTGTCGGTCCCGGTCAAATCCTTGCTGACTTGATTAATTCTGGTCACGTTCCGGTGGTGCGGTTGACCAAGGTATTTAGGCAAGCCCAACAGAGCGCAATTATCACCGCTGCTCACCAAATTAACCGAAGCCAGTTTCCCACAATTGAACCGATTTCCGATAATCCCGTGTCTGAGTGTCTGTGGCACGGCGGCGGTCATCACCCCAAACATGGTGTTAAAGCAATATCCGAAATCATTACAGACTTGATTCCCCGCCTGGGTTACAATCGAGCTACTGATGTGCAAGTGCTTTGCCCCATGTCGCGGGGTTTGCTTGGGACCCGTAACCTCAATACCTTATTGCAGCAGTTGATTAATCCGCCCAGTCCCGACAAAGTAGAGATTACCAGGGGCGGGAATTTATTACGAGAAGGCGATCGGATCATTCAACTGACTAATGATTATAATCACGAAATTTTTAATGGCGACTTCGGAATTATCAAGGCCATTGATCCTGAAGAGATGGAAGTTACTGTGCAGTATGGTAAGCGTACTGTCGTTAGGACGGGAGCAGACTTAAATCAAATTGCCCTCGCCTGGAGCCTCACCATTCATCAAAGCCAGGGGTCAGAATATCCGGTAGTGATTCTGCCAATCTATACGCAGCCTTATATGATGTTGTCTCGTAAACAGTTTTACACAGCATTAACTTGTACCAAGCAGTTAGCGATTGTCGTTGGTTCCAAGAAAGCGATATCCAAGGCTTTGCGTTCTACTGACGGCCAACTGCGATATACGCGATTACAGCAGCGGTTGGAAAGCGCTTTTTTGCAACCGACGATTGCAATTTAGAAATGTTCAACAAGAAAGGCAGAGGGCAGGAGGCAGGAGGCTCAGTTGGAATACTGTTTTGCGCTAAAGCCCTTGACCAGAGAGAACATGGGTCTGAGTCCCCCACCATAATCTCTGCCACAGGTGGCCAAGAATTGGGCGGGGTTAAAACCCCGTTCAAATTCTGACGCTCGCGGACTCGCTAACGCTTCGCTATCCCTTCTGACTTGAAAATCAAACTTCGGCTTAAATCCAACAAGGATATGTGGCTGAAGTCATTGAATGGCGACACAGCCGAAACAAAATATTGATTACAGGTTTAAATTGCGACCGGAACAGGTTCAACACT
>NZ_JACJTD010000155.1 GCF_014698505.1 Nostoc foliaceum FACHB-393 | reverse complement strand
TGATTACTTGGGAATTGTGGTTGGCTCGTGATATCGTTGCTGACAACCCCCTGCCTTGGCAGAAGTCGATAGACAAACTAACTCCTGGTCGGGTTGCCCAGGCTATGGGGATCATTTTAGAGAGTATGACACTCCACCAGAAACCGAACCCCAACCGAGTATTACACCGCAGAGGGAGTTTCATCGGACATCTGATAAGTCAGCAAAACAGTCTGTTGGGTTAGCGATAGAGGAACTTGAAATTTTACGCGATCGCATTTTGTCCCAACTGAAGTTAGGTACGCAAGCTACTGGGTATAAAACTGCTCAGAAGGCTCTCAATCGTTTCATTATTGAACTAATCGGTTCAGTTTAGCCGTTTGGGGAATTCGCCAACGGTATCCGTATCTCGGCGGCCACCCGTATTCGCCAAAAGTCTCGCCGAGCCGCGATGAATGATCAGTATATGGTTTCTGTTTTGACTGCGGCTCTCCCAAACTCAACACTCTCCTAGAATCCACCTGTCAATAGGGTTTGAGACGCGCTAACCCTGCCATGATCAGGATCATGGCAAGATAAATAAAAGTCTCCCATGTCTCGGGTAATAACTCATAGTCTCGGACTAATCGGCGACATCCCGTCAGCCAACCAAAAGTTCGCTCTATAACAAGAGCATTTTTTGAGCAAAACAAAACCCTTAGCTTCTTGCGATCGCAAAACCACTTGTATAATCCAACGGCAAAAATTCATCACCCAATGTATGAAAGGTTCTCCATCAAATCCACCATCTACCCAGATCGTTGTTAAACGAGATATCTTTTGATGGGACTGTTTAACGCGTTTTAGAACCTGTTTTCCTCCTTCTCGTTCACCGACATTGGCTGCGGTGACTAAAACTCTCAACACTAATCCCAAGCTATCAACGGTCATAAATCGCTTACGTACGAGTGATCTTTTTACCTGCATCAAAACCAACTAACTGACTCACTATTGCTGAACTTTTAATACTTTGGCTGTCAATTATTGCCTCAGATGGACTTGGATGGCGTTGATGTTTTATGCGAACCCAAACTCTTAGACCTTAGTGGTGCAGAAAAGTCTTGAAACGTAGATATAGGTGGAATTTAAAAACAGAGAGGGATGACTTGGAGGGGCAGAGCATGAGATGCTCAAGTTTCCACACAAAAAGTCATGCCATGCGAGTGCCCCATTTATATCGTCAACTGCAAGCCCAGCTAAGTCAATGGATAAATCCCGAAGATAAACGTCATCTTCAAGTATTTAGCGAAAATGTAGCAGCAATTTTACAAGCCCAAAGGCGTTTCAACTGCCAATGCTGGCTACTCCTGTTGTGCAGTTAAGGCTTAAAAGACTTTTTACCACAGTGACCTTTGAGAAGCCACTGCCTTCAGACAGCAAAAAATGATTTAAATTTTCTACCAAAGGTATGATTGAAAAGGGCATATCAACTTATAAAACATGAATTAATACCAAATATTATCTATTATCATTCTGAGCAAACCAAAAAATCTTATTAAACGCTTTAATACACTATGTTTAGCTCAAAATGAAGTAATAATATTTCAATTTGGTATAATTTATGATTGTGTGTAATAACTATATCTTGCTATAGTCTAGATCTATTGTTCTACGGGAACAAAACAAGCTTAGGCATAAGAGATTACCCACAATTAGGAAAGAGACGATGGCAATTAATCTCAAATTATCCTTTTCTCCTGAATTATCAGGGAGCAAATCATGACTGGGAAGACTTTGCAACTATAAAGGTAAAAGAAACGAACGTTTCCTTAACTGTTTTACTGACCAGCCTTAGAGAACCTTAAACCGTTGGTTTTCAAGTTAAAAAACTCGATAATTCTTTCATTTACAAATATTGTAGTCGCGCTAGATGATATTAGCCATAATAAAACTTAAGTTGTAGAAAAGTGACTAATATTAATGTAAATGCAGAGCAATGTAATTCACTTTCTTTAAATGAACAACAGCAGATAATTAACATCCTGAAGAAAACTACTTTATTGAAAGAAAAAGATAGTATTGTGCTAGAGGCAGGAGCACCATCTGCAGAAGTAGTGTCTGTAATAAGTACTGAAAGTATCTTTTGTGAGATTGCTTGTAGAACTGGTCAAGCAGCAGCGATAGCAGCATGTGCATCTATCCCGGGTGGTCAAATTGCGTTTTTAAATTTAGCCTATTTTTTCTTCAGTATCTTTATCCAGCGAGGGTTTCAGAAATACCGTGCGTTCGCCCTGCCAACACTGGTAATTACTAGAGATAGCGATGTAGCAATACTACCTGGAAATAGTAATGTTTTAGTTCAGAAGATTTCAGGTGCAAAACTTGCAATGATTAAAGATGCTGCTCATGGGTTTGCTTACAGTCATGCGGTTGAGGCAGCAGATCCATTAATGAAATTTCTGCTTTGACTATTTATTAAATAAGGGTTTAAAAAAGAAATTTTCCGCATATCCAGAAAGAAGGCATCTGTAATGCTTGATATATTAGGATTTAGAAAAAGATTATTACGAAAACTTTCCGTATAATAAATAGTTATGCGCTTAGACAAGCCAGTGGAGGCTGGTCGATGAAAGCAATCCCTCCACAAAGACAGATGATAAGGACTCTGACCTCCATGCTTCTCATCATTCTGTTTTTTCAATCTATGGCTGAGAGAATTTATTAGCAGTTTGTAACTTAATAAGCAGGTAGATTAAATGAAGCACTTCATACAAGCTACAACACTTATGGGGGTTGTCCTTCACAAGCAATCTGACAATCATTGCTTTACTATCCGATCTCGGGCAGGAGATGAGTACAGCATTCGAGTCAAGGAAGAGACAAATTTTCGTTGCGTAACTAACTTAGATGGTTTAAATAATGACCGATTTGATAAATTTGTCGATCAGTCAGATCCTCCAAACAAACTAAAAGAAAAGATTGAAACATATATTCATGAGAATACGCTAGTTGCCGTTCAAGCCATTTACCAAGTTCAAGGAGACACAAGTCTTTTTGACGCTACTGGCGTTCACTTGCTAACCACCCAAAACTCGACATTTCTGTTCGAGCAGTCCCATTGGTGGTTAAACCAAATTTCCATTTTGGCAGATGAGTGGTTAGATGACCTGTTCGGCGATCGCCGAAGCTACAGCGAGGCAGACTTTTCCGAACTGTATCGCACAAATCTAAACATCATCGGTTTGCCAACCGATAACAATATCCAGGAAATGGCCACCCTATCCCGGCTCATTTTCGGGCTTTCTTCTGCCTACCTTTTGAGGGGTAATGCTAGGTATCTTTCTGCCGCATCGGCAGGTGTTCGTTTTCAGAGAGAGGCTTTTCGTAGTTTTAGCCATGATGGGCGGCACTGTTTTTGGGCCTATGGTCGTCGTCGTCAAAAATATGGCACAGAGTGGAAGCTCCTCTCAGAAGATGGTACGGATAAGGGGAGTATTCCTTTATATGAGCAAATTTATGCCTTGGCAGGTTTAGCCCAGTACCATAGAATCACTAATGACTGGGAAGTGCTAGAGGATATTCGACGTACCGTCCGAACTTTCAACGATTTTTACCTTGACTCTAAGGAAAAGAACCCAAATTTTCCAGGTCAGGGAGGCTATTTTTCCCATCTGGATTATGTAACCATGCGACCAGATAGTCCATCATTAGGGATTAACCAATCGCGCAAGAACTGGAACTCCATTGGTGATCATATTCCCGCATATCTGATTAATATATTGCTTGCTCTCGATCCATTACCTGTTGGTCGAGAATCCGATTTAGCTCAGTTTGTCAAAATCTGTCGAGAGATGTTGGATTCTTGCGGGGGGACAAAATGGTTTAGAATGCTTATATTGCAAAGAGTGTAGCAATTTGTGGTAAAAGAAAAAGAGCCTTCATTCGCAACAAGCTCTATTTAATGATAATGTTACCAGAATTCTACGAG
>NZ_JACJTD010000154.1 GCF_014698505.1 Nostoc foliaceum FACHB-393 | reverse complement strand
TGTCCATTAAAGAATTATTTGTCACTTTTAAATAATTACTGTCAAGTGGTATATGAGGCTAAAAGCCTGATAGATACAGGGGTTAGTGCTTTTTGCTGCTTTTGTATTTTTTGAACGTTATTAAATAATTAAATGCCTTTTCTTGAAAAAATGGCTCCTTTAAGCTTAAATAATTAAATGCCTTTTCGGGCAGAAGTCGCACGTTTGTGATACTTAAAAGCAGCAATGCTAGAAAAGAAAGCTAGCCAAGGTGAACAAAACAATCTGTCTGAGGTGACACCCGACAGTGAGGAGTTGACGGCTCCCACTCAACAAGACCACAAAATCTTGATTGAGCAAATTGAGGATGCCCAGATGAAAACAGAAATTCTCATGAAAATGGATGCGATAGAGGACATCCGTACTACTTCTGGTGATGGCAAACAGGAGCGTATCAAACAGTGGGCGCAAAAGTTAGGGAAGCATCCACGAACCATTACTCGCATGTTGTCTAAGGCAGACATTGAAGGATTAGCCGCAATAGCCAAAACCAAACGCGCGGATGCTGGTAAACGTAGAGGGAAAAAGCAGTGGCAGCCCAGCATTGAGTATTGGGTGGATTTTATCGAAAAAACTTATAGAGATGGCAATAAAAATAGCCGTCGCATGAATCGCAACCAAGTTTATAACCAGGTGAAGGGACACGCCGAATTGGAATTAGGGTTGAAAGAGAGTGAATACCCAAGCCATGTTTTTGTTTATCAAGTGCTAGCTCCCTTAGTCGAAAAGAAAAAAGTCCGACATCCAGGGCAAGGTTCTCGGATTGTAATTAAGACAACGGCAGGAGAGTTAGTAGTTGAGCGTAGCAATCAAGTCTGGCAAATAGACCATACTCGTTTAGACACTTTATTAGTAGATGAAAATTTAGAACTAGCTGGTAGTCTCTACATTACTGTGGTCATCGATAGCTATTCTGGGTGTGCAATGGGGTTCTATCTGGGCTTTGAGGCAGCAGGGTCTCATGAAGTAGCACTAGCCCTGCGTCATGCGATTTTGGCCAAACAGTATCCGCCTGATTATCAAATACAACATGAGTGGATGGAAGGGGGGCTGCCTGAGTATATTGTCACAGACCGAGCCAAGGAATTTAGATCGGGGCATTTGCGACGAATTGCAATGGATTTGAATATTCAACTACGGTTACGTGCTTATCCGCAGCAAGGAGGTCTAATTGAAAGCCTGTTTGACAAAGCAAATAAAGAGGTTTTGTCAATGCTACCAGGCTATAAAGGCTCCAATGTCCAAAAGAGACCATTAGATGCCGAAAAATATGCCTGTATCACCTACGAAGAATTTGAAAGAATATTAACTCGATATTTTGTTGACCACTACAATCAACATCTCTATCCTAGAGTCAAAAATCAGACACGAATTCAACGGTGGTGGGCAGGGTTAATTGGCAAACAACCTAAGCTATTAGAAGAACGTGCGTTAGATATATGCTTAATGAAGACAGTACCGCGCTGTGTGCAAGCCTATGGCTGTGTACAGTTCGAGTGCCTAATCTATAGCGCCACTTGGCTACAAAAATTTGAGGGACAACAAGTTACTCTCAGATACAATCCCAGCAATATTGTTACTCTCCTGGTTTATAGCGTGGAGAAGAACAATCAAGCTTCTGTTTTTCTAGGTACGGTAAAAGCTAGAGATTTAGATGAAGAACGGCTGTCCTTGAAGGAGTGGAAGGCAATAAAGCAAAAGATTCGCTCTGGTGGTAAAGCTATTGACCAGTCGTCAATTTTCTCAGAGCGACTAGCTTTAAATGAGTTCGCTCAAGAGAAAATCAAGACTCTTAAACAACGACGAGCTTCAGAACAAAAACGCATTAACCGCAAATTAAATCAAAGCAAAGTCATTGAATTATTTCCTGAAGGAAAAGAGACTACTGTTATTTTAGAAAAGCAAACGGATGCGACTGAGCTATCTCATCAATCAGCAATAAATTTGGTCAGTGAACCCAAACAACAATGCGCTAAACCGAGTCAAAGCATTGTTTATGACTGGAACCAAATTATCGAAGAGAATTGGTAGTCTTTATGACGCAATCATCACCCAATTATCAAGAATTTATAGAAGAACAAGAGCCTCAAACCGATCTGGGGACACTATCAAAACATCCACCAGAAATAGAATCTTTGATTGATCCTATTAGAAAAAGTGATACCTATTACCTTTTCATTCGAGACCGACAACTTTTCAAATGGTTAGATTTCCAACGTGACTCTAGAGCTAATGGTTATGTTGTTGCAGTTAGTTGTGCAGATTTGAGAAAAGCTTGTCAATTTTATCGCTTGAGATATGTACGCAAACGTGGAAGCTTACACTCAATTCCCATGCCTGTTGTTTATGCACAAGTTCAGCAGCCTGGTTCTCCGACAGATTTATTTCTAGCAATTTTATCAGAATTGAGTAATCCTTTTACGGGAGTATGCCAATTAAAACTCTTAAGAAATCGTACTTGGATGACACTCAGTTACTACAACGTTAGTGTGCTAATCATTGGGAATGCACATTACCTCAGCTATCAATCTTTTAACGAGCTTGTTGAAATTACTCGCCACTTAAAAATTTCCGTAATTCCTGTTGGTTCTCTTTATCTACATGAAATTCTCACCCGTCAAAGTAAGAAATATACGGATGTAGCCAATACATTTTTAGATTGGCATGAATTTAGCTCATTCCAGAAACAAGAAACAGTAGAAGTCATATCAAGTTGGGAGTCTCAAGTTCTAGGCGGCTGGAAGCAACCATTAAATCTCACAAGTGATAGTGGCATCGTAAACATTCTTTATGAAAGGTCGGGGGGACAGGCTGAAACTCTATATGAAATGCTACGGAAAATTGCAATTTTCTCCCTAGAAAAACCTGATTTAGCTCTAGACGTTTCATCTTTAAAATCCATTCTGTTAACTCGTAGTAAACCGTCTAGCAGAGTATCCCTTTAGCTGAATAATTCAAACATATAAGAGTTATCCTAGTTGAAAAGTACCATTAGTCTCTAGCACAAGCGTAAGTACCCCCACTTTCATAAAGGTAAGTAAGTTTTTTGAGTTTTTTTTAATCCCCCGTTATTTTTAATATCGCTGCATCTAAAATATCAACATCACTTTTTGGATAAGTGAAAGACTCAATATTCCGAAATAGCTTTTTCTTAGGTAAAGTTCCGTGCCTTTGTTTAAAAGCATCATTAGCATACAATTCGATATGTATGAGTTGATTGTCAGTTATTTCTTTTCCTAAATCTTTAGCTCGCTCTTTGACTAACCAATACTCTTTATTTTGAGTATTTATTTGTCTTTTTTTACTTGTTTCCTGATTACTAGCTATATATTTATCTAAATAAGAGGGCAAATTTTGTTCTAGGTACTTATCTACCTGTTGTTTAATCAGCTGTTCCCAATCTATTTTTCCTGGATCTTTTATATTCCCTGAACTCTTAACTACTTCGCTTAAGGGATTATTTACATACTGGGAGATAAAATTAATTAGTACGGCAGTGGCTGTTGTACTGTTATCTCGACACTGGCGGGTGAACTTTTCCCAAAGTTCTACATCGCAGTTGAATGAAGCTAGTTTTTTATTACGTCCAGTGTTGCTCATATTTACGTCAAGTCTTGGTACAGTTAGATCCGCTAAACCAGGCTCTAACAATGTTTTATCCTTATAGGTAATACCTATACTTTACCTAGATGACAATTCTCAAGTCACGCCCGCCAATTATGCCCTTTGAGATACAGAAACCACTGTTTCAGTACCTGTTAGATCATGATTTTACTATTGTGGGTGAAAGGTGACACTAATTCTTTAAAACTGGAATTTACCGAACTAGACCATGACTCTAATTCCAAATGACTCAAAAAATCGAGTGCCTGGACACTAATTCTTTAAAACTGACAAATAATTCTTTAATGGACA
>NZ_JACJTD010000153.1 GCF_014698505.1 Nostoc foliaceum FACHB-393 | reverse complement strand
CCATTTGCAGTTCACTTGAGCCTAGTTGCAATTAATCTGAGCCAAAGTGCTTTTCTATTTGCAAATAATGTGAGCCAGAAATTACCTTGTTTGCGAGCCAGAGCATTTATAATTGCGAGCCGCAACAATTATCAGCTGCGGCAGGATATGTTGTGGAAGAATTAAAACAACTTGTCAACGATGTGTCGCGGCAAGAGGTCGAACAAACTAGAGACGCTTTCAGGGAGGCTGCTAGGGAACAGCTTCAGCAGATAATAGAAAAAGCAGAGAGATTAGAATCTGAAAGTGAGCCTGATATGACTTTCACCGAGGAGGAGGTCTATGGCAACGGTTCTAGTGATGCTCAATCTGGAGAGGCTGTCAACGAGGAAGCCGATATGACCTTCACTGAGGAGGAAGTTTACGGTAATGCTTCTTCTGAAGCCACTGAGGTCAACCAGGTACAGATCGACCCAGTTCATTTTCCTGCTGAATCTCAATCTTCTGAAGCCACTGAGGTCAACCAGGTACAGATCGACCCAGTTCATTTTCCTGCTGAATCTCAATCTTCTGAAGCCACTGAGGTCAACCAGGTACAGATCGACCCAGTTCATTTTCCTGCTGAATCTCAATCTTCTGAAGCCACTGATGAGGTGAATTCGCTACCGAATAATAGTATTTATCCAACCTCTTATGATCTGGAAAATTCTGACTCTCATGGGTATAACTCTCCTACAAATTACTCTGATGCACCTAGCAGCATGAGTTCGCCTGCTTCCTACGATCCGGAGGGAGATGGTCATAATTACACTCCCGACAATGCCAACTACTCTGACCCGTCAGGACATTCAAGTTACGAAGGCAATTCACCGTCCTACGATCCAAGTGGTGATGGGCACAATTACAGTCCTTCTGATGCCAATTACTCTGATGGATTTGGACACAGTACTCATGAAGGTTACTCTGATACACCTAGCAGCATGAGTTCGCCTGCTTCCTACGATCCGGGGGGAGATGGTCATAATTACACTCCCGACAATGCCAACTACTCTGACCCGTCAGGACATTCAAGTTACGAAGGCAATTCACCGTCCTACGATCCGAGTGGTGATGGGCACAATTACAGTCCTTCTGATGCCAATTACTCTGATGGATCTGGACACAGTACTCATGAAGGTTACTCTGATACACCTAGCAGTATGAGTTCGCCTGATTCTTACGATGCAAGTGGGGATGATTATCAGTCAACCCCGTAAATGCCAACTACTCCGACCTGTTAGGACATGTAACGCATGAGAGTAGTTCACCTTCCTATGATCCAAGTGGTGATAAGGATAATTCCGTTTCTAGTGATGTCAACGCCTCTGAATCGAATGGCACTAAGTTAAGCTGAAGGGTAGGCGGCGTAAGGATTGCAGAGGGGCAGGGGTGCAGGGAGGCAGAGGGGAATTTCTAAATATCTGAACGGAATGCCTAAAATTTTTTCTTTCTCCCCTGCTCCTCCGCTCCTCTGCACCCCTGCTGCCTCAACGATTTTACCTTTTCTTAGTGCCATTCGCCTCTGAATCTAGAAGTGACACTTACGAAGGTTATGAGAGCCATTCAGCTTCACTGAAGACTATGACCCAGAATAGAACTAGCATCTGTTCAGGTTAACAATACCCACCACAACTGTCGTTACAAAACTTACGAAAAGTTGAATTAGTTCTTTGAGTGATCGCAGCATAACAATCCGGCTGGAGCGGACTGCCGAGAGATATTGGCGGTGTTGCAAAGGTTGTTTGCAGCCGCTCAGTCGGAACGTTAAATATCCCTCTTCTGTCACTTTCCGGAATAAACAAGTAGGGCATCACTGTGCCAAAACGGGAGAATTGTACGCTAAGGAACTGATGCTAACCTCAACGCTATAAAAATCAGTTGTTTTGAGCAATACCTTAGCCAAAATAAGAGGGTGAAGAGAGAGGGCTGATGTAGTAGAGTTATTGTCTTCCCAAACGACAACTCAAAAGCCACAATCAACCCATGCCCGATATCCTATCACTGTTACAATGCCTGTTACCGCAGATAAATGCTACGACGATGCGTCGAATGAGCCAGATAATCCTGGCGATGTTAGCGATGAGTGGGCAAGTCACTATGTTGGGAATCTCACGTTGGACAAGCACTGGTGGTAGTTACCGGACGATGTTGAGGTTCTTTCATACAGTAATACCTTGGGCAACGTTGTTTTGGCTATTTTTCCGCAAGCATTTGTTCCGTGCGAATGAGGTATATTTGCTGGCAGGAGATGAAGTTGTAATCAGTAAATCAGGGAAACAAACTTATGGGCTGGATAGATTTTTTTCTAGCCTGGTCAGCAAACCTATATTAGGTCTATCTTTTTTTACATTATCATTAGTAAGTGTTGAGCGAAGACACTCGTTTCCGATTCAAATAGAACAGGTAATCAAGAGCGATGTAGAAAAGAGTAGTGTATCGCCAAAAACAGAAATAAAACCCAAAGAAAAACGTGGACGTGGACGACCAAAAGGGAGTAAAAATAAAAACAAAACAGAAGTAATTCTCACATCGGAATTACTAAGAATTAAGAAGATGATTAATGAGTTAGTCAAATTAATAGCTAACTTTATTCCGCTAAGTTACTTAGTTTTAGACGGTCATTTTGGGAACAATAATGCCTTACAAATGATACGTCTTGTTAATTTGCACATAATTTCCAAGTTGCGCCATGATTCGGCATTGTATATACCCTATCAACATCCTGACTCCAATAGTCGCTCTCGTCGTAAATACGGTGATAAGATTGACTACCATAACATACCTCAGAAATATTTATGTAAAAGTACCATTGAAGACGATATCAAAACTGATATTTATCAATGCACTCTCCTTCACAAGGAATTTGCTCAAGCACTGAATATAGTTATTTTGGTGAAAACCAATCTCAAAACTAATGCTCACAGTCACGTCATTCTTTTTTCTAGTGACCTAAAATTGTCATCTGAGAAAATAATTGACTACTACAAACTGCGCTTTCAAATCGAGTTTAACTTCCGTGATGCCAAGCAATTTTGGGGATTGGAAGACTTTATGAACATTGGTCAAACTGCGGTGACTAATGCTGCTAATCTAGCATTCTTTATGGTGAATTTATCTCATCACCTTCTCGCTGATTTCCGTCAACACAATCCTGACTCCGGCATTATTGATCTTAAGGCTTATTACCGTGGTTTTCGATATGTTCGTGAAATATTAAAAATGCTTCCCGAAATCCCGGAGCCTATTTTATTAACCCAGATTTTTGCCAAGCTTACTGCTTTAGGTCGCATTCATCCCGTTTCTACAGGCGTTGAACCCTCGTAAATTGGCAATGGTATTGTTTGAGCAAATGGCATACCTGTATTTATCACTTTTGACTTGAATTAGTCTTTTTGATGGTGCAGAGTACTAGCAATACTCTGCACCATCAAAAAAAATAACGCCCCAAATCTAGACAGAGAAAGACTTTCAGCCTTAGCGTACAATTTTCCTGTTTTGGCATGGTGATGCCAATCAGAACGGCAGCAGGAAAGAAGACAGAGTAAAGGGATGTCTCTCTAAGTGATGGCGCAACTCAAAACCTAGCAAGCTCAAATAGTCGGTGTCTGCTACTGCCACGAATCAAGTCATTGAGCCATCCAGATGGTTGCAGGCAGCGGCAGACACTCCGCTTCGCCGCCTATTTGTTAAGAGTTGCTTGAGTTGTAGACTAGTGATATTGACTAAATCACAAACTATTTCAACTATATATTCAATATTGGATTGAGTAACACTCGATTTTTGAATTCAGCTTTACAAAATTGCGTTGCTTCGACATGTGTTAACTCATATTATCTGCTTTGACTGCTATAGCCCTAAGCTTTTGTTCAAAAATCTTTAAATCATCATGTATTTTTTCTAAGAAGTTATCTACTACCTTTTCTTTTTGATTAACCACGAGATTAGAGAATATCGGTAATGATATTAAAGGTACAACAGCTGTTCCAATGAATAGTCTCATAAAAGGCAACCCAACTTGCTCCCAAATTGAAAATTTTGTCTTGTCTAAAGCTTTGTTTCCCGAAGTATTCTTCCCTGGAATCGGACTTGCTGAAGTATTCTTCCCTGGAATCGGACTTGCTGAAGTATTCTTCCCTGGAATCGGACTTGCTGAAGTATTCTTCCCTGGAATCGGACTTGCTGAA
>NZ_JACJTD010000152.1 GCF_014698505.1 Nostoc foliaceum FACHB-393 | reverse complement strand
AAATACCTATGAATTAGTCACCGAATTATTGAGACTAAATCTTAATAAGCGTAAATACTATCTGCAAGGAGAGAGGGCTATGAGGCTCATTATATCTGCGTCCTAGCCCTTTTTGTCCCCCCGTAAGTGTTGGATTCTTGCACAGAGAATATTGTCACTCGTTTCCCAGATACTAATTCAAATGTACCCTATGTCAACGAACGATTTGATGCAACCTGGCATCCAGAACATGACTGGGGATGGCAGCAAAATCGGGCGATTGTTGGACATAACCTCAAGATTGCTTGGAATCTAACCCGTGTTGCCAATTACTATTTAGCAACGGGCAATTCCAAGGATGCAGAGAAAGCACTTAACCTGGCTACAACCCTAGCCGATAAGATGTTAGAGTTTGGTCTTGATCCAGTCCGAGGAGGATGTTTCGATGCGGTGGAAAGAGATCCAAAAAACGGCATGGCTTTTGAATTTACATGGAGCAGCACTAAAGACTTTTGGCAGCAAGAACAAGGTATCTTGGCCTACCTTATCCTGTATGGTCAAACGGGTAAACAAGAGTATCTGGATGCGGCCAGAGAAACTATTGCCTTTTGGAATATTTTCTTTTTAGACCGAGACAATCGAGGGATTTTCTTCCGTGTGACGGATATTGGTAATCCCGTGATCGAGGGAGATTATGTCAATAAAGCAACTCATGCGATCGCTGGATACCATTCTTTTGAACTTAACTATTTAGCCCATATATACACGCGCTCGTCAATTGGGATAAAACCTAGTGGAGATGAGGATTTCTGTCTGTATTTTCATCTCCGTTCCAACAACAAACAGCGATCTATTAATGTCCTTCCTGACTACTTCCCACCAGGACGGCTTAAAATCACTGGCATTACTGCTAATGGTATTCCTCGGGCGGTAGAAAACCCACAGAACTTCCAAATTTCTATCAGTGAATCGGATCTCGTATCAGACTCAGGCTGTGATTTAGTTGTCGAATTTGGAGCCAGCAATGATAGCAATGAGGAAAATAGCTCTATGAGCTATAAACCGTTACTAGGCAAAAAAATAGCTATTTTAATGGAATCAGAATATATTCCACACGAAATAAAATGTTATCAGGATCGATTTACAGAGCTTGGGGCAACAGTCCATTTTATGTCTCGACTTTGGGGACAACAAAGCTCGACCTTCATCAATGATATCGATCCACTTAGTACTGACAGAAATATCTACGAATTTATCGTAGATATCGATTTTGACAAGGTTGATGTCAATGACTACGCTGCTGTATTAATGGTTGCCAATTACTGTAGCGTGCGACTTCGTTACTTTCAGCCTCCAGAAGGCTCTCCTGTTAAGCCGGAACAAGTTAAAACTGCTCCTGCGGTTCAGTTTTTTGCCCGAGCTATGGCTAACAAATCCATCGTCAAGGGAGCTTTATGCCACGGTCTGTGGATTTTAACTCCCATGCCAGAGTTACTCAAAGGGCGTAAAGTCATTTGTCATGAAGTGGTTTTGGCTGACATTGTGAATGCGGGAGGGATCTACGAATCTTCGCCAACAAAAGTAGTGGTTGATGAAGACCTAGTTACTGGGTACTCTGCCAAGGAAGTCGAACTTTATGTGGATGCGATTGCAGAACGAATTAGTGGCGGGATGCCCAAAAAAAAAGACTGCTACAAACCACTGTTCTAAATCAAGTGAGAAAAATGAGCTATAACAGAGAACTTGAACTTGCTTTACTGGCTGTCGTTGAGGCCAATGACTTAACAACAGTGACGAATTTAATTAAACAAGGGGCTGATGTAAACCAACGAGGCCCTCTAAATTTGACATTACTAATGATTGCTGCGGGCTGTGGCTACGTACAAATGACGCAACTCCTTTTAGACGCTGGTGCTGATGTTCATGTTGTCGATAGCGTTACAGGAGCATCACCCTTACATAAGGCAGCGCAAAGTGGGGTAGTGGATGTTGCGCAACGGCTGCTCGATCATGGTGCTTTCCTCAATCTTCAGTCAGCTATCGTTGGTCATACACCTCTCATTGATGCAGTTTGGTTAAAAAAGCCAGCTATGGTCAAGTTCTTACTAGATAGAGGCGCGATTATTGACATCAAGGGACATCACGGCGCTGATGTCTGGGAATTTGTCAGCGATCAACCTACCTGGACAGCAGGGTTTACCACTCCTAGACAAGAAAAATGGGGGCAGGAGATTTATGCGATGTTGGAGGCACGTCAAAAAGCGGATGAGGAAGCCCAGAAGCAGCCTTTGATGCAAGCGGTAATTGAGGGCGATCTCCAGAAAGTGGAGAGTCTTATTGCCCAGAGAGTGAATGTTAACGAATCCTCCCCGATCATTGGAGGCGGAAATGATGGACAAAACGCACTACTTGTGGCTTGCTTCTTAGGCCATACTAATCTGGTTGTCAAACTTTTACAGGCAGGGGCTAATCCTCAGATTGTGGATTACTTGATGAAAGCTACGCCTTGCCATAAAGGGGCTTATGCTGGACGTCCTGATGCAGTCAGATATCTCATTGAAAATAGTGCAGTTGCAGTAAATGCTCAAGGACCTTACAACGGTTATACTGCACTCCACGATGCTACTTGGCACGGTCATACAGCAGTGGTTGAGGTTCTTTTAGATGCCAATGTTCAAATGGATCTACGAGGTCATGATGGCAAAACGCCTCTAGAATTAGCCATAGAGTTCGGATACCAAGATATTGCTACCTTGATTCGGAAAAAAATCCACATGGCAGACTAACTATTTCTCAATTACAGATTACAGAAAGGAACAAATCTATGACTATTCAAAACTTCAAATTTTTTACTGATGGGCTAAAACCCGAACATCGCTTGCGTCATGAGTATATGACAGATACAAACTTCGATGATGACCGTCTTTGGATTCCCTATGATGATGGGGTTTGGTTTCAAGCCTGCCATTTTAATGTTAGTACTGGTGGCTTTGCTAACATTCTGAAAATTTTGCCAGGGAAAAAACTCGATCCCCATTATCATGTTAGTACGGTTCATGGCTTAACGATTCGAGGAAAATGGCGTTATATCGAACATGAATGGGTTGCTACTCCTGGGTCTTACATTTGGGAACCACCAGGTGAACTTCATACTTTATTTGTACCAGAAGATTCACCAGAACCGATGATTGCTTTCTTTGCCCTTTCTGGAGGACTCATATACGCTGATCCTGAAACAGGAGCTTTTGTTGGCTATGACGATGGCTTTACACTGCTTCAACTGGCACGGGAGCACTATCAGAAAGTAGGTCTCGATCCTTCACTGCTTGATTACATGATCCGGTAAGTAGGTGGTAGCGAACTGCAAACATAAATCGTCAAAACTGCAAACAAGGCAATTTTCAAACCACATTATGGGTCTTGGCAACTTTTGGTGATCTTGGTTGGGGTAAGGCAGAGGGCAGTCCCAATGAAAAAATTCTAGCGTGGTAAAACTTACTAGTAGTCTGCCAAGCCAACTTTGCTAGGTTAAATTTGGATATAAACGCTCCATTTTTCGGCGAGCATGTTTGGTTTGAAAACCCCAATAGACACTAGATTTTTGCTGATTACGTTGTTTCTCCCAAGCGGCAATTTCAGAAGTTAATGTTTCTGCATTAGGAATACGCCCTTCTAAACATTGGCGAGATAAAACAGATAATTCAATTTCTACTTGATTCAGCCAAGAAGCGTGTTTAGGAGTATAGTGAAACTCTAACTTTTGAATAATTCGACGTGCTTCTTCTGGTGGAAAAACTTCATATAATGCACTGGGTGTATGAATATTCAAGTTATCAACTACTAAACGAATAACATCGGCATCTCGGTAGAAAACATCTACTAAATTTTTCATTTGTTTAGCAAAATCGGCTTTAGTTCGACGTTCTGTAACTTCGATATGCCGCCATCCAGCCAAGGGTTGAAAACATGCGAATAAATTTACTGTCCCGTTACGTTTATACTCAAAATCATAACGTTCAGGCTGCTCTGGCTCTGGTGGCAAAGGAAGTCTTACTTCTTCTACTAATTGGTATGGACGTTCATCAAAGCAGACCACAGGGCGTTTAGGATCATAAGGCTCATTGTATAAATCCAGCACATCTTCCATTCGGAAAACATATTCTGCGTTAACTTCAGGAATACACCATTGTTCTTTCAACCAAGGCTTAATTTCATTTTTTTTAAAGTTTGACGTACTGTTTCATCTGAGATTGAATCTATGATACCAACGTTCACTAATTGATCTGCTAATAATTGCATTGTCCAACGCACTCTTCCTTCTGGCGGATTAGAACAAGCTGTTGCAATCAAAAATGCTTCTTGCTTTTCATCTAATTTTTTAGGTTTTGGTGGATGAACTTCATCCTTTAAAGCAAAATCTAAACCTCCAATGACAAATTTTTCTCGTATTCGTTGCACTGTTGCATGTGATTTGAACGATAATTTAGCCAAACGGTCACGAAATACTTCAGTCTGTACTAGGACAACATATAGTTCAAGTGCGATTCGTTGTTAAGTGAATCTCGGTATCCAGCCCGTAAATAACTTAACCA
>NZ_JACJTD010000151.1 GCF_014698505.1 Nostoc foliaceum FACHB-393 | reverse complement strand
TAATCAGCAAAGGATTAAAAATGGCTAATCTTCCACCAATTAATTCAGTTGTAAAAGTCATTAAAGCCCTGACAGAAAAAGATCCAAGGTTAGGGCAAACAGGTACAGTAATCCAGTATTCAGTACACGGCATGGTTTGCGTTCATTTCCCAGACATGCCGCCTGGTCAAGGAATTTTTTTCAATGCACATCATTTACAAATCATAGAGTAATAGCCAAGATTATGCCGAGAAAATCCACTCATCCCACCCCTACTGATCAGTCCTTACTGTGCCTACAATATCTCAATCGTTGTGGTGGTAGCGCTCGATTGTGCAATATCAAATTTAGTCTCTGTGTCATACAAACATTAGTGAATCGAAAGCTGCTAAAAGTGACAAATACAGGTGCAGGTTTTTTTGTGGAGTTAGAGAATGCAGGATGACAATACAAGTCGAGCAGCTAACTACTAACGAATTTTTATGGGCGAAAGAGTGGATAAAAGAGTGTTTGCCTTGGCGCGATTTATCCTTCCCCGAAGAAGTTGAAGAACTCACAGAAAAAGAAATAATTTCAGGCATCAAAATCCACTATAGCGGAGGAATAAAACAGTTCAAGTTGTCTGTAGAGGATCATATTTTTCCTAGTAATTCATAAGAATAAGTGAAACCGATGGCTAATCACAAACAAATTGTTCGTTCAACTATGCAAGAGTCAAAAGTCCGGTTAGTTAAAAGTCATCGTCCAAGAAGACGATTCAATCCCAAGATTTTCGTTGACCGCACCATAGAAACAACTGCAATCGCCTCTTTGCTTTTGACTAGCTTTTCAGGAGTAGGAGCAATGGCTTGTTGGGGGCTGGAGATTATTGAGACTAATAATTCCAACATCATCATCTCTGGGTGGCAGCAACAGAAAAGTATTTGCTTGGGTGCAATGCTGGTAAGTTTTTCCGCATTCTTAGGGACTTCTCTAGTCGGAGCAAGCCTCAGTATTCAACGAGATAAATTTTAGGGAGGGAAACAACGATGGAAATCAAATTAACCACATCAGAAATTCGGACTATTTTACAAGGATGTCAATATACGTTGCAGCTTGTGGGAAGTAGTAAGGATTATCGCAGACTTCAGTCGTCCGAGTATTTTTCTACATCAAACAATGTAGTGCTAAATGATGCGTTTAATGTTTTGGGAGAAGTTGTAGACGCAATTGTTCAGGTGGAGCAATTTAATCAACAAGGAGAATCCGGTCATGGAGCAAGAAATTAAAAATGCAATTGGTTTGGGCAGTCATGAACTCGTGATAGAGCCGAAACCAAAACCTGAACCTGAACCAAAGTCAACAGTAACGATTTACGACTTCAGCGCTTTGTTATCCAAATACGAACCGCCGAAAAAACAACGGTAAAAGCTGTTTATCAACTATCTAAATTTAGAGGAGCAAGAAAATGACATTAACCCTAGATAATCGCTCTCAAAACAAAGAATCGTCCCTGACGCAAGCATTACGACAAATACAACAGCTAAACTCCAAGATTCAAGAGTTAGAGCAGCAGCATCAAGATTACGTGCAGAAGCAACAGAATTTGATTGCTGCGATTGCCGAAATCTGTGTTTCTCCAACGCAGGAAATACAGGCGCTGCGGATTCTGATTTATAAGGGAGAAGCAGCTTGTCGGCAGTATCTGCGTTCGGTGCTAGTCAAACAGGGTCAGGCTTCAAAAATGACCACAGGACAAATAGAAAAACCCACTTTAGATAAAAGAGCCAAAAACCGGGGTTTTCTGCAAAATTCAAAAAAATGAATTTTCTTTCTCATAGAGGCGCGGAATCAGTCAGGGCAAGGGATTGAGCAGACCATGAGACAGTTATTTTCACGGGATTACTAGGGTTTTGAGCCTCATCGAAATCATCCGCGTGTCCCAAAGCCTTGATGCTAACGTGTTTGAGGTCGAGCAGAGTCTCATGGTCTGCTTGCTTTTTACCGAAGGTACAAAAATTGTGCCTTCGGTATCGCTGCATCAAAACGCATCGAATGAAAGATTTTATAAGTAATTGCATTATGTCAAACAAACACTTATTGAAGGTGAAACTGATTCATCCTAAAGAATTTAAATTGAAGCACGGATTATCGGTGTCCGAGATTCATGAACTAAGCGATTATCCACCAGAAACTCTTAAGCACTGGTTAGCTGACGAGCATAGTAGTCGTTACCAACAACCAAAAGAATCTGTCTTAAATCATTTTGGTTTATTAGATTTATATTTAAGCGCTTTTTAAATCAAAAAAGGTCACACAGACACTACCCATATTAAGGCAGGTTTTTTATTATAAAAGGGTAAGGTCAATAAATAGTCAATTGACAGTTACAGAACAATGCTTATGAATATCAACATTGATATCAACGTAGATATTCATATTGATGTCAACATTGATATTAACGTTGACATCAATATTGATACGGCTGTGACGCGCATATTGACTAACTTTTTGAAACTGTTGATACGGATTTGACATTCTTAATGAAATCAGAGTGGAGAAAACAACTTTTTAGCTATCAACCAAGTAAATCAGGGGTAAATCCTTTAGTTTTACCAATGTCAAAAGCAAAAGCCGCGAAGATTTTAGGCATTTGCTACCGCACACTAGAACGATGGGCAGAGGTCGCGCCAATCATCCCAGAGTATAGATTAATACTTGTGAGAATGAAGACTTTGACCCAAGAAAAAAAATTACGTGCGCCACCAATCACACCTTATCAAGTATGGATCATCGGTAAGATTGGGGAATTGTTCTCTGATATAACTCAAGGGGTTGATAAAAAGGCTTTTGTTGAGATCATCATCGAAGCCAAAAAAGACGAGTACACCCGTGCCGAATTTGAAAAAGAACAACTGAGATTTACATCACAAGTATTAGGAGAGACACATCATGTCGGATAACACATTTACTCGTGCAGAACTATTTGAGCTATTGAGTGCTAGCTACAGCCCAGAGCAAATCATTGCTGGGTTAGAACAACTGGCTCAGTCAGATCCAGCTGTTGATCCAAACGCCCAAGAATTTCCTGTGGATATTAGCGATCGCTTAGAAAAGTTGTTCAATCTAGCGCAAGCAACCCTCGACAAATCGAAGCTGTTAGGAGGTAGCAGCAATTTGGCGAATATACAGACTCATGCAATAGACATGGCCACTGAACAATTACAATTTGTTGGAGTCAGTCGGGAAACTTTTAAAGCATTCTTGGATATCGTGGCAGGCAAGACTGTTGCTCAAGCGCTGGCAGTTCATGAGTTTGAGCAAGGATTGTTCGATGAAATCACGAGTGAACTTGATGCTCGTTCATTACAGCGACGCACAGAGCAAGGTTTTGATGAAATAGCGTTTATTTATCAACTGGCCAAGAATCCCGAAATCAGGCAACAAATTACCCAAGAGTACGGGTTAAAGACTGGGGATGAGATTAAGCAACAAGTTCAAACCCTCACTACTGCTGCAACTGTTGGTTTTGACCCGAAAGCATTTTTAGACGAATTAGGAGTGCCGACATCAGAAAAAAAGTCGAAACGACCTGCGACAATTCAGGATCTGAAAAATTTGACACGCTCTTTGTTGAGCAAACAACTCCAGTCTCCAACTTAAAATGGCGCAAGTTCTTCAAGGAGAATCTTTTCGGATTCTCAGTCATTTTTTTTCTAGTTTGCATTGGGCTGTCTGTTTACGTTCGCGTTATTAATGCACCGCCACCCCAGACAACACAAAGTATCTATGGGCTTCAACAATGAAATACCAGAAGCAAGCGATGTTGGGATTATTGGGCATGGGGTTAATCGCAAGTCCTTGGTTATCACAACTGCCAGCCCAATTCAAAACTTACTCTCACGGCATTACTATTCGTGAGTCTGAAGAACTAGAACGCATTAAAGCCGAGCAAAGGGCAGCGACCGCCGACAAGATTAATTCTCTCGGAGTTACGCCCTCATTCAGTAAATTACGAATCAGGAACTATCTAGACTCAAAAAAACGTAACCCTAGACCTGACACTACAGGTTATTTAGAAGATGAGACAGTTTTTGTGTATGACTCAACGGGTTTTTGTATTGGGCGAATTGAACAGAGGCAATGGAAATGGAAATATCGATTCAAAAATGCTTGTAAGAATTCGCCGATATTTAAAGATTCATCCAATTGATTTATGAAATATCTCACTCCAAACAAATCTAATTCACAACCAAACCCAGAACCATCACCACAAAGAGAGCCGAAAAAAGGAGGGAGTGACTACTTAGAATTATTAGCTCGATGGATTGTGGCATTAATCTCACTGCCAGTCATCTTTATCTCACATATCATTGCCCAATTTGTTACCCCAGGCACACCCGGATACAAGCTTGTTGGTGCAATTGGTTTCTGGATTGGCACACTCCTTTCTACTGATAGCATCTGGCAGGTTTTATTTCAAGGAAAACCGATTTTTCCCTGGTTTGAAACAGAATGGATTGGTTGGTTTGGTTGGTTACAACTCCTATTTAATCCCTTGTTTTGGATTAGCTTCGGTATCTCTGCACTTGTCCAAGTGATGGAAGCTAGGACATTGCGTGGTAAAGACCCACAACAGGCCAAGAACGAGTTTGAGGAATCAAAACAATACACACTCGGCAGT
>NZ_JACJTD010000150.1 GCF_014698505.1 Nostoc foliaceum FACHB-393 | reverse complement strand
TGATGCTTGGTGAGAAAGTCATGGTTGCAAGTGACAGTAAGCGTTTCATCAAAAAACTCGACAAATCCTTTACTATCAACTACGAAGAATCTAACTCCGAAAAATCACATACACCAAAAAAATGGCGTATCTGGTCTGTTCATTCAGATAATTCTGGCAGTGATGAAAATGTTGCTTTCATCAAAGATATCACCAACGCCGTCAAAAACTTTGATGCCTTGTTCACTTCTCCTAGCCTGGGGACTGGTGTCGATATTTCCCAGTATCATTTTGACTTAGTATTTGGTGTGTTTCACGGCGTTTCCCAAACTGCTACTGAGTGTGCCCAACAGCTTTACCGTTATCGTCCAAAAGTCCCGTTTCATATTTGGGTGGCCCCACGTCCTCCCTTTGGTTACAAGGATACAAACGCATCCAAGATTAAAGAGCGCTTGCTCCAAACTAATGAAATGACTGCTTTTCTGTTGCGGATTGACAGAGAAACGGGTAAGCGGGGAGCGGAGAAAGATTGGGCGCTTGAGGCTTACTGCCAAATTCTCGGCAACCGCCACTATTCTCTCAATAATCTCCGCGATGACTTGCGATCGCTCCTCACCGAAATGGGCAATACATTTATATATGTGGGCAGTGAAGATGATGAGCAATCTCTTGAAAGTCTTAAAGCAGCAGCACAAGCTTTGGATAGTGCCCACAATTCGGCTGTTGCCAAAGCTAACAATATTACTTTGAGCGAGTACCGTGCCCGTCAGAGCAAAGATTACCTTGACCCTAATGAAATTTTTGAATGTGAAAAGTTTCGCATTTCTGATTCTTACGGCATCGAAGTAACCGAATCGCTCGTAGAAATGGATAAAGGTGGTCGCTTAATAAGAGCGATCGCCGGACTTGAGGCAATTTTAGCCCCACCCGAAGAATCGTTTACTGACCCCAAAACTGGGCAAACTTATCCTACCCCACCAACAATTGTCACCCAAAAAGACCGCACCGAGCGCGACAATCTACCTTTGTCCATCGACTGGGGCAATTACTCCGCACGCTGGCTGGCTAGATTTAACCTGGGACTGCATCAAATTCTCACTTCTTTAGTTGCGGGAGAGGAATTTACCGCCTCGGATTCCACCTTACTTAAGATGAGGGACATCGCTATACATTGTGCTGCTCACGTCAAAGCAATTCTTGGGTTTACTATTCCACATGATTGTAAACCTATTTGGTTGCTAGGAACTTTAGTAGAGCAGCTGGGGCTAAAACTGACCTTCCGTAAGCAGGGTAAGCGGGGTCAACAGGTGAAACTTTTCTCTTTATCTAAAGAGCAATTGGAATTTGCAATGCATGTAATTGCTCATCGTGAAACGAAGCGTAATCAAAAAGAAAACCGAACCTGTTATGCTCCCCAAACCCCTACTGTGTATAGTGTAAACCCTAATCAGCAACCCGTATCCGCCCCCCCCCTTGATGCTATAGGGAACTCCCATTGCCTAGGGGAGGATACTACCGAATTTGAGTCGCCTCCGACCGATCGCATTATGCTACTCCACTGCGTAGAAATACTTCGCTCTGGTATTTCTCGTGGAGTGGATGCAATTAAAGGCATTCTCAAGCGATGGCAGAGTGATTTGCGCTGGGAAACGGTGCTGGAACTTGAAGCGATCGCCGCGAGTGAACTGCGACTTGTCGAGGATCAAGTCCCGGAATTTTATGCCTTGCTGAATGAAGAGGTGTTGCCGATGGAGGGATAAAGCCTACGCCGCGACAGAGTTACGTAAATAAAGAGCAATCTGTGCCTCATTTTTATCATTGGCTATCGCTTGAGGTGTTGCCGATGGAATTGTAAATGACTTTTTGGGAAAATCCTTATAGTCTTTATCTGGCATAACTCCTGTCTAGATCGTCTTTCGTACATTTTCCGATCTAGAACTCTGTGAATAACTCTGTATGATTCTCATCTACCAAGTCATTTTTACTGCTGCTAACTGATGGCGGTGTCAGCATTGACAATGCCGCGATCGCACCCCGAACTTGCGACGCTTCTACGTCAAGATACTCTTGCAGTTGCTCCAAGCTTCGATGTCCGCTGATTTGCTGAATTACTCTCAGTGGAATTCGCGCATTGCTCATCAGCGTCAGTGCAGTTCTCCGGCAGCTGTGAGTACTTGCGCCTTCAATGTCTACTAGTTTGCACCCTCTCCGAAAAATCAGTGCCGCATAATCCTCATGCAAATGACCACGGCCCCAGCGTCCAGGAAAGAGATAACTATCACGAGAAACTTTGGGTTTATACAATTCCAGGTGATGCCGCAGTTCATCCAGCACAGGAATTGTACGAGTGGACAGCTTTCCCTTCGTGCTGCCTTTGCGAATATTCAGCTCTGGTCTGACTTTGCTTCTGCTGTCATAAACATCCTGAATTTTGAGGGTGACGCATTCGGAGACACGACAGGCAGTGTACAGCATCACTGCACCAAGTGTTCTATCCCGGACTGTGGTTAACCCCGAAGTAAACAGACGCTGGATTTCTTCCGGCGACAAAACCTTTGCCTTCCCGTGACGGTCAATTTTCACCTCAGATGCACACTCCGCGATAGTTAATTATTATCGCCGATGCTCCCGTCCCAAAATTTATTTTGATGTAAAGTTTAAGCTCTGTTCAATTTTGTGAGAAATCCAGGGTATCTAATTGATGGGGCAAGTTGTTTAACGAACAGAATACATGCGTCAGTCGCCATAATTCAGAATTGAATTCTATGCGAGTGGTGGATAGCGGAGCGTAAAGCCTGCGGCATAGCTACGCTTAGAGCGAGTCATCGAGCGTCTGAATAAAAGGGTTTAAGTCCCCCACTAAATCTCCGATTTAGTGGTCTTTAATTTAATGAGTGGTGGGTCTGAATCCCCCACTCATTAATTCTGACTCCTGAATTCTGACTTCTGAATTCTTCTTTAATTCTCCCCTAATTCTCCCCTTTTGATTTTTAAACTTCTAAAACTGATTACACTTGATCTAACAAAGGATAACTCTATGAGGTTTGTTACCTTAATAGATTCTGTACTGATTGTTGCTTGTATTACTCTGATGCCCGGTGTTGCTGATGCTCAAACAGATACTACCATCAGCAGTAAACGAATAGCTGTGAATTCCAACAATTTACCCACTAATTATACTAGTGTTAGTTACCTAGAACCTTTGGATCTTGTTTCTTATGCTTACCAAGGGGGTCTTTTACAAGAGGGTATTCCGAGTGGAGGAACACTGGTACTAAAAACTCTGTGCAAAAATATTATTGCAAAAGATTTGGTAAGAGCTGCTGTAAATGCAGATAAATTACCAGCACAAGTTTTGAACGACCAAAATTATCTAAATGCTGTGGCGTTACAACTTGAAGTATTACCTGATGACGCTGCCCTTGATTGAAATCCCAAGCAGATGAAATTCTGGTGATGAAATTCTGGTGTGAAGTTAGCAGAACCTATCCCACTAATAAAATTCTGTTAATCCAGATATGAATTGTGGCAAGAGCAACAAAAGCGTTGAAACAGGCAGCAATCCTCTCCCACCGAACAACAAGCCTGCGGTATTTTCGTTGGAACCACGCGAAACAACGTTCCTGTTGAAAACGTGGAACTGAGATTTTAATTGGTCTACCCCGATTTTTCTTTTTCTTCCAAACGCGCTTAGGCCATTGTGGTCTGATACCACGTTTACGTAAAGCGGCACGTTTTTCCTATGAGTCATAGCCCTTATCAGCAGCAAGCACTTTCAGACGTTTACGAGGTCTACCAGGCCTATTAGTTTTGACTTTAACGCTATCGAGCAGCGGAATCACTTGATCTCGCTCACTACCATTGGCGGGTGTTGTGCAATTAGCTAAAGGCATTCCATTCCCGTCAGTTATGGTATGTATCAA
Organism: Nostoc foliaceum FACHB-393; assembly: GCF_014698505.1. Taxonomy (GTDB): domain Bacteria; phylum Cyanobacteriota; class Cyanobacteriia; order Cyanobacteriales; family Nostocaceae; genus Nostoc; species Nostoc foliaceum_A. The sequence goes on along the minus strand of NZ_JACJTD010000150.1, from coordinate 879 downwards.
AATTCCTTTGCCCTTATGACCATACGCAACATTCTCACCACCACCTTTCCCAGGGGGAAAAAGACCCGTCAACCGCGCCATAACTCCAATTGATTAATCCTCTTTCTTCTGCAATTCCCAAGATGCGTGCTTGTAAATTTTCTAATGTTCCATCTGCTTGCCAACGCTTTAGCCATCTGTGTGCTGAACTTTTTGATGCCCAATTTTTTCCTCTGGGAACATCACACCAACGACATCCTGTTATCAATATATACAGCAATGTGTTCAGTACATGGCGAAATGGTGCATGAGGCATTCCGCGTTAGCGAAGCTTACCGAAGGTATCGCGTTTTTCTGGTTCTTGAGGGAATATATCTTGAAACAACCTCCATTCTAAATCGCTTAATCCTTCAAACCGCCCAGCCATACCGTGTTACACCTTTCTGATTTGAAAAGCAGATTATCACATTTCTGGTATTAGTGGGATAGATTCCAGAACTCTCTTAGGACTTACGGGCCAAATCTAGCCTAAATCTATGTCAATAAGCAGCTATGAATGCGACTAATTTGGAGCTTATTGAGAACAGAATCTTTTTGTTGAGATGATGGGTCTGCCCTGTACAAAGGTGCTTATTTTAAAGAACTTGTACAAAATTCTCCCGTGCTTCTGTTGCTTCGGTGCTAAATGACACCTTATCCGAATAACCCGCTATTTAATCGCTATCATGCCATAAAACTATAGAGTCATTTACAGTTTATTTTTTGAGAGTGGTTGTCCATTAAAGAATTATTTGTCACTTTTAAATAATTACTGTCAAGTGGTATATGAGGCTAAAAGCCTGATAGATACAGGGGTTAGTGCTTTTTGCTGCTTTTGTATTTTTTGAACGTTATTAAATA
>NZ_JACJTD010000015.1 GCF_014698505.1 Nostoc foliaceum FACHB-393 | reverse complement strand
GAATATTTTATACTTTGCTTCCAACACACCGACTTTTATTACGAATACAAGGCTTTCGGAATCAGATTTAAATAATACTTATGTACTATTAATTAGCGATCGCTCTGTGCCAGTTGCGTAAGTCCTGTAACATTTATTCTTGAATATATCTCCTTGATCACCCTGAGCAAAAAACGTGGGCTGATAAGTTTGGGTAACATTGCTAGGGTAATACTGGGTGTGCAGTAAACTGGTGATTAAAACCCAAAATAACGCTCTGTGTTAGCAGATAGTGCTAGCCACTCAACAACCGAGTGCAGCAACTGAGTAATAAGACTTAGGCGGTTTTTGATGATGAGGTATCTATCGGAATAGCAAGACACACTAGCTAACTTATTATTTGCATATCTATGTATGTAAATAGATAGATTATTTTATTTTGCTCCTTGATAAGATACTTAAACGAACTTAAAGGTTTGTCGCTTTCCAAATCATTATAATTCCTCAAGGTTCTAAAGCGAATCTTTGGGGCCATAATTGTTTTAGCTGTCGCTATCGATGAGGAGTTTAAATACCAGTAAGACACTGGGGAGGCTAGTTGCTAGAAATGAGAAACGTCGCCTCTGGGAAAAATGCACTCGTCCGCAAGCAAGTGTCCGTGAGGGGAAATCCCGTTGTTTTAATGGCGTTGAAATAACCAGAGTTGCTTATATGAGTCTTCTTAGAGGATATGGCTTCAGGCGAAAAGACCATCAACAATTGGCAGATGGAAATGCCGGAGGTTTCCACAGGAAGAATGACCCCAAAAGCCCTATGTTAATGCTAGATTACCCGCTTTATGACTTTCAGGCAACCGTACCTAGCTGCCCCCAAACAAGTTCTCTGGCAGTGGTGTTGGAGATTTTTGAGCAAGAGCAGTGCGATCGCTTGGTAGTAGTGAATCAACAGCAATGCCCCATAGGGTTGCTGTATTCTGCCCGTTTAATCCAAAAATTATTAGCACATCGTGACGATAAAAATTTAAATTTACAGCAATCACTCACTACCTGGGGTCAAGGTCTAATTGAGCCAATACAGACAATATCAGCTTCTGAACGTGTAAAGCAATTAAGCTTGCACTTGTGTTATCCACAGTCCGAAAAACAGCAGAACTTAGATTGGGTACTGATTGACTCCAATGGTCAATATTTGGGGCTGCTAGATAGTTCACGTCTGTTGCGATTGTTGGCTAAGGAACGGATGGCTGGGTTACAAAGCTCAGGCATCCAGGGGTCGTCTGTTGAGCATCGCCATGAGTACGATGTTGGTATGCAGATGCCAAATAACCCCAAGTCGTTGGGACATCAGCCACTAGTACAGTTGCTAGAAAGACTGCCTTGGCCTTTAATGTTGCAAACTGGTACTGGCGAGGTGGTAGCACGAAATCCCGCCTGGTGGCAGCAATTAGGAGCATTGAAAGATCCAGAAGGAGTTAGGCAACAAGTGGAAGCAATACTTGTCCCTAACCGCTCCGAAAAACCAGAATATGCCGCCCAACGAGCAATCAAGGTTCATCCCAATGGTAGGGAAAATGAGCATGGTGGTGAAGAAAAACTGACTCAGCAAGAAGCATCGAATGATGCTGTATACAGTCGGTGCTATTTGGATAGTCAGGTGGGTACTTGTACCTGCGTTGTCGAAGTGCAAAATGGTCAGGAGCGAATCTGGCAGTTTGCCAAAATTCCCTTAGATAGTCCTGAGCTTAAAGTTATGAGTGCTGAGTCTGAGGTTGCACTCAGCAATGATTTGTGGTTAGTTTTAGCTACTGATGTCACTGAACAGCAACAGCTTTGCAAAGAACTAGCAGCGAAGAATGCCGATTTAATTCAACTAAATCGGTTGAAAGACGAGTTTTTAGCTTGTATTAGTCATGAACTCAAAACTCCCCTAACTGCCGTTCTGGGATTATCGCGCTTGCTCGTGGATCAGCAGTTGGGAGAACTCAACGAGCGTCAAGCCCGCTATGCCGGACTGATTCATCAAAGCGGACGGCATCTGATGAGTGTGGTTAACGACATTTTAGATTTGACCCGCATGGAAACGGGACAAATGGATTTGACGCTAACGCCAGTAAAAATTAGTGCTGTGTGCGATCGCGCCCTATCGGAAGCCAAAGCCATCCACACTCAAACTACCAAAGCTACATCCCAAACTCAACAAAATGCTCGTTCATCTGCTCCCCAATTCTGCCTTTCCATTGAACTAGGCTTAGACCAAATAGTGGCAGATGAACTGCGCTTGCGCCAGATGTTAGTACACCTACTTTCCAACGCCTTTAAATTCACCGAAATATCTGGCGAAATTGGGCTGCGGGTGAGTCGTTGGGAAGGATGGATTGCCTTTACAGTTTGGGATACAGGCATTGGCATTCCTGAACACCAGCAACACTTAATTTTTCAAAAATTCCAACAACTAGAAAATCCCCTCACCCGCCAATTTGAAGGTACTGGTTTGGGGCTGGTATTAACTCGGGCCTTGGCTCGTCTCCACGGAGGAGATGTCAGTTTCTTATCTCGTGAAGGAAAAGGTAGCCAATTTACACTACTTCTGCCGCCCAGTCCTCCAAAAACAGGCTTTTCTGAACCAGATATGGGAATCAGAGAAGACGAGGAGACACGATACCAACCGACACGGGAAAACCCCACAGCAGCTCGTCAGTCTGTTAGCACCCCCACACAACATCATCCTGCTAGTTCGCAACGGTTGGTCTTGGTAGTCGAGGCAGTAGCCCGATATATTGAAGACTTGACCGAACAACTCAAAGGTTTAGGATATCGGGTTGTGATTGCGCGATCAGGGACAGAAGCAGTCGAAAAAGCTCGGCGCTTGCAACCAATTGCGATATTTTTGAATCCGTTGTTACCCCTGCTATCAGGCTGGGATGTGCTGACTTTACTAAAATCTGACACCGCAACCCGTCATATATCTGTAATTGTGACAGCGACGGGAGCCGAAAAGGAACAAGCATTTGCTAATCGAGCCGATGGTTTCTTAAGCTTGCCAGTAGAGCATCAGGTATTAGCACCAGTTTTAGAAAAATTATGTACTGCACAAGCAGTTCCGCAGCAAGGGTTAAACAACAGCGCTATTATCCCAACTAAAACCCCACTGCGAATTCTCAGGTTGGTGAATCCCCAGTTGGAATCGGTCAATCCCCACCCCTCACTTAGAGAACACCGGGTGATTGAAGTAGATGACCTAGATCAGGCAGAACTTTTAGCGCGGGTATGGCAATTTGATGTCATTTTGTTAGATGTCGAAAGTACCACCGCCCAAATGTATCTGCAACAACTAATTCAGCACTCGCGTTTGGCGGCAATACCACTGGTTACTTGCGATGTTGCAACTACCTTAATAGCTTCTAAAATACCAGGGCTATCTGTATTTCCTTACTTAACACCATTTGCTAAAGATAACAGCAGTCGCACTGAGAAAACAGATGCCTTACTATCTGTACTGCAAATTGCTTCTGGTATTTGCTGCCCTCCTAACATTTTGGTAGTGGATTTAACAATGCTGCGTGATTTTCCCCAGGTAAGACGCAAGCCAGTTAAGGGTTATCGGACAGCAAAAAATTGCTCAATTAGTAGTGAAACTGCTGAACGGGGGTCTGAGTGGTTCCAAGCTTTAATTCAGTACCTACAAACAGCAGGTTTCAAAGCAGCGATGAGTCCCTGTTGGGCAGAAGTGTTACAACAAATTCGCCACCAAAGCGTTGACTTACTGCTAATTTGTTTAGGAGAATCCGCTATCCACAAAGACGTGCTCAAAGCACTGAAGACATTGGGAGATTCACCTTTAAAGTTACCACCAATTTTGGTACTGAATCAGCGATTAAATCGCCCAGAAACCAGTTTCCAGTCTGGGGTAGCTTATAAGGAAATTGACAAGCAGAAGAAGAATGGTTTGGCATCGATAGAAACTGTTGTTGGTGCGATCGCTACTCAAATATTACCGCGATCGATATCAATGGAAGACCTATTAAACCAGATCAATCAAGCCTTAGCTGTCAATGGTTACAATGACAAATGTTAATGGGTACTGGGTACTGGGGAAAAATTCTTTTAAGATTGGTGGGGATATAAATCTACATACTTATCTTTCCTAGTCCCCAATCCCCAATCTCTAATCAAGATATGTCTATTTTTTGATTTTTCTTTTTCTTAAAAGGAACTCGAACCAAGTTGTAAGCACCCTTGGTTGATAAACTCTTGTAATCATCTGGCTGTAAGTCCATTTGTAAAAACTTTTTCTGTTCAGCCAACAGCAGCAGCGAGGGAGGTTGTAGTCCCTTGGCAGCTTGGTTTTGAATATGCTCTATAGCCTCTTGGGGAAATCTTAAATAATTGACGTGGATGTGGCTGTAAAAGACTACACTAGGCTTTTTGAATCCAAGCATAATCAATTCTTCATTTGGTTGTTTTGCTTCTAGGATGACCGCAGATAATTCCCTTAAAGGTAATTGACGTTCTCGATCTATAAAGAACGAAGCAGGGGTTAACACAAAAATTAAGAATGCTACAAACCCTAGTAAATTAATGCCGATAACGTAATTCCATTGGCGACTTAATAAGAAACCCGCAACTAAAACGGCACAAACTAGCCACATTACACCGGCTATTACTGGTAAACCAGATTGTTGAATTAGTTCGTGGAAGTTACTTATAGCTGGATCAGTACCTAATATGTGGGTTATGTTAAACAGTGCTGTTGCCAGAACTGATAAAAACACTACATTCACCCAACCACTCACTCGGAGAAAAGAGGGGGACACGGGAGGAGTGGGAGAGGAGGAAACAGGAATTGTTTGCCTAGCCTCTGTATCTTGGAAAAAGTCGCTCCACAACAGGGCTATCAGGATGGCTGCTGCTGGCATTAAAGGCAATACGTAGCTAGGGAGTTTGGTAACAGCAATGCTGAAAAAACCAAAAATGCTAGCAAACCAAAACCAAGCAAATAAACCAAACTGCTGAAAACGTTCAAGGGATCGCCAGTGCGATCGCTGCCAAAACTTTAGTCTTACTATAGAGAGTGGTAAATACACTGAGTAGGGCGCAAAACCCAGCAGCACTACTAAAAAGTAAAAATACCAAGGTGCTGAGTGACCATTAACAACTTCTGTAAACCGTTCCAGGTTGTGATAACCAAAAAAGGCATTAATATAATTCCAGCCATTGCGCCAAATTACTAAAGCAAACCACGGCACTGATAAACCTAAAATTATCAATACACCAACGAGAAGGCGCATTTCCCGCAACACCTCTCGAAACTTTCCCACGTAAAGCAAAAAGGCGGCAACAATTAGCCCTGGTAAAACAATTCCCACTGGACCTTTACTCAAAATTGCGCCAGCAATCAGCACATAAAAAGCTAAGTACCACTTATTAGGGAATAGGGCAGAAGAGGCAGAGGGGTAGGGGGCAGGGGAATTTTCCCCCTGCTCCCTGCCCCCTTGCTTCCTACTCCCTCCCTTCCCTGCATACCCTAGAAAGAAACATAACAAAGCTGATGCCATACATCCGGTGAGCAGCATATCAGAGACACCAATTCTCGCCCAAATAATGGTTTCGGGATTAAGTGCCATGAGCGCTGCTGCTATAAAAGATGTTAAGTAGCGGCGAGTAGGACGTGAAACTTGATCTAATTCGTCTTGTCTAGCGAAATACCACTGTATGGTGTAAAAACCTAAACAAACTAAGCCGAAGGCTGCGATCGCTGACGGAAGGCGTACTGCCCACTCATTCACCCCAATAATTGCATAAGCGATCGCCTGACACCAGTAAATTAAAGCAGGTTTATCGAAACGAGTGTCACCATTGAAAAATGGGGTAATCCAATCACCTGTGACGAACATCTGGCGGGAAGCTTCGGCAAACAGCGGCTCTGTCTCATCAATCAAGCCAGTGTTGCCCAAATTCCAGCCAAAAGCGATCCAGCCAATCACTATCAACCACAAAATCGATACAGTGATACCAAGGGCTGGATTCTTTCCTATTTTATTGAACCACTCATCAACAGTGTGCTTAACACTCAATTTCATTCTCATTAGTCAATAGTCAACAATCACTAATCAATAGTCGTTGGTTATCTATCTTTTGTTCTGCGGAGTTTTAAATTCAACAATTTTCTTCTCCTCAGTACTCTACACTTTTTCCTGTTCAGTAACGCCAGTTGCTCAAAGTCGCCAGAAAAACTTCTCCAACACATAACACTTTGAAGACAAATGGCTTAAACCCTTTGTCTTCAAAGTAGCTGAATTTACGCCCAGCTGTATTACTTTTTCAGTACTACTAAATATGGACTATGGACTCAGTACTAGTTGCCATTCCCTATTTTGGGAATTCCATTTAGGTAATTGAGTTTCACCGACAACATAGGGACCCCAGTAACGACGGGAACCATCTTGTGCAAAAGCAACTAAAATATCTCCCTTCTCCAACTTTAAATTATTCTGAGGTAGGGATAAAATCAGTCCCTTCTCACTACCTTCTTGGGGAGCAAAATCCCAATGTGCCGGTACATCATGGTTAGCCTGTTTAGTACTAGAGCCTTTTGCTACCGACTGTCGCGCCAGTAGAGCCAACCGTACAGGCTGATTTGTTTGATTGCTCATTCGCAAAGTTCCTTGATCCTTGGCAATGCTTGCTGATTTATCACGCTCTGCCAAGACAGGATAAGTATTCTCTCTAATACTATGTTCTACTTGATTGGTTGGGGTAGTTGCTGGAGTAGATAGACTAGCTGAAATACCTTTTTCAGGTGAAACGGGTGTAGAGGAATTTGCCTCCCACTGGTTAGTTTCAGTTGGCAGTTGTGAAGATGTATCTGGGTTTGTGGATTCAAAGGATACGCTCACTCCAAAGTATCCCACCAGAGCAATAAGCAGTCCCAAGCAAGAAGCTGTAACACCGACGTTACGATACACGGAAGATTTCATATTGATAGTTATTAGAAATAAATATTTTGTCTAGGCTTGACCAAATAGTAGCCTATTATCACAAAAGGGAATCATAGAAAGTAGCCTAATATAGGCTTTCCTAAAATTAGGGATACAAATGTATTATAAATATCATTTTGATTAGAAAATATTTGGAGAAAATTATTTTCTTGATGTTTAACAAACGAGTAGTGCAGACACCCATTGCTTTGCATCTTGACCGTAGGCTTGGATAAAAACAAGAAAATTAGATACTAAGCAAAGCCAATTCATGACCCAGCAAGGCATCTTTTGCCAAACCCTTAGATAAATCTAAGATATATATTTCATCTTGCGTTAGAATAAGCACTCTTTGAAGGGCCTGTACTTCCCTAAATGATGATATGATTTGCAAATTTCAATCAACACTCGAAGCCCAGGACATAATTATAATATTAACAAACAAGCTGATGCTAAAACCAATATCCTCCTTAATATAAGAGATATTTCAAGATATCTTGACTTTTCCCTAGAAGCCCTTGTAATGCAAAATACTCGTCTCAATAACTTATTAGATGCCATTGCTACACGCTTGGGGCAATGGTTTTTAAATCCTTGGCGGCGACTATCGTTACTAATTATCAGTTTTTTGTTCGGTTTTTTTCTGGGAAACGCAGCTTCCACTACAGCCGGTCAACGGGCAGAATTAGACATAGTGGTAGCTGGTTTTTTAGTAGTATTGACTGAAATTACTAGTAGGATATTTTACAGTCAGAGCTTTTTCGCTAGGCGATCGCTCTTGGTAGACTCACTAAATCTCCTCAAAGTTGGTTTCACCTACAGCCTGTTTCTCGAAGCCTTTAAGTTGGGATCGTAGTATGGGGGATGAGGGAGATGAGGGAGATAGGGAAGCAGGAAGCAAGAGAAGCGGCATTAGCAGATAGGTTGAGGGCTAAAGCTTTTGGGATCACGCCGGAAAATGTCGATGAAGTGATAAAAGAGCGATCGCATTTACTAAAATCTGTCTTACCAGCTTTTAGCCAATTCTGCCAAACTAGCCTCAAAGTCGAACCCCAGGAAATGTTACAGGTGTTGTGGGACTTGTGGCTGCCTTTGGGAATCACACTAGCATCGCAGCGCCAACAGTTAGAACGCCCCCTGATTCAAGGAATATTGGGAGGACAAGGCACTGGTAAAACCACAATGTCCAAGGTTCTTAGCTTGATTCTCGATCAGTTGGGATACCGGACTGTGAGTTTATCTTTGGATGACTTATATAAAACTTACAGCGATCGCTTGCTTTTAACACAGCAAGATCCCCGCTTGATTTGGCGCGGCCCACCAGGAACCCACGATGTAGATTTAGGTTTAAATGTACTAGATAAAATCCGCCAGTTGCAAAGCCCAGTGATGATTCCCCGCTTTGATAAATCTGCTTTTAGAGGCGCTGGCGATCGCACTAATCCAGAAATGGTTACAAATATAGATATAGTACTATTTGAAGGCTGGTTTGTGGGTGTGCGACCAATTAACGCAGATGTATTTGATACTGCACCGCCGCCAATCCTCACAGATGAAGATAGAGCATTTGCTCGTGATATGAATCTTCGCCTCCACGATTATCTACCATTATGGGAGCGATTAGACAGTTTAATTGTGCTATATCCCACCGATTACCGATGTTCTTTGGAGTGGCGCAAACAGGCAGAACAGCAGATGATTGCTGCGGGTAAATCGGGAATGAGCAATGCAGAGATAGAGCAATTTGTCAATTATTTTTGGCGATCGCTTCACCCAGAATTATTCATCAAGCCGTTAGTAAAAGATACGACAGTGGTTGATTTAGTAATTGAGATTCATGCTGATCATAGCTTTGGTGAAGTATATTGCGATCGGGCTTAGGGGCTTACTTCTCAAGCAAATCAGCTAAAAACACTATAATGTCTTTAAAGCGTGATTTGTCCTACTCCTTAGACCAAAAATGCTAGAGGAACCTTTAAAGCTTTTCTTATCTTACTCACATAAAGACGAATCTCTAAAGGATGAACTAGCTAATCACCTAAGTACTTTGAGACGCCAAGGTGTGATTTCAAGCTGGGACGATCGCAAGATACTACCTGGAGAGGAGTGGGATTACCAAATTAATGAGAATTTAAACACCGCCGATATCATTCTGTTACTTATCAGTTCAGACTTTATCGCTTCTAATTATTGCTGGGAGATTGAAGTCACCACAGCAATAGAACGTCACAATACGGGAAAAGCTCGTGTCATCCCGATTATTCTGCGAAGGGTTGATTGGAGTGATACACCCTTTGCTAAACTGCAATTTTTGCCCAAAGATGCCGAACCTGTTACCTCTTGTACTAATCGAGACGATGCATTCACAAACGTAGCTCAGGGAATTAGAGCTGCTGCTGGGCAATTGAAAAGTGAGCGTAAACTGAAACTGACACTGGCAACAAAGGAAACTGCCATAGCTGAGTATCGCCAGAAGGTTGAAGAATTTGCAGATGATGGCGAGATTTCTTTAGTGGAATCCAAAATATTGAAGCATTTACAAGAACAGCTAGGATTAACTGATGAAGAAGCTCGTACAGTTCGAGACAAAATATTAGAACCTTATGGTAAATACAGAGAAAATCTGGATCAATACAAGCAAACCTTTACCGAGTTAGTAGATGAACAAGGATATCCGTTAGGGGAAAAAGCTAAAGCGGGTTTGAAGAAATTGCAGCAATATCTGAACCTTAAAGATGACGATGTAGCCCCAATACATAATGAAGCTGAAGTACAAAAGCAACAAGCAGAAATACTCCAACAACTACAGGAAGCACAGAGACTTAAACTAGAAAGGGAACAACAGGAAGCACAAAGGCTGCAAAGACAACGAGAACAAGAAGAAGCACAGAGACTGCGACTACAACAGCAATCTACTGCTAACGATCTTCCCTCTGAGAAAGGTGTAGACTATAGGCGGTTGCGCGATTTACTTAAAGCTAAACAGTGGAAAGAGGCGGATCAAGAAACTCTGGCTGTTATGCTCGAAGCATCAGGCAGAAAATCACAAGGCTGGCTTAGTTCTGAATCTATTAATAATTTTCCTTGCACTGACTTACGCACCATTGACCAACTGTGGGTAAAATACAGCAATGGGCACTTTGGGTTTAGTGTGCAAAAGCGAATTTGGGAAAACGTTGGAAAAGACTACGAAAAGTTTGGCGATCGCGTCGGATGGCGAAAAGAAGTGTTTTTTAATAAAAACTGGCGGATATACTCAGACCTGGCCTTCACAACAAATTCTCCGCAGGGACATCTTCCCGTTGCTGCTTCGAGTAAGATTTGTGATTTTATGATTGTCTCTTCTTTTATCGCGTCGAGACTTGTAAACTGTAACATATAAGGCTTACAGGAAATTGTGAAGATTCACAAACAAGTCATTTAGCACGAAGTATTGCGGTTTCTACGTTTCCGTTACCTGGCACTGTGGCAAAAAAACGTCTTCTTGTTGTGCTTGTAGTACAATGCTAGCTTTTTGGGTGTCATAGCAATTAGCAAAGATAAATTTGCTCGCTACTTTTTCTATTTCATGGTTACTTGCTTCCCATTCATCCCAAGGTAGTTTCATTTGTCCTGGATTTTGCGATTACTTTCAAAGTTGACTTTTGACTTTAATCAAAAGGGCGTGCAGTGATATTCCACTCATCGCTCAAAGCTTATAAACGTTCGCTTAAAGTCTGCGAGAAATTAGCTATGTCTTTTGCTGTATGGCAGAAGCAATAGTCAGTATTATAGTAAAGCAGCATCAGTGCAAGGCGAAAGCCCATCGCATAGACTGACCCAGTGAATTGTATAAATAACTATGAATGTACAACTTGTTAATTCTCTTGTAGAAGTGGTACTAAACCTCTCCCCCGAAGAGCAAAAACTCTTTCAAGAAAAACTTAGTAACAAGAATTTAACCTTACTAACTAGTAAACCTAAAACATCATCAGAGAGATTATTACTTTGGCAGGAGTGGATAGATACAGCACCAAAAAGTTATGTCAACCTTGATGATGAAGCTTTGCGTCGAGAAAATATCTACGATGATGAAGTATGACCAATTATTTATTAGATACTAATATCCTGTTACGCTCCAGGGATATAGCTTCACCCGATTACAATCTTGTCCATCGCACAATCAGGTATCTAATATCTAATAACCATCGATGTTTTATTACATCTCAAGTTTTAATTGAATTTTGGGTTGTAGCCACTCGTCCTGTAGCTGTAAATGGATTTGGATGGACACCAGAATAAACCGAACTCTCGTTGCAAATGCTAATAAATCAGTTTGAGTGGCTAGAAGAAACACCAGATATATTTCACCTTTGGTTTGGCCTCGCTACAACTCATAAAATTTCAGGTAAACGCACCCATGATTTACGCATACAAGCAGTAGTGCTTGCCCATAGCATCAGTCATATTTTGACTCTAAACCCAAAAGACTTTCTAGAAGTTGAAGGAATTACTATTATTCACCCTAATAGCATAAACAGCTAGAGGCTGGGATTTAGTGCGATGGTAATTTTTATTTCCGTGTTTAAAAAGTCTGACAATTTGTAAAAAAGCTTTCTCAATATTTTTAAGAGGTTGTTTTAAAAATGGTTAGCTGTTATTTTAGGCACTTGTTGATCCCCCCTAGCCCCCCTTTTTAAGGGGGGAAAGCTTCTTAAAGTCCCCCTTTTTAAGGGGGATTTAGGGGGATCTAAAACGTTTTGCCACCAACAAAAAGACCTTTCAAACATCCTCTAACTACTTGGGAAACCTCCAGCTTGAAAAATCTGTTCGGCAGTTAAATTCAACTCTGGAAAAGTAGGCGAAACGATGCGATTAGTACCTCTAAATTGAGTAAATTGGTATTCACCATCTATTAATTGATAAATAGATATAGTAGGTTGTTTGGGATTGCCAATAAACTTTTTAGCGCCTAAACCCAGATAATCTACAACCCAATATTCAGGAATTCCAATACCCTCATATTTACCTTGTTTTGTGTAGTAGTCATCATCCCAATTGGTACTAACTACCTCAACTACTAAGGGAATTGATGCCGCATAACATACAGTTGATTCTTTTTTCCATAACGGCTCATTCACTAAATTCAGACGATTTAATATCAACACATCTGGGGAATAAGCAGATACCGAATTAAAAGGTTTTATCAGCGCAGTTTTAGGGATTGTATAAGGTAAATTTAATCGGTCAAATTCTACTGTTAGTTTTCTAGCTATAAAGCCAACAACATCTTCATGGTCACCGGTTGGTTGGGGCATTTCAACAATCACGCCATCGTGTAATTCGTATCTTCCGCCTTCGGGCCGCCACGCTGTAAAATCTTCAAAGCTTACTAGTTTGGGTATGGCTTGACTCATAAATTGTTGCTTTGACTTGTATATTGCCTTAATACTTGGGTAAAACTTTCCTGTCGAGTGCTTTATGTCTATTGATTTTCATCGTTAATGTACCGAACTTCAACATCAATGCTTTCAAAGCTGACAAATTGCTTTTAAAACTTGTAGCAACTGACTTGAACGTTCTCTTCCCATCAAATTTAATTCTGGTAACAGGTAATAAATTGGGGGATTTCCTTGTTCGATATAGACAAACTGATAACTTCTACCATTAGTCACTAATCCCCAAACTGATTTTTGATTATCTAAATTTTTATAAGAGTATGTGAGTAGCTGAGGTAAACCTGTTGATATATCAATTTGGCTATTTTTAGATTCAATTAACAGTACCCAAAAATATTTTTGAAGTTTTGTATGTTTAGCTTTACTAATAGCTAAAATATCAAATCTTTCTTTAATTAGGATATCTTCATCTTCAACTTCAATATCAGCAATATTCTCCTTTAAAACAATCTCGATAGGATAGCGATAAAAACCAGCTAATCTTAGTAAAGGAGCAGCTGCAAGGAACTTTACCTGACCTTAAGAAACTTTCCCTGCTGTCAGGTATCTATCAAAATCATGCTGAATTTGTTTGAGTTCCTGTTGTTCTACTTCCGTGAGAGGTTCCAGAGATAAGTAGTTAGAAAATGAGTCATTGTAATGTTTTTGAAAGCCAAACAGACGATGAACTTCTTCTAAGGTTAAATTACGAGCGTTGAGAATTGTCATATATTTTTGCTTGATTAAGGTGAAACCCAATCCAAGTTTCCTATATAAAATATAAAACCTATCTTAACCCCTAGCTGACTGACCAACTTCTTTAGAGGATGTTTGAAAAGTCCCTAGTAATGTATTAAATACTTTTAGATCCCCCTAAATCCCCCTTAAAAAGGGGGACTTTGATTCCGGTTCCCCCCTTTTTAAGGGGGGCTAAGGGGGATCTCTGAGTACCTAAAATCACAGCCAACCACTTTTCAAACAACCTCTTAGCGCTCTTTTATTACTCTAGAAAAATAAAATATTTGTAGCGACTTTCAAGACAGTCGCTACCCTTAGAACTTTCGTAGCTTATGATGCAAGCCTTCTTTTAACTTCCTCAGCCAAATCTACTAGTAGCACTTCTACTTGCTCACCTGTTTTCAAATCTTTCAGCGAAGACTTTTGCGCTGCTGCTTCCTCAGAACCAATAATTACGCAAAATTGAATTCCTTGTTTATCTGCTAGCTGAAATTGTTTACCCAAAGGGCGCTTATCAAAGTTAGTGATAACATTAATTCCAGCCTGACGCAGATGTTGCGAAACTTTTAAATAAGTTGGCATTAAATCTTCTTGCATATTCACTACCATCACCTGGGCTGGTGTAGCAGCTAAGGTACTAAGAATACCAGCTTTTAACAAGCGACTAATTAAGCGAGTTAATCCTATAGAAATGCCTACCCCAGGCATTTTTTCACCCAAGAATACCCCAACTAATTCTTCATATCTACCGCCAGAACAAATACTACCTAAAGCTTCATGTCCTAATAAGGTTGTTTCGTAAACTGTACCAGTATAGTAATCAAGACCACGGGCAATGGATAAATCAATACAGAAACGATTTTCGGCAACTCCGAGATTACGCACACCTGCAATTACCGTTTGTAATTCGGCAATCCCCAGAGCTAATTGCTCCGTTTCTGATAGATTTTCTGCGAGGTGCTTGAGCTTATCTAATACTTCATCAACGGAACCATCTATTTTAATAAAATCAATAATTTTTTGAGTTTGTTCTCCTGAAACTCCCTCCTTATCTAACTCTTGTTTTACTTTACTTTCACCAATTTTTTCTAAATTATCAACAATACCAATACACGATTTAATTTTATCTTCAGTAATTCCTACTGATTTAAAAAAACCTGTAAGAACTTTACGATTATTAATGCGAATCAAAAAATCACCAATATTAATTGCTTCAAATATTTCAGTGATAATTGCAGGCATCTGAGCATCATAGAGCAAGCTGAGTTCACGACGAGCAACTACATCAATATCGCACTGGCGGAACTGACGAAAACGCCCATCTTTTGCTCGTTCTCCCCGAAAAACCATATCCATTTGGTAGCGGGCAAAGGGAAAAGTTAATTCATTCAGGTGACGAGCAATATACGCTGCTAATGGAACTGTTTGATCAAACTTTAAAGCTCTGGCTTCCGAACCAGTTTCGCCCGATCTATCTCTCTCGGCTTGGCGATTTGGTGGCAATATGGGATCAATGCCATAGATGATATTGTCACCTTGATTACCTTTAGCTTGCAGCACTTCTAAACGTTCAACAGCAGGTGTTTCAATGGGCGTAAATCCATAGCTTTCAAAAACTCTACGGATGATATCTAACAAATATAATTCTAGACGCTTTTCAGTAGGCAGAAATTCTGGGAAACCACTAGGAGTAGAAAAGTTTATTTTGTCACCTTTTGCCATGCGTGTACCTTACTAAGTTGAAATTTGAGATGAAAGCTTAACGATTGTAAGTCGTGGCTACACAAACAAAGTCCGCCTGCGCGGACTGGAGAATGATGATTGATGATCTTTGAGAACAGAAATTACTATCTTACCCGTTCTTCTTGAATTAGAGTGCGTTGAAAAATTTTGTTGTTCTTAAACCAATGCCAAGTGCGGGCACGATTGTTATTGTCAGGACTAATATAGATCATTTCATATAAACTCATGTCTGGGTTTGTTTTATAACTAAACCACAAAATCACAATCGAATCATCGGCTTCCCAGGCTTTTCCGTCTATGCGATCGGTGTCAAACCAAAGCTTATTATCTTTATAGATTCCTGGAAATTCATATTCTTCTCGTTTACCATCAGACCATTTATAGCGATTAATTTGATAGTAGGGATGAGGGCCATTTTCTGGAAATTGACAGGTTAAGTGAGACTCGTAGCTGTCAAGGATTTTTCCCGCTGTATCAATTACTGTATAAGTTCCTACCCAATCTCCTTCATGACGGGCAAGTACGGGCATTCCTTCTCGAATATTTGACATTGCAATTCACCTTTTATTGTTTTAACATTTGGAAAAATTGAGTAAATTAATCGGGAAAAGTTTTCGCTGTACAACCAACCAGGGTCTTTTATTACAATGCCTGGAATCTTTAAGCCAGTGACAGCAAATGCCAGTCTTCACTAAATAAGGCATTTTCTAAAATCGAGTTACCTGGCGCTAAGACCGTGACGAGTAATGCCCGATTGGTAATACTTTTACAAACAGGAATCTCTACTGTGGCATCTACTAGGCGATTCAGAACAGAGATTGCAATGGTATCCATTTTAAATCTCTGTGCAGGTAGTCAGCTACAACTTAGGGACTTCCAAATAAAAAAATATACCATCGCTATTGAGGCAGGGGGCAGGGAGCAGGGAGCAGGGGGAGGGATAGTCGTAGTGAAGTCCAGAAATTGGATAATTTAATTTCTGGAAGTCCCTTAATTATGTTCGCATATTATGAGTGGGCAGTGAGGAAGGTTGTCAAAGACGGCTTTAATCATCGCTGGAATAACTTGGCGTAACGAATGGACTTGTGTTTTGAACGAATGGACTTGTGTTCTGAACGAATGGACTTGTGTTCTGAACGAATAGACTTGTGTTCTGAACGAATGGACTTGTGTTCTGAACGAATAGACTTGTGTTCTGAACGAATGAACTTGTGTTCTGAACGAATGAACTTGTGTTCTGAACGAATGAACTTGTGTTCTGAACCAAAATTATGAAAGTTCTTCCAGGTGCTTTGGTTATCATAGACGAAACTGTGGCAGAGGCGATGTCTACGACGGGCTACGCCTATGCCATTGGTTAGAGGATGTTTGAAAAGTCCCTAGTAATGTATTAAATACTTTTAGATCCCCCTAAATCCCCCTTAAAAAGGGGGACTTTGATTCCGGCTCCCCCCTTTTTAAGGGGGGCTAGGGGGGATCTCTGAGTACCTAAAATCACAGCCAACCACTTTTCAAACAACCTCTTACAGTAATGAGTTGCATAGTGATGACGGCATTGGTCACTCCCCAGTCTCAAACCACCAAGGGTCATTTGTCGCGTTAGTTTTAATCAAAATAGCTTTTTTTCGCATGAACCGTTTCAGCGCTGCTGCACCCATGCGTGACCCTCCCATACCAGAGAATTTGAAGGCGTTTTTCTCTCCCTCGTGCATGATGGCGGTAAGCGCAGCATCATTGATACTAATAGCACCTGCATCTATCTGCTGGGCAACTTCTAAGGCTTCGGCTTCTGAAGCAAAGACAGCAGCACTCAATCCATAAATTGAGTCATTCGCTAAAGACACTGCTTCCTCTACTGTGGAAAAAGGCATTATTGGCATGATGGGGCCAAAAGTCTCTTCGGTCATCACTTTCATGGAGTGATTAACCTGTGTGAGAACTGTCGGACGACACCACCAACCCCCACCTAAATCTTCAATTACACCGCCGCAGTGAATTACTGCTCCTTTTTCAACTGCATCTAGAAGATGGCCGCTAATAATTGCTGCTTGTCTTTCGGCAATGATGGGGCCAATTTCTCCACTTTCAACTGTGGGGTAGGCTAGCTGAAGGCGATAAGCTTTTGCTACTAGTTGATGGTAAAACTTTTCAAATATTGATTCAGCAACGTAAATCCGCTCAATTGATAAACACGACTGTCCGGTGTTGACGACGGAACCCCATAAGATTGCTGAGGTTGCTAATTCTAAATTGGCTGATTCTAAAACGATCGCAGGGTCTTTTCCTCCTAATTCCAAAAAAGCCGGAATAAACCGTTTAGCAGCCGCTTCTGCTACTTTCCGCCCCGTCGCCACACTACCTGTAAAGCACACCAAATCTACATTCTCAATCAAATCAGATCCGGTTGCGCCTGCTCCTTCAACAAAAGTTAATACGTCGCGCAATTCGGGAACGGCGCTGAGTGCTGTTTTCAGTGGTGCTACGAAGCGGGGAGCAATTTCACTGGGTTTGACAATGACGGCACAACCCGCCAGTAATGCTGGAATGGTATCAATGGTAGATAGCAACAGCGGAAAATTCCACGGGCTAATTATCCCAACTAGGGGATAAGGAACGGATGTTTGTTGCAAGGCGATAAACGGAATTGCTGTGTTTTTTGCCGAGTCTTGCAGCAATTCCGGTGCTAACTTACACCAGCGATCAATGCTAGAGAGAAAAGAATCTATTTCCAATACTGAGGTCGATAATCTTCCTGTATCATTTACCAAAGCCTCAGTTAAGCGATCGCGCCCAGATAATATCGCTTCCTTCCACTGCTGTAAGGCTTCAATTCTTCCCTCTAAACCTAGTTGCTGCCAGCGAACTTGCCCTCTGCGGGTGCGCTTACATTGCTGTGCCAGCAGCCTTGGAGGCGGCGGGATAATTACATAGTCAAATTTGCCAGTTCGGGGATTACGGACTTCTATTGGATTAGTCATTAGTCATTGGTCATTGGGCATGGGGCATTGGGCATTGAGAAAGACGAGGCAGAAGTTCTTTAATTTTGAATTTTGTTAGCGCAGCGTTAGCGAGTCCGCGAGCGTCATTTTGAATTTTGAATTGATTTGCTCCCCATTCCCCGATTCAAATTATCCCCAGTTTGGCTAACCGTTCAATGGTGGCTTGCTGCGTTTGGAGGAAGTGTTTGCGGTCTACTTCTCCTTTCAGCATAGTATTAGGTGGGTAAAAGTGTGATTGGCGATAACTTTCGGCGTATAGTTCAAATCGTTGGCGTGCAAGTAAATTATTTAACCCTGGTCGGCGGCGATCGCGGCGTAATGCGGCTAGGTCAATCTCGGCAAATGCTGCCATACTCTCGCCTGCACCTGTCTCTGCTAAAATGATTCCGCGATGGTCAATGATTTTAGAGCCACCATCAGCCGAAGCAATGGGGATAGCAATATTAGCGATGCCTGCGGTATTGGCAGAAACTACGTATGTCATATTTTCAACGGCGCGAGTGATTTTTGCCGCGTCTTTGGGGGTGAGGCTTTTGTTGTATACTTCCGAGGTGGAATGGACAAAAATCTCTGCTCCTCGCATCGCTAGACACCGCGCCACTTCTGGATACAAAATTTCTTCTGATGCTAAAGCTGCCAAATTACCGATCTCCGTTTTAGCTACGGGGAAAACTCCCTCTAAACCATAGCAATCAAGATATTTATCCCAAACATCATGGGGTGTGGGAGCAAATAAGGAATTTAACCGCCGATAGCGCAAGACAATTGAGCCAGAAGGGTCAAGAATAAAGCAGGTTTGAAAGTACAATCCGGGAAAGTTGGGGTCAACTTCGTAGGCATTACCAGCTAAAAAGATTTTGTGCTTTTGAGCAATCTTACCAAGTGCCTCATATTCAGCACCAGCCATTTCTATACAAGCTTTTTCTGCCCATCCTGCTAGAGAATCTCCCATCGGAAAACCAGTAAGGAAATATTCTGGTAGTACAATTAACCGACAATCGAAACCGATGAAAGCGATACTGGCAGCAATTTGTTGAGCTAGGCGGTTGATGGAGTTTTGCATGAGCGCTCGCGCTTGTTGGCGTAGGCGTAGCCCGCCGGAGGCATCGCTTGTTTGGTTGACTGCATGACAGGTAACTTGCAGTGCTAAAGCGCGGTAGGATTCTGGATTAGTGGGCATGGGGCATGGGACTAAGGACAAATGACTAATGACCAATGACTAATGACTAATGACTAATTCGATCACCACCCCAGAGCGATCGTACAAGTTTATCTGTTAATTCAGACCCAAACATCTGTGCGGCAAATTTATTACCTGGATCACGTTCAGCACTGGTACGGCGTACCAACAAATCACGAGCCGCCAAAGCTTCCCGTGCATCTTCTGGTACAGGTTCAGCTGCATCTACCCAAGTTAGCCAGCGATCAAGGGTTTCATGTGCAAGTGTGCGAGTTAGTTCAAGGGTCTCAAAAGTAGGTGCGCCGGTATAGCATAAACTCACAGGCGATTGAAATAGGCGAACATATACACTTTTGCTGGTAAATACTTTTAGGCGCGAATCGTCTTGCAACTTTAAGAATGTTTGGTTAACTGGCTCATAATAGCGATCGAGATATTCCAAATCGGTTAAAAGCTCAGTCCGGGGAACGTAATCTATATAAAAGAAAATATTCGGTAGTGTGCCAAACTCAAAAGCCAAATGAGGAACCTGGATATGCGACTTCAACCAAGTGGTGAGACGCATGGTGCTAAAGTTTGATTTTTCAGGGTTTCCTAACCACGAATGAACTAGCCAGTCAATTTCTTGTCCAGAAAAAGTGGTCAGCGATCCGTTGATATTGCCATCGAGACTGCGGTATTGCTGTAAATCTTGTGTAGAAGAGTCTGGATGTAACTGAAAACGAGCCTCCAGTTTTTGGTAAAGTTCCTTTGTAATTCCCCACAAGTGCTCAAATACAGCTTTATTATCTAGATCAGTTGGTTGCTGAGTCATAGTTTGAGTTTGTTGCTTTTATATAGACTTTATGTTTAGTTTGACACTTTCCGGTGTTTAGCTTGTTGCCCATATGGAGCAAGGCATTCATCGAATTCAGGGTTGTGGTAAACAGCCCATCAACTAAACCATGATAAAGCTATTGCAGTAACATCTTTAGTAAACTATATAAGCCTTCAAGGTTTCCTGGCCCGGCGGTGGCATTTATCAAAGCAGACACAATTGATTGACTAAAAGTTATGGCGCTCATAGTTCAAAAATACGGTGGTACATCTGTCGGTTCAGTCGAACGTATTCAAGCTGTTGCACAACGCGTTTACAAAACCGTTAAAGCTGGAAACTCTCTGGTTGTAGTGGTTTCCGCAATGGGCAAAACCACCGATGGACTCGTCAAACTAGCTAATGAAATTTCTCTAAATCCTAACCGCCGGGAAATGGATATGCTGCTTTCCACTGGCGAACAAGTAACCATTGCCTTACTGAGTATGGCTTTGCAGGAACTCGGACAACCCGCAATTTCGATGACTGGTGCTCAGGTAGGAATTGTTACCGAAGCTGAATACAGCCGCGCTCGGATTTTACATATTGAAACTACTCGCATTAGCCGCCACATAAATGCCGGAAAAGTAGTTGTAGTAGCAGGATTTCAAGGCATTTCCAGTGCCGGAGAAATGGAAATTACGACTTTGGGACGTGGTGGTTCTGACACTTCAGCGGTAGCGATCGCAGCTGCATTACGAGCAAATTTTTGTGAAATTTATACAGACGTACCAGGGATTTTAACTACAGACCCCCGCTTAGTTGCCGAAGCCCAGTTGATGGATGCCATCACCTGCAATGAAATGTTGGAACTAGCTAGCTTAGGCGCAAAAGTACTGCATCCCCGCGCTGTGGAAATTGCTCGTAACTATGGTGTTCCCCTAGTTGTCAGGTCTAGCTGGACAGATGCCCCCGGTACTTGGGTGACATCAGCTAAACCCCAAGGGCGATCGCTGATCAATCTGGAAATTGCCCGTCCAGTAGATAATGTAGAATTTGACACTGACCAAGCGAAGGTTGCTTTGTTGCGTGTACCCGATAAACCAGGTGTAGCAGCAAGGTTATTTGGCGAAATTTCCCGACAAAAAGTAGACGTAGATTTGATTATTCAGTCAGTTCATGAAGGTAACAGTAATGACATTGCATTTACAGTTACAACACCCATATTAAAACGGGCAGAAGCAGTAGCAGCAGCGATCGCCCCAGCCCTAAGAAATCAATCTAACCCCAAATCTGACGAAGCCGAGGTAATGGTAGAACATAACATTGCCAAAGTCAGCATCGCTGGCGCAGGAATGATTGGCCGTCCTGGTGTAGCTGCAAAAATGTTCGCCACCTTAGCCGAAGCTGGCGTAAACATCCAGATGATTTCCACCAGCGAAGTGAAAGTAAGTTGCGTAGTCGATGCAGCCGAATGCGATCGCGCCGTCAGCGCACTCCGCAGCGCCTTTGAAATTGAGGCAGGGGAAGAGGGGACAAGGGGACAAGGGGGACAAGGAGGAAGAATCATTGAAGACAATTCTCCCTTGTCTTCTCCCTCTCCCTTTTCTCCCTTGTCTTCTTCATCTCCCCCCGTTCGTGGTGTCGCCTTAGACTTGAACCAAGCGCGTCTTGCTATTCGCCAATTGCCAGATCGGCCGGGGATGGCGGCGAAGTTGTTTGGACTATTAGCGAAACATAATATTAGCGTTGATATGATTATTCAATCTCAGCGCTGTCGGGTGATTGATGGTGTTCCTCGGCGAGATATTGCCTTTACAGTCTCGCGGATCGACGGTGAAAGTGCAAAAGAAATGCTCACCCAAGTAGCAGCAGAGTTAGGATGGGGTGAAGTTGTTTTAGATAGTGCGATCGCTAAGGTGAGTATTGTCGGTGCAGGTATGGTGGGACAACCAGGTGTTGCCGCAAAAATGTTTGAAGCGCTGGCCGAACACCAAATTAATATTCAAATGATTGCCACCTCAGAAATTAAAATTAGTTGTGTCGTGGCACAAGAGCAAGGTGTTAAAGCTTTGCAAGCTATTCATGCTGCTTTTGAACTAGCTGGTAGTGAAAAATTTGTCGTGCCAGCGTAGAACTAAAATTGGAATTTGGAATTGCTGATTATCTATTTTTGAAATGCCATTTTTCCATCATGGCTACCATTTCCGAAAGCCGACGTTCACCACACCAAACTAAATCAAGTTTTTTGAGTTGTTCGAGGCTAATACCACCATCTTCCTCAGCAATGCGATAATATTCTTTATCTCCCATTGCTGCTAATAAATGCCCAAAAATAATAAGTTCATCGAACTGAGGATTTGTCTCTGGATCGTTCAAGATTAGCATTGCTCGTTCTTGAGACAGTCCTTGGAGAGTATTGACAATAAATCGTGTGGGAAAGTCTGCATCCTTAAGTTGAGGATGACGCGACACTAATCCAGCCAACAACACTCCTAAATAAGCTGCTGCTTGAGAATTACTCAATATCTCCATTTGTTGGATGGCAATCTCAGTCAAATTGCTAAAAAATGCACACCCCAACTGTTGTTCGATGGTGGTAACTGGATCTAAGATTAACGAGGTTTCTAACTGTGCCTCAAATGATGCTTGATCCTCCTGCGGCAATTGGCTAAGTAAGATTTCCTTGGCGCGATCGCCTATGATGATACTGCGATCAGACCCAGAGCTAAAGTCCTTGCCCGGTTCCAAACCTTTACTCACTAAAATTTGAAAGACGTTACTTTGAGCTTTTTCCTCCATCTGTTCATATTGAGCTTGTCCAATAAAAGTTTGACAAAACCAACTGTGGCTGTCAGAGTCGCATTCGACCATTACCTCATTAACAATCAAATCAGTTAACTTTTCCGATCCCAAAATTCTTTGCCACTCTACAATTAAGCTATTAATAGCAGCTATGTCACGGTAATTGAGCGCCTTGAGTAATTGACGCTTCGCAGTAGCTACCAAGCCTTTTTTTCGCCCAAATACGTTGATTTCCAATTTTTTTATATGGAGTTTTGGATAATTCAAGCTGCTATTTTTTTACCCCATTTGAGGGTTAGGTGTCATGAGTGGGATTGCTGAAGAGTCCAGATCAAAATATCCCCCCCCTATGCATTTACCTCTTTATACTAAGTCTAGTTTAACTCACAAATTTTACTTCAGTCTGGTAATATGTAAGCGTATTAAGTCTGTAATATTCGCTGAACAAAGACAAATATTACTAGCAATATGAAGCATTAACTAATAATTAGTACTTTTACATGCCATTCTGGCATTGATTTTTTTTTAATAAATATTTTTTTTAAAAAATAGTTACCAGTAATAACACGTAAGCTATAATCAAGCAATTTATTAATTACATTTTTATATTGATGCGTATTCATTTACGAGATGGACGTTACCGAATACTAAAAGCTCTAAATGATGGGGAAAAGGCAAAAACCTATCTAGTGGAGGATGCTAATCTTCCTGACAGCCAATTTATAGTTAAGCAGTTACATACTCCTAGTAGCAATCCTCAAAGTTTAACCAGCCTGCGCCGCTTGTTTGCCAGTAAGGCAGCAACTTTAGAAAAACTGGGGCAGGAACACGACCAAATTCAGAAGCTAATTGCTTATTTTGAAGAAAACGAAGATTTTTATATAGTCCAAGAATTCATACCCGGTAATCCTTTAGCTGACGAAATTATCCAGGGACAACCTCTGAGGGAAGATCAAGTAATTAATCTTTTATCAGAGATATTAAAAGTTTTAGTACTTGTACATAGCTTGGGTGTAATTCATCGGAATATTAAGCCAACAAATATTATTCGCAGGGAGTCAGATAAAAAGTTAGTTTTGGTTGATTTTAGTAATTTCAATGAAGCCATTACTAATACCGTTGATAATCTCGAATATATGCCTATAGAACAGGTTAACGGCAACCTGAAATATAACAGTGATATATATGCTTTAGGTATGGTTGCGATCGCAGCTCTTCTAGGTTTACCTGCAAACGAAATATCTAATTTGCGAAATCAGAAAAATCGGCTGACAGGTGAAATAGTTTGGCGTAACAAAAATACAAAATTTAACAGGAAATTAGTAAAAATTATCAATAGAATGGTACGTTTTGACTATCGTAAGCGTTACCAGTATGCAACCGAAGTTTTAGACGATCTGAAAAAATTAACAAATGTTAAAGATCAGAAAAAACAGCATGATAAAAAATTATTACTAGTTTTGACGGGGATAGCTGGCTGTATAACACTTGGTGTTGGAGCGTGGCAATTGAGGTCGCTAAAACCTGTAAGTGATGCTCAACAGACATTATACCAAGAGGGAGTAAATAAATATGAGGCAGGAAACTATGAAGGGGCAGTTGAAGATTTCAATCAGGCGATTGAATTAGAGCCGCAAAATGCTCTAGCTTATAATCGGCGAGGCGATGCTTATTATCGATTAGGAGACTACGAGCAAGCACAAGCAGATTCTAGCCAAGCCATTTTGCTGAATCCTCAAGATGCTAATGCCTATTTTGACCGAGGATTTGCTTTTTCTGAATTAGGCAAATACAAAGAAGCGATCGCAGACTATACCCAAGCGATTAAATTGAATTCTGAGAATGCTTATGCTTACTATGGCCGGGGGTTAGCTCGTGCTCAAGTGAAGGATAATAAAGGAGCAATGGGAGATTTTAGCAAAGCGATCGCTCTCAAGCCACAGTATACCGAAGCCTACTTACAACGAGGGATTCTTCGCCGTCGCCTCCGACTTAGACAAGGAGCAATCCAAGATTTTGATACAGTCATTAAGATTAATCCTAGTGATGCCAAAGCTTATTATCAAAGGGGTTTAACTCAATCTATTAATAAGCAAAAATATGCAGCACTTAAAGATTATACAGATGCAATTAACATCAATCCCAAATACATAGAAGCCTATCTGAATCGTGGTGATGTTTACAGTGATTTGGGAAATAAAGTAGAAGCTACTGAAGATTACAACACTATTTTACAGATTGATCCTAAATTTATTGCAGCTTATATTCACAGAGGTATTCACCGTTTTTCTTTCGGAGATTATAAAGACGCGATTGAAGATTACACCGAAGCGCTGAAACTAGATCCTAATGATGTAGCAGCTTACAACAACCGTGGTAATGCCTATCTCGAACTGGGAAATAAAAAAGCTGCAAATCAGGATTATTCACGAGCGATCGCAATTAATCCTAACAATGCCTTAGCCTACTATAATCGCGGTGTGATTCGCGCCAAGCAGAAAAATAAACAGGGAGCGATCGCAGATTTAAAAAAAGCTGCAAAACTATTCCAACAGCAAGGAGAAAAAGATAGTTATCAAGATGCACAAAGAGAAATTGCAATTCTGCAAAATAAGTCAGCGCCAGGGCCAAATACTCGTCCTAAATCTGGGAAAAGAGAAAAAAATTGAGCTATAACTCAATATAGTTTGTAGTAAGCTAGGACTTACGCATTGACAATAAATACCAAATATGGGAGAAGGTTAAAAACCATATCTTTCGTAAGGGCACAGCATGGTCTATTTACGATCGCAGGATAATTAAGAAAAGCCTGAAACAACCTATTTTAGATAATTCACATCACGATGTATTTGTACAGTGCGTAAGTCCTATAAGCACTAAAGTGATTATAAAATCAGGGATAAAGTACTTACTACTTACTATGAGTTACCAGATTTTCTTATGACTCAATTAGGATACTGTATGCTAACTCTCCTCACTTTTTATCCAGACAATCTGGAATTATTCAGCAGTAGTGATGTCGATACAGTACTGAAAAGAATTGATGGTTCTCACAATATTTGGTTGCGCTGTATTCACTTCCGCGATCGCACTGGAACCGCCAGAATTATCAATCACTTTGGACTAAATCCATCTCGTGTTGAGATGATTTTTAACCATTCCTCTCTAGGAATTGATGAAGACGTAGAAGATTGTTTATTTGACAGCTATGAAATTCTAACTTCTCAAATAAAAAATAACGAATTTGAGGTTGTGCGTGGCAATATTGTCGTTGGAAATAATTTTATTATCACTTTTGAGATTACAGAATTAAAAATTTTAAGCAATCTAACCAATAATTTACAAAAGCGAACTCCAGATATTCCACGTCTGGGAATTGACTATCTTTTTTATCTCATTCTAAAATATGTTTTGAATAACTATGATAATGTATTTGATTATATTTCTAGAAAACTTGATGATTTAGAAGATGAAGTGTTAGAAAAATCAGGTGATGAATCAACATACCAAAAAATTGCCACCATGAGGCAATCTACTCGTTCGGGACGACGTAATTTTCAAAGCATCAAGTTACTTATGGCTATTATGAATAACGAAGATTTCCAATGGATCACCCAGCCAGTAAAGGAACTATTCAATCAAGAATTAGTTCATCAGGTTGATAAACTTTGGCAAGAATATCAATCTCTGAGAGCCTGGATGTCAGAATTAATGGAAATTCAACGCGATAATATTGCTAGCAAAACTGGTGAACGAATTAATCGTCTGACTATCCTCTCGACTATATTCTTACCAATAACTTTCATATCTGGTTTCTATGGTATGAACTTCAAATATATGCCGGAATTAGATCAGCCTTGGGCTTATCCTGCTGTGATCTGCATGATGGCATTAATTGTAATTAGCAGTATTACTTATGCAAAAAAACAACGTTGGTTGTAGCATCTATTAAGTGACAAAATATTGTTGGAATAGAAAGTAACCCTAAAACGGTAAATAAACGTGAATCTCCCATTAATTATTCGTGCTGAAAAACACAACGAGAAAACAGCAATCGCTACAACAGATGGAGCATTTACCTATCGAGATTTGCTTTACACTTCCAGTCAAATAGCTGCAAGTCTTCTTCAGAATGCAGAAGACTTACAGGAGGAGCGAGTTGCCTTTCTCATCCCGCCTGGGTTTGAGTATGTAGCCACTCAATGGGGGATTTGGCGTGCTGGTGGCATAGCTGTACCTCTGTGTGTTTCCCATCCACGTCCAGAATTAGAGTATGTAATTACTAATTCTGGAGCATCGATTATTGTTGCTCATCCCGATTTTGAGGGTATACTGCGTAGTTTACTGCCGCAGGCATCGCTCGCCCAAGAACACAATTTGCGATTTATCCTCACCTCAGAAACACTCCCATCTAATATTGGCCGCCTTCCAGAGGTGGATATCACTAGACGCGCTTTAATTCTCTACACCAGCGGTACAACAGGTAAACCCAAGGGTGTAGTTACAACCCATCAAAATATTCAAGCGCAAGTGACTAGCTTAATCACCGCTTGGGAATGGACATCTAGCGATCGCATTTTACATATACTGCCACTACATCATATTCATGGAATTATTAACGTACTGACTTGTGCTTTATGGGCTGGGGCGGAGTGTCAGATGTTGAGCAAGTTTGATGCCGAAACCGTTTGGAACCGAATTTGTGATGGTAACTTAACCCTATTTATGGCAGTACCAACAATTTATGTAAAACTAATTGCTGCTTGGGAAACGGCCTCTAAGGAACGCCAAAAAAGTATGTCAGAAGGCTGTGCTAAGATGCGCCTGATGGTTTCTGGCTCGGCAGCGTTACCAGTTCAAGTTTTAGAAAAATGGCAGACTATCAGCGGCCATTTTCTGCTAGAGCGCTATGGGATGACGGAAATCGGCATGGCATTATCCAACCCTTTACATGGTGAACGGTTGTCTGGATATGTGGGGAAGCCACTACCTGAAGTTGAAGTGAGATTAGTAGATGAGAGCGGAGAGTTAGTCCCCGCAGGAACACCAGGAGAAATCCAAGTTAAAGGGCCCGGAGTGTTCTTAGAATATTGGCAAAACCCCCAAGCAACCGCCAAAGCTTTCCAAGATGGCTGGTTCCGTACTGGAGATACCGCCGTCGTTGAGAACGGTAACTACCGAATTTTGGGCCGGATGAGTGTGGATATCATCAAAACCGGAGGGTATAAAGTTTCAGCTTTAGAAATTGAAGAAGTATTGCGATCGCATCCAGATATTCAGGAATGTGCAGTGGTTGGGGTTGCCGATCTAGAGTGGGGTGAGCGGGTGTGTGCCGCGTTAGTATTGCAAGGTTCACAACCTTTAACATTACAAGCTTTCAGGAGTTGGGCAAAAGAACGATTGGCAGTTTATAAGGTGCCAACCCAAATTTTGATAGTTGAAGAATTACCGCGCAACGCGATGGGGAAAGTTACTAAACCGACAGTGGTTGAGCTATTTTGCTGATAGCGATCGTAAACTTTGAACTAGACCTAGAAATTTTAAACCTTGTAAGTCCTTAAAATTAAGTGAATCCCCGGTGATCTCTTCGGATAACATTAGAAAGTTAACAGCTTAATACCAGATGAGCGAAACTGTTTACATCGAAACCAGTATTGTTGGCTACTTAACTGCTAGACCCAGCAACAACTTGATCCAGTCGGCAGTATAGCAAATGAGTTCGCCGAAATAACAAATGCGTAGGCGTAGCCAGCCGTAGGCATCGCCCCTACCTAATTCCTCACCCCTTTGGAGGTTTGGGCGGACACCAGAAGAGGTTTTTACTAGACACCCCAAGGGAATCCAGAATTCCTCGCATCACCTCTGTGCAGTACATCCAGTGTCCCAAATCGTCATACATGCGATCGGGATTAAACTCGACATTGTAATGCAGCACATTGGGAAGGTCTAAAAACTCATCATCGCTTTGGGGAGAAAGCAGCAAGAGATGAAATGGCTTCCCCTGGCATTGTTTTTGTAGCTTGTTGACCAAATCTATCACACCACCGCGATCGCTAATTCCTGTACGAATAAAAAGCACTTTGTCGCAGTGTCGCAGTGCGTACCAAAATCTTTCAGAACGTGCCGTGTAACGAACGCGCATCCGTTCATGGACAGGAGACATATCGCTCGTTGGGTCGTCTGTCTCCTCAACTTCATGGGCAAAAGACAAACCTGACCATTTACTATGGTAGATTCTGCCTGCATCTGGGCTGTAGTGTAAAAAGGCAGGGTTCCACATATCATAAAAACCGTTTTCGATCGCATCCGCAACATCTGCAATATTGGTGGTGCGCGTTAGATCAAAGGGAAAGGCGGGGCCATCGTACTCCATTTTATACAGCATCATGCGGACGGCACAGCGATCGCCAAGAGGAAGAATGGCCACACGGCTGATATCCGATAACTGACATTTATATTGGAAAAACACCGCAGACTTAGGTGGTGCTTTCACCCGACTTTCTAGCCCATCGTTGCTAATCATCATGGTGCGAAAAGGGGCATCGGGATGAAGTGGATCTTCATAGATACCCGATGGCATAGCTTTAAGTGCGTTGCAAACCTCCGTCCACATCGGCTGGATGTTGTACTCATTGTCTGATTCGTTAATCACCCAGAGGTGGCGTTCGTCCGCTTGCAAAATCCCCAGATGCCCGTCATAGAACAAAACTTGTGAGTTGTTCGGCGAAAAAAGATTGAAGGCGGCGCTATATTCTAAGTCGGCACCAGGGGGGATATTCACTGTTGTGGCGATCGCGCCATCCTCTACAGCAAAGAAGGGGAGCGTCCCTGGTTGGGTATCCTTCGTAATGTAGATACCCGGTATCAATCCAGCCTTACTTTGCAGTGCAGTTTGCAATTCCTGCCAATAGGGAGCGATCGTGTAGCTGTATTGTGATCGATTAATGATCCGTAAACGCTTCTCTTCCATACAGACAGAGACATGAAAGCCTGCATTGTCAAAGTAGATGGGAAATTCATTCGGTTGTCGGAAGCGTTGTTTTTCTTTGGCCAATTCGTCTTTGTCGATGTCGAATAAGTGATGGTCGATCTGCTGATACATAAGGCTGTGACCAACCGTGTTCGGATGAGCCGGATCAAAGGATGTCCCTGCTTTCCATCGTCCTTGTCCATCATCCACGGCTGCCAACCAATCCAGTACGGTTACATCCCAACGAAGCATCCGCTTGTGTGTGTCTCGGATCAGCCAGTAATGTTCCAGGGAATAATCGCCATTAGGATAGACACCGCCCAAAATCGGAATAGCCCCAATGTCCCGCGTCATTTTTACCAGCTGCTGCAAACCACTTTCAAACCGCCGTTGTATTGCCCGCCGTTCGTGAGGGGGACAGTAGGCTAAACCTTCGTTACCTAGAGACAGGGCAATGATTACAATATCTGGTTGTTCTGGGGTGACAAACCAGGGAAATCGAGCGATCGTTCTGCTGACATTCGCCCCCACTTCGGACACATTCACAAGTTGATGCCCATATTTTTGCTGTAAAGCCTGTGCCAATAACCAAACCCAACCTTTCAAATACCAGGCTTTATGACCTAATGCAACGGAACTGCCAATGACAACGATTTTGAGTCTTTCAGTCTCTTCTTGCACGGGCATCCTGACAGCCGACTTCTCAATGTATCCAAAGGGGTAAGGTTGTAAATAACCGAATGCGCCATCATCCACAATAATCGTGCTGGAATGATCGTTAGGGTCAATCGGTATCCAGCGGTTTGTATCTAGTAAACTTTCCCATCGGGCATTGCCGTTTGCATCGAGACGCACATATTTATATTCAACTCTCTGACCATCGCCCAATTCTAAAGACGGCTGAATGTCAATTTCTATATCTGTCCACCATAAAGGATAGCGATCGCCACTTGTACGCAGGTAGACACATTTCTTGATGTCCCACAGTCCCAACTCTGGAGTAGAACCGACAAGACCGATGGATTCGCCCGTTTGCGTATATCCACTAATCTGGAATCGATACATAAAGTTTATCCTGATTTAGTGAGTATGATGCCAGACAGAAAGGCTGAATCCTTAAACCTGTTTTGACAATATCACGTAGAAGTCTTAATAATCCGGTATTAATCTTCTTAAGTATATTGACGCTCTGATTTACATTACCCAAAGCTATCAGCAGTCAAGCTTTTCAAAAATTCTTTGGATTTTTATAGAAGATATAAAATAAAGGATATTGCATTAAAAGTTTTGGCACAACTAAGAACAAATCAAAAAAAGGATAAGGTTAAGTTAAATTTTTGCTTCAGTCCTTATCTAGAAACCTTATTGAGACGTAGCAGTGCTACGTCTCTTTTTCACCAGATGTCTAATGAACTGTCCCTCTTAATGATTCAGCATCAACAGGTTTGATTAGGTAAGTCTGCAATAAATGCCCAACAATGGAGGCTATTAAGGGTAATTTTTGGCAGAATTTTACAATTGGTGAGCGATCGCTCTTGTTAATCTCTGCTAGTTTCAGATTAAGGTCAGAACACTTCTCCAACCGTCGGAAAAACTCTGGGTGATTTGTATTTAAAATCAACGGAAAAGCCCGTGCGGCGGTGTTATTCGTCTCTTCAATGACTCTAGTATTATATTCGCGCGGGTCTATCCCAATAGATTGATAAAAGGTGGCGCGTTCAAATACTGTCAATGTGTGAGTAGCAAAAACACTCAGCAAAAAGAAACGTACCCATAATCTAGCTCTCCAATTGTTCCATAGTTGAGGTTGCGATCGCAGCAGCGCTTTAAAGAAATCTCCATGTCGATTTTCATCCTGACACCAACTCTCAAACTTGCGAAAGAGGGGATAAATTTGGTGTTCTGGATGTTTTTCCATGTGACGATACACTAAAATGTAGCGCCAGTAGCCAATTTTCTCGGATAGGTAGACTGTGTAAATAATCCACTCTGGCGGAAAGAAGGTATAAGTGCGATTTTTGGTTAAATAACTTAAGTCAAGAGAAAGATTAAAATCTGCCATTGACTTATTCAAAAATCCCGCATGGCGTGCTTCATCCCGCGCCATAAAATTAAAAGCATCCGCCAAAATCGGATTGCGGTTTTTCAGACGGCGCGATAATTCTTTGAACAGCAGAAATCCAGAAAACTCTGATGTGCAGGAACGTTCCAAAAAGTCAATAAAGGCGGCACGCGTTTCTCCATCAATGTGATCCCAACACTGCTGAAATTCTTCATCACGGACAAAGTGATGACGGTTATAGTCTGCTCGTAACTCCTCTACAATTGCCAGTAACTCAGCTTCCTGAGACGAAATATCCAACTGCGCCGCAGCTTCAAAGTCAGTGGTATAAAACCGAGGTGTTAATAATGTTTCTTGAACAGGCGCTTTTACACCTGGTTTTAGCAACTCAGGTTCGGAGGTTTCCAGAGACTTAACCATGAGAATCCTTTGATTATTTCATCCTTTAAAAGTTATATAAGCATAAATAGCTGTTTATAAGCATCAGTTAAATTATTGAAAGCAAATTGTGAGAAATAAACTTATTAACTATTGTTTCAGGAGAGTTTAAATGCCTATTCCCCAACCAGTTTTGTTACTACTCAAGTGGGATGTGCCTAAGGGTGAAAATCAGAAAAACCTAAATAAATACTAATATCTTTATAGTTATATATAAATTAATAGTTAAATAATCTTAGTAGAAATAAAAATAGTTGGGATTTGCATCGGCAGTGGTACTTGCCAGATAGAGTAATGCAGATCCTTTCTAAACCTAGAATAACAATCTTTTAGCTGGCCCTGGCAGGCATCCTGAGTCGGTGACTGCCCAGAAACCTTGCCCTTGAACATGAAGGAAGCAACAATGAGTAGTAATCTAGCCATCAAACTGCGCTCTGGAACTCAACAAGCCCACACATCTGCGGAAAATGTGGGATTCATGAAATGTTTTTTGAAAGGAGTTGTGGATAGAGACTGCTTCGCCAAGTTCTTAAGCAACTTGTATTACGTTTACAGCGAACTAGAAGCAGCATTAAAGAGCCATGTAGAGCATCCTGTGATTAGTGCGGTTTACTTCCCCGAACTTAATCGCCAATCTTCGCTTGAAAAAGATATGGTGTTCTATTATGGGAATAATTGGAGGCAGCAAGTTACAGCCTCACCCGTTACCCAGAGATACATTGGCCGCATTCAGGAAATTTCTGTTAGTGAACCAGCCTTATTGCTAGGTCATACCTACACTCGCTACATGGGCGACCTCTCTGGGGGTCAAATGCTACAAAAAGTTGCTCAGTCAACCCTGAAGCTTTCTGGCTATGAAGGCACATCCTTTTATAATTTTGAGCAAATTCCTGACAAAAAGGCATTTAAGGATAAGTATCGTCAGGCATTAAATGCATTACCTATTGATGATATAACAGCAGAACGGATTGTTGCAGAAGCTAATAATGCCTTTGGGTTCAATTTACAGATGGCTCAAGAGTTAGAAGGAAGTTTAATTAAAGCACTCGGTCAAGTTCTGTTTAATAGCCTCACTCGTTCCCAAAATTCAGGTAGTACTGAAGTAACTGCGGCTAATTAAGTTAGTCATTAGTCATTGGAGTTAGGAGTTAAGAGTTAGGAGTTAGTAATTATTCTGCTACCCTGTGGCGGAAGTTTGCCTAGCTTTTTCCCTCATCTCCCTCATCTCCCTCATCTTCCCCACTCCCAACTCCCCTCATTCATTGGAAAGCAACTAAATGGTTTTTCTATTACCTGGTGTCAAGTTTGATCTGGATCTGATCCAAAAGTACGACACTCGCGCACCTAGATACACCAGTTACCCACCCGCTACAGAGTTAAGCGAAACATTCACTGAAACTGATTTTAAGGCCGCGATCGCAGCATCGAATCAACGCAAAACTCCTCTTTCTTTGTATTTCCACATCCCCTTTTGCCAAAGTGCTTGCTACTTCTGCGGCTGTAACACGGTAATTTCTAACAACAAGAATATTGCTAAACCTTACGTGGAGTCTTTGGTTCAAGACATCAAAAACACCGCAGCTTTAATCGATCCAGACAGAAAAGTGCTGCAAATCCACTGGGGAGGCGGTACTCCTAATTACTTGGAGTGTCACCAAGTAGAATTGTTATGGAAAAATATAAATCGTCATTTCAACATCGATCCACAAGCAGAAATCTCAATTGAGATTAATCCCCGTTATATCGATAAAAACTACATTTTCTTTTTGAGAGAGATTGGGTTTAACCGTATTAGTTTTGGCATTCAGGATTTTAATAGCCAAGTTCAAGTGGCTGTAAATCGCGTCCAGCCGGAAGAAATGCTCTTTGATGTCATGAGTTGGGTCAAAGAAGCTAAGTTTGAAAGTGTGAATGTAGACCTAATTTATGGTTTACCCTATCAAACCCGCGATACATTTCGGGAGACGCTGAAAAAGACTATTGAATTAGATCCTGACCGAATTGTTGTCTTTAACTTTGCTTATGTACCGTGGCTAAAACCAACACAAAAAAATATTCCTCAAGAGGCGCTACCCCCAGCAGAGGAAAAGCTAGAGATTCTGAAAATGACCATTGAAGAATTGACGAATAACCAATATCTATTTATTGGGATGGATCATTTTGCTAAAACTAATGATGAACTAGCGATCGCTCAACGTAATGGCACTCTCAAACGCAATTTTCAGGGCTACACTACCCACGCTGAAACAGAACTCTTTGGTTTTGGTTCTACATCCATCAGTATGTTAGAAGACGCTTATGCCCAAAACCACAAGGAATTAAAAGATTATTATCAGACACTTGCAGCAGGTGCTTTACCTGTTAGCAAAGGTGTCAAGCTTACTCAAAATGATATTATCAGGCGGGACGTAATCATGGGTATAATGTCTCACTTCCAGTTACATAAGCAAGATGTTGAAAACAAATATAATATCAGTTTTGATGAATATTTCTCTGAAGAGCTAGAGGCATTAAAGCCACTAGAAGCTGATGGTCTAGTTAGTTTATCAAAAAATCAGATTCAGATTACCGACATCGGTAGATTACTAGTAAGAAATATTGCCGTCATCTTTGATACTCACACAAAAATGCGAGAGACAAAATTTTCCCGCGCCATTTAATATTCCTTCTGTAAATATTGGCTACATATTATCCCCTCAATCTACCTTTAAAATAATGGCTGAGGGGATTTAACTAATTACGAATTATTTTAACGCATCTCCAAAAAGCTAGATAAAATTTTTATGTCTTAAGATAGATATCAAATAGCACAAAACAATTGATTAATGTTGTATTGCTATACTGCTAATCAAGTTTAGAATTATATATTGATAATCAATTAATTCATCTATTACAAAAAATTTTATTTGGTGTTTATAGCATAAGAATGCCAAATGTCATCCAGTTTTGATGTAATATCTTTTCCTTTGTCTAACTTTTGGATTTAGCATTTATCCCATCTGATAGAAAGAATTTTGGTTCAGAGTTGATAACTTAAATACAAGTGAAGTCTTTCTCTTCTGTTACATCATAATTTTTGGAAGTCTAATCGTATGTTTTTTCACAAAAAAGAACCTATTCATGCAGTTAACGTTAGTGAACCAAACCCTCGTTTTGCTCAGTTGCTTTTAGAGCAGTTTGGTGGAGCTACTGGAGAACTTAGTGCAGCACTTCAATATTGGGTTCAATCATTCCATGTCGAGAATGCTGGAATTAAAGACATGCTTCAAGACATTGCAATTGAGGAATTCAGCCATTTAGAAATGGTTGGTAAACTCATCGAAGCTCATACTAAGAATACAGATCAAACAGAGGCTTATAAGAGTACTCTCTTTGCTGTCAGAGGTATTGGGCCTCATTTCCTAGATAGTCAGGGTAATGCTTGGACTGCAAGTTACTTGAATGAAGGTGGAGATGTAGTGCGTGATTTAAGAGCTAACGTTGCAGCTGAAGCTGGTGCTCGTCAGACTTACGAAGAATTGATTAAGTTGGCAACTGACAAAGGAACCCAAGAGACTTTAGTCCATCTGTTAACACGAGAAATTTCTCATACCCAGATGTTTATGAAAGCTCTAGATTCGCTGGGTAAGTTGACAGATCCATTCTTTGGTAATATTAAACCAGATGAAACTGTTGCTCTCTACTACAACCTATCTACAGATGGTAATGGTCAAGATGAGCGTGGCCCTTGGAATTCTGAACCAACATTCAAATACATTGCAAATCCGTTAGAAAGTCACTCTTAATGGTCGTTAACTGATGACTGTTAACAGTCATCAGTCATCAGTCATTAGGTAAATGTACAAATTAAATGCGTAACAGCTTATCCCCCTCAGGTATTTTTTAGGGGAAATTTAGCTTTGTCCAACCTATGACAATCCTAAATTATTCTTAAACAACAAGATTCCCGACTTCTCTAAGAAGTCGGGAATCTAAGCCAAGTAGTATTTGCTGATATTCATTTGGATACAACACGCGTTTCGGACATATATCTCTGCGCTACGAAGAATGGACTATCCTAGACTTAATAGAAAATGGCTATAAATATTTAATTTAGCCACACTCAAGAAGTCAGAGCGATCACCTCTTCAATATTTATCCCGACGTTTCTGGATTCAGAAATTAATTCAACTCAAAATCAAAACTGAGAATCAGGAGATTCATTTGTGATTGTCAATGCCACACCAAATGGTTGGGAAGTCATTTATCATCGTGCCCATGCTTTATTAGCAGCTCAACTTGCAGGACAGTGGCG
Source organism: Nostoc foliaceum FACHB-393 (assembly GCF_014698505.1). Taxonomy (GTDB): domain Bacteria; phylum Cyanobacteriota; class Cyanobacteriia; order Cyanobacteriales; family Nostocaceae; genus Nostoc; species Nostoc foliaceum_A. The sequence goes on along the minus strand of NZ_JACJTD010000015.1, from coordinate 123,921 downwards.
ACGTAAAGATGCGCCAGCAAGGTTATATGAAACCGTCGCTGCAATTTCCCATCACGATGATCTAGAAAAAGAGTGGGAAGAGGACATTCTTACTGAAGCAGGTGCGCCAAAGGACTTCACTCTCGCCACAAAGAAGGATGCAGAGATTGGTGTTAAGAAATTTGCTGATCTGGCAAACAATGCCCGCTACCGAGGACGGTGGGTGGCTCTACTCATTTCCATGCACATCAGCCGTTTAAATGAGCCAAGTCGTGGTCAGCTTTCAGAACTAGATAAACTTTTAGATGAGCAACTTCAAAATCAGCAACGTTGGCGCAAGGAACTGGGCATCGAAAAGGAACAAGTAGATGCAGCCTATGCATTTATGCAATGGTGCGATCGCCTTTCTCTCATTTTATGTCAGCAAGAACTACCCGACGATGAGCGGTTTTTAGAAATTAGTAAGGGCCCTGAAGGTCAGCGCTATGACATCATGCAGCGCAGTGATAATTTGGTTGTTGTCAAACCCTGGCCCTTCCAAGAGGATAAATTCACGGTCAACGTCGAAGCCTGCGACCTGTCCCAGGTGAAATTTGAAAGCAGTGCCGAACTAACTCAAGCACTACAAGAAGCTCCTATCAAGATACTAGAGTGGACATTCGTTAAGAGTTAGATATTTGTCACTGCCATAGTCAGTAATAAAAGCCCCCATATGGGGGCTTTTGGTATTGGAAAAGCTTCTACAGCATTCACTGGAGAAATTTGCTCACCCATATTTGCAAATTGACTGAAAATGATTATCATTTGTATATGAGTGTACCAATCATAACTGTCGTTGCTGGCCCGGCTGGATGTGGCAAAACTACTTGGATTTGCCAACAGATGTCCAGTACCACTTCTAGTAAAAACGTAATTTATTTTAGTCCTGGCACTGGGAATATTCCTATTGATCAGACACGTGTGGCTGCGGAATTCCCAGAGTTAAAAGTCTTTGGGGATGGGCAAGAAGTTGAGTTTATCAACCAGCTAGTAGCTACGGAACTTGCCTATATTGAACTAGGGTTTTACTTAGAATTAGGCGCAATTGAGCAAATATTAGACAACTTATCTTACAAAGCGATCGCCATCCTACCATCCCACCTCAAAGATTCTGAATATCATACTTGGGCAGAAAAAATTATCACAGGCACAGATGTAGATAGCAGCATTCTCCAAACCCAATTATGGCGTGCGCCAACCAGTGGTCAAGTTATTGACGAAGATAGTTTAAACGAATTTTGGTACGAAATTACCCACGGCGCTTACGGCCACGTTTCCCGTGCTAAGGGAATTTTTGATGTTGCTGATGGACGTTCACTATACGCAGATTTTGTGGCGGGTATCTCGGCAACTGATTTTTTAGAATTAGACCTACCACGCCATTTAGAAGGTAGACCACAGCGCTTCAGTGGGATGGAAGTATTGGGACAAAACTTGGATGAGTCTGCAATTAGACAAACCTTGCAAGATTGCTATTTGTCAGAAACTGCGATCGCACAATACCAAGAACAGGTAAAACAAATCTTAATTGAGGAGAGTATACAGTGAAAATCGCGGTCATGTCATGTATTCATGGCAACTATGAAGCCTTGGATGCGGTATTGTTAGATAGCGATCGCCAAAAAGCTGAGAAAATCTTTTGTCTTGGCGATTTGGTTGGATATGGGCCCTCTCCAAATGCTGTAGTTGAACAAATTCGTTCCCTTGATATTCCTACTTGCGCGGGGTGTTGGGATGAAGATATTGTCGAAGGACTGAATGCTTGTGATTGTACTTATCCCTCGTTATTGGCTGAAAAACGTGGCAAAATTGCTCACGAGTGGACAAATAACGAAATTTATTCAGAACACCGCGAATTCTTAAGGCAATTACCCCATAGTTTACGTGAGGGAAATTTGGCGTTTGTTCATGGTAGCCCCCACAGCAATCACGAATATTTATTACCAGAACTTGATGCTTATGCCGCTCTGGAGCGAGTACTTTCCACAGAAGCGGATGTGCTATTTTGTGGACATACTCATGTACCTTATGTGCGTAACTTGGATGCAGGCAGTTTACAGGTTAGTGTCAAAGCTGAGACAGCAGAAGAACAGTTACTCAATTTCACTACATCCCTCAAGCGAATTATTAATGTAGGTTCCGTGGGAGAACCTCGACACGGGCGACCAAATGCGACATATGTGATTTATGACACAGAAAATCAAGAAGTGAATTTGCGGGAAGTACCTTACGATTATCAAAAAACCTGTGCGGCAATTATCGAAAAGGGTTTACCGCCAGTTTTTGCTTGGCGTTTGGCGCAAGGATTGGAATTTGCAGAAAGGGCTGATGACCCGACTCATGTTTGTACGAGGTAAAGAAGAGCGAGGGACAAGGGGACAATGAGAATAATCCATGCCCAATGCCCAATCTTTAAACTAAAATCTAAAAACCAAAATTGATATGAGTAAATGGGCGATTTTAAGTGGTATTGAAGGGAATCTGGCAGCTTATGAAGCTGTAATGACAGATATTAAGCGTCAGGGTATTGCTGTAGAGGCTTTGTATATTTTGGGCGATTTGGTCGGGCCCAGACTAGAAACGGAGAAGTTAGTAAAACGGGTGCGTAACCCGCAACCTGGAGAGTTAGAACCTTTGATTTGTAAAGGTTGGTGGGAAGAACAGTGTTTTATCCTACATGGTCTTGGCCCAACTGGAGAAGCGACTGATTTGATGGCAAAATATGGGGGAGAAACAGTTAAGTTGCTGTGGGAGTCTGTTTCTCGCCAAACGGTACAATGGTTGAGAACACTAGACTTTGGTTTTTTTGAACTGGATTGTTTGTTAATTCACGCCACAACAGTAGCGGTAGACGAGGAACTGACACCAGAAACTCACCCTATTATCATGTGCGATCGCCTATCGCGGATGCAAGCAAATAACTTGTTTTGCGGTCGTTCTGGCTTGGCTTTTCAATATCAATTGCAAGCAGGTTCTATCACTACAAGCATAACTACTCTTGATAGTCAAGCATTTCCCGAAACCATGAAAATTTCTCCGCGTCAAGTCATTGGGGTGGGTAATGTGGGACGAATACCTAGTAGAGCAAAATATACCCTTTATACACCAAGTACAAATCATCTGGAATTTAGGACTGTGCGCTACGGTGTCAGCAAGGGATTTCAGGTAAAGTCAACTAAAGTAGTTCCCTACTAGGCAAAGAAGAAATATCTTAGGACAATTTGAATAAAAAAGAGCCAGAGAACTAACTCTCTGGCTCAAAGCTGGAGACAAAATAATCATCAAATAAAGGCTAACTTGGGTAATAACCTAAATTCTTCCCAGGTTATGCAGCCCTAAGACAACACCCACTCCTAAGATATGACCAAAGGCGGTAGTTGCTAAAAGGGCTGGTAAACCAAAACCACCAAATAAATTGGCTGAGGGTAGTCCTGGTTCTGCGTTAGGATATTTGATGGTAGATTTACCAAAGGCAATGGCAACGATATTAACAATAATGATAATCAGTGCAACTGTGGGACTCCATTGCAGAGGTGTGGTTGCAGCAGCGAGTAAGGTTGAAGTAAACACCTGATTTGCTCCTGAAATTTATTAATGATTGAAAATATAATCTGAAACTTTCCGAGGCAAATTCCAGAAAGTACCCGATTTTGCATCAATATTTAACAGTTATTCTCACTACTTAATATTTAATATAATGTGAGTTCAACGAGATGAATTCAGCGATTTACGCCAAAATCGTCAAAAAGCTTAATTTTTAAACTAAGCTCTTCCCCACACCTTTTTTCGTTCACCCGATCAAAACGGTGTAGTCTTCACTGCTTTGATTAACGCAAAAAGCTAGCGTAAGGCTGAAAGTAATGCTTCGGAGTTTGGAGACTGGGCTGGAGCTATATCGGGTAAGCTCGGTCAACCAACAGAAAATGGTTTTGAGGTGGTTGATGCGGGAATCCAAATTTTCCAGAAGAAGGCGAAGGAGCCTAAACCAGAAGAAGGTGCAGCTGTAGCTGAAGCTGGTGCAAGTTAATGGGCTTGTCTCAAGCATTCATGAGCAAATTTCAACCTCTGCAATGAGACATTTGCAGAGGTTGAAAGACTTTCAATTGCCGATTATACGAAATCCTAAATTGGTGGAATGCCCCTGATTGTTACTTCCAGGCTAAGAATTCAGAGATAATCAAATTCAGACAACAAAATACTGCCTAAAGAGTGAGTTTTATCTGTTCTTATGAGAGCTGCTCCTTGTCGAAAATATTATCTTCTTTCTTAACTAACCTGCGGAATGTGGGGTGAAAAGTCAGATCTGTAGTTGGGATAATTAAGCGTTTGGCAGTTGCTGAGGCTGCTTAGGCTCAAATTGTGCTTGCGAAGTTCTTCTTACCCAAGGAGTAAACCGACTAGGATGAACACATTCAGCACCATTCAGTTCGTCTTTAAGGTTACTGGCGAAGACCTCAAAAATCTCAACCAGAGCTTGGCGATCGGTTAAGCAACCTTGAAGGGCAATAAGTTGTTCGAGAGTCCAATTATAAAGTTGGGTATCACCCTGTTCAATACGAAAATATAACTGACTCTCAAACTGTCCTAAACGGGCGTAAAAGTTCTCTACCTCAGCTTTGATTGACTGCATATCAATGTAGAACTGCTGTTTTTTGATATCTGATAAAATCATAGTTTTGAGAGACTCCGTGAAGTTTTGGTTAATCTCATTGTTAACGAGGGTAGATACTTCATTGCGGAAGTTGACAATTTTATTGTTTAAGTTGACATTGATGCGATTATCAAGCTCGTTGACGACATTATTAACGACTAACTGAACATTGTTACCTGTAGATTGCTTAACAACAGACTGGATACGTTGATCGAAATCAGCTTCAATCTGTTGGACTACTAGGCTCTTAATGTTTGGGGTGTGATTAGCAATTTTGAGGTTAACTACTGCATCAATACGCTGATCGATGTCATTTTGTATCTGCTGAACAACTTGAGTGTTAATCTCTTGGGCTTGATTAGCAATTTTGAGGTTAACTACATTGTCAATACGTTGCTCAACGTAGGTTTGCATTTGCTGAATCACCAGATTTTTAACATTCTGGGTTTGATCAGAAATTTTCAGGCTCACGACACTATCAACACGCTGATCGATGTCATTTTGTATCTGCTGAATTACTTGATTGCTGATTTGTTGAGATTGATTAGCAATTTTGACATTAACTGCATTATCAATTCGTTGGTCAATGTCATTTGACATCTGGTTAATGACTTGAGTGTTAATCTCTTGAGATTGATTAGTAATTTTGACATTAACTGCATTATCAATTCGTTGGTCAATGTCATTTGACATCTGGTTAATGACTGAAGTCTTAATTTCTTGAGCTTGATTAGTAATCTTCAGATTAACGACAGACTCAACACGCTCATTGAGTTCTATTTGTATCTGTTGAATTACTAAGTTTTTAACTTCTTGGGTTTGTTCAGTAATTGCCAGATGAACCTGGTCATTAACTATTCTGGGAATTCTGGTAATAAACAAGTCATTGAGATTTTTATTAAAGTAACTAGACCAACCTTGGAAGCTTTGGTTAAAATTTTCCTCAGTTTGTTGTATGAGAGTCTTCATCATGAACTCAAGCCGTGCTACCTGCATGGCAAGTGTCTTAGCTTGGCTTTGATAGCCTTTGAGTATCGATTTTTCAAGACCTTCCCAGTAGGCTTGTTTATTTTCGTCTTTTTGAGCCGTTACGCTGACTGAGCTTTCGAGCCTGGCTGCTATCTCTTGCCACATTTGCTCCATCTGATCTTGATCGAAACTGAAGCTGAAACCATTCTCACTGCTGAAGCGACCTCCTCCACTGCTAGTTCCACCACCAGAGCTGACAATAGTAACCTTGTCTTCATTCACATTACCGTCTGGCACTCCTGTTACTGTCGGTCTCGGCTGTTTGTTATAGCCTTCGTCTACTACACCCTTACTGACTGTGTTAATTTCTAGAACAACTTGTCCTTTGTTATCTTCTTTGTAGGTATCAAAGAAAAATCCTAAAATAGTAGTTTTTTCTTTGACTTCTAAAATGAATTCGTCTTGTAATCCATTGAGCGAACACCAAGTTTCTGCAACTTCAATACCAGTAAGATTAGAAACAAATTTTCCATCTTTAATCCATAGCAAAGCCCAAGGTTCTAATTGGAATTTCTGCTCGGAAGACCAATACGTAGCGTTGCTTTCACGAATTTTTATCTTATAATTTCCTGGTTCCAATTCAATAAAATTGGAATTTGGTTGCTTCAGTTTAGAGAGACTTTTTTCATTAAGAACGTAACAGTTTTTCTTACTATCAACTGTTATAGTTTGAGGATTGAAAAATGGTTTACTACTGCTAACTAAAAGGTTAACCTCTCCTTTGTTATCACTATTATTCACATCAAAGAACAAAGCACATATAACAGCTTTCTCTTTGACTTCCAACTGTAACTTCTTGTTATATCCGTTTAAAGTTGTCCAAGTTGCACCTGTTTCAGTGCCTGTGTTTTTGTTGATAAATGTACTACCATCAACCCCATATATCCAAAGTACAACCAAAGGTTCGCCTTCAGTTTCGCTCTGAGCATAACTATAGCGACCACTGGTAATTTTTATATCAAAAGTCCCTTTTTCCAAAGTAAAAGAGCTAGCAACATCTTGTTGCAGGTGGTTCATTGCATTAGCGTCAATAACGTAACAACTGTTTTTGGTGTCGATCGTTAAAAGTTTCATTTTTTCTCTGTGATTTTTAGGGTTTTGAGAAGTTTTAGGTTGGACTACAAACTCAATGTTACTGGGGTAAACTAAAAGCTATATCGGTATTTAAACAAAATCGAATGTAAAAAAAAGTGGGTGCTACTGGTTGTTACTAAATGAACACAATTAATGAATTAAATGAGTTTTACTAACTAAAATTTTGTTCCTAAATGTTACTAATAATTGACGGTTATTTCTCAGTTTTTATCTATTTTTTTCTCTTTATTGAAGAAATTTATTGGAGTTATCATGCTCATGTGAAATTCTCCTTTGATTAAAATACAGTTTTAAGACAGCCCACAAATATAAGTAGCCTAATAATCAATAAAATCACTCCATATGGTATTTCTACACTAAAAATACAGCGAACTATTTTGATTTCTTCTCAGTTATACTTGATTGCATATCAATCTGTTAGAAAGCTAATAGCAAAGTCTCTAACAAATTTACTTCTTTCACACTCAAAATCAGTCATCAATTAAGGAATAAGATACAACATCATTCTTGCCGTACTCAATCTATAATCTATGAATTGTATCGTAGAATTGTATCGTAAGCTTTGCTTGTCTTTGTGGATTACCTTGATTTAAAAAAACACTTTAAATAAAACCATCTCTCTTATGGCAGAGGTTTTCACTTGAGCGCATACTTCTTATGGCGGTGATGGCAATAACTTACAGGGAGCATCCCAATTTTGCAAAAAGAGGGTGAAAAGACCGATTTATTCGCGAGTGACACTCGCGAATAAATCGGGGCTGTACATCAACACAAGAATTCGAGAGAATTATTTGTGTTCAATCCCACGATCAAAGCCAATGACCCCGGAAGATAAAAACAGTTGGATGCACACGTAAAAGCCATCGCCAAGATTCTGTATAAAAACACGCCACCCTCAAAAATCGAAACCTTTGAAGGAATCGAAACAGCCGTTCGAGATCAGGTACTGGAACACGTCAGCCCGAAAATCGCCTTTTTTTTATCGGAGAAAAAACGGGAACGACTAGAGGGCGCAACCGAACTATAAGAAGCTGTGTAGGTAAAATAATTATCACCAGACTTCAAGCCTTGCGGATGGGGATTGAGCCATATAGGCGGTTTAGCCCATTATTAGAAAAGTGCTGTTTATTACTGGCAGCAAACGTTTCATTCCAAGATGCAGAAAAAGACATCTTGGTCATGACCGGGATAGAAGTAGGTCATAGTACCTATCATCGCCAAGTCCAGAAGGTGGATACATCCCCCCCGAACGTAAGGCAGAAATTAACAGAGGTATGTTTGGATGGGGGAAAAGTACGGTTACGCTCTCAAGAGAAAGGAAAACCCGCGTACTGGAAAGAGTATAAAACAGGAAGATTGCAGGGGATATATTACGGAGCATTCTTTCAGGATAATCTCTCCGTAACTAATTGGATCAACAGTCAAAACATCGGTAAAACCCTTTATTGCTTGGGAGATGGACATGATGGCATTTGGAATCTATTTTCAGAAATAGCAGACTCCAATATTCGTCAAGAAATTTTAGATTGGTATCATTTGAAAGAAAATCTCTATAAAATACAAGCTACCAAAAAATTCCTGGTGGACATTGAGGCTGAACTTTGGCACGGACAAGTAGAACCAGCAATCACCAAACTCAAAAAATGCAAATATGTAGGAGTAACCCAGTTCATCAACTATCTATATAATTCCTGCTTGCCTTTTTTCTCTCAGTAATTTCTGTTTGTGACACTTGGGGGTGCGGAAGGTGGGTTAGAGAGCTAAATAACATGACAGTTAGGTATTGAGCCGAGATGCACAACTTTCACGTCGCGCATTTCGGCTCAATACTTTCACCGTCTTCATCTCAGGATTTGCGAAAGAAAAAGGTAAGAAATACCTAAAGTATTAAACAGGAAAGCGTTGTCCCACAAGCGTTTTTGATGGTTGCGACCTCGCAACACTTTTGCTCAACATTGGCTCAAAAAATTGCTCTGTGTAACTTTATGGATGCTACTCGAACGCCTAAAACTAGTTTAATTAGAGCTTGCTAGTGTTTCGGTTGCCTCGGAGTTAAATAGGAGTTTTCCCTCGCTGGGATTCAAAGTCTGGTAGAAAAACTTTTTACAGCGATTTTGTTCATCAGCAATCAGCACTCGGGCCTCGTATCCGGTGCGGAATACCTCAGCACGATCGCATTCTTCATAGGCAGCAATAATTACAAAGTCTCCAGGATTGCACAAATGAGCTGCTGCACCGTTAAGACAAATGACACCACTTCCAGGTTCCCCTGGCAAAACATAGGTTGATAAGCGATTGCCATTGCTAACATTCCAAATTTCCACTTCCTGCAAAGGCAGAATTTCCACTTTATCGATCAATTCACTGTCAATAGTGACACTGCCTACATAATTAACATTTGCATCCGTTACGCGCACTTTATGCAACTTGGCGTGCATCATTCTAATTCTAGCCATTATTTTTTCCTGTATATGGGGTTTAGCCGGGATATGCACAAAAGAAGACACGTTGTAAATAAATGTTGCAGAACGTGTTTTATTGATTTACCAACTTGCCCATAAATAAACTTTTTTGGGAATGTTTCAACCGTAAAAGTCAAGTAAATTTTGGGATTGAAACAACCGTATATCAAGGGTTTTACTTTTTTGCGTTACAAGACTTTACAAGGTTTCCCATTTTGCAGCTAGCTATCCTGGCTGAACCCCTATATGTGAATAGAATAATGGTTTTTCAAGCATTTTTTCAAACAGCACTGCTTCTTTATGAGGGGCAGAAATATTAGAAAAAATGTGTCTGCCTTCAAACTCAAAAGACTTATACTGCACTGCATATCTTCGTTGATATTCTAACTCTTGAGCAATATAGCTCGTCACAGGATGAGTACAAGTTGTCACAGCACGCTTGTAATTCAAATTTGCCGCTACTTCTAGTCCCTTTTTTTCCAAAGCTAAGACAATAGCAGTACCTTCTACATGAGAAGACGTACCTGACATCAAAACATGGAATATGTCTCCTATTTTCACCTCCCCGTAACCTTTGATATACAATTGATCTAAAGAATCCAGTAAAACAAAAATTGGCTTAAAGAACTCAGGTATCTCAAATTTCTCTACCCGGGAACTAGCGAAATCTTCACTCAAACAAAATCCAATAACATTTTTAGAAATTTTATCAACCGCAACGTAGGATAACTGCTCTGAGAGGCATTTTTTACATACTTGATGAGCAAAGATGTAAAATTCTTCTTGCTTAACACCCAGCACCAATTCTAAAGGGCTTCTTGTCGTGAAGGATTCACTGACTAATGTTGCAGTTTGTTCGAGGTATTTATCCTCAAAAGGGACAATCTCAACATCACTTAAGCAGACCTCAAATACTGGAGAAAATATTACCTGTTTTGCTTCGTCGAAAAGCTTTGCTAAAGATGCGAGGGATGAGTCATTGACAAAGTTGAAAAGAGGAATGCGTATCCCAAATTCCTGCTTCAATTTTTCTAGGAAAGACACAACAGACAAAGAGTCTCCACCCAGATGAAAGAAATCATCGTTTCTGCTAACAGGAGAAACAAAAAACATCTGCTGCCAAATGTCTGCTAATAACTTTTCTGTTTCGGTTTGAGGCAGCTTTTGTGAATCTATGACTCTAAACCTCCAGCCACTCATAGTAGATAAGGCTTGGCGATCAACTTTACCGTTGGCAGTCAGAGGCAGTTGATCTACAGCAACAAGCCTCGCTGGTACCATATAATGAGGCAGCTTGGAGAAGGCGTACTGTTTCATTGCATCCACATTAACTGTAGAAGGGACAACAAACGCCACTAGCTGTTTTGTTTCTAGTGCTTCATTTTCTTCCTGAACAATAACGGTGACATTAGAGATTTCCGGGTGAAACTGCGCCAAGACTTTTTCAATCTCCTCTAGCTCTACTCGAAATCCTCGAATTTTCACCTGATTGTCAATCCGACCGATATAGTACAGTATGCCATTATTGTTTCTGGTTACTAAATCTCCTGTTCTGAAGAGAATACCGTTGCCAGACAACGGATTGGGTATAAATCGAGCTTTGGTTTCTTGAGGCTTTTTGTGGTATCCGCGTGCTAGCACGGCACCTCCTATCCACAGTTCACCTACCTCGCCTGGAGAAATTGGTTGCAAATTTTCATTCAAGATATGGATCTCGGCATTAAGGATGGGCTGACCAATAGCGACATCCCGTTCTAGGTTTCCTATATCCCCCGCAAACTCAGCCCAGGTAACGTCACCCGCTACCTCGGTACTTCCGTAGAGATTCAGCAAAATCCCGTGAGGTACGCTGGCTCTGAATTTCTGTAACAGATTTTGTGTCAGTCGTTCTCCACTTACCGTCCAAATTTTGAGGGCGGGGAGGGCTTCTCCAAAATCAGAGGAAGTCTTGAGCAGCACTTGTAGTAAGGATGGCACAAGGATGATGCGAGTTACTTTGGCTTCGTGAAGAAAGCCAATCATTTCTTGAGGATTGGCGCTAGAGGAGTGAGGAAGAATGACGACTTTTACTCCTTTGAGCAAGGCCCCAAAAATCTCCCAAACTGAGTCCACGAAGTTGAGGGTGGTTTTATGGCAACACACTTCGTTTTCGGTAAAAGGATACTGATTCCACATCCAAATGCAGCGATTGACAGTGGCTCGGTGAATTCCACAAACGCCTTTGGGGATGCCAGTGCTGCCGGAAGTGTACAAAATGTACATTAAGGCATCAGGAGTAACGGCAACGTCAGGGTTGCTGCTTTCTTGTTGCGATAGAGATTCGTCATCTACTAAGAGAATCTGCCCTTGAAAGGGAGGAAGGGTATGGAGCAGAGACTTTTCTGTTATCAGGACTCCACAGCCAGAATCTTCAATAATGTACTGTTTTCTAGCTTTTGGGAAGTCTGGATCTACGGGGACGTAAGCATAGCCCGCTTTTAGGATTCCCAGAATGGCGACTACTGCTTCTGGGGAACGTCGCAAGCAGATGCCCACTGGAGTTTCAAAGTCTAACCCAAGGTTTCTTAAAGCATTAGCAAGTTGATTTGCTCTTTGGTTCACTTCTGTATAGGTAAACTCTAAATCTCCCATGACGAGTGCTATTTTTTCCGGTGTTTTCTCCACCTGGTCTTGGAATATATGGTGGATACATTGGTCTGAGAGTTCGTTCATACACAGATCCTGAATCAACTCATCTATTTTCTGGATAGAAAGATGCTGCATGACGACAACGTGAGCCAAAAAGCCCTCGGTAGCTAATTGCCACTTCCGGCAGACTTCTATTCCTGGTTTTTCAAAAATGACTGTAGTTGAAAAGTCATTGAGTAAGGGATTTTTACCGATTTGAATCAGGCAATTATACAGATACTTGGCATTTTGCCAGCAGGTTGTAACTTCCCGCTCGAAATACTGACTTCTAGTTTTGAGGGCATACCAGAGTAACAAGGGAGTTAATCCACTGCGTGACCCTGTGATGGTCGTGTCTGGGCTGCCAATATACTCAATCGTTTTGGCAATCTTTTTCACATATTCAGCACGAGTGAGAACAATTCCATAAGGAATAGGAGAGCCAATGAACTTGTGACCGCTCACCGCTATGCTGCCAATGGGATAGTCCCTAAAGCTAATTTGCGGTGCCCCCTCGATAAACGGGAGCAACATTCCTCCGAGTGCAGCATCGCAATGAATGTGAAAACGAATGTCGAGTTTGTCAATAATGCCAATGACTCGCTCTATATTGTCTACAGCCCCTTTCATGGTGGTTCCCAAGTTGAGGTTGAGAATAGCACTCTGATTTTTTCGCTTCGATAGTTCCTGTTCTAAATGTTCGTAGTCTATTTCGCCGTTGGGTTGAGAGTTGATAACGCAGTGAGAAATTCTTAACAGATGAGCAGCTTTAGCAACTGAGTAGTGACTGTCATGAGAAAAATACAAAATTCCATCTGGGTAGAGTGTTCGACCTAACAAAATTCCGTATAAATTCCCTTCCGTACCACCACTGGTTACATAGCCCCAGTATTCTTGGAGTTCATAAAGCTGGGCAAACCAAGAAATACATTCTTGTTCAAATTCTTTGGATTGAAGACCAAAATCACCTGGAACGAATGGATCTCCAGCATTATTCAAGTGATATTCCAAAAAAAGCAACAGGGGATTGTAGTCAAAAGTCAGGTTCTCTGGATAGCCTGCGTAATGCTTTGTATATTGAATTAGCTTCTGCTGAAAATCTTCAAGAATTTTGGTAATAATTTGGAATTCTGGTGAAACTTGCCATTTTACGCCTAATGAATTTTTTAAATCCAGTTTTAACAGCCGATCATTGACCACATTTATCAATTTTCTAAAGTAGTCTAAATTGTAAGATGTTTAACTAATTTTATTTTTGAAGAAATAATATAGATATTTTCACATCTAGCTGTTTCATTAATTCTTTTTGGGTTGCAACAGAGTAGTAGTTTTACTGTAGAAACGCCAGATTAAGCTCATAGCAGCTGATAAAATTCCTAAAACCAAGCCAAACCACAAACCAACGCTGCCCCAATGCCAATAGATTCCCATCAAATAACCACTTCCTAACCCGATTGCCCAATAGGACAATAGACCAATTAGTAGGGGAACGCGAGTATCTTTTAATCCCCGCAACGCTCCACCTGCAATGACTTGCGTTCCATCGAAAATTTGGTAAGCGGCGGCTAGAACTAACAAAGTGATAGCGAGTTTTACAACCTCTGCGTTCTCTGGATTCTGCGGATCTAAATAAATTTCTGCAATGGAGTTAGGAAATACGCAAAAAATTAAAGCTACGATACTTACGAATATTGCTCCCAAAGCCATTCCCACAAATCCCGCTCGTCTTACCCCTTTTGGATCATTCTCTCCCAACTTTTGTCCCACACGCATGGTGGTGGCATAGGAAATGCCCAAAGGAACCATAAAGACGATTTGTGCGGTTTGGATAGCAATTTGATGCGCGGCAAGTGGAACAGTACCTAAATAACCTATAAGGTAGGTTATAAAGGTATTTAAGCTAATTTCTATGGCAAATAGAAAAGCTATGGGTAAACCGATTTTGATAATTTCACTAAATACTAAAGTATTAAAGCGATACCAATTACCAAACAATTGATAGGTTCTAAGTTCTTTGTCTAAGCTAATAACACTCATTCCAGCGACGAATTGAATCCAAAGTGTCAGGGTACTTGCCCAACCTATCCCCGCTAAACCAAGAGCTGGTAAACCCAATTTGCCAAACATGAGGATGTAGTTAGCAATGGCATTAACAACTACCCCAATTACCATAATCACTATAATCAGTTGGGGACGGTTGAGGGCAGACACAAGGTTTTTGAGGACAGAAAAGCCAATCAAGGCTGGAAAGCCCCAGACAATTGCTCGTAGATAAGACTGAGAGAGCAAGACATTACTTTCTTGTTGCCCCAAATGCAGCAAAATGGGAGTCATATTCCACAACAGCAACATCATAGGAATCGATAAGGGAACAGTTAACCAAAGTCCTTGACAGGCAATATTACGAATGCGTTGGAGTTGATCTGCGCCAAAGGCGATCGCGACGAGTACACCCACTGCTGAAACCATACCTGAACTCATCCAAAGGAGGGCAATGTAGGTTGTAAAACCCAATGCTCCTGCTGCTAGAGTTTTGCTCCCCAGTAAACCCATCATTACCGTATCAGTAAAGCTGGTGGCAATTTCAGATAACTGTGCGGCAGCTAAAGGAATTGCCAATTTTAAACAGGCTTGAGCTTCTAAAAATACTTTGGAGTTAAATGACGGCAATTTTATTTTCCCCGTGACAGTTATGTTATCTGAAAAATTACAGAGGTTTGAAGGGCGTGTTGCAAAAACTTTGATTCAACAGGTGATCACTGGAATTGAGTAAGCAGGAAGACTTAAAATCACTTGTAACAAAGGAGTATACAAACTTACTGTACAATTTTCGTTTTTTTAAGTGGGTTTTAATACTGCAATTGAAGTAGTAAAATGAATGGCAATTTTATCTTTTGTACTGAAGCTATTAAGCTCCAACCGAGCAAGAACAGTGCGAAACAATGGCGACCAAAATCATTTAATAGCGCGGCTTGTGGGAACTAAAGTAAGAAATTCAGTCAGGAAGTTTCTTACTAGGTGGTTTTTGAAAGCATTTTTCCCTCTGCTCTTTGGCTGCGCTCGCTCAAGACTCAAAAGCCCAGTCATAAAGGCTGGGCTTTCGTTGGGGTTATATTCCCCAAGGGCAAGTTATATCCATTATTTATAAGTGGCTTTTCTGAAGATGACTACAAAAGCTAGATTGCGAATTCCAGAAAACAGTAGATAAAAAACTGTCAATCACCCTGTCCCATCCACAAAAACTTAGTAACGTCCACGTCCACCGCCCCCACCGTACCCTCCCCGGTTCCCACCAGACGAGCCTCTGTCTTCTCTGGGTTTAGCCTTATTCACTTTTAAAACTACCTTCTCAACGAGATGCTCTGCGTGTCGCTGCTTTTTCGCTTCGTCCAACTCACGTTAATGCATGTATCTATGGGATCATATCTGCACAAACAAGATGAAAAACATAATATTTATCTATCAAAAGCATTAGATATGCTGAATTAATATAGCAATCCGAATTGAAATAAGAGAAAGTACGGGAGCTAGAAGCATTTATATATAAGCTTTTTAGCGGTTTTGTCTCTCACTAATGATTTAGAGTTGACATATAAAAAATAATAATTGTCATCTATCAGAAGTATGAAATATAAAGATATAAATTTTCTATATCTAAAGAAATTAAATATTTGTATTTAATCTAATAGTATACTTCTGGCAGAGGATGTAAAAAAATATTAGGCATAGTAAATTAAAATCAATATTAATCAAAGTTCTTAAACAATTTAGGCAAGTGTGCTATACACGAACTTGGAAAAGCCTAAAACTTTGTTAAAATCAGCAACACACAAACTATGAACTCTACCACCGAAAAACGTATCGCCTTGATTTCCGTCCACGGAGACCCGGCGATTGAAATAGGGAAAGAAGAAGCTGGGGGACAAAATGTTTATGTGCGTAATGTGGGTGAAGCACTAGCGCAGCTGGGATGGCAAGTTGATATGTTTACTCGCAAAGTGAGTCTGGAGCAAGACTCGATTGTTGAACATAGCGAGAATTGTCGAACTATTCGTTTAAAAGCTGGTCCCCTTGAGTTTGTGCCACGAGATGATATTTTTGAATATCTGCCTGAATTTGTAGATAATTTCCTCAAATTTCAATTAAAAAATGACTTTACATACCAATTAGTTCACACTAACTATTGGCTCTCTAGTTGGGTGGGAATGGAGTTAAAGAAAATCCAAGAGAGTAAACAGGTTCACACCTACCACTCATTAGGAGCAGTCAAGTACAACACTATAGAAGATATCCCTCTGATTGCCAGTCAGCGATTAGCAGTAGAAAAAGAGGTGTTGGAAATAGCAGAGCGAATTGTAGCGACAAGTCCGCAAGAACAGCAACATATGCGATCGCTAGTTTCCACTAAAGGCAATATTGACATCATTCCCTGTGGTACAGATATTCAGCGGTTTGGTTCGATTGCACGAGAAGCAGCCAGGGCTGAATTGGGAATTGACAAAGAAGCCAAAGTTGTATTATATGTAGGGCGTTTTGACCCACGCAAAGGGATAGAAACTTTGGTGCGGGCAGTAAACGAGTCTGGGCTACGCGACTCCAAGAATCTCCAGTTAATTATTGGTGGTGGTAGTACTCCAGGTAACAGCGACGGGATTGAGCGCGATCGCATTGAGGGCATTATCAACGAATTGGGAATGAGCGACTTTACCACCCTTGCTGGTCGTCTCAGTCAAGATATTTTGCCAACTTATTACGCGGCTGCTGATGTTTGCGTTGTTCCCAGCCACTACGAACCCTTTGGACTCGTAGCGATCGAAGCGATGGCAAGCGGTACACCAGTGGTAGCAAGTGATGTCGGCGGACTTCAGTTTACTGTAGTTAATGAAGAAACTGGTTTATTGGCACCACCGCAAGATGTAGATGCCTTTGCCTCTGCCATTGACCGAATTCTCTTAAATTCAGAGTGGCGAGACGAATTAGGTAAAGCTGGTAGAAAGCGCGTCGAAAGTAAGTTTAGCTGGGATGGCGTAGCACATCAACTGAGTGAACTTTACACCGAACTGTTGCAGCAACAACCAGTAGCGTCAACAGCAAAAGAACTAGTGCAGTCAACAGCCGAATTAGTGCAGTCAACAGCAAAAGAACTAGTGGAGTCAACAGTCGAATTAGTGCAATCAACAGCAAAACAGGCAGTTTTGGTTGCTAAATAATTCTCTTGCGTAACAGATAATGGTGAATGAGTAACTTGGAAGTAAGCAATAATTTTATTTTCCTAGTCGTCACTCACCATTACTCAATCATTTATTCTAAATATTTCTCTAGGCTGAGTGATTTCCATTATTAGTTTAATTAGTGGAAATTACTTAGCTAGTTTATTTTATAGGCTTGCTTACAAAACTTGACACTAAAAAATGTATAAAAAGGTAAGTTAACATCTAAATGCTAAGAGTCTGTCCGAATAATAGATTTTTGCGTTAGGGAACTCCAAAAATAAATTATCTAATTTCTGGACTTCACTACGACTTTCCCTCCCCCTGCTCCCTGCTCCCTGCCCCCGTGCCTCTATAGTGATCGTATATTTTTTTGTTTGGAAGTACATTAGCTATCACCAAACCAAGTAACCGCTATGATAGTTGAGGTCTGCTATGCTTTGACTAAACGAAGATAAAAGCATAGCGATCGCTACCATTTGAATGTTAACAACTAATCGCTTTGCAACCAGTTGACTTTACCACTCTCACAGCTGCTTGTAGCGAAATCCGCGCTAACTGGCTACCATCACGCTTAGAACAGGTTTACCAGCGCGATCGCTACACTATTGCCATAGCATTACGCACCCTGAAACAGCGAGATTGGCTACAAATTTCTTGGCATCCCCAAGCTGCACATATTTGTATCGGCGATCCACCACCGCGATCGCCAGATACTTTTACCTTTAGCCAACAACTGATACACCAATTGAGTGGTTTAGCACTGGTAGCTATTGAAGCGATCGCCCCTTGGGAGCGGGTTATTGATTTGCAATTTGCCCGTCGTCCCGGAGAAAGCGCCCTATATCATGTCTATGCAGAAATCATGGGCAAGTATAGCAACGTCATTCTCACCGATGCCAACAATATAATTATCACTGCTGCTCATCAAGTCAGTCAGCAACAATCTAGTGTCCGTCCCATCCAAACCGGACAACCTTATGAAACACCGCCAAAACTGACTGGGACTGTCCCCAGTTTGAACGAATCACAAGAACGTTGGCAAGAACGGGTAAGTTTAGTGCCAGGAGCAATCAAGCGGCAATTGCTGAAAAGTTATAGTGGCTTGAGTGCAGCATTGCTAGAGTTAATGCTGCTAGAAGCAAATATCGCACCAGAAACATCCACCGATACTCTCAACTCAGACGACTGGCGACGGTTGTTTGAGCGCTGGCAAGAATGGCTGCAAGCTTTGAATTCCAGTAAATTTCAACCCGCTTGGACAAAAGATGGCTACACCGTAATGGGTTGGGGTGCAGTTGAAAAGGTCAAAGATATCCAAGAGTTACTCAACCGCTACTACAGTAACCAAATTGACCAACAGTTATTTTCCCAATTGCGCCATCAGTTGAGTCAGAAATTGAATAATATTCTCACGAAACTACGGAATAAAGCTCAAACCTTTAAGACGCGCTTGCAGCAATCAGATCAAGCCGATGAGTATCGACAGAAAGCTGATTTATTGATGGCTCACTTGCAAAACTGGGAACCGGGGATGAAAGAAATGATCCTTGCTGATTTTGATACAAATTTGCCAGTAGCGATCGCTCTCCAACCAGATAAAAATGCTGTCCAAAATGCCCAAAGTCTTTATAAACAGCACCAAAAACTCAAACGCGCTCGTGCTGCTGTCGAACCGTTACTATTGGAAGTACAGACAGAAATTGAGTATTTAGAACAAGTAGAAGCTGCGATCACTCAAATAGACACCTACCAAACAGCAGAAGATTTGCGAGCTTTAGAAGAAATCCGCGAAGAGTTGATTGGGCAAAAGTATCTAGAAGATCCAGAATACCGTAGCCGCAGTGCAAACGAACCCCCCAGCACCAACTTTCATCGTTATGTTACCCCTAACGGCTTTGAAGTATTAATCGGTCGCAACAATCGCCAGAATGACCAATTAACGTTTCGTGTAGCTGGGGATTATGACCTATGGTTTCACGCTCAAGAAATTCCAGGGAGTCATGTATTACTACGTCTAGAACCAGGTACTGTAGCAGAAGAAGCTGATTTGCAATTTGTAGCTAATCTTGCCGCATACTACAGTCGCGCTCGTCAGAGTGAGCAAGTGCCAGTAGTTTATACCCAGCTAAAACATGTCTACAAACCCAAAGGAGCAAAACCAGGAATTGCCATTTACAAGCAGGAGAGCATCCTCTGGGGAAAACCACAAATAGTCATTAGTCATTAGGCATTGGTTTTTTCCCGCTTGCTCCCGCTACTCCCTTATCCTCCTCACCTCACCCATCTATACCCCGTGATTAGCTGAATTATCCTAATAGATAGAAGCTTTTAAGCTTTGCTCGTATCTTTTTTTGATGAAATTTCACGAAAAGTCTGTGTTGACTGTTACAATATTGTTAAGAAAAGTTGCCCGTTGCATTTTGGGAACGCGCAATTGGGTTTTAACTCTCTTGAGAAGACAACGCAAAAAAACATTTTATAGACCAGCTGTGGGAGGCTGGTCTTTTTGTATTTAAAGTGCTCATAAATTGGTTATCCGATAACTCACTACAAACACTTTGAGCATCTATGGTTAGTAACTTCACTGACTTTTCATTCTTATCTGGATAACCTCATTTCCATTCCTCTTTCATGGTCTTGAGGGGCTGGGAGTTAGGTTTGGCGTTAGCTTTGAGTTTTATTTTTGAGACTAAATACCAAAGAAAAGACGCAAATTTATCCTTTGCGTCTTCTTTTAAGATTTTAAAAATTAGAAACTGAATGTGGTTCGTAGTGCACCAATAACAACATCATCATTGTTATTGTTGTGGTCTGGGGATGTTAACCAGATGACTCCTGGAGTAATGGTGATATTGTCACTCAGCTTATACTGGTAGAACGCTTCAAGATGATAGGATGTATCGGGATCGCTATCCAATCCTGCGATGTTAGAATTTGTTAATCTAGGTTCCACGCCAGCAATAATACCGGCTAAACTTCCTTTTTTACCGAGGTCAGGGAAGCCGAGGGTAACGGCATAGTTCCAAATATCAACTTCTCCACGGTTGCCAGTCAAGGTACGGCTGTTGGTGTATCCAGCCCAACCACCCAAGACGATGTTATCCGTGATGCCAATGGATGCTTGCACACCATAAGAATTGCTGGAAAATCGGGAATCTAGCGTACCATCGGCATCTAAATCCAAGGGCGTGAGAGTTGCTGCATTGCTACCCGTGAGTAATGGTTGATTATAAGAATTAATGTAAGTTAAACCAACAGTAATGCGATCGCTTGGTTTAACAGTCAACTGTGCCAGCGCACCGTAAGAACCATTAAACAAACCATTATTGGGTGTAGGGTCATTCGCTGTACCACTCAAATACCCTAGACTGAGTGCTAATTTGTCACTGAACTCGTGGGTTACTCCCAACCCCGCGCCACCTATCTGGCTATAAATTGGGTTGCGTGTACCAAAGGTGGACAAAGCACCAAACGCCCCATCACCATCAAAGAGATTGACAGTGGTGGTAAGGTCGTCTGCTGCACCTGCGTTAGCAATAGCGATAACCTGTGTTTTTTCGCCCAAGGGAAATCTGTAGAACAGTGCATCTATCGCAGCATTAGTAGTACCATCCTCGCCAGCAAAGAATAAGTTACCTTCTGGTGTACCAATGTTAGGGCTGAGAATATTATTAGCCTGGATTCTGGTGAACAGCGTATCTTGTCCTGTGAAGCTGGTCACAAATTCTACCCGTGCTCGTACCCCTAAAGTTGTATTTTCATCTGTAATTTCCGCACCGTTGACTGTATTTCCTGACAAAACATCGCTGACAACTGCGACAACTTGTCCTTGCAGTTTGGTTGTGGTTGAGAACTGATTCGCCTCTAATTCAGCAGTGCGTGCTTCTACTGCATCCACACGACCTCGGAGTGTCGCTAGTTCGGCTGAATAATCTTCTTGCAGCTTTTGTAATGTGGCTAAATCTTCTTTATTAACTAAATCGCCAGTGGCTGTAGCAATTAGTTCGTTGACGCGATCAAGACAAGCATTCAAACCAGCTGCAAACTCATATCGTGTTAATGCCCGATTTCCCCGATAAGTGCTATTTGGATATCCTGCAATACAGCCATAACGCTCAACCAAGGACTGCAATGCCTGGAATGCCCAGTCGGTGGGTTGTACGTCGGAAAATTGAGACACAGAGGTAACTTGCCCTATTGTCTGATCTGGCGCTATGTTCTGAACTTCTGTGTCTGGATTAGCTAAAACTTGCGGTTGATTGATTTCAGATTTACCGGATATTTCACCTGCAAATGTAGCAGTATTTACAAATAACATTACACCGCAGACTGCTGGACTAACTAGCAGATATCTACAGAATTTTTGCATTTTTCTCCTCACACTGATCTCCAATTCACACCCAAAGCACGTTTAAAAAACGTGTATTTTATGAAAATATTTGTCAGTAATCTTATCAGAAGTAAGCAAACTTTTTAACAAAAAAAGTCAAGAGATCCTAATTATTTAGGGAAAACTAAGATGTACCGTCTAAAACAGTTTTGTTGTTACTCATTACACAGGAAACTCAGAATGATATTATGTATTTTAAATGAGAATGAGAATTATTATAGTCTAAAATATAAAATTGTGTCTCATTGCCAATAGGGATTGTGACACAGGCAGAGTCAGCATCCGTTTTGAGGAGAAAAGACCGTGATTGTGAATTGCAGAGAGCTTAGAACAGGCAGGCAAAGAAGCGGCATCTTGCCCATAATTGCTGTGCTAATGTTGTCAATGGCTACTGGCTGTAGCGAATCGAATCCGAATCAGGGAAGAACTTCCGAACAGTCGCCGCAAGCACAGGAAGCTGTCTCTACCCCACAGGCACAGTCGGGAAAAACGAAAGTAGTGACGACATTTTTGCCGATATATTTATTTACTAAGGCAGTAGCTGGAAATGTAGCAGATGTAGAAATACTAGTGCCACCTGGTACGGAGGTACATGAATACCAAGCGACACCAGAAAATGTCAAAGCGATCGCAACTGCGAATGTGTTAGTAAAAAATGGTTTAGGTTTAGAGGAGTTTCTAAAAAATACTGTCAAAAATGCCCAGAACACCAAATTAGCTGAAATTGATGCTAGCCAAGGTATTAAACCTTTAAATGAAATTTCACCCGTTGTGAAAACGGCCAAAGAAGAAAAAGACCACGACCATGAACATGCCCAAGGGAATCCACACGTTTGGTTGGATCCAGTTTTGGCAAAACAGCAGGTAACTAATATTCGAGATGGATTAATTGCTGCCGATCCGGCGAATAAAGGTACTTATGAGGCCAATGCTGCGGCTTATATTAAAGAATTAGAAAGTTTAAATAGTGAATTTCAGCAGACTTTGCAGAAAACTCCTAGTTGCACCTTTATTACCTTCCATGACGCGTTTCCATATTTAGCTAAACGCTATAACCTCAAGCAAGTTGCTGTGGTGCAAATTCCCGAAGATCAACTTTCACCAACGGATGTGCAAAATGCAGTCAATGCCGTAAAAAAGTACAAAGTTAAGGCTTTATTTAGTGAACCAGGAGTAGATAACAAATTACTAACCACCCTCTCTCAAGATTTAAAATTAACTTTGCAGACGCTAGATTCATTAGAAACTGGCGCAACAGAACCACAGCAGTATTTCAAGGCTATGAAAGCTAACTTGCAAACTCTAGAAACGGCGTGTAAATAAGTTTGCTAGTTGTCCTTTACAAATGACCAATGACCAATGACCAATGACCAATGACATTGCTATTTTGAAAGTAGAAGGATTAACTGTCTATCAAGGCAGCTATCTAGCTGTTCGAGATGTTTCCTTTGAATTATTGCCAGGAACAGATACAGCCATAGTTGGCCCCAATGGTGCTGGTAAAAGTACCCTAGTAAAAGCGGTTTTAGATTTGATACCTCGAAGGGCTGGTACGATTGAAATATTGGGTCGCCCAATTGCAAAACTGGGGCGTTTACGTCCTTTGTTGGGCTATATGCCGCAAAATTTCATCTTTGACCGCAGCTTTCCTATTTCCGTCAGCGAATTAGTGGGACTGGGATGGGTAAATCAAGGTAAAAGGGGGGATTCTTTTTTTTCCAGGCTGTGGAGACAAGACCACGAAAAATCGGCAGCAGTGGTAGAAGCTTTACGACGAACCGATGCTTATCATTTACAGCATCAAGCTATTGGTACCCTTAGCGGTGGTCAACTCAAGCGGGTTTTGTTGGCTTATTGTCTGGTAATGCCTCGGAAACTGTTGGTACTAGATGAAGCCTTTGCTGGTGTTGATGTGCAAGGTTCAGCAGACTTTTACGCTTTGCTAAATGAATTAAAGCGTGAGGAGGGTTGGACAGTATTGCAAGTTTCTCATGATATTGATATGGTAAATCGCCATTGCGATCGCGTGCTTTGCCTAAACCAAAGCATTGTTTGTACTGGTAAGCCAGAAATTGCCCTTTCACCGCAAAACCTGTTAGCAACCTATGGCCCAGGTTTTAGTCGCTACCAGCATCAACATTAAAATAATTCGTAATTAAACAATGAAAGATGCTAGTAATTATAGATTTCTTCAATGATTGTCAGATAGCTTGGCTTGCGATCGCAAATAGGAATGACTTGGTAGAGTTATTCCTATTGCCTTTTATGCAGCGTGCGATTGTAGGTGCTGTGTTAATGGGAATACTTGGTGGAATGTTGGGTAGTTTTGTCACCTTGCGCCAGTTGTCCTTTTTCAGCCACGCAGTTGGTCATGCAGCATTAGTAGGTGTGGCGTTAGGCGTGCTGCTACAAGTAAATCCTACTTGGATGCTGTTACCTTTTACCTTAGTTTTTGGCGTTATTGTCCTCTACTTTATCGACAAAACCGACTTAGGTAGCGATAGCGTATTGAGCATAGTGCTATCTGGGGCATTAGCGATCGGTATAATTCTTACCAGTCTAATAAAAGGATATCGTGGCAGCTTGATGGCTGTGCTGTTTGGCGATATTCTGGCGATCGATACCACAGATTTGATTTTGACGCTGCTGGTACTTGTGGGAGGTAGCATATTTTTACTATCAACTCTACGGCAGCAAATTTTATTGACCCTTAACCCCGATGTAGCTCAAGTTCAAGGTATTCCTGTCCAATTGTACCGCTATGTCTTTGTGGTCTTGCTTTCACTCGCCGTTGCTGTAGCGATTAAAGCTGTCGGTGTTTTACTGGTCAATGCCTTTTTGGTTATTCCCGCCTCCACCGCCAAACTGATGAGTCACCATTTTAGCCGCTTTCTAATCATGTCGGTGATAGTTGGTTCCATCAGCAGCATTGCTGGCATCATTGTCTCAGGTATTTTCAACCTTGCTTCTGGCCCGAGTATTGTTCTTGTGCAGTTTCTACTATTTGTAGCCGTTTTCATCTGGTTCAAGCTGAGATTGAAAGCTGCATAAATTATTTTTCTCCAAGGCCTTGCTATATTCTTTGATGTTTGCTACATTTATTAATCGTGGCTCACAAAAGCCCCAGCCGGGATAGCTCAGTTGGTAGAGCAGAGGACTGAAAATCCTCGTGTCACCGGTTCAAGTCCGGTTCCTGGCATCAAAATAAACCCCTTGAAATCCTTAGACTTCAAGGGGTTTGTTGTTTTTAACTCACGGTTATGACAGTATAATTCTATTTTAGTTTGTATAAAAAACAGCTATGTGTGAGATTTTTTTAACTAGATGAACAATTTCTAAATGCAGAAAGTCCCTTAAGCAATTATGTTTGCACAGCAAATTCTTCTGGTTCTATTCCCCAATTTACCCAGCGAATTGCTTCACGCGCTGAGTTCATACTCGGTGGAACTCGCAAGGCGTGAATAAAACTTGTGCTAGGGCAAGTCATTTTTAATAAATAAATTGGTTCTTCATCAACATCAGCATCAATTTTGAATAACGTGTATTCTTGCCAAAAATCTAATTCAATAGCTTGTAATTATTGGCAAATTCTGGCTAGAAGGTCTAAAATGATTTTAGATTTAATTTTAGACTTTAATTTATCTTATAATACATATTCTACTGTAATATAGCGGTTACCAATTGCATGGAATACAGACCTAACCCCCAGACCCTTCCCTACTAGCGTTGGGGAGTAACGCTCAAAGCCTCTCTCCTTGTAGGAGATAGGTTTGGCGAGAGGTCAAAACTGTACTGCACCCAAGTGATAACTGCTATAATACCTCGTTCAAAAATAGTTAATTGCCTAATTATTTGCGTATTTATTTGATAGGAAAAATTTAAACCCGTATTAGTTAAATTTGAATAAATGTGTTAATAAACTTGTTGTTTAAGTTTATGCTATTCCAATTTAATTTATTATGTTGTTTTTTAATAATTTTAAACCCAGCATCAAGACTGTTACAAAAAATAATTTCCGGCTGTTGTTTACCGATAGCTGTATATGCAGCTTTAACAACTTCCTCTACCTTTTCTTTATCAATCCGCTCAGTTGAAAGCGCGATCGCTCTCCACTTCTGGCGATAAACTGGAATTAAAGCCTCTTACTGAGGCGTTAACTTTTCAATCAGCGACATAACGCCAACCTTCAAGCTCATATTCCCGTTGAATATTCACCATCCAGTCACCTTGGGGAATAGAAATAGCTTTATGCTCCTCATGGGCAAGCAATGCCAACTCTGAAAACACACGTAAATAGAGTGTGCTATCTTTCTCGTATAATTCTGTATTTCCCTCAGTAATGCGATGCTTGTGCCCTGTAACTTTGCCTTCTGCCAAAGTTAAGTGAGGTATTTTTTGTCCTTCAATTTGCTGCACAGGCAGTAATATTACATCACCTTGACGAATTGGTCGCATGGTTTTGCTTTCCTGACATGGGTACAAACCCTACTTCGCTTTTGCTCTCAAATTTGATTTAATTTTGGCACAAGCTCTTAGGCATTGAGCATTGGTTATTTTCCTTGTCTCCACTCGCCATTCCCTATTCCCCAATGAAATTACACTTCTTGCGGGGTATTTTGAAAACTGTAGTCGCCAATTATGCGTTAGATAAGTTAAAGATTGAAATAGCTGGAACTTCACACCCAGCGTTCCCCTCCTTTAACCTCTGGGATAGACTGGGCAATAAGTTCAGCATATTTTATCCCAAGCAGGCAGTTTATGTGAGGATTAAATCACCGCCCTAAGCGTGACCTTTTATCTTGACAATTTGCAAAAATTACCTCAATTTGACTGTTTAGCTTAGTAGCTATTCTTTTTATTGAAATTTCCATGTCAACTCTCGTCATCGTCGAATCTCCAACCAAAGCTCGTACCATTCGCAACTACCTGCCATCAGGCTATCGGGTGGAGGCGTCTATGGGTCATGTGCGTGACCTCCCCCAGTCGGCTAGTGAAATTCCCGCTGCCGTCAAAGGGGAATCATGGGCGCAGCTAGGGGTAAATGTGGACGCCGACTTTGAACCGGTGTATGTTGTCCCGAAAGACAAAAAGAAAATTGTTACCCAGCTCAAAGATGCCCTCAAAGATGTAGATGAACTGATTCTGGCAACGGACGAAGACCGGGAAGGTGAAAGCATTAGTTGGCATTTATACCAATTGCTGAAGCCGAAAGTTCCGACTAAACGGATGGTGTTTCACGAAATTACCCAAGAGGCGATCAAAAAAGCTCTGAAAAATTGCCGTAATATCGATGAGCAGTTGGTTCGCGCCCAAGAAACGCGGCGGATTTTAGATCGACTGGTAGGCTATACCCTATCTCCACTGCTATGGAAAAAAATCGCCTGGGGATTATCCGCCGGCCGAGTGCAATCTGTAGCCGTGCGGCTTTTAGTCACTAGGGAACGCCAACGCCGTGCTTTCCATGAAGGTACATACTGGGATTTGAAAGCCAGTTTGTCAAAGGAAAAAACCCCCTTTGCTTCCCAGTTGGTCACATTGGCAGGAACCAAAATCGCTAACGGCAGCGATTTTGACGCAACAACCGGACAAATTACCGCAGGTCGCAATGTCTTGCTGCTCAACGAAGACCAAGCGGTAGCGCTCAAGGAACGCCTAACTGGGAAAACCTGGAGTGTTACCGACATGGAGGAACGCCCAGTGACGCGCAAACCTGCGCCACCGTTCACCACCTCAACCCTGCAACAAGAATCTAACCGGAAATTGCGCCTCTCAGCGCGTGACACAATGCGGGTTGCCCAGAATTTGTACGAGCAGGGGTATATTACCTATATGCGGACAGATTCGGTGCATTTGTCAGATCAAGCGATCGCAGCTGCTCGGAGTTGTGTAGAAAAGCTTTACGGTCAACAATACCTTAGTCCCCAACCCCGGCAATACACCACCAAATCCAAAGGCGCACAAGAGGCGCACGAAGCAATTCGTCCAGCGGGTAGCACCTTCCGTACCCCCCAAGAAACTGCTTTGGGCGGTCGAGAACTTGCCGTTTATGATTTGATTTGGAAGCGGACTGTCGCCTGTCAAATGGCTGATTCCCGGCAAACTCAAATTACTGTGCAATTGCAAGTTGAGGATGCTGGATTTCGTTCTTCTGGCAAACGGATTGAATTTCCAGGATACTTACGTGCCTATGTTGAAGGCTCAGACGACCCGGAAGCAGCACTGGAAGATCAGGAAGTAATTTTGCCCAATCTGAAAGTGGGAGATCATCCGGATTGTACAGAATTGGAAGCCGTCGGGCACGAAACCCAACCGCCAGCTAGATATACCGAAGCGACTTTGGTGAAAACCTTGGAAAGCGAAGGTATCGGTCGTCCCAGTACCTACGCCAGCATCATTGGCACCATCATTGACAAGGGTTATGCCCATTTGGTGAGTAACGCTCTCATTCCTACCTTCACCGCTTTCGCCGTCACCGACTTGCTGGAAAAACATTTCCCGGACATCGTTGATCCCAGCTTCACCTCGAAGATGGAGCAAACCCTTGATGACATTGCCACAGGTGAAGCAAAATGGCTACCCTACTTGCAGCAATTCTATCTGGGAGAGAAAGGGCTGGAAACTCTGGTAAAAGAACGGGAAAGTCAAATTGATGCCACCAAAGCTAGGACTGTAGAACTGGAGAATCTAGATGCCAAAGTCCGCATTGGTAAATATGGCCCCTACATTGAGGTCGAAAATGGTGAGGGAGTTATCACCGCCTCAATTCCCAAAGACCTGACACCAGCAGACCTCGACCCCAAACAGGTAGAAGTATTGCTGCGGCAAAAAACCACAGGCCCTGACCAGGTAGGTCGGCATCCCGAAACTGGCGAACCGATTTATGTAAAAATTGGTGCTTACGGGCCCTATGTTCAATTGGGTGACAAAACCGACGAAAACCCCAAACCGAAACAAGCCTCCCTACTCAAAGGTGTTACCCCAGAAACCGTTACCCTGGAAATGGCTGTTGGTCTGTTGGCACTACCCCGGACATTAGGAGTTCATCCAGTCACTAGTGGCAAAATCCAAGCAAGTTTAGGACGTTTTGGCCCTTATGTCGTTCATGACCAGGGTAAAGAGGGAAAAGATTACCGTTCCCTTAAAGCTGCTGACAATGTATTGACAATTAGCTTAGAACGTGCATTGGAATTATTGTCTGAGCCAAAAAAGGGACGCAGTTCCACCAACAGCAAGTCCAAGGCAGCCTTACGCGAATTGGGTACACATCCAGAAGACGGAGAAACAATTAACATCTACGATGGCCCCTATGGTCCTTACATCAAGCATGGCAAAACTAATGTGAGTATTCCAGAAGGACAAACGGTAGAAAATATAACCCTGGCTGAGGCGCTGAACTTGTTGTCAGCTAAAGCATCGACAGCAAAATCGACTCGCAAAACGAGTAAATCAACGAGTTCCAAATCTAAGTCAACTGCTAAGTCAACAACCACTGCGAAAAAAAAGGTGACAGAAGGTTAATTGCAAGTCAAGAGTCCAAAGTCCGATCCTTAACTCTTGACCCTTATATTCATCCTTGATAGGATGCAGTTCAGTAGGTTGCAAGTGTGATACTCTAAAAAGTAAGGGAAAACACAACGCCAAATTTTAGAAGTGGCTTATGTCCCAAACACGGGATTGTGTATCAGCCCGGTTGGAAGCCAGAGGTGCGAAAATATGCCATTTTCTGCGTACCTGTTAATCAAAAATTGAGGTAGTATCTCAGGAGCGGTCAGTTCATGGACTATATAGAAAAGGTGCTGGAAAAGGTTAAGGAATTAGCACGTAGGTTAATTGAAAGCCTGTTAGGGCCAGAGGCTGAACCGGAACCGGAATTGATTCCGATTCCTGTGAATGACCGCTCGCGTCGTCGCCACTAGACCAAAAGTGCTGAACTCGACTTTGCAACCCTTAAGCATTCTGGCACTGCATGGGCCTAACTTAAATTTGCTAGGACAGCGAGAACCAGGAATTTATGGTTCGTTGACACTGGCTGAAATTAACCGCCTGTTAGAAGAAGAGGGTTTCAAGATACAGGCGAAAGTTTTTTCTGTGCAGTCAAATCATGAAGGAATATTGGTAGATACTATTCATGGCGCATTAGGAATATATCAGGGAATCTTGATTAATGCAGGGGCATATACGCACACAAGTGTGGCATTGCGAGATGCGATCGCTGCTGTTAACTTACCCACAGTAGAAGTACATCTGAGTAATATTTACCGTCGGGAAGATTTTCGCCATCATTCATACATCGCCCCTGTAGCGATAGGGCAAATAAGTGGTTTTGGTGTCCAAAGTTACTTGTTGGGCTTACAAGCTTTGGTAACTTTTTTAAGAAAAGATGAAAAATGAATCGATTTTAAAGTTGAAGGTTTCGGAATTTGGATTAATGTGAGTTCAACGGCTCATATGGTTTTTGCCTAATGGGCTGAATCAAAAGACTTCTGAGAGTTTTATCGAACTCATGTTGGATTAATTATTAAATCCAAAATCCAAAATTATATGCGTTATTCTCCTATAAGTCGGTTTAGAGGTACTTTACTCGGAGCATTCCTGGGGGGAAGTTTAGCCGCTGGTGGTAAAATACAGTCTCAGAGTTACTCAGATTTGGGCAGAATGGCGGTTCTGGGTACCCAGAGTTTGATTGAGTTGGGTAGATTAGATTTAGATGATTGGGTAGGGCGTCAGCAACAAGAATCTCTTCACATAGCCGCAGCTGATGACATATCAACAAAAATAATTATTGCCACACTACCAGTAGCACTTTTTTTTCACGAAAATCCGATTAAGCTCCGGCAAAACTTGCTGCATGTGCTAAAAATTTGGGAGGATGACCTAGTAGTACGTGATGGAACACTAGCAGTAGGATATGCGATCGCTCTTGCTCTAACTGAAAAACTCCACCCCTTAACCCTTATTCCGCAAATAATTTCTTTTCTCGGAGAAACGCCGACATCAATACCAAAAAAATTATTAAAAGTTCAGAGTTTGTTAGAGCAAGGGGCTGGATTGTCAAGAGCGCAAGCTGAGTTTGCTAGAGAAGAAAAATTCAGTCACAGTATCGCTATGGCATTTTATTGCTTTTTGAGTACCTTGGAAGACTTTCGCCTGTCACTTTTGCAGGCTACTCACAATAGCAATTTTAATGTGCAAGATACTACGCCTCTAAAGTCACAGGCTATAAGTGCAATTACTGGTGCTTTATCAGGAGCATATAACGGTATAAGCGGAATTCCCGTAAATTGGCAAGTCTTGCTGTTACAGAGAAATTCTCCAACATGGGGATTAACTAGCTTTTCCCAAATGTTAGAATTGACCGATGCATTTGTGGCGGTATGGTCAGGAGTGTATGATATTGCTTTAAAGCCAAGGGAATTAACAGAGGAGGAATGTGAGGTGGCTCTGCTTTCAGTTTACGCAGCTCCTCGCGTTATTCGGTCGCGTTAATCCTATATTTCACCGAACAACGGTGCGGGTATTAAACGCCGAAAATTACTAATCTAGCCAATATACTAAAAAAACTAAGTCGTACAGCTTGGCGCAAATCCAGCTAACATCTCAATTAACAAGGCTTGGGGCAGAATCACCTTATAGTGTATTAGTCTTATATACTAGAATTTTTCAGCAAACCCTCGGACTAATTCTGTAGGTAGCTATTGTGGCAAATCAGCTTTAACTAGCCTCCACCACCGTAGTTGCAATAGCAGCAGATCAAACTTCCCTGATGATTGTCTCATTTTGAGCTATCAAAGTCAGCAATTACAGGCAGAAATAATGAAAATGCAGCAATTTTTGCAGTTCTTAACCCAGCAATTGACTTACTGGCGGCGACAGTACAAAGGACTACGCCGTAAGGGAAAGTTAATGAGAAATCCCAAAAGCAAAAGCCATAGAAGGGAACTTTTAAGGACTGCCCTTAAGAATGTAATCTTATTTTTCTCAAAAACCAATGATAAAAGCGTAGGTGTAGCCCGCCGTAAGCATCTCCGAAAACAAGAAAGAGCGCTCCAGTCAAAGGCAAAATCGCTCAAAGCTAAGAGTAGTATTTATACAATCGGTTTAGATTGGTTACATGAACAGCGTTCCTTGGTAATTTTAGCGATCGCTGTACTGTCCCTCACAGGCGTTATGGGGCATAAATTATACAACCAGACCCAACTCCAAGTAGGGAATCCCGCACCCCAAACGATTACAGCCCCTTACACAGCTAGCATCGAAGATCAGAAAAAAACAGAAGCCGAGCGCAAAGCCGTTAGTAAAAGCTCCTTACAAGTGTTGATGGTTGATTCGCAAATGAATGAACAAATCAACGGAAAATTGCAACAACTTCTGGATGATGGCAACGAAATTCGCGCTGTTGCTGGAGCTTTTCCTTTTTTTGATCCTTTAGTTTTGTCCATCTCTAGCCAACGTTACCTCCGCTCTTGCCCTGACTCGGAATGGCAAGCACTGCTGTTGGCTATAGAAAATACTAAAAATCAGCAGAGGAAAATAACGGGACGAACCGCCGCCTCATCCCATCCATCATCAATAGCTGCACCCAATCAGGAACGCCAGCCGAGCACAACACCAACACCACAGAAAACAGAGTCAGTTGATTTTTCTCAAAACACTGACTTTACTCAAGCAAAAGCCGAGCTAGAATCTTACCTCATTACAACTTCTGAGAAAAACTTGTCTTTACTGATTGCCCTAATTTCTCAAGTCCGCCAAAGGTACACCCAGGCCAATACCAAACTTTTACAGTTAGAGACTGTTACCTCAGAAGCAGTATACGAGGAATCTCTTTTTTTGGATTTGTCAGATGTGGAATGGGAAAGAACACAAATGGGAATCCATCAGAGCGCAGAGCGGATTCTCACACAAGGCATCCCACATGGACTGCCAAAAAATATTTTACAAGATGCGGTGAGTTTACAATTGCAGACCTTTGTGCCAGAATCCGCTGAACCTTTGGCAAAGAAGCTGTTGTTAGCTGTACTTAAGCCAAATCTGCAAAACGATGAAGAACAAACAAGAGAAAACGCTCAAAAGGCTGCTGCTGGAGTGCCGCCTGTGATGGAGAAGATCCGGCGTGGTGAGGTGATTGTCAAAAAAGGAGAGCAAATTACTGCATGGAACTTTGAGGTGCTGGAGCATTATCACCTGATTCGCCGGGAGGTAAAATGGCAGGCGTTGCTGAAGTTAGCAGGCGTTATTGCGATCGCCATTGGCATTTTTGTCTGGGTAGAACGGCATGTAGATTACGAATTGCGACAACGCGATCGCTTGTTGGTGTTACTGCTGACTCTGAGTGTTCCAGGAGTGATCACGCTAGGATTGCCTTATACCACCTGGAGCGCCCTTGGTTTATTATTGGGAAGTTTTTACGGCCCCACTTTAGGGTTAACAGTTGTAGGAATGCTGTTACCGATATTGGCTATTAGCTCGGATATGAGCAAGGCTGCGCTTTTAGCTGGTGCAGGGGGTGGAATATTAGGTAGTTACATAGCACAACGATTACGATCGCGTGAAGAATTAGCATTATTAGGTGTTGCGATCGCTTTAACTCAAGGCGGCATTTATCTGGTTGTTAAAATCTTAATTGGTCAAGCATTTGGTTCAACTTGGTATATCGTCCTCCGAGAAGCCGGATTGTTTGCTTTATCCGGTTTAGGCTGGAGTGTTGTCGCCTTAGGCTTGAGTCCTTATCTAGAAAAAGTTTTTGATTTAGTTACCCCAATCCGCCTAGCAGAACTGGCAAATCCTAACCGCCCTTTATTAAAACGACTTGCTACTGAAACTCCTGGAACTTTTCAACATACGTTGCTTGTGGCTACCCTTGCCGAAGCTGCTGCCAAACAACTAGGATGCAATGTTGAACTAGTAAGGGCTGGCACATTATATCACGATATTGGCAAAATGCATGACCCTCTTGGCTTTATTGAAAATCAAATGGGGGGGCCGAATAAACATGATACTGAGATTAAAGACCCTTGGAAGAGTGCAGAAATTATCAAAAAGCACGTAACTGAAGGGTTGGTGATGGCGCGTAAACACCTTTTACCTACAGCAATTCAAGCTTTTATTCCAGAGCATCAGGGAACGATGCTAATTGCTTATTTCCATCACCAAGCCCAGCAAATGGCTCAGGAAGATCCGAGTTTAACAGTAGACGACGCAGATTTTCGCTACGATGGCCCGATTCCCCAATCGCGGGAAACAGGAATTGTGATGTTAGCAGATTCTTGCGAAGCGGCGCTGCGATCGCTCGAAGCATCGGCTTCAGGTAAGCGTCCCCTTCGCGGATCGTCTCCCTCTGGAGAGGGAAAGCGATCGGTTAAAGATGTTTCCACCGAGCAAGCTTTAACAATGCTAAATAATATTCTACGTGCCAAATGGCAAGACAATCAACTCGTTGATTCAGGACTAACACGAGAAGAAATGTCAAAAATTGCCCAGATATTTGTAGATGTTTGGCAACAATTTCATCATAAACGGATTGCTTATCCTAAGTTGAAGGCTAATGGTGCTGCGCGAAATTCGTAATTAAAGATTTCCAAAATGCCGAATTTTTATTTCCTAACTTATCAATCTTAAAACCCGAATAAGTTATTAGGATCTAAACAAAAATGGCAATTTTAACTATTCGTTTACCAGACGAAAAACACAACATGAAAAGTGATAATAGTAAAAACAAAACCGCCCAGATACCTCTGAGCGGTTTTACTTTTAACAAATTTTAACTACTGTTTAAGACTTATTAACCGAAGATTTTTTTCAACCCATAAGCTGCTAGCCCTACAACTGCACCTGCGGCTATAACAGGAGCAGCACCAATAGCTACGGCTGTACCACCTACAGCTAAACCCATGCCCCCTACTGTCGCTGCAACACCCGCGCCTGCTGCTGCGCCTGCTGCTGCATAACCTGCTGCTTCTGCTGGATTCTTGTCATTATTGTTACTCATTAGTAATACTCTTAAGTTAACGTATTAATCTTATCTAGTACTAGGTTTGATATTCAACAGTATTCTTCCTATACTTTTCGTGAATTCTATGTGAACGACGAGAAGACGTACCGAATATCTGGTCAGTGGGCAACTTAGTTGAACTCAATGCCCTTTTAGTAAGTCAAGCTTCATCTTCATCAATAGCCAATACAAGGTAAAAGTGTTTATGAAAGCGTTAGCACACCAGAATAATTAAGGATTTTCGTATCAACGGTTAACAAAGGACACGCATAATTTATAGCTGTAGCTACAATAATTTGGTCAAAAGGGTCGCTATGAAATCCGCTTAATTGAGTTGAATTAACCACTATCGGCAGCGTCAAATTTAATAGCTGTATTCCGGGATAAGCCAAAGCTGTTTCCAGCCATTCATTAACTGAACAAGAAAAAACCAGTCGATTTTTTTCGACTAATTTGGCAACCTCCCAACAAGAAACAATACTTACTCCTAAACCCTGAGATTGATATTCTTCTATATATTCCCGATGTTTTTTAGTTAATCGCTCGTTATCGTCAACCCACCAAATCCAGATATGTGTATCAAGTATAATCATTGCAAGAATTCCCAATCTGACAAAGCGACGGGTTCTGTTGGGTCATCATAACGGAGTAGTTTCCCGCGCATTGGATAAAGATTGGTTTTTAACTGGCTAGGTGGTGCTTCTTGAGGCTGTGGAGTTTTAACTTCGAGAATAATTACCTCCACAGCATCCCCTGCATGAAAAGGTAAGCCCCGCAGTATTAAAGTTCCATCTTCACTTAAAACAGCCTCTACTTTATGAGCATTCATCTTGTTACTCTTATTTTTAATGGAGAGAAAGAGAAAGTCAGTTACTTCCTCTAGTTTTTTATTATGACGCTTTGGCACGCGATACCTACGGCGGGCTACGCCTACGCATTTTCCCGATATTCAATCTCTAATCCCCAATACGTCGCACACCAGCCAAAATAAAATTAACTGCTGCTTGAGTATGCTGCTCAATCATTTCTGGACTCAGTAATTGCAAATCGGGTCTAGTATGCTTGATATTTTCGTAAGCGTTGAAGTATAAATTACAAACCCCAATAATATGCAGAGTGGTGAGAAATGGATCAATCTGACGGAAACAACCCTCAGCCATCCCCCGCTCTAAAATCTTGATGAGATAGCTAAAATTTTCTTGCCAATTCCCCTGTTTAAAATACTTTCCCTGGTTTTGGTTGGCTTCTTGAAACCAAAGCATCCCTCTGTGCGGGTGAGCAGCTTCATAAGCGATCGCTCCTTTGACAAGCACCTTCAACGCCTCCTCTGGTGGGAACTGATCCAGATTTAGCTGCTCAAACCCTTCGTGCATCTCTACCGCCGGACGTTGCAGAACAGCTTCATATAGCCCTTCCTTGCTCTGGAAATAGTAGTAAATCATCGCTGTAGTGACACCTGCACCTCTAGCGATCGCTTCTGTTCGCGCCCCTTGAAGTCCATTTCTGGCAAACTCCGCTTCCGCCGCATCGAGAATCTGCTTTTTTGTCGCTTCTGCATCGCGCACCTGACGCGGCTTTTTAGCTGAGAATTTTGACTGCGTTGAACGACCCACGTTGCTCCATCATCATAACGAAAATATATTAACTAAAAATTGGTTAGTAGTTGACATAGAAGATGAAATTTATTAAATTAATATCTATTAACTAAAAAATTAGTTAGTTATTTACACAATTCAGCAATGCAATAACCAAAGTGAGCCGAGCAAATGCCCGGTAGTGTTAGTTCATCCATTGCAGACAAGACTTTAATTATCCCTATTTGCATTCAAAAGAGTGATGTAGGACAGGCGACACTAGCTTGTCTACAACTTTTAAGTTTCAAGATTGTGTGACTTTTACTAACTCATCTAGCGATTTTTCAAGAAATTATCAATATTTTGGAGGAAAAATGGAACCAATTTTACCTGGTGCGCCTTGGTTAATCGCTCACAAATCTATATTAGAAGTGAATAAACCTAATAAAATCACATTAAATGGACAGGATTATGTCATTTGGCAAAACCAAAAAGGCGAAGTGTTTGCCCTTGATAACATCTGTCCGCATATGCAAGCACCCTTATCAGACGGCTGGGTTTGTCAAGAAAGAGATACTATTACTTGCCCTTTTCATGCACTAGAATTTGATGGACAAGGCAGACTACAGCAAGGAGATAAAAAAGACACTCAGCCAATTACCAAACCGTTAGAGTTAATTATTAGCGATGATTGCATCTGGACTTATGCTGGATTTGAGCCAAGATTGCCCATCCCAGATTTGCATCATAAAATTGTCGATGATTACGAGTTCATCGGAGTAACTGGGGATAAAAGTATTCAAGGTGATTTTTTGACTAATCTGATGGTTAACTATGACTATAACCACCAAAATGGTACTCATAAAGAATTATTTAAAATTACATATTGTCATGTAAGCTCTTTTGAAGAAAAAGGATACTATGCCACAGTCAAACAAGAACTGAAGAGAGACAACAACACCCTAGGAGAAATTTTCAAAAATCCTGTTTTGGGAATCTTCCCTAAAACTCTTACTAACAGACTAGAATACGCTTTTCCTTCAACTACAGCTTTTTTTGCGAAAACACCTATTGGTGATATTGCTCAAATTCATATTCTCTACCCGGAAACAGAAAAAATAACTAAGACGTTTATTTTGATGTATGCCAAAGTCGTCAATCCTTTGATGAAATTCCTATTTAAAAACTCAGTTTTACAAGCAGCAGCCACAGTTATTGAACAGGATACAGGTGCAGTTGAGAGCTTGTATCCTCGGCAAAAACCAAAAATTAGACTGCCAAATGAAGAGATTATGTTCTACGCAGAAAAACTCTACCGCGATTGGTAATTTAGATTTGCAAAACCTAACTCCGCTTTACAATTAAGTAGATACTGTAGCTAATTCCTGCTGGAGGTACTCAAATATGCGGCAACTAAAATCAGCCGAAGAAATGCCTGGTAGCTATGGCTTGCCCATTTTAGGGGAGACTTGGGAAATATTTCGGGATTTAGACCTGTTTGTATGGCGACGATTCCAGCAGCATGGTTCCGTTTTTAAGACGAGCGTCATGGGACGTAAACGTGCTTATTTAATTGGCCCTGATGCTAATCGACTGGTGCTGGTGGAACAGGCGGAACACATGTCGTCACGGATCGGGTGGTATTTCTTAGAACCAACATTTGGCAACAATATTTTATTACAAGATGGGGAAGAACATCGCCTCACTCGTCGCTTAATGTATCCAGCATTTCACGGAAAAGCGATCGCTACATATTTCGACACCATCCAAAATATTGTGCAAGACTTCCTCAAAGATTGGGGACAAAGAACGATTCCCTTAAATTCTAGTTTCCGCCAGCTTACCCTGATGGTTGCTACTCGCCTCTTCCTGGGAAGTCAGAATAAGAGCGAAGTTGAGCAAACTAGTCAGTGGTTTACACAACTGCTAGAGAGCAGTATGGCGATATTGAAATGGAATGTCCCTTTTACTTTATATGGTCGCGGTCAAAATGCTAGGGCTAAGTTAGTGGCTTTCTTGCATGAAGCGATCGCACAGCGTATCGAGCAAGGTAACTTAGAAGAATCAAAAGATGTTTTGGGATTACTGCTAGCAGCTGTTGATGAAGACGGGAATAAATTGAGCGAAGCACAGATAATCAACGAAGCATTGCTATTGCTATTTGCTGGACATGAGACAACAGCTTCTTTACTGAGTTGGGTAATATTTGAACTAGGTAATCATCCAGAATGGCGATCGCGACTGCGCCAAGAACAATTAGCAGTTGTGGGAAATAATCCCCTTAATCTGTCCTATCTCAAACAACTTCCAGATTTAACCAACGTCCTCAAAGAAGCAGAAAGGCTCTATCCCCCGGTGTATGCCTATAATCGTGGCGTTCTTAAAGATATTGAGTATGCAGGGTATCGCATCCCAGCGGGTTGGTTTGTGACTATCTCGCCGATGTTGACTCACCGTCTACCAGAACTGTATACTGATCCCGATCGCTTTGACCCCGATCGCTTTGCACCACCTCGTGAAGAAGATAAGAAACATCCTTTAGCACTAATGGGTTTTGGTCATGGTTCGCACAGATGTTTAGGCATGGAATTTGCCCAAATGGAAATGAAAATCGTGCTTTCCACACTGCTTCGCCATTACGACTGGACAGTAAAACCGGATTATTCTGCGATCGCTCCAGTTCGTCAACCTTCTAAAGTTAAAGATACTTTAGAAGCATATATTGAGCCTTTGGTGATAAAACATCCTTTGCAGAATCAAACGTAAGCCCTTGATGAAACAAATCGATTTTCCGCATCTAGCATGAAGTCATAGGTATTTAGAAAATCAGACTGCCACTTTTCAGGTTTTTGGCAAATTGCGAGTGGAAATCCTGCTAAATCAAACCATTGAATATCATCCCCAATTTCTACTGGTACTACTCTCCAATTTTTACTTGGAGCCTTACTGAAATCTTTCAGCAAATTGACATTAATTCGGTTAGGGGGTTTGGGACTTGGTAAATCAACACTGGAAAATGATTGTTCTACCCAATTTTTGATATTCACTGCATTAAGATACTCATTTGGTTCCGATTCTCTTTCGCTAATGTAGTGATAGTAAGTTTGCGCTAATTCTTCAGCTTGTTTACGAGTTGTTACATCTTCTACTTTAGCAAGTAAGTATGCGGCTACTGGGTCTAAAGTTCCCCATACAATAAGTTCTTTCATCCAGAAAACAATCCAAGGTAGCCCAGTTTGTGACCAGTTTTCCAATGATGATTCAACTAACTCACCACCAAAAGCTTCATCGATTGCAAGTGCAATAATGCTTCCTAACCCCCAGTTAAATCGATATCCAAAATTTTGACTAATATATGAATGCCATTTGGAAATTTGGCTTGCTTTAGGTTTTTTAGATGCTGTATCATGCTCAAGCCACCAGCATAATATTTCATTCCAAGTAACGTTTCCTGACGTGTCACTCAGTTTGAACTTCGATAAACTGGTTAAATTACTAATTATATTTTGAATATAATTAAAGCGTTCTTCTACCGTCCAAATGGCATAATTTCCACCTACTGCTAATTGTTCTTTAAGTCTTGGATAGAGATTTAAAAGCTGATTTCCATCACGTGGTGGTAAACTAGTACGATACAAGCGCCGACGCTGTGACAAATCTTTATAAATTTCTCTTTTTAGTGCCTTACCTCGCCTAATAAATAAATTTTCTAATCTTTCTTGTTCGAGGCTAGCATAATGAGCAAAGCTTCGTTGCCAAATTTTTTGCAGATGCTCCTCCAATTCATTAGAGTTTAAATCTTTAGCTGCTAGCTGTTCAATTTCAACAATTGCAGACAGTAAAATGCTATCGAGCGAATCTAAAGTTTCAATAGCTGATGATTCTGCCTCAGAAAGATTATTGCTATAAGAAAGCGGCGCAGTTTGTTCCAGCCAGCTTATAAAATTATCGTCATAAAGCTTATTTTCAGTACGATTGTTTCCTGTTAACTCTAGCCAGGTTAGGAAAATACCTTCTGAATTAGGAATAAAAATACGCCGCCATTGTTCTTCTAAATGAAGCAGCAATTGGGCTAAAGGGCTTTGGGAATTATAAATTTTATTACTTGGGTTCTCTTGGATCGTTAAATCATTTACAAGTGAACGATATTGATTACGAATTTTGGTTAACTTCTGTTTTTCATTTCTATCTTTTATTTGCTCTATAGATTCTATTGCAGGTAAAACAACTAAGCTACGCCCTTCTGTTCCAAATCCAGGTCTTCCAGCCCGTCCAACTAAATTACCAAATTCACGAGAATTGATATCTCTATACCTGTTATCATTATTTGACCAACGTTGTAAGTTGGGAATTAGCACAGTCTCAAAAGGTAAATTGACACCTTCGGAAAGAGTAGAGGTTGCCAATACTAAATGTACAATCCGTGCATTTATTACATCAACCAGTAATCTAGCCATCAAACCAGGCATTTTTCCGTGATGTACTACAATTCCTTTTTCTAGTAACTGATACTCACGGGACTTAGTACCAAAATAGTCCTCACAAGAACGCAAACACTTATTCCAAATCTCAACCTTTTTTGGTTCTGAAGGTGGTTGAAAGAATAAAGGCTTTGATATGTTTTCCCATTCTTTATTTAAAAGATCAAGAAAGTCTTGAGCATATCCGTCAATTTTCTGTGTTATTGAAATCAGTACTGCTCTTTTTTGTTCTTTATCATCTGGAGATGCCAAGTGCATAGCAGCCCAGAAAAGATGAGGGCGAAGACGCTTTCCAGGACTTTTTTCAGTTTCTAATTCACCAGCAGGGGGATATACTGGGAAAGGACGTGGAATGAAAGGTGTGTCAGCTTGTCCTCCTTCTTGAAATTCTAACCCTCTACCATCTAGTAAGTCATAGCTTATTCTAAATCCTCTTCCTGGTAGGCATTCAAGACTGCCTATCAATTGGCGTGTACTCCTGTAATTTGTCTTTGCTGGGCTAGTGTTGGTTTTATTTTCTATCCATCCGGCTAATGCATCTTCTATTTCCGATGCAACAGCAGATAGTGCAATAATTCGGCTATGGTTTTGTTCTACATAAGTAAACAGTCTTGCCCCTAATGACTCTAAACGTAAGGATCTATTTTCAGCTTTTTGCAAAGAATCTTTAGCACCATCAAATTTAACTGCATGAGCTTCGTCGAGTACAATAAGCGACACTCTACGGATAAATAGAGTCCCTAAAAATTTCATCAAAGCTTCTGCTTTTTCATAAGTGCAAATTAAAACTGTTGGCTGTTCTGATGTCAGCCATACATCTGTTGGCCCCCAATCAGTACCTCCGTATAAACCTGTAACTATCACATTGTTATTAGTACTACGTTTTAAAACACGAGAAAGATTTGATTCTACTTCTGTTGCAAGTGCTTTGCTTGGCACTAAGTAAATTGCTAAGGGAGCAGAGCTACTCAAGTTGTTAAAATTTTTAGTTTCAAAAAACAAACTTTGTAGAATGGCAATTTCAGCTATCGTTGTTTTTCCTGAACCTGTAGGAGTACAAAGCGCAAATGATTCTGCTGTTGCTAGTCGTTCGATTCCACAAATTTGAGAACGCCATGCTAAAACTTTACGATTTTGATAACTTTGGCGTAAATAACGCTCCAAGAAATTTCTACCATTTGGAGTAATCATCTGAGAAATTAATTCTAGATGATGCCGTAGAGAAGTTTGTATATATATAGACGTAACTTCAGCACACAATTTTCCTAGAAGCCAAGAATAAGTATCATGTCCATGAAGAAGTACCTTAGCAATGTTAGAAAGTTTCTCAATAGCTTTTTCTAATCTTGGTTCATTTCCCCAGCGCATTTTTGCACATAAAATTCCTAAAGAACTAGCAGTTTCTTTAACAATCAACTTGTTAAATCTGTCAGCAGCTGTATCAGTGTCATCCCAAAAAAGACTTGTTTCAGTTTGAAAATTTGATGATGTTACAGTTGCCCAATATTCTGTAAGTCGTTGCAATAAACTGGGAAAATCAGCTTTTAGCAAACAACGTAGAATTTCTGACTCTATTCCCTCACTTACATCTTGATTAAGTAAACCCGTAGCCCTAGCAGGATAACCAGCAAGTTCATACACAGCTGCTGCAAGTAAACGAATTGGTAAAAGATCCAGCTTGAGTCGGGGATGAGATAGCCATTCAAATAATTCACCAGCCCGTAGCATTCCATTACGCCAGTTAGTATCTTCAGCTTCTCGCTGGATAAATGCAGCCTCAATAAGGCGCACAGCGTCATTTAATCTTTCACCTGCTTCGTCTTCTCGCCACCCAGTTAACCCATCTTCTCCTGCGCGAAGCCTGGTATGTTGGCTATAAAGTTTTGCAATTGCTGGTGTTAGCCTGCTACCTGCCAGACTATTTTGTAGTTCTGTCGCTAAAGCAATGACTTCGTTACTTGGTTGAGTCATCTCATTTTGCAGAACTTCCTCTTCTACTATGACATCAGAGTTTGCTTTTGCAACCTCTGTATCATCTGGTTGTTGAACTGTCTGAGCAGGAATATCCGTTGAAAGTGTAGAAACTTTCTGCTGGATATAGACAGTTTTAACAATATTTTCAACTTCATGAAGATGAATTTCTACTGCTTCAAGTCTTCTTTCTACTGTATATTTTTCGTGTACTTTCTTAGGAGAGAGCCAAGTTAGCTTTTTGACAGGATGTTGACCACATATGTAACTAATTAAATAACAACTCTCATAGTTTTTATCAACTTTGTTTAGCTTTACCTTTAGCTGTAAAACTTGTAGAGCATTTTTCCAGTTTAAAGAAAAATCATCATTATAATCTTGCAAAATATCAATAAGTTGTGGAATATCAACTGGATATCCACTTGATTTATTTGCTTTTATATGTGCTTCAGATATCATGTTTGTGTCATGATTGGCTGTGCATTTTG
The DNA here is from genome assembly GCF_014698505.1 of Nostoc foliaceum FACHB-393. GTDB lineage: Bacteria > Cyanobacteriota > Cyanobacteriia > Cyanobacteriales > Nostocaceae > Nostoc > Nostoc foliaceum_A. Next base: position 80,891 of record NZ_JACJTD010000015.1, on the reverse strand, counting down.
CTTCGCAAATTAAAGAAGCAATAATTACTCCTTTACTATTACGCCGAAAAGCAAGACAATCATCACCTGTACGTCCAGGTTGTGGCTTTGCAGTTTCTCCAGTTTGCTTTAGAAATTCTAAATGCTGAAACGCAACTGGGTGGAATCGAAAGAGAAAAGCGGGAACTTCCCAGTTATCTTGCCCAAAAGGAGCAAAATTTTCAGCAATAATTCCTGCAAATATCTCTCCAAAATAACCTTTGAGCGTCTGATTATGAAGACGCTCAGGATAGCCATCGCTTGGATCGCTTTCTGAAAAATCTCCAAATGGAGCGAGAGAATTTCCTGCTAATTTACGAAGACGATATCGAGCATCTTCATGGGCTTTTTGAACGATTAATATTAATTCATTGAAAATTATATCTCGTTGGCTTTTATCTTCTTTGAGCAGACGATGTGTGTACCACTTATCTTCAGATTCACTAACTGAGTTAGATAACCACTTTGATATTCCGTTAAATTTAGTGATTTTTTGTCTTTCTTTCATTTAATATACTCTCTAAATATTAATCAAATTTACAATATAAGCCTTCAACTCAAAGAATTTTAAATTTTATGTAAAATTTAATACTAAAAGAGTAGTAGCATAGCAAAATGATGCCATAAGCGTTGAACGAGAGCTATAACGCTTACTCTGTTTTACTTTTGGGCGAGGGCAGGGTCGGAAATTTAGACTAAATGCGCTAAGTCAATAGAACAATAAGAGGGTGTGATTGAATACAGCGTCCTGCTAGTAGAAGCTGAGAGAAAAACATAAACTCTCATCTGCTCTTATCAGACAGATAACAGTGAAACAAATTTCTACATGATTGAAAATAGCTTTCTAGTAAGCATGGTAATTGTTAGATGGTTAACCCAGTGACAATGGTGTGCGTTTAGGCTGGCTGATTGATCCGCAGAACCAACAGGTGGAAATTTACCGCCCAAGACAGTGTGTTGAGGTTTTGCGTAGGCGTAGCCCGTCGGAGACATCGCCTACTAGCTTGTCTGGAGAGGATGTATTACCAGGGTTTGTGCTGGATTTGACGCAGATTTTGAGTTAAGCGATCGCTCTTTCAAAATTCCAAGTTTTGCGTCATTAAAAATAGCTTTTTAGTGACTTCTGCAAATTCCTCGCCGAAAACTTTTCCACTGACTTTGCCACTTGGTTGTTGGGAGAACCAATTTCTCTCACAGAGTTACAGCAGATTTCAACTTAGTGAGGTACAAAAATACCCCACCCGCGCCCAGAGCGCACCTTCCCCTTGCCAAGGAGAGGGTTGGGGCGGGCTGTACTTCATCTATATGAAAAGCGCTGTAAGTCCTTCTGAACTCTCGTTAGAACCTATTCGAGCCGATGCACTAATTTTATTGGAATCGACAGAACTAGTGCTTCACCTAGAGTTTCAGACTCAACCCGATGTTAATATGCCATTTCGCATGATTGACTATCGGCTGCGAGTGTATCGCCGCTTTCCCCAAAAGCAGATGCGTCAAGTGGTGATCTATCTTAAAGAAACAAGCTCAGAACTCGTGCAACAAAATACTTTTACCATTGCTGGTACTCGCCACGAGTTCGAGGTAGTTCGATTATGGGAACAGCCAACAGAAGTATTTTTGCGCTATCCAGGTTTATTTCCATTCGCGGTGTTGGGTGGGACAGATGACCGTGCAAGTATATTACAGGAAGTAGCACAGGAAATTATCGGGATTCCTGACCAACGGTTGCAGAATAATGTCGCAGCTGCCACAGCAATTTTAGCTGGTCTAGTATTAGAGAAAGGGTGAATTCAAAGAGTATTGCGGAGAGACAATATGCGCGAATCTGTAATTTATCAAGAGATTGAGGCTGAAGCTCAGGCAAAAGGTAGAGCCGAAGGTAGAGCCGAAGGCTTACAAGAGGGGATTCGGAGGGTTGCGATTAATCTGCTCAAAAGCCAAATGCCTTTAGAGGAAGTGGCAAAATTGACTGGGTTATCAATTGAAGATGTACAATTGTTGCAAACAGAGATAGAAGGTGAGTCAACATAATTCGTAATTATTACACTGTCGATGAATCTGGGTGGCTCTGAATCAAAACGAGAGCGATCGCCTTTTGAGAAGAGGTGCGAGTAAGAAGCGATCGCTCAATTTCACTCAATTCACAATCTGGACAACTTGCAACTATAAGTTGATAAAAATTTACAGCCAAAATCACAAAATCAATATTGACTTAATATTAAAAACACTGTCTGCAATAACCCGATAACAAAACCCAAAACACCACCTAAAGTTACAATTGCCTGCAATTCATTTTTCACAATTCCTTCTATAGCAGCTTCTAAATCAGCCGGTGAAGTTGATTTTACCCGGTCAACTATTACTTGATCTATCGATAAAATCGGAATTACTTGCGCCACAATTACTTCTAAATCTTTTTCCAAATACTTATCTAATATTAAAGCCAACTCTTGACTCATGACTTCTAAAGAAGTACTGACAACAGGTGAAGTACTAAGACGATTCAGCAGCACTACAGCAATATTTTCCCAATCAACAGAATCAGTTAATCCTTGTAAAAAATCGCTGCCACTGTTTTGCAGGTAATGGCGGACACTTTCGCGGGTGGTCTTTCGGAGTTGGCGCACCGTACCCATTGGCAAGTTTTGTAATGATAAATCTTGCAGTAATTTTCTAATGCGATCGCGCATTTGCAAATCTTGAGTCAATTCCTGCAAGCGACTATTGGTAGCCTCTTTTTCATCTAAGCAAAAAGTCCGTAGCCGTGTAAGAGTATTACGTAAGCCAAACAAATTTGCTACTACCCAATAAGTCCCACTGGTTTTTTCGCGGAAGCCTTCATCAATAATTTGAATTGTGCGATCGGTCAAAAAATCAACTATCGTCTGCCGCAGCACATCTGGCGGTAAAACTGCTTGCAACAACCAATCAGCAAGCCGCGTGGCTTGTTCTTCACTCAATTGAAATTCCAGCAATATCTGGTCAAAAATTTGATTTATCTGCGCTTCCAAAAAGTCTTCACGTCGCGCTAAAACTTTGAGTAATCGGGGCAAAGATTCCCCTAGTAAATCCCGCAAAATTCCAGCGACGATTTTAGCACTTTTCTCGTTTTTATCTGTTTTGATTTGTTCAATCGCCAGCCGCAACAACCAAAGAATTGCTGCTTGTACACGTTCTGTTTGCAACAAACGTCGCGCCAGATTTTGCAATTCTTTTGGTGTCAACAGTGACCCCATGATTGTCTTAGAAATGTTCAGAGCCAGACGTTCCTGGTTGCGGGGAATCAATCCAGGAGTGAAGGGTACTCTTCGTCCAGCAATGTAAATTGCTCGGTAAGGACGGAACAACATTTTGATGGCTATATCATTTGTGAAATAGCCAATAATTCCACCCAGTACCGGGGGAGACACATAAAGCCAAAGATGAGACCAGTCCAAGGGAAGAATTAAAAAAGTTAGGAGTTTAGAGCTTAGAGTTAGGAGTTAGGAGTTAGGAGTTAGGAGTTAGGAGTTAGGAATGATAAATCTTAAATGAGAATTTATCACTACTCATAATTCATAACTTTTAACTAATAACTCCTAACTTACTAAGCACTAGCACTCCCATCATACCGTTCGCAATGGGGTAGTGTGTGGCAACAGCAAAACCAACTTGACGCGCTAACTCTATTTGCTCTCTCCCAATGGGAAAGCGGTCTAAGCTAGGACTGATGTAAGCATATTCTTCTTTTAAGCCTAAATAATTGGCAACTGGCACTACGAAACCGTCCAGATACAACTGCTGAAAGGCACGTAGCTGAGGATTACTTGGTCGATGAAAGTCTAAAATTGCGGCTTTAGCACCCGGCTTCAAAACCCGGTATAACTCTTGGAGACTCCGGGGAATATCTTTAACATTTCTTAAACCATAGCCCATTGTTGCGGCATCAAATTGGTTATCGTCAAAGGGTAAATTTAGCACGTCGGCTTCTATCCAGGTAACAACAGGTTGGGGGTACTGCCAATGTGAGCGTTCTTTAGCTGTTTCTAATAGGTTTCGGGAAAAATCCACTCCGTAGACCTGTCCTGTTGCTCCCACACGCCGCGCCAAACGTAAGGCTAAATCTCCACTACCGCAACACAAATCTAAAGCAGTATCACCCGATTTAGCCGCACTCCATTTCACTGCCATTTCCTTCCATATCCGATGCTGTCCCAGACTCAACCAGTCGTTCAACTGGTCATAAACTGGAGCAATACGGTTAAAAATGGACTGTATTTCGTTAGTCATTGGTCAATAAGTCATTAGTCATTGGTCATTCGTCATTTGCCAAGGATAAAGGACAATTGACAAAGCGCAAAGTCTGAGTGGAGGTCTCCTCCGCTCAGAACTTTGTAAGAGAAGACAAATGACAACTACACAAGGGTTTGATGACAGCCACTACTGGTAAGAGCGATCGCCACCAGTTGCGCTGATAAATTAATTAGCATTAATTCATCTTCCCGCAAAGTGCAGGGTTGTTTCCACTGTAGCGACAATACACCCAAAAGTTGATTACGGTAGCTAATTGGGATAACTAAATGTGCTTGCACACCTGTGTTCTGGTAGTGAATAGTATCAACTAATTTCGTATCTTTAAGTACATTTAAGGAAACTTGCATTTGCCCAGTGGCGATCGCTTCCCTTGTTAGTGGGTCTTGAGATAGCCAGTTCTCTATTATACCTGTATCACTGTAAGTTCCTTGAGTTGCAATCAGAGTATTTCCATCTGTAAGTTGTAGGATACAGCCTTCTGCTCCAAAAGTCTCACTCACAGCCTTAGCAATTGGAGCCAGAGTTTCCTCTAAGCTAGAAGCAGCTTGAGTTACCTGTACCAAAACACTCAGCAGCGCCATTTGAGCATGAGCACGGCGTAACTCTTCTGTACGTTGCTTGAGCAAGTCGTAGGTTTCTGCTGCTCTTTGCACCACTGCCTTCAGTTCACCTGGGTCCCAAGGCTTGGTGATGTATTTATAGACTTGCCCCGCATTAATCGCCTCTACCAAGTCTTCAATATCAGTAAATCCAGTGAGAATTATTCTAACTGTATCGGGAAACTGAGGTACAGTCTTACTGAGAAACTCAGTTCCTTTCATTTCTGGCATCCGTTGATCGGAGATAATTACCGCTACCTCCCCTTCTGCTGCCAAAACTTGTAGGGCGTTCACCCCACTATCAGCTTTCAGAACATTAAAGTCACGTCGAAATGTGCGATAAAGTAGATCGAGATTATCTGGCTCATCATCAACTACCAAGATTTTGAGCTTTTTTGGTCGTTCGATAGTCATTACTTGATACTGGACTTTATCAATTTCGACACTGGGATTATCCATAAGATATTTCCTTTAAATATTCACTCTCTTGTTATATTCCATACCAAGTTTAGTTGAGAATAGCGAGAAAATGCCAAGGGTTTATACGGAGTTATTTTGCATATTTTAAAACGTTAATAATTAGTGCTACAGAGAAAATCTCCCTGCCTAAATATCTGAATTAGAAAAAATTACATTAGAAAAACCAACTAAATCAGCCTAATTATGGATGAGGTAGCTTAGGGACTTCCAAATAAAAAAATATACCATCGCTATAGAGGCAGGGGGCAGGGAGCAGGGAGCAGGGGGAGGGATAGTCGTAGTGAAGTCCAGAAATTGGATAATTTAATTTCTGGAAGTCCCTTAACAAAACTCCTTTGGATACAACGCACGTCTGTCATTGGTGTCAACTTAAACTAAAACTCCTTTAAAACCTCGTTTCCGGACAGAGGCAAGTCGAGGTAAGTTTCCACAGTTCAACTCAAGACAGTAGGTCTGGGTAGTTCATAGATTAGAATAAGACTTGCTCATGAGGTGTTAAGCAACCTCTCAAGTTGAAGCTCGCACTCCGATTATGACTGATCTACCACCCAACGCTCAGAATCCTGAAGACAATGCTACCAACGATGTAGCACAAGAATTACTCCGAAAGCTGAGGCAAAAACAAGGTAACTGGGTGGAATGGGGAGCCGCGATCGCCTTGTTGCTAAAAACCGGTTACAATCCCCAAGACATTTTTGAGGCGACTGGATTTGAGCCAATTCAACAAAATCAGGTGGTTGTTGGTTCTCAAGTTTACAATTCTTTGGAAAAGTTTGGAGTATCGGAAGCAACGCGATCGCACTATACCACACGCGGCAGTGATGTTTTATACGAACTGCGTTTACTTACTCAAGAAGAACGCGCTGCCGCCGCCGAACTAATCTTCGTCCACAACGTTGATGCTGATGAGGCACGGGATATAGCAAAAGCACTTAAAGAGTTCTCTTATTACCGCACTTTGCCAGAAGGGTTTTCTGCCCATCCTGGAGATGCTGTTGCTCATCAAGTTTGGAAACTGGCACGCCAAAATGCAGATTTACAACAGCGATCGCGCCTAATAGCCAAAGGTTTACGCTTTGCTCACACGCCAGCAGCAAGACAAAAAATCGAACAGCTACTGACTGATTTTACTACTACTCCCCAGCGTCCAGCGCCAATTTTACCCTTTTACCGCCTAGAATTTGAAGAACAATTACCCCGAATTTTGCCCGTGGTAGGCGAGTTGCCATTGTCACGGCAAGACTTACAAGCTGTGCCGATATTGACAGAAATTGAACCATTTCGGTTAGTCAAGTTTTCTGGAGAACAAGCTTGGATACCATTACCAGGTTGGCAAGTACTATTGGCAGCAGAAGATCCAGTAGTGATTTTAGCGAATAGCGATCGCTTCCCCATCCAAACCCAAAGCCAAACGGGCCCCGTTGTAGTTGTGGTAGATCGTGCCCAACGAGAATGGGATGCCTCCAGCTATTTTGTAGTTGAAAATGGTGGTGAATTAGATTTCCAGTGGTTTGACACTGAACCAGAAATTCCTCTACTAGGACAAATTATTATCATCGTGCGCCCTAAGAAAATTCTGGATGAAGAATTAACTAAGGATTCTTGGCAGATTGACGAATAATTCAATTTTAGATTTTGAGATTTTGCGGAAAGTTTGAACATCGGTTTCTATTTGCTGTTCCAATAAAATCAAAGTTGATGGAATTTAATTTGTGAGAATTTCAACCCACAGATACCCGACTTCGTAAAAGTTGTCGGGGGTCTTGTTTCTTATGAATGATTCAGGATTGCTATAGTAATTTTGGATTAAGAATTTATAAAAATAGATATATTACCAGTCTTTCGTGTTATCCCATCCCCTAAAAGGGGATGGGATGAGCTTAAATCTGCGGTTTGGAAATAACATTTAACATTTATTCAAAATATAAAATTTTGAGATGTCAGATTCTAAATTTACTGCTCCTGTGGCTCAAGAATCATTCCCCTCAGAATTGTCTGAGCGATCGCCTGTTCCTTCTCTACGGGATAAGATTCTAGCAATCCGCAACAGTCTACGCCCTGGACAACAACAAATGGCTGACTGGGAATCTGGCCCCCTGGCTATTTCTGCGGTTCCTGGTGCGGGTAAATCTACTGGGATGGCGGCAGCGGCGGCGATCGCGATCGCCCGTCAGTATGAGCGTTCATCTTCCCGCCGTCAGTTGGTAGTTGTTACTTTTACTCGCTCCGCTGCTGCCAATATTAAAGCGAAGATTCGCAAAGACCTAAAGAAATTATCGCTACCTCAGACGGGCTTTTTTGTCTATACCTTGCATGGTTTAGCGTTGAACATTGCCAGCCGCCATCCTGATTTATCAGGTTTGCAACTAGAAAATGTCACATTAATTACACCAACCCAAAGTCACCGCTTTATCAGGACAGCCGTAGAGCAATGGATTGCAAATAATCCAGGAATATATTTGCGGTTATTAGAAGGTCATCAATTTGACGGAGAAGAGACAGAAAGGTTGCGTCGCCAATCAGTGCTGCGAACAGAAGTATTGCCAGAATTGGCTAATACGGTAATTCATGAAGCAAAAAGTTCTGGAATCTCGCCAGAAAAATTGCGGGAGTGGAGTAAACAAACCACAGACGAATATGCAATTTTGAGCGTAGCGGCGGGATTGTACGAGCAATATCAAAACTTAATGCGATCGCGTGACTTCATCGACTACGACGATATGATTTTAGCCGCCCTGCGCGTTTTAGTAAACGACAGTGCCCGTCGCATCGAGCAAAACCAAGTATTCGCAGTCTTTGAAGACGAAGCCCAAGATTCTAGTCCCCTACAGACGCAGCTGTTAGAAATTTTGGCCAGTGATGGCGACTCTTCACTCCCCAGTACAGACGCGATTAATCGCGTCTATCCTCACTCCTCACTCAATCTAGTACGAGTTGGTGACCCCAACCAAGCGATTAACTCTACCTTTACCCCAGCCGATCCGATTTATTTTCGGCAATTTTGCGAAGAGTGCGATCGCATCGAACGATTGGCAACGATGGATCAAGCTGGTCGCAGTACTAGAATTATCATTGAAGCCGCTAACTTTGCCCTCAAATGGATCAATAATCAATCCTTAGTAAAAACGAATAACGGACAACAGATTCCTGACAACCGACAAGTACCATTTCGCTTGCAGACAATTCGCCCTGTTGAAGTTGGCGATCCGCAAGATAACGCTAACCCAGCACCAGTAGGACGAGGACTGGAACTTTATACTCCGCGTGATATTCATCACACCGTTGAATTATTATCTCAAAGAGTAATCGAGTTATTTGGCGAAGACCCAACACAAAATAGTGCAGCGGTTTTAGTGCGAGAAAATCGCCAAGGAAGATGGTTGGCAGAGGCTCTGGCATCTGTGTGCAAAGAGCATAAAATTATACTTTACGATGTGGGAGAACGCGATCGCCGTTCCCATGTGCCCCAAGAAATTTTAGCATTACTGCAATTTTGCGATCGCCCCCACTCCCCCGATTACCTCAAAGCCGCATTAGAAGCATTAGTACAACGCCAATTAATTCCTACCCAAGACCTTAACGCCCTTGCTAGTCTTCCAGAAGAATTTTTGTATCCTGGCCCCCTAGCAGCACCCCAGCCAGATACAGTCCAAAAAGCCGCTCGTTTGTGTCGCAATTTACTTCGCGCCCGCTTGGAATTGCCCTTGTACCAGCTAATTTCCTTTCTCGCCTTGACCTTAAATTACGACCAAGCAGAATTGGCGACTGCTGACAAACTCGCAGAACGGGTAAACCAACAAATAGCTGGCAATAGTTCGATGGGGGGAATGCTGTCAGCTTTAAGTGAAATCGTCAGTTCCGAACGGTTTGAACCAGTAGAAACCGAAGATTCGGAAGAACGTTACACTCGTCGCGGTCAACTGACCATTATTACCATGCACAAAGCCAAAGGGCTAGATTGGGACTATGTGTTTCTTCCCTTTCTCCACGAAAACTTGATTCCTGGTAGATTTTGGGTTCCTCCCCAAAGCCAGTTCTTAGGGGATTTTACTTTATCAGAAGTAGCCCGCGCCCAAATTCGTGCTGCTCTCCACGGAGAAACTACCATACCAGATGTCACACAAGCATGGGAACAAGCAAAGCACTTGAAAATATCTGAGGAGTACCGTTTACTATACGTTGCAATGACACGAGCAAAGCGTTTGGTATGGATGTCAGCAGCGCAGAAAGCCCCCTTTACTTGGAGTAAACCGGAGAATTTACAAGAACAAGCGCCTTGTCCTGTATTTCCAGCATTAAAACGCCAATTTCCTGAATGTGTGGTGAATTTAGCAGTAATGACTAAACAAGCATGAGCAAGACTCATGGAATGGAATCTACAGTCACTAGCGATCAGATTGTCCCAGAATATTTGTAGAAAATAACCTACCTAAAGTGGAATTTGCCGTTTGAAAATTAATGTTATAAATTGATGCTCAGGTTTTAATCAGAAAATCTATTTACCAATGAAAACCCAACAAATCAGTTCAACGGCACAAGAAAATAGACTCACCAAGACTAAAAAACAGTGTTTTCCTGGCATGAATATTGGTACTCCTAAAGTACCATTCCGCAAATGCAAGAAAATAGTACAACAGCATGAGTTACTTAGTGACTGGGAGCACGCGAGTTAATTTAGTGACATCCTCTCATAGCAACTTCCCAGTCGTGATGCGTAAATTAGGCGTGCAATGGATTCTTTCGGTCTATTGCCATGAGCCAACAATCTGAGTATTCTCCTTCATGCAGTTCATGCGCGGGCAATAGTTTTACCTTCACAAAACCACATTTTTCATAGCAGCGGATAGCGCGAGGATTGTCAACGTGTGGGTCTATGACAATTTTATGAGCTTGCCGCTGTTCAAAAAGATAGGTGATAACAGCTGACAGAATTTCTGTACCAATTCCCTTGTTCCAATAGTCGGTTTCGCCTATGAACAAGTCAATTCCGTAGACATGATCAGTTTGGTCGAGATGATACAATTGTCTATCGATTTGCGATAAGTCATTGAGCGCACAATACTGCAAATAACCAATGGGAATATTTTGATAGTAAAACAGACACGGAACAACCGGCTCATCTCCCCTGATCATAGGTTTGTACGTTTCTATGATTCTTTCTAAATCAAAAGGATTATGAAGCGTGATGCGTAAAACCCCCGAATTCTATTCGAGGGATATAAGCGAACTGCTGAATTTATTCAGCATTGTTATGCTAATTGTGGTAAGATAAGAATGTAGTTGGTTGGTCGAGCCTTCATGATAATTTACGAGTTTAAAATCAAAGGAAGAGACAAGCAATATAGGGCGATAGATGACGCTATCCGTACATCTCAATTCATCCAAAACAAGTGCTTAAGGCAGTGGATGGATGTTAAAGGCTTGAGTAAATACGACTTGAATAAATATTGTGCTGTACTTGCTGATTTATTTCCCTTTGCATCGGAACTCAATTCAATGGCTCGGCAATCTGCGGCAGAACGTGCGTGGAGCGCAATTAGTAGATTTTACGATAGCTGCAAAAAGAAGGTTAAAGGTAAAAAAGGCTTTCCAAAGTTTAAGAAACATTGTCGTTCAGTGGAGTACAAAACAACTGGATGGAAGCTTTCTACTACTCGTAAATCTATAACTTTCTCAGACAAGAAAGGTATAGGAACCTTGAAACTAAAAGGAACTTATGACCTGAACCACTACGACATTAAGCAAATTAAACGTGTGCGTTTAGTACGTCGCGCTGATGGGTATTACGCTCAATTTGCGATAAGTGTTGACCAGAAAGTTGAAACTCAACCTACTGGTCAAGTGCTAGGTATTGACTTGGGGCTAAAGTATTTCATTGCTGATAACAAAGGTAATGTAGAGCCATCACCCCAGTTTTACCGTAAGTCTGAAAAACAGTTAAACCGTGCTAATCGCAAGAAGTCCAAAAAATACGATTTGTCTAAAAAGAAAGACAAAAAGCAACAGTCAGCCAACTACCACAAAGCTAGAAATAGGTATGCTCGTAAACATTTAAGAGTAAGTAGGCAGCGAAAAGAGTATTGCAAGAGATTAGCGTACTCCGTCATCCAATCTAACGATTTGGTAGCCTATGAAGACTTGAATGTAAAAGGCATGGTCAGGAACCGACATCTAGCTAAATCAATATCTGATGCTGGTTGGTCAACTTTTCGTCAATGGTTAGAATATTTTGGGCACAAATATGGGAAGGTAACGGTTGCTGTGCCTCCCCATAATACAAGTCAGAACTGTTCTAACTGTGGTCAAAAGGTCAAAAAATCTCTATCTACAAGGACTCACGTTTGTCCTCACTGCAACTATGTAGAAGATAGGGACGTAAACGCTAGCATCAATATTCTCAAACTTGGATTAACTACGGTGGGGCACACCGGAAGCTACGCTTGGGGAGATTTGCCCTCTTGGGCAGTTGGCGCAAGCCTGCTGTCTAACGGCGAGTCAGGGAACCAAGAATCCCCGTCACTTTAGTGCGGGGAGTGTCAACTCTTCCTTCATAAAATTTCAAAACTTGTGCATCAGTTAACCATTTTGCCATCAACTCATAATCAGGCATTTGATCTTGCATGAGACGAATAGCTATTTCGTCTTGTTGAATCAGCATATCCTGTGTGAATTTTTCTAGCCAGTCCAGTATTTAAATAATTATAGTTGGTTCAAAATGTCTATCATCTTGCAAAAATCATCAAACAGGAAAGGGAATTCCATACCCGCTTCGGAAGAATGGAATTCCCTTTAAATTTTTGTCTTACCTCTAACCTATGCCAAGCTTAAATTTACTTAATTACCACCAGACACAACAGCTTTATTATGTATAGCTGTGTCTTCAGGCTTTCTCTGCCATTTCCCTTCATTGCCTGGTTCGTATTCATTCTTTACACTATTCCAAGCAACATCACGCGCACCCTCTTCACTCATACCATTACTTTGAGCAGCATTAAATGCTGCTACAAAAATCTGCTGCGCGTGTTCAGGTAACTGTTCTCTAATTTCATCAGGCAATTCATTTATTGTTTTATCAGCCATAAACTTACTCCGAGGATCTCAAGTTAATTTCATGTTAAAAAAACTTGCAATGTAATTTCCTCTTTCTGGAAGTAGAGAAGTAAACAATCATACTTTTGGCTGAGTCAAGCGATTTTTAAATCAGGGATGCAATGATATTGATACTCATAGCTAAAATGGTGGTATTGAAAAAGAAGGATAATACACTATGTAAAAGAGTCAAGCGTCTCATATCGCGCGATCTCGTCTCAACATCTGAAACTTGACTAGTCATGCCAATTACAAAAGAATAATATAAAAATTCCCAATAGTCTGGATAGTCGTTATGAGGAAAATCTAAACCTCCGGCGATTTCTTCTCTATTATTAGGGCTAATATATTTGTAATAGCTGTGTGCATATTGCACTGCAAACATTGTATGTACTAGCAACCAGGAACCAACAATAGTCATAATTGAGAGTATGACATGTAGGGTAAGCAGAATTGTTGACAACCCTTTTTTATCAGTTAGTAAAAACCCGATCGCTAAAACACTAGCACAAGCCGCAGCTATCACCAGCATGAATATAGCCAAATGTCCTTCATATTCATTTTCAGCATAACGGCGAATTTTTTCTGGGGTAGCCTTGATCATTTTCCACCAGGTTACGGCTAAGAAAAAGTCAGCACCGGAGTTCCAAGCGCAGAGAATGCGAGTTGGTAAGTGCAGCCAAGGTGGAAGGATTACTGTAACTAATACAGCAAGTCCGACAGCAATGATCAGTCTGGGGCGGGGGTCAAAATTTTTAAATAAATTAAGTTTCACAAATATTGCGATCGCATTTAATGTGTCTGTAGCTCCTCAAGGAAAATTCCCGCTATTTCCGGTAAAATCAAGTTCTGAGGACTGTGGATTTGGGAGAAATTTGGGGTGCCTACACTTGGCGTTAACATTGACCACATCGCCACTATCCGGCAAGCACGGCGGACAGTGGAACCAGACCCCGTGGCAGCGGCGGTGCTGGCAGAATTAGCGGGTGCAGATGGGATTACGGTGCATCTACGCGAAGATCGGCGGCATATCCAAGATAGGGATGTGCGACTGTTGCGGCAAACAGTACGATCACATCTTAATTTAGAAATGGCCGCTACAGATGAAATGCTAGCGATCGCTCTCGATATCAAACCAGATTACGTGACTTTAGTCCCCGAAAAGCGTGAAGAAGTCACAACAGAAGGTGGATTAGATATTATCGGGCAAATTGCTAGAATAGGTGAGATAGTTGATAAATTGCAAAGTGCTAACATTCCAGTTAGTTTATTTATCGACGCAGAGCCAGCACAAATTGAAGCATCTGTCAAGGTGCAGGCGCAGTTTATTGAATTGCACACCGGACAATATGCTGAGGCTAAGAATGAAACAAATCGCCACCGAGAATTAGCCATATTAGCTAAAGGGTGTGAACAAGCAATTCAACGAGGATTGCGTGTCAACGCTGGTCATGGACTCACCTACTGGAACGTCTATCCAGTAGCTGCGCTTCCAGGTATGGAAGAACTGAACATTGGACATACCATCATCAGTCGGGCAGCATTAGTAGGTATGGAAAGGGCAGTCCGCGAGATGAAACAAGCTATAAGAGGGGACAGGTGATAGGGGATAGGGAATAGGGGAAGAAACTATAACTTATAACCTAGAGGGGTTGTCACTGCGAAATCTAGAAATTGGGATCAAATCTTCAGCAAAAACTTCTATGAGCGCAACACAGTCTAACAACCTGCCGCTTTGGGTACAGGATCGGGATAAGGTGATAGCAGAAAGCACAGATGTTGAGTGGCGTTATCAGACACCGCCTGATTATTCCCGTTCAAAAGAGAATCTCGCTCAAGAAAGTATCTATAATCACCTTGAAGGTACACTAGAAGCGATCGTGCAAAACTTAGTGCGAACCTTTGAGATGGAGGTATCATTCAAAGCTAATCCACAACAGTGGTTATCTATTGTGAATGATAAGTTCCGCGTGAGTACTAATGGTGGAGTAGAGTACACAGCAGCAGATTTATCAGCCCAAGGTACTTACAATCTATTTATGGCTGATTCAGAACATTACAAGGCTTCAGAAGAAAGCTTTGAATCATCTGCAAAAGTCTTTCACACAACATTTCCCCAAGGATTCCCTTGGGAAGTGCTGGAGGTTTTCTCAGGACCACCAAACGTCACATTCAAGTGGCGGCATTGGGGACATTTTAAAGGAGAATACAAAGGCCATGCACCTACTGGAGAGACAGTAGAAATTATCGGCATGAGCATTGCAAAAGTTACCGATGACTTGAAGGTTATTTCCTTGGAACACTACTTCGACAATAATCTGTTCCTGGAAAAGCTAACATCTGGTGGCAAACAGATAAATGCCCAAAAACAGGGAAGTGCTTGTCCGTTCAGTTCTTGGTTCAAGAAATCCCACAAAAGTTAGTTTTTAAGGGTACAGAGTGCAATGCTGTGCCCTTAAATTATTCACATAGCAACCAAAGGATGAAAATGCAAACATATTATTACGTTTTGGCCAGTCAGCGCTTTCTTCTCGAAGAAGAACCGACACACGAAGTTCTCAAAGAACGCACCCGTCACTACCACGAACAAGAAAAACAAATAGATTTTTGGTTGGTTCAGCAACCAGCTTTCTTGGAAACACCTCAGTTTACAGAGCTAAAGGCAAAGTGTCCCCAACCAGCAGTAGCGATTATTTCTACTAATCCCCAATTTATTACTTGGTTAAAACTGCGCTTAGAGTACGTCAGTACTGGTGAATTCCAGGCTCCTTCTGAGACAATACCTGATGCCTTGGCATCGCTTGCTGCTGTTTCCTAATCTTGAGGAGAGAGGTTACAGGTAATAGAAAATAATCTGTCCCCTGTAACCTGTAGCCTATTCCCTTCTGAACCCCTCACTCCCCAATTTTATTTGGTAAGAACAAAATATTTTTTTTGACATTCCTTTCATCCTCATACTGAAGTAGCTGGGTTTTCAGCTTTTTTCTTATAAAATCTTCTAAGACACCTTGATTTACATAATCTAACTTTTGTGCATAGATTTCAGACTTTACCAAGTGTTTTAGGATTAGCGATTGCAGGCTTGATTAGTGGCATGAGTTCTGTCTTTGCCCAACAAGCTATTCCCCTTTGTCAACCACCAAATGCGGGTGAGTATCTTTTATTAGTAGTTAGTCCCACAGCAGATAATCAAAAGCAGTTGCGTAGTGCCTTACCGCCTGAATTGAAGACCATTACCTGCAAATATCTCAACGAGACTGTAACGCGGATTGGGGGCTTTAACAAAATTGATGATGCCAATCGATGGGCAAGGTATGTCAGCAATATTGTTGGCTTGTCTGCCATCATTACGACTCGACCAACAACGCCAGATGCGCAGCCACTAGCACAAGCACAGCAGCCGCCGCGGCAACAGCAACAGGCACAGCTACAGCAACCTCAGCAGACAGTTTATAATCCTCAAGCATTAGGAGAGGGTTATGCAGTGCTAGTAGATTATTACAATCGTCCTGAACTAGTAAATAGTGTGCAGCAAGTAGTGGGAGGTAACGTAGGTTTTGTTTCTTATGGACAACGCCCTTACTTGTTGGCAGTTTATACCACTAACCAAACTGAAGCATACAACACATTGCAGAAGCTGAACAATGGCGGTTTTGTTGGAAGTATAGTAGATAGCCGTAAGGTGATTCTGCTGCGCTCAACTGTTCGGTTGTAGTGATATTAAGTTTGCTGAAATACTGATGCGGTCTACCAGAGTGGTAATTTGTCAGCTGACAAATTACCAGTTACCAATTACAAATAGTGGCTCAAACAAAGATTCATTGCCCTAGCTTAATAAGCAGACCTAGCTAACCAATAGATAGTTATACCCAAAGCCGACCCAGCTATTACCTGAACTGGTGTATGTCCTAGTAATTCCTTCAGACGGTCTTGACTAAAGTCTGGTTTTTCATGAAATAATTCATCAATCATTTGATTGAGGATACGAGCTTGCTTACCAGCCGCTTGACGAACTCCCGCCGCATCATACATGACGATGATGGCAAAAACGATCGCAACGGCAAAATCAGGAGATGCCCAACCCAGTGTTTGCCCTACACCAGCGGCTAGAGCTGTAACTAAAGCTGAATGGGCACTGGGCATCCCTCCGGTTGTCACCAAAACACGTACATTCAGTTTGCGATGTTTGATGATCTCGACTACGAGCTTTAGTGCTTGAGCAATTAAACAAGCTACCAGAGCAACCAGCAGCACCCGGTTGTCTAAAATGTTGCCTATGTCCTGCATGGGATTTTGGTTAGGTTAGTAAATATTAGCAGCAGTTGTCGGTTGAGGAAACATTTAGATTCAACCCAAAATCCAAAATTAACCTAGTACATCATGGCGGAAACAGACCAATGATTCAAAATAGCCTAAAAGCTGATCAAATAAGCTTTTGGAATTTTGAATGAGTGAATTCCGCTGGGCGGTAGTAGTACAGTATGGTGTAAATAAACCACCCATTCCAAATCAATAAAACGCTTGCGGTATAGGAATTACAAATTCCGCAAAGCTGTACTAGTTATTGCGGCTGATAATAAAATGAGCGATCGCTTGGAGTGTCTTGGCTCTCTCCCCAAATGGTTCTAATTCCGCACAAGCTGCTTTAACTAGCTCTTGGGCTTTTGAGCGCGATTCCTCAAGTCCCCAAAGGCTGGGATAGGTCACTTTCTTGGCTTTTTGGTCTTTACCAGCTGTTTTGCCTAATTGCTCTTGAGTAGAAGTGATATCCAGAATATCATCTATGATTTGGAATGCTAGCCCAATATTTTGAGCATAAAGGGTCAGTCGTTGTAAATCTTCAGGTGATGCCCCAGTTATGATCCCACCACAAACTACGCAAGCTTCCAAAAGAGCGGCCGTTTTGTGTTTATGAATGAAATTTAGCGTTTCTAGGGAAATATCTGATTTACCTTCCGACTCTAAATCGACAACTTGACCGCCGACCAAACCAGCTGCTCCCAGCGCCCGACCAAGACGGACAACTACCTGCAAGACTAGCTCTCTCTGAACGCTTTGGGGGGTTTGAAGGGCAACAAACTCAAAAGCGAGAGCCAACAAGCCATCCCCAGCCAAAATCGCCACATCATCGCCATAGACTTTATGATTTGTCAGCTTCCCACGACGGTAATCGTCATTATCCATCGCTGGGAGGTCGTCATGAATCAACGACATTGTATGGATCATTTCCACAGCACAAGCTGTTGGCATGGCCATTTCGATGGTTCCACCCATCATTTCACAGGTAGCAAGGCAAAGAATGGGACGTACACGCTTGCCTCCAGCTAATAACGAGTAGCGCATCGCCTCATAAATCTTTTCTGGATAAATGATGGGGATAGCCTGATCCAAAGCATTATCACAAAGCTTTTGTCGCTCTTTCAGATAAGCTGCTAAGTTAAACGTGGCTTCCTCTGGTGGTGTCTTTTGAACGTTATCAGTTGCTACCATTCTTAAGTTCCTGACATTTTGGGATTTTTGTCTTATACGTCACAATTTTAAGGTGCTGTGGCGCTGAAAAAATGAAGAGTTAGGAGTTAGGAGTTAGGAATTAAGATTAATAACTCTTAACTCATCACTCCTCACTCCTCACTCTCTTACCGCCCTGGAATAGCTGGCAAATGTATTTTGCAACAATATGGCGACAGTCATAGGGCCAACACCACCAGGAACGGGGGTGATAAATTCTGCTACAGCAGCTGTTGATTCAAAGTGGACATCGCCAATTAAGCGACTTTTGCCACTAGGATCGGTGACGCGATTCATTCCCACATCTACCACAACAGCGCCCGGTTTCACCATATCAGCAGTGATCAGTCCGGGATGACCTACTGCTGCAATTAGAATATCAGCATTTTGGGTGATGGTTTTGAGGTCATGCGATCGCGAGTGAGCGATCGTAACTGTGGCATCAGCTTCTAGAAGCATCAGTGCCATCGGCTTACCCACCAAAATACTGCGTCCCACCACTACTGCCTGTTTTCCCTGCAAGGGAATTTCATATTCTTCTAAAAGCCGCATCACACCAGCAGGGGTGCAGCTGCGTAAACCGGTTTCTCCCCGTACTAGTCGCCCCAAGTTAACTGGGTGCAGTCCATCAGCATCTTTATCGGGATCAATTTGATGTAGCAAAGCCACAGCATCCAAGTGGTTAGGTAAGGGCAGCTGCACTAGAATTCCATCCACCCGTTCATCGTGGTTTAGTGCAGCGATTACCTCTTCTAACTCCTCAAAGGTAGTTTGGGCGGGAAAATGCTTACCAAAGGAGGCGATGCCAACTTTAGCGCAGGCTTTTTCTTTATTACGAACATAAGCTGCTGACGCTGGATTATCGCCAACCATCAGCACTGCTAAACCAGGGGGTCGTCCAATTTTTGGTTGTAATTGTGTAATGGCAACAGAAAGTTCTTGCTGAATTTTTGCTGCTATTGCTTTACCATCAAGGAGTTTGGCAGTTTTTGTTTCCATGAGAATTCCCAGCTATATTCGCCATTTTGTCAAAATTCAGCCGCTTCTGGTCTAGGCGGAGTCAACAGTCTAAAATCCAGAGTTAAAATATTGATTTTTGACTCTTGACTTTTAACTACTTTTGTGATCCTGTTTGATGTCGTAGCGTTTTTCTCACAGTAAATCCATAATGCTTATTTTCTCAGATCAATGGCGTTATCTGAAGAATAAAGAATTAAGGATGAAATTCAGAACATTTTTTGCTCAGTTGAGAGTGTGTTTCTGAAAGCGCAGAGAATAGTATAGATGGGAACAGACCTGATGAAACTGGCGACAAAGCAAGCAGTGAAGCAAAAATTTGCTCAATCGGTGGCTTTCATGCAACAAACAAGAAATTTGTCCCTTTCGTTCTTGTACGGGCACGGGATGATTCCCTACCGCTTGGGGCTGATTTGTTTATTGATGGTAGGACTTTGTAGTTGTGGTAGTTTAACTTCGTCTGGCTTGAATAGGAGTAATTTCAAAATTGGTAGCAATGTCACCCCAATTCGAGAAATTAAACCAGAACAAGACAATCAGGCTATAGTTTACATCCAAGGTCAGGTGGAAAAGCAAGCTCCTCTGATGAAGCAGTGGGCTTATCAAATTAATGACTCGACTGGCAAAATTTGGGTTGTCACCAATCAAAAGAATCTGGTCGAGGGGGCACAAGTGGTAATTAAGGGTAAAGTTCGCTACCGAAGTATCCCCTTAGCTGGTAAAGAATTGGGGGAAGTTTATCTAGAAGAAGAGTAATCAGGAATTAAAAATGAACATATGAACAATAAACCGGTGCATGTAGCGATCGCAATTCTCTACCAAAATAACAAGTTTCTCATGCAGCTGCGCGACAACATCCCCGGTATTCTCTACCCTGGTTACTGGGCACTATTTGGCGGTCATGTCGAACCTAGTGAAACGCCAGAGGTAGCTGTGAAGCGAGAAATCTTAGAAGAAATCGGCTACAACCTACCACCCTTTATGGAATTTGGCTGTTATCCCGACGAAAGAGTAGTCCGTCATGTCTTTCATGCACCACTCTTAGTGGAATTAAATCAACTGGTTTTGACTGAAGGATGGGATATGGGGTTATTGACCCCAGAAGATATTCACCAGGGTAACTGTTATTCGCAAAACGCTGGTGAAGTGCGACCTTTGGGGAATATGCATCAACGAATTATGTTGGATTTTATAGAGACAAACCAATAAACTCAGTTTATCCCTGCTTGCCCATATTGCAATTGCAGCATGATCTCCTAGATGACGATATGCTTTTTCATAAATCCAAACTGAAGCCAAAATAAAGTTAGAACTCTTGTGGAGTAATCACTAATGCAATCAGCAAACAAACTACCGCGATGGTTAACTATAGGATTGGCATTTCCCATTGCTATTCTCAACGGTTGGCTATTACTCCAGGTTATACAGTACTTTCAACCCTTGGTCAGCATTATTGCCGCAGCTATTCTACTAGCTTTTGTCTTGAACTATCCAATCCAGTTTCTCCAAGAACAAGGGGTGAAACGCAACCTAGCGATCGGGGGAGTGTTACTTTTAACTGTAGTGGTTTTAGTAGCTTTAGGCATCACCTTGGTTCCCCTGATTATCCAACAGCTTAACGAACTAGCGAATATCTTGCCTAGTTGGATTGATTCTGGTACTCAGCAGTTGCAAGCTTTCCAAGATTGGGCGTTAAGTCAACAACAGCTTCCCATTAATTTAAGTGGTTTATTTACCCAAGTTCTTGAACGATTATCTAATCAACTGCAATCCTTCACTGGTAGAATTCTTGGTTTTGCCGTCGATACCATTGGTATTGTCCTCAACGTCTTGCTGGCGGTAGTTTTGACCATCTACCTAATATTGAACGGCGAACGTCTTTGGGACGGAATTTTTCAGTGGTTTCCCCATAACATTGGGTTAAGAGTACGGGAATTACTGCGAGAGGATTTCCACAATTACTTTATTGGTCAAGCAACATTGGGAGCTGTGTTGGGGGTGACAATTACACTGGCATTTTTGGCGCTGCAAGTTCCCTTGGCTCTGCTTTTTGGCATCGGTATTGGTTTATTTTCTCTTTTCCCCTTTGGTACAGGAGTAGGTATTGCCATAGTAAGTTTGTTGGTGGCGCTGCAAAACTTTTGGTTAGGAGTTGAAGTCTTAGGTGTAGCTGTTGCCATCGACCAAGTTAATTCTAACTTTATAGCACCTAGAATTCTCGGTAATTTAACTGGTTTAAATCCCGTGTGGGTGGTAATTTCTTTGCTGTTGGGGGCAAAATTGGGAGGAGTGCTGGGCTTGTTAATTGCGATCCCTATTGCTAGTTTTATCAAAGATACAACAGATAGCTGGCGGGCTGGAGAGTTTAATAAAATAGATGATATCGTGTCAGAACCTGTAAAGGTGACTAGTGAAACAGCAGGAACTTATAGTTGAAATTCAATATCTAAGTGAAGTAAAACTGGCAATATTGACTATTTATAAAAATATCTATCCCTTACTTATGGCTTGTTTTTTAAACTTGTTAATAATTAAGTGGAACGGGAATTTTAATAATAAACTCAGTCCCTTTGCCAATAGCTGACATGCATTGTAGCTGACCACCGTGTTTTTCTACAACAATTTGATAGCTGATAGATAAACCTAGTCCAGTTCCTTTACCAACGGGTTTAGTGGTGAAAAAGGGATCAAATAATCGGTTTTGGATGCTCTCTGGGATTCCCGGGCCATTATCGGAAATACGAATCATTACTTGCTTGTCATCAGTGAGTTGAGTATGAATGCAAATTTTGCCTTTATCCCTTAGCGATGAAGTAGGTGCTTCGCCTTCGCGCAGGTTATGGCTAATGGCTAATGACTCTTCTATCGCATCAATGGCATTCGCCAAAATATTCATAAACACCTGATTAAGTAATCCAGCGTAGCACTCAACTTGGGGAATATCACTGTATTCCTTAATTATGTTTATGCTTCCACCGAATTGGTTATTTTTGAGACGACTTTGTAAAATTAACAGTGTGCTATCAATACCTTCATGAATATCAACTAATTTTTTCTCAGACTCATCAAGACGAGAAAAATTTCGTAAGGAAAGAATGATTTGCTCGATTCGTTTGGTGCCAACCTCCATAGAGGTGAGAAGATGGGGGAGATCAGTACTTAAAAAATCCAGTTCAATTTGTGCGATCGCAGTTTTAATATCCGCTTCTGGTTCAGGATAACATTGTTGGTATAATCTAATAAGATTGAGTAGATTTTGACTGTATTCGATGGCGTGAACAAGGTTACCAGCAATAAAGTTGACGGGGTTATTGATTTCATGTGCAATACCAGCAACGAGTTGTCCTAAGGCAGCCATTTTTTCATTCTGGATTAATTGCGTATAGTTCTGTTGAAGATCACGAAAACCTACTTTAGCGACTCTAGATTGTTCCTCTACTTCCTTTAATTCAACAAGTGTTAAGACATGAATTTGAGAGTAAGCTAAGAGTAATTGATGAAAATCGACGAGCTTATATTTTCCAGACGAAGTTTTCACTAAAATCGGCTCATAAGCAATTTGAGGTGATTGTTGCAAAGTTGCCTGAGTGGCATTGACAATGAGCATATCTTCAGACAATGCTAATATCTCTTGCTGGAAAAACTTGTAAAGAATTTTAATTGGTCTTATAGAAAATAGTGCCAAACTATAGGTTTGACTCATATGCTCAAAAAATTTCCGCCGCGAAATCATCCCCACATACTGTTGATTATTATTTAAAATAATTCCCGGCAGTAAAGGCTCTTGCTTAAAGAGCATAGCTAAATCATTACCTGGACGCTCTACTTCGATGTGAACCTGCCAACAGGGTAATTCTTGCAAAGTTGACTCTAATCGCAAGTTTGACTCATTAGCATTTGTTATGCCACCCATAGTCAGCATACTCTCAAGCCTTGACTGCTGAGGTAATATTTCTGGTAACATCTTGAATATCCGTCTCTATAATTTCAAAGTTCATCAATCGTTACAAACTTATGTTTCCCAAATTGCGACCCAAAATTCACAAAGCAGATATGGGAATATAAAGTACTTCAGGAAATCCAATACTTTTCTGACTGCGTACATATTTAGCGGTGAGGGGGTAGCAGTCTTCTCGCTTTGCACTACGTCTCGCAGAGAAGGGGAGACGCTAAGAGCGATAACGAGTCTTGTCTACGATACACCAAGGGGGAACGAGCGTCAGGGCTTATCATTAGACATCGCTTCTTCACGAGCATGTTTTTAACATAGAATGAAAAAACTCTGAGCGGTCGGCAAAAAAAGAATGAAGTACAAATTTCTCATACTTCATTGCTTTATAATGAATCAATTATCTATTGTTTTCAATGAGTTACTACAAACAATATTAGCTGTCTCAAAAAAAGGTTAAGATTTAACCTTTTCTATTGATGTTGTATTTTTCTTCAAGATCCAAGCAAGACCACAAGCAAAAAGAGTAGCACCTAAGTTTGTAGGCTCAGGTACTTTTCTATAAGACACTTTACCAGAAAAAACTTCAGTATTTGGTGAAGTCCTAGAAAAAATTGTAAAATCCTCACCAATGATTTCGTAACTTCTAGAATTTGAAGGATTAGCTTTTTGATCAAATGCATAATCTAATCCCACAGAAGACGCTTGTTCTGTTAAAAATGTGGTTGAAAATACAATAGGAAAGTCTGGATAGTTTAAATCATCTTTTTCGGTATAAATGGTAGAGTCTCCGTCGAATTGGAAATAAAGTGACTTAACTATCGCTTCTGGAATGCTGTCATTACTGAAAGTTGAGTCATCAAAGCTAAAAAAGCCTTTTCCTCTATTTATCGGACTATCAACGGTAAAAGCATAATTCACAAGTGCAGCAGATGCAGATTTTGCATTTATAGTAGTCAAAGCCAGAGTAAGACTAGCAGCAAATACTAATTTTGGCACCAATTTCATTGCAGTTTTCCTCACGATAAATTTCTGCAAGCAATACAGACTACAAAATTTAAAAATTAAGCTAACTCTAACTTCCTTATCTCCTTGCTTATTTGCAAAACTTTCCACCAATTCAAACAGTGATTATTATTTATGAACACTGTTCAAAGAAAGGAAATAAGTGACTAATTACTTGCAGTTAAATTATTTTGAGTCCGTGAGTTTAAGCAGACTTTAATCTGAGGTAAAGATAATAGCTAATACCAATTCTTTAAAAGGCTGCACAAAGCCTAATTTTCTGAGTGAGACAACTTGCTCTAATCCATTGTTTCTATGCAACCTCACAGGTAAACAGTGTAAGTTAATTTATATTAATTGTAATTATAAATGGTGCAAAGCTTTTTATTAACCCTTGGATAACCCAATCTTTACTTATTGCTATAACAGAATGTGCTAAATACTTATCCTGTAATACTTCTTAAGCTTGCCATTATTTATCATGGAATCTAATCGTCCATTACAGCTAAATCGTCGCCAGTTTTTGCTCCGTTCAACTATCACAGCAGGTGGAATTATTGCTACAAATCTTGTATCCAAATCACAAGTTTTTGCTCAAGCGCCTGCAATTATCACCTCCGATAAAATGCGTCCTGCTATACCTTATGGCGTAGCTAGCGGAGATATCTCCAACGATAGCATCGTCATTTGGAGTCGCAGCGATCGCCCTGCCAAAATGGTAGTAGAATATTCTACCAGCGAATCTTTTCGCAATGTACAGCGCGTTGTGGGACCCAATGCTTTAAAAAATAGCGACTTTACAGCACGACTTTATCTGAGGAACCTGCCACCAGACCAACAATTATTTTATCGGGTAATCTTCCAAGATTTAGATTATAAAGGCACTTACAGCGCTCCTTTTTATGGCAGTTTCCGAACTCCTCCCAAATTTGGACGAGATATATTCTTTGTTTGGGGTGGTGACACTGCCGGTCAGGGATGGGGGATTAATCCTGATTTCGGTGGGATGAAAATTTACGAAACTATGCGCCAACTTAATCCTGACTTTTTCATTCATTCTGGCGATAATATTTATGCAGATGGCCCAATTCAATCACAAGTAACTCTAGACGACGGCACTATTTGGAGAAATATCACTACACCAGAAAAATCAAAAGTAGCAGAAACTCTCACAGAATTTCGTGGCAACTATATATACAATTTGCTGGATGAAAACATCAAGCGTTTCAACGCTGAAGTTCCCATATTGGCACAGTGGGACGACCATGAAACTACAAATAATTGGTATCCTGGGGAATTTCTTCTTAACGATGACCGCTACATAGTTAAGGATGTTAACTTGCTAGCCCAAAGGGCAAGACAAGCATTTTTAGAATATCTACCTATTGGGTATGCAACTGAAAATCCAGATAAAGCAAGAATTTATCGCTCTTTCAACTATGGCCCGTTATTAGATATTTTCATGTTGGATGAACGCACCTATCGGGGGCCAAACACGCCTAATCGTCAGCCAGTGTCAAGTAAAGAAACAGAATTTTTGAGCAGACAACAAGTGCAATGGTTGAAAAGACAATTGCTCTCATCAAAAGCAACATGGAAAGTAATTGCTAGTGATATGCCCTTAGGACTAATAGTTAGAGACGGTAGCACGGACTTTGAAGCTTGGGCTAACGGAGATGGCCCAGCTTTAGGAAGAGAACTAGAACTTGCCGACTTATTACGATTTATTAAAAACAAGAATATTCAGAATGTTGTTTGGTTAACTGCTGATGTCCATTATGCAGCAGCCCACTATTACGACCCCAGTAAAGCCCAATTTACCGACTTTAAGCCTTTTTGGGAGTTCGTCGCCGGGCCTCTTAACTCTGGCACATTTGGGCCAAACCAGTTGGAAAATACTTTTGGCCCACAATTGATATTTCAAAGCCTTCCTCCAGGTACAAAAGCAAATCGGCCCCCAAGTGAAGGTTTGCAATTCTTTGGAGGAGTTAAAATTGATAGAAATACAAAAGTGATGACAGTAACACTGCGTAACTTGGTAGGAGAAACTCTTTACAGTATAGATTTGCCACCAGAAAAATAAGTTACTACAAGTGGAGCGGAATATAGCCAGTTAGATAGAGTAATTACGCAATTTTTTACTCTGTTTGCTGGCTATGTTGTTTCTTTGCTGAGATATTAAAGAAGAAAAAATCTGCGCTGCTGGATGACGGTATGATTGAATCACGCATCGAGTTCGGATTATGCGAAGGCTGAGTTATAAAATTCAGTAATGGAATAAGACCTTGACCCCGTACTAGGAATATCAACCCATGCTAATTTTGAAAAGAGTTCCTTGGGTGTCCCTGGCGCTAGTACTGCTGAGTTACAGTACTTTGGGCTGGGTAATATCTGAAACGCGTGCTCCTCTGTTTGTGTGGCTGGTGACTGTGGTTGCTATCTTGATTTTAATAATAACACTGACCACTCCCTGGCCGAAAATGACATATTACTTCAGTATTTTGCTTAAATCAAATACTAGGTCTTTTGGCGTTGCCGTCTTAGCAGCTTTCTTATTTTTTATTATGATTGCCTGGTTTCGGATATTTCTTGATACTTTACTGATCATTTCGGCGACCATATTAGTCAGGATAGATTTTCAAATAGCAGGTCTTAGGGAAGGGTTAGCCTTTTGGACTGCATCTATCTTTTCATTGACAGGTTTGGCCTTGGGTGCGCTAATCTACAAGTTAATATATTCCCAAATTTCGCTAACGTTTTGAAGTATACCCAAAAAGGCTAGCGATGCCTTCTCTAGGAGACGCTACGCGTAGCTTGCTTCCCCGTAGGGGTACGGTGGGCCGCACCAACGCTTCAGAACCAGTATTACTTACCCACAACTTCCTTTTTACCTCCGATTCCCGGCTTCTTAAAAAAGCCGGGAATCTTGTTCTTTAATACTTGGGTTCAAAATGCAGGCTGTTCAAACAGCAGTAGAGAAAGGAAAAAATCCATGATAAAAATTGATACCCAACTAGTAACAACTGCTTTGGTTGCAGATTCTCCTACTTCCTTTGCTCCTCCTTTAGTAGTTAAACCCCAACTACAGCCAATCACAGCAACCAGCACTCCAAAAATAAACCCTTTTAGCAAAATAATAAACAAATCTGATGGTTCTAAAAAATTTCTGACTGATTCTAAAAATATTTCGGGAATAATTTTGTAAAACTGTGAAGCAGCAAAAACTCCGCCGATGATGCCTGTAACTAAAGCCAAAATCGTCATCAAAGGCACCATCAAACAACAAGCAATTACTCTAGGAAGTACTAGATAATCAATTGGATCAGTTTTGAGCATATAAAGTGCATCAATTTGCTCTGTGACTCGCATTGCACCTATTTCTGCTGCAAAAGCAGAACCTACTTGTCCCGCCATAATACTAGCGGTCAAAATTGGAGCTAATTCTCTGCAAAAAGCTAAGGCAAAAGCACCTCCCACAGCATTGACAGCACCAAATCGCACTAATTCCCTCGCTGTCTGAATAGTAAAAATCATTCCTGCAAAACCGCTGACAAGCAGAACTGGAGAGATAGAACCTGGCCCAGCAGTAACCAGATGTTGCAGAATCTTGCGATAGTAAGTTTTTCCCTGGAGAAAATGTAGCCACACTTGACCGAAAAGCAGTACTGCCGCAAAACAGCGTATAATCTCAGATTGCTCGAAATTTGTTTTTATTCGCAATTTTATTGTCCTTAAGACTGGCTTTTTTTGCACATATGTTATGTCAATTCTCCAAAATAAGACTACAGATACAAATGGTAGGAAACCCAGCCAGATGTAATCTGACTTTCTCAATTACATAGACGCAGTTTCCCGTAGGTATTAAGAATTGGTCTTAGGGTATGGTACATGAACAGACGGACTGGATGTTTACCCTCAAAGTTGAGGAGGTGTTTAGGCATGGTTCAACTCAAAGGGTTTAAATATTTAATAATATTTCCAAATAATGTAATGTTAAATAATTTTTTATGAACAACATAAAAACCGTAGCTTTTGTGTTATTTATGATACTATTCGTAAGCGTAGCACACCCAGCTTTTGCATCTGTATGCCGCAATTACAATGTTTACGAGGGGCTACATCACAAGATTTGCATTCTCAGTATCAACCGAAGTGCTAAAAATTATTGGGAATACAGGGCAACCATTAGTGTAGATGGAGTAAAAAGACCCACTGAGGTTTATAATTGTCGGGAACGAGTCAAGATTCAACAAAGTGGAACAATTTTGCCCTTTGAGCAAAACGACCCTGGTGAGATGATATGCAGCTTTTTTAATTCTTCTCGGCGGTAAACACACACCAGATAATAAAGACCGTAAAACCTAGATAGGCGAATACTGTTAGCCATTCTTGCCAGCTACCAAATGCATTATTCATCAGCAAAATTCAGAAAATTAATATTTCTCAATCCTACACGCTGAGGCTGCCAGTTGCTTGCTGTATTTTGGAAGATAAAGGCTATGCAAAAATTCTTAACTAATTTTCTGGAATCGATATCATTGGGGTGGTAGTACATATTAAAGCATCGATATTATACTTAACCTCTATAAATAACCTTCGGGGAATATAGCCCCATTGTTTACGCTTCAAAACCCGGTTTTCACGACCGGCTTTTTGATGGATAATACCAATTCTCTAAGAAACTCCACCAAATCAGGCTTGGTGAGACAATGAAATTTTGCCACTTGTTCTATGCAACTTCACAGGTAATCAGTATAAGTAAGTTCGTCGTAAGGACTTTAGTTCTTATTCTTATCTTCTAACCACTAAAGTGCTTACAACAAACCCTCAAAACTAGCTTTAGCACTTTCAATACGGTTTGCTTAAGGAAAGAGACGCGATAAATCGCCGTCTCTACAAAGGATTTTTTTCACGGTTCTAAAAAACTTTGCAAAGGAATTCAAACTTTCACATTAGTACAGCACGAATACAGCCAGCTATCATCTCTATTAAGGAAACAAGGGGTGAAAGCAATTGTTAAGGGTAAGCAAGCTTCCACCACAGTGTACTAGAAGCAATATTGTTCATTTAGAGTGAAAAAGGATATTAGTTGAGAATGATGCAAGATGTGAAAGTCGAATATTATTTGTGAGATTTTAACGAACAGATTCAAAAATTACTGTCGTCAATATTAAGCAAAGGAGAACAAGTCCACACCGAAAAATAATCCAATATAAAATAAAGGGTAGTAGACTCATAGCAATATGCGATCCTCCGAAGATAGCTGATAAAACGTAAGCGATCGCTAGACCAAATAATGCCAATAAAAAATATTTAATGAACTTGGATGTCAAACGAAATAACAAGCTGTGACGATTTGTAGTCATATTTTTCTCCTGATAGTTGAATAAAAAAATAACAGGGTTGATGTAGTACCAATAAGCACTATATCAACCCTGCTGTAGTCTTTTTCTAGACTCTCTTGGGCTGGGAAACTATTCACTTGTTAACCCCAATAACGAAAACAATTTTTTACTGTTTCTCTAAACCTTGAGGTGAAATCAGTGGCTGTTGTTGATTAATAGTTAGAATAATCAACAAAAAACAACCAAACTCAGTCCCTATCCAACAATTCAGATACCATCCAGCCAAATATCGGCGCGGTATTTCCCTTCTTGCATCGAGAAAAGTCCAGTCTGAGTAGTCCAAACCCCTTCTTTAACAATTCTCTCAATCCCACTCGAAAGCGATCGCGATAGATAGATACCTGACTTTGCGTATCTGTTGTATCTGTCGGTAACTCCTCTAAATACCTATTTAGATCCGCATGAACGCAACGAAAAGAACCTCGGAAAGAGATGACACGCAGTTCAAACTCTTCGGTTCCAATCTTGCGGATAGTCACTTCAATTATTCCATCCTTGCAAGTGTGACAGGCAAGAATATCTTTTTCAAGCAACTCAAATAATTCCTGAGCAGAATTTGAAGTTTCAGGTGTTGGCATAGTGTGGGGTACCTCAGTGCTAGTTACTTCAGCTATCCTCGCGGTTCACACCTAATTTGTTATCGATTTTACATTTATTGTTATAGATTCTACATTTACTTTATTAACATTGTCAATCTAGTTGATAAACTAAATTGACAAGTTGGTAATTTAGAGTATAGTTAGTAGTGTCTTGTCAATACGCTTTTCTGTAAAATGCTAGGCGATGTCTACGACGGGCTACGCTAACGCGCAGGACTAGAGACTGGGAAACCTTATAAATAAATTTATAGAGGTTGCGGTTGAGTCCAATACAGACCTAACCCCCACCCTCTCCCAATACGGTTCGGTTAAGGGAAGAGACATGACTGTATAAAGCAATAGAAATATACCTCACATCTACCTCACATATCGATAAATAGTTTTGGCTGGAGAAATTTACTTCATGACGGAAATTCCTGAAAGTTTCTTGAGAGCGGTTGCAGCTGAACACAATGTATCTGAAGCTGAGGTAAGTGCCTTACTTCTAGCTTTAGCTGGCCAAACGGCAGAGTCTATTGCAACCACTCTTGAAATTAGTGCAGCAGCAGTGCGGAAGCGGCTTGGTTCGGTTTACCAAAAGTTTGACATTGCTGGGAGTACTCCTGGGAAATTAGAGGTGATCAGGAGTATCTTCCAGGAAAGATATCAGTTATCAACAGTAGTTAATGCTTCATCCTGTTATGATTTTGGCGAAGCGCCGGATGTCCCCGTTTTCTTTGGGCGTGAGTCGGAGTTAGACGTTCTAGAGCAATGGGTAAACAAAGATCGTTGTCGGCTTATAGCCATATTTGGGATGGGGGGAATTGGCAAAACAGCGTTATCTATCAAACTGGCACAGAAAATTCAGGAACAGTTTGAGTATGTTATCTGGCGATCGCTACGTCATGCACCCTCTGTTAAGGAGATTTTTGCAGACCTGATTGAGTTTTTCTCCAAAAGGAATGAGCCTAAAGAAGTAGGAATTTCACAATTGATTGCCTATTTGCGGAGACATCGCTGTTTATTGGTACTAGATAATGTAGAGTCAGTCCTGCTTGGAGGTGATTATGTTGGACAATATCGAGAAGGATATGAAGAATATGGAGAACTTTTCCGCCAATTTGGGGAAGTGCCTCATCAAAGTTGTTTAGTCTTAACCAGTCGTGAAAGTCCCAAAGAAATTGTCACCCTAGAAGGAAACAATCTTAAAGTTCAATCCTTACAGCTAAGTGGGCTAGAAAATATCGCCGCAAAAAGCATATTTGTGGGTAAAGGTAATTTTTTAGGTTCAGAAAAGGACTGGAACAAATTAATTAATCAATACGCAGGTAATCCTTTAGCTTTAAAAATCGTTTGTAATACAATTCAAGAAGTTTTTGGCAGCAATATATCAGAGTTCATTAGTTGTGATGTTTCCGTGCTATTTGGAGATATACGCAATCTATTAGAACAACAGTTTAATCGACTATCAAGTTTAGAAAAAGAAATCTTATACTGGCTAGGAATTAATTGCAAACCCACTTCTTTTGTAGAATTACAAGCAGATATTATTACAACGACATCACAACCAGAATTAATTGAAGCTTTAGAATCACTACGACGGCGATCGCTAATTTTTAACGAGAAGGGTTTGGCGAAATTCATGCTTCAAGCTGTGGTTATGGAATATATAATTAGCCAATTTGTTAACCAAGTTTGCGAAGAAATTATTTCCGAAATTAATCTAGAAAATATTTCCTTATTAAAGAGCCATGCTTTACTAAAAGCACAAACCCCAGGAAAGATTAGAAATGCCCAAATTCGTTTAATTTTAGAACCAGTTGCTGAAAAAATAATTAATGCATTTGGCAACAAACATCGGATTAAAAAACATCTCTTAAAAATCATAGAATTACTACAAGTTAACACCCCTTTAACATCTGGCTATGCTGGTGGTAATATTATTAACCTCCTTTGTCATCTGGGAATTGATTTAAATGGATGTGATTTTTCCAATTTAAAGATATGGCAAGCATACCTAATAAGTGTGAAATTGCATAATGTCAACTTTGCTTACTCTGACTTATCTAAGTCTGTATTTACAGGAATATTCGATAGTATTTTGTCAGTGGCATTTAACCCTATAAATGGAGAAATTGTCGCTACAGGTGACGCTGATGGTCGGATTAGCTTTTGGCAAGCTACATATGGTGAGCAACTGTTTCATTGGAAGGCACATGCTAACTGGGTAAGAACTGTTGCTTTTAGTCCCGATGGTAAAACTTTAGTAAGTAGTAGTGATGACCATACTGTAAAACTATGGGATGTTGATAGCCAAAAACACCTCATGACTCTTGAGGAACATACTAGCTGGGTCAGGTCTGTTGCCTTTAGTCCTGATGGTAAAATTGTCGCCAGTGCTAGTAGCGATAAAACCATTAGACTTTGGGATTTAAGTAACCAACAATGCTGGAAAATTTTAAAGGGACATAGCTACTTCGTTCGTTCTGTTGCCTTCAGCCCTGATGGAAAAATACTCGCCAGTGGTAGTGCTGACCAAACTGTGAAGTTATGGGATGTGAAAACAGGTAAATGTTTGAAAACTCTGGAGGGACACACCAAATTAGTCCAGTCTGTAGTTTTTAGTTCTGATGGTGAAATACTTGCTAGTTGTAGCGAAGACAAAACTGTGAAACTCTGGGATGTTCAAATGGGGAAGTTATTAAAAACTTTAGAAGGACACACCAATTTGATTCATTCTATAGCCTTGAGTCCGATCCCCTCTGCACAAGGAGGAGGAATCATGGCCAGTTGTAGCGACGACAAAACTGTGAAACTCTGGAATGTTGAAACAGGGAAATTATTAAAAACTTTAGAAGGGCATAGTAATTCTATTCAGTCTGTTGCATTTAGTCCTGACGGGAAAACACTCGCCAGTGGTGGCTATGACAAAACCGTTCGGTTCTGGGACATCGAGACTTATCAATGTATTCAAATTTTGCAAGGATACACCAATTGGGTACACGATCTAGCCCTAAGTCCAGATGGGAAGATAATTGCTAGTAGCAATGATGATAAAACCGTTAGGTTGTGGGATGTTCAGACTGACCAATGTATCAGCACTTTAGAAGGACATGCTGGCCGCCTCTGGTCTGTTGCTTTTAGCCCGCTTCCTGGGGGACTATTAGCTAGCGGTGGCGATGACCAAACCATCCGCTTTTGGGATACTCTGAGTGGACAGTGTGTGAAAGTTTTGCAAAATAGCGATCGCATCCGCTCTATTGCTTTTAGTCATGATGGTCAAATTCTGGCTAGTGGTAGTGTTGACTGCAACATCAAGCTATGGAATATTCGGACTGGCCAATGCTTTGAAACTTTACAGGGACATACAAATTGGGTGCAGTCTGTCAGTTTTAGCCCTGATGGTGAAATCCTCGCTAGTGGAAGTGATGATAAAACATTGCGTCTATGGAATGTTTATACAGGGGAATGTATTCGGGTTTTAGAAGGACATACTATGCTAATTTGGTCTGTTGCTTTTAGCCCACTTCTCCCTTCACAAGGGCAATTTGGAGGGTTATTAGCTAGTGGCGGTGATGACAAAACAGTCCGGCTATGGGATGTTCAGACTGGCGAATGTCGCAAAACTTTAGTCAATAATGATTGGATACGTTCTGTTGCTTTTAGTCCTGATGGTAAGATTATTGGCTGTGCTTGTGTTAATCACACTATAGAAATTTGGGATGTTGACACAGGTAAACGTCTGATTATTTTGCAAGGACATAATAATTGGGTTCGTTCTGTTACCTTTAGTTCGGATGGAACTTTGTATAGTGGTTCCCAGGATGGAGCTATTAAGCAATGGAATGTCAAAACTGGAGAGTGTATCAAAACACTGATGTCAAAAAGACCTTATGAAGGAATGAATATCAAGGGACTATCTGGTCTAGGCGAAGAACAAAAAAACACACTTAAAGAATTGGGTGCTATTGAGGATTAATCTGTTAATTAAAAAGAATCATGATGCTATTTAATTGCACTCTTATAAATGTGTATTAGTTTCTTATTGTTGAAGATCATGATTTTTTTTATAAGGATTGCCATTATGCCAAATTATATCGTTTGGAAGATTTTTCAAAACAACCTGACTCGTACTATTGCGAAAATGTCACTATAGTTGCTAGATACTTCAAGTATTTTTATTTAAATTAAAATAATAATTAAATGTCGCAACTTAACCCTAAAAAAATTCAGTTATATGAAATTAAAGATATAGATCGGCTTCCGCAACTGCAAAAACTTTCAACAGCAGACCGCTTGGCAATGAAAGCAGTTGCCCAAGTATTGCCGTTCCGTGTGAATAATTACGTAGTAGAGGAACTAATTAACTGGGAGAAAATTCCTGATGATCCCATCTTTCGCCTTACCTTTCCTCAAAAAGAAATGTTAGCTCCTGAATCTCTAGACAAGGTTGTTTGGCATCTGCAAAATTCTGCGCCAGAAGAACTGCGTCAGGTAGTAAATACAATGCGATCGCAACTCAATCCCCATCCAGGCGGACAAGCAGAACATAATATTCCGACTTTAGATGGAAAACAAGTACCAGGAATTCAACATAAATATCCCGAAACAGTCTTGATTTTTCCGACAGCAGGTCAAACTTGTCACACATATTGCACATTCTGTTTCCGTTGGCCCCAGTTTGTGAAGATGGACGGAATGAAATTTGCTACCCGTGAATCAGGTCTTTTCCAAGAGTATCTCCGCCAACATCAAGAAGTCACAGATGTTTTAATTACTGGCGGAGATCCAATGACCATGAAAGCTAAACATCTAGCTTTATACATTGAACCACTGCTAAATTCGGATTTTGAACATATCCAGACAATTCGCATTGGTACTAAATCGGTAGCTTACTGGCCTTATCGCTTTGTTACAGATGAAGATGCTGATGATATCTTGCGTTTGTTTGAGAAAGTGACTAGCTCAGGCAGACATCTGTCCATAATGGCACACTACGATCATGGGACAGAAATCAAAACTGAAATTGCTCAAGCAGCGCTCCAACGCATTCGTAGTACAGGCGCACAGATTCGCACCCAAGGGCCACTCATGCGGGGAATTAATGATTCACCGCAAGTATGGATACAAATGTGGCAAGAACAAGTTCGCCTTGGTTGCATTCCCTACTATATGTTTATGGAACGAGATACTGGAGCAAAACATTACTTTGAAGTGCCAATTATTCGAGCTTGGGAAATTTATCAAGCAGCAATACAAAAAGTGTCTGGGTTAGCTCGCACGGCTCGCGGCCCAGTCATGTCAGCACTACCGGGTAAAGTTGCAGTGGATGGCGTAACTGAAATTTATGGCGAGAAAGTATTTGTACTTTCTTTTTTGCAAGCACGCGATCCTAATTGGTGTAAACGTCCTTTCTTTGCACGTTATGACGAGAAAGCAACTTGGCTAACTGATTTAGTTCCAGCTATGGGAGAAAAGGAATTTTTTTATGAGAATAAATTAAAGGAAATTCTGAAAATACAAAGTTGAATTGGGGACTGGGAAATAATTTATACCCATTTCCAGAAACTTTTAAGAGATTTTATTGGTCTGGTTCTCCAAATTCTGCAAAAATCAGCCAATGTCATCTTCTACTCAAGGTATTCCCGGATTACCTGATTTGACGCATCCGATTGAGCTTGTCCAATTTGGAACCGAAGCGCTCAAAGCTTCATTGTTATTAGTATTTTTGATTGTAGCTTTGGGAGTTGCGATCGCACTGATCAGTTTTTCCCTGCGTCGAAGCCAGCCGGAACAACTTATATTCATAGGCGAATGGGCTGTTCGTTATTCCCAACTATTGCGGGGATTGCAGCATTTAACTCTAGTATTAGTTCTGTTAATACCGGGATTTTTTCTCTGTTCAACTTTAAGCAATCGCTATCACCACTGGGAACAAGCAAAGGTGGCTCAAGTAGCTGAAAGTGTTGCAGGTGAAAAGCTTGAGCAATTTGCGCCTCAAGTCCGCTACTCTATTCGAGAGCCATACTCATATACCACTCAAGTAGATGGCAAAATAGTTAAGGTAAATGAGACACGAGAGATCAACCGCTTCTTGATGCTGGCTAGTTCACAAATTCAAGTCAACCTTGACCAAAGCGTAGATGTTCCAGGTCGCAGCTCAATTTATCGCGCAGATTATACTGCCGATTATAAAGTAGTTAACCAACTCAAGGATATTAATAATTTTTTCTTTGAGGCACCGCCACCCAACGGCTCCATACTTCTTGCTAGCTACAAAATCGAGCGTGACGGGACTAGGTTACAACAAACCAATCCGGGAGACTATGGCTTTCCCTTCCGGCTGCAACCAGGGGAAGAAACCACCTTTCGAGTCACCTATCAGGCAAGAGGCGGGCCTCGCTGGGTTTATAGTGCAGGGGGACAGATGCTATCTAACTTCCGCCTCATCGCAATTGCTAACTTTGCTCCAGCTAATTTTGCCAGTGGTATTGAACCTGATGAAATTAAATCTGACGGACGCAGTACACAATTTACTTGGAAATTTGACGATAATGTTTCAGTCAAAAATCCATTTGGAGTGTTTACCAATACCGAGCCTATTAAGAACACGGGGATAATTCCGCGTCTTTTATTACTAGCACCAGCAATATTTCTGTGGTGGATATTGTTGTTATATTTGTCACTGCCAATGAGTTTCAAAAATGTAGCGATCGCTGCTAGTATTTTCTTTGCTTGTCTGTTGACTTTGACCTATCTAGCTCGTGTTATCAATGTTCAGTTGGCTTGGACTTTAATTTCCATCATCTTACTAATTTTAACATGGGGATTGGGAGCCAGTCGCAGGGCTTCCCTTGCTGCTATTATCTGCACTATTGCTGGAGCAGTCCTACCCATCTTTGGATTATTAGTACCCGTCAGTGGGCTAACTCTCAGCCTAGCAGGTTTGCTTTCAGCCGTTTGGCTAGCAGTTCGTCACTGGTATAGTTGGTACAGTTTGCACCCAGAAGACCAGAGATTGTAGGGCTGTAGAAAAATGCTTATAGATTAGGTGATTCCGCTATGATTAGCGAAGTTTTAGTAAATAGCACTTATGGATAACGATTTACTGGCTTTTTTTGCGGGTGCTGGGTTACTTGTCCTCTATCTCATATTTTCCGCATTGACTGAAATGGGGACTAAACTACCTTGGAAGAAATAAGCAGATAGGGTAAAAAAATTTATATTTTTCAACCTGATTGGGCTTAGAAAAAGGAATAAACATCCTTTAGGCTGAGTTAATATATAGTTCCCATTCAGATACGGTACAACATTACATCATGAGGTGTAGGGGCACGGCAGTGCCGTGCCCCTACGGTTGTACCTCACGTAAACGAGAACCGCTATACTTATTATTCGAGAGAGAGCCAAATGCGCGATCCACAGAAGAACCACATTAAAATCGAGCCAGCAACCCTCGTATTAATTGTGTCCATACTAATACTCTTGCCTCTACTGTTTGTTGGTTTTTTCTCGCAGTGAGCTAATCTCACCGAAAATCTCTCCAGGTTGCAGTAAGTAGGTTGGCGTAAATAATTATCGTTGGAAAAAGGCAGGGGTAGGGGGCAGGGAGCAGGGGGAGAAAGGGTTTGAGCCTTGTTTACTTTTCTTCACACAGTTTGGTTTTATTGTGCCGACTTATTTAAGTTTAAACTTATTGGCGTTTGTGTGTGGAAGCCATATCCTAATTGGCATCAACTGCGATCGCAACCGTGAGACTTGCTCTTGTAAAGGTGCCATTGGTAAAGTCGCCCTTAACCCAATACGGTTCGGGAAAAGAGAAAGGAGTGAATTCCAACCTTTCTCCTTTTTCCCAAACCACAAAGGATATCCACTACGACAGAACCCTTGGTGAAAATATCAACCCAAGTTCTCTACGGTATTCCTTGGGGATCTATGAGAATAAAAAGGTCGTATTTGCTGAGTCAACAATGTTGGTGACGATATCCGCTTGGTTAAAACCAGTACCAAACAAGGTAATTAAAAGGTCTTCTGCTGTGCCGAATCCAGGGTTACCAGCAATGCCGTCGCTGACTCTAAACTGGGTATTAGTGCCAGCAGCATTAGTAACTACACGCACATCAATAGCAGCAATACCATTGAAGGAAAGGAAATCTCCTCCTGTTCCTGTGACAAATCCATTAACTCGGTCACTACCATCACCTAAGACATAGCGAATGGTATCGCTACCTATACCACCAGTGAGAGTGTCATTACCAAGGCCGCCGACCAAAATATCATTACCATCAGC
The DNA here is from genome assembly GCF_014698505.1 of Nostoc foliaceum FACHB-393. Lineage (GTDB taxonomy): Bacteria > Cyanobacteriota > Cyanobacteriia > Cyanobacteriales > Nostocaceae > Nostoc > Nostoc foliaceum_A. The sequence continues at coordinate 42,660 of NZ_JACJTD010000015.1, read as the reverse complement.
GCCAGTCAGGATATCATTGCCTGCTCCACCCGTAAGCAAGTCAGCACCGACTCCACCGTTGAGGTTGTCATTGCCGTCACCTCCATCAAGAGTATCGTTGCCACCTGCTCCAGTTAGGGCATCAGCACCACCATTGCCAAAGAGAATATCGTTGCCAGCTTGACCATTGATGGTGTTGTCAGCTTCATTACCAGTGATGGTGTTGGCAAGTGCATTGCCTGTACCTATTTGGGCTGTGCCAAGCAAAGTTAGGTTTTCTAAGTTATCGCCTAGAGTATAGTCCAGGCTGGACTGGACTGTATCTGTGCCTTCATCGACGTTTTCTGTGATGGTATCCCCTATGCTATCGACTATATATGTGTCGTTGCCTGTGCCACCAATCAGGGAGTCATCCCCCGCGCCACCGCTAAGTGTGTCATTACCAGCATCACCAATTAGAGTATCGTTGCCAGCCAACCCGTTGAGGGTATTGTTGCCAGTGTTACCAATGATGACATTATTAAGTGCGTTACCAGTCCCGTTTTGGGCTGTTCCTACTAAAACCAAGTTTTCGACGTTGTTGCCTAATGTGTAGCTAGTAAGACTAGAACGGACAGTATCTATAGCTGCATTGGCATTTTCAACAACGGTATCGCTGGCACTATTGACTGCATAGGTGTCATTACCCGCACCACCAACCATTCTGTCAGCACCCGCGCCGCCATCAAGATAATCATCCCCTCCAGCACCGGTGAGGGTGTCATTACCCTCAAAACCAAAGAGGTTATCGCCGTTGCTAGTGCCGTTGAGCGTGTTGTTACTGGCATCACCAAGAGATAAGCCAATGGCATCAACTGCGATCGCTCCCGTGAGATTTGCACCCACAAAGGTAGCATCTGTAAAGTTGCCTTTTGACAGATTAGCGTTACTGAGATTGGCATCAGTGAAATTTGCACCAATTGCGATCGCATCAGTCGTCAGCACCCCACTCATGTTAGCCCCTGTAAAATTGGTATTGGTGAGGTTGGTTTTAGATAGGTCAGCATTCAACAGCTTGGCACTACTGAAATTTGCTCCAGTGAAATCAGTCTCAATTAATTTAGCCCCAGTCAAGTCTGTAACTGTAACAGTGCCATTAGCAGCTACATAAGCACTAAAATCAGAACCCGTCAAAATAGCATCATCTAGAGTCAAGTTGCTTAAATTAGCACCACGAAACCTAGCATTAATTGGCTGTGTCGGATCTAATGCTTCTACATCACTCAGAACAACGTCACTGAAATTAGCTAGGTCAAAAATTGCATTTTGCAGGGTAATATCTGTCAGTTTTGCTAGTCGGAAGTCAGCACCAGTTGCATCGATGTTGACTAAAAGAGTTGCTTCAAAATCAGCTTCTTCTAAGCTGGCATTTGTCAGATTCGCACCAGTAAAGTCAGCAGCTTTGAGCTTCGCTTTATATAGATCAGCACCAGTAAAGTTAGCACCTCTCAGGTTTGGTCGCTCGGACTGTTCGCCACTGAGATTAGCCTCCTGTAGATTGGCATTGGTCAGGTTAGCGTTTGACAGGTTGATGAATTTGGTGTTGATGAATGAGAGATTAGCCCCAGTTAGGTTTGCTCCTCTGAGATTGACATTTTCTAATGTTGCCTTAAAAAGATTAGCTGGGCCAAAGTTATTATTGGGGGCAAAGATGGCATTGCGGGCATCAACATTGTATAGTTTCGCTTCTTCAAAGTTAGTCCCTCTCAACTGTGTATTGAACAATGAAACGTTGGTGAGAGTGGCTTTGAAAAAGGTCGAACCATTCAGGTTTTGACCGCTAAAATCGTTTCCTACTAAAAGCTGTTCGCTAAAGTTTAGAGCTGGCATACTACATACCTAAGGGTTAAAGGAATAGAAGTTCAAGCTGAATGTTTGATTGCTAAGGAATAGAAGTAGGACTTACGCAAAATCATGAAAAAACGAACCGCCAAGTACGCCAAGTGCGCCAAGTAATAAGAGTTGTAGAGGGTTTTTGCGTAAGTCCTGAGAAGTTCAAGCTGAATGTTTGATTGCTACAGATTGTGGTGGAGAAGTTTTTTGCATTTGGTCTTTTAACCAACCAGCAAAAAGTTCGTTGAGCAACCGTTGTCGCATCGGTTCGTCAAATTGGGACGGGATAAACTTTTCTAAGCGCACAATTAACCACCAATCGCCAATATTGGTCGGGAGCGATAGCTGACCGGGTTGGCTGAAGGCGAGAAGGCGGGCAAGTTTAGGATGGGGTGCACTCAATGCTATGGGCCCCATTAAGCCACCAGTCTGAGCCTCTGCACCTTGGGAATATTGCCTTGCAAGTTCAGCAAAGGACTGTTCACCTTCTAACAGGCGGAAGTAAAGTTCTTGAGCAACAGCTCTATCGCGGATGCGAATGAGAGAATAAACAACCTGGTCAAGTTTTGGTTTTAATTGGCGAAAATAAGTCTCTAACTTGTGATCCCAGGTAGCTTTTTTGAATTTCTCAATTCTCAGGTTGCGAGTTGTTAAATCCAAAAATTCTGTTTCAGTCAGATTCTGCTGCTGTAACCAAGCTTGGCGTTCAGCTTCTGATGACAACTGATTTTGTTGGCAAAACTCTTGGTAACACTTGGCTTGCTCTTCGCTTGTGCAGCTAAAAGAGGCGATCGCTTCGTCAATTAAGAGTTCTTGCTGAAGCTTTGGTAGCAGTTGATATCGACTCAAGAGAGGAATAATTTCTTGAGTTGTCAATGTCTGATTATGAACTTGTAAGAGTGTCGCAGATGTGGCTGATGAATTCTCAGCTTTTTGATGTCGCCTACCAAATCCCTTGTTTTCTACAGGGGCTAGCAACCCTAGTTTTGTTTTCTCCCAAGGCGCAACTAGTTTGCTATCTTCTGACTGCTTTATCCATTGCAGGTGTTGGGGTAATAATTGGGCTAAATCATAGCGATCTAGAATTGTTTGCCTTGCCTTCGCCCTAATTGCAGCCATTTTCTCTGGATGATTGAGGGCTTCTGCAATGCGATCGCATATTTCCTGCGGTGAAAAGAAATCTACCAATAGCCCATTAACGCCATCTTGAATCACTTCGGTTACAGAAGCAGTTTTAGAACCTATCAGCAAGCAACCTGCTGATAAGACCTCCAACATTGACCAAGATAAAACAAAGGGACGGGTAAGATAAACGTGTGCCGCAGAAGCTTGGAGAACTTGCAGATATTCAACGTAAGGTAGCCAACCTGTAAAATGAACTCGGTTGAGGTCGAGATCATATTTTTCTAGCATCACCTCTTTATAGGTTTTGCCATCACGTAGAGGCTTACCATAAGCGACGCGGTTTTCTCCGACAATCACCACATGACAATGAGGGCGTTGTTGTTGGAGTAAGGCAACTGCCTCGATAAACTGGGGAAATCCCCGATAAGGCTCCATGCCCCTTGCTACATAAGTAACAAGTTCTTCAACATGAGAAAGATCCAAATTGATGCGTGGGAGAACTAATTTAGCCCCTGGTTTGGGACAAAAAAAGTTAGTATCAATCCCATCATGTAATACAGAAATTTTACTGTGATACTCTAGGGGGAATTGCTGGCGTTGCCAATAGGTAGGAGAAAGACCGCGATCGCAACTATATAGATCCTGCAAAATCGGCGCATTTTTCATCCGAATTCGGGCTTCATCATCCGCAGTCAGGCGATCGCTAGGATCAAAGTCAGCATCAGTACCATGAGCATGATAAAACCACTCAAAGTAACACAGTAACTTGGCTTTGGGAAAAATATCTTTGATAAATAAGGTAGGGCCCCAACCCGAATGGCCATAAACTACATCTGGAACAAATCCCCGTGCTTTAAGTTGCTCTGCCAGCCTATACACACCTTGACCCTGAAGAACAGCATTTTCCAAGGGTTTGACGTAATGGTGAGTTTCCGGTCGAGCTTCTCGTTTAGGGTTATAGATGACTTTGTTAACACCGGGCAATTTACCATCGTGACGAGTAGTACCAAAGAAAACTTGGTTACGTTTGTCTTTAGCCAAAGCTGCTGCTACATGACGAAATTGAGCAGGGAAACTAGGATGCAAAAATAAAATTCGCACGGCACTTTCAGTAATTCTGAGTATTACAAATCTTTAAGCTAGTAGACATTTATACTGCATGAGAAAGCCGGGGTAAGATGCCCACCCCACAGGATTTTGATGCGATCAAGATATGCAAATTAGATGTGTTTGAGCTTATTTCCTGTTCTAGGTTTTCGGACAGGAGATATTAAGATGGACACAGTTAAGTAGGTCAGGCAGAATAAATGTCACTAGTGAGGAGAAGTATGGGGTAAAAGGTATAGAGTAGCTTGAATTACCCATTACCTAATACCCATTAAGACCAATCCAAATCCAGTGATCTTTAATTACGCCCGCTTATTTAGCTTTGGTACGAAGAGTAGCGAAAGCGAATTCTGACAACGCCGCTACTCTTCATGGTTGGGGTAACTATCAGGTGTGTGCTACTTGGTTCGTACCCAAGTACACCGCCTAGTTACCCATTTCTTAGATAGGCTCTACAACGAAATCTGATGCGTCGAACGCTCCGGGAAGTACCCCTTGCAAAACTGCTAGGGTTTCGGATTGAGCAATAGTAACGCCTTCAGTCAGAACGTAGATCCGAGTACTAGCTGTAGCAACACCACCAACAGTGAGATTGATGCGCTGGAAACCTAGATCCTCAAATTCCAGAGCCTCAAGCAGTAAGTAGTCAGTACCATTTTGGAAGTCGGTGATCCAGTCGCCAGCAGGAACAGGGATGATTGGCTCACCGGATTGGGGTGGCTCGAATTGATATTCTGCATAATTCAATTGGAAGAAATCAGTACCAGCACCACCGGTTAGCGTATCGCGTCCGGTTTGGGTTTCTGAGTCTTCGCCACCGTAGAGAACATCATTGCCACCACCACCGATAATGCGGTCAACGCCAGCGCCACCATCGATGAAGTCATCGCCCGCGCCGCCATTAATCACATCATTGCCAGCAAGAGATTCATCTACACTAAAGTCACCGTAGATGGTGTCATTGCCACCAAGACCATTGAGGTTGTCAGCATCTTCGCCACCATCGATGAAGTCACCTTCAATACCTCCTGTGATGGTTTCTAAGCCAGCACCACCCAAGAGGGTGCTAATACCTGCACCACCATCGATAACGTCATTGCCGTCACCGCCATCGAGGTAGTCAATACCGTCTCCACCCAGGAGGGAGTCATCACCGGCATAGCCATAGAGAGTGTCATCACCATCGCCACCGATGAGGGTGTCATTACCGCCCGAAGCCAAGGTGTCAGCTTCGCCGTAAAGGGTATCATTGCCCGCACCACCATCAATGTAGTCAGCACCACCCGAAACCGAACCTTCTGTGTCGTCGCCGTACAGTGCGTCATCATAGAAGCTACCAATTAGGGTGTCATTGCCAGCACCGCCCTGGGCAGTATCTTCAAAGCCACCATAAATCCAGTCTGCACCCGCGCCACCATCAAGGAAATCTTTCCCATCAAGTCCATCTTCAGCGTCCGCACCGCCGTAGATGGTGTCATTGCCGCCATCACCAAATACTGAGTCTTCGCCTTCTCCGCCAAAGAGTCTGTCAGCACCAGCTCCACCAAACACAGTGTCCTTATCGAATCCGCCATCGATGAAGTCATTGCCAGCATCACCATATAGCTCGTCCTCACCGAACTCCCCCAATATTCTGTCGGCACCATCTCCACCAAACACGGTGTCTTTATCATCTCCACCGAAGATCGTGTCATTACCGCCTAAGCCAGATAAGAGGTCTTCTTTACCAAAGCCGCGAATCGTATCAGCATTATTAGTGCCGGTAAGGGTATCGTTTTCCGGTGTTCCGTTTCTTACTGCCATAAGTTAATCCTTGTTTTCAAAACACAATTTTTCTAGCTAACTTGAACGGGCTGGATGCACGATACAAGTCTTGCTAATTAGTTGTTGCAATTCTCACCACTCCCCCCTCTCCCAAAATTAGAAGAGGGGGTCATAAAAGCATGGTGAGAAGATATTGCAGTAGTTCGTTAGACATACTCCCAATCACTCCATGAGTAAACATTTGCAAATCAACTTTTTTTGATTTGGCAACTTTGTATAGGCAACAGCACAAAAATGGACAATTGTAGCCTCTCAAAACAATTAGAAGCAATCATTTAAGAATGCCAAAACATTGTGTAGTCACACGTTTTCGCGGCCCACTTTCTTGGCGTTATCTTTTACAAACTTATAACTCGCACGAAGAATGAAGCGAAGGCTAAGATTCTGCCTTAAGCTAAACATGATTTCTGCCGAAAACAAAATATGCGTCAACCTTATTTGGTGATGCAAACTCGCTGTCGTGCATGTGCAAGCTGAGAATTCAGGCCCAACAGTAAATAAATCATGACGGCAGAATTACTTTATCTACCTGATTTCTCTAAACAATCCAAATTTGCATAATTATGTTTTTGCAGTTAGGTTTGAAATCGATACACAACTGAAACATTAGCCGAGAGCCGAGAGCCGAGATTGATGATGGGAACTATAAACTTTTAATTAGATCACGTTCAGGCAAAAATATTACCTGTCAAGATAATGATCTTTTGTATTAGTAGTTGCACTAAGAATAGTAAATTTACGCTTTTATACGAGAAACAAAAGTTTGCTAAGTTTTTGCTAAGTGCCAAAGTTTCCACTCCGAACTTTCAAAAACCTCTTACTCGATAAAAACTTGTCACTGCATCTGATGATCTTTATGAAGCCTGATTAATAAGCATAATCGAATTTATGCCTGTATTACATATATTCACATAGGGATTTATCTCTGTCAACATAGGTATACAAAGTTGTACCTAAAGATAGATAACAGAGATGCTTGAAGAATATTTTGTAACATTTCATACCAATTCCCCAGAATTTTTTCTTCTGAAAAAGAAAAATATTGTACAAATTTTGCCGAAATAGACCAAAATCAACGCGTGTCTAACTATTAAGTAAAAACGACAATTCCACGCAGACTGACAAGACAGGAAAAATCCCTTCTAAAAGAACCATATAGGTTTTTGTTAATTAAAGTATTTACCTGATAGCAAAAAAGTAGGCTATGTTTAGGTTTACTTTATGCCAATCCTGGAAAATTGCTGAAGTATTACTTAATAGATATTATTGAATTTTGCTTAACCTTCAACATATTCTCAGCTTTATAGTGAGAATGCAAGGACAGTTAAGACAGTTAAGACAGTTAAGTAGACAGCAATCAAGAAATAAATAGATAGGCATAAATAAACATAACTACTCACTGTCCGCGTAATCCAGAAAGAGTTAGATGAGATAAGGGATTGCGGGCAAGCAAGCGAGTGTTTTCACCAACCATTATTCAACCATTATTCTGTTAAAAAAATCTTGTGTGTCATGTAACGCTTTAATGATGAGCGTGAGGAATGGCACATTTACTTCAATTTGGATATAGCAAAGGTGACCCTAGCCTACCCCAGGTAAAATTAGTGATCGGTTAGTGAGATGCCTACGCCGGGCTACGCCTACGCTCTTTTTATCAGGTGCGTTAAGCTACTGTTAACGCACCACTTTCACCCGAAAACTACTTGGGCAAAACTTGCCGTAGTGCTGCTAAAAGTTGATCAACACTTTCCTTACGACTATTAAAGCCCATCAATCCGACGCGCCAGACAAGACCCGCTAGTTCGCCAAGACCACCGCCAATTTCAATATTATGTTCATTGAGTAACTGTCGAGCGATCGCTTTACCATCTACCCCTGCTGGAATGCGGACAGTGGTAAGCGTTGGTAGCCTATACTCTTGCTCAACGTGCATACTCAGTCCTAAGTTTTCCAACCCTTCCCAGAGATATTCTACGTTTTTCTGATGGCGCTGCCAGGAGTTTGCTAACCCCTCTTCTGCAAGTAAACGTAGTGCTTCCCGCAATGCATAGTATAAATTAATGGGTGCTGTATGGTGATAGGTGCGTTCAGCGCCCCAATACTTACCCAGTAACAACATATCCAAATACCAGTTTGCAACCTTTGTTGGGCGCTGTTGCAATTTTTCAACTGCACGCGCACTCATTGTAAAGGGCGAAGCGCCAGGCGGGCAACCCAACCCTTTTTGGCTACAACTATAAGCTAGGTCAACTCCCCAAGCATCTAAAAACAAGGGAACGCCACCCAAACTCGTCACCGTATCTACCAGCAGCAAAGTGCCAAATTCCCGACATAAATCAGCGACCCCTTCCAACGGTTGACGTGCACCGGTGGAGGTTTCGGCATGAACTAAAGCTAAAATAGCTGGACGATGAGTTTCTAGGGCAGTTTGGAGTTCATCGAGGTTGAAGACTTGTCCCCAAGGTTTGGTAATGGTTCGCACATCTGCGCCATAACGCCCAGCCATATCCACGAGGCGATTACCAAAGTAACCAGCCACACCAATCAAAACCACATCACCAGGTTCAACAGCATTAGCGATGGTTGCTTCCATTGCGGCTGTTCCCGTACCGCTGACTGCAATGGTGAGTGGGTTTTCTGTTTGCCATACATAGCGTAGCAACGACTGAATTTCATCCATGAGTGCGAGAAAAGCTGGGTCAAGATGCCCAACAGGTGAAGTATTCATCGCTTCGAGAACTGTGGGATGGGCATTCGATGGGCCTGGCCCCAACAGCAGACGGGATGGGATTTCTAGAGGTGTGAGTTGCAAGCGCCCAGAGTCGTTGATTGAAATTGTTTGCGTCATAAACTGTCTTCGCCTAGACGATACTTACCGCATCATAGAGCGAACGCATCACCGATGTTTTAGTGAATCTGTCATTTGCCAGAAGATGCGATTACAGCAAAGTATTACAGTGATTCGAACAAATGTGTGAGAGTATACTTATTCACTTACCCGGAGACATAATTATGGTTTTTGCTGGCAAACGACCAAATAATTTAGGTATTAGCAATGGTAAATTAGCACCCTGCCCTAATTCTCCTAACTGTGTTTCTAGTCAGAGTACAGATGCAAGCCACAAAATTGCACCACTGACATTTACATCTACTCCAGAAGAAGCGATTACTAATCTCAAAAATGTTATTCAGTCCTTACCGAGAACCAAAATCATTACCGAAAGCCAAGACTATTTATATGCAGAATTTAAAAGTGCCTTGCTGGGATTTGTGGATGATGTAGAATTCTATCTAGACCGGAATGCCAATGTTATCCAAGTGCGTTCAGCTTCACGTTTAGGTCAGAGCGATTTGGGTGTTAATCGTCAACGGATAGAGACAATTAGAGCCAAGTTAAAGTAAGTAAGCTGATGCGCGTCTAAAGTATATAAACACTCTTGATAGTCGTTAACTGTTGACTGTTGACGGTTAACAGTCATCAGTCATCAGTCATCGGGTAAATGTACAAATTAAATGCGTAACAGCTTATTAACTTTACTTTTTAGGTCGACTTTATCCATTTTTTCGCAATGTGATACTCCTGCAAAGTCGCTGCAAGAATGCCTAAGCTAAAATCTCTGTGAGACGATAGTTTTACAAAAAGGCAGGAGGCACAGCTAAAAGCCTTTTCAAATCTCGTTTCCAGCAAGAGGCTGGAAATGCACTTCAATTGCGGCTCTGCCGCCAGCAAGAGAGGCGGAGTCTCTAAAACGGCATTCCCAGTCAAAGACTGGGAACGAGACAATATCTAAAAGCTGCTTCTAGGCTGGCTTTTACGTTAAGTTGACACCAATGGGCACTGCCGTGCCCCTACCGCTGTACTCACGAACGAGAACCGCTTTATATAGCGTTCTTCCTCCTCCCGCCTCGTAAATTTGTACTTATACTATTTCAATTGATGATTGCAACACATCCTTGGGTAAAGACGCGATGAATCGCGTCTCTACAAATGGTCTATTTGTCGCATTCTTTTTTAAAATTGGTATTAGACCAAATTTCTAAAACTACTAGGATAAACGGCAATCTTGCTATCCCTCAAATGCTTTAGGGATTACTTTGCAAACTATATTTATACACCGTTGCTATCGGCGTTAATTATCCTGCCAGTGGAAGTTTTATATAAACGACGCTTAATTCGCTTACCCGTAAACACTGGTGACGAAACAGACCTGTGCTTGATAAAGGGGGTTGGGGAATCTCTTATGCGTAAGTCCTCTGAGTTAGAAAAAGCTGATTTTTGGGCAGACTACTTTTAATAAATAGCTGATTTAACAAGAGTTGATCAAGTATGAATACAGTAGTTGAGCCGATGGACAAGCTTTTGAACTATCGAATTAACGAGCAACTTTATGCAGGCTCTAGAACGTTAGTTTACCGTGCAATTCGAGAGGCCGATCAACTTCCGGTGGTAATCAAATTGCTCCAGCAGGAGTATCCCAGCTTCAACGAACTGCTGCTGTTCCGTAATCAGTACACTATCGCTAAAAATATTGACCTGCCTGGTATTGTTCATCCCTATAATCTGGAACCTTACCACAACAGCTATGCTTTGATAATGGAGGATTTTGGCGGTATTTCCCTCAGAGATTGGATAAACACAAGAATTGGGAGCAACCAATATACTCTGACAGAGTTTTTGGACATTGCGATCGCTATGAGCAATATTCTTGACGGGCTATATCGCCATCGGGTTATCCACAAAGACATCAAGCCTGCCAACATCCTGATTAACCCGGAAACCAAGCAAGTCAAGTTGATTGACTTTAGTATTGCCTCTCTTTTACCTAGAGAAACCCAGGAAATTCATAGTCCTAATGTTTTAGAAGGTACCCTCGCCTACCTTTCCCCAGAACAAACCGGGCGGATGAATCGCGGAATTGACTATCGCAGTGATTACTACTCCCTTGGTATTACCTTCTATGAATTGCTGGCTGGACACCTACCCTTCCAGTCTAATGATCCGATGGAGTTGGTTCACTGTCATATTGCCAAGCAACCAGATCAATTAGAAGGCAAGACGGAAGAAGAAATTCCGCAAGTTCTTTGTGACATTGTGATGAAACTGATGGCGAAAAATGCTGAAGACCGCTATCAGAGTGCATTAGGGCTGAAATTCGATTTAGAACAATGCTTGGAGCAATTGAAGAACACGGGTAGAATTGAGAGTTTCCCAATTGCACAAAGGGATATTTGCGATCGCTTTATTATTCCAGAAAAACTTTACGGCCGCCAAGCCGAAGTTCAAAGCTTACTGGATGCCTTTGAGGAAGTCTGTCAGGGAAGCACTGAAATTATGTTGGTAGCAGGCTTTTCTGGGATTGGCAAGACTGCTGTGGTTAACGAAGTCCACAAGCCAATTGTGCGACAACGGGGTTATTTCATTAAAGGTAAATTTGACCAATTCCAACGCAACATACCTTTCTCTGCCTTTGTGCAAGCCTTCCGAGACTTAATCAGGCAACTACTGAGTGAAACTGATGCCCAATTCGAGTATTGGAAGTGCAAAATTCTCTCTGCTTTGGGTGAAAACGGACAAGTAATGATTGAGGTGATTCCAGAACTAGAAAGTATGATTGGGAAACAGCCTCCTGCGCCGGAACTCTCTGGGAGTGCAGCCCAAAATCGCTTCAATCTGCTGTTCTTAAAGTTCACTCAAATCTTTACTGCACCAGAACATCCATTGGTAATCTTTATTGATGATCTGCAATGGGCAGATTCTGCTTCTTTAAAGTTAATGCACTTGTTAATGAGCGAAGCTAAAATCGGCTATTTACTATTAATTGGTGCCTATCGAGATAACGAAGTCAACCCAGTACATCCGCTGATGCTGACTTTGGAACAGATTCAGAAATTGGGCGCTAGAGTTAATACGATTATCTTAGCTCCCCTTGATAAAACATCCGTCAATCATTTGGTTGCAGATACATTTAGTTGCTCACTGGCGTTAGCTACACCGTTAACAGAATTGGTATTGAACAAAACCAAAGGCAATCCTTTCTTTAGCACCCAATTTCTCAAAGTGCTACATCAAGATCAACTTATTACATTTAATTTTGATGGTGGTTATTGGGAATGTGATATTGCTCAGGTGCGAGCTATCGCTCTTACTGATGATGTAGTAGAGTTCATGGCAATTCAACTACAAAAGTTATCAACAAAAACTCAAGAAGTCTTGAAATTAGCAGCTTGTGTGGGAAACCAATTTGATTTAGCGACATTAGCGATAGTCCATGAAAAATCCCAGGTGGAAACAGCCGCAGACTTTTGGAAAGCGTTGCAATATGGGTTGATTATCCCTATCAATGAGGTCTACAAATTCTACCAAGATGAGTCAGAATTTAGAATTCAGAATTCTGAATCTAAGCAACACAATTTGCCTGATTCCTGTTATTACAAATTTCTCCACGATCGTGTTCAGCAAGCTGCTTATTCCCTAATTCCTGAATCTCAAAAAAAAGCTACTCATTTAAAAATTGGGCGATTACTGTTAAAGAATACGTTACCTGAAGTAATTGAAGCCAGTATTTTTGATATTGTTAATCAGCTAAATGAGGGAATTGACATAATTGATGAACAACCTCAGAAATATGAACTAGCTCAACTAAATCTAATTGCTGGCAAGAAAGCTAAAACTTCTACTGCTTATAGAGCAGCCGTTAAATATTTCACATTGGGCAGAGAATTACTAATAGAAGAAAGTTGGCGAACTAACTATCAACTCACGTTTGAATTATATCGAGAATCTGCGGAATCAGAATATTTTACTGGTGACTTTAGCCAAGCAGAGACATTATTTAACTTGGCATTAAATCATACCCAAGATAAATTTGAAAAGGCTGGTATTTATGCTATCCAGATGTACCTGAAAATGACTCAGGGTGAAAATATCGAAGCTAGTATTGAATCTGGACTGAAAGGTTTGAGCATCATGGGGATGCATTTGCCTGTTACTTTTGAAGAACAGCAAGCTATCATCGAAACTGAACTTCAAGAATTAAAAGCCAAACTTGTAGCAATTCACACAGCAGATTTATTCAATTTGCCTGAAATGACAGATCCAGAGAAGAAAGTCTGCATGGGACTTTTAGCAGACCTTTGGGCAGCAGCTTATATGGGAGGAGATCAACATCTCAGTTATTTGGCTCCTCTATTAATGATCAGTTTATCATTGAGATATGGCAATGCAGAAAGCTCTGGTTTTGCTTACTGCTTATATGGGATGAATCTGGCAAATCAAGGAAGTTATAAAACTGCCTATGAGTTCGGTAAGTTGGCACTAAAACTTGATCGTCACTTTAATAGCACTCAATTTATATTTAAGACCAATAATATCTTTGCACACACCATTAATCCCTATAATGAGCATTTAAAAACGAATTTATCACTTTCACAGCAATCATTCCAAATATGCCAAGAGACTGGAAATTTGGTGTTTGGCGTTTGGGCAGTTTCGTTTCTGATTTGGGCGATGTTAATTAAGGGCGATCGCCTATCAGATGTCTACGCAGAAACGGAGAAATATCTGGGCTATGTCCAACAAGTAAATGATGCCAATATGCTGTATGCGTTTACTTTACAGCGGCAGTTTCTACTGAACCTACAAGATATATCTAAAAAAACTCATTTATTAGATGATCACAATGACAAAGATATTGCCTATATAGAAGTATGGAGACAGAAGAATAACTTTGAACATGGGATTAATTGGTATTGCTTTCTCAAAATCCAATTGTCGTATCTTTATGGTCGCTACGAAGATGCAGTTATAGCGGCAGAAGAAGCTGAGAAAACCCTAGCTTCTAACTCTGGCTTCTTTCCAATTATTCAGTATCATTTCTATTATCCGCTCAGTTTATTAGCCCTTTATCCCAATGCGACATTAGCGAAGAAAAACCAGTATTGGGACATTATCCGAGAGCATCAACAAATCCAAAAAAACTGGGCAGATAATTGCCCACAAAACTTTCTGTATCGATATCTATTGTTATCTGCTGAAATAGCAAGAATTTCTGGCAAGTATATGGATGCAATCGAGTCATACGATCGCGCCATTGCTAAAGCCAAAGAAAATGAATACGTCAACGAAGAAGCTCTTGCCAATGAACTTGCAGCCAAGTTTTATTTAGAATGGGGCAAAGAACGTATTGCCCAAGAGTATTTAATTAATGCTTACTATTGCTACACACGCTGGGATGCTAAAGCTAAAGTCGATGACCTAGAACAGCGTTACCCACAGTTGCTAGCCCCCATCCTACAACAAACGCGTTCACGAAGTGACTCTGAAAGAGTATCGCCACTCACAATTAGTCACACGATCGCAAATATTGACAGCATTGCTACCTTCCACCCAAGCATTCACAAATCAGTAGCATCTAGCAGCAATACATCAGTAATTTTAGATTTAGCCACAGTTCTCAAAGCATCTCAGACTCTCTCCAGTGAAATCGAACTGGGAAAATTACTTACGAAGCTGTTACAAGTGGTGATTGAAAATGCTGGAGCAGATAAGTGTGCGTTACTACTGCTCAAAAAAGGTAAATTGGTAGTTGAGGCGACTGCTGAAATTGGGCAGCAATCAACCATGCTACAGTCCGTTTTTGTGGAAGATAGCGCAGATGTTCCCCATAGCCTAATTTATACAGTTAAACGCAGCCTGCAAACTACAATTATCCTTGATACAACAGTGCATCCGGCGCTGATAGCTGACCCCTACATCATTCGTCAGCAACCCAAAAGCTTGCTGTGTACGCCGATTTTGTATCAAGGCAAACTGTTGGGGATTTTGTATTTAGAAAACAATCTTACTATTGGGGCGTTTACCAGCGATCGCGTCGAAATTCTCAATCTGTTATCTACTCAAGCTGCAATCTCCCTGGAAAACGCCCAACTTTATCAGCAAGCACAAGATACTCTAAAAAACCTTGGACAGACCGAACAATTTTTGCGGTTAATTATCGATAATATTCCCCAGTCTGTTTTCTGGAAAGACCGCAATAGTGTTTATTTAGGCTGTAACCAGAAATTTGCTCAAACTTACGAGAATGGAGTGTCTGAAAGTGTTATTGGTAAAACAGATTACGACTTTTCCTGGACTCGTGAGGAATCAGATTCTTTTGTAGAGTGCGATCGCCGCATTATGGAGTCTGGACAAGCTGAACTCAACATTATCGAAACTGTGCAGAAAGCAGATGGAAAACAAATCTGGTCGAATACAAACAAAATTCCCCTACGAGATAGAGAAGGAAACGTTTTTGGTATCCTTGGCACTTCTGAAGACATTACCGAATACCACCAAGCACAAAAATTATTGCAACAGCAAAAGCAACAATTAGAACAAGCATTACAAGAACTCCAAGCAATGCAATTGCAATTAGTACAGGGTGAAAAAATGTCTGCTCTTGGTAATTTGGTAGCAGGTGTTGCCCATGAAATCAACAATCCTGTCGGCTTCATTGCTGGCAACATTGAACCAGCCAAAGATTATATCAAAGATTTGTTTGGATTAATTAACCTTTATCAACAAAAGTTTCCAGATCCCGGCTCAGATATTCAAGATGAAATTGATGCCATCGATTTAGACTATTTACGGGAAGATTTACCTAAGTTGCTGGACTCGATGAAACTGGGTGTTAATCGTATCCGCAGTATTAGCACTAGTTTACGAACCTTCTCCAGAGCAGACAAAGATTACAAAGTGCCCTTTAATATTCACGAAGGCATTGACAGTACTATTTTGATTTTGAGACATCGTTTAAAAGCCAACGAAAACCGTCCAGAAATTGTGGTGGTAAAAGACTATAGCAAATTACCCTTAGTAGAATGCTTTGCTGGACAACTCAATCAGGTATTTATGAATTTGTTAGCAAACGCGATTGATGCACTTGAAGAATACAATACAGAGCGCAGTTTGGAAGCCATTCTAGCTAACCCGAATTGCATCACTATTCAAACCCGTGTTGCAGACTCAGGTGGGCACATTTTAATTAAGATTGCCGACAACGGAGTGGGGATGTCACCGGAGGTAAAGCAACGAGTATTTGACCATTTATTCACTACCAAGCCAGTAGGAAAAGGCACAGGGTTAGGATTAGCGATCGCTCGTCAAATTGTGGTTGAAGGACATGGTGGTTCGCTCTTCTGCACTTCCGAACTTGGACAAGGGACAGAGTTTGTCATCCAAATTTCTACTCAACAACATTAATTAAGTAAAAACAAATCTTACTTTTGCATTTTTACTTTGAAATTTTAACTTTTAGTAAGGCGATAATGATGCTGAAATTACGGAAACGCTGGTTGGAAATCAACCCCCGTTTGTATGCCCCAACCGATAAAATTTACTACTTATTCAAATGGCGATCGCGAAACCTACTATTGTTATGAATTGTGGTGATTCTATCCATTAGTATTAGCGCCACGGCTATCACCAGTTACAAAATTGTTAAGGGGTTATTGCTGGATAGCCTCAAGCAGCAAGCACTTTTAAAAACACGCCAAGGTCAGGATGATATAGATAACTGGTTAGGCATTCGTAAGACAGAAATTTTGCGCTGAATTCTCAAGGAGTTCCCATCGCCCATCCCGACACGGAACTAATAGGTACACCCGAAAAAGTTGCCCAGAGTTTCCTCAACTCACCCAATCCCAGGTTAGCTGAAATTACCCAACAAATGGTGGCTAAACGTACAAATATTGAATTGGCTCAACTGGATGGGAAGTGGAGCTATGTTGCTTACACTCCCCTCAGAGAAGCAAATTGGTCGGTAGCTTTAGTTGTGCCACAAGAAAATATTGAATCGCCATTGCAGGCGTTGAACCTGTTGGCTACGGTTTTGGGAGGATTGCTAGTGGTTGGATTGATCAGTGCATGGCGACAGGTGCAACTATATGAGCAGATTCGCGATCGCGCCTTGATTTCCAGCCGACAGGCACAGCAACTCAGCAAAACCTTGAAAGAATTGCAAAATACCCAAGCTCAACTCATCCACACCGAAAAAATGTCTAGCCTGGGACAATTGGTTGCTGGGGTGGCACATGAAATCAATAATCCCGCCAATTTTATTCATGCCAACCTCAACCATGCCAGTGAATACAGCGCAGGTATCCTCGATTTGCTAAAGCTTTATGAACAAACCTACCCAAATCCGACAGCCGAAATTAGCGATCGCGCCCAAGACCTTGATATTGAATTTTTGGCAGAAGATTTACCCAAGCTAATGGCATCAATGCAAGTGGGAACCAAGCGCATTCGTCAGATTGTGCTGTCGCTACGTAATTTCTCGCGCCTTGATGAAGCAGATATGAAATTTGTAGACATTAATGAAGGATTAGATAACACTCTGATGATTCTGAATCATCGCCTAACAGCCACGGCTGATCAAGCAGAAATTCAGATCATTAAGAAATACGGTGATTTGCCACTAGTTGAATGCTACGCAGGACAACTCAATCAGGTGTTTATGAATATTCTGGCAAATGCGATCGATGCACTCGAAGAAGCCAGCCAAAAACGGAGTTTTGAGGATCTTAAAACTAACCCCAATCAAATTAAGATCCAAACCCAAGTTGATGAATCAAGCCATTACGCGATTATTCAGTTTTACGATAATGGTATTGGCATGTCAGAAGATGTTAAGCAACGTGTATTTGACTATATGTTCACTACTAAATCTGTGGGCAAAGGCATCGGATTAGGAATGGCGATCGCCTATCAAATTGTTGTAGAAAAACACGCAGGAACTATTGAAGTTGATTCTACCCCAGGATGTGGGACAGAGTTTACCATCTGTATTCCTTTAACAAGTAAAAATTAAAAATTACTGACAAGATTGAAACAGCCAAGAATTATATCAAAGATTGTTTTGGCTAATTTATACACTCATTATTAGAGGCGATATACTTTAAGAAAGTTGATTTAAAAATTGAATCTGCTACATATAATCATTAATACATCAATTCTCTGAAGTGATATGCTTTTAAAACTGCAACAAATCGTTGTCAAACCTGGTCAACAAATGTTGCTCAAAGAAGGAAAATATATAAAATCTGAATCTAGTCCTAATTTTCCCAATATCCCAATTGTTGAATTAGTCAATAAATATGTTCAGCAGTGTTTAACAATTGGGAGAAGTCAAGCTATGCGTAATTTTAGAGATTGGGTGAAGAATAATTTATGATAGAAACCTAAGGCTTTCTGAGAAAGGCGATCGCTCATGACTACCGAAAACAACCCAAAAGCCATTCTAGACTGGGAACACCCCACACCGCCCACAGATTTAATTTTTGATGACGGAGAACCCTTGGAATCAAATCGCCACCGCATTGCCATGAATGTGTTGATTCGGTCATTGCAGCAAGCTTGGGCTGACCGGAATGATTTTTTTACTGGTGGCAATATGTTTATTTATTACAGCAGCGCCCAAGTACGTAACCAGGATTTCCGTGGCCCCGATTTCTTTGCTGTCCTGAATGTGGACGGCACTAATTCTCGTCAAGGTTGGGTAGTATGGGAAGAAAACGGTCGTTATCCTGATGTGATTGTAGAATTAATGTCACCATCTACAGCCAAAATAGATAAGACTGTTAAGAAAGACCTTTACGAACAAACTTTTCATACTTCAGATTATTTTGTCTATGACCCCTTTGACCCGACTTCTTTGCAAGGGTGGCATTTAGATCATAATCAGCAATATCAATCTTTGACACCAAATGAGCGTGGTTGGTTGTGGTGTCAAAAGTTAGGTTTATGGTTGGGAACGTATGAAGGAACAATAGACAGAGAAACGGCGGTATGGTTGCGGTTTTACGATGTAGCTGGCAATTTGGTTTTGTTACCAGACGAAGCTGCTGCTGCACAAGCACAAGCCGCAGTTGCACAAGCAGAAGTTGCTGCTATACGAGAAGAAGCGGCTGCTGCACAGGTGGCTCGTTTAGCGGCTAGATTGAGAGAATTGGGGGAAAATCCAGATATGTTGTGAGAGATTTTGGCTTTTTTTATGAATTTATCGAGTTGTTATAAATAAAAAACTGAGTGCGATCGCTATTTTAAAACGTTACAATAAACAAGTGCGATCGCTATTAAATAAAGCTTCACAACTAAGGTTAAATCCGCACAAATTTATATTTATCAGTGCCAAGTATTTATTGAACTTTTTAGCGTTGTTCGCGAGCACGAATATCCGCATCTAGTTGTCTTCGGCGAACTTCACTCTGAGCGTCTTCAGCAGCAAGTTGACGTTGTTCGCGAGCACGAATATCTGCATTTAGTTGTCTTCGGCGAACTTCACTCTGAGCATCTTGGCGTTGTTTCTCTGTAGTGGCTTTGGTGGACAATTGTTCAGATAAACTGGGGGACGGTTCAGGTGTAATGCTTATCGATTGTCCAGATGAACTAGGCGATGGTTCAGGTGTATATCTATTGAGCTTTGTAGATAAAGAAGAAATTCCATAAATCATACCTGTCAATGCTAAAATCGTGGCAAAAAGTGGCACAGTTGACAGTTGTAATTTTTTAACTTCGCTCGCGTTCATTACTAAATCCGGTTTTACCTGTCCCCTTGTCGAATAATTTTGCTTTTCAATCGTCTTTAGAATCTTAGACCATACTTGTCCAGGTTGAGGAGCAACACGAGCTAAAATCGGCTCGATATCTTTATCTTTTAACTCCAAAGCTTTTTGAAAAACTTTTAATTCATTGTAAGTGTCATAGCTGAAAGGATATTGCTTCTGAATTTCAGCAACTAACACCTGCTCATATTTCTGTAATCTTTTCTGATACTCTTGGTAAGGTTTGAGAACCTCAACTTCAATGCCAGTTGCTTCTTCAGGTAACAGTCCCAAACTCTGCTGTTTCAGGTCTAAGGTACTGCGCCCAATATCAGAGATTGCTCCACGACTGGCAAAAAGTTCAACTTCTTTACGATACTTCAACTTTTGATCGCCAATGGGTGCTTTAGCTAGCCTAATTTTGAATCCTTCTTTGGCGACATATATCTCCGGTTTCATTGCAGAAGTAGCTTCTTGTACTGCCTTAGTAGCATATTCATGCAATTCATCAACGGAAATCCAACCATCTTCATTTTTATCTGCTGCACCAGTCTCCAGCCCTTCAACTATGTAGCGGGTGTAAGTTGAAGTATCTGCTCCTTGCTGTTCAAAAGAATATTGGATTGAGGTACTAGATGTCAGAACAGCTCGCCCTTCTCCACCCAATTGGTTTCTGATATCAACAAAACCATCGTCTTTAGCCGCCATACCTTCAGCAAATGCGCCACTAAAGCAACAATCAAGAATCACTACCTCGCGTTTGGAGCGGCTATTGCTCATGACCTCATGCACAAAGTTAGCTGGTACTGTTGTTGCCTTAACTGTTACTCCCTTATCGGTTTTGCGAGTGTTACGAGCTGCAAAGTAAAGTTTACCGCTCTCATCTTTAATGCTATGTCCAGAGAAAAATAGCAGCACGAGGTCATCTCTTTGACGACCATCAAACAAAGTTTCGATTGCTACTGCCATCTGATGTTGTGGAGGATTTATCAGCAGTGTTACATCATCAAAACCGCCAATCTCTGGATGCAGCAAAACTCGCTGAATTGCCTCCACATCTTTTGCTGCTGCTGGCAGTGGAGTAAGACTAGGCTCATACTCACTGACTCCGATTAGCAATGCTACTTTCGCCATCTCGATATTCTTCCTTGCTAATGGAATTTTTTAGTTACCTGCGACAAACTTTTGGGCTTGTTCAATGGCGGCGATTAACTCTTCCCGACTGCTGGCTTTCACCTTGAGCTTTTTGCCGTTAGCCTCGACTTCCAATTCAATAGTTTTGTTGCCCAAGCGATCGCCCAAAAATCCCAACAATTTCTTAAAATTGGCAAGGCTCACCTCTGCCTGCAACACTCCCAGCAGAAAACCTCCAAACGCCTTTGATCCTGGAGGAGTTTGTGTAACTGCCACAAGTTCAGCACTTTCTACATCTAAATCTCTGATCTCTCGTAGTAGATTCCGCGTTTCCCGTTCTTGCTCTTCTGCATCTAAGCTGGGATTAAAAACAGCGATCGTTAACTTGACGTTAGATTCAGAAATCATTTTGTGCCCTTTTAGGTTTTTCAGCTGTTGATGGTCAATAGTATTTCTGTAGTATATCGATTGACATCACTTCTTCTATGTAAATTTCCTGAAACTTTTTCAAGATTTTTCCAAAAACTCACGAAATTAAGGCAAAAATCTAGTATAAACACAGAATATCCCTCTTCAATAGCTTCAAAACTTAGAGGCAATCAAAAGTATTTCATCTGACAAGTTGTTTCGATACAGCAGTTTGTTTTACCACGCTTGCGATCGCCAAGTAAGTTACTGAGTTTGTCCTTGCAAATTCTTTAGAAGCGATCGCTAGATCAAACTATTACAGGACAGCGTAAATTCAGCGGCTATCTCAAATAACCAGACAAGGGGCTGAAGCCCCTTGTTAAAGGTAGGCAAACTTGCGCCACAGTTATCAGGTTAACTAAAACAAGTCCAAATCTGTTACAGCACCAATACTGCTAGAAGATACCAATTTGGCATATTTCGCCAACACGCCTTTAGTGTAACGCGGAGCGGGGGGCTGCCAGTTGGCACGACGACGGGCCAATTCTTCTTCAGATATATTCAACTGCAACAAACGAGCAGGTGCATCAATAGTAATACTATCGCCTTCTTCTACAAGCGCGATCGCACCACCAACTGCCGCTTCTGGAGCAACATGACCAACTACCATGCCGTAAGTACCGCCAGAAAAGCGTCCGTCAGTAATTAATCCCACTGCATCACCCAAACCAGCACCGATAATTGCTGAGGTGGGAGCCAACATTTCGCGCATTCCAGGGCCGCCCTTAGGCCCTTCGTAGCGGATGACTAGAATATCACCAGCTTGAATCTTACCAGCCAAAATTGCATCTAAAGAGGCTTCTTCCGATTCAAACACCCGTGCGGGGCCGGTAATTACTGGTTTTTTCACCCCGGTAATTTTGGCAACAGCCCCTTCCGTTGCCAAATTACCTTTGAGGATGGCCAAATGCCCTTGAGCATACATCGGGTTATTCCAAGTCCGAATCACATCTTGATTGGCGGATGGTTCTTCTGGGATATCTGCTAATATCTCTGCAATTGTTTGACCGCTAATGGTAAGGCTATCACCGTGTAATAAATCATGCACAAGTAGCATCTTCATTACTTGGGGAATGCCACCAGCTTTGTGCAAATCTGTAGCGACATATTTACCACTAGGTTTTAAATCACACAAAACGGGAACGCGGGCGCGGATAGTTTCAAAGTCGTCTATAGTCAACTCTACATCAGCGGCGCGGGCGATCGCTAAAAAATGCAGCACTGCATTGGTCGAACCACCTACCGCCATAATTACAGAGATGGCATTCTCTATAGATTTGCGGGTGATAATTTGGCGGGGTAAGATTTGGTTGCGAATGGCTTCGACTAATACAAACGCTGATTTTTCCGCGCTGTCAGCTTTTTCGGCATCTTCGGCCGCCATTGTCGAGGAATAGGGTAAACTCATTCCCAGTGCTTCAAATGCTGAAGACATGGTGTTAGCTGTGAACATTCCCCCGCAAGAACCAGCACCAGGACAAGCCCGGCCTTCAACTTCTAATAGTTCCTTTTCGTCAATTTTTCCAGCACTGTATTGACCAACAGCTTCAAAAGAACTGACAACAGTTAAATCGCGTCCGTTGTAGTGACCGGGTTTAATTGTGCCACCGTAAACAAAAATAGCAGGGATATTCATCCGGGCGATTGCCAGCATTGCCCCTGGCATATTTTTATCACAACCGCCAATTGCTAGTACACCATCCATACTTTGTCCAGTACAGGCGGTTTCAATAGAATCGGCAATCACTTCCCGCGACACTAGGGAATATTTCATCCCTTCAGTTCCCATCGAAATCCCATCGCTAATGGTAATCGTGCCGAACATTTGCGGCATCGCCCCGGCAGCTTTAATTCCAACTTCTGCCCTTTGCGCCAGTTGATTTATCCCCATATTACAGGGAGTGATCGTACTGTAACCATTGGCAATACCCACAATGGCTTTATTGAAATCCTCATCTTTAAAACCAACTGCACGTAGCATAGCCCGATTAGGCGATCGCTGCACCCCTTGCGTGACAATTTGGCTTCTCAAATTCTCCGACATTTTTTTCCTTCCCTGGCATCATCGCAACAGTTGCGATTGTATTACCTGATTTTCTCATGCATACGCGGCGCGATCAAAGCATCAGTAAGCATTAGTAATTTTCTATAGTTCAGCGTTCGGCTAATTGCCATCAGAAAAACACCCCTCTCTCAGGCGGAGTGGGACTATAGCGTGAGATTATGCTTCACTCAAGAAGTCGTTAATAGCATGTAATAATTCATAGAAAGTGTAAGGCTTCTTCAAAAATATATTGACACCAGCATTAGCAGCCTCGACCGTCTGACTGTCCGTCACTGTGCCACTGATGCCCATAATTTTGACTTGTGGGTTCATTTGTTGCATTATGTTAATGGCAGTTAACCCATCCATTGATGGCATCATCATATCCATCAACACCATACTAATTTGATTTTTATGCTGGGCGTACAATGAGATTGCCTCGATGCCGTTAATAGCTGTCAGAGTTTTATAGTTGTGGTCTTCAAGCAAAGTTTTGCTAATCTCTAGGATAGCGGCTTCATCATCTACAACTAGAATTAATTCTCCGTTGCCGTTGGGTAGTTCCAAGTTCTCTGCTTGCTGCTTTGCACTTTTGTTTATAGCTGGTAGATAAACTTGAAATTGAGAACCTTTGCCTACCTCGCTAGACACTTTCACAAAACCATTGTGGTTTTTGACAATCCCAATCACAGTTGATAAACCTAAGCCAGTGCCTTTGCCTGGTTCTTTGGTTGTAAAAAAGGGTTCAAAAATTCGCTCCAAAATTAGTGGAGGAATCCCAAATCCTGTATCTGAAATAGTTATCAGTATATAGGGGCCCACTTGAGCATTTAGATTCCTTTTGGCAAAATTTTCATCAACGAATAAATTCTCCGCAGACATATATAGTGTGCCGCCCTTGGGCATGGCATCACGAGCGTTGACGCACAAATTCATTAACACCTGATGAATTTGAGTCGGATCTGCCAAGATAGTCCAGAGTTGATGTCTAGGTAGATTATTGATAATTGTGATCGATTTGGGAAATGTGCTTTTGACTATTTGATCGATTTCTAGAAGTAAGTGTTCTATTTGTAAAGAAATACCGTTGCCTTCAGACCTACGAGAAAAAGTCAGAATTTGCTTGACCAAATCCGCCGCACGTTTAGAGTTATCTTCGAGAAGTTTCAGTAGTTGATAATTGCGTACATCCAGATTGGGAAGTTTGAGCGCTAACATTTCTACTGAAGACAAAATGGGCGTTAGGATATTGTTGAGGTCGTGGGCAATACCACTTGCCAACGTACCAAGACTCTCTAGGCGCTGGGCACGGAGAAATTGAGCAAGGAGTTGTTTTTTCTCTGTGATGTCGGTATCAACGGAGAGGATGGATTTTGGTTGCTCTGCTTCATCACGCATCAGTGTCCATCGGCTTTCCACGATAATTTCTTTGCCGCACTTTGTCACTTTACATAACTCACCTTGCCATAAGCCAAAGTCAGTAACATTTGTTAAAGCCACTTGCAATTGCTGTGAGCTTTCTTTGAACAGCAGATCCTCAAGGTTCTTTCCCAAAGCCTCATGAGCTTCCCAACCATACAGACGTTCTGCACCTTGATTCCAGAATAAGATTTGGTTTTGAAAATTTCGTACAACGATCGCATCAGAAGCGATATCTAGTAAAGCTGCTTGTTCGCAGATTTTCTGTTCTGCCCATTTGCGCTCAATGGTCATAGCTAATATGTTAGCGATCGCTTGCAAAAAGTGAATATCATTTTGGGTAAACTCCCGATGTCTAGTTGTGTGTGCGCCTAAGACACCAAGAGGTTGTTTTTGACCCTGAATGATGACGCTAATGCCACTGATTACTGAGTGGTCAATCAATAACGGTGGCCCTTGAAACCGCGTTTCTTTGGCAAGGTCACAAACAATTACTGGCTCACTGGAAAGTAGTGTATAGGAGGCCTGAGTCTCATTTCCTCCACCTAATTCTAATTTGAAATTTCCCACCAACCCTGACTGCCAACCGACTCCCGATCGCAACAGTAAGGTGTTCTGATCAGGAAGCAGTTCCAAAACTTTACTGTACTCAACCTCAAGGCTTTGAGTAATCAGGACAACGGCTTCGTCCATTAATGCGTAAAGGTCTATATTAGCTAGAGCTAACTGACCCAATTTAGCCACGGCTGCCTGCTGGCGCACACGTGCTCTTAAACCAGATTCCACCCGCTTGCGTTCAGCGAGTTCAGTATTTACCTGCTCATACAGTTGAGATTGCTGGATGGCAATGCCTATTTGTATTGCCAATTGTTTAAGTAAATCGATTTCCCACATCTGCCACTGTCGGGGTGCTGCACACTGGTTGGCAACTAATAATCCCCACAATTTTTTTCCTTGCAAGATCGGGACTGCCAAGTTTGCCCTGACTTGGAACTGAATAAGTAAATCGCGGTGGCATTCAGTCAAACCTGCTGTATAAATATCTGCGATCGCTTGAATGCGCGCTTGTCTGTACTCCTCACCATGAGTTTCCATAAAATAAGTGTCTTTGACTTGGGTATTCAAGGCAGAAATACAATGATCATCAACAGACTCTACCACCACTACCCCGCTGTAGTCTGGTTCAAACTGATACATGAACACTCGATCTACTTTTAGGAACTGACGTACTTCATTTACGGTCGTATTTAAAACCTTGTCCAAGTTCAAACTCTGGCGGATGCGCTGGGCAATTGCCATCACCAATCGCTGCCATTGAATTTGCTGTTGCAGTGCCTCTTCTGCCTGCTTACATTCTGTAAGATTACACTCATCATTGTTCATCTATTATATGCCCCATCTAATCAATGAGGTTCTCAAATCTGGTGACTACTGGTTACACCTACGGACTATTGCCCATAGTATTTTTATGAATAAATATAGTTAAAACTACCTTAGACGAGGTAATTTAAATTTAACTGTGGTTGTTCCTTTTATGGCTATACCTTAATACTATAAGAGGTGCGCCGATTTAAGATGTGTTTCCTTTATTGCAGCATAAATCTTGATTTGTAACAACTTCAGTAAATTGTACATATTTGAAGCAAGTCATTGGGAAAAGGGGTTAAGTCTGGCTTTGCCAAAGTTTTTTACTCTGTTTTCACTGGCTTCTAGCGAAGCCAGTAGCTTTAATATATGTTTGCCCTAAATCTTCTGTCTTCCGGCAGAAAAAGTTAGAGAGTAACTAAACTTTTGAAAAAGAATAAAAACAAGATTTTCAAGGATTTTTTGCCTCAATTATGGGATTGCTACGATAGTTTTATTGCTGATACAAAAGAAAAGTGGCATTCAGATTTAAAGCCTGAATACCACTTTGTATTTTTTCAAAATTCCTGATGACGGAGGTATTTTACCCAGGTAGAGTTATTCCAGTGACAGCGATCGCACCAGCGATCGCACTGGCTGCAAGGGAAGTTAAAGCTGTGCCAAATAACCACCATGCAGCATTTGCAACGGTTTTTTTGGTTTCTTGGGCTTGCTTTTTAGTTTGCTCTTGGATTGCTTTCAGGCGTTTTTGCGTTTCTTTCTGGATGCGTTCGGCTCGTTGGAGTACGCCATCCCGTGCCGCTTCTATTTGGTCAATAATGCGGTTAGCATCTGCCTCAGATATATCCTCACGAGAACTGATGACAGCAACTAAGGTGTCACGATCAAATTGACTGAGGCGATCGCGCAACGCTTCAAATCCAGCTTGCGGATCGTCGAACACTTTAGCAAAGTCTTGCTTAATGCCTTCATAGTTGAGTTCCGAACGATCCAACGAGTTGAGATAGTTACGAACTCTAGCAAAAACTCCATCAAGTACTGATTGCACTCTCTGCTGGATCTGCTGGAATTGTTCGACAATCGAACTCCGAACAGACTCAATTTGATCCACAATTCGGTTAGCTTCCTCTTCTGAGATATCCTCCCGTTGAGATAACAGCGCCACAATTGTCGATCGGTCAAATTTGGAGGCGCGATCGCTTAAACTCCCAATTCCAGCGCGGGGAGAAGATAGCAGCAATTGCAAATCGCGTTTAATTGCTTCTGGGTTGAGTTCTTCTTTGTTAGTATTTCGCAAGTAATCTTCAAGATTGCCTTCAAAATCTAGAGCTACTTGAGTGGTACGTTTTGCTAAACGGCGTGGCGCTCTCACAATATCACCAATCGTATCTTGTACCCGATCAATGATCTGATTAACCTGCTCTTGGCTCAAATCTCCCCGTTGACTCACAAGTTTAACCAAGGTTTCTCGATCAACGTGAGACAAGCGATCGCGCAATGCTAATGCTCCTGCTTTAGGATCATTGAGTAATTTTTCCAAATCGGCTCTGATTCCTTCGGGATCAAGTTCTTCCAAATTGGTATTGCGGAGGTAGTCTGCGATCGCTTTCGTCGTTTTTTCGTACTGTTCTCTCGCCTGTTGCGGTACTTGCAAAATACTATCTCGGACTGCTTCAATCTGATCGAGAATTTGGTTTACCTGTTCTTCGCTCAAATCTTGACGCTGAGTGAGCAATTGTACCAATGTATCCCGATCAAATTGCGATAAGCGCGAAGTCAATTGGCTAATTCCGGCTTGCGGATCGTCTAATAAAACTCTAAACTCACGTTTGATAGCTTCGGGATTTAGTTCGTCTTTATTAGTATTCCGCAGATAGTCTTCAACTCTTTGGCGTAGTTCATCGGCTCTCGCTTTTGCTTGTTCTTGCAATTCTCTAGCACGATTCAAGAAATTATCGCGGTTGCGTTCGAGTTGACTAACAATATTATTAGCTTCTTCTTCGCTGATATCTTGACGTTGCTGGAGCAATTGTACATAAGTATCACGGTCAAATTGCCCGAAGCGGCTAGTTAAATCTTCAAAGCCAGCTTCTGGATCTTCCAACAATGTTGCAAAGTCCCGTTCAATACCTTCAGGATTGAGTTCTTCTTTCCCCGTTGAACGCAGATAATCTTCGATGCGGCTGCGGAAATCTTGCCCTTTTTCTCGCGCTTGGGCCTGTTTTACAGTTTCTAAAACTTCCTGGCGATCGCTTTCCATTTGTTCGGCGATTTCTTTCACCCTGGCTTCGCTGATATCACCCCGTTGGTTTAGCAAGTTAGTGAAATATTCTTGATTCAGTTCTTCCAACTCCCGTCTCACAGTTGTTGGATCTGCATTAACGTCATAGATGACTTCTTTAAATTCATCTCTTAGGGTAATGCGGTTAAAATGCCAAGGAAAGGAATTTAATATGTAGTCTTCTACATCCGCTTTAATCGTGTTCTCAAGCGATATTGGCAATCTTGCAGATACTTGCTCAGTTGCTTGTTCTCTAAGCTTTTGAAGTTGTTCTGTGATTTGATCGACATCGACATCTTGAACTTTTTCTTTCAGCTTTTGCAACTGAGTTGTAATTTTGTTCACATCTATATTGGAAAGGTTTACCCGATCCAAAACTGCTGGTACAGCAGCACTCAAGCCATATCGCATAGCTTGCTTCATTACACCATTACTTTGCTTGCCATTACCACCTCCGACTGTAACCAGTTCTTGAAGCCGTTCCCCTAATTGCTCTGAATTCAGTTCTTCGGGAGTAGCAGACTTGAGCAAATTAATTACTTGTTCTGTGGGATTTTTGCGGTTTAAAGCTTGTTGCCAAGCGCCTTCAAATTGATCAGCAATGCGATTTATATCTTCTTTAGATAAATCTGTACGATTGCTGATTAAATCAACAAATGTTTGGCGATTAATGTTTTGCAATAGGTCGCTATTAGCAACAGATTGCAAATCTGTATCTTTAAGCAACTGGTCAAATTGACTCCGAATTTCTTTGATGTCCAGCTTTGGCAATTGCAAAGAGCCTAAGGAACTTTGGAGCGTATTTCTAATACCTTCAGGATCAAAACCTGAAGTTAATTCCCGCCGGACTGCGGCTGTAATATCTTCAGCGGTAGAAACCAACTGTTTTTTTGCAGTATTAGCACCGATACCAGCAGTTGCTGTACCCATCAGAGCTTGAAAACCTGAAGTAACAGTATTAGCGATAGAACCAATTAAAGAACCTACTGCCGATGAACCTAACCAAATTACCAGTGAGAAATAGCTAGACCAGATGACTACACCAATAATTGCTCCTAAAAATGCACTTTCGATTAAGCTAAGTTTTACCGCTAGAAAACAAGCAATAAATAATGCAATGCTAGCGGTTATTAATGCCCAAGAACCAACCTTGGTTTGAACATCACGAATTTTACTACCCAAGCTTTCTGATTCATCATCAGAATCTGAATCAATTTCCCAAGATGAAATTCCTACAGCGACTGAAAAGTTTGTGAATAACAATTGAAAGGCAAATGCCATTACGACCCCAGCCACCAATGCTACCAAAAATTTAGGGCCAGAAAAAAGAACTGATGTTTCTTCTGGCGTTAGTACTTCCTGGGCTAAAGTTATTGGCGCTAATCCCAAAGGTTGCCAGTTCCATCCCCAAATAGTTAAAACATTTTGAAACATAGAATTTTCTCACTTGCTATCATTTAAATAACCATTGATAAAATGGCTTACTTATCAATTTAATTCTCAGTTATATAATCTGGCACTTTCTTAGGTAAGAAGTTTGTTTGCCAAAAGTCGTATTTTAGAAAAAAACATATTGTTTTATTAGTTAAAATTAAAATAAAACAATATATGTCTTGGTAACTTTTTCACAATTTTATGAAATTAGCTAAATTGGAATTGGTGTTATTTTTTACCTAAAAAAACCAAAGTCTGTTTTATAAAGTGGAGCTTAATCCAGCTTTATAAAGAGAAGTAAGGGGTATAAAGCCTGAATATATAAGCATTTTAGGTCAATATCCAACCTAATTCTGCTCGTTAAATTAAATTTTATTTTTATAAAGCATTTTCTCCATCAAGTTAAACCTAGATATAGTTAAATGCCTTTGTTGTAACTTATATTCAACAAATAATTTTTTAGTTAAATTCAATTAGTTAAAAAACTAATAATGATAGTTGAAACTTTATTTTATAAGACATGATTTATTTGATACTTAAAGCTTTCTACTAACTTTAGATAAAAACACCTATGTCTAATGATAGAGATAAAAATTCTTCCAAGCGATTGATGAAAATGAAATAAAAACATGTATAAATAAGGGTTATTAGGAGCTATAAATTAGTGAATAATTGATTTTTGCTGAGGAGACAAAATAATGGTTGTAGGTGTACATAAACGTGCTGTTGGTGTATTTTCTCATCGCCGAGATGTTGAACATGCGCTACATGAATTAAAAAAAGTTGGCTTTGACATGAACAGAGTCTCTGTCATTACGCAGGATGGAGACAGAGATGATATTGCTGGCGCTGAAGTACGCGATCGCGTTGGTGATAAATCTGACGAAGGCGCTAAAGTCGGAGCAGCTACAGGTGGTGCTTTGGGCGGATTGACTGGCTTATTAGTCGGTCTTGGTACTTTGGCAATTCCTGGAATCGGGCCAATTATGCTGGCTGGAGCCGCCGCAACCACCTTAGCTACTACTCTCGCTGGAGCAGGTATTGGCGCAGTAGCTGGTAGTTTGCTTGGTGCATTGATTGGTTTAGGAATTCCTGAAGAACGAGCCAGAGTTTACGACGAACGCGTCAGACGAGGACACTATTTAGTGATCCTAGATGGTACAGATACAGAAATTGCCAGAGCAGAAGCAATTTTGCATCAGCGGGGTGTCGAAGAGTTTGGCATTTATGACAACCCAGATGCTAGAACTGCAAATGCTGATTATGTTGCTCCAACTTCTAATGTTGCTCATAGTGGTGTTGCCAGACGCGCGATTGGAGTCTTTTCTCATCGCCGAGATGCAGAAGCAGCACTAACAGAATTACGAGATGCAGGTTTTCCTTTAAGTAGAGTCTCCATCATTGCCAAAGATACAAGCGGTCATGGGATCGCTGGTGTAGATGTAGATAAAAATGTCGGGACAGGAAATAAAGCAGACGAGGGTGTAAAAGCTGGAGCTGCTACAGGTGGCGTACTAGGTGGCTTAACTGGTTTATTAGTTGGTCTTGGAACTTTAGCGATTCCTGGAGTCGGGCCTGTGATTGCAGGTGGTGCAGCAGCGACCGCTTTGGCATCAACAGTGGCTGGCGGTGCGATTGGCGCAGCGGCTGGGGGTCTTGTTGGCGGACTCGTTGGCTTGGGAATTCCTGAAGACAAGGCGCGAGTATATAATGATCGCTTCCAAAGAGGCGACTACTTGGTAATTATCGATGGTACGCAAGCTGAAATCCACCAAGCAGAAGCAATTCTCAACCGTCGCGGTATTGAAGAATTTGCCACCTATGATGCTACTGATTTAGGCGAACATCGCTCAGGTTTAGACCGAGTGATGCATCACGATACCGCAGTTAGCGATCGCACCAATTACTCAACAGACCTTCATAGAGACGATCCTGCTGTAGTCATTGTTGACCGTCGGGATGAAACGCTCTAACCCAAGCTAGTTGTCACTCACACCAATTTCCTGAAATTACAGGAGCAAGTAAATAAAAGCTTTGCTCCTCACTTATGCCGTGAATATCAACAAACTCCACAAATTTCACTTTCCGATTCAGAATTAAACATATGCAAAAGCTAACTCCTTTCTTAATTAGTTGCCTTCTAGTTTTTGGTGTTGCGGCTTGTGATAACGCTTCTAAAACAACTGTGACTGCGCCCGCTCCTGACGAAGCACCAACTGCACCAACTGCACAAACAACACAAGCGGCTCAACAAGACGCTCAAAGTGAAGTTCGCAGAAGACAACTTGATTCTGATATCCGTGCCCGCGAACAGCGAAATAATGCCACTGGTGGCGATACACAAAGAGCTACAGGTGACCTAGCAAGTGAAGTTCGCTCCAAGTTGGAGGCAAACATACCCAAGGGTCAACTAACAGTTGATGCAGCAGATGATGGAACTGTCACTGTCGCAGGAACTGTAAATAATCAGCAGGAATTGGCTAAAATTGAACGTTTAGCTAAGGAAATTAAAGGTGTTAAAACTGTAGTTGTTAAAGCAACTGTTGCACCTCCACAAAGCTAAGGTAGCTAACAATAAATCCAAGTGAGTATGTAGGCATAAATAAATCATAAATAAATTTAGATGCCCCTACTCAGTTTTAGTGGTCAGTTATACTTATTACTGACCATTAATAATTGACAACTGACGACCTTAATAATTATATTTATTGACGATCAGTCAGTTATAGAAACTCTTGTAATTGCCGAAAATAAAACTATGGAAACTGAACAACAGCAACGTGAATCCATTAATGCCTCCTTCTCAGAAGGTACGCTAGCACTTGAAGGTACAGATACTGCAAACTTGCCAAAGTTACCACCAGCAGCTGAACCTGAATCACAATGGCAGCAAATTAGCAGACAAGTTTCTCAATTTTTGGAGCAACTCCCCGAATACTTAGGTCGATTTTTTCAAGATTACAAGCAGCCTCTAACAACTGTTGGTTTAATTTTGGCGGCGATTGTTACGGCCAAGGTAGTACTTGCACTACTGGATGCCATCAATGATATTCCGCTACTATCACCGACTTTTGAGTTAATTGGTATTGGTTACGCCGCTTGGTTTATTTCCCGTTATCTACTTAAAGCTTCAACTCGGCAAGAATTAGCCGATGAAATTCAATCGCTGAAAAACCAATTTGTAGGCGAATAAATTTCCAAACCATTAAACTAGTTCACTGGAATGGAAGTTTGTCTACTTTGGCAAGGGGCTTAATGCCCCTTGTTTTGTTAATGAAGGTAAATTACAAGTATTTAACCGGACTTAATCTTAATCTTTCGGATACATCAAAAGATAGAGAACATAACATTATATTTAGTTTAA
Organism: Nostoc foliaceum FACHB-393; assembly: GCF_014698505.1. Classification (GTDB taxonomy): domain Bacteria; phylum Cyanobacteriota; class Cyanobacteriia; order Cyanobacteriales; family Nostocaceae; genus Nostoc; species Nostoc foliaceum_A. Next base: position 9,663 of record NZ_JACJTD010000015.1, on the reverse strand, counting down.
AATCCCTTCTAAAGATAGTAGAACGGAAATGAAAAACAGCCTAATCTAGGTTTTGAAGTTATTTAATAGATTCTTTAACGAGGACATAAATTATGGCTAATGAAGCAGTTAAGAGAGATATAGATTCATCTGACCGAGCTGAAGTAGATACATATGATCGCGGCATTATCCCAGCGGAAACAGCTGCTCGAATGGAAAGAGAGGGAAATCTCTACAAAACACTCCCCACAGAAGAAAGGGAGGCAGATGCCCCTACGGATGACCAAACTGATCCAGGAAGTGTACGCACCACTGATGGATACACCGTGGACAAAGAAGGTTTGTTGAACAACTATGCAGTTGAACCGGAAATGTATTACGAAGAACCGGGCGATGCACGCAAACAAGCAGCTGAAGATACCGCCCAACGCGTTGAAGAACTCGGAGAAATAAATCAGGACGAGGAAGGCAAGTTGACCGATAAAGGTGACAAACGCGGTAGAGGCCCAGGAATAATTTAATTAACATCATCCTTTTTGTTGGATGCAATTAACACTTCAGAAGGCTAAATAGGCGATTTTTAGAGACGCAATCACTGCGTCTCTGTTTATATTTATGGGGACAATATTTCGAGAAGTATGTTACTAGATAATCAAGGGTTCAAGTTCACGATGATGCCATTGCCGCTGATACCATTCGGCAACCAAGGGACGGACAATGAACTTGGGTTGACCATCGCCTTTAACGTCAATGCGTAAACCTGAGTAAGGTCGTCGCTTCTGAGAACCTTCACCGTTGCGACCAATGAAGAGATGCGATCGCGCCACTAATCTATTTTCATTGCCAAAAGTCTCCATCAAATCTGCTCCCTCAATTCGCTGGCGGCGCAAACTAAAGCCGCTACCGCCACAAACAATCCAGTGGATATGAGAATCAGCGTGTCCTGTATCCATTGTCTCTAGATGTTCCAAGCAGTGGGCGTGACCGTTTAATACCAAATCGACCAAAGAACGCCCCTGAGTTAGGGAACCTATTTCTTTAGCTACCGCATCCAGCACACCACGGAGGCGATCGCGAATTATCAGAGTTTGTGCTTGTTGCCACTTTGTGGCTTCAGTTACATAGGGAGGATGATGGAAATAAATCACTCTTCCCCGAACTTCAGAGTTATTCCAAGATTCAATTAATCTTTGCTTGAGCCAGTCTAGTTGTTCAGTGTCAGTCAGCGTGGTTTTATCAACAGCTAATTGCTTGTCGATATCAACAATAATTTCTTCAATTTGTGACAGTTTGGCGTGAAAGTCGTCTAATTGGTCGGCTTCGCTGGGGTTTTCTGGACGAAGCTTGGCTGAAGTTTCAATGATTTGCAGCTTTTCTTGCTCTAAATCTTCACGACGTTTTTCTAAGATTCTGCGATCGGCGTTACCTTCTTTTGTTTTAGGTAGGGGCGGTGGATCGTTAAATGTATTAGAATCCAAGGCAAAGAAATCAATCCCGTTATAGCGAAAAGTGTAGTAGCGATTGGGAAGGCGGGTAAAATGCCCAGGTTCATAGCAAAGACAACGACCTGTATCTGTCTTGGCTGTGTAGTACTTATCTAAGTGGTTGGCTAACTCTTCTGGAAGTTGAAACGCCTTGAGATAGTCCAGAAACGCCCGTGCGTATGCCTTACCAGTTCCTGAGCCATGCAAGCCCACATCTAGGTCTAACCGCGATCGCAACAGGCGACGAATGGGTAATGTTGTTAGGGAGGCAAAGCTCAAGAGAATCGGCAAGTTATAGTAATCGTGATTTCCCGGTACAGGTAAAATGGGCAGCTTAAAAACCATCTGGTCATAGGCAATACCTTTGGGATGGTTTCCCCCCAAAATAAACTCTCGATAGGGCTGGATGAAGTTCTGCTGGTAGTATTCACTCGATCCCACTAAATAGATCACATCCCCCATATGCAACATAAAACGGGATTCGTTGTGATGGGGCAGCATCATTTCAGCCACCTGTCGCTGGGGATTGTGTCCTCGGTGCTTGCCGGAACCACTATCACCTACAACTAAAAATGAGAACTCAGAATTGTCTGTTTGCCCATCTTCCAACACCAGCCGAGTTTGGTCGATACCCCGTTCTACAATTAACGGATCTTGCCAGCGTACCCGCTGGTTCATTTTACGAATTTTGTTAGCGATCGCTGGATCAGATACAAGTTTCAATGCAACCTACTCCTGAGTTTTCAATTAGGAATCGGGCAAGAGTCTTTTCTCACTTGTTATTCTCGCCCTGCTTCCCCTGCTTTGTTTCACTCCTCTACTGTGTCTTTCATTTCAACAGTCAAATTGGGGAGTCCCTCCAGTTTTTCTGTAGGCTCAACTTCTTCTACTAATGGCACAAAAATTTTCAAACCTGCTGGTACACACTTAATTTCTACTGGTGTTGTGCCTACGATTTCACCATCTAGAACAACTTTTTGTGGTGGCTCAGTCGTAATTTTAAATTGTTTGGCTCGTAGAAAGCCAATATCATTCCGTTCTACGGCGTTACCTGTAGAAGCCGTTTGAAATAGATGAAATGTAGCTGCGATCGCTCCTGCTTTGTTAGCTGGAGCTACAATCGTTAAATCTAGTAAGCCATCATCATAAATCAGACCTGCTGGCCCTTGAGCTAAGACTGAAGTGGGAGGCGCGGCATTTGCTACTGTAACTGCACAGGCACTAGTTTTAATGATCTTGTCTTCAGTTTCAATTTCAACATCAAAGTTTTTTAAGTTTCTTAGTTGCTGGATTCCTGCCAAAACGTAGGCCATCATTCCAAAGCGATTCTTGGCATCTCGGTCTGCCAATTCTACAGTTTCAGCTTCAAAGCCAATACCTGCTAAGAGCACCATTGGCCGATCGTTGCAATAGGCTACGTCTACATTGCGGGTTCCTCCCTGCAAAATTGTCTGACATGCACCTGCGATCGTGTCAGGAATGTTTAAAGCTGTAGCAAAAGCGTTTGCTGTTCCTCTAGAAATGATCCCAAATGGAATCTCAGTACCTATTAAAGCCGCTGCTGCCGCTGAGAGGGTTCCATCTCCTCCCGAAGCAATGATTGCATCTACCCCTCGCTCTACCGCTGCATAGGCCAGTTCGTCAGCGTCGATTTCTTCAGTTGTCAGATAAATATCTAGGTCAATTTCTGGCTCTAATATTGCCCGAATTTCTGCCAGTTCTATGTCTGGGTCACCCTGACCGGCAACTGGATTGAAGATAAGACAGGCGGAACGATTCATAAAATATAAAAGCTAAACTTAGATCACTAAAATACCAAATTCTTTCTAGCATTCTTGTGAAATTTCGACTTCCTTCTGCCGACTGGTTTATCTTTTGTAAGCAGGTCAGAAGTCTTCTGTGTCGTAACTTAACAATGCTGACGTGTATTTTAGTATTTTTTGTCCTTACTTAAACAATAAAATTTTCGCCATGCGCCAATTCTTACTAGTTTTAGCAAGTATTCTAACTCTCAGCAGTTTAGATACCCCCACCATGACAATAGCAGGCACAACGCCTAATTTATCCGATATGCGCTTAGTTCAAAAGCTCAACTGCAATAATCCTCAAACTCAAAGAGCAATTAATGAATGCACGAAGTTATCTTATCAGAATGCAGATAAAAAACTGAATCAAGTTTATCAACAATTGCTACCTACCTTAGAAAGGTCTAGAAAACAGAAATTGATTGCTGCACAGCAAGCATGGATTAAGTTTCGGGATACCAATTGTGAGTTTGAAAGAAGCAGATATGAGGGAGGAAGTATTGCCCCTACATTTTTTTTTGGTTGTCTAGAAAATACTACAAAACTGCGTACCCAAGAATTACAGGAATATCTTAAATCCGACCCTTAAGTAGTCTAAATACATGATTTCAAAAATTTGTAGCGAAAAAATCGGAAACCTCTGCGTTGAAAAAGTTAATGTTTTTCAACTCAGAGTAAATGCATAATAGCACTTCGCCTTCCCACAGGGTAGGAACGCAGAGTTTTGCTAATAGCTGAATTCTTCTGAGGAGGGCTAAATACAACATTTTAGTTGAGTTGTTTAAGACGGTAGCCAATACCGTGAACTGTTTCAATAAAATCTTCAAAAGCTCCGGCTGCTTTGAGCTTTTGACGCAGACTTCTGAGATGAACTTTCACCGCATGTTCTTCTGGAGGAGACTCTAGCGACCAAATATGTTCAATAATCACGCTGCGACTAAGGACACGACGACCATTTCGCAGCAATAACTCTAATATTCCGTACTCTTTTGGGGTTAAATGTAGCATATTTTTCCCATAACTCACTTCATAAGTGCTGGGGTTGAGGTGGAGATTGCCCCATTCTAAAATCGGCGGCGATGAAATATTACCTCGACGAAGCAAGGCGCGAATTCGTGCAAATAGTTCTTGCAAATCCACTGGTTTAACGACATAATCATCTGCTCCCGCATCGAGTCCGGTGATTTTATCGCTAACGGTATCACGAGCAGTCAGCATGAGAACAGGCATACTGTAGCTGTGCGATCGCAACCGATGGCATAAACTAATTCCATCGAGTTCTGGCAACATCACATCCAGCAGCAGCAAATCATAATCCAGCATTTTGGCTTGATTCCATCCTGCCTCACCGTCTGTCACCACATCAACCATATAACGTTGGTCTGTAAGAGCTTCTGCTAAAGTTTCGGCAAGACGTACATCATCTTCAACTAAGAGAATTCGCATAGCATTTTTTTTAACTATACAAGTTATGTTTAAAACTATTTGCGAACTCTCCTTGAGAAAATATTGCAAAAAGTAACAATTTCTAGTTTTCGTTGCTTCTTTCCGATTTCTTTACCATTTCCTGAGCGATTTCCTTACTTTTAGTATGTAATTTTCTATTCTATGTAGGTTCTAATAACCTCCTTTAGACGTTCTCAAAGAACTCTATGTTTAGCCAGGAGATTTTCAGAAAATGGCTTTTAGACCAAGTTCACGTTTAGGTGTCAGCCTGTTTGAAGACACTCACTCAACTGGAGGGGTGCCTGGTTATTCGGCAGAAGAACTTGAAGCTCTCATCAGGGTTATATACAGACAGGTTTTAGGAAATGCCTATGTGATGGAAAGCGAGCGGCTCACTGTTCCTGAGTCGCAGTTTAAGCGGGGTGAAATCAGCGTCCGCGAGTTTGTCCGTTTGGTAGCGAAGTCTGAGTTGTATCGTTCCCGGTTTTTTAGCAGTTGTCCTCGTTATCGGGCAATTGAGTTGAATTTTAGGCATTTGCTCGGTCGCGCTCCTATTGATTTGGAAGAAATGCGATCGCACAGTACTATTCTGGATGAAAAAGGCTTTGAGGCTGAAATTGATTCCTATCTTGATAGCAACGAGTACCAAGATACCTTTGGGGAAAACATTGTGCCTTATATTCGAGGCTACAAAACCGAAGCCTGTCAGAACATAGTGCAGTTTACCCATATATTCCAATTAGTCCGAGGTGCCTCTAGTAGCAGCCTCAAAGGCAACTTGGCAGGTAAAAAACCTCGGTTGAATAGCTTGGTAATTCAAAGTACCCCTACCCCTGTGGTTTCACCTGCTAGCGATGGTGCAACATTCCGTAATCCACCACTTGGCTCCAGAACCCTTCATGGTGTAGCAGCTAGTGATGAAGGTAAGGTGTATCGATTGGAAGTCACTGGTTATCGGGCAAATACAGTAAACCAGATTTCTCCATTTCGCCGCAGCAACCAAGTCTATCTTGTGCCCTTTAATAAACTATCGCAAGAGTATCAGCGGATTCACCAGCAAGGCGGTGTTATTGCCAGTATCACCCTTGTTAACTAGTAAAATGCCCCATGCCCAATCCCTTTAAATCTCTAGCTTTAATATGCCTATACCTTTGTTAAATTACTCCCCTTCATCTCGAAATCACCGTGTATCTGGATATGAGATTCTTGGCGACGAGCAACCTAGAATTTATACAGCCGAACATCTGCCATCATCAGTAGAAATGGATGCCTTGATTACGGCAGCTTATCGCCAGATTTTCCACGAACAACAGATGCTAGATTGCAACCGCCAACCCTTTTTAGAATCCCAACTGAGAAATGGTCAAATCACAGTCAGGGATTTCATTCGAGGGTTAGCAATATCTGATGCATTTCGGCGACTTAATTACGAAAGCAATAACAACTATCGCTTTGTGCAGATATGCGTGCAGCGCTTCTTGGGCCGTGAAGTTTACAATGAACGCGAAAAACTAGCCTGGTCGATTGTGCTAGCTACCAAAGGACTAGAAGGATTTATCGACGCTTTGGTGGATAGCGGAGAATACATTAGTAATTTCGGTTACAATACAGTTCCCTATCAACGGCGACGGATTTTACAAGGACGCTCTCAAGGTGAATTACCTTTTGCTAGGATGGCTCGTTACGGCGAAGATTATCGTGACAAATTGCCGCTTCCCATCATGAGAAAGGAGATTGAGCCTTTTAATTTACAAACCTTCCTACGCAGTTCTGACAGAGATGTAGTGTTATGGCTATTAGCTTCACTGCTGGGAGTGATTGTCTTGTTTACTTGGCTAACTGCTTTTGGTTATTTGCCAAAATTCGGCGGATACTAGCTGAGAATTAAGCGGAGTGCGATCGCCAAATATAGCGATCGCACTCAACTTTTGAAAAAGCCAGAATAGGCCATTAAGCGTTTTTCATTGCATCTCTGCATGAAACAAAAATGATTTATGCAAGAAGTTGATTCATATAAAAACCGATGTAAACAATGCATTCATATCAAATTCTTTGAAGCAAAACAATGTTGCCGCCACAAGCGCATAAAAAGCTCCAATGTTGGATAAGAAGTCGCCATTTAATTTGTTCAGGCCATTTTTTTATATTTGAAACTATAGACTATTCTTGCGTTGAGAGATTTACTGAGTGTATAGTTGCCCTAGAAGGAACATTAATTTCTGTTGAGCCGGTTGACAAAATTTGGATGGGCGATCATCGTCAAGTTTTTCTTTATCGTGTCAAAGCCAGCTTATTTACACCTTGTCATCAGTTAAGGCAATACTGGTTTAAGTATGGTGGTTTCTATACTAGATTTGATAAAAATTGTTAAAATTTTTTGATGTCTAGCGACTTCTATACGATTTGCCAAACAACTACTTGATGCGTTGCTCACTCTGATTTCATCAGTATCAATCAACCATCCTAGCTGACAACCATGCTCATGCCGGATTTTAGTATTATCAATCTCGCTCCAATCTGTATTGGCTTTAGCGTTGTTGCATTAGGGACAATTTACTATTTTCTCAACTTAGAAGTAACTAGACGGCAACGGGCAGAAGTGGTGCTGCGGCAACAAACTGAGCGAGAGCGACTAGTAAACCAGATTGCTCAACATATCCGTGAGTCTTTGGAGTTAGAAGAGGTTCTTACTACCACCGTTGCCGAAGTGCGCGAGTTTCTCCAAGCAGATCGGGTGCTAATTTATCGCCTTTGGGAAGATGGCACAGGTAGCGCAATTACTGAAACAGTTCTACCTGAATATACAAAAATTTTAGGAGAAACCTTTCCACAAGAAGTGTTTCCTAGAGAGTATCATCAAGCTTATTCATTAGGAAAAACCCGTGCGATCGCTAATGTTGAACAAGCAGATGTAGAACCATGTTTAGCAGACTTCCTGAAACAGTTTGGTGTCAAAGCAAAGTTGGTAGTGCCAATTCTACAAGAGAATCGGCAAGCGGATAAACAACGAGATAGTAAAACACCTGCTTCTCCCCCTTATCTTTGGGGCTTATTAATTGCCCATCAGTGCGATCGCACCCGCATATGGGAATTTTGGGAAATTGAGTTGATGAAGCAACTTGCAACCCAGGTTGCGATCGCCATCCAACAATCCGAACTTTACAAACAACTGCAAACACTCAACGCTGAATTAGAACACCGCGTTCAACAACGGACTCAAGAGTTAGCTAAAGCCAATGTCTCTCTCCGAGCAGAAATTGCTGAACGTCAGCGCACGCAAGCCGCGCTGCAAGCTCTAATTACTGCCTCTCCTCGGGCCATTTTCACACTTGATTTAGAAGGGAATGTGAAAATCTGGAATCCTGCTGCGGAACGCATGTTTGGCTGGACAGAGGCGGAGGTAATTAACCGTGCTAACCCAATTTTTTTAGATGACCAATTAGAGGAATACAATACTCTCCAACAGAGCATTTTGCAAGGAACAACTTATACCAGAGTGGAATTGCGCCGTTTTAAAAAAGATGGCACTGCGATCGATATAATTTTCTCTGCTGCTCCCTTGCATGATAGTGACGATAGTATCAACGGGATGGTGGCAGTAATTGCTGATATCACACACCAAAAGAAGCAGGAAGAACAAGTACGTTTGCTGCAATCTGTGGTTGTAAATACCAATGACGCTGTAGTTATCACTGAAGCGCAGCCCATTGGCGAACCTGGACCGAATATTATTTATGTTAATGAAGCATTCACCCGAATCACAGGTTATAGCCTGGAAGAAGTTTTAGGTAAAACGCCCCGTATCCTTCAAGGAGCGAAAACAAGTCGGGCTGAACTGGATAAAGTTTGGACAGCGCTATCTCGTTGGGAAACAGTTACCGTTCAGGTAATTAATTATCGTAAAGATGGCTCTGAATTCTGGAATGAATTTAGCATTGTCCCCGTAGCCGATCAAACCGGCTGGTATACTCACTGGATATCAGTACAACGTGACATTACCGGGCGCAAGCGGTTAGATGAAATTCGGATGGCACTAGAGCGAGAGAGAGAACTCAGCGTCCTCAAAACACGGTTTTTCTCAATGGCATCTCACGAGTTTCGCACTCCTTTAAGTACTGCCTTAGCAGCTGCTCAATTGCTGGAGAACTGTCAGGATGAATGGGATGACTCTTCTAAGCGACTGAGGAACTTGCAGCGAATTCAACTCTCTGTCAAAAATATGGTTCAAATGTTAGATGATATTTTGACCATCAATCGAGCCGAAACTGGAAAACTGGAATTTAATCCCAAACTCCTAGATTTAGAAGAATTCTGCGGTTATTTTGTGGAAGAAATGCGCCTAAGTACAGATGAGAGACACACACTGAGTTTTGTTTGCCAAGGAAAAGCTGTTCCTGCCTTGGTGGATGAAAGGTTGTTGCGTTCCATTCTGTCTAATTTGCTGCTGAATGCAATTAAATATTCTCCTCAAGGAGGGAATGTTCATCTGGGTTTGGAGTTTAAATCAGATACAGTGATTCTCCAGGTTCAAGATCAGGGTATTGGAATTCCGCTAGCAGATCAAAAGCAGCTGTTTGAGCCGTTTCATCGTGGTAAGAATGTCAGAAGCATTCCTGGTACAGGATTAGGATTGGTTGTGGTTAAGAAGTGTGTAGATTTACACCAAGGTGACATTAATATCACCACTGAGGTAGGAATTGGTACAACTTGTGCGATCGCTCTTCCGTTATAGCGGTTCCCATTCAGATGCGGTACAACATTACATCACGAGCTAGGGGCACTGCCGTGCCCCTACGGGTGTATCTCACGTAAACGAGAACCGCTATAGAACCCATTTGGGATCTTGAGACAGAGGGTAAGATAAGAAATAAATGCCGTACTCCAGCAGCTTAAGCGATTCATAGTGGGAAATCATTGAACCACTGTTGCCACAGAAGAAGCAAACCAGA
>NZ_JACJTD010000149.1 GCF_014698505.1 Nostoc foliaceum FACHB-393 | reverse complement strand
TGATTTTTACAATCTCATCTTGGTATTCTTCAAGTGTTATTTGGCAGATTTTTGGATAACTCATTGAATTTATTTCTAGTTGTTAGCGGTTGTTATTTGGGCTTATATGTCGGGAAATACCCCTTTCACCACATTGGCAAAGGTGGCGATCGCCTACCAACTCCAGTTTTAATATCAGAAAAATTAGCGTAACTTTTGAAATTCCAATTTCTGACCGCGAACAAAATCACCTCATCTAATCCAGTTCCCGCCGCGCTCCTAAGTCACTAATTAGCTGTATTTAGCACATTACTAATCTAAGTAGTGCTTAAAATTTTTATTGGCTGTAAAGCTTGCAGGGCAAGGATTAGAGGGCGTTCCATACCCTAGTAGTTCTTTCTATATATATAAAAACACGAGGGTATGGAACATCCCCACTGGCTTTACACTTCCTCTAGTTGGGGCATAGGGCATTGAAGATTGGGGGCGATCGCACTAAATTGTCAGCGCGGTTATTGAGCGTTAGCGTGGTGGACTTGATTTGGTAGCTGTAGCGTGGCGATCGCGTCTCCCTGCGGGGAAGGGGAAGCACAATCGCTTATTGTAGATGTGTAGGATTAATCCTCAAGCCCTAAACTTGCCCTAATTTTTCTAGCAACTTGCTTATCGTCTTTAATATCTTCCCTTTTCCATTCAGCATATTCTTGTTCTTCACGTTCTTGACATTGCTTGTAAATTTGACGGATTTCTTCAAGCATTTTTTCTTCTGCTTTTAAAACAGATGTGTACATTTGCGATTGAATTTCCGTTAATGTACTAAATTGCTGGGGATGTCCTGCTTTTTTAAGTAGCTCTTTCGCTTTTTCGATTTCATCATCGGTAAGGACTAATTTATTTGACATACGCTAAAAACTTTTTTGTTGTATTTGTGTATCAGTAAATTTTAATCGCCAGATTTTTATATCGCCAATAATTTCATCAGATTAATGATTGGAATTTAGAGGCTATGATGATCGCTCGGAGTCGCCAGCGTGGTTATTGGGTACTGGTAGCGCGGTGACGTAAGTTTTGGTGACATGGCTGTGGTACCCGCACCGCCACCCCACAAATCCAAAAACCCCACAGCGATCACACCTCCCCCACAAATTCTTCCCTAGAGCGCACTAAATCTCTAGCTCTTTGAAGAGATGACACGTTATTTTTCTGTGGCATAACCTTAATGTGCCTTTGTGAACTTTAATGTTAGTTGAGCTATTATGGTTCAATATTTTACTTAGATGGTGTATTAGGAGTTTAAAATGAAAAACGAACAACAAGAGATAGGAGATTCCCTGCTTAAGACTTTCAATGATTCTGAAACAATAAAACTTATACCTGATATGGCTGATATTGGTATGCATTTTATAACGGAAAATCAAATTTTTAAAGAAATTCCTATTTTTGGAACTATATATACATTGTCTAAAGGCGCTTTTGCTATTCGTGATTATTTTTTAATCAAAAAGATATGTTATTTTTTACAAGAAAGCAAATCTATTGATGAAAAATCAAAACGAGATTTTACACAGAAATTGGCACAAGATTCTGAGTATGCTACGAAAATTGGCGAAAATATCGTTAATATTTTAGATCGATTTGATCAGGTTTCTAAAGCATCGGCTTTTGCAAGAATATTAGGAGTATATATAGAAGGTAAAATTAGTTATAAAGAATATCAAGAGTTCTCTTATGCATTAGAAAAAATAAATTATGAAAATATCGAATTACTTAAAGAATTTTATGAACACAAACTAAATTTTAAAATGAAAGTTTATTTACAACCTTTTGTGTTTACTGGTTTGGTTTCTCTCTCTGTTTCCAGTGAAAGAGAAATTCCTGGTTTTAATCAGAATACTCTTGGACAAAGATTTTTAGCAGCCTTGGGTTTTGAAAATTTCAAAAAAGTTTTATCTCAAAGAAATTTTGTTGATTGCGGAGAGGGTGTTAGTGAATTTGGAATGGGGGCACCTTTGAATATAGTAATTCCTCCTTCTAAAAATTAAAGACAATGCATTTACAGCGACTTGGTGATCGCTACCAATGGGCATGGTTTCGTAAAATCCTCTTATTTCAGCGCTGATCTCAATAGAACTGAAGTCTAAATCATGATCTGAGTTATATTAATGTTTGTTGGCATAGTAACCATAGCAAAAATACTATTTTAATTAAATAATTGTAAAAACTCTTCAACCACTTTGGACGCATCTCCATAGCATTGCTCTGCTGAAAATCTAACTGTAGAAATGCCTTGCCGCAAAAATATTCTATCTCTCTTACAATCCCAATTCCTTTGAAATACTTGATTATGTCCTACTCCGTCAACTTCAAGAATCATACATTTTTGATTGTGAAACACTAAAAAATCTACCTCTGCTTTTTCTCTATCTTTATTATCATAATTAGTAACAGGTAATCCATTTAATGCTATAAAACCATTTACATTAGCAAAGAAAGTAATATTTTGACTAGATAAAGCTCTAGCTATCCTTATTTCAGTTTCTGATCGAAATGTTAATCCATTCCATAAAAATTTTTCTGTGAGTAGATTATTTTCAAGTTTAGTTTTTACTGAGTGTTCTTGTATCTTAATATTGTTAAATATTCTTCTCCTTTCAAAGTCATCATAATAAACAGTCCACCAATATTTTGTACCTTTTCCATCTCGCTGATCTGCAAAAGCTAGATGTAAATGTTCGGTAATCTCAAAGTAAAATCCGGTTTGTTGTCTAGCTAATAACCACTTTTGGACTAGCCCTCTATCGCTAAAATTATAAACCTGTAGAAGAAAAGTAATTAAAGAATCAGTCCTAACTTCGACATAGTAAGGCAACTGGGGAGCTACTGAAACTATTGAACTATCAGAATTATTGTGTTGTTTACCCGGTGGATTAAAAACAGTTCTAACGGGAGCTTGCACCATATAAAGAAAAAAATGATATTTTATTTAGTTGTAGCTACTCCAAATTGATTAAAGCAATAGAAAGAATACATAACAATAATTAAAGATTCTATTATCAGTCAGTCACTTGCTTAAGTGCGCCTACTCCATACTGCTTACTCCCCACTCTCGACCGCTGCCGTAGTCACCACTTAGAATTGTTCACGCTTGAGCAGTATCCCTTCCTAGTTTTGAAGTCAGCTATCAGCCAGCGAGTTGTGTTTGATCTGTTGCGAGACTTGCTAGAGCAGCACTATGAAACTAAAAAGTAAAAGCGTATTTACAGAAATAAAGAAATGGAATAGGCGATCGCTTTAGCTTTCATTTTTCGCCCCTCATGAATTTCTTATGGTTTCCAGTAATAAAAAGGCGATCGCACCCTACCCAAAAGACCAATTTTCTGTAAATCTATAAATACGATTTCCTTTATTTACAGAAATGATTATTTCAGTACAGAACCAAAAAGGTGGCGTGGGCAAGACGACACTGGCGATTCATATAAGTCATGGGCTGGTGTTGAAAGGTCACAATGTGTTGTTAGTAGATGCAGATCCACAAGGGTCATCACGAGATTGGGCAGCAGCACGTGGAGAGAAACCCCCATTTCCAGTAGTAGGATTAGACCGCCCTACCATTCACCGTGATTTACCAACCCTTGCAAAAGATTATGACCATGTGGTGATTGATGGGCCGCCGCGAGTCTCGGATTTAGCACGAAGTGCAATTATTGCGGCAGATTTGGTTGTGATTCCTATTCAACCCAGTCCTTATGATATTTGGGCAGCTGTTGAAGTTATCAAACTGATCACAGAAGCTTCTGTATTTAAAGAAAACATTAAAGCTGTATTTGTAATTAATCGTAAAATAGTAAATACGGCAATTGGACGGGATGTAGTGGAAGCGCTTGAGCAGTATCCCTTCCAAGTGTTGAAGTCAGCTATCAGCCAGCGAGTTGTGTTTGCAGAATCGGCAGCATCAGGCAATACGGTTTTTGAAGTTGACAAGAATGGTTCTGCTGCCAAGGAAGTAAAAGCGCTGGTAAATGAATTATTAAAACTGGGGGTTGAATAAATGTCAGCGAAAAAGGTAAATTTTGGTAAAAAACCTGAAGCACTCCAACCCGTAGACTTAGAGCAATGGGTGAGCGATCGCGAGTCTGTTGTATCCCAACCGGAGCAAGCGCAACCTGAAAAAATGAAGCGTTTAACCTTGGATATCCCTGAATCTTTGCATAAAGCAATTAAACGTCAAGCAGTCGATGCAGGGGTAACAATGGCTGATCTGCTGCGAGACCTGCTAGAGCAGCACTATGGAACTAAACAGTAAAACCGTATTTACAGAAATACAGAATTTTTGAGATAGGAAGGCGTGATTGCTGACTACCAGATCATGACTCCTTAACCGTGACTACGGCTACTTCTACCAAAATGCCCTACATCGCATTTCAAATCCTACAGACAAGTCACCACAGAAGGCTTACATAGCAAAATTAACCCCCATTTTTGAGGTGATGAGGTGTGGGCGATGGGGGCGATGGCCTTCCCTGCATTCTTCGCAACTTTTGTATTATTTATATAATACATTTTATTTACATTAGCTTAAGATGAAATATACACCATTAACAACAGATCCTTTTGAGCATTATTTCTATGAATATGCTCAATGGCTAGAAAAATCATGGTCTGCCACTGGTGCGAATACATTAGCCACGTCTTCTCTAGATGCACTTGCAGAGATTTGGCTGCATGATTTTCCTGACGCTAAGAAAAAGTTGGAAAAAGAAATTGGTGGTAATGTTCCAGGCTCTATTAGACTAGCCAGATTTTTAAAGCAATTTATCCCAAATGATCCAGATATCAATAAAGTTGCTGTTGTCTGTTTTTGTCCATTAAAGAATTATTTGTCAGTTTTAAAGAATTAGTGTCCAGGCACTCGATTTTTTGAGTCATTTGGAATTAGAGTCATGGTCTAGTTCGGTAAATTCCAGTTTTAAAGAATTAGTGTCACCT
>NZ_JACJTD010000148.1 GCF_014698505.1 Nostoc foliaceum FACHB-393 | reverse complement strand
CCCCCCTCGTAATGATTATCATTTTTATAATGAGTGAGATTTAATTTCCTCAAAGCCTTATGTAGTTTGAGTCTTGGCGTATTTCACCCTGATTCAGGCTCGTCAATATTTAGATGCGTTTGCCCTGCACCACCCTGTTTACCATTGAACACTCGTAATTTTATAAATACACCTAAAAATCCGAAATATTGTGCAGTTAGGCTGTATATTACAGTGTTACTACTAAATTTAAGTGCAAGCTAATGGTAGAACCTCTAACGGCAGCAGTGATTGTCTCTTTATTTTTCTCAGAGGCAATTAAAGAAGGTGGAAAAGCTTTAGGTAAAGGTGCGGCTGATACATTTACGCTTCTAATAAAGACCATACGTGAAAAGTTTAAAGCAGAGGGAACAGAAGGGCTACTGACTCGCGCACAAAATCAACCTACAGAAGTGAATAAGACAAAGCTACAAGATGAACTGCAAGCCCAAATCGATGCTGATGAAGCGTTTGCTCAGAAACTTAAGGAACTAGTCGAGCAGCTACAAGCACAAGATGAAAGGATACGTCAGGTAGTTCTGAGTGAGATTGAATTAACTGGTGATTTAAAAGCCAAAGACATCAGCCAGAAAGCCACGCGAGGTATCTCAATTAAGCAGGAAATGCTCAAGCAGGTAAAAGCTCAAAATATTGAGTTGGGCAACTTAAACCAAGAAGCTTAAAGCTATGACTAGCAAGACAGAACCAAGTATTCGGCAGCAAGCTGAAAATTCAACGCTTTCTGATGGAATACAAGAAATTCAAGCTAGCAACAATATTCAACTCTAAGGAAATAGTAAGTTGGCTGTACAAAAAAATATTTGAGAATGTTCAGGTTATTGGTAACATCAAAATAAAGAATATTACTTAGACTGAGCAAACTGTAAACCATTTAGGTGATATTCCTAAACTAACAGGTATCCCCAAAAGATTCCCCCCATTTTGGGGTAATGTTAGGGCAGTTGTTAGGAAGCGCCAACTAATCTGAAAGTCTTCTTGAACAAAGCTTTTAATCCGTAGACTCTAAATTAGTCTTCACTCTCAAAAAGTTCCGGTTTGTACTGGAGCATTAATAAAGAAGCAACTGGCAAATATATAGCTTAATTCGTGAGTTCAAGGTAAAACTATGAATAATAATGATGATTATAAAACTAATATACAACAGGATGCTTTTAAGAACATTCAAGCAACTTCGGTAAGCATTGGTTCTATTAATCAAAGTGCCCAGAACTTTTTTAAACTCCAACCTCATGAATCTAATATTACTTCTCGGAGAGAGCTACTAAAGCACTTAAAAGGTAAAGTTGAAGGTTGGAAAGAGGATTATTTATATAATAATGAGTGGCTGCAACCACTATTACAAGACAGAGATGAACTTGTTGCATCCTCTAACAGCAGAGAAAAGGGAATACCTGGAAAATCTCATTCTCAGCAGTTTTTGCAGATTAGCATCAAGGAGTTTTTTAAAAAAGAAAGAATCACTGGTAGACTCTTAATTTTAGGAAATCCAGGAGCAGGAAAAACAGCAGCAAAAATGCAGATTGCTGAAGAACTGATAATTTGTGCTGAAAATAATTACAGTGAACCTATCCCATTTTGGTTTGACCTTTCTTCTTGGAATGAACAATCTCTTGAAAACTGGCTGATAGCTGAACTAAGAAAGGAGTACGGTTATTATCAAAAATTTTGGAAAAAATTACTCAGAAATCATCAAATATTGCCAATGCTGGATAATTTAGACCAACTCAAACTACCTCGTCAAGTTAAATGTATTACAGCAATTAATGATTTCCTCAAAAATGATAAGTTAATTCCTCTAATTGTTTGCTGTCGTCTTGAGGGATACAATCAATTTTATCAGCTAGCTCTAAATGGAGCAGTGTGCTTACAACCTTTGTCAGAACAACAAGTTCAAGATTACTGTGTAAAAGTGAAGAATATTGCTCTTTTAGAAACTATCAGTAAAGACTCGAATTTATTAAATTTTGCAAAAACACCATTTTTTTTATATTTGATCAACTTTGCGTATCAATCAATTAACATTGATAAATGGCAAAAACTAGACTCTGATGAACAACGTATTTACTACTTGTTTGATGTTTTTATAGATAAAAATAATGAAGAGGCGTTGAGTCATGCAAGAGGCTGGTATCAATTACAAATTATTTATAAAACAAAAGCAAGATTATCTTGGTTAGCTAAGAAACTAAAAGAACATTCTTATACATACTTCCTAATTGAAAATATCCAGCCTAGCTGGTTACATAATGAAAATCAAAAAGTACGATATCGTTTATTTGTTGCATTAATGATTACATTGTTTAGTTTCCCAATGTGTCTAATTATATCTGGGTTAATGCTTATGGCTTTTGGGAAAGCACAAGAGTCTATAGTAGAGGCTGTGAGAGATGTAAGAAATATTTTGCCGATAGTAATTTCAATTTCATTTGTTACAACTATACTTTTAGCTGCAATGATAGAGTTTCTAGGCTTAACAAAAGAAATAAAGCCAGTTGAAACGCTTAAATTACCAGGTCATGAATTAATTGAAGCATTGAGGTTGGCTCAAATTAAAGAACGGTGTGTAACGGCGATTTCTTTATCATTGACACAGAAAATACCTATGAATGACAATAGCCAACAATTAATACTATTTATTCAGCAGTGGACATATAGCATTTTGGGATGGATATTGAAGGTATTTATTGGTTGGTTTCTGCCACCAATTGCATTATTACGTGGACTATTGATTGGATTAACTGGACCAAACATAGCGCTAAAAAAAAGAGCTTTCCCCAATCAAGGCATTCATCAATCATTAAGAAATACTGTACCTTATGCTTTAATCTTTGGATTGCTAGGATTGATATTTGGAGTGAGTTTAAAACTGTATGAATATTATTTTAATAAATCTGCAAATTTTGTTTTACCTCATAATAGTATAAGCTTTTGTATGTTTTTTGCATCACTAGGAGTAGTGCTTGGAATACTGTACACAGGTTTACCTGTAATTCAACATTTTGCACTTCGCTTAGTTCTTTCTCAAGATGATTTATTTCCTTTTAAATATGCTGATTTTCTCGAACATACAAAAAAATATCGCTTAACACAAACATACGGTGGCCGCTATTCTTATATTCATGATTTGTTGCGAGATTATTTTGCAAATTTACGGATCGATGGTGGTTAAGAGAGCAAGCTTTTTTCATGGAAGATGGACATGACTCAACTTACAAAGTGACCAAATATACTGGTGTCTTCCTTTTTCCTTCCTAATAGCTATCATGGGTTAACATGTTATAAATTTCGGAAACGCATTCTACAAAAGAGCCATTACGTGTAATTACTCCCTATATATATTGATCTTACGTGATCGCTTTTTTGGCATTGAGCCAAAAATCCGCTAATTTCCATTTAGATATTACAGAGAAGAGCATATACTCTGAACTGTAGGAGCCAGCTTGAGTAAGAAAGCCAGTTCAAAAACGGCTTTCTTGTCAAGGCTGGGAATAGCTTTTAGTAAAGGTTTCAAGTGCCAGTGCTGCGAAACTTCCTTGCTCGGTCGAGGCTAGAGTTACCTTATTAATTACGCTAGTAGCATAACAACTTCCTTGCAGCAGACTGTCGAGTACTGCAAACGATCACAGAAAATGCGTAACTGAATTTATATCATTAAAAGGAAAATAAAGCGCTACCACAACCAAACTTAAAGGCTGAAAGTACATGAAGATTTTGGTCATTGGCGGCACAGGGTTTATCGGTCTGCACGTTGTTTGCAAACTTGTTCAATTAGGGCATCAAGTCACGGTATTCCATCGAGGTGTAAAATTAAAGCATCGAGCAACGGTATTTCATCAGGGAGCGACACCCTCCCATTTGCCGCCAGAAGTAAACTACATCAGTGGTGATCGACATCATCTAGAAGACTATCGGCATGAGTTTCAACAACTTGCGCCCGAAGTAGTGTTAGACATGATTGCACTGACTGAGGCTCATGCTCTCCTAACGATGGAGACATTTAGGGGTCTGACTCAAAGAGTTGTAGCAGTCAGCAGCATAGATGTCTATCGCGCTCGTGACATAATTTGGAAACGAGAAACGGGACTGATTGATCCAGTTCCACTAACAGAGTCAGCACCCTTACGGTCACAGTTCTATCCGTATCGAGACTCAGCCGACAAAGATTCAATCGTTCCGCCGGATTATGACAAGATTTTGGTTGAACGAGTCATCATGGGCGATTCTCACATTGAAGGCACCATCATAAGATTGCCGATGGTTTACGGAGAAGGAGATTATCTACATCGCTTTTATCCTTACTTAAAGCGAATGGATGATCATCGTCCTGCTATTGTTTTAGAAGAAGGTTATGCTTACTGGCGTGGTAGTTACGGCTATGTTGAAAACGTAGCGGCAGCCATTGCTCTGGCAGTTATAGATCACCGTGCTAAAGGACAAATTTACAATGTTGCTGAACTAGCAGGGCTATCGGAAGCAGAGTTAGCTAAAACTATTGGGCGGATTGTCGGTTGGAGTGGAGAGATTGCCGTTATACCTAAAGCTCAGATACCAGAGTTGTCGCAATTACCGTTCAATTTTGAGCAGGATTGGTTATTAGACTCTACTCGCATTCGTGAAGAGTTAAATTATGCTGAACCAATTGACCAGAACGAGGCATTCAGACGAACCATTGATTGGGAGAGATTAAATCCACCGGAGGCATCCCACACAAGTGATCTTTTAGATTACGAGACAGAAGATGCGATTTTAGCATTGATATAGTAGTGCAGCAACTGCAAAGTATGTACTGTACTCTGAGGTTATTCTTGGCAGCCCCCAGAAAGACCACATCAATCATCTGTTCAAATCCCAAAATTTTTGGGAACACTAAGTGTTGCGGCTCGCAAACATAAACGCTCCGGCTTGCAAACAAGAAAATTGTTGGCTCAAATTAATTGCAAATAAAATTACACTTCGGCTCACATTATTTGCAAACAGGCTCATTATTATTTGCAACGG
>NZ_JACJTD010000147.1 GCF_014698505.1 Nostoc foliaceum FACHB-393 | reverse complement strand
AACGTACAAGAATATCTGCTGCAATGTCAGCAGTTTTTGATACAAAAGGCGCACAACCATACTCACTATCCCAAACTGAAATCGGTCTGGTAGGTAAATGCTCGCACACTTGTTTTAACTGCCAGGTTGCCTTGTCTATGGGGTTTTCCCAACTAGTAATTCGTTCATGCCTCAAGGGTAATGCCCAATTACCAGAATCATCTGGCACCCAAGCAATAGTGCTGTATCCCTTTTTACTTGCCCTAACACTAATCTATTTGTAGTTGCCCATGCACTGACCATCACAATTGCACTTTGGTCGCTACTTTCATTATAAGAACCACGCAAAGTTTTCCCATCAATTGCAACTACTTCACCATTTGTTATCTGATGTATTGATTTCATCCAATTGACAAAACATGACTGGAATTGTTGAGGATTTATTTGTGCGAATACTCGCGCAAAAGTATCGTGTGACGGAATGCCATTCGGGAGTTCTAAAAACGTTTTTAACCATTCGTACTTCGCATATCCGTAGGTCTCGATTCCCACCCATCCATCTGCTCCACAAATCACCGCGCATACGGCAATGGTCATGATATCGATTAACTTATGTCGTTTAGTACGATCTATGCGTGGATCTTCTATTACACCAAAGTGGTCAGCAATCGTGATTTTGGGCTTAAGTTTCATTCAACTATAATTTGCTTCTTCTTGTTTAAGGCAAAGAATAAATTTACTACAAAAACGAACCCGTATTACTTGGCAGCCGACGGCTGCCACAAACTTACCCCCATATAACG
Organism: Nostoc foliaceum FACHB-393; assembly: GCF_014698505.1. Lineage (GTDB taxonomy): Bacteria > Cyanobacteriota > Cyanobacteriia > Cyanobacteriales > Nostocaceae > Nostoc > Nostoc foliaceum_A. The sequence goes on along the minus strand of NZ_JACJTD010000147.1, from coordinate 4,366 downwards.
ATTATCATTCTTGTTGGGTTTGATGCCTAATTCCTGAAAGCCCTGTGTGGTCTATTGTTGGGGACTTCAATCTTGATTATTAATCTTCAATATTTAGATGCGTTCGCCCTAGTTTCCAACCTGATTGCTGATCTGGCAAGTCCGCTTGTCAATAGCGTTTGAGACGCGCTAACCCTGAGGATCATGGTGAGGCGATTAGCATAAAATTTGACCTCTTAAAACTTTTCAAACAGCCTCTAACCTCGACTTTATCCAAAATTAAAAACTCGGTTTTATTATTCGGCAAAAACCCTGGCTTTTTGACAAATACTTTTTATATGTCACAGTTCATCGATGAAGTCAAAAAAGTAAAAAGAGCGTCCCACAGTGGTTTCAGCGATAGCGATCGCGTTGTCAAAAAAAATGGATAAAGTCGAGCTAATGACGAATCTGTTTGGTCTCTTCAAGAGGCATCACGGCAGAAGATATCTATTGTCTTACCATCGACCGTAACAAGCACCTGGCTGTTTTGTACTGTCAACACCTGTCCTGTTCTCCAGTGCCTAAGACCTCTGGTTATCATACTTACCACGCGTTGGGGAATTACCGATGTATTCAGGTCTAAATGGATTGGACTCGGCATCCTGGCATAGCCATTGTTGATGATTACCAAAGCAACATCATCAGTGGCGATACGCAAAAACGCATAGACTAGATCGTCTGACCACAGCGTTATAGTTGTCCCATATTTAAGTGCTGCATTTCCTTTACGCAGATGTATCAAATCCCGTGTCCACTCGTAGATCTCATGCTCTTTGCGAAACTCTTGTTTCGGACGGTTGTTGTTGTTGATCATCTGCCAGGGGAAATCACGGCGTAGGTCGCGGTCATCTTCTGCTTTCCACCCTTCAAGCCCAACCTCAGTGCCGTAGTAAATCTGTGGTATTCCACGCATTGTCAACAGAGCACCTAAGCAGAGTTTCGTAACCTGAATTGACCAATTAAGCCCTTCACCGCCACCAGTGTGCTTTGTCCTGGCATGGCTCATGATACGTCGTTGTAGATCGTGGTTATCAAGCAATGTCACGAGGCCATTTGCGTTGCGGTATCCGCCCTTGGTGGGGTTATCGTCATCAAGCACACCCAGCGGTTCATTATCATTCAACCGTGGACGTGCCAGCCAATAACGGAGACTCTCGTCATAAATTAGAGTTGACCGCAAAGCTGTACACAAGGGGAAATCGAAGATTGAATCGAAATCATGATAGTTCTGGTACACAAGTAATTGGCTAATGTCTTCCTTGCGTTCAAACAACACTTCTCCAACCAGACAAGTGTTAGGGTATTGTCCACGAATCTGGGACTTGAAGTAGTGCCAGAACTTTGGTTCTACGTGTTTGACTGTATCCATCCGGATATTTGTTACTTTCCCTTTGGTGATCCAATCCTCGATATTATTGATGAAATAACCGAGAACTTCGGGATTATCGTGATTAAAGTCTGGCAACCCTGCCAATTCCCCCTTGATGTCACCAGACCCACCGATGTTAAACCAATTGGTGCCAAACTGTCCCTGCGTCCCGTATCCTGAATGGTTCACAACCATATCAAGCACTACTTTCATGTGCTTAGCTTCACATAGTTCAACAAATCTTCCAAATGTACTCATATCCGTTGAGTTGGGCAAAGATGTACCCTCAATCAGGCGACTGTCAATTCGCTCGAAGTTACTAGGCCAGTAGTAGTGGTAGGGTTCTGAGTTACCATGCCTTTGAATGTTCTCGTAAACTGGGGTCACCCATAATGTTGTCACGCCAAGCTCAAGGAGGTAGTCAAGCTTCTCGATAATTCCGTCCAGCGTTCCCCCGTGGATACTCGTATCTGATGGCTCAACAGATCGCTTACTCCTGCCGAAAAAGCGATCTGTTACTACGAAGTAAATAATGTCCTCCTGGTTAACCTGCTTATTCATATCATCTTCCAGGAAAGTTTATGGTTTTTAAGTTGCTTTAGTATCTTAGTTCTGATCTATTGGCAACGCGGTTTCAGCATCTTAAAAATCTATCTAGGGTTTTAAAAATTCTCAAGTATTCAAGTATAATTGTTACAATATATTAAATTTAAGTATTGTCACATTTTTTATTTGTTGTATTAGTCTCTAATTGACAACTCCAGAACTCTTAAGAGCTGATTCGTAAACAAAACCTTAAGCTGCCATTCGCTTTATCATCAGACGAATCAATGAGCCATAAATCATTGCTTCACTTAGCTCGGTGTACAACTCATAATCCTTACTCAAATGCCGAAATCGATTGAGCCAACCAAATGTCCGTTCTACAATCCATCGTTTGGGCAATCGCTCAAATGTTTTCGATATCCTTTCAATCACCTCAACACGAACCTGTTCTCCACAAATGTGCTTAACGGCTTGAGCAAAGTTTTCTCCCGAATAGCCTTGATCTACCCAAACAACTTCCAATTTAGACAATTCCTCGGCCGCTTCATGGAGTACAACCACAGCACCCAAACGTTCTGATGCATTGGCTTCAGTCACTAAAACGCCAATCAACAACCCTTGAGAATCTACAACTATATGTCGTTTACGCCCTTTAACCTTCTTACCACCATCGAAACCGTAGACCTCCCCTTTTTTTCCGTGGTCTTCACGGATTGAGAATCAGCGATCGCCACGGTAGACTTTTCATCTCGCCCTAAATCTTGTCGGAGTTTATGCCGCACTTGGTCGTGAATTGTTTGCCAAATGCCTTTACGTTGCCATTTCTGAAAGTAGCCATACACCGTTGTGTAAGGAGGAAGATCATGAGGCAGCATTTCCCACTGACAACCGGTACGTTGTACGTAGAAAATGGCATTGAGAATTTCTCGTAAATCTACTTCTACAGGATGCCCAAATCCCTTGGGTGTAGGTAGAAGAGGCTTGAGAATTAACCATTCAGCATCGCTTAAATCACTTGGGTAGGGTTTGCGGTGTGGATTCTCAATCGCTGGTAGACGGCTCATCGACAACAAAATAACTACACTCGGTTTAGCCTATAACCTGGGTCAACCTGGGTCAACCCAGATTCACCTCTCTTTAGATTTTCTTTACGAATCAGCTCTAAGGGTTGTAGCTCTTGAAATTGTTGAACTTTATTATTCCTCTACAGCTCATCTTATGCTGTAAGCATATAAAAAAGTTCAACAATTCTAGTCTCTCAAAGCATTGATTTTTCGTGGTTGGGTGCAAGTCCACGTAAAAATAAGTTGAACAATTTGGGGATGGAAAAGGGATCGCTCTACCACTTTTTCAACACAGAGACACCAAACTCAAATAAAAAAGTTCAACAATTAGGAGAGTGATTCTACCCGAATGTGGGCGCGATGGGCTACGCCCCGCCGGATACCGTTGGCGAATTCCCCAAGCAGCTAAACTGAACCGATTAGTTCAGATATGAAACGATTGAGAACCTTATGAGCAGTTTTATACCCAGTAGCCTGCTTGCCTAACTTCAGTTGGGACAAAATACGGTCACGTAAAATTTCAAGTTCTCTTATCGTTGGCAACACAACAGACTGTCTTTCGCTCTCAGTATCAGATGTTAAAGGAAACTCCCTCTGCCGTGTAATACTCGGTTGTGGTTCGTTTTCCCCTTGATGGGGAGCTAAAAATTCTGAGTCTTCCGGTGTAATACAAGGTATGGCGTTATGCTTAACAATGTGTTCTAAATAGTCAGCACGAGTTTTACCCAAACATTCAGAGGCAATACCAAGTGCTTTCCAAGTATCATCTGTTAGCCGTAAAGAACGTACTTCACGATAGTCATCACTTTTAAGTGCAAACTTTCCCTGAATATCTCGTTTCCACATAACCCAACCCATGTATTACATCGTAAATTTAACGGGAAATGACAATGTTTTTCCATGTAATACACGGATAAAAACTTAAATCTTATTGATTTAAGAGCAACAGTTTAAACAAGTATTATCTAGCACACAGGAGATTCTGCCAGCCTTGCAAAGTGTGAGGAGCGAGTTTTAGCCCTTGGTATCTCCTCCAACCATGCGAAAACTCGACTTAAATTAATAGCCGCCGCCGTCAGAATATGCTGTAGATGAGTTTTAGCTAGCCCAATATAACGGCAATCGCGCATTTCAAAGGCGCGGATTCCTTAAGAAATACTTCCTTCAATGCCTGAGCGCAGTGCATACTGTTGTTGAAACTTTTCAGTTTTTTGTCGCGCTCTTGCTTGTTGGAGGACTTGTGATTTGAACGATAATTTAGCCAAACGGTCACGAAATACTTCAGTCTGTACTAGGACAACATATAGTTCAAGTGCGATTCGTTGTTAAGTGAATCTCGGTATCCAGCCCGTAAATAACTTAACCA
>NZ_JACJTD010000146.1 GCF_014698505.1 Nostoc foliaceum FACHB-393 | reverse complement strand
CTACGAATTTATACAGTTTGATTTCCGAAATTGAATCAGTCTGCTGTCTGCTTTTTTTGACCTCTAACTCTTTGATCTCAATGGGTTTTACTTTCTTGTAATTTGCGATCGCCCCGTGGTCGATTACATAAATTCTAAGTCACCTCGAACCATCTGAAGTTTATTGTTAACAAGGTAAACATTGGTAGATAGTCCTAGAGATTGAGCGTAATTTTCTGCCCACTTTTGGAGTATTGTACTTAAATTTTTGACTTCCTCGCTTGAAAGGGGTTGAGAGTTAATATCTTCACTGGTATTAATTAAAGAGTATGAATCAACCAGACTTCCTTCAACTCTTGCTCTTTCTGTTCCGTTTACTTTAATAATCGTTGACCCTGCAATAGTTGAAATATCGAAGGAAATTTGGCTAACTTGAGCTTGTGCCATGTCAATTTTATCCACACCTCGCTCGAAGTCTTTGATAACTTGAACTCCACCAGATTCAGTCACAAAGGTATCCTGACCTTCACCTCCCCAAAGATTATTAGTTTCTTTTCCTCCAGTAAGAGTATCATCTCCCAAACCACCTTTGAGGGTATCATTTCCTAGACCACCACTTAGGATATCGTTGCCACTGCCTCCTTCTAATAAATCAGAACCGTCGTTACCTTGGAGATGATTAGCTTGGCCATCCCCATATAGACTGTCATTAGAATTACTCCCAATGACATTTTCAATAGAAAACAACTGTTTGTTAGTAATGCCAGAAGAAACAGAGCCTTGATTTTGACCATCAAGGCGAACTACATAACTGCTTGCCGATTTGCTAGCAACAAATGTATCATTACCATCGCCACCATTGAAGACACCATTACCACCACGGTCTTCGAAAACGTCATCATATTTTGTGCCGATGATGTTAAAACGCTCAATATTGGAAAAGTCGACTAATTCAAAATTATCGCCAGCACCACCACGACTGTGGATTTTATTAGTGTTGCCATTACCATTACCTAAATCAAAACCTAAATGGATACCAGCACCATTAATCTTGTTAGTGTAATCAACTTGGAGCAGATCATCACCTGCTCCTCCATCAACTGTATCACTGGAACCTTGGCTATAAAGAAGTTTAAGAACATCATTACCATCGCCGCCCTTGAAGATGTCATTACCACCACGGTCTTCGAAAACGTCATTATATTTTGTGCCGATGATGTTAAAACGCTCAATATTGGAAAAGTCGACTAATTCAAAATTATCGCCAGCACCACCACGACTGTGGATTTTATTAGTGTTGTTAAAACCTAAATGGATACCAGCACCATTAATCTTGTTAGTGTAATCAACTTGGAGCAGATCATCACCTGCTCCTCCATCAACTGTATCACTGGAACCTTGGCTATAAAGAGGTTTAAGAACATCATTACCCTCGCCACCATTGAAGATGTCATTACCACCAAGCCTATCGAAAACGTCATCATATTTTGTGCCAGTAATTTCAAAACGTTCAATATTGGAAAAGCTGACTAAGTTAGGATTATCACCAGCACCACCACGACTGTAGATATTATCACCTAGCCAACCTAAATGGATACCAGCACCATTAATCTTGTTAGTGTAATCAACTTGGAGCAGGTCATCACCCGTTCCTCCATCAACTGTATCACTGGAACCTTGGCTATAAGCAGGGTTGAGAGTGTCATTACCTCCCTCTCCTAGTATCCGGTCGCTTCCACCACCACCTTTAATAACATCATTTCCACCTCGACCACCAATCCATTCATCTTCGTTAGATCCCTGCATATACCCGTCGCCATCCCCAGCGTTATCAATCCACCACAACCATTGTTTAGACGCTCCAGTAACATTCATCTCAATTTGAATAACCTGACCATCCAACGTCACAGTCGTGGTATCGTCCTCAACCTGCAAAACCGCTAATTCTTGCTGACTTAAACTCTTCCCTTGCACCAACCTCGCAAAAATATCCCCTTCATCTCCTGCTGCATCATTTGTATTAATCTGTGCATCAACAAAATGCCCAGTTTCCTCCAGCAATACATCAGTAATAGCTTGAGGATTGTTCGCATTTTCAGTGATAAATTCCGATGCTAGATAAATTAGATTAGTCTCACGCGAAAAAGCACCATTTGCACCATTAATATCATCACGCTTCACAATCTTGATGCTAGGAATATTACTAAAATTCCCTTGAGCAAAACTATCAAATAATTGATTAGCTACTTCCCTATCAAAATCATTACCAAAGGCAGTTTCCAATTTATCGGTATACCCTGCATCATTTCGGAAGCTACTAAGATAAGAATAGACATTGTTTCGCGCAACATTTACTATTCCATAAATCCCAGACAAGTCTAGTTCACTAATAAGATTGTCAAAAAATAATTTGCTTTTCATGGTTTTACTCTTTGAATGGTATTTCTATCGATAACTAAACACAAAAAAATGTTTGCATCCCTAAAGCAAATTAATAGCGATTCTCAAATGAAAGAAATAGATTTTGGCCTGTCTTCAAACCTCTCTAAAAGGAGAGAGGCTTTGAATCTTGCCCTCCAATGCTAGCAGGGAAGGGGGTGGGGGTTAGTTCTCTATTGGACTCAACCGAGAAACGCAACAGCTTATCACCCTCATGTAAAAGAGGGATATAAAGCAAAAGAGACAATATCTATGCAAATACAAGTGAAATTACTTATACACAAAATCATAATATTTGGTTGCTGACTAAGTTCAGTTCTATAAATTACTGATTTATTCTGAATTTTGACCAAGTTTCATGGTTTTTAAATATTCTTTCTTAACAAAATAATTTAGTTAACCTAGAAAACGATAAAAGTATTCTTCTTCCTAAAAAAAGAGAAAAAATATAGGTTCTTCAGCGTAGGGCGGCCGCATCATGTCAATAAGTAAAATATATTCTCAATAGAGATAAAAATAATGTCATTAAGCTTCGCTTATTGCGAATAATTTAGGCGATCGCTTTGGGGCTTTAAAAATAATCAAACGCGAAATCCTGATTTTTTCGTTGGTTTTTAAGCTTCGTTGTGATCAAAAGTAATTTAGATGCGTTTGCCCTATTCTTCAGCGTTACTGTAAACTGAGTAAATAATCAAACAAATAAAATACAGAATGCCAAGGTCATTGAAAGTTCGCCATGACTGCATGGATCAAGTTAAAATATCACTTACACGTAATGGCTACCCCAACCAAAGAAGCTTGGCTCATGACACTGGTTTAGCTCTAGCTACAGTTAGCAAATTCCTAACTGGTAAACCAGTTGGTCATACAAATTTTGAAGAATTATGTCATAAATTAAATCTGGATTGGAGAGAAATCTCTACACCTAATGCTAAGATCAACGTCTTAAATAATAGATACAAGCTTGTAAAAAAAATACAATTTTTGGTGCAGCAATTAATGTTTCATCATTTTACGCTCGCACCCAAGAACTAGCGCAGCTAAAGTCATGGATTTTACAAGATGGCTGTCGTTTGGTTACAATCTTCGGTATGGGCGGGGTTGGGAAAACCACTTTAGCCACTAAATTAGCACTATCAATTCAAGATCAGTTTGAGTATGTGATTTGGCGATCGCTACAGTACACTCCACCGGGAAACAGCTTTTTAACTGAGTTAGTATCATTTTTATCCAATCAGCAAGAAACTACACCCGACATCAATTTGCTGATCCATTATCTGCGTACTTATCGGTGTCTATTAATTTTAGACAACTTAGAAACAGTCTTAGATCCGGGTTCGATGGCAAAGTATTGCCCTAATTATCAGATTTATGGTGATTTAATCCAAGCCATTGGAAAAACAAATCATAATAGCTGTCTGATTTTAACCTCTAGAGAAAAACCCGCTGAAGTCGTCATATCAGAAGGAGCAGAATTACTGGTGCGTTCTTTCAAGTTGGAAGCTTCTCAAGAGGTAGCCATTCACCTACTACAATCAAAGCAACTGCTAGGTTCAGATGAGCAAAAGAAGGAACTGTGCGATCGCTACAGTAATAACCCTTTACAAATAAACATAGTTACTAATGCTATAATCGAGCTATTTAATGGCGAAATAGGGGAATTCCTAGAACAAAATACCTTGTTGCTCAGTAATATTAACCACTTACTAGAGCAGCAGCTAAATCGTCTTTCAGAGTTAGAATGGTATATTATGAACTGTATAGCTATTGCTCAAGAAGTATCAACTCTTGATACCTTAGCTAAAAGTATTTGTCCGAATGTTCCTAAATTCCAACTTTTGAATGCCATAGAGAGATTGAGTTGGCGCTCATTAATTGAAAAAAAAGTTAAAAATTATACCCAAAAACCTGTCGTGAAAGAGTATATAATAGAAAAACTTAAACGGCAAATTTTAATAGACTGAGAAATATAAACCTTTTCTTATTTAATAAATATTTGCTGATTGTAAAAAGCACAAAATCTTGTGTCATTAAAAAGGATAATTCCCTAATTTTGCTAGGCATTGCAGACCAATTTTATAATCATTTTGCTTCAATAATAGCCCTCAAAAGACACATTCAGGGCATCTTAGAGAAAGTGGAAAATTTTAGGCAGCAGTTATCTAAACATGGAGTATCCAATTATATTCAGCTTCATAAATAAGTAGGTGAGTGAGGATATTTATAAGTGTGTAACGAAATATTAAACTTAATAATTGGAGTTAAATTATAAGAGTTCAGTCCTTATTGAGTTGTTTATTTAACTAATGAACTGAGGTAAATTTTGATATCAAAACTTTTCATTCATCCTCCCAATCCCGGAAAAAACTTACTCCAAACACTTTGCTCCTTTGACGCTGATTCTTCTGAACCTAGAACATTCTGTAACCCTTGCTGATTACTCTGAATTTCCCGCATATTAAGAGAATGAATCACCTGCGCTAACTCTGGATTCTCTTCTAACAGTTCGGCTTCAAGCTCTAAATCCTGCTGTAACAGTTGGGCATTTCGCCGCAAGAACATCTGCTGATTATGTCGCTGTCTAATAAGGGATTCAGTTAGGTGTAATTGTTCTTCAAAACTCAAATCGTCGTATTCGTTATACATTTTATTCAACTCCGATCAATCCAAAGTATTCTGCCGATAATTCCATCAAGTATCTCAAGGCTAAACAATCGCCGTAGTTTGTGTATATTTGAGCAATAGTCATGAAAAGT
>NZ_JACJTD010000145.1 GCF_014698505.1 Nostoc foliaceum FACHB-393 | reverse complement strand
GGACTCCTAAGGAGGCAATCACTTGTTCTGCACTAGGAGCCACGCGATTAAGTCCGTACTGTCTGGGTCTGGCATACCAGCCCTCTTCATCCCAGCCAACGAAGCCAACTAACTTGCCCTGGCGATAAACTTTCGTACTGAATACTAGATAATCAATCTCACCGTGATACAAACCAAAAATAGTGCAAGCTTTTTTCAACTCGGACTCCAGTCGTCGATTCCGTTCCCGTGATGTTTCTGGTAGCATTGCTTTGACTTCTGCAACTCTTGTAGCGAACCAGTTGCGATCAAATGGGAGCCGTCCGCCTTCCACGAACTGCACCCATACTGTGATTCCGCCTTCTATCCAGATAGTACGAACGGATTCGGGTTGGACTTGGATAATCTCGCCAATGATGCGACGGTCATGAGCAGTCAGGGGGTCTTGGGTTGGGGCTACAGCTTCGGCTTGGGATTCTAGGTGGGTGTACAGTTCTGCTTGGGCTGTGGCTTGCTCGTCAACAGAAGAACTAGAAAGTGCTTGCTGTGTACGTGTTGTATAAGTCATAATAGAGTTCCTTGGTAAAAGGGTAAAAAGCGATCGCTGAGTTTTCCAGACATGAGCGATCGCTTTTGTTATGTGTGCAAAGAACGTTGTGGTTCAGCACAACGCTCTCAAAAAGATTTGGCGTAGCCATATATTTGCGGCTCAAAGCCAGTGGCACTTGAGCGATACCAATACAGGAGATACAGCGTATCAGGCGACGTGTATGACTTCAAACGCTTCAACTGCCGTCCGTCGTCCTGCTGGTAATTTCTTATTCAGTGCAAATCCATTTCCATGCTGTGTACCCCTCGCCTTCTCTGGTTGTGCCAGTGCCTCGGTTGCTCCTCAAGCTGTCACTTTGGATTGTGCTGTCAAGGTTCAGATAGTGCAAACCCTTTATTGCGTCCGGGTGCAGGCAGTTTGCTTTCCCTTGCCCTTGCCCTTATATTTATAAATATACGTGAGGCGTATATTTTTGTCAACATCTCACGAATATTTTTAGTAGTGCCAATTATTTTAATAGTAGTCTTGTGTATAATAAAGCTGTAGACGCTAAAAGAAGATTAATCGTTTTTCCACTATGAATATTAGGATTGTGGAGTAATGACGATGGATAAAAGAGTGATTCGCTGGAAGCTGAATGAAATCATGGCCCAAAAAAGAGTCAGAAATAAAGACCTGGCCGAAGGTATCGGCATCACCGAAACTTCTGTTTACAGGTTACGGAAAACTGATACCATGCCTCGGATGTCACCTGAGCGGCTAAACGATATTTGTCAATTTCTTGATTGTCAACCTGGAGACTTACTGATTTATATCCCAGATAACGATGCGGAGAAGGCGGAAAAAAATCAACAGAAACTAAGTAAGGGAATCACTATAGCAAAACACCAACTTCCTAAAACTGATAAAGAAGTAACTGAGGATATTGCAGCATAAAGCGATCGCCCGCCGCCAAGCAACGCGATCGCCTGCTCAATCCGTTGATCACAAAGTGAGCTTATTATAATGCTGACACATTTTTGTGCAAACACCCTTCAGCATCTCCTCGGTTCACTTTGGTTAAACTGCAACACCTCAACTTTCAAGCATTTACCATAGTGAGCAAGAGATATGCTGACACTAGAACCCGAACAAACAACGACGCTGGACTACAGTGTTGTCAACGCCAGCATCCAGGAAACCTTCACTGCCATCGACAAATTCGAGTGGCAAGCAATAGATGAACTGCGCCTTATGCGAGACAACCACTATTACTCTGATGGTGGACACAAGAGCTTTGAAGACTATTGCGAGAACGAGTTAACTAAACACGGGGGATATCGCCGCGTCAGGGATTTGCTGTCTGCGAAGAAAATAGTTGATACCCTGCCAGAGGAACTGAGGGTAAAAATCACTAAACCTTCTCAAACTCGCCCCCTGCTTTGTTTGATCAAAACTCCTGATAAGTTACAGGAAGTCGTAGCGATCGCAGCGAAAGAAAAACCCTTCCCCACTGCCGCCGATTTTGCTCTTGCAGTTCAGAAGGTTGTTCCAAAAAATACGTCACCCACTAGAACCAGTAGCACAAAACAAGAAAAAGTCAAAACGCAATTGTGTAATTCTGTCACTGTTTCTTCCCTTTCGCACCCTCGTTATGGCGAATCGGGAGTAATTGAGGCAGACGCACCGAATAACTATCAGCAGATTGTCACCTTCAGCGATGGTGAAAGGTTGTTGATCAACAATGCTGATTTGACTGGTTTAAATGACGCAATTGTGTCCGAATCGAGTGGGCGGACTTACCCTAAAGAATATTCTGAAGCGATCGCAGCGCTCGAAGAACAACACAAGCTTGAGTTAGAGCGCTTAGAGCAGGAATTGAGGATTGGATTACAGTCAGAAGTCACAACCAGAGCAGAAGAACAAGTAAGTGAGCAAATCCAATCCTTGCAAAACCTGTACAAGCAGCAGAAAGAGCAAAACATCCAGTTACAGCAACGGCTGGATGAGATGGAAGGGTTAAAGAAACTGGAGATTGAAAATCAGCAACTCCAGCAACGCATTCAGGAATTAGAACGTGCGGTTGAACAGCGCCCTTCTCAAGAATGGGGAAATACGATGACCCAGCAAGCGACCAAAGCTTTGAACAAGCAGGTAAAACTTGCCCTAGAGAAAACAATTGACCTGCGATCGCTGGCACAAGAACCACCCAAAGAGAATGCCCAGGAATGTCTGCGGCTGATGGGTATGGCTTTGAAAAACTTAGCCAATGCCATGAACAATACTCAGGCATTGGAGGCAGCAGCGCTAATACTAGGGAGTGAACCGACACAATCCGCGATCGCATATCGAGCCGAGCAATTGAAAATGCTACCCCAAGCGGTTAGTGACATTCGGGGGGTGCTTTCACAGCCTGGGTGTACGTGGCAGGACTATTCGGCAGTGGCACAAGAGTATGAGGTGATTAAATCAGACTATTGGACAGAACTTACCACCCAGGAAACAGAATTAATTATCGCACTTCAAACGGCATCTACTGAACCTCCCATAATCGGGCTTGGTTCTATCGTTGCCCACGCCGACCCATACCGCACTTTGTATGTTGAAAGGGGCGAAGTAGTAGAAGAATTAGGGGATGAGGTGATAGTGGCTTGGGATCACTGGAAGGAGCAATCGAAAAAGACTGACAGATACTTTCGAGATGAATTGCGATTCTGGCAGCCTCAATAAGCTTCCAGTGTATCAGTGACTTTTTAGACAAATAAATGCACGTACCAAGCCCCGCATCACAGTGGGGGAAATTTCCGTGCGTCAACATAACAGGAGATTGTAAAATGACTGCAACTATCACAAAGCCCAAGCCCAAAAAGGCTGCTAATAAACCACAGTCACCGTATAAGCGGCTTCATGTCATTATTCCCATACAAGATATGCTGTGGGCATCGCAGCAAAAGCCATCAGTTACCCAATTGTGGCAGGAGTGCTGGACTGCTGACCCCTATGGTTCCCGGTGGATGCCTTTGACTTCTGTTTTGGGATACAGTACTTTTATCTCTGCAAAGAAAATTCTATCTGACAGTGGACTATTCATTTTTAAACCCGACAAGTCGATTCAGGATGGCAGGGAAACGGCTAGCTGGATGGTAAAAAATTTGCATGGCAGTCGGATGAAAGAATTTTGGGAGAAAGCCAATTCTGAAAAACAAGAACCAAATGCTGAAAAACGAGAATCAAATGCTGGGGACTCAGAGATAGATGCTGGCTGTGAAGAAATGGGTGCTTTGTACGAAGCATCTATTTTAGGTCAAAGTGATTCAGAGCAAGGGTTCTGTGAACCCTCACGAACTACTCAAGAACATCTCACCAACTCATCAAATGAGTTGGTGAGATGTTTCTCTGACACGCTTACAGGAAATTCGCGTGTTGAAGAGACGGCTCATGCGCCCTTGAGGGGCGCTTCGCCTCAGTCTGTTCAAAGCGTGTCAGAGAAAGAAAAAGACTTGCCTGTGGCAATTGACTGCACGACGCTAACGCTCGTGGATGCTGCACAAGATGAATCTGCTTTGTTGTTGGCTGAAAACCAGGGCTGTGGTGTTGAGCCGAGGAACTGTCATGAAGGTACTGGTTCCGCCGCGCCCGTCGCTCAAAATGAAAAATTTTTAAATTCTGCGATGCCTGCGGCGGGCGTAGCCATCGCTAATCAAACACAGGGGCAAGTAGAACAAAGTAATTCCGCTTCGTTGTTGGCTGAAAAGCAGGATTGTAGCATTGAAGCGAGGGACTGTCATGAAGGTACTTGTTCCGCCGCGTCCGTCAATCAAAATGAATTTTATTCAACTTTTGCGATCGCTAATCAAACACAAGAGCAGGTAGAACAGGGTAATTCCACTTCGTTGTTGGTTGAAAACTCGGTTTTGGGTGTAGAAATCAAAGCAGTTGATGAGGGTGAAAGTTCCGCCGCGTCTGTCACCAGCGCTGAAAAATGGTCGCATGAGGCGATAGTTGCGCGGTCAAATATGCGACCGGAGCGTATGAAAAAACTGAAAGTTGCGGCGAATTCGGGGCAGAATCCGGGGGTTGAGTACTTGCTCTCGTGCTGGGATGATGATCCGGCTTTGCAGATTGTGATCAAGAAATTGCTGGCGAAGTTTCCGCAGTGGGGGATTGCTTGTGTGGATGGGGTGCTGGTGAATTTGGAGAGGTAACAAATCATACAAAAATTACACTGCCTCAGAATAGCGCGCAGCTAAAGTGATTGCTGCTTGATGGCGCTTATCTACTCTTGTGCAGAAGGTGTAGATCAAAGTTCCCTTGCATTGATGCTGCCAAGCGACGAATTACTTTCTGAAAACGGGGACGCATAATCTGCGACTCGCTGCCATCCCCACTTATAAGCAGTATCAACCAGAATTTCTTTACCATTTCGGAACTTAATAAATTCCTGCCCGTGGTCGTAAAATATATCTGCAACCAGTTGATTACGCTCGTCGTAACCCCACTTATCCACTGCTGCCCTCCACCAGCGCTTTCCGAGAGAGAGCAATTGTTCAAGTTCTAGATACTCCGGCTTCCAGTACTTGGTGCGCCATTGATTTGCCAGTGCCTCGATTAATATCGCAGTCGGGTAGATGGGCTTGAGGTTTTCTTCGAGCCAGAGTATATAAACGATTGCGCTCCTGAAAGCATCTTCTAAACAATAGCTTGATGCTTCTAGAGTGTCTTGGAGTTGCTCGTCACTGAAATTTACACCGAGCGATCGCAGGGCTGGAGCGTACAAATCAAATAATTCTTGCTCTACTGAATCGGCAGACCAGAACCACATAAGAAAAAGAAAACTCCTGCTGGATGGCTAAATAAAATTTAGCATTTAGCGTGGGAAGTATTGATGTGGAGACTT
>NZ_JACJTD010000144.1 GCF_014698505.1 Nostoc foliaceum FACHB-393 | reverse complement strand
GGAAAATGTTTGTGTGGAAAGAGTTTTAAACACACACATATTTTATAATTATGGACATGGAGGGTCAGGTGTAACGTTGTCATGGGGATGTTCACAAGAAATTGTCCACTTAGTACAACAAATGCTCGGCGAATCGGCAAATCCAGTTGCTTTACATAGTAGTAAGATAGATAGCAATAAGCAGACTGTCTTTATGCTACATGATATGTTTCTGAGCAAAACTGATTTTAGACATATCTGCTTAGAGAATAGAAATCTAGTTTTACTCTGTAGTCGGCGAGGACTCAGTGAGGTTGTACCCTCCCAGTATCAATACTTGGATATTGTGCAGATTGTAGAACCTTATAATTTACAAAATCTGCTCCAAACCTATCAACAGATTAAGACTGACTATAAACTATTAGATGATAACTGCCGGATTGTCACCAACGATGAGTATTCAGTACTCTTAGCTGCACAGTTGCGTGAAGCTCTAAATATGCCAGGCGATCGCCCAACGATGATCCAGCAGCTTACTGATAAGAGTTACCTCAAATCTGCCCTCAAAAATTCCCTGATTCGGGTGCCTAAGTATCTGATTTTTGCTCAAGACCAATACCGTAAAGAGCCGGTTTCATACTTAAAGTTTGTTCTAGAAGAACTAGGTGATCACATTTTGATCAAACCAGTTATCAGAGGCGGAAGTGAAAAAAGCACAATAATCTCTACTGTTGATGATTTGAAAGCTTGGTGTGAAAGCAATGTAGATTCAAATTCCGAATTTGAGATGAATGAATTCATTAGAGGTGAGTTATACAATACAAGTGTTGTTCTAAAAAACGGTCAGCCTTGTTATTTCGCTGCTTGCAAGCAGTATCGACCTAATGATGAGTTCATTTCTGGTCATCAAATCGGCAATATTATTGTTAGAGAAGAAGAACCAAAATTTCAGAAACTCTGGCAATTTTCAAGTGATGTGTTAGAAAGTTTAGAACACAATTACCCGAAAAATGGTATACTCAATATTGATTTATTAATACCTTCTATAAGCGAAGAAGCAATCCTAATGGGAGTAGCTGCACGCCCCCCGGAAGCGCTTGTATCAAGAATGTTTTACATATATCAGGGGCTACGTCTAAACGAGTTACATCTCCAATTACAGATTGGTGATTCGCCTGATATCCTTCTCAAGGATAGAAATGAGTGGAAGTACAGCGCTTCCTCGATTCATCCAAAGCAGAATGGTGTTGTTACAGAAATTGAGAAGCTAGTTCTTGAAAGTGATGTGGAAATTTATTGGCAGATTTATTTGGGAGAAAGATTGGAAAAATCACAAAGTATGAGGGATATTGCCATTGCTATTGTTTTGAGCCATCATGACTTTTCAATCCTTCAAGAGGAATATCAGGTAGCCAATTCTACCAATTTCTACAATACTAAGAAAGATTTTTTCTAGCAGACAGAGGTGAACAAGGGAACAAACAACTCTCTTTTTTTGACACTCTGCGGGAAGCGACGGAATCTGTTTTAGGCTTGGTGTCCTATGTTTGCTTGCAGACTGAGAGGATGCGTTGGTCGTTAGGGCTAATAAGTTTGATTTGATGAAAATTGGATAGGTTAATTTTCATATTTTCAGTTTTTGCTTTATTGTAACTAAGTGATTTAGCAGAAACTGTGTTGTTATTCTGTTTTCCTGTAAAGCAACTAAACTCAGAATTAGGATAGTACAAAGCTCCGACAATATTTCCTTGTTGACGTTGTAATAATAAGTAGGCTTTCCCTATTTGATTAGGTTGTGGAGTTTCGCCGTATAAATATGTTCCATCAGCAAGCGGAGCCGATTTGGTTGAGCTATTTGGCAGGCTTTGTCCAGTTGAAGAAGGAATTTCTAAACCGACTAAAGCTAGAGAAAGCAATATAAATGCCGCACTTTTCTGGAGTTTTGTGCTAACAGTTGCAGGTAGATTCATTTGTTTTTTCCTTGCGTTACTGTTGGTTGTACCTACCTTAAACCTCTTGTCCTTTGTATAAATCTTTCTGTCGGTAGAGATTAGGGTAGCAATATCAACTTTCAAGCCCTTTCACGATTACTGCTGGTGAGAGCCATTCTTAAACCTTGCCTGGATTCTCAAAGCTAGTTAAGTAGTTTTAAATTTCGGTTTCTTATCTCTACGGCAATGAATTCTTTGTGAGTTTCACTTGGCCTTAAGGAAATTAACCGTAAAAGTCGAATGGCACTAAGAAAAGGGAAAATCGTTGAGGCAGCAGGGGTGCAGAGGAGCGGAGGAGCAGGGGAGAAAGAAGAAGGAAGAAGCATACGGACAGAAAACTTGAGACATACGGAAAGAAGCAAGAGAATTTCTCCTCTGCCCCTCTGCCCCCCTGCTCCTCTGCAATCCTTACGCCGCCTACCCTTCAGCTTAATTTAGTGCCATTCCCGTAAGAGTCTTTGAACAGGTGTTGTGTTTCTCTGGTTGACGCAGGCTGAAATAATCGCATTGCTAATGGGCAAGCGATCGCTTTCACCTTTGCTTGGTGTAGCCTTATGGTTGACACCAGTATATTAATAGTATTATCATGTCAACTGGCGAGCGCAGTGAAAATAAAATTAAAGTAAAAATGAATATCACAGTAGATGTAACACCCATCGCTGCGTTTAGGTGGAATGAAGAAAATGCCCAAAAACTCAGAGAGCTAAGAGAGAAAGCTGGATATAGTAGACAAAAGCTATCTGATGCTGTGGGAGTTTCTGTGGCTTATATTCAGCAGCTAGAGACTCCTCACGTCTTTATTAATAAACCAAAGAAACCAACTCAGATGACTGTTAGTACAGAAATTCTAGAGAAACTTTGTGCTGCTTTAGATGGGGATATCACTTCACTTATTTGGAACATAGATTACAACAGTTAAGACACTATCTACTACGCTCACCAGTTAAAATTGCTTGACAACCACTGGTGAGCGTAGTAGTATGGTAATCATAAGAGAGGAGACGAGCGCGATGCCTCTTTTGAAAAACAAAGAAGCGCTCAAAATTCAACCCTTACAAATCGAGTTAACGATACGAAACCTAAAACCAGCCGCCACCGGGACTAGCAGCCGGAAGCCAAAAACTTGTATTGCTCAAGCCACCGGAGATGATTCCGATGACCAAATCAAGTCTGAAAACTGGTTGTAAAAACTTCAATCTTTCCAGAATTAAGGCGATTGCGTACTCAGTAGTATGCAATCGCCTTTTCAATCAATTCTTATCACATGGCTGTACAGAGGACACGGTAATATCCCAATATCTTCTCTACAGCTTTGTGCTGTCTGGTGTTTTGACATCAGTTAATACGCTTTACCCTTGAACACTTTTATAGAACCCATTTGAGATATATACAGGAGGGCAATCGAATTTGGCTGAACTACGAGCTAAGTTACAAATTTTATAGATTGATCGTCAGGATTTTTTTCTTGCTTTTTTTGTCGCTCAACACGACTGTATTGTAGGGTAATGTATCCGTTCCCATCGGAATTGGCAGCCTAAAACTGGGGCTTTTATGATCGAGTTCGCCTAAATCAATGCTTTTCGTTATATCGCCATCTGTTGCAAGATTTGCGGTAAGTTCGCCTTTATAATCTTCAATTAAAAAGTCTCTAAAGAAAACGACTTCCCCAGCATCAGGATCTATCCCAAGGATGACCGTACCTCTGAAAGTTGCGCCTTTTCGTTCTTCATCAACCGTTGCCATTGTGATTTCCGAGGGGTCTTGACCCGACATTTGTGCCATAAACTTTTTTCTCTTGCGAATTCTCAACAATTGAAAATGATTTTACAAGAGCGCTATGGGCGATCGCAAAACTCTCAGGACGTATTTCTGCATCGGTCTTGCAAATGTATAGCCAAGTTACTTCTGGTTATACGCCTAATTGGAAGATTGAGTAGGGATGAGTAGGGGCCCAAAGCGATCACGTTAGCGAAGCGAGGCGTTAGCCTAGCGTTGCTGCAAAGCAGATCGCATCGCAGAAACCTGATTCCCAAATGGGTTCTATGAGGCTTCGCCAATTCTAGAGTGAGAGTGTTGTGGCTTGCCACAACAAACTGACTAATAAAAATAGGGCGATCGCTGTGTCTGCAAAACTTGCGATCGCCTTTTTACCCATTTAAGAGGTATTTCTAATGATTACACAAGTTTCAGCTCCTGCGCCAACAAGAGATCCGCTAACCACACGCGATGCCTGCGGCGGGCGTAGCCATCGCCAAATCATTGCAACTATCGTCAATCAATCGGACTATTCAAAAGAGTGCAAGCCCGAAGATGTAGTGACTATCTGGATAAACTCGGATGATATCGTGTGGGTAAAAATGAACCACGGTTATGCTCGATACCACAAACAATCATTTCAACGTGCTGTTGCAGAGGTAAAAGCGAGTCTTTCTGCTCCAGTAGAATGTAATCACAAAGAAGATGAAGAATTAAAACAAGCTACTGAGAAAATTGGCTTGTTAGGTGATTGTGATTGGCTATCGTTGAGCGTCCAATACCATTCTAATAAAGTAATCGGTCATGCTGGTTGTTATATTTCCCACAAGGCTCGAATATTAACCCCACCGGCTGAATGGGATTTTACACTGCCGAAGTGGAATATGCCTGCTGCTATCTGTCCAGACTGCGAAGGACATGGGTGCGGTAACTGTGGGTATCGCGGTACTCGTGCAGAAGACTTGTGTACGCCAGTGAACGGCTACCGACTAACTTATGTCGGCAAGACTGACCTTCAGATGGCTCACAATGTATATCTAGATGGTGAGTTTTTGGGCATACTCTTCAAGGTCAGAAACGCTGAGGAAGTCTGGGAAAACGACCCCAAGACATACTACTGGCGCTGTGGCGATGGAGTACGGTACTGGAGTGTAAAAGAGGCTGTAGAAGCACTGTCCAGGGTAACTGCTCCGATTGAACTGCCGCAAGTTCGTCAGGAGTTGGTAGCGGCGTAAGAAAATCAGAAGGCGTGACCGAAATCTTCATCGGTCGCGCCTGCTGTTTTAAGAAGTCAACGGCTTCGCCAATGCGAAAGTGAGATGTGTTGGTATTGAACAATGAACCCTCAAGAAAATTCCGAATTACTTGCTGCCTTGATGCGCCAAGAGGAACTACTCAAGCAGTTAGTCGCAGCAATTAATAAACCGAAACTTGGATTGCACTCTGAAGCTGGCAATTGTAAAATCTACTGCAATCGTCAGCACGGAGGATTATGGTACACACTCAATGGTGAACCGAATGATGTCCCTCAAACTGCCTTAACTGGATATCTTAAAGAACTGCGGTTTGAGAATACAGAACGCCGTAAAAAAGAAACCTGCAAGTTACTAATAACTATGCAAGCAGACCGGACATATATCTTAGAATCAGGCTACGACACGCATTTTTCAAAGTGCATACTTGCGGCGATCGCAACTTTGACCCCACAACAATTATATTCTCCCATCACACTACAGCCTACTCCAGGGACGACAGATGAAAATGTATTGTTCTGTCGTGTATGGGTAGAATCGGAATTAATCAAAGCATCTTATGGTCAGGGCAAACGCATCTTATTTACTAATAAAAACTAAGGGAGATTCCAAAATGACATAGATAATTGTAAAAATTGATGGAATGATAAATAAAATAAATCAAGTATTTTTAAAAATGTGAATTAGCTTA
>NZ_JACJTD010000143.1 GCF_014698505.1 Nostoc foliaceum FACHB-393 | reverse complement strand
TTGTAATGTCTAATTACTTCCGTTTCCCTTGCGGCATTGCTGTCTGATTCTGTCCTTGCAGAGATAGCCGTGCCTCAGTCTCCGAAACTGGGGGTAATGCTGGTGCAGTGACAGCATTACTAGCCCAGCGCTCGTAAGTTTCATTCGTTACCCAGTGAAGTGTTGCCCCAGATTCCGCACCAGAGCGAATCATCTCGGCGGCTTCGAGCGCATCTTTCTCAAAATCAGATTGGGGATTGCGATACGACCACTGAATGAACCAGTACGTTCCTAGCGCCCCTTCCACTTTCTGAAACTCAGCACAGAAAATGTAGTTTTTGAGTACGCTAGCGATCGCCTGATAACAGAACTCTTTGGGATCTCCCGGCATCCCTTCCTCACACCACTGCTGGAAAGCACGATGGGCGAAGTGATTGTACAGTCCGGCGAAATTGTCTTTACTGCGGCGGTGGATCAGGAAAGAAAGCAGCATGGAGGCTGGCCCCTTAAACTGGTCTTTTAGTCCGCCAGCAACAGGAATTACCCAAAGTTCGGTAAATGGTTCATTGGTGAAGTTCTCGTTGATAGTCAATGCACGGTCAGGGCGGGAGATTGCGATCGCAAAATCAGCCTTGTTACCTTTGAGATATCCTCCTGCTTGTGCTTCTAGAATTGTCAATTTTGGGGGACAATCGAGAAGAAATTGCCCGTACTCTTTAGCGCAATTCGCTTGTAGTTTCGGTTGGCTGGGTGGGATGAGAAAGACGCTGTTGTTGATTTTGATGGTTTCCATAATTGCGTTGTTGTTGCTAAAAATTGCGTTGATACTGGATACTGTTCGACTTAGCTATTTATGACAATTCCAGGAATTGTTTTTAATTCGTATTTCAGCACTTCGAGTTGATATAGCCGCTTTTTAATCTCTGCTTCTAGAAGTGTTTTTAATTCCTGCGGCTTGAGCAATTAAATCTCATTCTCTAAGTGATTTTCTTCACTATTATCAACCATCTCAATGCTGAGTCTTGTACATAAA
The DNA here is from genome assembly GCF_014698505.1 of Nostoc foliaceum FACHB-393. Taxonomy (GTDB): domain Bacteria; phylum Cyanobacteriota; class Cyanobacteriia; order Cyanobacteriales; family Nostocaceae; genus Nostoc; species Nostoc foliaceum_A. The sequence continues at coordinate 4,712 of NZ_JACJTD010000143.1, read as the reverse complement.
TCACTAGCTTTTACACCAATAACTCCTGGTTTACACCAATAACTCCTGGTTGGATTTCAGTAGATAATTCCTCAATCATTGAATGGAATCCAGGGTCTTCATCATTAATTTCTACTTCAATCAAACCTGCATTATTCGATATAACAGTTGCCCAACTTGGCAAAGTTTCAGGAATACTGGTTGCATAGAGTTTCATGATTTTGATTCCTGATTAAACTTGATTTCAACAACTTCTTCGACACACCCCATTACCTCGGCTAAATAATGCAATGTATCGCCTACGTGAGTTCCTGCCTCTGGGTCAATCTTCTTGTCTGCAATCAACAAGAGCCAGTTTTCATCTTGGGCGATTGCCTGAATATTTACGTAGCAAGAGTTGAAAGTTTTCAGTATTTCTATCGGTTCCATTGGGTTATCCGATGAGTTGTGTTGTTGTATTCAGATAAACTGAGAATTTGATTTTGCTTTTTACTTTTTACTTTAGAGGTGGGTTTTCCTGCCCACCTATTTTTTACGCTGCAACTAAATCTTTCACTTGTGGAATGTATCTTTTTAACCGTTCCCATTCGTCACTCGTCAGCGCATCAAATTCTTTATCCAATAATTCCTCTTCTGTGGGTGGTTGTTCCTTAGTCACTGTTAATCTGCCTGCCATCGTCATAAATTCATCAAGCTCAACTGCTGCATCAATCGGCTCGGCGTATCGAATCTTATCTACAGCATTCGACCAGTGGGTAATGTGCTGAAATATCACCCCAATCATTGAATCAGCTTTGTACACTCGATAATTCCTGGGGCAAGCTCCACCAACGTAAACCAGATTGTATCCAGGGATTTCCATGACCTCTGCGTTGGGGTCTGTTGGAGGTAAGAGTATTTTCTCTCTTGGATCATCCGACTGGGCTTCTTGAAGAGAAAATGGGCTAATCATATTCTGTGTGCCATGATTTGAATTGTCATAAATTTCGTTGTAGAGGCGATCGCATTTCTCTTGGAAGAGCAATCGCCTTTTCTCACTTCCAAAACGAGGAATTTCTTACACCTCTGTATTTGCATCTGCTGGAGGTAGCACAAAATTCTCTTAGCAGTCATAGAAACCCGAATCTGAAAGTATGATGTTACTTGCTGGGCTATATGTAATGATTATTTGTAATTGCATATAGGTGGCGATTGCAGTTGCTTAGACTACAATCGCCTTTTTCACTTCAGCAACTTACGCTGCTACTGCCGCTCGGACTCCTAACAGCGCAATCACATCTTTGGCACTGCCAGCAACCTGATTTACCCCGTACTGTCTTGGTCGAGCGTACCAGCCCTGTTGACTGCACCCGACGAAGCCAACAAAATGCCCGTCTTGGTAGAGTTTGGTGCTAAACGAGAGCCAGTCGATCTCTCCGTGGTACAGACCGAAAACAGTGCAGGCTTCCTCTAATTCATCGCTTAATCGCTCGTTGCGCTCCAGGGGTGTTTCTGGCAGAGTCGCTTTGACCTCTGCAACTCTTGTGGCGAACCAGTTGCGGTCAAATGGTAGTCGTCCGCCTTCCACGAACTGAATCCATACTGTGATTCCGCCTTCAATCCAGATGGTGCGAACTGATTCGGGTTGGACTTCGATAATCTCACCAATGATGCGGCGATCTCTGCTGGTGAGAGGATCTTGGGTTGGGGCTACAGCTTCGGCTTGGGATTCGAGGTGGCTGTATAATTCTGCTTGGGCTAAGGTTTGTTCATCAACAGAAAAATCAATGATTGCTTGCGGTGTATGTGTTATGTAGGTCATAATATTGATCTCCATTCAGTTGGATAAAAGGCGATCGCACGGTTTGCGAGACTTGGGGCGGTCGTCTTTTTGCTTTCTAGATATAATCTAGCAAACAATCTAGATTAAGTCAAGATAAAAATCTAGATTATTAAGTTGGCTTACAATAAGGTTTGCAGAGATTATTCTGGATCAAGAGTATATTGTTGATAAAGACCAACAGAAAAATATGCCTGCGAACAAAAAGCCAGAGACACAAGGGCGAATTGCCCAGCTAGGTATCAAGATAGATGCCGAGTTATACGAGAAGTACAAAACAAAATTGAAAGAAGATGGTATATCGATTACGGAAGATATCGAAAACCACATGAGGAATTATATAGGCGAGATGATTGTCCACAGCAATGTAGTGGATATAGTCAAGCTAGTTGAGGATGTAGAAGTTTTAAAGAAAGTCTTGGGGGAGTTACAACCGGGCTGGCAAGAGAGAATGAGCAGCTTAAAAGTCAGTTAAAAGCCATGTCATCTCAAATCGACAACTTGGTTCAAATAATGAAAACTTCACCCCCTCTTGACAGGGGGTGAAGCATTTTTTAAGGTATGCCATTTTATTCTAGATAATTTTCTTGATTTTAAGCTAGCTCGGTGTTAGATTTTAAGTAGCCACTAGAATATGTGGCTACTTAATTTTTTAGGCAATCGCCCAAACGCGAATAACATTTGCTCACACACTTGCTATCCGCACTTGAAGCGCGAGGTAAACAAGACAAGCATTTGCTTGCCTTCTTATCAGTAGACCGTAAAATGCCATGCTGACACTAGAAGCCGAACAAACAACAGCACTCGATTACAGTGTTGTCAACGCCAGCATCCAGGAAACCTTCACCGCCATCGACCGTTTTGAGTGGCAAGCATCCGATGAATTGCGACTGATGCGAGACAAAGGCTATTACGAAGATGGTGGACACAAGAGCTTTGAAGCTTACTGTGAAAGTGAGTTGACCAAACACGGGGGATATCGCCGGGTCAGAGATTTGCTGTCTGCGAAGAAAGTAGTTGATACTCTGCCAGAGTCACTCAGGGAAAAGATTACTAAACCCTCTCAAACTCGCCCCTTACTCCGGCTGGTTAAAACTCCTGATAAGTTACACGAAGCTGTTGCGATCGCAGCGAAAGAAAAACCCTTCCCCACCGCCGCAGACTTCGCTAGAGCAGTACAGAAGGTCGTTCCAAACAATACGTCACCCAGTAAAACCAATAGCACAAAACAAGAAAAAGTCAAAACGCAATTGTGTCATTCTGTCACTGTTTCTTCCCTTTCACACCCTCGTTATGGTGAATCAGGAGTGATTGAAGCAGACGCACCAAATAACTATCAGCAGATTGTCACCTTTGGCGATGGTGAAAGGTTGTTGATCAACAATGCTGATTTGACCGGTTTAAATGACGCAATTGTGTCATTCTCAGCAGAGCGCACATACCCGAAAGAATACACGGAAGCGATCGCCCAAATCAAAGAGCAACACCAACAGGAGTTAGAGAGCCTAGAGCAGGAATTGAGAATTGGGCTACAAGCAGAAGCAGGGGCTAGAGTCGAAGCCCAGGTGCAAGAGCAAATCCAATCCTTGCAACAACTCTTCAAACAACAGAAAGAGCAGAATATTCAGTTACAGCAGCGTTTAGACGAGATGGAAGGTCTACGACAGTTGGAAATTGAAAATCAGCGACTTCAGCAACGTATCCAAGAATTGGAAAACGCCGTAGAACAGCGCCCTTCCCAACAGTGGGGAAATACAATGACCCAGCAAGCTACCAAAGCGTTGAACAAGCAAGTTAAACAGGCGTTGGAGAAAACAATTGATCTGCGATCGCTAGCCCAGGAACCGCCCAAGGAAAATGCCCTGGAATGTCTACGTTTAATGGGTATGGCTTTGAAGAATCTAGCCAGCGCCATGAACAATACCCAAGCACTCGAAGCTGCGGCCATAATTCTGGGGAGTGAGCCAACACCAAATGCGATCGCATATCGAGCCGAGCAATTGGAGATGCTACCCCAAGCGGTTAGTGATATTCGGCAGGTGCTTGCAAAACCTGGGTGTACTTGGCAGGAGTTTTGGGATGTTGCCCAAGAGTACGAGGTAATCAAACAAGACTATTGGACGGAATTAACCACCCAAGAGACAGAATTAATTGCTGCTCTCCAGAACGCATCCTCTCAACAAAACACTATTGGCATTGGCTCTATCGTTGCCCATGCCGACCCATACCGTACTTTGTATGTTGAGAGGGGCGAGGTGGTGCAAGATTTAGGCGAAGAGTTGGTGGTGGCTTGGGATTGTTGGAAGGAGCAATCAAAAAAGACTGATAGGTATTTCCGGGACGAATTGCGATTCTGGCAGCCTCAATAGGCTTTCAGTGCATCGGTGACTTTTTAGACAACCGAATACAAGTACAAAACCCTGCAATCACAGTAGGGGAAATTTCCATGCGTCAATATAAATAGGAGATTGTAGAAATGACCGCAACTATTACAAGACCCAAACCCAAAAAGGCTGCTGCCGCTAAAGTACAGTCACCGTACAAGCGGCTTCATGTGATTATTCCCATTGAAGATTTGCTCTGGGCATCGCAGCAAAAACCATCAATAACGCAACTGTGGCAAGAATGCTGGACGGCTGACCCCTACGGTTCCCGATGGATGCCTTTGACTTCTGCTTTGGGGTACAGTACTTTTATCTCTGCAAAGAAAATTCTAGCTGAAAGCGGTCTGTTCATTTTCAAACCAGACAAGTCGATTCAGGATGGACGAGAAACTGCTAGCTGGATCAATACCTTCGCCAAAACAAGAGTATGAAGAGAGAGGGCGCTCTGTAGTAGAGTTATTGTCTTCCCAAACGACAACTCAAAAACTACAATTCGCCCATGTTCGACATCCTATCACTCTTACAATGCC
>NZ_JACJTD010000142.1 GCF_014698505.1 Nostoc foliaceum FACHB-393 | reverse complement strand
TTGCTAAGAAAGTTACCAATATGCTGTGGGTTGGTGTCCCTGGTTCTGGCAAGGGCATCACCATTAGCAATGCAATCGATGCTATTAAGCGACTGCATCCTGGCATACACATCTTTTATATTGACCCCAAAGGTGACGAGAAAGAAACCGGTTATTTCAAAGGTCGTGTTGATACTTTTAAACGGGCTAAAATCCTAGAAATGTCCCCGGTCGAAGCCGTTAAATGGGTCAAAGAATGCTTTACCGAATTTCAAAATATCTCTGGCTCCAAGCTGATTATTTTGGATGAAGGTACGGCTGTCTGTTCCAAATTTAAAAATACTAAAGGTGAAATCGGCTGGCTCAAAGACAAAATCATCTCTTACTGTTCTTGCGGTGATAGTTCCGGTTGGCATTTCTGGATTGTCGTACAAAACCCTCACACTGATGACTTGGGCATTTCTGGCGGACTGCGATCGCAGTTAACGTCCGTGGCGTTGGTTCATCCTGATAACGTCCCAGCTTACAATGCCATGATTGCCACTCAACTCATCCCCAGCGATCGCAAGATTACTTCAACTCAAGTCATGGAGATTGCTGCACAATCACCAGTCGGTCGAGCAGTTTATTACGGTGGCATCAATGAATGGATACCAATGCCTCTGTTAAAGAATTTCTCTGGTTATGACCGGGATACCAAAAACTTTATTGACTCTGCACCAAGTAATAAGCAAACCTCTCAAGCTGAAACTAAGGAGTCAACCACACCAACAACCCAAGCTCAACAGATGTTGGCGCTCTTAGAGAAGACGAAAGCCAATTCCATTGATGAGTTTATCCAAACCGAGTTGAAATTAGATGGAGTTCCACCAGAGCTGATCCGAAAAGGAATCGAAAGATTGCTTCAAAATTCACATCTTAAATACAAATTCGACAGTTGCGATAGTAATCAAAATTAAAATTTGTTGAATAACTTATGCAAGATAATAATCAAACCAACTTCCCCTCAAAATCCTCAAGCTCTTTAGAAAAATTAACGACAAGTGTTGTTAACTTTATTAACAGTCTCTCTCAAAGCTTTAGACTATCAGAACGCGAACTACTAGTTCAAAAACAGTGGCTAAATAATATGCAAACTAGTAAGCTTCTCAAAGAACAACAGGATTTCATCAATGAAGCTAATCAACAGATGCCTATACTGTTAACTTCCAAATCAAGATTAATAATTCTTGAAGCAATACTTGTCACTCGTGCCAGAAATGGACAACCTATAGATGATTTAGTGAAGGCAATTGAAGTAGTCAAGAAGAACGTTATTGAGATAGATATTCAGCCCAATCTCAATTTAGAAAAGGAGCAAAAAATTCAACCTCAGAAAACCAAAGATACCCTAATTACACATCGTCATCAATACGAGTTACCTATTTTGAGCGAAGTTGGTAATTTAATCGCTGATGCCCGAAATTTTATATTAATTGTGCCTTTAATTGCGGCTCTATCTGCTTTGATTTTGCCTTTTACTAACCCAAGGATCTGCGATTCTTGGCAGAACGCTACTGGCACTTATGAAAACAAAAGTTTGTTTTGTCAACTTTTAAATGATTTGAATCGTTTTTTTCAAGACTATCAGAAACTCAAATAAATCTTTTAGCTCTGGCAACAATCGCCGGAGCGTCGGTGTTTAAGATGGTGTCAATAAAGCGTTGATATGCCGCCGCACGAGATATTGTTGTTGATCTGCGGAGAACTGTTCAGGATAAATGACAACACCAGTGCCAATGCCATCCACTAGGGCAATGAGTGCATTGGCTTCGAGGGTTAAATCAAGATCGGCTCGAATCACTTTGGCTTTTTGTAAGTCAGCTAACTCTTGACAAATAATCTGCCGTAAGAAGTCATAGCGTTTTCGGTGTTCCTGGACAAGGCGTTCGCGCCCGATAGAATAGCCCAAAAATGCCGTCCAAACCTTCCAATCAGCTTTGTCATTGTCCCCCAGAGGTAGAGCCACAAAAATCATCTGTGCTAGTCTGTCAATTCCTTGCCGTGCCTCGGCACAGGTTTTCATGTCCTCTAAGACGTTTTCAAACACCTGTTCTAGGGCAAATAGGGTGAGTTCTTCTTTATCTCGAAAGTAATGGGTAACAACCCCGGTCGAAGAGCCAAGCTCTTGCGCTATCGCCCGCATACTAGCACGATCCAATCCTTCACGGACAATCACCCGCCATGCCGCTTTAGCGACTTCAATACGGCGATCGTCATAACTCATAGCTCTCCTCGGTTTACAGCAACATGAAACAAGCATCTTGACATCTTATCACAACAGTTGTTATTTTTTAAGAAAACATAACAACTGTTGTAATATTTTCTCCAGAGGCTAACCTGTTTTACACGCACACGGAGTTTGCGATGATTCGACCGACCATACCCGATGACACGACTGCGCTGATTGCTTTAGCCGACGCAACCGGACTGTTTGAACCAAACCAACTTGAGGAACTTGGCGAAATGTTGTCTGATTACTTCGGTGGTAGCAGCGACAGCGATTCTCTACCAGACGACAAGGCTGAACACTTTTGGATCACCGATGATGACAATGGAGCGGTCGGGGTCGCTTACTGCGAGATGGAACGAATGACTGATCGGACGTGGAATCTACAGTTGATTGCTATCCGACCTGACAGACAAGGACAAGGACGTGGTGCGACCCTGCTACGCTACGTTGAGCAAACATTGATGAGACGCGGCGGGCGTATACTACTGGTGGAAACATCAGGTACGCCGGACTTCGAGCGCACGCGAACGTTCTACCGCAACTGCGGTTATGAAGAAGAAGCACGGATACGCGACTTCTATCAAGCGGGCGCTGACAAAATCGTTTACCGCAAGGCGCTGTCTGCTCAAGAGCAGTAAACGCTTGCTTGATCTGACTGCTATCATTGTTAGAGGAGAGCGATGCCTATGGCGGGCTACGCCTACGCACCTGGGCAATTTAACGACGTTTGATAGCACTAAATTTTTCTAAGTTTCTGTTCCAGCAATTTCTATAACTTTATGCCAGAAATCTTAAAAATTAGATACTGAATGCTTACGTATCACCTGTGCTGCTATTGAAAGATTAACCAAAATATAGTCAGCAATTCCTAAACGAGACATTTGGGGCTGAGACTGATTACCCTGAGCTATCAAAATCGTTTTACACCCTGCACTATGTCCAGCTTCTACATCACTGAGATTATCGCCAATAAACCAAGAATTTGCTAAATCTATATTTTGTTCGCTAGCTGCACGTAAAATCAAACCTGGTTTTGGTTTACGGCATTCGCAAGCAATTGCATACTCAGATATTACACCATTTGGATGATGGGGACAGTAGTAGAACCCATCTAGCGATAGATCCGCTTTTTCTAATATTTCATTCAATCGCGCTTCCACTCCCGCCAAGGCAGATTCTGGGAAATAATCCCGTGCTACTCCCGACTGGTTAGTAATCACAATTAATTTATATCCAGCTTTGCTAAGTATTTGTAATCCTTCAATAGCACCGATTTTCATTTCGATTAATTGTGGATTAACATTATTTGGTACATTTTCAATTAAAGTGCCATCTTTATCTAAAAATATCGCCGGCATTTGAGATTGCGAATTTAATTTCTTAGTTCGATGCCAAATTTTCTGATTTTCCAAGAAGTATATTTCCCCATCTTAAATCTAATACTACTTGTAAAAGACGACAACGGTGTTGCCGTGTCTCCCGTGAGCGATTACATCCAGCATTATCGCACAGTATAAAACTCGCCAATATAATAAAGCAAGTATAGTCATTACAACAGTGGCGAGATTTGATATGCAGTGCATCACTTCTAGGTTATTATCTTTATAATTTGCTCTTGATGAAGTAAAATCGCATCAACCCAACTCAAAATATCTTTGCTACTTTTAGAATTGGAATTATCGGTATCTTAACTTGAAGAGCTTGTGGCATAATGAGCAATATTACCACGGGAGAAAAATCATTGTTGAGGTAAATTAAATGCCTGTTACCTACGAACTTAGAGATTATCAACATCAGTGGATAAAAGATATTTGGAATTCTTGGGAGAATGGTAATAGGCGAGTGCTTGCACAACTCCCGACAGCCGCCGGAAAAACGGTGTGTTTTGCACATATTTCTCATAAATTCTTTGACCAAGGAAAGCAAGTTTTAGTCATTGCCCATCGGATTGAGTTGATATCTCAAGCTGCCGAAAAACTAGAGCAGATTATCGGTGAACCAGTTGGGATTATCAAAGCAGGTGTTCTGGCTAATCCGGAACGGAGAATCCAAGTTGCTAGCGTTCAAACGTTGAGCAGACGAGAGGTATTAGAGTTGCCAATTAACATTGGACTTTTGATATTAGATGAAGCGCATCATGCAACTGCTTTATCTTATCGGCGACTAATTGAACATTATGAAAGCGCCCAGATATTAGGTGTAACTGCCACTCCTCAGAGAATTGACGGTCAAGGTTTTGATGATTTATTTGATGATTTGGTTATTGGCATTGACACGGCTTACTTAATTCAGGCTGGGTATTTAAGTAAGTTTCGATTATTTGCAACGAATCAAACTATCTCTACTCTTGGAGTTGCAAAATCTCGTGGAGATTTCAGAGCCAAAGAGTTAGCGATTGCCGTCACTAGCCAGATTGGTGTTAGTGAAATCCTTGAGAATTACTTTAAATATGCACGAAATCTTCGTACAGTTATTTTCGCCTGTAGCTTAGAACATTCTCGTGCCCTGGCTGCGGAATTTTCTCGTAATTATATTAGTGCCGAACATTTGGATGGGAAAACTCCTTCACAAGAGAGATTAGAAATATTGCAGCGTTTTCGCAATGGCACTACCCAAGTAATTACTAATTATGAAATCTTAACTGAGGGCTTTGATTGTCCTAATATTGAGTGCGTCTACTGTGTCCGTCCGACTGAAAGCTCTACTCTCTGGCTGCAAATGCTGGGGCGGGTTCTAAGAACTTACACTTTAAAACCAACTGCGGTAATTATTGATATTACCGATAATTGGAAAAAGCATGGGCTTCCTGATGAAGCCCGCAAATGGACTTTATTGCCTGAAACTATATCAGAAATACAAAACAAAGGCTTAATTCAATGTGAGCATTGCACTCATATTTTTAAACCGCTAACTGAAGAATTAGCTAATTTTAATGCCGAAGTTGACGAGAATGGAGTGCTGATTCAACATCACCAAGCTATTTGTCCAAGCTGTGGTCAAACGATTGATTTTACAACTATTGAAAGTCCTGCAAAGCCAAATTTTAGCAGAATCCGACTTAGACAGGGTTTTAGCCTTGATCTTACAGAAATTGACCTTTCTGTTTCTATTTACAGATTAGACTTAGTTACTGATACGATCCGAAGGCAAGGTTTACGGGGTGCGAGTCCCACTAAAATTTATAGCGTCATTTTCATCGCTTTTATTGAAAATATTACTAGATTTACTCTTGGAGATTGGCGCGAAATCGTTAAAATGGTTGAGCCATCCCAATCAGCAATTACCAAAAAAGCATGGGAACTGTACAAGGAAGCTTTTGAACGACATAAAAACCGCATCTTGGCTATGTCTTTTGTTGAACAGAAAAAGCTAAAACAACAAGGCAGTAGCAATGTGGCGACTAATGTAACGACAATAGAAGCTCTTGGGCAGTTGGAGAATAGTATATTCTGGGAACCAAAACCACAGGAAAAGTCATCTAAGTTCAAAAAGAATTTAGGCGATAATTATTTTAAAATGAAGTACAAATCACAATGGAAACAATCTTTAACTTACTGTTCAA
>NZ_JACJTD010000141.1 GCF_014698505.1 Nostoc foliaceum FACHB-393 | reverse complement strand
TCCAGGTTAGACTGCCCTTCAGGCTCTGGTGCTCTAATAAGGAAACAACCTCGCTTGTATCAGCCTTATCTTGGAAGTTACCACATTTTCATTCATGGTAATGAAATTTTTTCATTGGGACTGCCCTAACAGTAGCTAAACTTCATACTTGAGAATATACCCTACCTCTTCACTATTGCTTAGAAAAATATAACATCTTACTTCATGATTACTTAAATCAAATGTCATTACTTATACCATTGTAGTAGCAGCTTAAAAGATTGATATTAGAGAAGTAGTTTAAAAATATAGCTTATCTCTCTAGTACATGAATAAAAAATGGGCTGCTAAACGGCTTACAATCAATCTCACTTCAAGCGAGGCACAGAAGCTTGAAACATACTGTTCAATCACGGGGAGACCGGCAACCGATGTGATTCGGGAGTTAATTCGCTCTCTTTCTATTCAAGAGTAAAAAGTTTCCCAAACCTAGTAAATCATACTGAACAAAAAAACGAAACCATGATCTGCACATCTCAATTCCTGAGTGAAATATAGATAGTGTTTTAGAGTTATCAGTTATTTTCCTGCAAACACGTGCTATAGGTAGCAACTGAAGATAATTCAGATGTGATTATGCTCGATTTAGCCATGCCCAACATGGATGTTTTTGAGCTAATATTTCACCTATAAGCGAATCTGCAAACCCGTTCTGTTCTGCTCATTTTTAGTGCTAGCGTATTCGAGGAAAATCGCTAGCGGAGTTTAGAGGCAGGGACAACAGCATTCCTGCCCAAACCCCTCTAGGTCAACGAACTACTCAATAGGCTGTGCGATCGCTGCTGGGAATGAGATGTATGCACAATCTTCATCTCAGCAGTCTACCCAATTGGGGGTTTTCATGCTACTTCCTCTCCTTCTCCCTCAGGAGAAAGAGTACAGGTTGGGCATTATCTGCTTATCGTGCCTCAAATTTCCAAGACAGACCCTTCAAAAGTCTTGTTGACTATTAAGAGAATCGCAAAAATAAATTTTTCAGCCAAATTTTAGTAAAATCAGCGTAGCGATCGCCACCCCGGAAGTAACTATCAAAAGTTCTTTGTCAGTTGGGGGACACACCGTTATTTACATTGCCCATCCCATAATCAGTAATGGCTTTACCAAAACTTACCCTTTAGATTTACATGCAGGTGTACAGCGATCGCCTCTTCGACAGCTAAGAATCTAATGAGAGGATAGGTAAACTCCGCTTACCTTACGTATCGCTTGTTCTCAATTGCGACGGAAATTTCTCTTACGTTGCTTGTGCCTTGCGACTTCTTTGCGCTTGTGTTTTTCCAAAGGTGTTTCAAAGTGACGATGCTTTCTCATGTCTGGAAAAATACCTGCTTTGGAAACTTCCCTTTTAAATCGACGTAAGGCTGACTCAATTCCTTCATTTTCACCCACAAATACTTGGGTCATTTTCATCTCCTACTTAATTGGTACTGGGCAATTTTAAGCTATCCAGTAGACCGGAGCGCAAAAAGGGCAGATAATGATTCTGCCCTTAAGACGTTAAAACTTAATTTTTGATCTTAAAGCTTAGTAGCGTCCGCGAGAGTATCCGCCGCCGCCGCCACCGCGACGGTCGCCACCAAAGGAACCGCCTCTATCTTCCTTGGGTTTAGCTTTATTAACTTTGAGATCGCGTCCCATCCACTCAGCACCATCAAGAGCTTCAATGGCAGCTGTTTCTTCAGCTTCTGTGCCCATCTCTACGAAAGCAAAGCCGCGTGGACGTCCTGTTTCACGGTCAGTAGGTAACTGAACACGTTTTACAGAACCATGTTCCGCAAAAACAGAGGTGAGGTCTTCTTGTGTGACCTCGTAGGATAGATTACCTACATAAATTGACATGCGTTATCTCCAAAATCATAGGTGTGTAGAGATTTAGATTTCGGAGACAAGCTTGTTAAGACCAAAAGGGAAAAGCCTGTCAATACTAAAAACAAACACTGTAACCGAATTTTATTCTCACTTAATTACCTTAGCACATCATTCAGTTCTTACCCATCGTAAAAAAGGAAGTACTCAGAGTGAGCGATCGCTTGTGGACTCCTCAAACAACCTCTAGGTCATAGATTTATAGGCAACTCTAATATTTAGTAGCAGATATTCCCCAAATAATTGCAAAATAAATGCAGTTCGTCATTGTTACTACTTGGAAATGCCGACTACACTTGCTGACGCACAAAATTTACTTTCTGACCTGATCGCTCGCTACTCACAGCGTGTAGATTATCTGATGATTCGCCTTGAAGAAGCAGAAGGGACTGATATCTTGTTGCGTGGCGACAAGGTAGAAACCCTCAGTGAAGGCATCTCCATTGGTGGACATATTCGCGCTTGTTATAAAGGTGGATGGGGGTTGAGCTGCTTTAACGAGCTGGCGACAATTAAGGAGCGGATAGAAGAAGCGATCGCTGCTGCGCGGATGGTTGGTGATGAAGAAACTTTACTTGCACCCATTGACCCGGTGCAAGCAGTATGCGTTCTACCTCTAAAAGGCACCGATCCCCGAAAAATCCCACTCTCGAAGAAAAAGCAATTGTGCGATCGCTATACTGAATTGCTCAAAAGCTTTGATCGCCGGATTACCACTACCTCAGTGCGCTATGGAGACAGCGCCCAAAAAGTGATCATAGCTACCTCAGAAGGCACTTTGATCGAGCAATCTTGGGTGGATATGGAAATGCGCTTTGCCGCCACCGCCAGAAATGGCGAAACCGTACAAACTGGACGGGAAACCACTGGCTCTCGCAAAGCTTACGAAGATTTGACTGATTTGGATGAACAGGTAAAAAGTGCTGCTCAAAGAGCGATCGCCGCTTTATCTCTACCACCGGTCAAAGGCAATACTTACACTGTAGTCATTGACCCAATTCTCACGGGTTTATTTGTCCACGAAGCCTTCGGACATCTTTCTGAGGCTGATATGGCTTACGAAAACCCCGATCTGCTGGAAGTTATGACCATCGGACGGCGGTTTGGCCCAGAAGAACTGCAAATTTTTGATGGTGCGGCTCCAGAGGGACATCGTGGTAGCTATTTTTACGACGATGAAGGCACGCCTGCTACTACTACTCAACTAATTAAAGATGGAGTTTTAGTTGGACGTTTACATTCTCGTGAAACCGCTGGCAAATTGGAGGAAGCGCCTACAGGTAACGCCCGCTGTCTCAGCTATCACTTTACTCCCATTGTCCGAATGACAAATACCTGGATTGAACGGGGTAAAACACCAGTCAAAGACTTATTCACCGATATCAAAGAAGGAGTGTATGCCCGTAATTGGTTAGGTGGGATGACGAATGGGGAAATGTTCACCTTCAGCGCAGGGGAAGCGTGGATGATTAGAAACGGCAAAATTGCGGAACCTGTGAGAGATGTAACGCTTTCGGGAAATGTATTCCAAACATTAGCGGATATTGAGGGAATTGGTAATGATTTTTACTGGGATGAATCCGGCGGTTGTGGTAAGGGAGGGCAAAACGGTTTGTCAGTGGGTTGTGGTGGCCCTAGTCTCCGAATTCGAGATGTAGTTGTTGGTGGGGAAACGTGAACTAATCGCCGCTATACCCGGTATTTCGGGTTAGCTCAGGTTTGTAATACACTGTAGCGGAAGTTTGCCTACCTTTAACAAGGGGCAAAATCCCCTTGTCTGGATTTGCGCCGAATTGTAGTCTGCAAAAGAATACGAATTGGTTTTGCCATAACCTCTGCTAGATGAGCATCAAAATTGAGTATAGCGATCGCTTTTCACTAATAAGCTAATCGTCATTTAAATTGCATGATTTTCATGGTAATAAAAGCTGCAAACCCTCTCCCTTGCTCCCTGCCCCCCTGCGATCTCAATGTGCAAATTAAATGTTTAACAGCTTACTTAAGTTTTTAAGTCCCCGATCATCTATCCCAAGGATGAAAGTAACTCACATCTCTAGATACTAGCGCCAGCGGTTGAAGATGGCTAATCTAGACAAAGGTGATTCAAGATTCACTCTGGTTTGATTCACCACACCAATCCTCTGTGGCGCGTGCTGAGGATTTGCGCTCTCTCTGGTTAACCTGGATAGCCTCAATTAAACGTTCTTTAGCACAGCGACAGATTATGAAAGCAGATCAACTCCTGAAAAACTATGCCGCAGGTGTCAGAGACTTTAGTGATGTCAACTTGAGCGAGGCAAACTTAAGGGAAGCCAATCTCAGCGGCGTAATTTTAGATAGAGCAATTTTAGATGGAGCTAATCTGAGTCACGCTAATTTAGTCCAAGCCAGTTTGATTGAGGCAGACTTAAATGGAGCAAATTTGAGCAATGCTGACCTCAGTGGTAGCAACTTAAGTGGAGCTATCTTGGATGGAGCTATCTTGGATGGAGCAACTTTGGATGGAGCAAATTTGAGTCAAGCTGATTTAACGGTTGCTAAGTTGATTGAAACCAACTTGAGTGAAGCAGATTTGCAGGAAGCAAGTTTGATAGCGGCGAATTTAGATGGAGCCGATTTGAGTGGCGCAGACTTAACTGTAGCCGACTTGTCCCAGGCAAATCTTGCCCAAGCAGATTTGAAGCAGACAAATTTGAGCGGAGCAAATTTGGAGGGAGCCAATATAGAAGGAACAATCCTGGATGAGAATGTGTGAACTACCCACACTGACTTGGAGTACCAAGTACAGTGTCGGCTTCTGTAATCACGGGGGAGTGCCTAAACTTAGACTTTCGTCCAAGAGTAGGACTTAGCTCCCCTCCTACAGCAGAGACGGCTGAACCTTCCGCCTTTATGATTCTGATACCCTCTGCTCTAATATTTATCGCTGCGTTCCCATCCCTGTGATGATGAGTATTGCAATGAGGACAAGTCCATTCACGGACATCCAACGGCATCTCACCTATTTGATAGAAACAATTAGAGCAGAGTTTAGAACTGGGGAACCATCTATCAATTTCAACTAACTTTGCACCTTTGCGTTCTATCTTGTAAGCTAAAAAGTTAGTGAATGTTCCCCACCCTACATCAGATATTGATTTCGCCAATTTGTGATTACGGGCCATGCCTTTAACATGAAGATTCTCTACTATGACAGCTTGGCTATCGCTGACCAACTTATAACTAAGTTTATGTAGAAAATCTTGCCGCGAATTACTAACTCGCTCGTACACCTTGGCAACAACTTTTCTATATCTATTTCTTGACTTACTCCCCTTAACTTTACGTGCTAATTTTTTCTGCTTACGTTTGAGGTTTTTCTCGTGTTTGGCAAGGTGTTTAGGATTGTCGTAAAAAGATATTTTCTTGCCATCGGTTACGACAGCAAAGTGTTTTAGTCCTAAGTCAATACCGTAAATCTTGCCTTCTGAAACAGTAGGGTTTTTACCTTGTATTTCAGTCAGGATAGATGCAAGGTATTTGCCAGAAGGCATTTTACTCACAGTAACAGTTTTGATTTTCCCCTCAATCTGTCTATGTATTTTGGCTTTGATTGCCCCAATATTACCGGGGAGTTTGACGTTACCATCTACAATTTTGACGTTTTGAGGATACTGAATTGACTGTTTTCCGTGCCTGGACTTGAATTTAGGAAATCCAGCACGTTTCTCAAAAAAGTTTTTGTAGGCTGTAGTTAGATTCAGTGTCGTAGCCTGTAAAACTTGACTATAACAATCAGCCAACCACACCGTCTCTTCTGCCTTTTTGAGTGTAGGAAGAAATGCGTTGAGCGCTGCACGGCTAAGTCCTTTCCCCGTCTCCTTATAGAATCCATTTGACATCTTTTACTATCTTGAAGTACAGTTACCGCAAAAGCCGTATCCAGCAGTCATGCCGTACTCTAGCAGCCTAACAGACGAAGAGTGGGAAATCCTTGAACCCCTACTGCCGA
>NZ_JACJTD010000140.1 GCF_014698505.1 Nostoc foliaceum FACHB-393 | reverse complement strand
GACGACAATACCAGCAAATATAAAGATCATTTTTATGGGAGTTTGGTTCGCGAATGACATTCGCGAACCAAACTCCCCTTCCCACATCCCGTGAAAAGTCAGCTTCTTTAGCCCTTCCTTGCTTGTTGTACAAGTTTCCTAGCTGTTGTTGCCATTGGTAAGCAATATCTTCTGCTTGAATTGATTGAGCCAAACTTAAAGCTCTTAAAAAATATGCTTCTGATTTTTTTGGTTGTAATTTACCCAGAGTGCCAAGACTGTAAGATTTGATTCGCTGATTACTTGTACTTTTAGCTGTTTGTAAAGCAGACTGACCATATTCAATAGCTAATGAACGTAATTGCTGATCTGGAATTTGACTTAAACTATTAGCAAAATTGAGCTTTGTATAAACAAGTTGGGTAGCTGATAATTGAGAGAATGTAGAAGAATTTTTTAAAATTATGTTAATAGAGGGGTGAATTTGTTGTTGAATTTGATTGCGAATCTCAACTAATTTGAAATTACCTAAATTTAACTCTGTTGTTAAGAAATTATCAAAATCTATTAGCAGGCTCAAATGATGCAGTTGAGATTTTAATTGTGTTACTGGATAATTTGCTGACACCAAATTCACTTGATGATAAATTTCAAGTGAATTGAGTGCTTGTTGCTGAATCAGCTCCACAATTTCATTTTTGAAATCTGGTTCTTCTACTTCATAATATTTATTTCGTGCTTGCTTATAAATAGCTTCTTGAGTATTAGCTAATGACAGCAAAAGCTCATGAGTATCAACAGTAGACGTTTTTTGAACAATTGATAGCGTTTTTGCGAGAACAACCTTTGATTCATCTAATTTACCAATTAAGCGCAAGACATCTCCTAAGTTTTGCCATGCAAATAGATTTACTGGCAAATCTTTTTGCTTATCAATCTCTGCTATCAATAGTTTTGTTGTAGATTCAGTAGACTGTTGTGGCAAGATGGCACAAATCTTAGTGTCTGTATTTAGCTTTAGAGCTTGTAATAGTGTGTTACAAGCAAAACGATTTAAACCTAAAGCTTGTAGGGCAAGATTTTGGTTAATTAAGCTGCCAGTAATACCCTCTTCGTAGCCAAGTTGACGATAAATTTTTGTGGCTGATTTCCAGGACTCAAGGGCCTCCGATGCTCGTCCTTCATTTAAATACTTTTCTCCTATTTGGGTCAGTAGTCGGGCTTGATTACGTTTTTGTGCTTCTTTATTTACAGCTTGAGCAGCGATAATGGATGGCTTGCCTACAACTGTTAATAGCCCTAGAATGCTTGAAAATACATACTTAAACCAGTCTCGGCGTCTAATCATTGCTGGGCATGGGTTGTAATAGTACTTTTTGATACATTTTCTTCAGAACATAAGCTAGCGAACGACACAGCATGAGGTGTTGCTGAATTTGCTTCTGCCGTCAAGGTTACATTCCCGTAGGAGTCTTGCACCCAACCTTGAGCTTCTACAATTTGTGTTGCTTGTTTTTGCAATTTTGGCTCCTCTGAATTATTGTTGATTTGACCAGAAACAAAATTATCTTGCCAAGTTGGTTTAATAGGTGGTACATCTTTAGGACCCAGAGGTAATCTGTCCACGCCACTCATGACAAATTCACTTCCTGCCACGTCTGACTGTCCCTGGCAAACTGATGCAACTTGTGGACTTTGTGCAAGTCCTTCTGGTACGGACTCAATGCCGTTAGGGTCAACGTAAAAGCCGTTGATCTGAACATCACCATTCAATCCGAATTTTGAACTAGCTGTAATTTTACTGTTGGGAGAGAAAAATAATCCACGAGCATTTATCAGGATATTTCCGCCTCGTCCTTTAAAAGCGTTAGCTGTGATACCACTGTTGTCCGCAAGAACTAGGATATTTGTGTTGATATTGATGTTGCCACCATCACCATCTGTGTCTTGCTGACCAGCAGTTGTGGAGATAATTCCATTGCGTATAAAAATATTATTTGAGGTAATATTAATATCACCACCTTGTCCGACAGTAGTGGTTGCGGTAACGCCTCCGTTGTTTGTGATGTTAATCGTATTGGACTTAATTTCAAGTCTTCCTGCATCACCTAAACCTTCATTTGCTACGCTAATTAAACCTCCTTGATTGACATTTAAAAAAGGAGTGTCAATGGTGATATTTCCCGCAGAACCAGTTGGTATCAAAGGTAGTCCAAATATTTTTCTGACAGTTTCATTTGCAACATTGACTGATGAGCTTATAAAACTAGGTTGGAAGCTGTTAGCTTTTCCACTTACTTCGATAAAGTTTTCGGCATTAATATTTATACTGCCAGCATTTCCAGTTGCAAAAGCAACAGAATTAACTACTCCTCCATTTTTCAATCGCAATTCTGATGTCTTTATGGTTAAACTTCCAGCATTTCCAGCATTAAAAGCTGTAGCTGCTATGGTGCTTGGAGCAGAACGCTCTGGTTTTATCCCTGTAATTTCGATAGAATTTGCATTGACAATAACGTTGTTTCCATCTCCAGTTCCGAAGCTTGATGATGCCACTGTTCCTCCATCAGTAATTCGTAGCTGTTTTGTTGACATTTGAACAGAACCTGCTTGCCCAGAAGCGAAAGTAGCAGCACTGATGAAGCTAATAGTATCTCCACGGCGAAAAGGATTAGCAAGCCTGTTTTCTAACAATTGCACAGAATCAGAGGCATTAATAGTTACGTTACCTCCAGAAGCGTTACTGTATGTACCTGCTCCCACTCTTGCTCCATCCTGAAGCGTTAATCGTTGGGTAAAAACTTTTAGATCGCCACCTTTTCCAGTATTTACTGTTTCCGTAAGTATACTACTAGAAACATTGCCATCTGGAGAAGTTCCTTCCAAAACCAAAGACCTAGAAGCATTAATATTGATATTTCCAGATGAAGTCTCGCCTAAATTCTGAATCAACATTGTTGAACCGTCTGTCAGATAGACATTATTTCCATGTAGCTGAATTGTTCCAGCGCCTGTACCACTAGCATTGATTAAAGCTTGTTTCGATAACTGAATATCTTCAAACTTGCGAACTCCTTCGTAATCAAAAGTCCATCCTTGGTTATTGGATTTAAGGTCAACAAAACCAGACCCTACACTACCCAACTCAGATTGTCCCCCTGGAGTAGTTATAATGCCACCTTCCACATTTATGTTACTCCCGATTAAAGCTAGAGTCTTTCCTGATTGTACTAAAAGGCCTGTTGAATTGTTGTTTACTATGGTAGGGAATAAACCAGCATTTGGTGTAATTTGATGTCCGCCACCTAAAACTTGAATAGTTCCAGTTGAATTATCTCTAAATGATAGCCCTGTAGGGGCGCTAATTGTTAGCAATGCTTCTTTCTGGTTGGGTTGAGCAAAAAACTGTTTACCGTCAGCAAATTTAATACTGTTGGCTGTGGTTGCGACAAATGACCCACCAATGTTTAATTGAGCGTTAGAACCAAAAATAATTCCATTGGGGTTGAGCAGAAATAGGTTAGCTGTTCCATTAGCACGAATTAAACCATTAATGTTAGAAACAGATTTTCCTGTGACGCGGCTAATAATGTTTGTAATATCAGCAGCATTATTAAAGAAAGCAGTATTCCCAGTAGAAACAGAAAAGTCTTGAAAGCTGTGGAATAAATTAGTTCCTGCTCTAGTCCCTTCATTGATAATATTGAGACTGCCTTGATTAGTAATGAGAGAATTGTTAGTGAGAGTAGTATCTGGAACGATTTGTGCAGCAGTTGGATTTGAAAATACTATGTGATATAATATACTAAGCCTGAATAAATAATAACTAGTTTTTCCCCATTTTATTTTAATTTTCGTTTTATGCACCTGTATCTAAATCCTTTTTTTTACACGAAAATATTATAAAGTTTAAAAAGAACCAGCTACAACTGATTTAAATGATTTTGACCATGACGTTAATATATGCGATTAATCAGTTATCTCTCTATCTATTGCAATCAATGAACTTCCCCTTTATGCAAGCAATACCCCACTGAGGAAACAAACTTGGCAATCAACTTTTTGATAAGAATCTACACGCGCTGAGTCATTATCCCAACACTTATGAAAAAACTCAAATCTTGGATTAGGATTCAAAATCTTTCCCATCTTGAGCTTTTTCACTCTGGTCAAGCCTTTGACCAAGTGCTATTGCCTCACTTGACGATTTATCTGTTATCACTCACAGTTCATCGGCTGCTTGCCATTAAAATGTCTTGATGGCGGTTGCACATACTAAACGTAAAATTACTTTTTGTTTACTCAATGAATACAGAAATCCAATCTGAGTTTGATTTTTTTCGACAGTGGTATCCGCTTTCCCCTATCGAAGATATCAATCCAAACTGCCCCACCACAGTTGTTCTTCTGGGATTACGCTTAGTCATTTGGAAGCCTAAATTATCTAAAGCTTACCAAGTATTTTTAGATCAATGCCCTCATCGCCTTGCTCCCTTAAGTGAAGGGCGTGTTGATGAAAAAACGGGTAATTTGATGTGTAGTTATCATGGTTGGCAGTTTGATTCTCAAGGAGTTTGTACATATATTCCCCAAGCAGAAAATCCAGAAATTGTGACTAGGAATCAAAAAAACTTCTGTGCAGTTACATTCCCTGTTCGTCAGCAAAATGATTTACTTTGGGTTTGGGCAGATGCTAAATCAGCAGAACAGGCTGCAAATACGCCATTACCTCTGTCACCTCAAGTAGATGCTAGCAAAGGTTTTGTTTGGGATTCTTTTGTACGCGACTTGGAATATGATTGGCAAACTCTTGTTGAGAATGTGGCAGATCCAAGTCATGTTCCTTTTGCACATCATAAAGTGCAAGGTATTCGAGAGCAAGCAGTACCTATACCTATGAATATTGAGAAATCAACAGTAAATTTGATTGAAGCAGTTATTGAAAGAAGCTCAGGACGAACAACAATTACTTTTGAACCACCTTGCCGCTTAGAATATGCAATTAGTATTGGTTCTGGAAAGCAGTTAGGAATTGTTACTTACTGTATTCCAGTGTCTCCAGGTCGGTCAAGAATAGTGGCTCAATTTCCTATTAATTTTGCTAAAACAATTTATAGTCTATTACCTCGTTGGTTAGAACATATCATAATTCGTAATCCGCTTCTTGATGGAGATATGATTCTTCTACATCAGCAAGAGCGCTTTTTTCAACAAAAAAAGTTAGTTGAAAGCTGGAAAACTGCCTACAAGCTACCTACAAGTGCAGATCGTTTAGTCATTGAGTTCAGAAATTGGTTTGAAAAGTATTGTAATGGGGATTTACCTTGGAATGAAGTCGGAATTAATTTCTTACAAAACTCAAATATTAACGACAGTCGGACTGTACTGCTTGATCGCTACAAACAACATACTCAGCACTGTAGTAGCTGCCGAGGGGCGCTAAGGGTGATCCAGCGTTTGCAAGTGGTACTGTTGGCATACTCTGCTATTACTATTTCAGGAGTTGCTATCCTCCCAGACACGTTTCGAGTCAAGCTTGGTTTAACGCTAATTATTACAGCACTATTAAGTTTGGCAGCTTACACTTGGCTCAAATTTTGGCTTGTTCCTAAATTTTACTTTGTAGACTATGTTCATGCTAAAAAATAACAGAACTAGACAACAATTACAAAATTATTAATTTTGTAAGTAGCTCAACATATAGCGCCAATTCCGCAGCACCTATCTTCACTAAATGCTGCGCCAGGGCTATCTCTGCCTTGGCGGAAGTTGTGGTCATTTCCCAGCCAACTCCAGGGTATTGGACTGATTTTCGTCAAAGTATTCTTCCATCAGTGCAAAATATAAAAAGCAATGAAAAACCCCAACCTGTTTAAAGGATGGGGGCATAAATAAAAACTCTATATTTCCATGATGACACAATTCAATATTTGTTCGACTGCTGTCAGCCTAGAGGTGAGGCAATGAACAAACCCCCATCC
>NZ_JACJTD010000014.1 GCF_014698505.1 Nostoc foliaceum FACHB-393 | reverse complement strand
TAGCCCGCCGTAGGCATCGCATCCAAGAAATATTCGAGCAACTTACACTGGAGCAGGTAATATCTATCTCTTCTTATAACTTTATTCTCGAAGCTCTTTTCTATGCAGCTTCACATTAAATTGGTATTACGTCTCGCTGTTCACAAACTTCTAATGATGCATTGACATAAACTTCAATGAAATGCGGAATAGTTTGGCGCACTTCTTCCCGAATTTCACGGTACGGTGAAATGGCAGAAACTATTACAATTACATTATTTCTGGCAAGAAGGTGAGCCACAAAGCCAATACGCCGAATATTCTCTTCTCATCCTCTTTACTGAAACCCAACCCTTTGCATAGGTTTTGACGTACTGCATCACCATCGAGAACTTCAACTCTGTATCCCTGCATCCGTAATTTATTTTCTACGAATTGACAGATAGTAGTTTTACCTGCACCACTCAGACCAGTTAACCATACTGTTACACCAGACTCTGGTTGTCTTATCTTACCTCCGTCGTACACTTCAAATGGCACACCCAAAAAAGCTTTTTTGGGTACTTTCGGGTCAAATAGCAATTTTATTTTTATAATCCTTTTTTAGCAGTAATTTTAGGCGTTGCTTGACGGTTTGTGTCAGCCTTGCTACTTTCATCTATACTGGTTTCGAGCAAAGTAATCGCATTTACACGTATTTAGTTTAAATATTTAATCCAGAGACTGGCCATATTGACGATGGGCTACGCCTACGCATTTTCTTAAACCTAACGACTACTCTCATGGCTATACAAAGAAAACCTGCTGACCCAGGTTACAAATTATTAAAGTTTTAACCAAATTTTATATCCAGTATATATACAGATTTTTTTTATCTAAATAGTCTTTATTATAACAACAGTTTACAAAATAAGATTTACCACTAGGACGTTATAAAAAAACTAAGCTCAAAATGTCTGCAAAGTTTACACAGTGCAGCTTTATGACGATGTGACCTGTTATCTGGGGCAATTCCTTTGGGTTCTGTTTCTGATACAGGTTTGTTTATTGGCAATGATTGCCTGCCTAGTAGTCTGTGTCATTAATTCTGAAAGGTTTGTAGTGACAGATTTATCGGTCAACTTCAAGGTTTAGAGCCACTGACTATTTTTTTACTCAACTAAGTCCAAATTTCCCCAACTAAATTTGAAATTTAATTCAACTGATTTATGTTATCCACCTTTAGCACTACTGCCCCAGAAGAGAATAACTTAATTAAGTGTGATGCCGATCAGGGATTTATCTCTTGGCTAAGTCAAGCCAGAGGCTCCATTGCTATCACCACCTACCAAGCTGGAAAACTAGCAGTTTTGGGCTGGAATGGACAACAAATTACCATGCTGTTACGCCAATTTTCTAAACCAATGGGGTTGGCAGTTCATGGTTCACGTCTGGCAGTAGCTAGCCATCACGAAGTCTGTTTATTAGCCAATGCCCCTGCATTAGCTTATGAGTTTTTAGAAGACCAACCCGGACGCTATGATGCCCTCTACCTACCACGGATGGCATACTTCACAGGCGACCTCAACATTCACGACATGGAATTCGGCAGGGAAGGGCTGTGGATTGTCAACACCCGCTTTTCTTGTCTTTCTACATTGAGTCCAGACTTTAGCTTTGTACCGCGCTGGCATCCCAAATTTATTTCCCAAGTAGTACCAGAAGACCGTTGCCATCTTAATGGGTTAGCGATGGTGGATGGCAACCCCAAGTATGTAACTGCCCTCGGTGCGACAGATACCGTTGGGGGATGGCGACCGGGGAAAGCCAACGGTGGGGTCGTGATGGAAGTGGAGAGCAATGAAATTATTTTAGATGGATTATCAATGCCCCATTCCCCAATTTGGCATGACGGGTTTTTGTGGCTGCTCAACTCTGGCGCTGGGGAAGTATGGCGCATTCATCCAGAATCAGGAGACAAACAAGTAGTCTGCGTACTGCCTGGATTTCTGCGGGGGTTGTGCTGCGTAGGGTATTACGCCCTAGTGGGACTTTGCCAGATTCGGGAACGGCATATTTTCGGAGGGTTGCCTATTACCCAACGCTTTGAGCAGTTACTTTGTGGTGTGGCAGTCGTGGATTTACGAAATGGGCAGCAGGTGGGGATGTTGAATTTCATTACAGGCTGTCAAGAACTTTATGATGTGCAGTTTCTTGCTGATGTACAGCGTCCGATGGTTTTGAATCAGGAACGAAAAGAAATCCGCCAAGCATTTACTGCACCAGAGTTTAACTACTGGCTGCGACCGAGTGCAGTGATTCCTAATGACTAAAGAATCTGTTTAATCAGAGCGTAATTGTTGAAATCAAATTTTTAGTTTTTTTCAGAGGTTTTTTCATGACTGAATTCCAAGTCAATACTTACATCACTGGCAATCAATCTAACTCCACAGTAGCGATAGATGACGATGGGGACTTTGTGATTTCCTGGACTAGCAATGGTCAAGACGGGTCTGTCGATGGAATATATGCCCAACGCTACAACAGCGATGGGGTGGCTCAAGGGAATGAATTTCAGGTCAATACCACCATCATCGGCAGTCAATCTAACCCCACAATAGCGATGGATGCAGATGGGGACTTTGTGATTTCCTGGACTAGCAATGGTCAGGATGGGGATGGCTTTGGAATATATGCCCAACGTTACAACAGTACCGGGGTGGCTCAAGGTAGTGAATTTAGGGTCAATGACACCATCACCGACAGTCAATCTAACCCCACAATAGCAATGGATGCAGATGGGGACTTTGTGATTTCCTGGACTAGCAATGGTCAGGATGGGGATGGCTATGGGATATATGCCCAACGTTACAACAGTACCGGGGTGGCTCAAGGTAGTGAATTTAGGGTCAATGACACCATCATCGGCTTTCAAAATAACTCCACAATAGCGATGGATGCAGATGGGGACTTTGTTATTGCCTGGCAAAGCTATTATCAGGATGGATCTGGCTATGGGATATATGCCCAACGCTACAACAGTTCTGGGGTGCCTCAAGGTAGTGAATTTAAGGTCAATATCTACACCGCCAACTTTCAATATAACCCTACAATAGCGATGGATGCAGATGGGGACTTTATTATTTCCTGGCAAAGTTATGGTCAGGACGGGTCTGGAGATGGGATATATGCCCAACGTTACAGTAGTGCCGGGGTGGCTCAAGGTAGTCAATTTAGGGTCAATACCGCCATCCCTGGCAATCAATCTAACCCCACAATAGCGATGGATGAAGTGGGGAACTTTGTGATTTCCTGGACTAGCAGTGGTCAGGACGGGTCTGGAGATGGGATATATGCCCAACGTTACAGTAGTGCCGGGGTAGCTATTGGGGGCGAATTTAAGGTCAATACTTACATCGCTAACAATCAACAGAACTCGACATTAGCGATGAATGCAGGGGGAGATTTTGTCATTTCCTGGACTAGCAGTGGTCAGGACAGTTCTGGAGATGGAATATATGCCCAACTAAACATCAACGCTGGGGTTCCCCCGACAATCACCTCTGGTTCTGTCTCCGCCCTTGCATACAGCGAGAACGCCACTCTAGCCATCGACTCAGCCATCACCATCAGCGATGTAGACTCAGACAACCTGGCTAGTGCTACTGTCAGCATTACTAGTAGCTTTATTTCTGCTCAAGACACCCTCGCCTTTACCAACCAAAATGGAATTACGGGCAGCTACAACAGCAGCACAGGGGTTTTAACCTTAACTGGCAGTTCCACTGTTGCTAATTATCAAACTGCACTGCGTTCTATTACTTATACCAACACCAGTGATAACCCTAATACTACACCTCGTACTATCAGCTTTATAGTTAATGATGGGACTTCTAATAGTACCACCGTTACCCGTAATATTAATATTACGGTGGTGAATGATGTACCCATTGCTACTGCCACAAACTCTGCCCTGGCATATACCGAGAACGCCACTATAGTCATTGACTCAGGCATCACCCTCAGCGATTTAGACTCTGCTAACCTGTCCAGTGCTGCCGTTAGTATTACCAGCGGTTTTGTCCTTGCTCAAGACACCCTTGCCTTTACCAACCAAAATGGAATTACAGGCAACTACAACAGCAGCACTGGGGTTTTAACCTTAACTGGCAGTGCCACTGTTGCCAATTATCAAACCGCACTGCGTTCTATTACTTATAACAACAGCAGTGATAACCCCAATACTACACCTCGTACCATCAGCTTTTTAGTTAATGATGGGATTGCTAATAGCACCACTGTTACCCGCAATATTAATATTACGGCAGTGAATAGTGCGCCCGTTGCTACTGCTACCAACTCTGCCCTGGCATATACTGAGAACGCCACTACAGCCATCGACTCAGGCATCACTGTCAGCGATGCAGACTCCCCCAACCTTTCCAGTGCCACTGTCAGTATTACCAGTGGTTTTGTCTCTACTCAAGACACCCTTGCCTTCACCAACCAAAATGGGATTATAGGCAACTACGACAGTAGCACAGGCGTTTTAACTTTAACTGGCAGTGCCACTGTTGCTAATTATCAAACTGCACTACGTTCTATTACTTATATCAACAGCAGTGATAACCCCGCTACTACACCTCGTACCGTCAGCTTTCTAGTGAATGATGGGACTGCTAATAGCACCGCAGTTACCCGCAATATTAATATTACAGCGGTGAATGATGCTCCCGTCGCTGTTAACGACAGCATCACCACAAACAAAAATACACCCATTATCATTAGCGCTACTACTTTGTTGAGCAATGATATGGATGCAGATGTCATTGATGTATTGAACATTATTAGCTTCACTCAACCTAGCCACGGAGGCTTAGTTAACAACAACAACGGTACTTACACTTATACGTCCGTCGAAAACTATTATGGCTCCGACAACTTCACTTACACCATAAGTGATGGGCAAGGAGGCAGTAGCACTGCTACCGTCAACTTGACCATTAATGAAGTCACGCCTCCCATTAATGGCACTTCAGGTGCAGATAACCTGACTGGTACAGGGATCATGGATATCATCTCAGGGTTGCAGGGCAACGACACCCTCAACGGACTAGGTGATAACGACACTCTTGATGGCGGCGATGGAAATGATTTCTTAGATGGTGGTACAGGAGATGACAGTCTCCTTGGTGGTAAAGGCAATGATACTTATATTGTGGATAGCATCGGCGACACTATTATTGAAGCCGCCAGTGCAGGCACAGATTTAGTTAAATCTTCAGTGAGTTGGGTGTTGGGAAATAACCTGGAGAACTTGACCCTGACTGGAACCAACGCAATCAATGGTACTGGTAACAGCCTTAAGAATATTTTGATTGGAAATAGTGCCGCTAACACCTTGAGCGGAGGAGATGGTAACGACAGTCTTTTTGGTGATTCAGGTAATGACACCTTGTTGGGCGGTGCAGGCAATGACACCTTGAATGGAGGTTTGGGATCTGACACTCTTGATGGTGGCGCAGGCAACGACATTTACACTGTTGACAACCTCAGCGATGTTATTGTTGAAGGCTTAAATGCAGGCACAGATTTAGTCAATTCTTCAGTGAGTTGGGTGTTGGGAAATAACCTGGAGAAGTTGACCCTTACTGGAAGCTCGGCAATCAATGGTACTGGTAACAGCCTTAATAACATCCTTATAGGAAATACTGGCGCTAACATCTTGAGCGGAGGAGATGGTAACGACAGCCTCTTTGGTAGCTCAGGCAATGATACCTTGTTGGGCGGTGCAGGTAATGACACCTTGGATGGAGGTGCAGGGATTGACAGTCTTGATGGTGGAGCAGGCAATGACATCTACACTGTAGACAACCTCAGCGATGTTATTGTTGAAGGCTTAAATGCAGGTATAGATTTAGTCAAGTCTTCGGTGAGTTGGGTGTTAGTAGATAACCTAGAGAACTTGACACTGACTGGAAGCACAGCAATCAACGGTACTGGTAACAGTCTTAATAATATCCTCATAGGAAATACTGGCGCTAACAAATTGAGTGGAGGAGATGGTAACGACAGCCTGATTGGTGGTACAGGTAATGACACCTTGTTGGGTGGTTCCGGCAATGACACTTTGGATGGAGGTGTGGGAATTGACAGTCTTGATGGTGGAGATGGTGACGACATTTATAGTGTAGACAGCCTCAGCGATATTGTTGTCGAAGGCTTAAATGCAGGCATAGATTTAGTCAAGTCTGCCGTTAGTTGGGTGTTGGGAAATAACCTGGAGCATTTAACGCTGACTGGTAGTAAGTTAATCAATGGTACTGGTAACAGCCTTGATAATATTCTTACGGGAAATGGTGGCGCTAACAACTTGAGCGGAGGAGATGGTAACGACAGCCTCTTTGGTGGCTCAGGTAATGACACTTTGTTGGGCGGTGCAGGTGATGACATCTTGGATGGAGGTGCAGGGATTGACAGTCTTGTTGGTGGAGCAGGCAATGACATCTACACTGTTGACAACCTCAGCGATATTATTGTCGAAGGCTTAAATGCAGGCACAGATTTAGTCAATTCTTCGGTGAGTTGGGTGTTGGGAGATCATTTGGAGAACTTGACTCTGACTGGAACCAAGGTAATCAATGGTACTGGTAACAGCCTTGATAATATCCTTACGGGAAATGGTGGAGCTAACATCTTGAGCGGAGAAAGTGGCAATGATATCCTCTTTGGTGGCTCAGGTAATGACACCTTGTTGGGCGGTGCAGGTGATGATCTACTCACTGGTGGAATTGGTCGAGATGTGCTGACTGGTGGAGTTGGGCGAGATAACTTTAACCTGGCTGATACCCGTACTGGAGGCTATGATATCATCACTGATTTTACTGTTGGAGATGATACTATTTTTGTTTCCAAGGCAGAATTCGGACTTAGCCAATCTCAGGATACGATACTAGATTCGGGTTTGTTCCGACTTGGGACTAGTGCGACAACAGCAAGCGATCGCTTTATGTATGATCAAACAACGGGGAATCTATTCTTTGATAAGGATGGAGTTGGTGGTACAGCACAAGTTCAAATAGCCCAGTTCTCAAATCAGGCAGTGCTTAGTAGTGCAGATATTACTGTAATTGCCTAACGGGAGCGAATCATAGCCAGAAAAGACAGATCACCCAGCAATAGACTGATAAACTGTTGCTGGGCTATATGCAAGTATACATACGAAAGTGTGCTATGGCTTTATGCTGGAGTTTAGTGGGTCATGAACTTTCAGTTCAGCACCACGGATGAAAATAAGTACACTTGAGGTAAGACGGAATTAACGAACTGAGGTCGCTTTTAGGGGACTTTTTCAGAGTAGAGTAGACTAGTTCCCGGTGCGAAACTCCAGCAAAAAGATTAGCGTGTAAGCTAATAATCCTTTAAATTGCATCCCCGCGTCTTTCTAAGGCTAAGGATTATGCAACTGAAACGCGGATTAGCTTAAAACAGATTTTTAGACATTTTTTATAGTAGTGTAGGCGAATCCGGAATGCTGAAATTTATTGCTGTAGTTAAGGACAGCAAAAATTAATCATTAAGTGCTTTGAGAATAATTTATGGACCCTTGGATGTGTGCCCTGCTGATTTCTTTTGCTGGAGCAGCAGGTGGTGTAGTAAATGCTTTATTAAGTGATAACGGTTTTATTCTGCCAAGAAAAGAAAGTGGTATATTGTGTCCGGGATTTTTAACGAATGTTTTCATTGGTGCCTTTGCGGCTTTTGCCTCTTGGTCGTTTTACGGTTCGGGGGCGGGAATTGAATTAGCAAAAAAGGCTGCCAATGGTACGGTAAGAGAAGAGATTAGTTTAACGTTCTCAGCCCTAGCGGGAGCATTGCTTGTGGGCGTAGCAGGTGCCAAATGGGTAACGGGACAAGTTAATGAAATGTTATTGAAGACTTCTGTCAAAGTTGCTGCCCAGACTCCAAAGGACATATCTACCGAAAAATGTGATGAGATTTTGAGCGGTTCTCCAAGAAAAGTTTTACAAAAGATGACTAAGGAAGCTATATCAATTGCAAAATAACAGCAATGCAAGCTCAGCTTAGAGCTTGAGCCTTGTAGCTGCGAAAAGCTGAGAAATTCATACCTCATTTCGCTTATTTTCCCCTGTTTTACCCCATTTCTTTTAAAGGTTAGCGATCGGGTGGTCGCCGGGTATCTCGGTGGCTACCCTATCAATCTTACTGGCGATTATGTCTGGAATTTGAAACAGGCGACCAGTTTTGACAAGTTGCGGCCTTTGCGGATTAAGGAAAACAAGTATCGCTGAAATGCTTATTTGGCATAGGTTTCAGCCTTAGGTACAATTTTCCCGTTTTGGCACGGTGATGGCTTTCACCGACAAATTAACTTTTTTAGCTACCATTATTTCTAACTTTTGATAGACTATTTTATTTTGATTGATCTATCAAAAGTTGGGATAATATTTTTGTATGATAAGTAGGATTAATTTAAGACTTAATAGGCATTTTTATTGCAAAACTGTGATTTGAAAAGGGGATAAAAATACTTAAAAATCAAACATAGCAACGCGCAGAGAAAGATCAATTAGAGCGCGAATGCTTTTCATCTCATCTCTGTGATAACAATGTTATTGTCTGTCCAAAATGCTAAATTTTGGAAAAATACTTACTGGAAAAATACTCACCTGGGTTTAGTAATCAGAAAACTTGATAATTTACGGAGTTTAATAAGAGAGGCATTATGAAGAAGTTAGTGTCTAATTTACCAAGCCATTTGATTTTGTTCTTAGTAATTATGGCTCCATCTGTAGTGGTTTCTGAGCTTAATCAAAATATTCCAGTTAAGGAGGCTATGAACCCTGTAGATACTATTAATTTTTCCTCTAGTTTAAGTGAAAAGATACAAGCTATTACAGGAAATAGACAAACTGTAGCAGTTGATCCACACGAACCTCAGCTATTAGCGCGAAGACCAAAATTTCGCTTATTTGATAATGGTCCTAGTTTCGTACAAAACCAACCCTATCAAGCTAATCAACAAGGTAATCGTCCTTCAGCATTAGAAACTTTTCAATCTTTGATACATTAAAGTTTAGTGGATGAGAAAGCATAATTAATTTAGAAAAAACTGATAATTCTAAATTAATTATGCGTCTAAAATATTGTCGAAACTCACTGTTTAAACTTATGAAATCGGAAGCTAGACAGGTTCAATTTGTGGTCAAAACTTCTAAGCTTTGTAACTTACGCTGTCGCTATTGTTATGAATACTTAGAACTAGGTGATAGAACAAAAATTGCGCTAGAACAACTGGATAAAATGTATCATCACATTGCTAATTATTATAGTCAGATTGACTTGAAAACAGACATTCAGTTTGTTTGGCATGGTGGAGAACCACTCTTGCAATCACCTGATTATTATTGGCGTACTTTTGACCATCAGCAACAGATTTTTGGAGAACTGGCAAGTTCTGTTACTAATGTAGTTCAAACTAACCTGACAACACTTAACAAAGAAAGTATCCGATTATTATCCGAGGGATTTGATGGTGTCGGTGTTTCTGTTGACTTATTTGGAGGTCTACGTGTTAAGCAATCAGGAGTTGATTCTTTATTAACAGTTTTAAAAAATATGGATCGCTTACTAAATGCAAATGTTTCCTTTGGATGTATTACTGTTTTAACTAAATTAAATTTACCTTATCTTCAAGAGATTTTTAAATTTTATGAAAAGATGAAGCTTCATTTTCGGATTTTACCACTATTCAATGGAGCTTTTGAAGGGCAACATCAAGGATTTGAAATTACTCCACAAGAAGTTCTGCAAGCTTTTTGCACTCTTGTAGATATGTGGATGGAAAGCCAAAATATGGTAATGATTTTGCCAATTATGGAATATATAGAAATAATTCTTCGTCACTATAGCTCTGATTCTCAACCATATTTTTACGATAAGACGGAATGGGAATCAATTTATGTAGTGAATGTTAATGGTGATATTTATAGTTATGGAGATGCTTATAAACCAGAAGTTTGTCATGGAAATTTATTTCAAAGTCCTTTAGAAAATATTATTTTAAGCCCTGTACATAAAAAAGTAATATCCGCAGCAGAAGAACGCATGATGTCTGTCTGTACTTCCTGCCAATATTTTGGAAGTTGTAGCGGTTATCCAATGGCTGAAGAAGCTATTATTAATAATCAATTTGATGAAGAAGGCAATATTGATTGTATCATCGAGAAAGGAATTTTAAAACACATAGAATCACGTTTAATCCAATCGGGAATTATTGAACCAATTTCTCGAAAAATAAATATTGAACAGCCAAAGCAATTCCCAGTAGCTTCAGCATTAGACTGTCCGTTATAAAAAATACTTTTAATTAGGGAAACATAAAAGTTTTTAGGTAATCTTTGTGATGATTACAAGTGAAAATTTAAATTTAAAAAAAAGCATCCAAATTTTTGATCCCATCAATTCTGGAGGAAATAATTCCAGAATTAGGTTGAGTTCCGGAACATTCCAAAAAATCGAATTAGAAGACGATAAAGTTAAATATCGCAGTGGTGCTTTTCTACCCAAAGAACCTTGGAGACAAACGAATACAACAGAATATAACCTGCTTTTTAGCAATGAAGCTATGTCCAAACCGAAGACATGGGATATCGGTTCACATATAGCCATAGTTCGCATTCCCGACTATGCCTTGTTGCCTTTGGAAAAATTTAATTTTCGTTCAATAGAAACAGTAGAAGAGTATCAATCTATCGTCAGTAATCTTGAAGGTGAAAAAGTAATTAAAGAAGTTCTCAATCGTCTTTCAAATTACATTTTAAATCCTCAAAATTTAGAAATATTAGGTATTCAAGTTACTGAGCCTAATTTCAAAACTGTAACTGTTAATTATTATGGCAATTATAACGAAAAACTGTTCGTTGGTATGCACCTTGATAGTTGGGATAAAGCACCATTAAGACGCAGACATAAATCCCGAAATAGAATTTGCATTAATTTAGGGCAAGAAGATAGATTTTTTTTGTTTATTAACCTAACTCTGATGGATATGTTTCGGCATTTGGGGTTGTCTGAGACTGAGGATATTCATAAGCATTATAGAGGTACAGAAATAGGGTACGAGTTTATGCTGCGATATCCTTCATATCCTGTAGTTCAATTAAGAGTTGCACCTGGGGAAGCATATATTGCTCCCACTGATAATATAATTCATGAAGCTTCCACTATCGGTAATCATTATCCTGATATTACTTTGACTTTTCTTGGCTATTTTGGAATATGAAAACATTGACTCGAATCATCGTGCAGGTCTCCCGCCCAGGAGGTTCTTCTGCCAAAGCTCACCCAAGCTATAGTCTTCCAGCCATGCCTCCAATTCATGCTGATTCTAGCCTCCGAAGGGAGGAAGTTCCCTCATCGCGGTCTACAACAGTCACTTGAAGCCTTTATGGGCAATACAATTGCAGACTTTTAACTTTCCTCTTGGGGATAACTATTTTTCTCGCGTTTGAGGCTTTCTTCTAAGGCTTGAATTTGTTCGCGTCTAGCTTCCAACTCTAAGGAACGCCTTGCTAAGTCTTGGTTTTGCAACGTCAGGGATTGCCGCCAATGTTCTGCTCGCTCGGCTTCGTGCTGCAAAAATTCTGGGGTAATGCCGATGGTGAGGTAGCTTTGTACCAGATGCAGTACCCAGTTGGTGGCATCTTCTAGTCTTTCAATATCGCCTGTAGGGGAAAGTTCCACTAAAACAAGCAAGTTTTCACTCATGATCTTTCCCTTGCCTAGCAGAATGAAGGCTTCTTCGGGAATTATCGCCCACAAGTTATCAGCTTCTTGACGCGCCAACAAGCGTAACTGGTGCTGGTCTAAAAAATCGTTTTTACGCACCTGGGCTAGATATAGCATGAGGGTTGCTTCGCTCCAATTCAAAATTCAAAATTCAAAAAAAATTTAATAAAAAAATAAATGCCAGAGAATTGATATTTTGTTAATTGGTAATGGGTAATTGGGAATTATTGACACTCCCATCACCCATTACAGTTATCCTAAGCCACGTAGCCGATCGCTACGACAACCCCTTGAGGCGATCGCGCAGAATTTCCGCTTGTTTCTGTGCCTCAGCTAAAGCGTCCCGCGCTGCTTGCACTACATCGGCAGGCGCTTGTTCAACAAACTTAGGATTGCTTAATCTAGCACGTAAAGCACTAATTTCTGCTTCTACTTTGTTCAGGCGTTTTTGTAGTTTGGCACTAACTGCTTCGACATCTACCACGCCAGCAAGGGGAATTAGCACTTGAACTGTACCAATTACACCAGCGATCGCATTTTCTGGTTCTTGTACTTGTTCTAATTCTCTCTGCGGGAAAAATCGGCTCCATAACCTAAGTCTTGCTTGAGCAGTTAGTAAATTTTGGCTAATAAACCAAGCTGTGTAACCAAAACCAACTAGTTCAAAGAAAGTTCCGAGGATGGGAGTGTCATCAATAGCATTCCCCACAGCCAAACCTAGTCTTGCAAAGACAATGGCAACAATAATTAAGCCAATCGTCTTCAAACCCCTCTGAGGTTTTTTATCAGCAACAGTTTCGCTTTTTTGCTTGTCAGTAATGGTTAAAGTCTCAACCTTAGCCAAATCTTTAATATAAGCCTGTCCAGCAGTCAGGATTTCCCGCTCTTTTTCGCTTTCAGTTTGCAAATTTGCTGTCACTTTTACCCCTGGCTTAATATCCGCTTCAGCGCGCAAATTCCGAATTGTGCGGATAGTGCCAATCAGCAATTCAAACTGTTCTTCCAAAGCTGGATCAACCAAGTTTGTATCCACCTGGGGATAGGTTTGTAATGGTAAAGTTTGCGGGGAATCTGCTGGTTGTTGCGTAAGAGTTTGCCAAATTTCCTCGGTAATATGAGGCATGAACGGATGAAGCAGTTTCAAAATTCCTTCCAATATGTAGCCGAGGGTTTGCTGTGCTACCCGCCGCGATGCCGGATCAGCATCTGCTTGCAGCCTGGATTTCACCAGTTCAATATACTGATCGCAGAAATCACCCCAAATGAATTCGTACAATCCCTTAGCTGCTTCCCCTAAACCGTAATTATCGATGTAATTGGTGGTTTGTTTGACAACTTGATGATACCGCGAGATGATCCAGCGATCGCTCAATTCTGTGGCTACTGGGTTCCCCAATTGTTGCGGTGTCTGTCCATCCAAATTCATCATCACAAATCGGGCAGCATTCCACAACTTATTTGCAAAGTTGCGGGATGCCTCCACAGATGGTGATTCATCCTTTTTGCGATCGTATTCCAAGCGGATATCTTGACCAGCGCCAGCCACTTCCCTAATTAGGGTGTAGCGCAAGGCATCAGTACCATATTTGTCAATCAGTAACAATGGGTCAATGCCATTACCTTTGGTTTTTGACATCTTCTGACCTTTTTCATCCAGCACCAAGCCGTGGATGTAAACCGTTTGGAAAGGCATCTGCTGCGTAAAATGCCCAGCCATCATTGTCATTCTGGCTACCCAGAAAAAGATAATGTCAAAGCCTGTCACCAAAGTAGTAGTGGGGTAGTAAGTTGCTAAATCCTGAGTTTGTTCCGGCCAACCCAAAGTTGAAAACGGCCAGAGTCCAGAAGAAAACCAAGTATCTAGCACATCTGGGTCTTGTTCTAACTTAACATTTTCACCAAATTGTGATTTGGCTTTTTCCCAAGCTTCGGTTTCCGATTTTGCTACCACAAAGGGCGTATTATCAGTAATTTGCCCATCCGTTTCACTGATAGCGTACCAAGCCGGAATTTGGTGTCCCCACCATAATTGGCGAGAGATACACCAATCTTTGAGTTTTACTAGCCAATCACGATAGACCTTTGTCCAGCGTTGGGGGACAAACTCTGGAGAAGTTTGCTGGTCGAGGAATTCGAGAGTGTTGTCAGCTAGGGGGCGAATTTTGACGAACCATTGAGTTGAGAGGAGAGGTTCAATAGGTACTTTACCGCGATCGCTGTAGGGAATGGTATGTTTATAATCTTCTATCTTCACCAAAAAGCCATCTGCCTCTAAGCGAGAAACCACATTTTTTCTAGCAACAAAGCGGTCTTGTCCTTGAAACTCTCCAGCGTTGGCATTGAGAGTGCCGTCTTTATTCATAATGTTGATGAACGGCAGATTGTGACGCTTACCCATGTCAAAATCGTTCAGGTCATGGGCGGGAGTTACCTTCACGCAACCCGTGCCGAAGGTGGGGTCAACGAATTCATCGCCAATAATCGGAATTTCTCGTTGTAGAATTGGCAGAGTTAAAGTTTTGCCAATGAGATGTTTGTAGCGATCGTCATTGGGATTAACTGCTACAGCAGTATCACCCAGCATCGTTTCTGGTCGAGTTGTCGCCACCTCTACATAACCCGAACCATCGGTGAGGGGATAGCGGAAGTGCCAAAGATTTCCATTCACCTCTTGATTTTCTACTTCGACATCAGACACCGCCGATTGAGAAGCAGGACACCAGTTAACTAAATATTCACCACGATAAATTAAACCTTCCTCGTAAAGGCGAGTAAACGCCTCGACAACAGCTTTAGATAAACCCTCATCGAGGGTAAACCTTTCCCGTGACCAGTCCACCGAGACACCTAAACGTCGTAGCTGATTCAGAATCGTTCCCTCAGACTCCGCCTTCCATTGCCAAGCGCGTTCTAGGAATTTCTCGCGCCCCAACTCGTAGCGAGTCTTACCCTCTTTTTTGAGTTGCTTTTCCAACATACTA
The DNA here is from genome assembly GCF_014698505.1 of Nostoc foliaceum FACHB-393. Taxonomy (GTDB): domain Bacteria; phylum Cyanobacteriota; class Cyanobacteriia; order Cyanobacteriales; family Nostocaceae; genus Nostoc; species Nostoc foliaceum_A. The sequence continues at coordinate 152,919 of NZ_JACJTD010000014.1, read as the reverse complement.
TGCACAGCAATGCTGGCGTGGTCAGTTCCCGGTAGCCACAGGGTATTGCGTCCCTGCATCCGGTGGTAGCGCACGAGGGTATCAATCAACGCACTTTCAAAAGCGTGACCCATGTGTAAGCTGCCAGTAACATTTGGCGGAGGAATGACTATACAGTAGGGTTCGCCGCCTTTGTTGGGGTCAGCTTTGTAAACTTGGTTGTCTTCCCAGAATTTTTGCCATTTGGCTTCAGTGGAAAAGGGGTCGTAGAGACTGGGGAGATTGGGAATGGTTGCGGTCATGCGGGAAAACTAAGGAAGGACTCTAATAAATTTTGCCACAGGGTTGCAGAGGGATTGATGGAAACGAACCGCGAAGGACGCAAAGGACACAAAGGAAGAGGAGAAAGGTAAGATGAGGCAACCAAGTGTTCAGTTAGAAAATCTAGCTTATAGGGTGATTGGGGCGGCGATTGAGGTACATCAGGTATTAGGAGCGGGGTTTTTAGAGGAGGTTTATCACAAAGCGTTGAGAGAAGAATTTCTAATGCGCGAGATACCTCACAAATTTGAGCATCCAGTAAAAGTAAACGACAAAGGTCGTCCAGTCGGCGAGGGCAAATTAGATTTTTTGGTTGGAGACTCTCTAATTGTTGAATTGAAAGCTGTCCAAAACTTAATCCCCATTCATGAAGCCCAAGTCCTTTCCTACCTTAAAATGACTCATTACCCTCTAGCCCTTCTCATCAACTTTAACGTCCCTCTCCTCAAAGACGGCATCAAACGCATCATACTCTCTTCTTAATCTTCTTCGCGCCCTTTGCGTCCTTTGCGGTTCGTTCCCCAAACCTATGAAACACCAAACAACCTCCCCTTGGACATTCATCCCCACCCTATATTTCACCTCCGGCATACCTTACATCATCATCAACACAGTTTCCGTAATCTTTTACAAAAAACTCGGAATAGATAATACTCAAATCGCCTTGTGGACAAGTTTTCTCTATCTACCTTGGGTGATCAAAATGTTTTGGGCCCCACTTGTTGATATTTACTCTACCAAACGCAAATGGATACTTTGTACCCAATTTGCCATGTTCTGCTGCTTGGGTTTGATAGCCTTCTCCTTACAACTACCAAATTTCTTTTTCATCTCCCTCACTGCATTAACAATAGGAGCATTTATTTCTGCAACTTATGATATTGCTACAGATGGCTTCTATCTACTGGCTTTATCTCCGGAACAACAAGCCTTTTTTGTTGGCATTCGCTCACTGTTTTATCGAATGGCTGTCATTTTTGGCTCTGGAATATTAGTAGTCTTAGCGGGTCAGCTTGAAGTATCTCTCAACAACATTCCTTTAAGCTGGACTATAGCTATTGGCTTCTCAGCTTTAATTTTAGCAATCCTGTTTATTTACCATCGCCTAATTTTACCTTTAACTGAGTCAGATAACAAACAACAGCTACAGTCTACAGAAAAGATACCCTTTTTGCCAATTATTAGCTCATATTTTGCTCAACATAAAATTATAAATATCTTAGCATTTATCTTACTTTACAGACTTGGCGAAGCAATGCTTGTGAAGATAGCCTCTTTATTTTTATTGGACAAACCAGAAGTAGGAGGCTTAGGTCTATCAACATCAGATGTCGGGTTAGCCTACGGGACATTTGGAGTAATATCCCTAATCTGTGGAGGAATTTTAGGAGGCTTGCTAATTTCTAGATATGGATTAAAAAAATGTCTGTTTCCTATGGCTTTAGCTTTGAATTTACCTGATATATTTTATGTATATATGGCTTACACTAAACCTTCGCTAATATTAGTATATCCCTTGGTTTCCTTAGAACAATTTGGATATGGTTTTGGATTTACAGCTTTTAGTGTTTATTTAATGTATATCAGCCAAGGCGAATATAAAACTTCTCATTTTGCTATCTCCACTGGCATTATGGCTTTAGGAATGATGTTACCCGGCTTAATTAGCGGTTATCTGCAAAAAGCATTTGGATATCCATTATTTTTTATCATGGTCTGTTTGTTCACAATTCCTGGAATGATTGCTCTATTTTTTATTCCTTTAAAAGAAGAACCAAAACATCAGAATAATTAATATTATTACAGAACATGAGTTATGTTTTAGGAATAGATGGCGGCGGTAGCAAGACTGTTTGTGTCTTAATGAATGATTTACGTCAAGTGCTAGGTCGTGGTAAAGCAGGTTCATCTAATTATCAGACTATAGGTATCGAAGCAACTTTACAATCTATTCAATCAGCAATTCATCATGCGCTTGAAGCAGCAATAATTACAAATACTGTGAATATTGACGCGATATGTTTGGGTTTAGCAGGTGTAGGTCGTGCAACAGATATCAAAGTAGTGAAAGGTTTAGTTAAAGAGTTACAGAATAACAAATTGCCTATTAGTTGGGCATTACAACCAGGGAATATTGTAATTTGTAACGATGCTTTAATTGCTTTAGTTGGTGGAATTGGTCAGTCTGTAGGAATTGTGGTTGCAGCAGGTACTGGTTCGATAGTTTTCGGCCGAAATCATGAAGGACATACTAAGCGAGTCGGAGGCTGGGGGTATATTCTAGGAGATGAAGGTAGCGCCTATAAAATTGCGATCGCAGGCATGAACGCAGCATTAAAATCTTATGATGGACGAGAAATATCAACGAGTTTGATAGAGGGTTTCAAACAGCATCTTGATTTAGAAAGTATAGAAGATTTAATAGAAGTAGTATATCGCCGAGAATGGGGAGTTAAACAGATAGCTGCTTTAGCACCAGTTGTAGATTTTGCAGCAGCGTCAGGTGATATTGTAGCGAATATCATAATTGATAATGCTGTAAAAGAGTTAGTAAAAGCTACATCTACAGTAATTGATGCAATTTTTAGTGCTGACTCAGTTTTGGAAGTAGTCACAACAGGAAGTGTCTGGCGCGGTAGATGCAAGATTCATGAAAGATTTGCAGCGTCTCTTGTTAAGAAGTTTCCTAATATAAAGGTGATTTTTCCGAGGTATGAACCTGCTTACGGTGCTGGGTTATTAGCGTTACAGACAACTCAAAATTGACGCGAAGAAAGCAATAATAAGAGTTTTCAGTCTGCAAATATGCGCCCCAAGAAAGTTACTATTTCAGACCAAGCAGAAGTGGTAGCACTAGAATCATAACGATAACCATCGTCGCGCATGAATGTATGTTCTGCTTCATACAAGAAAACTTGGTAAGGTATGTTAGCATTTTCAATTGCTTTTATTATGGTTTGGCGATCGCTATCTGGTATATGAGGGTCAAGAGTACCGAACACCATTAGCATCTCGCCTTTGATTTCACTAACTCTCTGGATTGTATCGGCTACCTCCTTACCCAGTTTACCGCTGGGAATCCCAGTAGGGTAACAGCAAACGGCAGCCCGAATTTCGTTTTGAAATGCTGCGCGGAAAGCTAAATGTCCGCCAATACAAAAGCCGAGAGTGCCTATTTGATTTGGAGAAACCGCACTCTCTGTTTTCAGAAATTCAATCACAGCAAGGCAATCGGCATCATAATCAGCTACGGAAGTTCGACGAGCATCGTCATTACCCCGCATCCGTCCCAGATCGTCTGGCTCAATTACTAAACCAACTGGCTCAATTCGATGAAAAATTTCTGGGGCTGCAACTACATAGCCGTATCCTGCTAAGTAGTTAGCTAGACGAATCATTGGATCACCTAACTGATAAATATCACTGTAAAAGACAATACCAGGGTATTTTCCTGCTGCTTTGGGAGCCGCAACATAAACACGCATTAAGCTGCCATCTACTCTTAATTCAACATTGCGCCTAGTGATTTGCACTTTTTTGTCTCCGTGTTACGCTTGCTGTCATTAGCTTCTACACTATAGCGCCGCAGCATCCGGTTACTTTCAATCTACAATTTGGCGTTTTTCTGCCATGATTGCGATCGTTTAATATCCCCAATGAAAGTTTGTTGCGATCGCCTTAATACACCCATTACCTTAACGACGGTAGGCTAGTTAGAACTTAATTTGGGTTAAGCATTTCTTCCTTATCTTGCTTTGCGTCTTGGCGATTCGTTAAAAAATTGGCAGTATTTTAGAGTTACACAGACAAAGCCTACGGTAGCAAGCTATATTTTAGTTCCTAAATATGATAGGTGTTAAGGCGCTCCCATTTTAATAACAGTAAGTGAATACTATAGTACAAGAGGTATAAAATAAGTGACAAAAGACGGTCAGATAAAAATTGAAGAGATTGACGACAGATCACCATATTTACCAACCGTTATAGAACTATGGGGTCTCAATAGAACAACCCTTGGCTTTTTCCCTAAAGGTGCTTTTGCAGAACGTGCAAAGAATCGCCAGATACTTGTAGCTCTTGATCCTCAAGCAGGGTGCATTGGCTATTTGTTATATCGACATTCGTATGATCGGATCACAATCGTTCATCTTTGCGTTGATGGGGAGCATCAAAACAAGAAAGTGGCAAGATTACTTGTCAATCACCTCAAACAAATAACTCAAGAAAAGTATACAGGTATTGGCTTAAACTGCCGTCGTGATTATGACTTAGCAGGTATGTGGTCAAAATTAGGTTTCGTTCCTCAATATGAAAAAGAAGGAAAGAGTAAAGATAAGAAGTTGCTAACTTTTTGGTGGTTTGATCACGGGCATCAAAATCTATTTTCTAATAATCACATTTTTAAGCTTGAGTCAAAGCTATGCGTTGTTATCGATGCCAATATTTTTTTTAATTTATATAGAGATGAAGATAGTAGTAATGAAGAATCTAGATTACTATTGGCTGATTGGTTAGAACCAGAGTTAGAATTATGCATTACCGATGAAATATTTAACTATATAAGTCTTGTTAATGATGATAAGCAAAGAGAATCACAAAGACAATTAGCAAAACGTTTTGTCAGCTTGCCCTGTCTAAGTAAAAGTTTAGATGAAATATGTCAAAATCTCCAAAAAGTTATATATCCAAAAAATATAATTATTTCTGAACTTGATGTACGTCATTTAGCGAGAGCTATAGCGTCAGAATCTCATGTATTCGTAAGTAATAAAAAAGAACTGTTAGATATTGCAGATGAAATTTACGATAAATTTAGACTCTCTATTCTTACTCTTGATGAACTGCTGATTCAATTAGACGAGCTTCGCAATAAGCCTGATTATCAGCCTGTACGTTTGGCTGGTACTCTCCTAAAGCAAGTATCAGTTCAAAGGGGACAAGAAGATTTATTGACCAATTATTTTACTTGTATAAATCAAGGTGAAACAAAAGCTGGATTTCAACAGCAGTTACGTCGGTTTCTCGCTGAGGTAGACAAGTTTGATTGTTATATAGTTATAGAAGGAGAAAATCAACCACTTGCTTTATTTGTGTATGGTAAACATAAAAAAAATGAGCTAGAAGTTCCACTTCTCCGAGTTGTTAATAATCACTTATCAGCTACACTGGTACGGCACTTGATTTTTCAATCAGTATTACATTCTGCTCATGAACATCGGCAATTTACTAGAATTACTGATTTAACTTTAGACGAAACTGTTATTACAGCTATTCAGGAAGATAATTTTATCCGAGTTAATAACGGATGGCTAAAGGTAAACTTAGCAGTTGCTGAAACTGCATCCCAGTTATCAATACGCCTCGTTACTTTAGCTTCTAATTTAGGGCAAGAATATAACTTTTGTATTCAAATAGCTGATAGTCTCAATAAAAACAACTTAATTACAGATATTCAAGCATCAGCAAATATTGAACGATTCCTTTTTCCAGGAAAAATTATTGATGCTGAAATACCAAATTTTATCATTCCCATTCAACCCAAATGGGCAAAAGATTTATTTGATTCAGATTTAGCTAGGCAAACTCTATTTGGATCAAAAATAGAACTTGCTTTTAACCGTGAAGCTGTTTACTATCGATCAGTTAGGAACTCAAGAGGATTAAAAGCTCCATGTCGGATTATTTGGTATGTGAGCCAGGATGATTATAAGTCTTACTGTGGAATAAGCTCTATTCGAGCCTGCTCCTTTGTAGATGAGATTATCATCGATCAACCTAAAAATCTTTACCAACGTTTTCAACGACTAGGAGTTTATAAATTGGCTGATATTATGAATGTAAATCAAGATAAAAATGGCAATATCATGGCAATTCGATTCAGTAATACTGAGTTGTTTAAATATTCTATAAATTTCAAGCAAGTTCAAAATGTTATCAATAGGAAAGAATCATTTCAGTCAGCTTGTAAAATTAGTAATGATTCTTTTAAAAAGTTATATAATTTAGGATATACCAATAAGATATAGATAAACTTTCATGCCTAGTAACATCCTTTTATTGTCAATCAAACCTAAGTATGCAGAAAAAATATTTTCTGGAAAAAAACAAGTAGAACTCCGTCGTGTTCGCTCTCGATTAAATATGGATGACTTAGTTTTAGTCTATGTCTCATCTCCCAAAAAAGCTTTAGTAGGTTCATTTGAAGTAAAGTATATTACTCAAATGGAAATTAAAAAATTACCAAAAGACTTAAATGAATTTTGGAAACAGGTCAAAAATATAGCGGGAATTAGTTCTAAAGAATTTCAAAGTTATTATGATGGTGCTTCAGTAATGGTTGGTATTTTTGTGAAAAATATCAAAACCTTACCAGATCCTATTGAGTTAACACAACTAAGAGAGAAAATACCAGAATTTCGGCCTCCGCAAAGTTATCGTTACTTAAAGGAAAGTGAGTTCAAGATGTTTGAATCTATGATGCAAAACATAACAATTAGTTCTTCATCTGAATAAATATATTTATTTTAATTATAAATAAATTATGTACCAACTAACCTGAAGTTTATTAATGATAATGTTAGCTGACAATAAATCTGAATTTGTGAGGTTGTTTCAGGAATTCGTAATCTCATATCCTTATACAACATCTGGGATAAGTCATACAAACTCATATACTCAGCAGCGTCAGCAGAGACGTCGTAATTTTGAAGCGATTGCAGCAGCAACAGACTCTGGAGAAAACGTGACAGAATCATTGTTACTACCTCTGTTGCTACCTTATGATAACAATACCAAAAATCCTCAAAGGGGCGCTTGGATTCATGTTGCTTCATCTGTAACGAAAGATATAAAAGAATTGTATGAAGGATCAATATGGGTAAAACCCGAAGACTGGCGACAAATTTATCTTGCAATTTGGAATTTTGTTCGTTGCTGCAATGATAATCCAGAGAAATTATCAGCAGCTTGTAAAGAATTTTCACAGATACCCTATTCTAAGGATTTCCAAACGGAAATACTCACCCCTGTCCTTAACAGCCTTCGACCAGATGAATTTCTTTTGATTAACAATAAATTGCTGCGAGTAATCAACTATTTTGCCAATACAGACCATAAACCAAAGCTAACAGATTATCCAGCAGCCAACAGTACAGGACACAAACTAATTAAAGAATTTGCTAAAGTGATGCACCAACCAGGTGTGCCAGCTTTGCGAGATGATGACTTATTTGATATGTTTTCTCATTGGCTTGTAGAGGTGAAGAAATATGACTTCAGCAATTACAACCTCAAAAATACTACTTATTGGAGTAAAGAAATTAAGCCCCCAGAATATACTTTGTCTCAACTTACTGAAGAAATAGGTCTTAACGAAACAATAATAAAAAGCTGGATACGTACAATTAATCGTAAAGGTCAAGCAATTTTATATGGTTCACCTGGAACAGGCAAAACTTTCATAGCTGAAAAACTTGCAAAACACTTAATCGGCGGTAGTGATGGTTTTTCGGAACTAGTACAATTTCATCCAGCATACTCTTATGAAGATTTCATTCAAGGCATCCGTCCTCAAAGTCAAAATGGAATATTAGCATATCCACTGGTTCCAGGAAGATTTTTAGAATTTTGTAAAAAAGCTGAGTCTCGTGAAGATACTTGTGTTCTAATTCTCGATGAAATCAACCGTGCTAATCTTGCACAGGTTTTTGGTGAATTAATGTACTTGCTTGAGTATCGGGACAAAGAAATTCCACTAGCTGGCGGTAATAGGTTTCGCATCCCGAAAAATGTCCGCATTATTGGCACAATGAATACAGCAGACAGGTCTATTGCCAATATAGATCATGCACTTCGTCGCCGCTTTGCGTTTATTGAACTTCGTCCAAACTATGATGTACTGCGACGGTATCACCTAAAAACAGGTTTTAGAGTAGAGGGATTAGTTAAGATTTTACAGCAATTAAATCAGGCGATCGCAGATAAAAACTACGAAATTGGTATTTCATTTTTTTTAACAGACAACCTACGTGAAGATATAGAAGATATATGGCGCATGGAAATTGAGCCATATTTAGAAGAGTACTTTTTTAACCAGCTAGAAAAAGTAGATCAATTTCGCTGGGATAAAATCAAGGATCAGGTTCAACTATGGATATAAACCCAGCAAAACTAAGAATTATTGAAATTACAGAATACGAAAATAAATCATTTACACTTGATGAAATACCCTATTCAGCCGGGGTTGAGTTATATGAGAAATACAAAACACAAGTAGATATAGAATTTCCTACCTATACAACGAAAGGATATTGGAAACTGAAAGCTAAAGGATGGGTAGGTTACATTCCTGTAACTCCTAAATTGCATCTAAAAATAAATCCGAAAGTGCCTATCCAAAACCTCTTTGGAATGCTGGAATATGCCTACAACTTAAAAGGGTTTCGCTTTCTGGAAGGGCTGATGAATTGTGAATCTCTAGAGGACTTTTATAAAAATCTGGCTCATATCTTAGCCGATAAAATTTTAGAGCGATGCCGTAAAGGATTATATCGTACTTATTTGCCTAAAATACAGCAGCTTTATTATGTGCGGGGAAGGCTAGATGTGCAACAGATAATTCAAAAGCCGTGGAATGTTAAACTTAAATGCAATTACGAAGAACATACGGCTGATGTTAAAGAAAATCAAATCCTGGCATGGACGCTTTATATCATTGGTCTTAGCAGTTTATGTTCAGAAAGAGTATCACCAACAGTACGAAAAGCTTATCACGCTCTACAAGGATTAGTAACGCTGCAACCTTGTAGCGCAGAAGATTGTATCGCCAGACAGTATAATCGCCTCAATCCAGACTATGAACTATTACATAATTTATGTAGATTGTTTTTAGAAAATAGTAGTCCCAGTCATAAAAGGGGAAATTACAAAACCCTACCCTTTCTCGCCGATATGGCACATTTATATGAACTTTTCGTTGCAGAATGGCTTAAGAAAAACACGCCACAAGGCTATTTTTTCAAACAGCAACATCCAATAGAAATTAGTCAAAATCGGCACTTCAATATAGATATATTACTGTGTGATGCTGATACTGGCAAAACAATAGCGGTTTTGGATACAAAGTATAAAGCCCCCGAACAGGCAGGAAATACAGATATTCATCAAATGATCAGCTACGCCAACACAACAAAATGCAAGCAAGCCTTTTTGATATACCCCAAAGACTTGACACAGGCACTAGATATTAAAAGTGACGAAATTCGAGTCCGCAGCCTCACCTTTTCCCTAGATGATAATCTTGATCGCGCAGGTCAAACTTTCTTAAAAAACCTTTTACTCCTAATCCCCTCAGAATCACACCAATAAATAGTAAAGGGGATAGATGACATTCGCTTGTGGCGAAGCACCCATCCCCGAATAGCTGCCCAGATGATGAACCTGGAATCCTATAGTCCGGTATCTAATCATCCCAGTATCGGCCGAGATATGTCGATTGTCACTAGGATAGATACTGATTTATAAAATATCTATGAAAAGATAGTTACACAATTAGTCTTGTTCATCCCTTCTTCCGTCCCCCATCGCCAACAGCGCCGTCCCATAAGCAGCTTCTGTGTATACTGACGCTACGACAGGAACTTGCAAATGACGTGCCCTAATCGCAGTCCAAGTGTCATTCGCCGCGCCACCACCAGCAGTATAAACACGGCTCAATTTGTCTGCGCCCATTTGTTGTAATAATTCATACCCTCGTGCTTCTATGCGGGCAATGCTTTCTAACAACCCATGCAAAAATTCTCCTGGATGATCTGGGCGTGGTTCCAATCGTGGGGGGAGGTTAGGATCATTAATCGGAAAGCGATCGCCTGCCTTCAACAGCGGATAATAATCTAAATCGCTAGCTTTTGATGGATCAATCTCCCGGCTAAGGCTTTCTAACTCAGCGTTTGTGAAAAATTGCTTGAGTACTGCACCTCCAGTATTAGAAGCACCACCAGTCAGCCACAAATCCCCCAACCGATGGCTGTAAATCCCATATCTGGCATCTTCTACACGGGTACGACTTAACAACTTTAGTACCAACGTTGAACCAAGGGAAGTCACGGCTTCACCAGGTAGTTTTGCCCCACTGGCGAGAAAAGCCGCAATACTATCAGTTGTACCTGCACACACCAGACAATCACGGCGGAAACCGAATTTGTCCGCAATTTCAGGGTGTAATTCTGCAATCGGAGTCCCAGGAGATAAAACTTTGGGTAGCTGAATCGGTATTTGCAGCTTTTCTAGCCATTCTGGGTATTTCAACTCTTCTACGTCATAACCCAGCTTTAAAGCATTATGGTAATCGCTAATCCCCAACTGTCCATGTAAGAGAAACGCCAGCCAATCTGCTTGATGCAAGAAATATCTAGCTTCACTAAAAGAGGGTAATTGCCTCATCCACAAAAGTTTGGCTAGGCTGGAGGTGGCACTCAATACGGTATGATTAGGGGGTGCTATACTCCTCAAATGCTCTAGCACCAATGATCCCCGCGCATCGTTATACAGCAATGGTGCATCTGTTGGATTGCCCACAGCATCGACCAGCAAGACGGTGGAAGAAGTACCATTAATTGCGATCGCTTTAATTTTTCGCCGCAATTGGTCAGGTATTTGTTCCACCAGCATAAACAAAGCCTCCTGCCAAATTTTTGGCGTAACGGCGGCTGGTGAGTCCTGGAAGGGATATCGTACCTCAGCCTGAATACAAGAGGCTTCCTCGTCAATCACCACACCGCGTGCGCCAGAAGTGCCGAAGTCGATACCCAAATACAAATTCATATTTTTATAAATTTTTCTAATGGAGAATTAACTAATGGCTACTGACCAATAACTGCTTTTGTTGCATCTTGTAACAAGATATTCCACAATCTTGGCAAAACAAGGAAAAGTAGTAAACGAACTGTTCAAAATCTATTCAGGTTAGGAGGTTTTCAGCCATGCCTATCTTAGATACTCTGTACATTGCTCAGATATCTTCCATCTCGGATACTCAAGTCTACATCGCTCTAGTTGTGGCACTGATCCCAGGAGTTCTAGCTTGGCGATTAGCCACAGAACTTTACAAATAACGCTACGATGTGACACAGTTAAAAAGCTAATAATCCTGGCAGTACGGGGTGCAATTTCCAGTTGCTTGCGGCTTTATGCCATAAGTAGCTACGAAACTAGCACTTACGTAAGCCAGGTTATTTTTTAACCGGTGCAACACTTGTAGCTATTTCAAAAAAATGAAGTAATATGACAGCTAAATCAAGCAGTAATTAGCGCCAGAGGGCTTTTACAGTGCTTCCCTTCATTAAGCGAGGTTATCTTTTAGCATCATGAACGCGATTCAACCATCTAGACCACCGTTACAACCTATACAAAAACGCCGGGTCATTCCTCGACCAAAGCGGCATCTTCGTCAACGTTCTTACCAGGTGATGGCGCTGGAAAGCACAGCCAAAATAGCGGTCAATGTTGTGATTACAGCCATTGCAGCATCTGCCTTAACACAACTTTTACCTTATCACTGGTCACAGCAAGAAAAGTTGCGAGAAATTAGTACTGAAGTCAAGCTGATGGAAGGACATGTCAATAATTTGCAGACGGAATTTAGCCGTAACTTCGATCCTCAGCAAACTAAAAGTATTATGCAACAACAGGGATATCGATTTGATCCCAGCCAGCGTCGGGTCGTGTTGATGAATCCAGATCGCCGAGAAAATGAACAAACAGAGTCATCACCCTAAGACAAATAGCTAATTTGGGATTATTTAGGTTTCTTGTGATTCTGGCTACGTACAAACCGGGTGTTAATTTATATTATTGCTAATAAATAATGGTTAATAGCTAATTTTTGAATAGCTATGTAGTTATCATCTATTAGTCATTAACGATACAGCGTCACTAAACTCCAATTCAAAATTTAATAATTTATTTTGAATTTTGAATCCCCCAGAAGGACTAATCTACCAAATAGGACGCTCAGGAGATAACAAATCGTTTAGCCAATTTTCGATTTGTAAACGCAAGCGAGAACCAGTAACGTCCCTAGTTCTTTCGAGAGAAGGCAGTTGAGTGAGGGCGCGACGATAATCAGCGATCGCACAATTCCAGTCGCCCCAAAGATGGTAAGTCCTGCCGCGTTCAGCCCAGATATGACCTTCTAGCTGACCGAAAAGCAGTGCTACCTCAAAATTCTCAATTGCCTCCTCATATTGCCCCAAATCACGCCAGGTAATGCCTCTGTTAATCCACGCCCGGACATAGCGAGGATTGAAATCAATCGCTTGATCGTAATCGGCAAGTGCTGCTGCTAATTCTCCACAAGCTGCGTAGTAATTTGCCCGATTATTATAAGCACTAGCCAAATAGGGATTAAGTTTGAGGGCGGTGTTATAGTCGAAAAGCGCTTTTTGCCTTTCACCACCTTGAAAATAAATCAGCCCTCGGTTGTTGTAATCAACGGCATTGTGGGGATGGCGGGAAATTAGTTGGGTTAAGGTTGCGATCGCCTCTGTATAATCTCCTTGTTGAGCCAACCTTAAAGCACAAGAGCGTAAGTAGCTATCCCCTAAAGTAGATGCGCTTGTGTCATTTATCCTCTGCTTTGGTAATTTATTTGTACTAGTTAAGACATATTTAGATTGGTTATTTTGCTGGTCACCATCAGCTAAAAACGAGTGAATATTCATCTTTCCCTGCCTGAAATCCCTGCTTTTTGAAATTAAATTCTAATTTTTGTCTACGGGTGGTTTTACCACTATGACTATTTTTAAAGTATTCAGGGTTACTTAGAAGCCATCTCAAGAGAGAACTTAACCCAGTGGTACAAGATAAATTTACGCCCTAAACAAACAATTAATCCTCAAACCTAATCATGAATACTTCATCCCCAAGGTGAATTCCAGAAATAGCAGATGTTAATCTCCAAGACTAGTCAAGTAGTGAGAGCGACAAATTGGTAGAATGCCAACAAGCGGTTCTTTAGAGATGAGAAAGAGAACATAGGGACAAGAGAGACAAGGAGAATAACCCATGCCTCATGAGCCACTTGCCCCAGTATCTAGATTTAATTTTTAAGTTTTGAGAAATTTTCCGATGACAACTGCAATTTCCTATCCTAATGCCCCTGATTTAGCAACCGATGATTACATTGTTATCGGTTTGGCAACCTGCTTCGTCAAAGAAGATGGAGAAGTTTATCAAATCGAAGTTATAGAACCGATTCCCTCTGCCGCTTTGGAAGCGCTTTTAAAGGGTATCCCTACCTCCTATAAGCTGGCTCATGCAACAACTTTGGGATCTGTGCTGGATGGCGATTCACCATTGTTGCCAGATGGTTTCCCAGATTCGGCTCAGTTTGGAGAGGAATTTGTACCACGGGCATTTGCAGCAGCTCGTACCTACAAACGTCGTGAATCTGCAAAATCTTTAATTCCCTTAGGTACAAACTACACTGAATTTAAGTATTCCATTGAGCGCAAGCGGGTATTAAATGCCGCTAGAGTTGTCACCAAAGAAGACAACGTTAAACAGCATTCTCACACTCACAAAGTTCTTTAAGTAATTATGCTCAAACTTTACGGCGGTGCTCGTAGTCGAGCATCAATTGTTCACTGGTATTTAGAGGAACTAGGAGTTCCCTACGAATTCGTCAAGCTCGATATGCAGGCTGGTGAACACCTCAAACCTGAATATTTGGCAATAAACCCAGTTGGCAAAGTTCCAGCAATTGTTGACGGGGATTTTCAGCTTTGGGAATCTGGGGCAATTTTGCTGTATCTTGCCGATAAATACGGTAAAAATCCATTTTCACTCCAAGAACGTGCTCTATTCTCCCAATGGGTGTCGTTTGCCAATGCTACCCTTGGGCCAGGAATTTTTCTAGAAGCCAGCCGGGAGCGGGAAATGCCCCGCTTGTTGACTCCGTTAAATGAAATTTTCAGTAAGCAACCTTTTTTGCTTGGCGATGAGTTCACTGTTGCTGATGTGGCAGTGGGATCTATTCTGAATTACATTCCCATCATGCTAAAACTAGACCTCAGTTCCTACCCAGAAGTGTTGAAATATATGAAGCAGTTATCTGAGCGTCCAGCATTTCAAAAAAGTGTTGGCGGACGGTCTTAATTATAGGGGCGCAATACCTGTTATACGCGTCAAATTAAGCTAAAACTCCTTTAAAACCTCGTTTCCAGCCATAGGCTGGAAATGCACCTCATTGGGCTGCTGCTGCAAGTAAGGAAGGCGGAACCTCCTAGTACGCCCTTACCACGTATTACATCCAAACAAAAAATCTTCACAAAACGTATTTTGGGTGGGCACTGCCCACCATGCAAATCTTTTAACGATAATTTGTAAATTGCAAAGCAACTGGGTAGTCTTCTTGTTTGAGCCGCTGCATAACTACTTGTAAGTCATCTTTAGATTTGGCAGAAACCCGCACAGCATCACCTTGGATTGAAGCTTGTACCTTTTTGAATTCGTCCCGAATCAATTTGGAAATTTGTTTGGCGATTTCTTGACTGATGCCTTTTTTGAGTTTGATTTCTTGACGGACGCGATTACCACTGGCTGATTCAACTTTGCCAAAATCAAAGATTTTCTGGGAGAGGTTACGCTTGGCGGCTTTTTCTCGCAGAATGTTGTGTACAGAATCTAAGGTAAACTCGCTGTCAGTACTAACGTTAATGCTTTCTTCGACTAACTCGACAGTAGTTTCAGTGTCTTTGAGGTCGTAACGACCTTTGATGTCTCGTATAACTTGATCGACAGCGTTAACCAACTCTTGTCGGTCAAAGTCGCTCACAATGTCAAAGGAAAAAGTAGAAGCCATAAAACATTTTGGATTTTAGATTTTGGACTTCGACTTCGCTCAGTCGAACGATTTTGGATTGGGGGCTAGGGATTGGGAAAACTCTTTCCCAGTCCCCAGTCCCCAGTACCCACTTAACTAGTCGCTTGGATGATGCTCAAGAAAAAGAGAGTGGCACAGCCAAGGATGCCAATGCCAAACATGAGCGATCGCAAAAGGGGTATATTCAAAATATAAAAAATTGAGTATAGCAAACGGGCTACCACAAAGGCGATCGCAGCCACTTGTGCTGTAAAAGAATTTACACCAGTTACGTATGCCATCAATGCCGCTGCCGAAAACACCATAAACGCTTCAAAGGTGTTCTGATGTGCCCAAGTAGCTCTTTGGGCGTATGGTGGCAATTTATCAAACATTGCGCGAGGAGTAGAAAACATTTCATACCCAATACGCACGCGGGCATAAGCTACCAGCAAAAATGGCAGGTAAATTAGAACGGCAGCAGCAGCGATCGAGTACAAAAAAATAGTCATTATTTATTAAGCATTGGTTATGAGTCATTAGTCATCAGTCAATAGTCATTAGTCAAATAGAAAAGACAAATGACAAAAGACAAATGACAAATGACTAATCAAAGTAGAAGAGGGTCACCACTTTTCTTTGTTCTTCTGCATCTTGACAAGTTTGCAACAGGGTGCGGCTGTCGTGAAACGCAAAGCAGATCAGTTGCTGGCAACGAGACACAATTTCCTTGTTGCACAGGTAACTAGCTTCAGCAAGAGACAGAGTATCATTACTGGGATTTTCCACTAGATGCATTACCTGTTCTAGTTGCTGGCGCGATTCCAAAGGCTGGCGTTCCAGACTTTGGGGGAGAATCACCGTTAGCAAATTCGGATCAGCCCGCGTTGCTCCCTTGATGGCAGCGGAATTTGTACCTGTAGCACCAGAAGTAATGATTCGATTACCCGATAAAACTAGGGCATAAGTCATCATTTCAATAAGATTCTGATGCGTAATCGGCACGTGACGAGAACCCAGCAAGGCGATTCTTTTAGAACCCGTTTGCTGGATTGTCGCTAGTTCTTGGGCTAATGTATCGAGGTTAATAAGGTCTGTTGATTGGCTCAAAGATGGACATAATCCGAATTAAACGACCCAGATATTTTACCAAACAGCGTGTAGATGCGAGGAAAACTTGAGTTAAACATTGCTACTAATTTTCGATTGTTTGGTTCAGTAACTCCATTGCTTGGTAACACCAGGCTAGCCAATGTGTTTCGTAACTAATCTCATTTAGGAGAGTCAAGTACTGAAATTTGCCTGATTCTGGCAGTTCTTACGGATTCTGAAAGTAACGCTATTCTAAATTTTTGTGCGTTGTCCCAGCTATGGGGCGGAAGGAAATAGCACGCCGTCCCCTGGGAGGTGACGGCGAACCAGCTGTACCCTCAGCAGTAATACAGCTGCCTAACTGATAATTGAGCATTGATGCTCTTAATTGCTTGAGTTGATGAATCTAAGACAATGCCGCTGCTGGAGTTAAACCTAGTTTAGATAACAGGCGGTCAATGTCAAAATGCTCAGACATCAACTGGCGAATGCACTGAACCTTAATCGGCTCGTGGAGGCGGACTTGCCCAAAAGTGCGGTCAACAATTTCTACAGTGGTGAGGGTGTCTAAGTCAACAGATAAAATCGGGATTTCCAGTTCTTCAGCGCGACTGAGAATGAACGGCGGCGGCGGTAGTTGCCCGGTGAGAATTAAACATTGGGTAGAAGTTTCCAAAGCAGCTTGCTGAATTTCCACGCGATCGCCTCCTGTTACCACTGCCATATTTCGGCGTTTGCGAAAATATTTGACAGCGGAGTTGACATTCATCGCTCCAATTGCCAGACTTTCTACCAACAAATCCATGCGATCGTTGCGACAGAGAACATCAGCCTTTAACTGTTTGACTAGTTCGCCAACACTGACACTGCGGAGCAAAGCATTGTTCGGCAGCATTGCTAGTACCGGAATCCCCTGGTGTTCCAAAAATGGGCGCAACAGAGTGTCAACCGCTTCTAGTTGGGTGACAGGAATATCATTGATCACAACTCCAAGTAAGCGATCGCCTACACGCTGTTTCGCAGTCAATAGCGCCTCAACCGAAAGCAACGATTTATAGCGAGTTACTAACAGCACACCAGCATCCAATACTTTAGCCATTTGCAGCAAAGACAAGTCAAACAAATTGCCTTCGGACAAATCACCAGGCCCCTCCAGTAATACCAAATCACCTTGGGACATTTGTAAATATTGCTGTATTAGGGACTGCTGATAATCGGTTTTATCTTCCCCTCGTAAGCGTTTTTGCACATTGAGTTCATCCAAAGCCAGCATTGTAGGTGCAACACGGTTTTCCGGCAAATTGAGGCTAAGAGCGATGAATTGGACATCTTCCTCAATTACGGTTCCACTAGAGGAATTCAAACAGGTACCAAGCGGTTTACCGTAGGTAATATCCAGTCCTTTTTGCTGTAGCTGATGAGACAAACCCAGAACAGTTGCAGATTTACCGCTGTAAGTCTCGGTTGATCCAATCAGCAAATATTTAGGGGATTTTGGCACACATGCACTCCTAATTTCAAAAGTCAGAAGAACCCAGCTAGGTGTTTCCTAATTCTAGTTCCTTCTGGCAAAAGCCTCTCGCTCTCACAAATTAAGGTTTCCCAGAAATACCTTTTAGTTGAACAAGCACAGGGCAGGTGAGCCGGGGAGGCTAACACTTACAGCAATTTTCAGGTATTACCGAAGAAAGGCAGAGAACAGTTATTGCTGGAGGCAGAAGGTTTTAGAAAATAATTCTTCCCTCTGTCAAAAGGGTCTAGATCAAGTCAGTTCCTTTATGAAAAACAAAAAAATATATATTTCAAGCGGAGAGTGCAACAAGAAATACAGCGTCCTTGCTAAATCCCCTGAATTTATTTACAGCGCTTCCTCTTGCCTCCTACTTCCTCAATCGCCCCAGTTAAAAAGTAATGGAGACTTGGGTTACGGTTCTGTTAAGGGAAGAGACGCGATAAATCGCCATCTTTACAATAATCAGTCCTTTGTAGAGACGGCGATTTATCGCGTCTTTGTGATATTTTGATAGTTTTAAAAACTATTTATTCTATCTAAATAATTGAAATTCGAAATAGCTTGGTATTAGAAACAAGCTCCATCCATTGTGGATAAATTAGTATTACCAAGTACTGCGAAAAACTGAAAGCAACAGCAGATCAAAAGCATTCGTTACTTTCCTCAAAAGCCCAACACCTGCATTGATTTTTCAAGTACTTCTTTGGGACGAAATGGTTTCGTTAGATATAAATCTGCACCGACCTCAATTCCTTTTTGTTTATCAAATTCTTGTCCTTTAGCTGTCAATATCACAATGTAGATGTCAGTCATTTGTAGGTCGTGTTTAACAATGTGACAAACTTGCAGACCATTCATTTTAGGCATCATCACATCGAGAAAAACTAGATTTGGTTTTTCAGTTTTAATCGTTTCGAGAGCTTCTTCTCCATTTCTAGCAGTTAGAAGTTCAACACCCTCGTCTTCTAATGCTTCTAGGGCTTGTTCCATCAAAATCAAGATATTGGGTTCATCGTCAACAATCAGAATTTTCTGGGTCATAGGGATTGGGGATTAGGAATTAGGGATTGGGGATTAGGAATTAGGGATTGGGGATTAGGGATTAGAAGAATTTGTTCCCAGTACCCATTACCCAGTACCCAGTCACAGTGATTATTGTTCAGACAGCATAATAAAAAATACATTTTCCAGATCCTTCTCAAACCGTAGGGTTTTCACCAAATCGGCTTCTTGAGAGAAGATAGAATCGATGATGATCATGTCAGGTTTGGCTGACAAGGCTTTATGAATGCATTCTTGCGGATCGGAGGCTTCAATCACGCTGTATCCCTGAGTTTGTAGTACATCTGATAGGGTTTTTAAGGCTGATGCATTTTTATCTACAACCAATACCTTTTTATTAGAAGTGCCTTGGTAAAGGAGTGAGTCAATTTCGTTGAGGAGTTTCTCTGTGTCAATGGGCTTAGTGAGATAGCGATCAATGCCAATATGATAGCCCCGTTCTTTGTTTTCAATAATTGACAAAATAATGATCGGAATGTCTGAGGTCAGGGGATCATTTTTGAGAACGGCTGCCACATCGAAGCCGTTGATTTGGGGCATCATCACGTCCAAAAGGATCAGATCGGGACGAGCTGTTTTGATTTGATGAATTGCATCCACACCGTCTTTCGCTTCCCGAACGTTGTAGCCTTCGTTTTCCAGTTGTTGACGGAGTAGTTCTCGAATGTTGGCATCATCATCTACAACCAAGATCGTTTTACGGTTTTGGTTCAGTACAGCGTTTTTGGTGATGACGTGTTCTTTGAGTTGTTTGACTAGCGTATCCAGATTCAGATTAGGAGTCGTTTTTGGATCACAGGCGTAAGTGGGAATGATGAACGAGAATACGCTGCCGTTACCTGGTTCACTCTCAACCCAGATTCTACCGCCATGATGATCGACGATTTGTTTACAAATGGGCAGTCCTAACCCTGTGCCTTTGGGTTTGTCGGTGAGGGTGTCGCCAACTTGGCGGAATTTCTCGAATACTTTCGGCTGGTCTTCAGGTGCAATACCAATGCCTGTGTCGATAACGCTGATGCAAACACCGTCGTTTCCTTGTTTAACGCGGCAGGTGACACAACCAGATTCGGTAAACTTAACGGCATTGGAAATCAGATTGATTAAAACTTGCAGCAAACGGTTGCGATCGCCTACTATCTGAGGCAGTCCAGGTTCAATCTCGCTGACTAACTGCAAGCCATTGGTTTCAAACAACCCGGCGGTAGAATTGGTTGCCCAATCGAGTAATTCGCTGGGATCAAGGGGTTGCATTTGCCATTCCACCTTACCTGCTTCCATCTTGGCGATGTCTAGGACATCGTTAATCAAAGACGTGAGCCGTTCTGCTTCTGACACAATAATGTTGAGATTGTCAGCCACCCGCTTAATCGTTTTCTGAAGCTTGCGGTCTTCGGTAGAAAGCATTGGGAACACATCGGTTTCCAGCTTTTCTTGAATGATCGATGCAAAACCAAGGACAGAAGTCAGTGGCGTCCGCAACTCATGGGAAACTGTTGAGATAAAGTCGGTTTTCATCTGGTCGATTTCCTTTTCTGCTGTCACATCCCGAATCAGCAACGCCGAACCGAAGCAGGCAGCGGGTTCCTGATCTGCCGTCTTTTTGAAAATGGCAGTCGCCACTGCCTGACCAATGCGTTCCTTTACCAGTGCAACTTCGGCAGAGAACACCTCTTTGGGATGGGACTGAGTTCGTGCAATTAGGTCTGCTAAACCAGATATCGGCAATTCTCGGTAGTGGCCGTTGAGGGCACTGGCTGTCAATCCATACATAGTTAAAAAGGCAGGATTAAAGTGGGTGATTTGTCCTGTGGTGTCTGCCACTAACAAACCATCTGCTAAGTTATCTAAAATGGCATTTAATCCCTGCGCTTCTGCTAGGGTATTTTGCAGAGCAGCTGTCCGCTCTACAACTCTGGCTTCTAGTTCTTGATTCAGTTGCCGCAGAGCGATTTCTGCTTGTTTGCGGGCAGTAATGTCGGTATTGATTTCTAGCACCGCGCAGGGCTGACCAGAGATATCTCGTTGTAACGTCCATCGGCTCTGCACGGTAAGCTGTTTGCCATCATGGGTGAGGTGTTGCACTTCTCCTTCCCAATTACCTTGCTGTAATAACTCTGCGATGATTTCTTCTTTTGGTTTGGGAAAGATTTTTTTAAGAAATACGTGAATGTACTGTCCTTTGACTTCCTCACGTGTCCAACCATACAGAGTTTCGGCACCCTGATTCCAGTGAGAGATTTTGTCGCTCATGTCGCGGACGATGATGGCATCGCTAGAATGATTCAACATATCTAATAAACGTTGATTTTCAGCTTCTGCCAGCTTGCGATCGTGAATATCAGCGCAGGTGCCAATCCATTCCCGAATGCTGCCGTCTTTTTCCAGGACGGGGGCACCACAGACAGAGAAGTAGCGGTATGTGCCATCCTTGCCACGCAGCCGATATTCAGTTTGGTAGATACCTCGGTTTGCCACAGCAGCATTCCAAACTTCTGTGGAGTTGGCACGGTCATCGGGGTGAATGGGATCGATCCAGCCCCAACCCTCAACTTCAGCTTTGCTCTGCCCCGTATAGTCCATCCAGGTCAGCATTTCACTGCTTATTCCCAGTCCTTCTGGGGTAGCTCCCCAGACGATCTGTGAAGTAGCAGTTACTAAGGAGCGGTATCGTTCTTGAAGACGCTGATTTTCGGCTTCTGCCAGCTTGCGATCCTGAATATCGGTGCAGGTGCCAATCCACTCCCGGACGCTGCCATCTTCTTCTATAACGGGCGCACCCCAGACCCAAAAGTAGCGATAGTTGCCATCCTTGCCACGAATTCGGTATTCAATTTGATACATACTCAGGTTTGCCACAGCAGCACTCCAGACTTCTCCGGTGTAGGCGCGATCGTCTGGATGAACGGCATCAATCCAGCCCCCATTTTCCGCTTCAGCTAGACTTTGACCTGTATAAGCTATCCAGCTTGCCAGTTCAAAGCAAATTCCTTCTGGTGTACTTACCCAGACGATTTGTGTGTTAGCAGTTACTAGAGACCGATATCGGGCTTCACTCTGTTTTAGTATTTCTTCATTATGTTGGCGTTCCTGCTGAACGCGTCGAAGGTCGCTGATATCCTCCACACTAGACCAGATTAGTTGCTCTCCATCTTTCTCAATCATCAGTCCAGAGATTCTGACCGGAACCAGATACCCGCTTTTGTGGATTAACTCCTTCTCATAGGGGCCGTAACGACCAGTTTGTTCTAGGTTTTCCAGGGTAGCTTGGTCGGTAGCTGCATAGTTTTCTGGAGTAATCTGGTGATAGTTGAGATTCAGGGTTTCTGGAACAGTGCGCCCCAAAATGGCAGCATAGGCAGGGTTGATCTTAATTAGCGTCCCATCTGTTCGGCATAGTACTAGCCCAACAGGACATAGTTCAAATAGCTGACTGTTGTATTCATCAAGTTGGTCAAACATGGTTGAGGTTTCTTTAGTGGCGTATTTGGGTAGGGTTAGAACAACAGAACCAAGACAACAAAGTGGCGTAAAGCTTTAACGAAATTGGGTGGTGTTGAAACATCTGGTAAAGTTGATCGGGTGATGCAGCTTCCACAGATGGACTGTGGTGTGAAAGTCGCTGGAGCAATTGAGTGTGGCGGATCAGCAAATCCGTCGGTTTGAGCATTGGAGCTGTTGATGGAATGAAGCCGTCGGCATCGGAGGTGGGGGATGATTCGGTTGTGGAAGTTGGCGACGCAGAGTTGCTATTTTGTTCTTCAGCAGCGTCTGCCAATGCACAATTGACTGGAATTTGAATCCAGAATTCTGTGCCTTCACCTGGTTGAGAACGACACTTAAGTATTCCCCGATGTTTGTCTACAACAATTTGGTAGCTGATTGCCATGCCTAACCCGGTTCCCTTACCAACATCTTTGGTGGTGAAGAAGGGATCGTAAATGCGGCGAATTACTTCCTCCTTCATGCCTGGGCCGTTGTCGGCAATGCAAATCACAACCCACTGGTTGTCGAAAACTTCAGTCCGAATGGTGATTTGGGCTGTAGGGGGGGATATTTCTTCATTGTCCATTCCTTCCTCTAGAGCATCAATGGCATTTGCCAGGATGTTCATAAACACCTGATTTAACTGTCCGGGGTAGCATTCAATCAAGGGAAGTTTGGCATAGTCTTTAACGATTTCAATTTTCGGTCGGCGAATAGCTGCTTTCAGGCGATGGTGAAGAATCATCAGCGTCCCATCAATGCCATCGTGGATGTTGACGGCTTTCATTTCTGCTTCGTCATGACGGGAGAAGTTTTTCAGTGATTGGACAATTTCTACGATGCGACCTGTGCCTAGTTTCATCGAATCTAGCAGTTTGGGGAGATCCTGCATGATAAATTCCAGGTCTATATTGTCTAACTCTGATTCCAGTTCTGGAGGAGCAACAGGTAGGACTTTCTGATACTTTTTTAATAGGTGCAACAAATCTTGGGCGTATTCGGCAATATACCTTAAATTGCCATAAATAAAGTTCACCGGGTTGTTGATTTCGTGGGCAACTCCGGCAATGAGTTGCCCTAGACTGGACATTTTTTCGCTTTGGATCAATTTAGTTTGGGCCAATTGCAACTCATGGAGAGCTTGCTGAAGCTTCTGTGTCTGGGCTTTTGCCTGGACGGCGGCTTGAGTGCTTTGCTCGTAAAGCACAGCTTTGTCAATAGCGATCGCTGTTTGAGAGGCAAAGATACTCACCAGTTTCAGGTGTTCAGCCATGTATGAGTCAGTTTTGGGCGTTCCAATAGCGATCGCTCCCAGTACCCGCTCCTTGGCTCGCAACGGTACACAAATCAGGGCGCTAACGTTTTTTTGCCCCTCTAATCGAGGATCGGCTTGGACATCATTGATTAGTTCTGCCCGGTTGGATTGCACAATTTTGCCAATAATTCCCTTCCCTGGTTCCGGCTGACTGTGGTCAAAAAATATTCCAAATTCGGCAATAATTTCAAATGCAGTTGCATCTGGACTCAGGAGCAGAATCATCCCCGCAGATGATTCAATTAATTGACTCAATTCCTGAAGCACGAGCTGGGCAATCTGTCGCGTATCTAAACTTGTTGTCAGTTGAGTTGAGATATCCTCAAACAAATCAATTTCCTGGTATCGCTCCAGCAATTCTTTGGCGAGTTCTTTCTTCTCAGCTTCCTGCTTTGCCAGAAATGAGAGCAAAGTCGCAAGTAGAGTTGCCTGTTCTTTGCCAACAACCCAACCGATGATTTCTCCTGACACCTCGATTGGATATCGGTTTTTCGTAGTTTGCTCCCCAATGCTGATTAGTTTCGTGCCGTCTACCAGTTCAACATCAATCGCAACGTTAAACTGGTAGACTAAGTTATGAAGAAGAGATGGCAAATCTTTTTTGTTGAGAATCTTTCTGAGGCTAACTGCGGACATGAAACACCTCATAAGCAGCAGGTTGTAAATTGACCGCATTCAAGCCAAGTAGGTTATTAATTATATCGAGGAAGGCAAGAGGAAAACTGTCCTCAACCTCCTGCCGCGACCAGAGGGAGCTTGGATTTAAGTCCCTCACTGTTGCGTTAGCTTCCCGCTCTTTACGAGAGTTCAGTGGCTTCAATTCAGGAGGGGTCGAATCCCCGGATGATTTTCTCCTCCTGCCTCTTGCCGACGCTCGCGGACTCGCTACGGCTGCGCTATCCTGCCTGCTGCCTTCTTCACCGCAGCTATCCATACTCCTTTGGATAAGCAAACTACGCCCAACATCTCCCAAAAAGAAAGAAATAGTCATAAAAATCTAGTGGAATATAATAATTTACTAATTAAGACTAGTTTTCCCAAAAAGATGGGCGATATAACAGCAAAGTTGAGCGGTAGCAAATATCTTTAAACTCGGTAGCAGAGGCGTTATTGCGCCTGTGTAACTCGCTTACTTTTTGATGAGTTATAGAAATAACTATATAAAGGCATAGTTTTAAAGCTATGGTCAATTGATGTCTCTTGTTGCGACTACTCGTAAATTGGGAATCAGCTTTTTTGAGTATGTAGGTAACTGCATTTCTAAGACTAGAATAATCCGCTCTTTGGCAAAAAATAAATAGTCTACAAAAAAAGCTGCGATCGCAGCTTTTTTTGGTAATTTTAAAAAGTATTTAGGTAAGCAGTAACTTCAGTTAGATTCGAGAGTAGCGAAAACGAAGTCTGAGTAGCCGAAGCCAGCGTAACCACATTTGTGCAGGCTGTTCAAAAAAGGTGAAGATATCACCGAAACCTAAATTAGTTTTGTGATGATGTAACCAGTGTCTCTCAGGAGTAGTAATAAATAGAATTTGGCATAAAATATTTACAGGCTTTGAAGTTTGCCAACCCAGTACACTTATGTGTCTCCACCATACATGAAGCTGACCAAGCAGTAATCCAGAGATAACGCCGATGGGAGAAAAAGACCACAAGACTACTGCTATGAGTACATAAGGCAAAGCTCCCAAGATACCATCTAAAAGAACCTGGGGATTAAAAGTCAAAATAGCGTAGTGGCGGAAGTCCTTCTTCCAGGAGTGGTGCGTTTTTAAATGAAGGCTACCAAAAACGTGCTCGGGTACATGATAAATAAATGTAGATAAAAAATCACCAAAAAATAGTAATAACCAAGCAACAGCGATAGCCTCAAGCATTTGTACTCCTCAAGAATAGTTAAGAAAACTCCACAGAAAATATGCAAATGTCATACTGTCGGCGTAGACACTTGGTTTTCCGCTATCTATGCAAGCAGAACCTTTGTGTCTCATGGGTCTACGCTTCAGTTAATTTGGCTCAAAGTGTATTTGGGTCAGTTGCAGTTTCATGAATCTCTGATCCTTAATGCAGTAAACAGCAACTTGTTACAACCTCCGATTTAGCTTCTAGCTCTGGGTTAATGGTAGTCATACATCTAAATACCGATTGAAATACAGTATTTTGCCATAGTTACTACACAATCTTCTTACTAAGAGATACAGCGTAAGCAAAGGTTGAGTTAAAGTTAGTACAAATTTAGGTTAAGGACTTCTTCAGTATTGTTAATACTAAATTGATGGTAATTAAGCTACAATTATGACTTTATTCAGCTCTATATAAATAGAAATTATGCCAACATAGCCTGGGTTATTAAGGTGATGAAAACAGGTTTAAAATTAAATTCAAAATTTGGAGTATCTAGAATTAACTAAATGCCATAATAGGCTATAAATCAACCAATCATAGGTAGGGAGTAGCGCGGAGAATAAATATTTCCCTGTGTCCGTGTCTCAATATATCAATTTTCATCAGTCTGCCCGAATCAAGTCTTTAATCTGAAGAACGCAGCACTGGCGGTTTAATATCTATCCTTACTGATGATATTAACCAATTAGAGCAGTTTATGAATGGCGGAGCGAATGATATTATCCAAGTTTCCCCGGCTGTTTTAATTCATGGTTGCAAACATATATGCAAATTACAGATGTAGTTGTTATTGGTAGCGGTATTGGCGGTTTGAGTTGTGCTGCTCTTTTGGCACGGTATGGCTTTGATGTGATAGTCTGCGAAAGCCACTCCATTGCTGGAGGTGCTGCCCATGCTTTTGAGCGCAATGGGTTCAAATTTGACTCGGGCCCGTCCCTTTACTCTGGACTATCTTACAGCCCCTCTGCCAACCCTCTGCGGCAAGTGTTAGATGCAATTGGTTCAGAATTACCATGCGTAACCTACGATACCTGGGGTTGTTCTGTACCAGAAGGTGATTTTGACACCTCGGTTGGTGCGGAGCAGTTTTGTGAAGTGCTGATGAAATTCCGGGGACATGATGCTGTAGCCGAATGGCAGGAACTCCAGCGCGTTATGGAACCATTCGCTAGGGCCGCAACTTCCATACCACCAGCGGCATTACGTTTTGATCTTGGTGCAGCTAGAACTGTAGGCCCATTTGTCCCATCTCTGACAAAACATTTTGCAAATATAATCAAGCTGACGGGCCCCTTTAGCCGGATTATGGATGGCGTTGTTAAAGACCCCTTTACCCGAAACTGGCTGAATTTGCTTTGTTTTCTGCTTTCTGGATTGCCAGCAGATGGCACTAGTGCCGCAGAGGTAGGATTTATGTTTGCGGACTGGTATCGGCCAGACGCAATACTTGAATATCCGATTGGTGGTAGTGGTGCTTTAGTTGACACCCTTGTACAAGGATTGGAGCGTCACGGAGGGAAGCTGATGCTGGGCGCTCACGTGGAGCAAGTGCTTGTAGAAGGTAATCAAGCGGTGGGTGTGCGTCTGCGCGATCGCTCCGAAATTCGCGCAAAACGAGCAGTAATTTCTAATGCCTCGGTTTGGGACACACTGAAGTTACTACCAGAAAAGGCAATACCTAAACAGTACCGCGCTAAACGAGAGGCTACCCCTGAATGTGATAGCTTTATGCATCTACATCTAGGCATTGATGCTCAAGGATTACAGTCAAATTTGCGGTGTCATTACATTGTGGTTAATAACTGGGAATTGGGCATAACAGCACCTCAGAATGTTGTGGTGATATCAATCCCTTCAATTCTCGATCCATCCCTAGCACCACCGGGTAAGCACGTGATTCATGTTTATACTCCTGGTAATGAGCCATATGCTATCTGGCAGGGGATGGATAGAAAGAACCAAGAATATGCCGAACAAAAGCGATCGCGTGCAGAAGTAATGTGGCAAGCGCTACAGCGGATAATTCCAGATATTCGCTCTCGTTGCGAAATCACACTTGTTGGTACACCTCTAACCCACGAGCGTTTTCTCCGTCGTCACCAAGGTTCTTATGGCCCAGCAATTCAGGCTGGAAGTAGTATGTTTCCTGGCCCCAGCACACCTCTACCAGGACTGATGTGCTGTGGAGACTCGACATTTCCTGGCATTGGTTTACCAGCAGTCGCCGCCAGTGGGCTAATTGCTGCAAATACACTTGCACCTGTTAAGAAGCATTTAGCTATGCTTCAAGATATCAGGTGCATTTAATTTTTTGAGTTAAAAACCTAGTTGCCAAGAGAGCCGCACCTGCTGCCAAAGTTGCTAGTACACTGTCAGGTTCAGGTACGGCAGCAACTTGAGCATCAATTCGGGCAGTTCCAGCAAATAAACCAGCTAAGTTAGAGTTTTGCAGAATACCAGCAAACTCTGGAGAAATTAACAATTTAACATCAGGGATGGTTAAATTTTCGCCATCAAATGCTACAGGTTCTGGAATACTCAAATCAAACAAAATTGTATTTAAAGAAATTGTATCTCTTAAAACAAATCCGCTGGCATCTTTGGTAGTACGTCCCGGAGCAAAAGCAATTGAAAACTCACCAACAGTAATTTGATCGTTGAAGGTAACACTACCAGTATGCTCAATTGTACCTGAGAGCGGAGTAAAACTGCCTTCATCGCTGAACATGAAACTGGTGGCTGAGTCGATGTTAAAGCCAACTAAATAATTGCTGGGAATTGGTGCGACTGTATTATTACTGCCTGTCAATTTTAGCCCGATATTTCTAAGAATATCCTCGTGGTCACGATCAATGCTGGTGACTCCAGATATCACTTTAAAAGTTGCAGCTTCTACCTGTATGGGCGCAATTGATATAAAAGCTGCTGTTGTACAACCAAGAATCCCTGCAAACTGAGAAAAACGCATACATATATACTTTTGATGATCTTTCTAGATTATTTTATCTAATAACACGCCATTTACTAATCTAAAAACTTAGTGATAGCCGTTAAATAAACAGCCTTAAAAGAGAAAAAACTACTTTTTTAAAGTTAAGATGAAGTAATCATCAAGTTAATATCAAAATTTAAGTCATACAGTTAGGAAGGTAAGGCTAAGTAAAGGGTGCAAATAAACATAACTGCTGAGGACAGAGCATAAAGTGTGAGGCATAAGGCATTAAGGCTAAAAATGATAAAAATATAGTTATGTTTAATTATGTCCATTTCTAATAACTTAGCTTTCAACTAACCATTATTATGTGGACAAGTATGAGTTTTTCCTTTAATTATTAATAAGTTCAGGTGAAGAATTGAAGTACTTTTTATATCATTTCACTTGAATAATGATACAAATACGTTGCTAGGGGTACAGCAATGCTAATTAGTGTCAACTTAGGTTAAAATCTCCTTTCCAGCCTCTGACTGGAAATGCACTTCATCGGGCTGCTGCCGAAAGTCTTAAGGCGGCAGCCAGAGTCTGGGAAGCAGATAAATTGGATTGCTATAGTTTGATTTATTCTCGCCGACTTACTTCTTGGTTTACAAGCTTGTTCTAATCCACCAGCTGATTTTCTGCAAATTAGGATCTATTTCCTGCCAAAAGCTTGCTGATGAGTCTGCTTCTCTTGCTGCTGCGAGTATTTTATCTATACTGTCGAAGTTTTTTTGAATCACATGTTTATCTAGTTTAGGAATATCTAATTTCAGATATTTTAGACGGTTGGGTAACTCTACTTGCTCTTTTGCTGGCAAGTGGGGAATCTGCTCAACTTGTTCTAGAATTTTATCTACTGATGCAATGACTTCTTTCAGGCTCGGCTTTTTAGTTTGTAATTGTAAATCTTTTTCTTCAAAGGCTTCTTGTTGATTATCTAACTTTACTAGCACTATTTTGACGAAGAAAATATTGTAATCAACTTCGCTAACTTCACCCACTTGATTATGATATTTTCCACTTTTATTTATAAGTACTATGTCACCTTTCTCAATTCTGTCTTTCATAATTTATACAGCCTTTGAATTAAATTGCTAAATAATCTCCTCTACGGAAAATACTACTCTAAAGCCACAAACCCTCAGTCCACCGTCTGACTCATTCCAGCTACGGCTAGCGCTGCGACAAAG
The DNA here is from genome assembly GCF_014698505.1 of Nostoc foliaceum FACHB-393. Taxonomy (GTDB): domain Bacteria; phylum Cyanobacteriota; class Cyanobacteriia; order Cyanobacteriales; family Nostocaceae; genus Nostoc; species Nostoc foliaceum_A. The sequence goes on along the minus strand of NZ_JACJTD010000014.1, from coordinate 123,222 downwards.
TTCTGCATTGAAACTCCAAGAACCACCGCGTAGTACCCGGCGATTAATATCACCGCCAACTTCCCAAGCTGTTCCATCTGAGGGTGCATCACTGTAATTGTTATGCCACGAATCAGCGCACCATTCCCAAACTAGCCCGTGCATATCGTACAATCCAAAGGCGTTAGCGACTTCAAAACTACCGACGTTGGTTGTTTCTTTACGGAATTTGCTTTTTGGTTCGATAGTGCAACTGACTAACTCAGAGGTAATGGTTTCGCCAAAGTGGAAGGATGTTGTAGTTCCAGCCCGACAAGCATATTCCCATTCAGCCTCACTCGGTAAACGATAGTCGCGTCCAGTTTTTGCTGATAGTCTGAGACAGAATTCTACAGCCTCATACCAAGATACATTTTCTACTGGTCTATCTAAACCTTTGAATTTAGATGGATTAGGATTTAAAGCTTGTTTGACTTTGGGTAAAGCTGCTACTACTCTCCACTGTGCTTGAGTTACGGGAAATTTTCCCATAAAAAATGGTTCAACGGTAACTTGATGTCGAGGACGTTCGTCAGCATCTCCTTCAAACTCCGGTGAACCCATCATGTAAGTACCACCAGGAATCGACACCATTTCTAATGTGACAGATTTACCCAATTCTTCGGCAAAGAAGTTTGCATTGCAACTCATGCGGTTTACTTCTCTACCACCTGTGTCTACTGTCACTACGTCAAATTCAAAGGTTTCTAACGGGGGTAATGGTACTATTACTTTTTGTGGTAGCGGCGGTAATATCGTTTGAGACATCGAAACAATTTTTAGAGCAACAGGTTCAATGTTCGATGTTGCAAATTTCAAATCATTGATAACTTCTACTGCTGTTTGATATCTCTCGCTAGGTAGATGTTTTAATAATTTATCTAAAATTTTTCCTAAGTCGTCGCTGATAGTAATACCTTTTTCTTGTAACCGTTCACGCCACAACCACTGAGCATTCATAGCATCATAAATAGGGTCATTAACCTGTCCAGAAGCATCCTGCAAAGGCAAACATCGAGTTAAAAGACGCACGCAAGTTACACCCAAAGCATACAAATCACTACCGTGACAAGCAAATCCAGCCATTTGTTCAGTTGGGGCATAACCAAGGGTATAAATTACTGTAGCTTGTCTTCCTAAACTAGTTTGTGTTACCTGTTTAGCACCGCCAAAGTCAATTAAAACAGGTTTTTTATCACTTGCACGGCGGATAATATTTTCTGGTTTGATATCCCGATGAATGACATTATGAGTATGAATGAATTGTAGAACTGGCAATAAATCAGCTAAAAGTTCCCAAATTTGTGCTTCACCATAGATTTGTTGCTGAACTTCTTGTAACAGGGTTTTTCCTTGAATAAATTCTTGTACGAGATATAAGCTAGCACCTTGTTCAAAGTAAGCAAGTAATCTGGGGATTTGGGTATGATTTTCTCCCAGTTCATACAACCGAAAAGCCTCTTCTTTGAAAAATTCTGCTGCTTTGGTGCGTTGTCCTGTTCCCTGAAACTGTGGGAAAAATTGCTTGATGACGCAAGGCGCATTTAGTCTGTCTACATCTTCTGTAGCATAGGTTCTGCTAAATCCACCTTCACCTAGAAGTCTCAATACACGGTAACGGCTTCTTAGAAGTTTGCCAAAGTTGCTTTGTCCGCAACTCACGCAAAATCTATTGCTATCAGAGTTGAATGGATTTGAGCAATTGGGATTTTGGCAGATTTGCATAATGAGAGGAAAATAGCATCTTCTCCAAAGTTAGCCCCAATATTATCTAATTGAAAACAGTTATGTAGAGAAGCGAACACGGAAGTTTATTCATGTGCCTAAACTTCCTTATAAACAAAGGCTATATGTTTGTTTATATTGGGACGTTTATAAATATTAGTAGATATGAATACACGAGTACAACGGGTGAAGAGACGTTAAATTGCAACGTCTCTTTTAATATAGCTTTTATTTACCACTCGAAAAAGTTCATGGAGAACCAACTTATCTCTAATTTTGATTACCAATTGCGAGTTTTATCTTAAGTTTTTATTCTCTCCAGAAGCGCGAATTAATTCAGCTACAATAGCAGCGATCGCAGATACTGAAATCAACATCACACTCAGCGCGTTAATATCAGGTTTGACTCCTGTTCTAATTCGGCTAAAAATCTCCATTGGTAGGGTGTTAGAACCGCTACCAGCGGTAAAACTGGCAATGAGAAAGTCATCTAAGCTGAGGACAAAGGCTAAGAGACAACCAGCTACTATACCAGGCATTAATTGAGGTAGCAATACTTTGATGAAAGCTTGCGTTGGTGTAGCGCCTAAATCTAGTGCTGCTTCTTCTAAGTGAGGATCTAAATTAGTCAGTCGTGAAGCGACCACAAGTCCTACGTAGGCCAGACAAAACACCACATGGGCTGCAACTATCGTCCATAAACTCAAAGGTATGGCAAACGCTGCTAGACATACTAGGGTAGCCACTGCGATCGCAATATCGGGAATAATCAATGGTAGGTAAGCAATACCCCGATACAATTTCTTACCAGGAAATTCGTAACGCGCCAACCCAACCGCCATCAAAGTTCCCAGCACTGCTGAAATTCCCACTGCACAACCAGCAACTATCATACTGTTTTGCAAAGCTGATAAGATGCGATCGTCACTGAACAACTTGCGATACCAATCGAGAGTGAATCCTTGCCAAGTTGCGCTGTAGGGCGACTGATTGAAGCTATAAAAGCCAAGTACCAGTATGGGCAGGTACATGAACACAAATATCAGCAGTGAGAAAACCGCCTGCCATGAGACACGCGGTTTTTTTAGAGATGGAGAGATATTCACGTTTATATTTGTTTTGTTGATTAGCAAAATAAAATATCACATCTTATGTAATAAGTCAATAATTTAACTCTCTCCTCTCCTTTTTTCGTATTCCCCAATTGTCTAGAGTGAATAGAGAGATTTTAATTCTGGTAATCTCCTTATTCCCTTTTAAGGTGGCTAAGGATGATATGGGTAAAAATTTGGATAGAATTCCTAATCAAGCTTTGGCACTTCTAATTTCAAACTAAGTACTGTACAAGAATCTGTCTTTTAGTCCGCTACGGGTTATCCTCTAGGTACGGAAAGCCGCCCAAAAACTGACTAGACAGTTTCTTCTTTAAATAACATTATAAAATCAAATAATTTGCAGGCAATAATAGAGGTTTTTAGCTTTTTATGACTACTTAACTTAGTTTTGAGCGATTTTAGACAATTATTTTTTCTAAAAAAACTATATTTAAAATTGCACCAGATTACCAAAAATTAATAATTCAGAATGAATTTACCTCTTTAGGAGTGGGTGATTTCCGTACTAGGATAGACAAGAAATATAAAAGAAGCAGCATAAGATTTGAAAGAAATTGTTAATAAGTTTAGTATCTGAAGTTACTTTCTGATGCCAAGTGAAAAAATTACAAGCACTACAACAAAAGAAAGAAAAAACTTCTAATTCAACTTTCATTTTTTAGGAGGTTTGTGATGCGAATAGCTCAAGTAGCTCCATTATGGGAAAGAGTTCCGCCGCCTGCTTATGGTGGCATCGAGCTAGTAGTGGGGTTACTGACCGATGAGTTAGTCCGACGCGGACACGAAGTAACTTTATTTGCGTCGGGAGATTCTATCAGTCTGGCAAAACTAACGTCAGTTCATCCCCGTGCCCTCAGACTCGATCGCACAATCAAAGATTACAGTATTTACGAAATGCTGAATCTGGCTTCGGTGTATGAACGTGCAGAAGAATTTGATATTATTCACTCCCATGTAGGGTATGGGGCACTGGCCTACGCAAATCTCGTCACAACCCCTACGGTTCACACATTGCACGGTATTTTTACCCCTGACAACGAAAAGATGTTTAGTTTTGGGAAAAAAGAACCCTACGTCAGTATTTCCGATGCACAACGAGAACCAAGGCTAGGGTTGAACTGTATAGCAACGGTCTACAACGGAATTGATGTCAGCAGTTATCAGTTTCACTCTCAACCAAAAGATCCGCCCTACCTAGCATTTTTGGGTCGGATGTCTCCTGAGAAAGGAGCGCACTTAGCAATAGAAATTGCAAAACTTGCTGGTTGGCACTTGAAAATGGCAGGTAAGGTCGATGTCGTTGATGTGGAATACTTTGAGAAAGAAATCAAACCACTGATTGATGGGAAGCAAATTGAGTATCTAGGTGAAGCCAACCATGCTCAAAAAAATGCTCTGATGGGAGGTGCAGTAGCAACTCTGTTCCCCATCACTTGGCGAGAACCCTTTGGGTTGGTGATGGTGGAGTCAATGGCTTCGGGTACGCCCGTGATTGCGATGAAACTGGGGTCTACTGAAGAGGTAATTTCCCACGGCAAAACAGGTTTCCTCTGCAATGATATTCAAGAGTGCATTAGTGCCATTGATCGGGTAATAGAGTTAGACCGCTATGCCTGTCGCCAGCATGTCGAAAATCTTTTCAGCATTGCGCACATGACTGATGGCTATGAGGCGGTTTATCAACAAATTCTAGCAAAGCGATTTTCTCAGAATGGGCGTTTACGCAGTTTAATTAGTTTAGCTAGCGATCACATTTAACTAAGTAGAATACAAACCATCATAGGGACGCAACATCTGTCATTGTTATCAACTTAACGTCAAAACCAGTTTAGGCAGAGATTTGAGAGATTGCTTGCGATCTGGATTTCCTATAAATTCCTTAGTGACTTCCAGTTAAAAAAATATCCCATCTTAGGGACGCAAGGTCTTGCGCCCCTACAGGTGTACCTCACGTATTTTTTCCTTTTTATAAAACTAAGTTAATCACTTTATAACTTCAGCAAAGAACAGCAGTTTTTACGATAAATAAGACTTCTTAACGCCAAAGATCAACAGTAGTGCTGTTTAAGGGAGCCATTGTAATCCCTTATTCTGTAATTTCTCCTCAATATGCTGCATTTCCTGGATAGTTTCTCCAGTAACGATCGCATAAATTTCAGTGTAGATTTTTCCGTATTTGGCTTTCTCTAAAGCTGACAGGATGATCAAGTCCTTGCGATCTAGTTCTGGTTTTAAGGTCACTAAAATTGAATCTAGCGTTCCTTCCATGCGGTAGTCGCTGGAATATTTAGCTACTCCTTTTCCTAGTCCTAATAGGGTATTACGCTGCAAGCACAACGGAGTCGATCCATTGACTCGGAAATTAGCATCTATCGCATAAAATTGTCCGTCTTGGTCTTCCAGTACATCAAAGCCAATCACACCGAAATAACCTTGTTTGTGAGCATACTGACCAAGGTTGGCAATCATCTCAAAGAACTTGCTCATGTCAGTTTTGTGGTAGTCAATTAGTCCGCCTAAATAGTTGCCTTCTGGAGTTACGAGTTGGCCAGTAGTACCGATGAGGGTTATCTCTCCCGCCTTGTTTATATAGAACTGCACGCAGTAATTCTGTACTTCATTCTTGACGAACTCCGAGACAATAATCGTATCGAGCAACTTAATATCAAGATATTTCTTGATTTCTTCAAAACAGTAGTTCAAATCGCTGAAACTTTTGATGATATAAGTACCTTCTCCTGAGAGTCCGTGCGAGGTTTTAATTAAATAGGGGAATTCTGGTAACTGAATGTCTTCGAGATTGGTTTGGTGCAGATTGTAGCTCTTGTATTTCGGACATTGCACCCCTAGTTGGTCTAGCGTTACTTTGCTGAGTAAACGGTAATGAGTGTCGGGAGCAACAGCGTGTTTTTCAGGTTTTAGATGATCAAAAGGAAATAGAGTGATGAGTTTGTCAAAGCGATCGCTAAAGGCGTTAGGGCAGCCATCGCTGTGGCTGAGGTCATCCAAATAAGTGGAGCAATCCATCATTTCCATATTGGAGTGGTTGAATCCGAAATGCTCTTGCCAGTAGTCAACCAACGACTTTGGCGGTGGAATAATCACAATTCCTGAAATGCGATCGCCTAATACAGCCAGATTTTTCCAAGGTTCCTTCTGACAAATCTTATCAAAGGAGGTTTTGGTGGCTTCACTACTGCCATCTTGAATAAAATACTTTTTCCGATTGGGATAAGCAGCCCAATTGGCAGTTGCAGGGTAATTTAAAATAAACCCATAAGATGTATCTCTGATATCTTGAGCAAACAGATCAGAAAGAGTACTCCCTTGAAAATAATGAAAGTCGTATTTTGACATCTACTCCTCCGAGAAACCGCATCCACAAATGGATGCGGTTATTTATATAAAACAAGTCTCCTGGATTTGCAAGTAACACCAACTTGAAAAAAAGCTGTATGTTCAAACTTGAAAACTCAGATGTAATTTGGCTTCATTATGGCGGTTCCCATTCAGATGCGGTACAAGATTACATCACCAGGTGTAGGGGCACGGCAGTGCCGTGCCGTGCCCCTACGGGTGTACTCACGTAAATGAGAACGGCTATAATTACGAATTGATATGAGTTCATTTCTTGGTAAAGGCAGCCACTTTGTCTTGTCCTGCGGTCATATAAGCACAAGCCATGTGTGATGAGTTATATGCCCAGCCAACCCGTCCTTGACGATCTATAAGGATGCACCCAGCTTCACCTTTAACCTTAGAAGCCAAAGCGTCAATTGCCATCTGTGCAGCTTCGTCCGGGTGTCTGTCTCCAGTCAAAAAATCGATCGCAGTTTTAGCCAAAACCACGGGAATAATCGACTCGCCATCACCTGTTGTTGAGCAACCGCCGAATTTATTATCAGCGTACAAGCCACAGCCAACAAGGGCACTGTCACCGACGCGGCTAGATTGCTGCTTCGTAGTACCGCCAGTTGAAGTACCAGCAGCGATAATACCGCTAGCATCCAAAGCCACACAACCTATGGTGTTGGGGCGATCAATCACTTTTTGATCTTCCTTCCACTGCTGCCATTGCTCCTCAGCTATTAAGTCTTCTTTTTTACACATTTCGGCACCACAATCTATGGCGAAGCGTTCTGCACCCCGTGCTACTAGCAGCCTGGGTTTTTCATCCATAATTTTTCGTGCAACTGAGATTGGATGACGGATGCCCTGAACTGCTGCGATCGCTCCCCAACTTAATGAGCCTTCCATAATCGCCGCGTCTAACTCCACTTCTCCGTCGCTGTTGAGAGTTGCACCAAGACCAGCGTTAAATGTCGGGTCAGCTTCCAAAACACGGGTAGCTGCTTCCACAGCTTCTGCGGCTGTACCTCCGCTGATTAGCACAGCCCAACCAGCTTCTACTGCTGCTGTACAGCCTGCATTGTTGGCTGCAACTTTATCGTCTGTGATGGTTTTTGCTCCACCGTGAACAATGATAGTCGGTATCATATAATTCCTTCTAGTTACTATGAATTTTGTCGGACTGCGTTCTGCGCTTCGTGCAGCGCCGTAGGCATCGCCTTCACTGGTTCGTCAATTAGTTGGAGCTAAGGCTTGGGCAAATTCTGGCGTAATTAATCTATCTGCTGGCTGATTTTGCTCATAAAGCTGTTGCAGTTGTTTGACCTGACTAGCTTTGATACCCTGAACATTGCCATAAATCTTTTGCATAAAACTAACAATTTACAATTTAGTTTTCAGCTATGTATATTGTTATTTTGGTCTTTTTTAATTGTGATTTAATCTCCCAATAGAAATAAGCAACTTAGTTAGATAATTACCTCAAAAGTAAGCTTTTCTAAAATTATTTATAATCCCATGAAGTATTAACCATGAAACTGTAAACGTGTAAGTTCCACCGTGTGGCGCAAAGCGGCAAGCCATAGGCTACCGCAGAGGCGCAGAGAACGCAGAGAGAAGGAAAAAATAAAAATTGCTTAACTGAACTGGATTGCTTTATAGAAGAAAGATGATTCAGTGAACTCAATAGCCTTTACGATAAAAAACATAATATTCCATATTCTTCGTTTCACAAATAGGAAATAAATAGTGTTACCAAAAAAGCCTACCGCTACCAATCAAACTCAACGCTGGACATTTGCTCAACTTTTTGGACAGGTAAAACGTAATCCCTTGATGATTTCGCAGTGGGTAATCCTCTGGGTAGCTGTGGGCACTGCTGGTGGTCTATTTGCTGCGTTGTACTGGAATGTTTTAGAACTTTTAACTCACCATCTGCAACGATTTGAAGGTTTTAGCCTCCTAATAGCGATGCCACTAGCGGGTTTAGTTATCGGGCTGGTGATTCATTTCCTGGGGAATCCCGGTGAAATTGCCGTGATTGTTGATAATATCCATTTTCGCGGCGGACGCTTAGATGCTCGCAAAAATCCCTCAATGATTCTTGCTTCTCTAATCAGCATATCGGCAGGCGGTAGTGCTGGCCCAGAAGCACCACTAGTACAAGTAACAGGTTCTTTTGGTACTTGGGTTGCCGATTGCCTAAAACTCCAAGGTGAAGACCTCAGAACTATCAGTTTAGCGGCGATGGCGGCTGGCTTCACTGCCTTGTTTGGCGCACCTCTTGGCGGTGCAATGTTCGCTCTGGAGATTTTACACCATGAGCATATTGTGGAATACTACCAAGCCTTGATGCCAGCCATTGTTTCAAGTTGCGCTAGTTATCTGGTATTTGCAGCAATTACACATTTGGGAATTGCACCCACTTGGCATTTTCCCCAGTACCACCTAGACAAGATTGATGATTTTGCGATCGCTATCATATTCGGAATCATTGGGGCGGTGGCGGGATGGATTTTTATGGGCATTTTTCGGGGCTGCGATTACTTGTTTGCTCGAATTCCCGGGCCCATTTATGTACGTACAACATTAGCAGGATTTGGGCTTGGCACTTTAGCAGTTTTATTACCCCTAACCCATTATTTTGGACATGAAGAATTAGAGTCAGTCCTCACTACTAGCTTTGGTGCTGTTTTTCTCTTAACTCTTGCTCTTGGTAAAATGGCTGCCATTAGCCTTACGGTAACTGGTGGGTGGCGGGGTGGATTCATCATCCCCCTGTTTTTCACTGGTGCTTGTATTGGTAAAGCAGTAGCAGTCTTAATTCCGGGGCTTAATCCTGCCCTTGCCATGATTTGTACAATGGCGGCTGTCAATGCAGCCGTAACGCGCACACCTATCAGTACAACTTTATTACTGTCAAAACTGGCTAACTTAAGTCCTTTTACACCAATCCTTTTTGCTAGTTTAATTGGATTTTTTCTCGCGCCCAAAGTTCCCCTGATTGCATCTCAATTGAAGTTACAGAGAGAAGCTACTGAATTAAAGGGTAGTTAACTATGGTGCTGTGTGCCCCTGATCGTACAGCTAACCCAGCCAGTCCCAAAGCAAAAACCTTTTAAAATAAAGCTGAATTTTATTCTGCTAACAAAAAGAGAGGGCATTATGCAAGCGCTGTAAATATTGAAGAACCGATTTCGGTGTGACAAACTTACCTATTTATTCCTGTTTGTCCACTGCTTGAACAGCAAACTGTTTTAACCGTTCTTTCTAATCAAGGGCGGTTTTTAACTTTTTTGTAATACTGTTTCACTTTAATAATAGTGATACAAAAACGTTGGTAGGGTCACAGCAATCCTGCGTCCTTAAGAGAAATCTATATAACTCCAGACTGGATTCTGATAGTTCTGCTATAAGCCTTCTGATAGTGTATTTCTACAAACAAAAGAGTTTAGGCTGGGAGTGTTTAGTTATGAAAATGAGAGGTAATGGTTATGCCTAGTGGACATGCTAGCCATAAAGGCACTTCTGATAAACCCAATGTCAATGCTAATGGAGTAATTGATGATGCTGCTGATAAAACATTAAACCCCGACGATCTCTTGTCCGAAGAACAAACCAACACAGAGATCCATAGAGTCGAAGAAAGTGTTAAGTATCCTCCTGCCACTGAACGCCCAGGTGAAAAATCAAATACTAATACCTGAAATAATTATAGGACTCATATTTGATTTTTGAAATATGCATAGTGGTGTGGCAAGGCTAAAGTTGTGCATTAAATTTATAGTTGATTCAGTCCTAAAGAGCAACTATAAACATTTTCTATTCCAACATTTTAGGCTTGCCAGGCTACTATATATATTTTTTTCAAAAATAAAATAAGTGTAGCAGCCTACTAACAAAGTGCTTTCGATATACAAAAATCCCCCTCTTACCTAATGGTATAGAGGGGGAGATGGCTAAGTCAGAGGATATCTATACAAAAACCTCAACCGAATTTCCCGGCGGTTGAAGCTATAAGGAATGCTGCATAGGTAAGGATGTAGCCAACAGTAAAGTGAGCTAGACCAACTAACCAACCCTGGACAATGGACAGAGCAACAGGCTTATCTTTCCAGTGAACTAAGTTAGCCAACGGAGTGCGTTCATGTGCCCAGACAAGAGTTTCAATTAACTCTTGCCAGTACCCACGCCAGCTAATCAAGAACATGAAACCGGTTGCCCAAACCAAGTGTCCAAAGAGAAACATCCAAGCCCAGACAGACAAATTATTTGTGCCGTAGGGGTTGTAACCGTTAATTAACTGAGCGGAGTTAGCCCAGAGGTAATCACGGAACCAACCCATGAGGTATGTAGAGTTCTCATTGAACTGAGCGACGTTACCTTGCCAAACACCTAGATGCTTCCAGTGCCAATAGAAAGTTACCCAACCAAGGAGATTCAGCATCCAGAAGATAGCAAGATAGAAAGACTGTTCCCAGGAGGAAGTTTGGCAAGTACCGCCCCGGCCAGGGCCATCGCAGGGGAAGGTAAAGCCGAAGTCCTTTTTATCAGGCATCAATTTGGTACCACGAGCATCCAATGCGCCCTTGACACAAATTAATGTGGTGGTGTGCAAACCTAAAGCGATCGCATGGTGAACTAGGAAATCACCAGGGCCAATCGTCAAGAACAGTGAGTTAGTGCCGGAGTTGATCGCTTCTGTCCAGCCTGGTAGCCAGACGTTACCGTAGTTGGGCCAAGCTGTGTAGGCGATACTATCTGGGTTAGATAATAAAGTATTCATCCCATACAACAGTTTCCCGTGAGCAGATTGGATGAATTGAGCAAATACTGGCTCAATCAGAATTTGCTTTTCAGGAGTGCCAAAGGCAACTACAACGTCGTTGTGAACGTACAATCCGAGGGTGTGGAAACCCAAGAATAGCGACACCCAACTCAAGTGTGAGATAATCGCTTCTTTGTGCTGTAGTACACGCTCCAGGACGTTACCTTTGTTCTGTTCTGGGTCGTAATCCCGAACCCAGAAGATGCCGGCATGGGCGAACGCACCAATCATCAGGAAGCCAGCAATGTACTGGTGATGAGTGTACAGCGCCGCCTGTGTTGTGTAGTCCTTACCGATGAAGGCGTAAGGAGGCATCGAATACATGTGCTGCGCTACCAATGATAATGCAGTACCTAACGCTGCCAAATGTATGGACAACTGGAAGTGCAGAGAGTTGTTGTAGGTGTCGTACAGCCCTTGGTGCGGTAAGTTGAATTGACCTTCAGTTTTGATACCAAAGAAATTTCTGGCGTTGAGCATTTCTTTGATGCTGTGACCAATACCGAAGTTAGTCCGGTACATGTGACCGGCGACAATAAAGATAACTGCGATCGCTAAATGGTGATGAGCCATATCGGTCAGCCATAGCGATTCAGTTTGGGGATGAAAACCACCCAAAAAAGTCAGAATTGCCGTTCCTGCGCCTTGAGATGTGCCAAACAGATGCCCTGACGTATCAGGATTCTGGGCATAGACACCCCAATCACCCCTCCAGAAGGGTGCTAAACCTGCTGGGTGTGGTAAGGTAGTCAGAAAATTGTTCCAACCAACATGAACACCGCGAGATTCGGGAATGGCAACGTGAACAAGGTGTCCGGCCCAAGCCAGAGAGCTAACACCAAACAATCCTGCCAAGTGGTGATTCAGACGAGGTTCAGCACTCTTGAACCAAGCCAAGCTGGGACGATACTTAGGTTGCAAGTGCAGCCAACCAGCAAACAAGAACAATGCTGCTAACAGCAACAAGAACACTGAACCCTGGTAGAGATCATTGTTCGTCCGCATCCCGATGGTGTACCACCAGTGGTAGACACCAGAGTAAGCAATGTTAACAGGATAGGGAGCGCCCCCTTGGGTAAAGGCTTCTATTGCTGGTTTACCAAAATGAGGGTCCCAAATCGCGTGGGCGATTGGGCGGATATGCAGCGGATCTTTTATCCACTGTTCAAAGTTACCTTGCCAGGCTACGTGGAACAATAGACTAGATGCCCACAGGAAAATGATTGCCACGTGACCGAAGTGAGTAGCGAAAATCTTTTGGTAAAGATTTTCCTCGGTCATGCCATCATGGCTTTCAAAATCATTTCCCGTAGCGATCGCGTACCAGATCCGACGTGTAGTAGGATCTTGCGCGAGATCCTGGTTAAATTTAGGATATTTTGTGGCCATGCAATTTAATTACATCTCCTTAAACGCTAATCCAAGTTACTAGTTTTAGTGAGCTAGCAACTTTTTACAATTGAATCAGCACCCTTTCAGCCTTAAATTGGAGGTCAATCTAAATAGCAAAAGCTGGTGAGTATTGAGGGTAAAACAGGCTTAATTTTTGGACTTACATCATTAGGCGGTATGATGCAATTCATTTCTATAAAAGTAATAAACTAATTAATGACTATCAATTCCATCTAACTATTGGAGGATATTTTTATTAAATGAGCTTGTAGTCTTACATACAGTCCCAAAGCCGCAAAGGTTGCCAAATTCCTCGTGAAAATGAGCTTAAAATTTTGCCAAAGTGTAGCATAAAAATATTCATTCTCTAGGCAATACATAACAAAATATTAAGCTCAAGTTTTCAAGAAACTTAGTAACGGATGATACCAACAGTTTTGACTTCTTGTGAGGCTGAATTAGGGGAATTGCTTAGGGGTTAATAATTCCATAATAAATGGCGACAACAAATAAGAAAGCCGCCAATATAACCAGGGTAAAACCATAGCGAACTCGTGGATCAGGTAAGTCTTGATTGGTGATTACATTATCCCTTTGTACCTGAGTCATAGGCTCAGATTTTCCAGGTTCTTCGGGATTTATATAGTTAGGCGTGTCCTCTGCAACGGGGCGATTATTCTCTGTTGTTGTGTTTTGAGTCTCTTGGGATTTCATGGGCTTTTTTCATGTCTTTGTAGCTCCTGCGCTTTCATAATTTCAAATATTTACTAATAACTACATCATTCTTGAGAACTACCTTGGCTCGATGTGCATTTCATCTAGAGGGGTTACTCAATATGAAGTGAATTTGTAATTCCGAATACGCTCTTCTAAGCAAATATTGAATGCCAAACTCAATATAATACCGTACCCACGTTTTTTTCAAACCATAGACATACGCATATAAACACAGATGAATCTGATAATTGTCTGTATTCATCTGTGGTTACTAATTTTGTATGAACGAAGAAGTCTCCAAAAAACTAGAGTTAATCAGGCAAACCTTGCGTGAAACCGGAGTGCAAGGCGTGCGTTTGCGCGGAACAGACTGGTTTGCCTGGGCGACAGCTGGCGCTTCTAACACCGTGCTGCTTACCGCTGAAACTGGCGTAGCAGAAGTATTAGTAACTACTGAAGATGCTTGGGTATTAACCGATGAAATAGAAGCGCAGCGTCTTATTGATGAAGAACTACCAGCTAATTTTAAGGTGCATTTCAACCCTTGGGCTGATGCTGCTGCCCGTGAGTCTTTTGTTCGTGATGCAACTGCCGGAGGGAAACTACTTAGCGATAGTCCGATCTCCAATTTAGAAAAGCCGTTACCCGTATCTCTGCAATCACATAAACGGGTAATGGTGTCAAGTGAATTAGAGCGATATCGCCAAATCGGGCAAAAAGCGAGCGTTGCCATGACAGAAGTACTCAAAGCCGCCAAGCCAACTTGGACAGAATATCAGTTAGCGGGTGCGGGTGCAGAGGCATTATGGGCGAAAGGGTTACATCCAGCGCTGACACTGGTAGCGGGTGAGAGGCGTTTACCGCTATACCGTCATGCGACACCCACAGGAGAACAGATTGGACGGCAAGCGATGCTGGTGTTTTGCGCTAGAGGTTACGGTTTGTATGCAAATCTGACTAGATTTGTTTGCTTTGGTAAGCTTTCAAACGAACGGGCCGAATTGCATTCCCATGTGCGCGAAATAGAAGCAGTAGTTTTGAATTTGTGCCAACCCGGAACCACTCTCGATACAGTTTATCACGCCCTAGCTCAGGCTTATGAGCAGCATGGATTTCCTAATGCCATCCGCGAACATCACCAAGGAGGAACCACTGGATATTTAGCGCGAGAAATCGTCGCAAATCCAACTACTACTGATACTTTGACAGAAGGTATTGCTGTTGCTTGGAATCCCAGTTTACCAGGGGCAAAGGTTGAAGACACTTTTGTGATTCTCAAGGATGGAAAGTTGGAAAATCTGACTTTTGATCCAAATTTTCCTAGTGTTGAGGTAGAAGGAAGGTTACGCCCCGTGCCTTTGTACAATTAAAACAATTGGCTTCTAGCTTGGCTGATACTGAGCATATCTTATTTTTAGATACTCGGACTTTAGAACGCCGGGTGATGCCTTTGCTTGAGAAAGCGGAGATTTTGGTTACATCAGGAGAAAGCAAACGTATTGCAACTCATGTCCTGGAACAATACAACCAAGCGGGTTACAACGGACAAATTTTGGTTCCTTCTTTGGGATTAAGTGATGCAGCCTAAAGTTGTTTATGGAAACGCTGTCGTTGAAGGTGAAAATCGTTGGGGATGGTTCATGGGTCACTTTATCACCCCTGAAGACGATCCGCGTTCCACGGAAATGCTAGAAGTAAAATGGGCTATCCACCAAGCAGGTGACAGTAGAACTGATTGGGCAGTTAATAACCAAGCCGCTACTCTTTCAATTCTCATTCATGGACAATTTCGCCTGCAATTTGAAGATAGAGAAATTTTATTATCTTGTGAAGGTGATTATGTTCTTTGGTGTGCAGGTGTGCCTCATTGGTGGGTTGCTGAGTCCGATTGCACTATTCTTACTGTCAGATGGCCTTCAAAGCCAGGCGATAGTGTTGCATTGGCTGGAATGTCAAAGAGTTAGTATGCTATGTATCTGCTGTACTCCGCACAAAACTAAGGAATCATCGCTACCTTTATTACTTGACGCGCCTTCATCTCACAAAACACCTGTTCTAAATCTTTTAATGGTCGGTGTTCACTAATAAGTAACTCAAAGGGGATTTTGCGACTAGCGATCAGAGCCAGCGCCTTCCGCACATACTCTGGTGTATTATGAAACACTCCTTTGAGGGTAAGTTCGCTATAGTGTAGCTGTTCTGTATTGACGGTAATACTGGTATCCCGTGGACATCCACCGAATAAGTTGACTGTTGCACCAGGACGGGCGCAGGCGATCGCAGTTTCCCAAACACTTGGTACACCAGTGGCTTCAATCACTACATCTGCGCCCCATCCTTGGGTGAGTTCTTTCACCACATTGGGAATATCTGGGATTTGATGATAATTAAAAGTCTGGGCTGCACCCAATTTCTGACCAATTTCTAGCCTATACTTATTACCTCCCCACAGCAATACCTCAGCTTTCCCACTCAATGCCGCCACAAACATCAACCCAATTGCTCCATCTCCCAAAACGACGACTTTATCTTTGGGCTTAATATTAGAACGGGCTATACCATGCAATACACAAGCTAAAGGTTCTGTCATCGCTGCCAATTCCCACGGCAACTCATCGGGAATCTGCAACAAGTTATGCTCTACTATCGGTGCAGGAATTTTCAGGTATTCCGCAAAAGTCCCGTTATTCCAGGTCAAATTTGGACATAATGAATACTCTTGGCGTTGACAAAAAAAGCACTTCATGCATGGTGCGGAATTATTAGCGACGATGCGATCGCCCACTTGCCAATTTGTAACGCCTGCACCCAAGGCAACAATTCGTCCAGCACCTTCGTGACCAAACAGCGTCGGCGGTATCAGCATTTTGGCATGACCACCACGCCGCCAGACTTTCAAATCTGTACCACAAGTTGTTGCTGCCCCCACTTGGATCACAACTTCGCCAGCTACCGGAGTGGGGTCAGCAACTTTCTCTAGGCGTAAATCTTCTTGACCATAAAGTAAGGCTGCTAACAAAGCTTTAAACCTATCAATTAGCTCCATCTGATTTTACCAGTTGAAGCTAGTTGATAGGTTTAAAAAAATCAGTTTTGATTTCTATCTATCTAGTAGGCTTTTATTAATCTAAAATGCTGTAAAACTATGTATTCACCGCTGGCTGGGGAACCACTCCAGTGTTCCGGGTATCCGCATTAGGCAAGCGAGTAACAGTTAATAGCGGTACTTCTAGTCGGCACGACAGGCAAAACCAATACAGTTCACCATGACGGGCATGACGCAGGAGGGAACCACCGCAGCATGGGCAGGTGTTGGCTCTCGTACTCATACCAATGTCCTCCTTAAAAAATTATTGTTTAAACTAAGTAAAAAAAGCAGTTGATTAAAACTGGATGTTAGCTGCATAAATGCGGCCATTCGATTCTATGCGGTCTGTAATAATTTGTCTGTAAACAGCTTCATATCCGTTAACCATTTGGCTAACACTAAAATTGTTTTCTACATGTTTTCGACAGGTTTGACGATTGAGTTCCAAAGCTAGTGGAATCATTGCCGCCATTTCTGCATAGCTTTTGCAGATAAAACCTGTTTTGCCGTGGGCAATCACTTCAGGTACGGAACCGAAATTCATGGCAATCACTGGTGTCCCAGTTGCCATTGATTCAGTCATTACTAACCCAAAAGGTTCTTGCCAGCTAATGGGAAAGAGAGTTATGGCAGCATTGCCTAGAAGTTCAGTCTTTTCGGCGTGGTTGATTTCGCCTAGATATTCAATTTGCTGACCATCTATGAGAGGGGCAATCTCTTGTTCAAAAAACTTAGAGTCTTGAACATCAACCTTTCCTGCCATCTTCAAGCGCCAACCGGTCTGTTTAGCAATAGCGATCGCATGTTGTGGCCCTTTCTCTGGCGAAAAACGACCTAAAAATACCAAATATGGAGGTTCTAACGGTTGGGCTACGAATGGATAATCTGCCAGCTCAATTCCGTTATAAACCGTGTCAATATAATTGAGATCGATTTGACGCTGCGAGTTACTAATGCTGATGTATGGTTGTTTTTGGTGGTAGCTAAATGCGTGACGGTTATCCGTTGTAAAATTATTGTGCAGTGTGTGGACTGTAGAAGTTGTTGTTATCAAACTCGCTAAAGGTAGTGCCGAAATCCCTACATGAGAATGGATAATATCGAATTGGGTAGCACGTTGGTAAACTTGACTCAGTTCCAGCATTTCATACACTGCATACTCTTTGACATTTGGATCTAAGCGCAATGCACGTGGATAAACTGCTTCTAAATGAGCCAAAGTTTGAGAATCGCCAGAGGCAAATAAGGTTACCTCATGACCGCGACGAACAAGTTCATCAGTCAAGCGACTCACTACCAGTTCTATTCCTCCATAATTAGGAGGTGGAACCCTTTCCCATAAGGGGGCAACTTGAGCGATTTTCATAAGTTTTATTGGTTCAGTCTATGAAATTGTCCTCAATATAATGAGTTGCATCATTATTTTATGAGTAAAGAGCATTTGTACTTACTCTTTTGACATTTAAATTAACCTAACAGGCTACTAAAAGCACAATAACGGTTAACCAGACCGGAAATTTTCTGCCGACAAATCTAACGGACTATCGGTAAAAGTCAACCCTGAGCTACACTTCTAACCTATAACAAATCTATTGCTTGTTGTATCTGTCTTGGGGATCATAATGAAGTAGAATATTTTGTAGCGTAACTTACAAATTTGAATATTTTGTAGCTGAAAATACTAAAATATTGAATGGGATCAAGTCATTAAAGCTTTGTTTAAACGTAATTGGGAAATAGAAAAGAAATTTTAAATATTAAGTAATTGTACAATAATTACATAATTTGTAATTATTAATTTTCAAAAAATTCTGATAACTAATGAAAATCGCTACTTGGAACGTCAACTCAATTCGCACTCGTCTAGAACAGGTTACTGATTGGTTAACTAATAATCCTGTTGATGTTCTCTGCTTGCAAGAAACCAAGGTTATGGATGCTGAGTTTCCGCGATCGCCTTTTGAGCAGTTAGGCTATAACCTTTATATGTCAGGACAAAAATCTTATAACGGCGTAGCCCTGATTAGCCGCCAGCCACTCGTAAACGTAAGTAGCGGTTTTAGGGCGATTTTGCCAGATTTACACCACGAATGGGATGAGCAGAAACGGGTGATTACAGGTGTAATTGATGGTGTTCGGATTGTTAACTTATATGTTCCCAATGGTGCAGCGGTAGGAACTGAAAAATACGAATACAAACTGCGCTGGTTGACAGCGTTACACGAGTATTTGCGATTGTTGGTACTGTCAGAATCTGCAATTTGTGTGTGCGGAGACTTCAATATCGCCCTGGAAGATAAAGATATTCACGAGCAAGTGAGTACAGAAAATCACATTATGGCGACAGAAACAGAGCGCCAAGCCTTACGCGATATTTTGAAATTGGGATTTGCTGATGCTTTTCGCAAATTCAATACAGAAGGCGGAAATTATAGCTGGTGGGATTATCGCGCCGCCGCCTTCCGTCGCAACTTAGGTTGGCGGATTGACCATCACTATCTCACACCTATCCTCTATGAGCGTGCTACAAGTTGCATTATCGATGTCGCGCCCAGGAAATTAACCCAACCCAGCGACCATACGCCGGTAATTGTGGAATTTTGAATGGGTAGTGGGGCGGTATTGCCCCACTACCCACTCGTCATCAATTTAACGGCTTATATATATCTTTAGAACTGGGATTAAGATAAGGACGCTGTAAATCTATTAGGTGTCGTGCAAAGTGTTGGTCAATCGTCCTCATCCGTTCCTCCATTGCATTTTTACCTTTTTGCCAAGCTTCCAACAAAGCATTAGCGACAATTTGGCAACGGTTCATCCCGAAACTTTCTTGCGCCGCAAATTTTTGGGTTGGTTCCTCGGCTAAACCTAATCCTGGTGCTAAAAATTTAGTAAACAAGGGAATTTCGGGTTGGAAATAGGATTGATTTTCTGGATAAATAGCCTGAAGGATTGTGCGGATTGCTGGATAGTCAGGGAGTTCAAAGTAGAGTAGCCCCGAATCATAGCGTCCGTATGCACTGGGATTGTGGAGAACCTGAAAGCAAAAGGGAATCGAGGCTGCATTCAATTGCAGTGTCAAGCTTTCCATGAGAGCGATCGCACCAGATGGCGTAAAGTTAAAGTAAATTCGCCCTGCTCCCAAATCAGCATCGGGGTTACTTTGCCGTTCCTGTCCGACATTACTAACTGCTAAGTAACAGCCATTTTGCATTCTATTTTTGGGCATCCAGATTGCTACCATGTCACCCACTTTGGTAGATTTCTTACTGGATTCTAGATGGCAGTCTGGCTCAACATAAAGTGTTAAACCGCCTTTAGTCACCGCCATAGTCCCATCAGGTTCTTTCCGCAACACCTGCCATCGAGGGTCAAAGTAACCTATGCCGTGATTACTGGCGTGCAATTGCTCGTAAAATTCCCAATCAATCTCCAAAATGGAATTATCTGTTAAATTCTGCTTTGGCGGGCAATTACTACTATCACTATTGACTGCTAAAGTACTTTGTAGGGAGCCATTGTAATAGATCCCATAAAGAAAGTTGCGTAGTAATAAGGTGAGATACTTCTGTTGTAAATCTGCCGAGTTTTGCTGAAATCTGTCGGCTACTTTAGTCGGCAGAGCAAAGGGTTGATAATTAGGATGATAAATACAAAAATTTGACTCAATTTGGATATTCTTAGCAATATCGGATAGAGAAGTTAGCGGTTGATTGGTAGAGTAATTTAGCATTAATCCATTTAGAATTCAAATTTTAAAATCCAAAATTATGAAACCCCTCTGGGGCAAAAATCCTCGGAAAATTATGATAGGAAAATACGCAGAACAATTCAAAATGTCTAATTGCAGTTAAAATCTGGCTTTTAAATTGTTCTGCTCCCTGCCATTAACAACCGCGAAGCTGAGTTTTTTCGTAATAAATACGAAGTAACTGCTGCTCTTTGACAGGTTGAGGAAGCTTATGAATTTTTGCTACAGGATTCAGAATTTCTGATTCTGATATCCCGAAAATAGTCAGTACAGCTTGCTGCGGCATAGTGAGTAAACTTTTAGCCACTTGGAGCATACAAATGTCAGCATTATTAAAATATTTTTGGCAGGTAATCATATCTTGAATTTGATGAATTAGTGCCAGCCCTGCAAACTGGATAATGCGCACAATAAAGTCACTGCGGTATTCCAAAATCATGGGGAAAGCATTTAGATAAGCCCTAATTAGGGCAAGAATTGAAGGTTGTAAACTCTCCAACGGTGTCAATGCTAGATTTAGAGATTCTTGTAATTCAATGGTGGGGTCTACGACAAGGCTCTTGAGCCAAATTCCTAAATAGCTTGCTAGTAAAGTTCCTAAATCAAAGGCTGGATCTCCCCAAGAACAAGCTTCCCAATTAATTAGTTTTACTAGGCAATTGTCTAGTTTCTCCCACCTGGAATGAACCAAAATGTTGTTCAATTTCAGGTCGTTGTGAGTCAAGCAGCAAGGATTCCATTCATATGCCAAATCAGCGATCGCAGATTCTAAACTCTCCGATTGCTGGTAGAGTAGATAGAATTTCAGCGCATCTGTGGGAACCGTTCCAAAAATCTCCGGCCCAATTGACCCTAACCCTTGCGCCGGATTGTAAAAGCCATAGCGAAACTCTCCTTGCGGAGCAGTTGCCATAAAATCCTTATATTCTCGGCGGTTGTAGGTTGCGCGATGCAGTCCTGCCAAAGTCGTGCCGATCGCAGTGGCAATTTCTTGTGGAAAAAGATCATTATTGTGGTATAGTGTCGCAAGCTCCTGATATTCACTTAAGTAGTTGCGGACGAGGATAGAATTTTCTTCGTCAAAATGCACTACTAATGGTGCGATCGCAGAAATATTGCCAAGAACTGGAAACTGCTGGAGCAACTGATGAAATAGCCACTCCTGAAACAATTCATGAGGCGCTGCGTCATTGTTTTTAACGTTACGTTCTTGTTTAATGAGCAGTTTACGATTATCTGCTAAAGTCACTAGTAAATCGAAATTGTTCTTACTACTTCCTGGCAACTCAGATTTATCTGATGCGTCATCTTCTGAGCTACACAGCCCCGCGTCTTGCAGATACTGGATAACGTTATGAGAAGACAGTGATAATACCATGTATTATTTCCTACTTCATTAAATTACTTAAACTTATCTGTGTCGGTATTTGCTTGTACTTAGCAGTTATCGGTAGATAGTAACTAGTGTGGGAATAAGAATAAAGATTTGTACAATCTACTAATATCCCATCTTGCCGATAAAAACCTGCCAAAATGGCACCAAGTCCTTTACAATTGCTTTAAAATTTGCTCCCAGATACCGTGACATCTTTACACTTTATCAGCATAGTTACTTAGATACATCTAGAGCAAGTTTTGTGGTAGAAACCCATTGATGTAGCTGCATCTCCAGGTTTGTGGCGCAGAAACATCCCCAGCACAAAACTGATTGGCGGCAGATGTTGTTTAATGTTCAGTAGTCATCCTGAAAGCAGCGAAGAATTTCAGTAATCCTTCGTGAAAGGAAGCATGACATTCAACGCTATTATTTTTATTTATCATCACAAAGCCAAAAAAACCGGACTTTTTAGGCAATTAGTAATTATTTTTTTCTTTAATTTTCAGAATTGATGTCTGGAAACCTTGTTATTACGTCATTTGTCTTACTTACGTATTTTAGATGACTATAGGCGATCGCAAATAACGGCTACATGAGTGCATCTTATGGAAGTGTACTTTTGTCAAGGATGAAAAGACCTCTCCCTGGTTTTACTACGTAAAACCGTCCCTCTCCGACTCGGAGAGGGAAAGAGTTAAGACCTGGTTTCGATATCGTATAAATTGCAGAGGGTGAGGAGTTTTTGTTTGAAGCGATCGCGCACATTCTCTGGTAATATCACTACACAATCTGGTGCATACTGCATGACTTCGCGGCTAAACCAAAATGTACTCGATACTCGCCTGACAACTCGCCGGACTCGCGCTTTATCTGGTAGCCACTCATTGATATTGTCTTCTGGTTTAGCTTGATAGGCAAAAGCCAAACCAGCAAATAGATGCATTTCCACTTCAATCTCAGCCAAATTAAATCGCCACTCACCAGAAATTGGCATGACAGCAGCTTCTGTAATCCTGTCTAATCGTAAACTCCAGTTGTGAACCAGTTCTGGGATATCAAAGTTTCCTTCTGTCTCTTCGCACCAGCAATCAAGATATTGTCGCTTTTCGTGGGGTGTAACTTTGGCGTGGCGAACCGTGAAGTTTAATAAGCGTCCGGTTGCATCTTGATAAGAAAGCTGAAATGGTTGGTTTCGCAAGATGTAGTTATCTATTTGTAAACGCCAAGCTGGAGGCAAATTCTCTAGGAAACGTTCAATTTCGCCTCGCAGCGGTAATGATAGTTCGCTGCGTTCCAGAAGTAAGTTTGCAATGACTTGGGCTTGTTCAATTTGCCCGATGTCTGTCAACGCATTGATACATCTATGTAATGCCCTGATGCGTGGTTCTTTCCAATCGTTATTGTTACCGATGAGTAACTTACGTTGAGCGATCGCTTTAATTAACTTAGAGATGTTAGGCTCCTCTCCCCACATCATACCGAATTCACGAGCGATCGCTTCTAGTTCGGCTTTATCATGTTCTGATATCGACAGTGTAATAGATTGACCTTTTCGACTCATATTTTATACGGACATTTTTATGCGGTTATATCTTGGCAACTTCTATTTTGCATGGCATTATAGGGAATAACAACGAGTTACGGACAGTTTTTAAGCAAAGTGAAAAACTCGCACCAATGGTGCGAGAAATAGGCTGGAGATGTTTTATACCCATCTAAAAAACTGCAACCAATGGTTGCAGAAATTTGTAAGTGGTATTTCTTAGCACATATATAAAAAATGCCGCCATTGGTGACAGAAATTGATTAGATTTACTAAGCCTGTCATTCTTTTTGCATAAAATTTCCGATAAACCAAGCATTCACAAGGACATGTCTGAAAATTACAGCATAAATCTCAAACCTGTTTATTCTCAAACCGTCCCTACACCTGACGGAGTGAAATTACCTAAAGATTGGTCGCTTTCTTGGCATCAAGTGGAAACCTTGGAGGCGTTACGCGATCCAAATATTGATATAGTGTTCAACACTGCCATAACTGGGGATGGTAAAAGCTTGGCTGCTTTTCTTCTGGCTATGACAGATGGTGTATCAACAATGGCAACTTACCCAACTAACGAGTTAGCGAGAGATCAGGAAAAGCAAGTACAAAAATATAAGGACGAATTTCAGCCAAAGAAAAACCCACAGATTTATCGTCTGAATGCAGCTATTCTGGAAGATTTTATAGAAACGAATAAATTACCAACTAAACAGTCTGGATTAACTAATCTTTCTAACCAAGCAGAAATTTTGCTGACTAATCCCGATATTTTTTACTATATTCACGATTTTCGCTATCTTAGGCGTTTTAAAAAAGACGGTAAAACTAAGGGAGAAAACGCCAATAAGCTATTCAGTAAAATAGATGATAACTACAATTTGTTTATATTTGACGAGTTTCATGTATTTTCCTCGGCTCAAGTTGCAAGTATATTCAATGCAATACTGTTAATTAAGCATACTGTTCCAGGCAAGAAATTTTTGTTTTTATCGGCAACGCCAGATGATTTATTGCTAGATTTTTGTGATAAATCTCACATTAATTATAGAGAAATTAATCCAGCCAAAAAAGGAAAATATTGTTTTTCAGAAAATGGCGCTCAATGGCGGCAAATTAGTCAACCAATAACTTTATTTTTTCCGCAAACACTAGAACCTAATTTTTCTTCTAGTTATGATTGGCTGATAGAAAATTCAGAATCAGCAATTTTCAAGTTTTTTCAAGATTATCCAGGCAGTAAAGGTGCAATTATTCTCAACTCGATTGCTGCGGTTAAAAAACTAGTTAAGCATTTTAAAAATATTTTTAAACCTTTAGACTTAGAAGTTCGAGAAAATACAGGTTTAACTGGTGAGACAGAAAAAGCTGAATCAGTTGCGAAAGCCGATTTACTTATAGGAACATCAACTATTGATGTAGGTGTAGATTTTAGAATTAATTTTTTGGTATTTGAAGGTGCTGATGCAGGTAATTTTATTCAACGCTTTGGCCGGATAGGCAGACACAAAGATTTTCACCCTCATCCTTATCATGCTTATGCTTTGATTCCCAAATTTATTGTTCAAACATTATTCAAACCTGATTCAGACTCTTTGCAAGATGGCAAAACTTACGACCGAGTAACCTTTACACAAGTTATTCGTTCAAGTTACCCATTTGTGAATGAATTTAAGCAGTACCCTAAACGCTGGGGTGCTATTCAATCAGCTTGTGTTCATCAAGAATTAAGACGGCTGACTCATCAATATCCAGATGCAGAAAAAAACTTTAAAGAGACTATTGAAAAAGCACTTGATGTAAATATTTGGAAAAAATATGAACAAATTAATCAATGTTTACAAGAAAAGAAAAAGAAAGTCATTGACGAAGCACGGAGTTTTCGGGGAAATAGTCAGTTAGATTGTGCAATTTATGATTCAACAAATCCAGAAGAACCACAAAATGAACGTTTTAAAATTTATAACTTACCGGGTATTCTCAGCAACTTTAAGTTTGAATGGATAGATAGAAAGGAATTTATACAGCAAGCTGATAAATCTAGAGTCACAACCACTCGTTTTCAAGAAGCTTTATGCTGTTTGAAACTGACTGGCTACCGAGAAGTAAGAGAAGACTGGAAATTTTACTATCCAGAAGATATCAGCGAAATTGCCAAATCTGGTAAAGTCCAGGTTCTCAAAAACTTAGAAATTCGCCAACCCCACGGTAGCGGGATTAATAAAATAAGTGATGCTGTATCGGGTAGGGGTTTAGTATGCTTTCTTTCAGATTGCGATCGCACTTACCTCAGAGCCAAGTTAGGTTTACCTATCCACTTTCAAGCATACTCCTTAGCAGATAAATATAGTAGCGACGATAAGAAATTGCCACCGTACACTATAGCATTTGGTAAATCTGCACTAATGCTGGAAACCTTACTTTGGTTTCGGAAGCCGAAAAAGGATGATGGCTGGATTTGTTAGAAAGTTATATAACATCAAATTTTGGGAATACTAATGCTTGAAGATGATTTGCCTTCTCGAATTTCGATTGACCCAAACATCTGTTTTGGCAAACCCTGCATTCGCGGACATCGTATTTGGGTTTCTTTAATTTTAGATTTATTAGCTGGTGGAGAAAGTATTGAGAGCATTTTAGATGCGTATATAGGTATAGAACGAGAAGATATTTTAGCGTGTATTGCATTTGCTGCTAAGACAATTCAAGATTTATATAATGAAGAGGGGGAATAGAAATGAGTATGAGTAAAGTTGATGATCATCCTGAACTTCCAGACCTAGATAACTATGATGAAGACGAAAAAGATACTCCTATTGAGCGCGAACTTTTAACTATTAGCCTCTTTAAAAAGGCAATTAAAGAAGTACCAGAAAATAAGGAAGATTCCATAATTATTAGTTTTTCTGAGAATGTATTACCTAAGCTAATTCATCAATTAGTAGGAGCAACAGCTAAGGGTGGTCAATTCACAGAAGACCGTAGATCCGAAGGTAAAAATGTTGAACGTAGTAAACATGACCAATCTTTATTATCTCATCTGCTTAATGGTTTATTTCCTACCTACCGAATTATTCAAAAATTAAAGTCATCGGAACTGGAAACTAATCCTGTTAAGCGTCAATGTGAAGAAAAGGAAACTCGTTTATTTGTAGCTGCATATATTCTACATGACTTTGAAAAATTCCCTGACTATCCGATTTGGTTAGAGGAAAATGATACAGATGATGTATTTAAAACCCGTGATTGGCGTAAAGACCCTGCAAAGAAATCAGATGAACCAAATTTAAGACGCGGGTATGTAAAACAAAAAATTCAGTATTTTAGTTTAGATAGTTTTTTGGGTGAAGGTTGGGAAAATTGTATCGATGATATTGTGTGGCTGAGTAGTAATGCTGGTGATGGCAGTGATGCTGATCGAGGTTTAGAAATTCGTGGTTTGCGTCCTAATTTAGATGGTCGAGTGCGGAATATACTGCACAGATTATTAAAAATGTCTGATTTATTTGCTTCATTATTAAAGCATCCTCGTGATGTAGAAAGTGATGGCAGAAATGAGAAATTACCTGAGTTATTAAACGATGTAAGTAATGGTCAGTTAAAGTTTAGTTACCATGCTTTGTCAGATAATCGTGGTGTGCTGACGAATATTATTAATAATGCTTTGATGGATGCACATCCTCAGCAATACTACACACAGTTATTGTATTTGCCAGATGGTGTAGTATACCTTGCTAGTAACGATGCACCTGCAATTCATACTGCTGATATTCCCAATCAAGTTGTAGATAAAATTAAAACATTATGTAGTAAGCAGTTAAGAAAGCGACAAACAGGTTTTAGTCGAGATGGTAAAGGTTTCAAGTTCGCTGATTACTACTGGTTATTTTTCCGTGCTAATGAGTTAATGGAAGTCAGCATTAATGCAGCTATCAGTATACTGCCTGATACTAAATTAGCCTCATCTGGTAAGCGAAGTGAAAGTTTACAATCTTTTCAAACACAAGGAGAATTACCAGAAAATATAAATGTTGTATTTGGTAATGAAATTCAAATTGATAGATTAGCTGAATTTGGAGATATTATATGTCGAGGTATTTGGGGTAAATGGCAAGAACGCGCCAATGAATACCAAAAACAATTTCCTAAAGCTGAACGTAAAAATATTCCTGATTTAAACCTGACTGAAAAACTAGCTGAATACTTGGGTTTGCTAGAGGAAATACCAGCTTTAAGACAAATTCAATCTCTCAAGAAAACAGGAGGTGTTCCTTTAGATTGGTATTATTTATCGGCTAAATATTACCATAAAAATCTAGGTAAAAATTTAGTACAAAATATTGAGTTGATGGAAGGAATGGTTAACTATACTTCCAACCTCATTAAACCTATTTTAGAAGATTTTGCAATTCCTGATGGTTGGAGTGATTTACGCACTTATGTAAGTCGAGTTATTTCTTTAGCAACAGGTGCAGTTGTTGAACCTAAGCCAGACCAGTTTTTAATAGAGATAAGTAGGTATAACGCTGCAAAAGTTACAGGAAGAGGTAGAGAAAATGTTTGTGCTATATCTAGTTCTCCCTACACTGTAACGGAGCAAATGGAGTCAGCAACATTATTTGCACCACAAGTTTACAGCAATCGTCAAATTTTATTTAATGCTCAAGCTGCAAAGCGACAAATTTGCTCAATCTGGTCAATTGAAATCATGTTGAGACAAATTATGATGAGTAAGACTAACGCAACTGGTGCAGACTTTGAAGGTCGTAAATATCGCTATCTCTATCTCTATCCTGCTTATTTCTTTACTCCAGAAACAAATAAGTTTTTGCAAAAAGCTTATAACGCCATATCTCAAACTCGATTTGATGCTGAACTTCGTAAACATTTTGTTTCCAAAGAACAAGTTGCGAATTTTACACCTGACAACTATCAAAAAGTCGATGAATTGTTGATTAAGCAGGATATTTCACCAGAAGATGATAAGACATTTAAAATTAGCTATCCCGATGATGAAACATTAACTTTCTTCTTCATTGGTTTACCGGCAGGAAGAGAACCAACAGATACAGAATCGTGGATAATGCCAGCTTGGTTAGCATTTGCTTTACCGCTTGTTCTCGATGTGAAAGTAGTTGCATCCGAATCACCTGTACCACCTTTCATTAGTGGTGCTGATTTTGAACAAACAGTTTTAATTGATGGAGAACATCAAGCGATTCGTTCTTTAATTCAAAAAGATAACTATCGTTTAGATAGCATTCTACCTAGAATTTCAGAAAAGCGTGAATTTTCTCCCCTCAATGCTCTCACTGCTGCTTACTCTATTCACTTGGAAGTTAACCGTAAAAAGGATGGCGATCCAGATTGGGGAAAATTAGCAGATTTGGCACGGGATTTAGAAACTAGCCCTCTCTATGTCTTCCATTACTTGAATAAATGGCTACGGAAGCAAGACAAAATTGATTCTGTACCTCTTGCTAAAGTTCGCCTATACTTGGATTTTTGCCACTATTTTGAACCAGAAGGAAAAGCTGTGAATCAACTGCGTAAGTTAACAGAACTCTACCGTCATTTTTATCGTTCTAAAAGTCAATATGCTAAAGCTAATGCCATCCTCAAACCAATTGATGAGGCTGCTGATGTAATTTTGAAAATTGATAAATCTATGGCTAGTGACACTGAATCTTTAATAGATGTGGTAGCTGCTCGTCTAGCCAAGCTGATGAATAATGTGAGGCGTAAAGCGGCTGAAGGAAAACCAACATTAACTTTAGTTGATGGTAAATGGAAACCTGCATTAACTTCCGAAGAAGAACGTCAAGCAGTCTATGAGTTTTCTAAGTATTTTGTAAAAGAAATATTTGAGGGAAGCTTTAAAAGCGATCGCGCACGTTTAGCAGGTACTCAACTCAATCTAATTAGAGATACTTGTGAATACCTTTATCGTCTAGCAGATGATGAAGAACGTAAAGCACGTCCACAAGATGAACCTGATGATATTCCTGAATTAGAACTTGAAGCATCAGTCTAATTTATTCTTTCTTTTCCAACTAACTAAATCGGAGCAATCAAATCATGAAATTCTTGAAAACACTCAATTCTAAATTTTTCCACGATGTAATTCCTGCTAAACCAATGGGCAAATATGTTCATTTTATTACCATTCGCGTTACAGAATCTTATCCTTTATTCCAGACAGATGGCGAACTAAATAAAGCTAGAGTACGTGCTGGAATTGAAAACAAAGAACCTATTAGTCGCTTGGCAATGTTTAAGCGCAAGCAGTCTACACCAGAACGTTTAACAGGTAGAGAATTATTACGTAACTACAAAATTGGTGACTCGGAAAAATGCGACTACAACGTAGATTTCAGCAAAACTACTCCTGATTGTATTCTCTATGGTTTTGCTATTGGTGATTCTGGTTCTGAAAAGTCGAAAGTAGTTGTAGACACAGCGTACTCTATTACACCATTTGATGATTCTCACCTTAACTTTACTCTCAATGCACCTTTTGAAAATGGCACGATGAGCCGTCAAGGGGAAGTAACCAGCCGTATTAATAGTCAAGACCATATCTTACCTCAAGTCTTTTTCCCCAGCATTGTCACGCTGAAAGATCCCACTGAAGCTGGATTTCTCTACGTTTTCAATAACATTCTCAGAACACGCCATTACGGAGCGCAGACTACTCGCACTGGTAGAGTGCGTAATGAGTTAGTTGGAGTCATTTTTGCTGATGGTGAGATTGTTAGTAATCTTCTCTGGACTCAAAAGATATATGACGTAATGAGCAATGCAACTCCAAAGCAAATTAATCCTCCTGATCCGCTCAATGAAGACGAGGTTTTAGAGGCGGCTACACAAGCAATTACTGCTCTAATGTCTCAAGAGTGTATTTCTCATACTGATTTTGTTGGTGCATCCTTTACACAACTTTTGAGTGAAGTTAAGTCTATCACCAGTGATGAAACTCGATTGCAAGAAATGTTGACTCAAGCAAATGCTGAATCATCTATTTATGCTCAAACATGGGTTCTTAAATCAGGGAAGAAAGACCCTAAGAAAGATACCAAGGTTAATAAGAAAGCTGTTGCTGCAACGGAGTAAGCGATATGGTGTTTATTTACCGTTGTCAAATAGAACTTCATGACAGCCTTTATTTTGCAACTCGTGAAATCGGACGATTGTATGAAACAGAAGCCCTAATTCACAATTACGCTCTCTGTTATGCACTGGGTTTAGTTGATAGCCAAATCTACTCTACTACCGTTGCTGAAGAACATTCTTATCGCTATTTTTGCCCCGAACAAGTGCCAAAATATGAGGAGCATTTAACGCCACTAAATCAACAGGAAATTTACGTAACTCCGGCGCGATCGCTCAATCATTCTTCCATCCTCAACACCTGGAAGTATGCTAACAACAACTACCACGTTGAAATGGAGAAAACACAAAAAAATATCCCTAGTTTTGGCAGAGCGAAAGAAATAGCAGCAGAAAGTCTATTTGAGTTTTTTGTCATTTCTCAAAAAGAACTCAAATTACCAAAGTGGATTCGCTTGGGTAAATGGATGAGCAAGGCTGAAGTGACGGTTGAACCATTACCGAAACATAAAATTTCTGAAGGTATATTCACTTGTACACATCCATTAAATCCGTTAGATGTGATGTTCACTAATCAAGTGATTAGCTATGATGTTGTGAATATGCCTCCAGTTAGCTTAATTCAGAATGTCCAAATGCGAGGTCAATACTATCAATTTGATGGCATTCAAAACTTAAAAATCCCAGTTCGGATAGAATATCGTTTTCGGAATTAATCACTTCCTAAAACCTTTACTACGGCTTTTATTTTTCGCAGGTTCTAGCGTCCAGTCACAAATTACGTTACAATTTTTAGCCCCTGTTAGTTCTGTACGCTCCCCACACTCATTGTGAAACACTATCAACAACAAACCAACGCTTTCCCCAGCGACTACCTAAACAACTTGTGGGGAGAAATCCAAGCTTGTCCTTACTTTGCTATCAACAACCTCAACCGGGATTTTGTCGCCACTAAAGGATTTTCTGTAGTATTTCAGCGTTCTGGATTAGCAAAAGTAGAACAGCAGTTTCCCTACTTCAAACCTTACCTCGATTTAGCACTCCAGCCGAATTGTAATGCTTTTTACCTCAATCCTTTACAACTCAAAGAAGGCTCCCGCGTTGATCCGCATATCGATCGCTCCTTACGTTCCTACTCCAAAACCATTGAACCGCCTGCGGTTGTTAGTGTGCTTTATGTGCGCGTACCTGCGGATATGGAAGGGGGAGAACTGGTATTGCGATCGCACAAACGCCAACTTGGGCAAATTAAGCCCCAATTCAATACTTTAGTTTATTTTCAAGGTGATTTAACCCATTCGGTTAACGCTGTCAAAACCCCAGGAAATCGTCTAAGTCTCGTTTGTGAACAGTATAGTTTGAGTGATGCTGAACTCCAAGAAATCCCTGAATTCACTGTAGAGTCAAGAAGCACTCAGTCTACAACCAAAAAGAGAAAGTATGCCTCATAGTTTAGTGTTGAATTTGCTACCTCAATCGCCCATTCCACCACAGTATCTTACAGGTAGACATCTCCACGCCCTATTTTTAACCCTTGTTAGTTCTGTAGATAGCACATTAGGCGATCGCTTGCATGATTCCACCGCAGATAAAGCTTTCACCCTCTCTCCCCTGCAAATAAGGGGAGAGGGGATAGGGGACAGGGGACAGGATCGGGGTAAATCTAAAATTTCTACTAGCAGTAGTTTGCAGTACTCACATCAGCAACCCATTCCCGCCGGAACTCCTTGTTGGTGGCGCATCTCTTTATTAGATGACACTCTATTTGGCAAACTTACCCAACTTTGGCTAAATCTTAATCCCAATCGCCCTTGGCATCTTGGCCCGGCTGACTTGTATATTACCAGCATTCAAGGCACACCCCAATCTATTCAACCTTGGGCAAATGCCAGTACTTACGCTCAATTATACGAAGAAGCTAGCGATCGCAATTCTTCCATCAACCTTACCTTTTCCACGCCTACCGCCTTCCGTCAAGGACAGTATGATACTACCCTTCCTACCAGAGAATCTGTGTTTAATTCCCTACTTTCGCGGTGGAATAAATACAGTGGCATAGAATTATCTCAGATTGCAATCGAGTCAATATTTCCCTCATTTGTCAATATTCATACAGAAATATTAGCTGACTCTCGCAGCAAATTTATCGGCATTCTTGGCGAAGTTACTTATAAAATTTTAGGGGCAGTTGAACCAATACAAATTAAGCAAATCAATGCTTTAGCTGACTTTGCTTTATATAGCGGTGTTGGGAGAAAAACAACTATGGGTATGGGAATGACGCGGCGGCTGTATTCTCCATAATTTCAATAATCATTTAAAAACCACCTAAGTTATGAATCAAACTGAATATATTTCCATTGCGGCATTGAATCAATATGCCTACTGTCCGCATCGCTGTTGGCGGATGTTTTGTGCCGGGGAGTTTACCGATAATCAATACACAATTGAAGGTACAACTTTACACGATCGCGTCCACACCACAAGCGATATACAGCGAGGAGAAACTTGGCAAATTCGAGCAATTTGGCTAAAGTCTGAGCAATACAAACTCATCGGTAAATCTGATTTAATTGAAGCCGAATCTGGTCAAGTTTATCCAGTGGAATACAAACGGGGACGCAAAGGTGAATGGGATAACGATGAGTTACAAGTTTGTGCCCAAGCCTTATGTTTAGAAGAGATGACAGGACAACCAGTTAACACTGGATATATCTATTATACCCACTCCCATCAACGGCAATTAGTAGAGATTAATGCAGAGTTACGGCAAAGTGCGATCGCTACTATTGAAGCTGTCACAAATCTCCTAGAAACAGGAGCAATGCCAAAACCAGTTTACAGCAAACGCTGTCAAGGATGCAGCCTTTATTCGCAATGTTTACCCAAAGCAACCGATAAAGTCAAAAGTTATCAAGAAGTAAATTAAATCATACCCAAATACAGTTCATAATGAGCAACAAAACCATCATGTAGAGACGCGATTTATCGCGTCTTGAAATACCAATTATCTACACCAACAATCCTTAACAGACGTATTGAATTCTACCTAATAAGTCTATTCATCCAATCTCCAACCATTACTAGGAATCATCAAAAATGGGAACACTTTACGTAACACAAGCCGATGCTTTTATCGGTAAAGTTGACGAACGTCTCACCGTCAAAGCTGAACAAAAAACAATCTTGGATATCCCTTTAATTAAAATAGAAGGAATTGTAGTACTAGGACGGGCTACTATTTCTCCCGCCGTCGTCAGTGAACTTCTAGAACGTCACATTTGTTTAACATTTCTCACACAAAACGGACGATATTTAGGGCGTTTAGAACCAGAAGCTACTAAAAATATCTTTGTTCGCAAAGCCCAATGGCAAGCTGTGGGAGAATCACAACCAGCAATACATTTAGTCAGAGGATTTGTGCGGGGTAAATTAAAAAATTACCGCCATAGCTTACTTCGCACTCAGCGAGAACATCCTGATACTGACCTGAATAATAACATCACTCGATTAGAAAACGCGATCGCACCAATCGAAAAAACTAACAGTATTGATTCCCTCAGAGGCTTAGAAGGTGCCGGTAGTGCAGCCTATTTCGGTTGCTTTCAACAGCTAATCAAAACCTCAGAATTTCGATTTGAAGCCAGACGCCGCCGCCCACCAACCGATCCAGTTAATGCTCTACTGAGTTTTGGGTATTCATTGCTACGCCATGATGTGCAAAGTGCTTTAAATATTGTTGGCTTCGATCCCTATCTAGGATACTTACACGTCGAACGTTATGGTAGACCTTCCCTAGCCTTAGACTTGATGGAAGAATTTCGTCCTTTAATAGTGGATGCTGTAGTCTTATCGCTGATTAACAAGCGATCGCTAACTCTAACTGACTTTACCACCGAACCGCTCAGTGGTGCTGTGTCTTTAACCAAAGAAGGACTCCATAAATTTCTTTGCGCCTATCAACAAAAGAAACTATCGAGTTTCAAACATCCAGTTTTGGGAAACAAATGCACCTACCAAGAATCCTTTGAAATTCAAGCGAGGTTATTAAGTAAATACCTAATGAACGAAATCGATAAATATCCTCCCCTAGTTCTCAAATAACTTGTAATTTCTCCCCATTCCCTATTCCCTATTCCCTTCATGTATATTGTTGTCAGCTACGACATTCCAGAAGATAAGCGTCGGACTAAAATCCATTCGATTCTTAAGTCTTATGGACAATGGATGCAACTGAGTGTATTTGAGTGCGATATCACTCCCACTCAGTATGCTAAACTGCGATCGCGTTTAGCGAAATTAATCAAACCTGACACTGATAGCGTGCGCTTTTATTTTCTCTGTGGCTGTTGTAAGCGAAAAGTCGAACGTATTGGTGGAGAACAGCCACGGGATGAAACAATTTTCTTTGCTGAGTCCCCTTCTGCCTAGGTTTCTACTTCTAAAGATTTATTCATCTTGATTCACTGCCGAATTGCAATTCATCAAAATCCCTATTAGGGATTGAAACTCCCCTTATACTAAAAGTAACCGAGTGCTGATAATTGCAATTCATCAAAATCCCTATTAGGGATTGAAACTAGTGTAGAAAAAGGAGTAAACCTCAAAGCCTCTCTCCTAAAAGGAGAGAGGTTTGGAGAGAGGTCAAAATCAATACAGTTCGGATAAGGATTTTTAATGACACGCCGCCAATTGTAGAGACGGCGATTTATCGCGTCTCTTGCCTTAACCGAACCGTATTGAGGTCAAAGTGTATTGCATACAAACGAGCGATCGCGGTATATTCCTTTCAAACAAAAAAATGCAAAAATGAAAGGGTGGGCTGCTGCCCACCCTAAACCGTTATTTACTTAGCAATAGTTTAAACAGGTGCTTCAGTAGCAGACTTACCAACAAGCATTGCGGTATTTTCGTCACTTTCAAGGATACCGAATTCAATCAACAACTCTTCTAACTCTTCCATCTCAATTGGGGTGGGGACAGTGAGGTTTTTGTTGTCGATAATCTTGGTAGCCAGTGTCCGATATTCGTTACTTTGATTGCTGTCAGGAGCGTACTCGTTAACAGTCATCCGACGCAATTCTGCGTGTTGAACAATATTGTCACGAGGTACGTAGTGAATCATTTGGGTATTCAAACGTTTTGCCAAGGTTTCGATTAAATCGATTTCCCGGTCAACGTTACGGCTGTTACAAATCAGACCACCCAAACGCACACCGCCAGTGTGAGCATATTTGAGAACACCACGAGCAATGTTGTTAGCTGCATACATTGCCATCATTTCACCAGAGGTAACGATGTAGATTTCTTGTGCCTTACCTTCACGGATAGGCATAGCGAAACCACCGCACACAACGTCACCCAAAACGTCGTAACTTACAAAATCAACATCTTTGTAAGCACCGTTTTCTTCTAAGAAGTTGATAGCGGTGATAATACCACGACCAGCGCAGCCCACACCAGGTTCAGGGCCACCAGACTCCACACAACGTACATCGCGGAAACCGGTCAGCATTACTTCTTCGAGTTCAATATCTTCTACAGCGCCACGTTCAGCAGCTAATTGCAGAACACTTGTTTGAGCTTTACTGTGTAGCATCAAACGAGTAGAGTCAGCTTTAGGGTCGCAACCGACAATCAGAATGCGTTGACCCATTTCAGCCATTGCTGCTAGGGTGTTTTGAGAAGTGGTAGATTTACCAATACCGCCTTTACCATAGAAAGCTATTTGTCTAATCTTTTGCTCAGTCATGGTTGTGTTTCCTACAATGATTTAGTTGATGGGTCGTAAGCTTGATGTGAAATCTTCACCCTTGGCGTCGTAGGGAAGTAGAGCCTGTTGGCGTATATGCATAGCAACTTTCGCTAGACATCGCATCCTGGCAAAAACAGTTAAAATCAGAACATATTTACCCACGGAGCGATGGCTTAAGGGATAGAAAAATCTCTATTTCCTAATAACAAAGCCTTTAAAACTTTGACTTCAGCATTGTTAGTTGTTGTAACAGAATCCCAAATGGTTGCTCAAGCCTCAAGAGTGGTTGCAGCAGGAATTCAAATGAACGCAGATTTGTTCCCTGAACCACACAACCAACCAAATTGCAATCCACTCTTAAATGGTCGCTACAACTTTTTTGATTTTGCTGATGTCAAGTCGCCAAGAACATGCATAATGCTTCTCGTTTCGTGATTGATGCAGCACAATAAATTCCAGCCTAAAAGTGATAGCTACCAGTGCAGTAATATAATATTTACACAGGCAACATCTGAGACTCTGGCTGAGATAATATCTTTGTGACTTTTGACAGTATGGTTAAATTCCTATAAATTGTGGAACTACACCAT
The DNA here is from genome assembly GCF_014698505.1 of Nostoc foliaceum FACHB-393. Taxonomy (GTDB): domain Bacteria; phylum Cyanobacteriota; class Cyanobacteriia; order Cyanobacteriales; family Nostocaceae; genus Nostoc; species Nostoc foliaceum_A. The sequence continues at coordinate 86,867 of NZ_JACJTD010000014.1, read as the reverse complement.
TCTGCTTGAAGTTTTCGTTCCAAAAGTCAGCAACTGCTTCAACTTAGTTTGCGGTTGAAAACGTTTACTTCCGCAAGACGAAGTTAGTAAATATTATTCTGTATTCCTATTGAATTGTCAGGCTGTACTAAGAGTCTTTCTTCCCAGACTCCAAGAGTAATTGCCTTTGGCGGGTAATGCTCTAGCTAGGTTAGCCAACTCTTATTGGCTCATACCCAGATAAATTTCGATTGACTTCAAGTTGTTACAAAGGCTACTATCCTACTCAATCTAGTTCTAGATTTTCGTCAAAAAAAGATGTAGCTAATTGAAGTGGACTTACCAGAGCAAAAAAACTTTATTGAGCTTGCCTCAAACTTGTCTTGAAGTCTTTTTGTGCTTTTAACTTGTTTGATTCCTATAAAAACCATAACATACATCTCACTAATTAATTTGGCGAATCTCAAAATATTGATCTATTTAATAGAACATTATCCTTGGAACCTTTAATAGTCATAACTTACGCGTTTATAGATTAATAGCTAATGAGATTATTTATCATAACCAATTTGTGCAGTTAGATACTTTTGGGTATTTTATAAAGGTATTTAAAACTAATGTTTGCTAATGAAAATATAGTTAATTATTTTTGGAATCAAAATTTTATTTATTAAATAACTCACAAAATTTTACCTGGGAATATCAAGTTCGCTTAATTACCCATAATTCAAAACCCTCTCTCCTCTACGGTTTTAACAATAAATCTTTCGCAAGACAGATATCAATATAGTTTGGATAAGATCTCCTATAGCGACCTCCTTAAAAAGGGGGTCGCTACGGTGGTGTGCACAAATCATCTAATTATCTAAAAGTCTTTAAAACCTCAAAGAGTCCTGACGGATAATCTCTCTCCTTATTACAGCGGTTCTCGTTTACGTGAGGTACATATAATGTTGTACGGTAACGTAACGATCGCAGGGACAGTTACCGTTACCTGCCGTGCCCCTACATTTGGCGATATAATGTTGTACCGGATCTGAGTGGGAACTGCTATAAGACAGATTTAGGAAGCAGAGGGGAAAGAGGTAATTTTAATTCTCCCTCCAACTCCTCTGCCTCTTGTGCCTTATCCCTTACATTTATAGACGATTAGTATCTTTTGTAACTAACTTCCAGCCTTCAGCTTGGTCAATTAGCTTCATAGACTCTAGTTGGAGATTGTTAAAAGCAGATGCATGGAGTAGAAAGTAGGGTTGCCCGTTGTAGTGCCAATAATATTCCAGTTCGCCAACAGAAGCGGGAATGATGGTGCGATCGCTATAATAATCCAACGAGGGACGATGGTAGGGAAAGGATGTGTAAATCTTCCTCGTAGCTGGATTTGCCCTCGCGATCATGGCGGCGACTGGTTTAACTGGATAGGCTTCAGATAATTCCCAAACCCAGTAGTTAGATTTCATTAACAGTAGCAGCGAAATATAACTTCCCCAAAACAAAATCTTCAGAAATTGTGCGTCGCCTCGTTCTGCCAAAATAGCTGCTAAGGTCATAGTTAAAGCTACTGCTGCAAAAATCAGTTGTAAATCTGTTTTTGGTGTTGTACCCCAACTGAAATAAATACTACCAGCAGAAGCGGCTACAGCAAGTATCGCTAAACCAGCGACCCAAGCACGGGGATAGGATGAGAGTAAAGGCGAATTTTCTGTATCTGATAACTGGATACCAAAAGCTAAAGCTAAACTCGGGTAAATTGGGAATAAATACCAGGGTACTTTGGTAATCATGAAGGAAATTACCAGCAGATAAACACCACTCCACGCCATTACTAGTTTTGCCCAGCTAAGGTTGCGGTTTTCCCAGGTTAAGCGGACAGTTTGTGGTAAGAATAATAGCCACGGCCATGTGTATTTGAAAAGTTCAATAACATAGTACCAAGGTGGTTCAGAATTTTCCTCTACAAATGAGCCAATTCGGCCGAGTGATGGGTTTACAATCCCAATTTGGGCGAAAGTGTAACCATAGTGAATTAGTTGGGCACCATACCAAGCAGCTACAGGCAAAATGCCAATTAAGATTGCTATCCACAGATAGTAACAGGTGAGAAGTCGTGGCGTATCCCAAAACAGAAACGCGATCGCGATCGCACCTAGTAATACGCCTAGTAATCCTTGAGTCAGGCAAATAAATCCAAAACTAATACCAACACCAAGGCAATAACGTAAATCCCGACGCGATCGTAACACGCACAACATCATTACCATCAAAAAACTTACCATCGCCCCATCCAACATTGCCAGCCGCCCATGACGCACTACAGGTAGCATTGTTAGATAAATCAAGGCGCTATAAATAGCAGCCCAACGTTGGCGAAATATCTCTCGAGCAATGCAATACAGTAAAGGTACAGATGTTGCTGTTAAAATTGCTCCAGGCAGGCGCGTTGTCAACTCATTTTCGCCTCCAAGAGAATAAGCCCAAGCAATTAGCAAATGCATCAAAGGCGGCTTGTTATGATATGGTTCGCCTCCTAGCGTTGGGTAAAGCCACCGCATAGAACCTGCTGGAGCGTGCCAAATTTCACGAGCTACCTGTGCCACAGTCCCTTCATCCCAATCTCGCAGCGGCAATCCTCCCAGATTGATGCTAAACAGTAACACTGCTGCAAGCAGCAACACGATTAGCCATACCCAATCAATCCATTTCCCAACCGTGCGATGCTGTTTTTCTAGATGACTCCAAATAAAGCTTCCTTCTTGCATATTCTATGGTAATCATTTTACTTGCTGGTTTGATTACATAGAGACCAAAGCGAATCTCCAATGTTGTCACCCAGTAACAACGTATGTTATTAACAATTGCTAGTTTCCAAGATTAACTCAACTTTCTATAATTAGCGCTATTTTTTGAAAAATTTATATTGGTTATTTAAATAACATTTCAGCTAATAAATGATAAAAATAATACATCCAATAAATTATTTATTACCTGTTATATAGTCCGTAAATAAACTTGTATTTTATTTTTAATGTGACGCTTAGTGTAAATTTTTTCTACTTAGTTTTTATCTGGTTAACTTCAGGATTTTAGTGAGGAATTGCTACACTACTTCAATGATGTGCTGAACACTTAAAGAAATTACCCATAACACTTTTGAATAGTATGGCGTTGCTGAATGAAGGGATGAATCGATTTATGTAGGTACAGTTTGATACTTCAAACAATGAAGTATCAATTTAACTGAGAATCACAGCATTTATTCTGGCTTGCAATAGCATAAAGTTTTTCGGTGAAGACGTGCCAGATAATGTCTAAGCCTTGTGTTTTCATTTTCAACTCGTGTCATATATGTTTTACTAACAATTTGGTCTCCATCTAGAATAAAACTTGGGTAAACAATAAGCCATCTGTCACATAAAAATAGCTTTTCCACTGTGAGCGCAATTTCCCACAATGGCTCAAAAATTTCGGCACTGGTTGTCGTCCCAAAACCCAGGCTAAAATACCTTGAGTAATTGATTTACTACTGTCCATAACCAAATTTTGTTTTTTTTGAGCCAACAAATGTCTCTAATTCATCAAGTTCTCCAACTTCTGGAATTAGATATTCTTTCATTAAATGATTCTGCATTTATGCAGCGCCTTCTTTGCCGTTCATCAAAGTCAGCCTAACTGCCCAGTATTTCACTAATTTGCTCTGCCAGTTTCAATGGACGGAAAGGCTTGGCAAAAATAGCAGCAACATCCAAATCAGTAAACCTCTCTCGATCCGATTGCTGAAATTTGGCTGTTAATAAAATTACTGGAATTTTTTTAGTTGCGGGGTTAGCTTTCAGTTGTTGTAGAGTTGCACGCCCATCCATATCAGGCATCATCATATCTAGTAAGATGACATCTAGTTTATGCTTAACAGCTACGTTTAAGGCTTCTTGACCAGAACTAGCCGTGAAAACATTCCAGCCCGCACCCATTTCTAATCCCAACTTTGCGATCGCCCGCACATCTTCTTCATCATCAACAATCAAGATATTTCTGTTCATAATGACACTCTTGCACAATGTAAGTGCTGATTTGCTTGATCGCTCTTGAGATATTCTAAAGCTAAATCGGGGAAAAGCAGGGGATAATTAAGCAGTTATAAGCTAATTATTAGAAAGCTGGTAAAGGTAACAGTACATAAAACGTGCTACCTTCGCCCAAAGTGCTCTCAACCCAGATTTTACCGTTATGTTGCTGGACAATATTTCGGCAAATAGCCAGTCCTAAACCTGTTCCTCCTTTTCTGCGGGAGTCGGATGCATCTACCTGCTGAAAGCGCTCGAAGATTAGTTGTAATTTATCTTCAGGAATTCCTCGCCCTTCATCTCGGATAGTAATTAGCAGGAAACTTGGTAATGGAGTGCTTTGTGTTGAAGAATGGTCATTTTCCACCAACCCAACACCCTTGTGTTCTGCGAGTGTGGCACTTACCCACACGGTATCACCTGGTTCAGAAAACTTAATAGCGTTACTTATTAAGTTGGTCAGAGTTTGCAGTAGGCGATCGGGGTCTGCCCAAAGATCAATTGCTAGAGGATGGACAATCAGTTTAACTTGCAATTTATCTGCCATTGCCTGCATTGTCTCTGTTGCCATAATCAGCAGGTCAGCAGCGTTGCACTTCACCTTCTGCATGAAGATTTTGACTGATTTCATCCGCTCTAAATCGAGAATATCATTTATCAATCGGATCAGGCGTTCAGTATTAGTGGTAGCAATGCTCAGAACTTTTTGTCCCTGTTCAGTTAGAGTTCCTAATTGTCCTGCACCCAATAAATCTAACGCTCCCATTGTAGAGGTTAAAGGTGTACGTAATTCGTGACTAACTAGAGAGATAAACTCGTTTTCCAAGCGTTTACGTTCGGTGATATCGTTGGCGATCAATAAAGCGCATTGCACCCCACCCAAGTCAATCAATTCGATAGATAGCAGTATAGTCTTGACCTCTCCAGACTTGGTAGAAAATTCAAATTCCTGATTATAGAGTGACCCAGTATCAGATAAAAGTTGGATGGTCTGAGCGTAGACGCTACGCGGCTTGTCGTCAGACATCGCTACTGCATCCTTACCTAAATTAAGTTCAGTAGCAGTGTGTCCAATCACTTCCTCTAGACAATAGCCGCTCATCTTCAAGAAACTGGGATTGACATCAATAAAGCGTGCTTCCGAAATGGTGGCGATCGCGATTGGATTGGGACTAGAGCGAAAAACTTTAGTGAACTTCTCTTCTGCTTTGGCGCGATCATGAATTTCTTGCTGCAACCGCTCATTTTGAGCTTGGAGTTGTTGTTGCAGTTTCCAAATCGTCAAGTGATTTTCAATTCGTGCTAAAACCTCTTCGAGTTGAAAAGGCTTAGTTATATAGTCCACCCCACCAACTGCAAACGCTTTCACTTTATCCAGGACATCACCCAAAGCGCTGATAAAAATTACTGGAATTTCGCGGGTGCGATCGTTTGCCTTCAGGTGTTGACACACTTCATAGCCATTCATCTCAGGCATATTCACATCCAACAAAATCAGGTCGGGAGGAACTGCATTTGCTCCCCGTAACCCCGTAGAACCTTTAGTTACGCTGCGAACTTTATACCCCTGTTCCGTCAGCATGGCAGATAGGAGGTTCAGGTTTTCTGGCGTGTCATCAATCACTAGTATGTCTGCTTTGGGCAAGTTGAATGGCTCTTTAGGCATGGCAATATCGACTTTAGCCAGAATAGGCTACTAATTATTCTTAGAGATTTTAACCTTAGTTCAATGTCTTAATAATCAGTTACAAAAAAAATACCAATCACCCATTGATCTCCCCTAGTTCTCCCCGATTAATTTTTAATCTTAAAAACATCAAATCAAGTTTGTAAATCAAACTTACCAAATTACAGAACAAGGAGTAACTTGTATGCAAAGTTCAACGATACGTAAACCAACTATTCTTGCACCAGGAGAAGGTAATCAATTCTCAATCCTTGGTTCACGGTTCACAACAAAAGCAATCGGTGAAGAGACAAATCAAGCTTGGTCAGTTTACGAAATTACAGATACAGAGGAAAATGGGCCGCCACTGCATACTCACCCTTGGGAAGAAGCATTTTATGTTCTAGAAGGAGAACTAGAAATCCAAGTTGGTACAGAAACAATTTTGGCATCACCAGGCTTTTTCGTTAACATTCCCCACAATGCACCACATGCCTTCAAAATTTGTTCTGCTACTGCTAAATTTCTGGTTTTAATTTCACCTAAGGGCGCGAAGAACTTTTATGAAGAAATGGGTCAAGTAGCAGATAGCTCATCGCTAAACATGGAAAAAGTACAGCCTGTTTTGAACAAATATGGATTGCAGTTTCTTGCGTGAGCTTTTCATTTGGATGCAGGGCGCACATCTGTACGTCCCTACTGAGACGGGCTATATATAAACACGCAGACTTCGCATTCTAAATCGTCTTTGTTGATAAATAAATTAATTAATTTCTACAAAAGTCTTATGTACTCAATAACAAACAAGCAACCCTATTCTATGCTAAAAGCTGTCCGCCTTTTCGCTACTAGTTCCCTGAGTTTGGGCCTCACCGCTAGCCTTGTTTTTTACCCAAGCGCGAGTCAGGCGGGTAAAAACGACACTGGAGTCCCTGCTGAACTCCAGGGTGAGTGGCGATATGGTCGAATCTCGTCCATCCAATATCAAGATAGTTACACAGGGCAGTCAGCAGCCCCGAACGGTTCTAGCGATCAATTTCAACTCGCATCTAACGGAAACTACAAGCGAAATAGGCTGCTTCAAATCAACACTTACAACTGTGCATCTAACCTCTTCATAGAGGAAAAAGGCAAAGTTAAGATTGAGGCTCAACGCCTGACTTTCCAACCCAGTGACAGCACATCCAAAGGGCAAATCTGCAATAGCGGGCGCACCTACTCCAGCCGCAATACAGCAAAGGCTGAGACTTATCAGTGGTCGATTGAGACGGATGAGTACGGGCAGCAAGTTCTAGTACTTGAGACTGCCGACGGTAAGGGGCGAAGTCATTACGGGCGACCTCAATAAGCTAATAAGCATTCAAGAGTTAAGCTTTTTCTCTCCCCACCCTTCCTTGCTCCCCTAGTTCTCCCCGATTGTTTTTTAATCTACAAAATATCGAACTGAGGTTATCCCATGATTCACCATATTTCAATTGCTGTTAGAAACCCTAGCCATGTTGCTCAAGTTCTGGCGGAAATCTTAAAAGCGCAAGCTGTTCCCTTTCCTCCTAACCCAGGAAGCTATATGGTTATACCTTTTGATGAATACGGTACAGCCATTGAACTTTATCCTTTAGGCTCTCAACTTGAACCTGGTCAAAATGATGATGAATGCGTATTTGTCCGTACTGCAATTACCTCTATGTATACAGATATTCATGCAGCTATTTCTGTGCCCATTACCCAGAAAGAAATTGAACAAATCGGTATCCGTGAAGGTTGGCGTGTAGTGCGCTGTAACCGCGACTCTTTCTTTGATGTGATTGAGTTCTGGGTGGAAAACAGATTAATGATAGAACTGTTAACACCAGAAATGGCATCTCAGTATTTGAAATTTGCCACTCAGCAAGAAAATCTGAAATATTTTTTGGCAGAACCAGCATTAGTCACAAATTAGTCAACTCTAAGCGTTTAATCTGAATGGTTACAGCCCATACAAATTAAACGCTTACTTTTATTCAATTTCCTACTTTTTATTGATCAAAAAAACTTCTAAAATTAGGAGTGCGATCGCTAATTAAATCTCACTTGATTAATTACGAATTACGAATTATAAGTTATCCTCCGTTAGACTGATAATTTCATCGAAGCAGAAGCTTCTGACTAAATTTGCCAATTTTTCTGCCAAAGCAGAATGTGTTGGTGGAATTTGCTCAATTAGTTGGAAAATTCTTTCAGCATCGACTTCAATAGCTGCCTGATTAAGTTCTGTTACCCATTGGGCAGGCATAACGGTAATTGCAGAGCGAAGATCCAAGATGGAAAATTGAATATTTTCTAGGTTGTTGTCTGTTGTTTCTTCACGACTTTCTTCTGCGTAAACATAACGCACCTGCAAATATTCAGCTATCTTTTCAAAAATTACCTGCTCCCGGAATGGCTTACGAACCAAGTCGTTGCAACCTGCGGCTAAGATGCTTGCCTGTTGTTCTTCAAAAGCACTGGCGGTTAGGGCAATAATTATAGTGCGGTGATTTGCATTTGTATTTCTTTCCCTGGCTCTAATCTCTTTTGTTGCATCGTAACCATTCATTACAGGCATCCGCATATCCATCCAAATTAGGTGAGGTTGCCAGGTTTGCCAAATAGCGATCGCTTCTTGTCCATTATTCGCAGCTTTAATCTCAAAGCCAATGCTACCAAGAAGTTGCACAATTAAATCGCGGTTTTCTTTGCGGTCATCCACTACCAGAACACGGTAAGATGGTTGGTCTGCTGCCAGCTTGAGTACACGTCCCTTACTCAATTTTGGTGTAGCTTTTAAAGCTGCGGCTAAATTCACTTGGATTTCAAAACTAAAAGTAGATCCTTGTCTAACGCTACTCGTCAAGTGAATATCGCCCCCCAGTAACCGCACAAATTGACGGCTGATAGTCAGTCCTAGTCCAGTTCCCTCCTTGGTTTGGATACCGCTTGTGGTCTGGACAAAAGGCTGAAACAGGTTATTCATTTCTTCTGGTGCTATTCCCCGTCCAGTGTCTTCGACTTCAAAGTGAAGAGATGGGGAAGAGGCAGAGGGGCAGGGTGCGGGGGGCAGAGGAGAGGAGTTTTCCCCCTGCTCCCCACTCCCTAATCTGACTCGTAAAGTTACTCCCCCTGTTTGAGTAAACTTGACGGCGTTACCCAAAAGGTTAATAAGAACTTGGCGGAGTTTTCCCTCATCTGTTTGGATATAACGGGGAAGATTGGGAGCAATTTCAAATCTGAGGAACAATTGCTTTGTTTGTGCCCTTACCTGAAACATTTCTTGTAATGTTTGCAACAGCAGATAAAGGTCGAAGTCTTCAGGGTTGAAAATGATTTGTCCAGCTTCAATTTTGGACATTTCTAGGACATCGTTAATCAGGTTGAGCAAGTGTTCTCCACTGCGGTTAATGGTAGCTAAAGATTCACGTTGGTTTGAGTTGAGACTAGTATCTCGTTCCATTAACTGAGAAAAACCCAGAATCGCATTCAAAGGTGTGCGGAGTTCGTGACTCATGTTAGCGAGGAAAGCACTTTTGGCACGGTTGGCAGTTTCGGCGGCTTCTTTGGCAATTCTCAACGCTTCTTCTGCTTGATGCCTAGCTCGACCGATCGCAATTATTTCACCTACCAGTTTCAGTAAATTAATATCTTCTTGGTTCCAGGTTTTCGAGCAGTGAATCATCGCTGCACCAACAAATCCCACTACTTTGCCAGCATGAACCATCGGCACTGCTAGTAAAGACTGAAACGACATACTTTCAAAAACTTTTCGCTCAGGTAGATGGGGTGGTAAATTCTCCACACAAGAGATTTGTCTATGCCTACCACGGAGAATCGGTTCGTAGAAATAGGGGAAAACTTCCACAGGTGAACCTTTTGCAATATCAATCAATGGTGCAACATCTTCACCACACCATTCATGGATGAGGTGGAATTCACGTTGATCTTGGGAGCATTCAAAGATGCAACTGTGTTCAGCATCAATAAACTCAGCGATCGCTCGAAGTGTAAAATTAATTGCTGTTTCTAAATTTTGGTCAATAAATTGGCGAGAAATGCTACTGAGTAAACTTTCGGCTTGAGTCCGACGTTGCAAAGCTTCCTCTGCTTGTTTGCGATCGCTAATATCACGAGCTACACCCACAATCTGAAAATTACCCTGGGCATCTTGTGTGCGGACTGCATTAGCAGTTAGCCAAACCCAGCCTTTAGTTCGATGTTTGGCGCGGTACTCAGTTCCCGAAATTCCCTCACCTGTTGTCAGGATACTTTGGGCGGCTTCAAAACATATTGGCACATCATCGGGATGAGTAAAGGATGCCAAGGAATTACCTTCCATTTCGCTGGGGGCAAATCCTGTAGTGTTCAATATATTAGGAGAAATATAGTTAAATACTCCATCAGGATTGATGACAAACAGCATATCGTTGACCTTTTCAACGATAGTGCGAAACTTTAACTCACTTTGCTGTAGGGCGGCTTCTGCCTGTTTGCGTTCCAATTCAGCACCGGCACGGGCAGCAAAGATTTTAAGAATGAGTTCCCGTCCCGGATCGTGCTTCATTGGTTTGACATCGATCACTGCTAGATGTCCGATGATTTCGCCGGATGAACTAGTTAGAGGAACACCAAAAAAACTCTCGGCATTCATCTTCACTAAATCTGCATCTTGGGGGAAAGCGGCTTGTACTGCTTGAGGGTAGTGACAGAGGTTACCTTCCAAGGTATGTTCACAAGGAGTACCTTGCAATTCATACTCCAAGTTTTCGTTAATAGCCCCGCCACACCAAAATGCTAAAGTGCGGACTCTAGTTTTTGGCTCATCACCAAACTCAGTGACTAGAGCATATTGAACTTGCAATACTTCGGCAAGGTAACGAACGCAGGAATTGAAAAATTCATCACCTGTTTTTGCTGCTGTGCCCTCAACAATTAAGCGTAAAGCCTGTTCTTGCCGTTTGCGATCGCTAATATCTGTAAAGACAGAATCCAAACAGGATTCTTCTGCGTTGAGACGGAGTGACAACAGTACCCAAACAACAGATCCATCCAAGCGTCGCAGTGCTACTTCAAAATTGCGAACTTCACCGTCTTCTTCTAACTCTGCTAACATCTGCACGCGATCGTCTGGATTGAGATATAAGTCAGTTGTAAAATACTTGCCAATTAAGTCAGCAGCAGAGGTAAAACCTAATATCTCAGCACCACGTTGATTAGCATCGATAATCAATCCATCTTTTTGGCAGGTGCGGAAAATCCCCACTTGGGAATTTTCAAAGATGTTGCGGTATTTCATTTCACTACGACGCAAGGCTTCTTCTGCTTGCTTGCGTTCTGTGATGTCGCGTCCCACACCCGCGATCGCAATTTCACCACTGGGAGTGTTGATTGTGGAAGTGTTAAAGTTGAACCATCGCCAGCTACCGTCTTTGTGTCGCAATCGCACTTCAATATCAGTCAGCTTTTCCCCAGTTAGAGCTTTTTGTAAGGCGGCAACACTAATTTCTAAATCTTCAGGTTTGGTAAACTCCACCACCGAATGACCTTCGATTTCCTCCAGGCTGTAACCCATAGTTGCAGTTACATTCGGCGAGTGATAAGTAAAAATTCCCTCTGGCGAGAGGACAAATATCAGATCATTGGCATTTTCAACAATGCTGCGGAATTTTAACTCACTTTCTTGGAGGGCTGCTTGGACGCGTTTGCGTTCTGTAGCATCGGTGCCTACTGAAAGAATTTCGATTAAGTTTCCTTGTGCATCTAATATGGGTTTATTTGCCCAGACTATCCAGACGCGATCGCCATTTTGGCATAAGTTCTCATTTTCGTTGAATAGATAGTTTTCTGGATGTTGACAAATATCAACCATTAATGTCTGTAAGTCGCGCCCAGAAGTTTCTGTTTCTGGAACAATTGTGCCAATAACATTACGCCCGATAATTTCATCTAAATCGAAACCAAAAAGCCTTTGACCATAATCATTTAAAAATATGATGTCGCCGTTACCATCCCAACGTAGAATGATGCAGTTGGCTGTTTGCACCAAATCCCGATACTGGACTTCGCTTTGTCGCAAGGCTTCCTCAGTGCGTTTGCGAGCAGTAATGTCGCGCACTATCGCTAAGATGTGCGGCTTACCGTTGTAAATGCAAGTTGTCCCTTTAACTTCCACATCTATCAAAGTGCCATCTTTGCAGATATCAACTGCTGGCCCATAAAATTGCTCACCAGATTGCGTTGTTTTGAGAAACTCTAAGAAAACAGAATGTGAGTCTGGGTGAATGTAAACAGATGGATGTAAAGTGAGAAATTCTTCATAAGAGTAACCGTGCATCTGACAAGCCGCAGGATTAACTTCAGCGACTTTTTCAGTTTCTATTTCAGTAATAAATAGTCCATCATTAATAGCTTCAAAAATACTGCGATATTGTAGCTCACTTTGTCGCAGTGCTTCTTCTGCCCTTTGGCGTTGGGTAATGTCGCGGAAACTCCACACTCTACCAATAATCTGTTCGCCGATGCGCTGAGGACAGGAATAGCGCTCAAATACTCTGCCATCGCACAATTCTAATGAGTCGTAACTAACTAGCTCTGGCTGTGAGTATAATTCTCGGACTCGTTGCAAAAACACATCCGGGTCTTTTAGCTGGTTTGCCAGATACGCTAGCCGCTGAGGATGATCTGGTTCTGTCAAAAGTTCTGGTGGAATTGACCACATTTCTAAGAACTTTTGGTTGTAACTAGTGATATTACTTAAACTATCAACTACTAATATACCGTCTTGAATCGATTCAAAGATAGCGCTTAATAGAGACAAAGAGTTTTCTAAGGCTACTTGAGTTTGTTTGCGTTGCGTAGCTTGTCGATAGACATCGCTCAAATCCCGCCCTAAAACCACCAGAGCTTTGCGTCTACCATCCTGGTGAAATAGGGGAGCTTTAATCATATCTACACTGGTCACTGTCCCATCAGGTCGGGGTATAACTTCTTCTACTCGATGCACACATCCCAACTGCCAAGCTTGTTCATCTGTTTTGTCGCAGTTGAGCAAAGCATCGTGATAAAAATTGCTAAATTCTGCTAGTTCTGAATCTGTTTTGCCTTGATAATCAACGCCTTGTAGCTGTAAAAATTCCAGGTTAGCTTGGTTTGACAGCAACCATTTTCCCTCGCCGTCTTTTAAACAGATAATATCGGGTGTAGCGTTAATTAATGTCTGCAAACGCTCCTCAATCTCTTGTAAGGATTCTTGAGTTTGTTTCGCCAGCGTGATATCCCGAATCACCAATATTGCACATTGATCATCAGTCAGTCCGCTACAGTTACCGGAAATTTGTAGTGTTAAAGTCCGCTCACCCTGCTGGAACTGGTAATTTGCTGTTTCGTACTCACCATTGAGTATCCGCACATCAGGATAGGCTGGTAAAGCAACTGGTTGTCCTGCTTGTGCTAGGGGTAGCAAGTCAGTTAACTTCGCACCGGAGACAGTGTTGTGGGGTTGATTCACCAAACCCTCAAAGCTAGGATTGCACCATTGGATGCATCGGTCTTCTCCTACCCAGACTACAGCATCAGCGATCGCACCTAATGTTACTTCCATTTTGGTGAGGGTAGCTTGCAATTGCTTTACCTGCTCCAATTGTTTAGCGCTCATCACCAACTCCTTAATATCTCCTAGATAGATCAATCAATTTGGTATAGCGATTGTATCTTTAGTTGATCATTAGGATATTTAACTACAGCAAAACTACATATTTGCTTCAAATATTACAGCAGTAATGCAGATATCAGCATCATAGAGAGGGGCTGGGGGATAAATAACTAATCCCCGAATTAATCTGTGCTGAAAAATTTTTCCGTAATTGCACTTATCTCCCCTATTTCTCCCCTATTTCTTTCTAAATTCAAATCAGAAAAGCAGAGGACACCGCCCAAAACAAGCGTACAATCTCTGCCGTATCAATAAGTCAATAAAAACGGAGAACAAACGTATGCTACACCAAATTAAAGAATTGCTTCAAAACGCTCAACTGCAACAGCAAATCAAAGCAGCAACTAACCAAGCAGAAGCCATCAAAGTGCTAGCGATCGCTAGTGCAGAGAAAGGTTATAACTTCACAGTTGAAGCCATCTCTCAAATGCTGGCCGAACTAACCTTTGTAGACTCCAACGAACTGAGTGAAGAAGAATTACTTAGTGTTAGTGGTGGAGCGATGTCTGATAGTGCGCCTAAGCTATGTCATACAGCGGGCTGTGGTGGCGGACACTGCTCGGTGCAATGATGGCTGATAGTGCGCCAGAGGGTAGGGGTAGAAATAACTAATACCTAGTTTTCAATCCTCCAATTAATCTGTGCTGAAAAACTTTTCTGCAATTGTAACTATCTCCCCTATTTCTCCCCTATTTATCTCTAAATTCAAATCAGAAAAGCAGAGAACACCAACCAAAACAAGTGCACATCTCTGCTGTGTTAATAAGTCAACAAAAACGGAGAACAAACGTATGCTACACCAAATTAAAGAATTGCTTCAAAACGCACAACTACAACAGCAAATTAAAGCAGCAACCAACCAAGCAGAAGCCATCAAAGTACTAGCGATCGCTAGTGCAGAGAAAGGTTATAACTTCACAGTTGAAGCCATCTCTCAAATGCTGGCAGAACTGACTTTTGTAGACTCCAACGAACTGAGTGAAGAAGAATTACTTAGTGTTAGTGGTGGATTGATGGCTGATAGTGCGCCTAAGCTATGTCATACAGAAGGCTGTGGTGGCGGACACTGCTAAAAAAGGTATGTAGCTTCTCTTTGTCTATGGCATTATAGCCTCCAAGGTCAGGTTGTTTTTCTAAAACAGCTTTTTATATCCAACTTTCCCAATATTTTAATTTGGATAAATTCCATGCTTGGTACTGAGGCTTAACGCAGAAAGAGATGCTGCATAACAGATTCCCTCTTTGCTTTTTTGATCAAGGTATAGAGGGAATTCAATTAACAATTACTATCACCAAACGTGAGAAAATACGATTATGTTGTCACAAATTTAAAGCCTACTCTAAAATAGCCAACTACGCGAGAATATGCCAAGATAATTAAATATAAAATAAGCTCCTAGTTTGTAGTGAGCGATTTATCGCTCAGAGCAAGGATTATCAGGACTAAAGTCCTTACTACAAACTTGAAATTTATTTATGCCTAGATATTTACGTAATTAGTACTTAATTTAAAACTTGTTTCAGACGAACGCTATTGTTCTTAATGCCAACTATTGAGACGTAGACCAGAATTGATACTTACCTTTTAACTCCATCATGAGAAATCCAGCTATGGTTCAACAAGTTGTTCGCTTATCCCAACAGAAAACATCAGACGATTTAAGAGCGATCGCAGCCAATGCTAGCTTTCTCTGGGAACGTCTTGATGAAAGCAGATTTGCTATTAATGGCGATCAAGTCAACGAACAAGAAATTAACCGTCGTAGACATCGCTGGTGCGAAGTTGCAGCAGAAGGTAAATTGGATACGTTACACAAACGCTTAGAGTGGGAAGGGCTAGACCTCGATACTGTTAGTTCTAGATTGGGAGCCATTGAGTTACTTGCCGATCAACCTTTGCCTGAATGGGCACAAACCTTGCAGCAAATCATCCAAACCGCTACAGGATTCAATTCTGCAACTGAAGTATTTCTACCAATCGATTCACAAAATCCGATCACCTTTGAAGATATCCTTTTGCCTACTATCTTAGTAGCCAGACAGCAATTACTGACTCGCTGCAACAGTCAGTTTACCCAAGATTGTCTTCCCTTATCGATTCTTTCCCACAACGCTTACAGTTCTCTAGAACGTGGTCTACTGAAACGATTAGCAGGAATTTGCACAAAGACATTAGATTTTGAATTTTCTCAGGTGCGTCCCTTTGGTCAAAGCTTGCTCGGCTTACTAGGACTGGAGACAGGAAATAATAACACTCATTACACCAAGTTCGTCAATCAACTCCTAGAAGATGGAATGCTGACCTTCTTCCAGAAGTATCCAGTTCTCGGTCGGTTAGTGGCAACAGCAGTCAATTTTTGGGTTGAGTTCACTGCTGAATTTCTCGAACGTTTAGTTGCAGATAGGACAGATATTCAACAAATGTTTGATGAAAGAATTATCCCATTTTATCAAAACAAAGTTGCCGAAATTCAAACATCCATTTCCGATGCACACAAACGCGGACGAACGGTGATTTCGCTTACCTTTGAGTCTGGACTTAAACTTGTTTATAAACCCAAAGATTTAGGATTAGAGGTTGTCTTTAACCAATTTTTGGATTGGTGCAATCAACACAGCAATCTTTTAGATTTTAAAGTCATTCAGGTGCTAGAACGCAACGGTTACGGTTGGGTAGAACATGTTGAACAGTTGCCTTGTGTTGATGAAGCAGCTGCGAAACGATTCTATCAGCGTTCTGGGATGTTGTTGTGTGTGCTTTATGCTTTGCGGGGAACAGATTGCCATTACGAAAACTTAATTGCCAATGGTGAACATTTGGTGCTGATTGACATGGAAACGCTGCTGCACCATGAACCGAACCTCATTGAAGACTCACCACTTACCCAAGATGTAGAAACAACCGCCACACGACAATTTTGGGATTCCGTACTCCGCACCGGACTTTTACCGCGTTGGGACTTTAGTGGCGATCGCAGTGTCGCTTATGATATTAGCGGGCTAGGCAGCACAGATCCCCGATTATCTCCCCGCAAAGTCCCGCGCTGGCAGAACATTAATACAGATAATATGCACCTGTTGTCTGAGCCTGTAACCTTGCCGATTACGAAAAATGTGCCCTTCTTGAATGGAGTTGCTCTGTCTCCAAGCGATTATCAACTACAAATCACCACTGGATTTGAGCAGATGTATCGCTTTCTGATGGCGCACAAAGATTTCTTACTTTCAGGCCAAAGTTTGCTATCTGCTATGCAAAATCAGCAGGTGCGCTTTATCTTCCGCAACACCCGGATTTATGGCATCATCCTCCAAAAAGCTTTAGCACCCGATTACCTCAAACACGGCGTAGATTACAGTATTCAACTCGATGTTCTCAGTCGTGCTTTTCTAGTTGCTCAGGAAAAACCGAATGCCTTTCCTGTTTTGAGCGCAGAACTCCGAGCGATGGAACAATTGGATATTCCCTTCTTCACGGCTAGCGCGGTGGTTGATGAACTGAGTTTAAACGGTTCTTCTTCCATTCCCAACTACTTCAAGCAATCCAGTTACCAAGACCTGCTCAACCAGTTACAATCTCTGGATGAAACCGACTTAGCTCGACAAGTAGCGATTATTCAAGGCTCCTTCGATGCCAAGATTGCAACCACCTCCAGCCGCCAAGGTGGGCAATGGCAAGGCGAATCGTTACCGTTGCTAAATTCGGAACAATTTATTGCCGAAGCCAAAGAAATCGCCACTCAACTGGAAACTAGAGCCATTTCTGATCCTGATGGCAGCGTTAACTGGATTGGCTTAGACTTCGTGCCTCGCGCCGAACGATATCAACTGCAAGTATTGAATAATTGTCTCTCTGACGGACGCTCTGGAGTTGCTTTGTTTTTAGCTGCACTGAGTCAAGTAACTGGTGATTCCCGTTACCGCGATTTAGCATTAAGGACAGTGCAATCTCTGCGTCGCCAAATCCACACCATTGAGCCAGAAACTTGGGAACGCATGGCTCGTTTCATGGGCGTTGGGGGTGCAACAGGTTTAGGATCGCTGATCTATAGCTTGGTGAAAATTAGTCAATTCCTCAACGATGCAACGCTGTTGCCAGACGCTCAAGTATTAGCCGAGTTGATGACACCAGAACTAATTGCTGCCGACGAACACTTGGATATTATGAGCGGAGCAGCTGGGGCAATTTTAGGGTTATTATCCCTGCATCAAGCCACAGGAGAAGCAACCGTATTAGAAAAAGCGATCGCCTGTGGACAACATTTAATCAACCGTCAAGTTAGCCACAACGGTGCGCCCAAAGCTTGGCATACTTATTGGGATAAGCCCTTAACTGGCTTCTCTCATGGAGCCGCAGGCATTTCCTATGCCTTGCTCAGACTTTATGCCGCCACCTCAGAGGGCAAATTCTTAGAAGCAGGTTTAGCAGGAATTGAGTATGAACGTAGCGTCTTTTGCCCGTCCACTGCCAACTGGCCAGACTTCCGCAGAATGGGACAACCAGGACAACCTGACTTTGCAAATAAGTGGTGTCATGGTGCAGCCGGCATTGGTTTGGGACGCTTAGGCAGTTTGAGAATCGTGGAAACGCCGGAAATTCAACAAGAAATAGAAATTGCTCTCCAAACTACTCAGAGTTTTGGCTTACAAGCGATCGATCACTTATGCTGTGGCAACTTCGGTCGAGCGGAAGTGCTGTTAGTCGGTGCAAAAATCTGTTCCCGTCCTGATTGGCATCAAATTGCTCACCAGAATGTAACAAGTGTTGTGGCTAGAGCCAAGCGAACTGGAGCTTATCAACTGTTCCCCAACTTACCCAATTCTGTATTTAATCCTGGCTTTTTACCCGGTATATCTGGAATTGGTTATCAATTGCTGCGTCTAGCTAACAATAATTTGCCTTCAATATTGTTGTGGGATTGAGCTTGTTGTTCATACCCAAAAACAGTTTTTGACCAAGTTAAAAATAATTGATTTTTTAACTTTTCTAATAAGTTTTTCTCATAAAAGTTTAAAAGCAGATGGCACTAACCATCTGCTTTTAAACTACCTAATTATGTTACCAAGCTCATTTACCCCCCGCTATATCTACGCCAACTTTAATCCAAATGCACGTTGCGTAACAACTCCAGGATTTTATTAATACCTTCGTTAACCTTTAAAATTTCCTCATGTCCTGGATATGTAGCCGCATCGCTAAGTTGAAAACCGTAATCTCCTATTTCGGTTTTTAGCGACTTGTTTTTCTGCCAATGCTTGTGATATGTCAAGCTTCCGTATGGAACTATTCCATCTCCTGAATGTGTTGATCCATCTATCAGTTGTGTTGTAGTACCCTCTATTTCAAATCTTATTCCTTCTTTTACAAGAAAGTTTCCGCCTGTGTCGTTCAGGTCTGCTGCTACTCTCAGTGATTTTGTTTGTTCTCCGTCTATCTCTTCTACAGAAGAAATGTAGTATGCACCGACATGTGTAGGTGTGCCATATGCATAGATAACATCTAATTTCTGAACAGGTGGGCACTCTACCAGCTTACCCCCGTCGCCGTCCACAATACTACGTATCAAATTATCGTTTTGATAATGCTCCTGCTGATATTTCAGTGTAGTTTGTTCGGCTCCTCCATCTGTTAATATATCTTGGATTGTTTTTGGCTGAAAGTTATTGATTGTTGATGGAGCTTTGCTGTTCTCTTTGACAAACGCAAAATGTTCAGTGTTCAAAAATGCCTGTGGCGCTTTTGTTATGGGCAATAGCCAAGGAACACTCGAATAGCTTTGTATTACTGATTTAAGATCCTTTATTGCTGCCTTTCCTAATACTATTGGATCATCTGATCCTAGAAAACGAATTGCTAAAGGGCCGCCAAGCCACGGTGGACTAACTGCTATATATCGTTCTATATTTTCATGTATCCACTGTTCCCCTAACTCCTTTTTATTTTTAACCCACTGTAGAAAATACTGCGTAACTCGATTTCCCATACTATGAGCTATTATCACTACACGTTTTTGGTTATATTCGCGTTGCTTTTGTATTTCATTTTTGAGCTTATTAAAGTAGTCATACTTTTCGTTCAGACCTTTTGGTGATACTCGCCAATCATATGGAAAAGCTACCAAGTTACCTTGATTATTATTTTCATTCTTCACATATCCTTGTTCTACTAACTTCTCAATTAAAGCGGCAAAATATCGATTGTCTTTGCCAGTCTCAGGGTCAAAATCAGGCTCTGTATCTGGAGCTATCCTCTCAATTGCTTTAAATCCCTCTACAGGATGATTATCCTCGTCATTGGAGGCGGTTATACCATCAACCCCTAATGTCATTTGTGTTTTCCACCACGGAGCCGGAGTAATCGAGACAGTCCTAGAAGAAATTGTAGCATCTGGTAGATTCCATCCAAGTGTTTTTAAAGTTACTTTTTCAGGGTTGCTGTTAATTTCTGCATCGTCATTTGGTATTGGTCGTGCTGGTCGTGAACTCATCAATAAATTCAGCCAAATTGGATATTCTTCTTCTACTTTCGAGATTGGTGGCGGTTCTATTGGAAATACTGTTTGTTTTGAGATGAGCCTAGATCCTGATATTCCATGTATTAAGATAACCGGATAAAGTTCTTGGTTAGGTGTTGCCATTTGTTATTACCTTAGTTTTGGGAATTTCTATGTTTAAGACTTGAAATTAGAGCGTAACTTTCTGCATAGTTGCTCATTTCACCCCGAAACTTAGCATGGCTGAAAAAGTGACACAAGGACAGTTAAGACAGTTAAGACACTTAAGTAAAAAATCTATCGAAAGAGGTAAGTGTAAACTCTGCCCTTAAATTGGTATAGTTTTATTCTTAACCTAAATCGGATATTTTCTAATAAATGAAACATGGTGAATCACCTAAAGCTGATTAGTGCAATATTGGTGTTGAACCTTCTTCCAGAGTTCAATAAAGTGCAGGGAGATGAACAAATATGGCTGAACACGTATTTCATGACCAACTGAGTCTAGAGGAACCAACCGAAAAACTTGGAAAGCAAGCATTAAGCTTGGGTTTGATTCCCAGCATGATCCAGAGGTGCTGCAAGCAGTGTCACGGGACTTGCGTCATCAGTATGGCGATCGCTTCCCTGATTTCTCCCCTAGTTCTCCCCGATCACACTTTAATCTTAGAAGTCTAGAAAACTTGAAGCTCTAGGCGCTCTCAGGAAAAAGGAGAACAATGCAACTAAAACACAGCCACATTTTCCGTCAAGAAGCTCTTGAGCGCTTATCTTCACCAGAACAACTGGATCAAGCGATAAATGTAGTCAAGCCTCAAGCTTGGTTGACTCTATGTACTTTGAGTTTTGTGGTTGCTGTAGCTGGCGTTTGGAGTGTGTTTGGCAGAATTCCTCTCACGGTGACAGGCCAAGGTATATTGATTAAACCGCACCATGTTGTGGAATTTCAAGCACCCAGTTCTGGCCCATTACTAACTCTGAAGGTAAAGCCAGGAGATATTATTAAACAAGGTGATGTACTAGGGATAATCGACCAATCAGCGCTAAAGCAGCAATTACAGCAAGAGCAAGTAAAGTTGCAACAATTGCAAACCCAAAATCAAGAGACTGACAGGTTACAAAAGCTGCTGATTGACCAACAAATCATTACTCTTGGACAGCAAAAACTGGATCTGGAAAATAATCTGCGCCGAGAGCAAGATGCGCCAAAGTTACGCGATCAAACATTGAGAGCGATCGCTCAAAAACGTCAAAGTATTAATTCCCGCAAACAACAAATTAATTACTTACTCAAAACTCTCAAAGGACGGGTTGATAATCGTCGTCAACTTTTTGAGCAGCATGTCATCAGCCAAGATATGCTGGTGCAAGCTGAACAAGAATATTTTAATACTCAAAGTGAACTGTCGAATATTGATGTGCAACTAAAGGATCTGGAAATCCAAGAAACTACTACCCAACGAGAATATCTAGAAAATCTCAACAGAATTGACGAAATAAAAACCAAAATTAAAGATATTAATACTCAAAATACTAAACTACGCGAACAAGACTTAAAGCAATCAATTGATAAAACCAATCAAATTCGGGAAGTAAAGCGGCGAATTGCCCAATTAGAATTACAACTATCTCAAGATAGTAGAATAATTAGCAAATATAATGGTCACATTCTCGAACTGAGCGCTGTCCCTGGACAAATGATGAATCTGGGTAGTCGCTTAGGTTCAATTGAAGCTGAACAGCCAAATTCAAAACTTATGAGTCTTGTTTACTTTGCGAATAAAGATGGTAAGCAAATCAAGCCGGGGATGGCTGTACAGGTGACTCCCAGTTTTGCCAAACGTGAACGCGAAGGTGGTATTGTCGGAACGATCGCAGATATTTCTTCATTTCCGGTAAGTACACAAGATATTACAGCGATCGTTGGTAACAAAGAAATGGCCGCCAGCCTTGCCGCTAAAGGTGAAGGCCAGGTGCAAGCTTTTGTCCACCTCCAAGAAAACTCTACATCAGTCAGTGGCTACAAATGGTCATCCTCCGATGGCCCAGCTTTAAAAATATCCTCTGGCACAACTACCTCTGTTCAAGTAAAAGTTGGAGAAAAAGCACCGATTTCTTATATTATTCCTATGTTGCGCTCTTGGACGGGAATTTATTAAGGAGGCAGAAGTAATACTAATTTGAAAAAAGAATGCGACAAATAGACCATTTGTAGAGACGCGATTCATCGCGTCTCTACCTTTACCCAAGGATGTGTTGCAATCATTAATTGAATTGGTATAAGAATATTTAAAATTCTCAATTAGAAATCAAAGTTTAAAATGGCCGCTTTCCGTCTTTTTTCACAAATTAAACCAAATCGTGTTCGCACTTCTACACTCTTGCAAATGGAAGCGGTCGAATGTGGTGCGGCTGCTTTAGGAATAATTCTTAGCTATTACGGCCGGATTGTACCACTGGCTAAACTGCGTGAAGAATGTGGTGTTTCGCGGGATGGGAGTAAAGCTTTTAATATTCTCAAAGCTGCCAAAAACTATGGACTCAATGCTAAAGGTTTAAAACTGTCTCTAGAAAATGTAAAAACTACCCGTCTTCCCTACATTGCCTTTTGG
This sequence comes from Nostoc foliaceum FACHB-393, assembly GCF_014698505.1. Lineage (GTDB taxonomy): Bacteria > Cyanobacteriota > Cyanobacteriia > Cyanobacteriales > Nostocaceae > Nostoc > Nostoc foliaceum_A. The sequence continues at coordinate 64,338 of NZ_JACJTD010000014.1, read as the reverse complement.
AATTTTAACCATTTTCTCGTGGTAGAAGGATATAGCAAAAAACGCGTCTACCTCAACGATCCTGCCAATGGTCGGAGAACAGTGAGTTGGGAAGAGTTTGATCGCGCATACACGGGTGTTGTGCTGACAATGGAACCAGGAGCAGACTTTCAGAAGGGAGGCAAAAAAAATCACATTGTTTCTGCTTTAAATAGCCGCTTGCAAAACTCACGAGTTACTATCTTATTTTGCTTGCTAGCTGGGTTGTTGCTAACACTGCCTCGGTTAGCTGTACCAGCCTTTGCTCAGGTATTTATCGATGAGATTTTAATCCAAGATCGGCAAGATTGGTTACGACCTTTGCTGTTAGGAATGCTGTTAACTACTTTATTACGGGCATTCCTTGCCAGATTACGGCTTACCTACCTGCGGCGATTGATGGTTAAGTTGTCAGTCAGCACATCAGGACTATTTCTCTGGCATATCCTACGATTGCCCATTGGGTTTTATGACCAACGGTTTGCTGGGGAAATTAGTAGCCGGGTGCAACTGAATGACCGCGTGGCAGAAGTACTTTCGGGGCCTTTGGCAACTACAGTAATTGACGCGGTGATGATGGTCTTTTACTTGCTGATTATGATTCAGTATGACCAATTGCTGAGTGCGATCGCAGTTGGTTTTGCTTTAATCAACATTCTCGCCCTCCTATTTTTATCGCAAACTCGTGTAGATACAAATATGCGCCTAGCTCAGGAATATGGCAAAGTGGGCGGAGTAACGGTTAGTGGCATCCAAACGATAGAAACCATCAAAGCTTCTGGGCTGGAGTCAGACTTATTTGCTCGGTTTGCGGGTTATTACGCTAAAGCCATGAACGCCCAGCAACAATTAGGCTTACAAACTCAAATTCTCACCACATTACCCACAATTTTGACAGCCCTAACCACAGCTTCTATTCTGCTAGTTGGTGGTTTACAAGTAATGAATGGCAATCTTAGTATTGGAATGCTGGTTGCCTACCAAAGTTTAACACTGAGCTTCTTAGAACCAGTTAATAGCCTCGTTAATTTCGGCAGTACACTCCAAGATTTAGAAGCTGATTTAAATCGGCTTGATGATGTATTGCAAAATCCCGTTGATTTGGAAGTCGAGGGGGAGTGGAGAGCAGGGGAGGCAGGGGGAGCAGGGGGAGCAGGGGGAGAAATTACTTTCTCATCTCTCTGGCAATTACAGGGTCATGTTGAGTTACGGAATGTCACCTTTGGGTACAGTCGTGTAGAATCTCCTTTGATTGAGAATTTGAGCTTGACTGTCAAGCCAGGGCAGAGAATAGCGCTTGTGGGGGGAAGTGGTTCTGGTAAATCCACAGTTGCTAAATTAATTTGTGGGCTTTATCAACCGTGGGATGGGGAAATCTGCTTTGATGGTGTAGAGCGATCGCAAATTAAGCGTTCTGTTCTGGCTAACTGGTTGGCAATGGTTGAACAAGATATCTTTTTATTTGCCGGCACTATCCGAGAAAACATTACTCTTTGGGATTCAACTGTACCAGAAGTTGATTTGGTGCAGGCTTGCCAAGACGCAGCGATTCATGATGCGATCGCATCTATGCCTGGGAAATATGACTTTGAGTTGATTGAAGGCGGTATGAATATTAGTGGTGGACAACGCCAGCGTTTAGAAATTGCCCGCGCTTTAGTGAGAAATCCCACAGTTTTAGTATTGGATGAAGCAACCAGCGCCCTAGATGCAGAAACGGAGTTGATTATTAACCGCAACTTGCAACAGCGTGGTTGTTCGTGTATTGTAGTAGCCCACCGCCTCAGCACAATTCGTGATTGCCATGAAATTATTGTGCTAGAGCAAGGTAAAATCGTGCAGCGTGGCACCCATGAGGAATTATGGCAGCAAGGCGGAACTTATGTTCGCTTACTTCACGCGGCAGAGGCATAGTTGAGTAATGAGTAGCCCGCAGGTGAATTCTTCTTTTAAACTGTACTCCCTCCAAGCAAACGAACCAGTACTGTTGAATGACTCAGAAACATTCTGGATAGTGCAGTCTGGAACATTGGCGGTGTTTGCCACTAGAGTTAATAACAGCTTACTAAAGGAGCATCGCCGCTATTTGTTTCATGTCAACGCTGGTGAAGTCTTGTTACCGGAAGTAATAGCACAAAGCCAATGGAATTTTGTAGCGATCGCAATTGAACCTACCCAATTATGCCAGATGTCAATGGTTGATTTGGTTAAGGGAATCGCGGCGGCTGACTCTCAATCCATAGAATTTTTAGAAGGTTGGGTAAATCATTTAGGACAATCTCTTAGTGCCCAGCAGACAGTTTTGACTACGCCATTAAACCTGGTGCAGACATTAGGGCGAGATTTTTCATTATCGTCTGGTGAAACGCTACAGGGAAGACAACAAACACTCCTATGGGTGAAGTTGCAACAAGGCAGTACTCACTGGATGGGAGTCAAGGAATTAATCTTGAATTCTACCTCCCCAGCGTTTCCGCTCACGAGTGATATGTGGCTGGAGGCAGAAGATGCGGTTATTGGAGAAATGTTGCCAACGGCAGATTTAGAAAATTCCGAGGAACTCCTGGCAGCTTTAGCCAGTTTGCATACTTGTTTCTTTCACTACTTCAGTTTGCTGGCAGACAAAGAAGCAGAAGCAGAATTTCGGCAGTTTCAGGAACGCGAACAATTTAATCAGCAAGTAATAGAGGGGGCACTCTCTGATTTAGCAACAGTATTACAGCCACAGCAGGAGGCGGTTTTTTCTCAGGAAGGGCCGCCCTTATTGGTAGCATTTGGGGCAGTTGGGCGATCGCTAGGAATAGAGATTCGTCCACCAGCAGAGGATTTGAATTCTATTAAAGACCCTGTAGCCGCGATCGCACAAGCATCACAAATTCGGATTCGGCGTATAACTTTAGCAGATGGCTGGTGGCGTCAAGACCAAGGGGCAATGTTAGCTTATACTCAGTTAGAAAAGCGCCCAGTCGCCTTGTTACCTACAGATAATCGGGATTATGTGATCTTTGACCCCGTAGCGCGGACTCGAACACCTGTAAATGAATCAGTAGCAAAAACACTGTCACCATTAGCCTGCGTTCTGTATCGACCATTACCTCAAATTGCGCTCAAAGCCATCGACCTACTGCGGTTTGGGATCAAGGGTTATGAAAAAGACATTGCCAGTATTTTAGTAGTAGGGCTACTAGGCACAATCTTGGGAATGGTTGCACCACAAGCAACAGCAATTTTAATCAATCATGCCATTCCCGATAGCGATCGCGCTTTACTCTGGCAGATAGGATTGGTGATGTTTGCAGTCGCCTTTGGACAGTTAGCTTTTCAAGTTGCCCAAAGCATTATTACTCTACGAGTGGAAAGCGCCACTGATAGCATATTGCAGCCAGCCATTTGGGATCGGTTACTCAGATTAAGTCCTAGCTTTTTTCGTAAGTATACTTCTGGAGATTTGGTCAACCGCGTTATGGCGGTGAGGGAAATTCATCAAAAACTTAGCGGTGCTACTCAAAGAACGTTGTTGAGTGGAATCTTTGCCTTATTCAACTTGGTGCTGATGTTTATTTACAGCTGGCAACTAGCGTTTGTGGGCGTGGGTTTAGCAATATTTGCTGCTGTGGTTACGACTGTTGCAAGTTTCCTGTTGGTGAAAAAATCGAAAAAAGAGCAAGAACTCAATGGTGCAATTCAGGGACTCACTGTACAACTAATCAACGGTGTTGCCAAACTGCGAGTGACAATGGCAGAAGAACGTGCATTTGCAGCTTGGGCAAAAAAGTATAGCCAGCAGATCCGGTTGAAGGCGAGTTGGCAAGAGATTAAAGATGGTATTTCTATATTTAACGAAGCACTCCCTTTGGTAAGTTCTATATTGCTGTTTGGGTTTGCCATACTGTTAATCCAGACACGCCTAACACTGGGTACATTCGTTGCTTTTAACTATGCTTTGACGATTTTTATCAAAGGAGTAATTGACCTAAGCAATACTGTATCGGAAATTTGGAGTATTGTACCAATATGGGAACGAGCCAAACCGATTTGGCGATCGCAGCCTGAATATGACTCAACCAAGGTTAATCCCGGTCAATTAAACGGTCGTATTGCCCTAAATCGTGTCAGCTTTCGCTACTCTGAGAATGGAACCTTAATCCTCAACGATGTCAGCCTCCATGCCGAACCAGGAGAATTTGTTGCGATCGTTGGGTCTTCTGGAAGTGGAAAATCAACGATATTGCGGTTGTTATTGGGCTTTGAAACTCCATTGACAGGTAGCATCTATTATGACGGCAAAGACTTAGCAGAGATGGAACTCCAGGCTGTGCGAAGACAGTTAGGAGTGGTACTGCAAAATGGTAAAATCGGCACAGGATCGGTTTTTGATAACATCACCGCCAGTGCTCTAGTTTCCCTAGAAGAAGCTTGGTCAGCCGCACAAATGGCAGGCTTTGCTGATGATATCAAGCAAATGCCAATGGGGATGCATACGATCGTCGCCGAGGGTGGTAGTAATCTTTCCGGTGGACAACGGCAAAGATTATTGATTGCGCGATCGCTTGTTTCCAAGCCCAAAATTATTTTAATGGATGAAGCAACCAGCGCCCTCGATAACCGCACCCAGGCAATTGTAACTGAAAGTTTAGCTAAATTAAATGCTACCAGAGTGGTGATTGCCCATCGCCTCAGCACAATTCGTAATGCCGATCGCATCTATGTTATTGACGCTGGTCATGTCGTGCAGGTAGGTAATTTTTCAGAATTGATTGCCCAATCAGGGTTATTTGCCAGACTGGTAGCCCAACAGTTAGAAGGCGAGTAGGGGCGCAAGCAATACGGTTCGGTTAAAGGGGAAAGGGAAAAGGGGAAAGGTTTTGAATACATCCTTTACCCTTTCCAACCGTATTGGGCGATGCCTATGCATTTGTTACTTCGGCGAACTCATTTGTTACTTCGGCGAACTCATTTGTTGCTTCGGCGAACTCATTTGTTACTTCGGCGAACTCATTTGTTACTTCGGCGAACTCATTTGTTATTTCCGCGAACTCATTTGTTGCTTCGGCGAACTCGTTTGTTACTTCAGCGAACTCATTTGTTGCTTCAGCGAACTCATTTGTTGCTTCGGCGAACGCATTTGTTATTTCCGCGATCGTATTTGTTATTTCGGCGTGTCCATAATGCACTTTACTCAATACTTCTCGGATAAAGGGTAAAAGGAGAAAGGGAAAAAGTAAAGAAAAAACCTTTACCCTTTACCCCAAACCCGATTCCGATTCCGAGTTAAAAATTCAAAAACCGAGAAGTATTGCCTTAGTTTTGCTTCAGCATGGAATGAGCAACTTGGTATAAAGATTGGATATTTAGTCCATTATTAGGATATTCAACCACAGCAAAATTACAAGTTGCCTGGAAGCGATCGCCATTGGGAGCTGTAAAGACTTGCTGGCGGAGCTTGGTTAAAAGGTCATTGAGGCGATGTTTGACGACATCTATTTCAGTCAATCCAGAAACTCCTACCACAAATTCTCCGTTACCCCAATAGCCCAATATTTCGCCACTGCAAAAAACCGATTGAAATAGACGACTCCATCGTTGCAACACTTGATTACCAGCCTCATGGCCATACTGGATATTAATTTGACGTAAATCGCTGATATTCAAGCTCATTAAGCAAACCGATTGCTGATTTTTCTCGGCTTGAGCAATCAGGTGCTGTAAGTCTCGGCTAGACTGTAACTGATTTGCTAGTCCGGTTAAGGGGTCTTTGGTAGAGAGCGACTGTAGTAGGCGACTGCGTTCTAGGCGATGGGTGATTCTTGCCAGTAGTTCTGCCCCCACAACGGGTTTAACCACATAATCATCTCCCCCAGCAGCAAACACCTGCTGCACCGTTTCCATCTCCCGGTGAGCCGTCAGAAATACAATTGGCAATTCCTGCCATTGAGGATCTGTGCGAACTGCCTGGCAAAGTTCTATACCACTAATTTGGGGCATTTCCACATCCAAGATCAACAAATCTGGTGCAGTAGATTGCAATACCTCCCAAAAACGTAGGGGATTGTCCAATCCGGTCATTCGCATTCCCCAAGGTTCTAACATTGGGCCTAGTGCCGCTAAAATCAGTGGGTCATCATCAACTATTAATACATTTACTGTTAAAGCCCGCGTAAACTGTAATATTTGAGACGCAGTTTCCCAAACTTGATTTGCTGTGACAGGCTTGAGGAGAAAACCCCGCGCCCCAGACTGAGCCAAAGTCACACGATCTACTAGCTGATCGGCGACAGCCAGCGCCAGAACAGGTACGGGGGGGGTATGTGTTGCTAAGTCCAACATTAGTGCTAAACTTTCCTCTCGTTGCCCCATCTCATCTACATTCAGTACTACTAAGTCTGGTGATGTGGTTTGCAAGAAGTTTTTTGCACCTTCTAAGGTTGTTATTTGCTGCCAACGCATTTCCGTAGAATATGCCAGTTGTTGCAACTGTGAACCCAGTTGTAAATCAGAGTCAATTAGCAATAACTTCGGATTTATCTCTTCCCCAATCGAGGTAGCAGTTTGATTAGCTACCTTCATTAGGTTTAACAAATTGCCTAACTCTTGTATCAGCGATATTATCTGGCGTTTTTGGGCTGGTAATAACTCTCCATCTTTGTCTAAAATCTGTTCGATTTCCCGCGCTATTTGAGTACCTGTTTCTTGCTCAAACATTCCCAAAACACCAGCTAGCTTGTGCGCTTCCCGTCCTGCCGATTTACGTAATTCTATAGTTAGGATGCCGCTAGATAGTTCTGTTGCTGCTTGACGCAGTACCTCCATTCGCTGTGTCATTAGCCCCTGGTATTGATTCCACAACTCACCCATTGCTTGCTTAAACTGCTGTTCAACGGATGGGGAAGTATCGGGTATGGAGGAATCCCGATCTGTATTTTTTTGAGTTATTTTTTCGCTCTTTCCACTACTAGTAGCTTTTTGCGGTTTTAAGCGATATCCCAAACCATAAACGTTTTCAATCCAGTCTACGGCTCCAACTACTTTCAACTTGTGTCGCAACCACTTAATATGAGACTTAACAGTTTCCTCTTGGGGTGGGTCATCAAAAGTCCAGAGATGTTCGATAATATCTCCCCGACTAAAAACCCGCGATGGATTCCGTAGTAATAACTCCAGCAGACTATATTCTTTGGGTGTTAAATCCAGAACTTGATTATTGTATGTTACCTCGCAAATACTTGGATCTAAACGCAATGCCCCAACTTCTAGCACTGGAGGACGGGGAGTATCGCCGCGACGTAACAAAGCGCGTACCCTTGCTTGGAGTTCTCCCAAATTTAAAGGTTTAATGAGATAATCATCTGCTCCAGCATCGAGTCCACGAATGCGATCGCTAGTTTCATCTTTTGCTGTGATCAACAAAATAGGAGTGGAACAGCCACTAGAACGTAAGCGCTGACATAAAGTAATGCCATCCAGTTTCGGCAGTCCAACATCTGTTAATATCAGGTCGTAGTTCGTACCTTGGGCATATTCCCAGCCAATTTGTCCGTCTTGTGCAATTTCAACAGCATAGTGTTGTTGGGTAAGAGACTGCAACAAAACACTCGCTAAAATTTCGTCATCTTCAATCAGCAAGATTCTCATAGCAACTTACTCCACACAAATTTCTTTTTTTACCCTTTACCCTTTACACCAAACCCGATTCCGAGTTAAAAATGCAAAACCCGAGAAGTATTGACATCTTTACATAACGCCCTACGCTATCTATACCCACGGCAAGCAAACGCTTATCTCTAGTTCTTAGGGAAAGGAGGCAAGGGGGGCGATGGGCTACGCCCCGCTTTATAGCGATTGCATTTTCACCTCAGTCAATAACTAATAACAACCAAAATCTGTATATGTACTAAGATGCAAAGGGAGCTATTTCTCCGAATTAAGCAGAATTATTGCCAAATTTCATCATGATGAATAACTGGTTTGACACAGCTCGACTGGGGATGTTTATTCATTGGGGACATAGTTCTCAACAAGGATGTGAGTTATCTTGGCCGTTAGTTGGAGGTGTATTCAGCCTACCTTTTTGCAAAGATATTCCAGTTGAGAAATATCACTACACAGCTAATACTTTCAATCCACAGCAGTACAATCCTCAAGAATGGGCAGATTTAGCAAAAAGTCTAGGAATGAAATATGCCATATTAACAGCCAAACATCATAATGGTTTTGCCCTATTCCATACGCAAGAATCAAACTTTTCAATTGCATCTGCACCTTATAAAAAAGATATTATACGTGAATATATCGAAGCGATGCGCTCTGTAGGATTGCGTATTGGTCTTTATTTTTCGCTTAGTGACTGGCATCATCCAGACTATCCGGCTTTTACAGAAGCAGATAAACCTTATCGCTTTGACCAGCTACCTCAACCTACAGCGCAACAGTGGGAGCGATATATCCAATTTATGTTCAATCAGATCCGAGAATTATTGACTAACTATGGTCAAATTGACATCATTTGGTTTGACGGAAGTTGGGAACGCACTCCAGAGCAATGGCAGGCTCAAAAATTAGCAAAAATGATTCGTGATTTACAACCGAATATTCTCATCAATGATCGTCTTCCAAATTGTGGAGACTTTGAAACTCCTGAACAGTTTATTCCTCCTCATCCACCAACTCATCGTTGGGAAACCTGTCTAACTATCAATGAAAGTTGGGGATATAATTCAGACGACCATTGCTTTAAGTCATCTCGTCAGCTAATTCATACCCTTTGCGAAGTAGCAGGCAAAGGAGGTAACCTCTTGCTTAATGTTAGTCCAATGGGTAATGGAAAAATCCCTCCTGAGCAGTTAGAGCGTCTCAAAGATATAGCAGATTGGATGGAGAGTCACAGTGAAAGTATCCTTGATACAATCCCAGGATTAGAACCGTGGCAATTTTATGGCCCCTCAACTCGTAAGGGCAATCGCATTTATCTACACCTATTAATGAAACCTTACGAAACAATATCAGTTAGGGGTATACCAATCAAACGAGTAAAATCGGTGTTTGTTCTTGCTGACGGCAGAGCACTAACCTACACAAGCCGCTGTGCAATTATGGATTCTATTCTCAATTCTAATCCGTTAGGAGAATTAACAATTGATGTACCTGAATCAGTAATTAATCCATATGTTACAGTGATTTGTATTGATATTGATTCTTGAGTAATTGTAAATTAAGTAATTGTAAATTATTGATATCCTTTGCCCCTCAATCTGACAACTCATATCTAATGCCCAGTCCTTCTCTGCTCCTCTTTTCCCGGTTTCCTGGTTAATGCGAATCAGAAAAGCGGTCATCTCATTCGACAGTTAACGGAGAAAATACGTCAACTCAGAAGGGAAAATTTACGGTATCGACTTAGGGTTGAAACACTTTGCAGTCATTACTGAGGGCGAAAAAGTGTTTAAATACGATAACCCTAAACAACCTACTGGTTAAATTAAGCCTTGATGTAATTGAAAATATTGTAGAGTCAAGAAAAGTCCTAAGTATTGCCCTACGTAACTCACCCTATGACTACCGCAGCCTTAAGTTGGCAAGAACTAGAAACTCTCACGAACTATCAAATAGATACCGTTAATGGTCTTACCAACGCTAGAGCCAGGTTGCGCTTGTTTGGTCAGCCGGAATCTGATGTGCGGGTAACGCTGTACCGCGATAACCACGCTTGGTGTCCTTACTGTCAAAAAGTTTGGTTATGGCTAGAGGAAAAACAGATCCCCTACCGGATCGAAAAAGTGACAATGTTCTGCTATGGGGAGAAAGAAAGTTGGTACAAACGTAAGGTACCATCAGGAATGCTCCCCGCGATCGAGTTAGATGGACGGATTATTAAGGAAAGCGATGACATTTTGATCGCTTTGGAAAAGGTTTTTGCTCCATTGAGCCAAGGGATGGAAGACCGCACGGTGCTTCCTCTACGTCAATTAGAACGACTTTTATTTAGAGCCTGGTGCGCTTGGCTGTGCTCTAGAGCAGGTTCCTCTCAACAAGAACAACGCAACCGAGAACAATTTATCGGAGTGGTGGCTAAGGTCGAGGAAGCTCTAGGTCGCACTCCAAGCCCTTACTTTCTAGATAGCTTTGGCATCGTCGATGTGATTTTTACACCCTATGTCGAACGGATGAATGCGAGCCTTTATTACTACAAAGGCTACTCCCTAAGAGAGGAAAACCCTCGCTTGAGTGCATGGTTTGCGGCAATGGAAAGCCGACCGACCTACTGCGGTACCCAAAGCGACTTTCACACCCACGTGCATGATTTGCCGCCCCAGATGGGGGGCTGTTGGGAAAACGGCGAAGCCCAGATGCTTCTCAATAAAGCGCGGGTGGATAACGGCCCTTGGTTCGGGCTACCAGATGTTACTTATCCAGAACCGGAAAACTCCCGTATGGAAGCTCTTCAACGAACTATCGAGCACCGCATCAATATTATCCGAGTAAACCCCTTAGATGATAAATTGTTTGATCGAGCTTTACGTTGTGCTTTAACACACATGATGACTGGTGAAGACTGTGTACCTCCATCGGGATCTGATGTCGCTCTCCGATATTTGCGCGATCGCATTAATGTACCGCGAGACATGTCCATCTACGCAGCCAAGCGATTGAGGGAATCCCTGGAGAAAACCGCAGCCCTTGCGGGTGATGGGCAGCCAGCCCCCATTCCCACTAAGCATCGACGAGATCAAGACCCGTCTAACTTTGTCATCAAGTAGGATTCAGGCACGAGCCTAGTGTAGGGGCACTGCCGTGCCCCTACGGGTGTACCTCACGTAAACGAGAACCGCTATAGACCACGATTCAGGTCTAGAACCCCACACCCAACACCCAAAAGCCTTATAAATAAATGATTTGCCGTTTAGATTTCATTACATAAAATTTCATCCCTTGGTTGAGCAACGCCTTATATTTAAACAGTAGTGATATGGGTTATTAGAGTGATGAGTAACATGTTGGTGTTAAACCTTGTGCCAAGATTTCATTGTCTAAGAAAATTGTTATAAAAGCCAGTGTTAAGGGAAAAATTAAAATAAGGAACTATGTTTAAAGCATTGATTAGTTTGTCATAAAGGTAAAAATAATTTATGAACATCTTAGAGTTCACAAAAAACGCGATAAGTTATTGTACTAATATGTACATACTTTCCTGTGGGGACGGTACGCAGGTTCAACTAAGAGCATTCTGACCTAAGATTTACACGTATTGTAATCTGTAGATAATCCACTTGACCAGATCATCGCCAATTTACGGCAAAATCGTGGGGACTTATAAATCAAAACTATTGAATTTCAAGGGTAGTGTATGGGTGCAGGAACGTCAATTTTAGGAGGAGTAAATCTGTGAAATTGTTTTGGAATACAAGTTTTTACGGGATTTTTTGGCTCTGGAACCTGACATTTTTAATGTTAGTTTACATAGGGATATTACCATACGTAGGTGTGCCATTATTTCAGGCGACCTTAACAGGTGATATCCCATCTGAATTTTCCTTGACTCTAGTTACTTTAATTGCAATTCCCACAATTTCTAGTATTATCGGTGGCTGGAAGTTTATTAAACAACCTTTACAACTAATTCGCCTATTTTATGGTGTAGAAGCACCCCTATTTGTGTTGTGTTTGTTGCGGTTATTTGTGATTCGAGAACTGACATCAGCCAGTAGCCAAATTCTGATAACAACGGGCGTATGTATAGCTGCTTTTACGGGAGAATTATTTTGGGGTTATGCTGACCGACGCAAAAGTAGTTTGCAATGGGTACAAATGTTAGCCCATACATTAATGCTCGTATTTGGCATTTATGCGGGTACGGTGTTGTTATTTTATGCCTTGCCATTAGCGGTATTTCTGTTGCAAGAATTTATAAAATTTGCATGGGTAAAACCATTATGGGATGTACTATATCACTCAGCTTTTGTGGGGGGGCTATTCCTGATTCTCCCTTGGCTAGCTATTCTTGGTTTTAGTGCCACATTGTTTATTGCAATGCCATCGGCGTTAACAGCAATGTATGTACATTCAGGAGCAAAAATTTTAAGAGCTTTTGCTTCAGAACATGGTAAGAATAAAACATTTGCTGGTGCTGGTGCAGTTGTTGTGGCGTTTGCAGTTACTTTTATATCTTTACAACAACAACCCCAAGTATTAGCTTTTTCACTTTTAGCTAATGCACCTAAAAATGATAGCGATCGCCAAACGCTCGTAGCCAAGTCAGAACAAATCCGTACAGGATTAGTTAACGCTTATTTATCTTCTTACCGCTACCTTAGCAGCAAGCAAGAAAATAACCACATCAGTGCTATGTATCATCATGTATTAGGCTTAAATAAATCAGCTGCTGATGGATTGCAAGCAACTTATAACTTTCTGATGTCACCATTTTTATATAATGGTTCTGACAAAGATCCTGCCAAGGCAGAGAAACTGTACGCCGATTTTTTTGATACACCTCTACAAAAAGCAGAAAAAACAGCAGTTAGCCACGCAGTACAATCTACTTTTAACGAACAAGAAGTTAAAGCAGGTTTATTAAACATCAACGAAAAAAAAGTTTTATTGGTATCACAACAAGTCACAGTTAAAGAACATGGTGATTGGGCTGATGTGGAATTGTACGAAGTTTATAAAAACCAAACACGAGAAGTTCAGGAAGTTTTTTACTCCTTTTCTTTGCCAGAAAGCGCTGTAATTACTGGCTTATGGTTAGGAGATACTAATAAATTAGACCAACGTTTCCGTTTTGTTGTCTCTCCTCGCGGTGCTGCCCAGAAAGTTTATAATTCTCAAGTTAGACGTTCACGCCCTATAGATCCAGCTTTGTTGGAACAAGTAGGACCGAGACATTATCGCTTACGGGCTTTTCCTATTCCTCCTAAGAATGTACAACAAATACAAGGGCAACCATCACTCCCCACAGAAATGCACCTATGGTTAACTTACAAAGTCCTGGGACAAGACTTGGGTTGGCAAATGCCCCATTTAGGGGAAAAACGTAATATATTCTGGACTAATCAAACCAAGCGTATCCGCAACGGCAAAGAAATCGATTTGAAAGACGATGCTTGGTTAGAAGAATTCATCCCCGCGAGTGCAAAAATTCAGCCTGTATTACATGAAGTGAATTTAGAGGAAGGCTACAAAATACTAGCTAAACCCTTATCTCGTCAAGATTACACCTTACCCAAAGGCCAACGAGTTGCTGTAGTTCTCGATACCTCTCGCAGCATGGGAGAACATATTAAAGAATTGGTGCAAACATTATCATGGTTGAAAAAACATGGTTTTGCAGATAATGATTTGACAAACAACGATGCAGATTTATATCTTAGTGTTTCTCCAGGAGCTACGTCCAAACGCTTAGATGATCTCCAGCAATTTCAACCGGAAAAAGTCGCCTTTTACGGCACAATTCAACCCCAAGAAATGCTGACACAGTTTAATAATTTGCGTGGAGATACAGCTTATGATGTCGTTTTGCTGTTGAGCGATGAAGGTAGTTATGAATTGTCGAAGAACAATAAAACCGTCCCCAATCCGCCTGCACCTTTGTGGATGCTACATCTAGGTGGATTACCTGGGGCTTATAACGATGGCATCATTAAATCATTACAAGATAGCGGTGGTGGAGTTGGTATTGATATTTCTGAGGTGCTGCAAAGAATTGCTACCAAATCAGTTTTAAGTGACTCTGTTGTGAGTGTTGTTAATGGTTATGCTTGGTATCTGCAAACATTAGACACAGCAATTGCAACTAGCAACCAACAAGATGATTTCTTGCCATTAGCAGCCAGACAATTAATTTTAGGGTTGAGTAAAAAAATTAAGTTAGACAACCTCAAAGGTTTGGATGCGATTCACACCGTAGCCAAAAAGTACAAGATTGTCAGCCCTTATTCTTCGATGTTGGTATTAGTCAACGATGAACAAAGACAGTTACTCAAAGAAGCAGAAGCTCAAAGCGATCGCTTTGATCGTAAAGTTGAGAATGGTAAGGAAAATCTCTCTAAACCCATTAATCCCTTGAAAGTTAGCGTACCTGAAGCATCAGGGGGATGGCTTTTAGGTGTGAGTGCGATCGCCCTATTCATCCTTGTGAAGCGTCGGCGTTAATTAATTAATCATTGAAGAGGCTCTTGAGCAGTTCTTGCTGTCTTGCTGGGAGAAAGATAAAGATACTGGAATTACCCTGCCACAAGGATTAGAGAGCAACTAAATTTATGCCCAAAAGTAAAAATATTTATTTCGAAATGTGTAACACGAGAAATAATACGTCCTTACTTGCAGCCCCTAGATTCATGTATGGATTTTCTTCAAATGCAAGCGTTACAGTTAACTATTTCAAGACTACCAACTCCTATGATTGACTTAGCTGAGGACAAAAAGCATTAGAGGATGTTTGTCAAGATTTTAAGAAGTAATTTTAATCAACTTGCTTGCGAAGGCTAGCCAAGCACCTGCTGCGGAAACTGTGGATACGAACCCTCTCAATGCCCAGCCGCGCACAGATATCTCTGAGAAATCTCTCAGTGCTGAGAAATGACAAATCCCTCTCAAGTCATAGATGCATTCTGTGCTGTGATAGAGGATTTTCTGTTCCTACTTCAGTATTCTATAGGAATCATATTTGATTTCTGAAAAAATCTAAGTATTTGTAGGGTGTGTTAGGCGTAAGCCGTAACGCACCAAAGCTTTAAGAATGGTGCGTTACGCTGTCGCTAACGCATCCTACGTATCTTGTCAAAAATCAAATACTAGTCCTATATTTAGATAAAGGAATTGTTAGAGAACATCATAATTTTTCTGATCTCTAGTTAATCATTATGGCGGTTCCCATTCAGATGCGGTACAACATTACATCACGTAAACAAGAACCCCTGTAGTACCTTTTACTTAAAAACAAACAATTTTTAAGGTCATGTTGGTAGCAGATAAATAGTTTTAGAATAACAATGACAAACATGGATAACACGAAAGAAATTGATAGCAATAAAAATAATTTTGTTCAGCAGAAAATAGAAAATGAAACTGATATGCCTTCATCATCTAGCGAAGTGATACAGACAAATAAAACAATTAATATAGATGGTCAGCGTCCAGTCGATCCAAGTAATATTGAAATCAAAAAAACAATTAATATAGATGGTCAGCGCCCAATTGGTAAGAACGAAAACGATTATGATAAAACAATTAATATAGATGGGCAACGTCCGATTGCTAAGAGCGCTTTCCAAGAGCATGAGATGCTAAATGTAGACGGTAATCGTCCAATTGATCCTAGTGATTTAGATGTTGAAGAAATTCTTGACATAGATGGTCAACGTCCAATCACTAAGAGTAATTTTCAAGTTCAGGATACTCTAGAGATAGATGGTAGCCGCCCAATAGTTTCAGATAACACCGTGGAAGAGGAAATACCAACAGATTATGTTGACTAAAATCACGATCTTCCTTGACACTATAAAGTCGTGAAAATAAAACAAAGGGGCACAGTAATCTACATTGTCATACTCTGTTGTACTATGCCTTTGCTAACCTGTTTAGTGTATCAATAAGAAAGAGTTATCAATGGATTGCCAAGGGAATGTAACAGTTGTACTGAGCATTTGCAATTTGTAGTATTCTGCCAATAAAAGTAGATAGCGGGAGAATAAATATGCTTAAGACGTTATTGGCGTTCAAAGACAAAAATAATTGAAATCGGTTTGTTCGTCTTGGGATCACACGGCTCATGTAAATTTAGCAATCGGTAATTCAAAGCATGGAACTGGTTGATCCATGATTCGAGAGTTCTGAAATACCAAGGAGTAGGGTAAAATGGCTCATCTGCAATTGCTTGCCATGAAGTTTCGCGCCACCCATTAAAGTATGTAGAGTCACCGCAAGCAATTATCGGATGAAGTGTTTGAATGATTATTTTGCCTTTGTCCTCTAACAGGCTATGACCTGCCTTGGCGATCTCATCAAGAGCGCATTCACCTAGAATTGAAAAGTTGCAGATAAAACAAGAGAAATAGTTAATGGTGCTAAATCTTTGTAAGGCTAGATCCGAGTACGAACAGACAACAAAGCGAGAATCACCACTATGCCTTGCTGCCTCAATGAGATCGGCACAAAAATCAACACCCCAGCCATCAATTCCTAAAGAAAAAAGCTGTCGAGACAACCATCCCTCACCGCATCCAATATCTAAGAATGTTCTTGGATTAAGTTGGCTGACTGCTTTGACTATAGCGGCATCTGTGGCGATCGCACGACTTTCAATTTGTTTATTACGAATTGCTTTTGTCCATAACAAAGCATTGATCTGCCATGAGTCAAGGATTCGTTTTTCATTATCATCCATACAACACCGCTCAAATAGCACAAATATTTTTATACTTTCACTCCTGCCTTCTGCTCTTTAGCTTTGTGCAGCAATGTAATTGATAATTTAACCCCGATCTCACTGTTAGAGCGTTGCTTCCTGACTAAAATCCTAATTTTTCTTGAACTACTGCCTCATCTCGAAAGCCGACCAGGACAGCTGTTCCATCTTTGACAAAAAGCGGACGTTTAAGCAGCATAGCGTCGTGAGTGAATGCGTCAATCCATTGTTGATCAGTCCAAGTCTTCTTTTCATCTCCTAAAGCACGGTAGGATTGACCGGAGGTATTTCGCATGGGAGCAAAGCTCAAAGATTTCACCCAGTTTTGGATCTGCTCACGGGTCGGCGGACTCTCTTTGGTGTTAATGAACTCATAGTTAATGTTGTTGTGTTGGAGCCACGTTAAAGCTTTTTTGCAAGTGCTGCAATTGGGAATTCCGTAGACTTGAATAGACATAAAACAATTAAGCAACAAAGTTAAGGCGTGTCATCAATTAATTCAAAAAATTGGGAAATTTGTTTAGTCGAGCGAATGTGATAAACATTTTTGATGCTTTGAGCCTGCTCAATATACTCACGATATTTTGGGGTTAAATATTTGTAACACAACCAAAGCACGCGGTAGCTACTAAGTGAACTTCTTAATATTGGACTATTGGAGGGCCAACCTTCTGGCGGTTTAAAGTAACCTGTGATTAGTCGTTTAGTTACCCACCATCCATGCACATATAGCGGTAAATCGACAAAAACCAGAGTATCTGCCTCGTCAAGTCGTAGCCAGAGAGTTTCCATGCAACCAAACCCATCAATAATCCATCGGTCACTAACTAAAATTTGCTGATGGGCGTGCTTATAGTCTTCATGTGGAACCTCTGTGCCTCCTGATTGATATTTAATCTTGTCCAAGACGTAAAGTGGCAAACCAGTGATTTGAGATAATCTCTTGCTTAGAGTTGATTTCCCGCCTCCAGCATTGCCAAACACCGCTACTTTTTTCATCGCCACTCTCCTTTTAGTGCAATCAAGCCCAATTTGGCACAAGCTTGTCACGAAAGAATAAAAGTTTTAGCTATATTACCTTTATACTACAAAATGTGCTGTCAAAGGATTTGTACTACCGAGACTTAAAGGCATAAAAAAGACTCAAACCTATATAGGGCAAGGAAAATAGACCAAATATTCAAAAATTATTGAAACCCAGATATATCAAGAAACTAGGCTTAACGATGTCAAAGTCTCTGTGCATATAAATTTGAGGCTTTTTTCTGGCTACTTTTTGTCCAAGTCCTACTATGTCTTTGCTAACCTGAGTGTGTTTTTGTCGTTGAAACCAGAAATGGAGAGAGCCAAAGGTGAACCGATGAGTTGAGCAACTCGAAAAGCAGACGCGATCGCTCCTTCATGCAAGCCATCTCCGAGATAAGCTCCCGCATAGTAAGTATTGTTCTCTCCATTGGTCGCAACTACTTCATCACGGTATCTAAAAGATTCAGTGGTATACAACGGCGTGTGATGTTCTTGAGTGTGAATAATGCGATCGCGAGTAATCAATCCTTCTAGTTGAAACGATAAAAAGTAATGCTGTGGCGATGAGATGCCACAAAGCTGATTCAAGTAACTGTTATATCCCCATCGGGTATCTGTCTGGAAGAAATCAAATTCCGAGGGGTGATGAATGTGATGATGATCATACATGGAACTATCCGTATGAATTGTAGTGGTTGCACAATTGGCTTTCCAACCTGAGAAGCGTTTAATTTCAGCATCGGTTGGGTCAGCTAACAGTACCATCACTTGGTCGGGTGGCGTGGCAAACACGACTTTATCAAACTCCTGGATCTCATCCTGCGATAGCGTTCCCGGAGCGTCTCGTAGAGAAGCGCTGCCGCCAGAGGCAGATCGCTTGATTTTTACACCATCTGCGCTTCTTTCAATATTGACAATCTCCA
Organism: Nostoc foliaceum FACHB-393; assembly: GCF_014698505.1. GTDB lineage: Bacteria > Cyanobacteriota > Cyanobacteriia > Cyanobacteriales > Nostocaceae > Nostoc > Nostoc foliaceum_A. Next base: position 45,969 of record NZ_JACJTD010000014.1, on the reverse strand, counting down.
CATTCAACAGGACTTCACCTTTAAATCGCTCCAAAATTTTTTCAATATAGGAATATACACCGCCTTTAATCCTAAGCCATTTGACTGAGAGGTAATCGCGTAACATCGGAATTGCCATCTCTGCGGGAAAGTTATCAATGAGTTCAAACGGCATTGAGTAGCTATACATCGTCAGCAACTTTAGCCAAGTATTGCTTATACTTTGGTTGTTCACATATTGAGACAGTGGCTGGTCATAAAAATCTTCCATCTGGGCAAATCGCGTTTTTAGCCATAATCCAACGGAACGGGCATGGAGGGCATCGAACCGCAGAGATTCAATGAGGCGTTGGATGCCTGTATAGTTGTTCTCATTCGTGACCTTCGAGAAAAAGGGATTGCCATCTTTGGGGAATAAAGCTGAACCGACACGGATGGGTTCTAGTTCCACTCCTAGCTCTTGCATAAAAGCAACAAAGTTGTGAAATACGGTAGGAAATTCTAGCACTCCACTTTCCAACATTTCATTGCAATCAGATTGATTAGGCTGAACATTCTTGTTGAGTGTCCGAATATGTCCCCCCAACATGGGCTGCCGTTCAAACACGGTGACATGATGCCCTTGTTTATCAAGCAGGTAAGCTGTAGCCATACCACTGCCTCCACCACCGATAACTGCAATTCTCATAACTGACCTCTCAGTTGTTGAATATGAATAATACGTGTGGCTGTCTGTTTAGCTATTACCTAAAAGCACGTCACCAGATAATCGTTGATACAGCAATGCCCCAGTCCAGAATGTGGGAGCAAAGCCCGGATAACCTGATGAAGCATTGCAGAAATAGAAATGGTTGAGTGAGGTTTCGTGATTCAAGCGTCCCAGACCCATGTTGCGCGGTGTGAGACTAGAACCGTAGGAATTCCCGTTAGGACACCAGCAAAAACGTTCATTGGTGGTAGGGCTACCTGTGATATGAAAAACCATATGCTTTCTAAAATTCGGTACATATTCTTTTTCCACGACATCCAAAATAGAGTCGAAGATTTCTTGCTTTTTCTGGTTGTAGGCTTTGCGATTGCTCTGTCGCAATTGCTTAAAGTAGTCGTAATTGGCAACGGTAAGGAATTCGACAATCTGGCAATCCTCTGGACAATCCCGACTCGCTTGTGTCAATAAAGTGGGCGTTGTCATCGCAAAGCTGGGATTGGAAAAGTCATTGTATTCATACATCTGAGTAAAGGCTTCATTCAAATCCTGATGACCTGTATGGAAAAGATTCCACTTGCCAAATCCATAGTTGCGGAGGTCTAGGTCTTTGACGACGCAATAAGCCATGTAGTTAGATGCAGAATACTCATAGTTGAGTTTTCGGCGCACGGCTTTAGAGAACTTTGACTCACCAATCATTTTGGCGGCTTTTTTGGGGTCAATGTTGCAAATCACGGTGTCGCCTGTAAATTCATGAGTTTGATGGGTGGTTAAATCCATCGCCTCAACTCCCGTAACTGTTCGGTCTGTGAGTCTAAAATTCGTGACTTCATGGTTGAGCAGTACTTGCCCTCCGTGTGATTCAATCACTTTGACTAACGAATTAATTACATGCTCAAAATGCTGGGTTGGGTAAAATGCACCGGCTTGATAGCCCTTGAACAAAGCGACCCAGGCATAAAATGAGAGTTGATTTGGAGGCAGCAAAAAATCAGGCCATTGCAGAGCCAATAGGGTTTGGGCGGCTTGGGGTAGCTGAAACTTGTCGAATACATCTTGAAGTGTGCTGTTGAGATATTGGACAGTACAAACCACTTCACCTGTATGTTGGAGCAGTTCAATTGGCTTAACTGGAGGAGCGAGTATTTTCAAACCTGCGCTCGTTTTTTCGACATCATTAACAAATTGGCGAATGCGATTCTCTAATCGAGAGGCTCCGCCAACGCTATGTGCAGGAAACAACTTTGATAATCGCTGGATCAGTTCCTCCGGTTCCGAAGGAATATCTAATGCATATCCTGGCATTCGCATGTGGTCAAAGCCATCCGGGTCGTACCGCTCAAAAGTAACTTCCCGATCCAAGCCCAGTTTCTTGAGTACCCGATTCACCGTTTGTCCTTCACCGCAATCCCAAACATAATGGAATTGGGCATTAAATGTATATTTTTTAGCCATCGTAAAGGTGTGACCAAAGCCACCTGGATGCTCATGGGCTTCGAGGATTTGCACTATTTTGCGATCGTTTGCCATCAAAGCGCCAAAGACTAATGCTGATAAACCACTACCGACAATGAGATAATCTGGTTTCATAGTCTGATTCCTTGATCGACGAGATATTCACAATTTGTCCGCTCTTTATCCTAAAACTCGCATTGCAAACAGGATGCGATCGCCATAGCTTGATCGCATCGTAGTTAATTCTTTAAGCCTACTTTAGAAGACGTTGATGCTTAAGTTCTCTTTCATCAGGAAGAAACATCAGTTCATCAATAGGTAAACTTATAATAAAAAATATTGTGATGCCGAAATCTTCGGCATAAATTTCTCTTGATGCCGCCCGTAATTAAAGTAACTTCAGTAGGAGTAATAATCCTAGATTTCCTTTATTTGCAACGAAAAGTGGGTGCTCAACTTTTCAAGAGAATGCTTCGAGGTGATTTATCAGAATTCGCGGAAAACCCCATCCGTCTGTCTATACGGTGGGGATGGATAGCGGTCTGACCTTTCAGGGAGACTGCTTTCACTTGTCGCTGAAAACCAGTATCATCTGAAATCTTATGCGAAAAATTATTATTGGGGTTATGGGGAGGGGAGAAAATGCGACAGCAAATGATTTACAACATGCTTATATACTAGGTCAACTTATTGCCAAACAAGGATGGATTTTACTCACTGGTGGTAGAAATGTAGGGGTAATGGATGCAGTAAGTAAAGGTGCAAAATCTGCTGATGGTTTAACTATTGGTATACTTCCGGGTGAGAATCAGGATGGTATTTCCTCTTGGGTAGATATTGCTATTTTCACAGACATGGGTAATTCTAGAAACAATATTAATGTTCTTACCAGTGATCTGATTATTGCTTGTGGTATGGGTGCAGGAACTGCTTCAGAAATTGCTCTCGCTTTGAAAGCAAACAAGCAAGTAATTTTGTTGAATAATGATGAAGAAAGTAAACTTTTCTTTAAAAAACTGTCGCCAGAAAATGTTTATATTGTGGAGAGTGTGGATCAGGCGATCGCTACTGCCAAAACAATTTTATACTAGTTGGTAATTAGTGAATCAGTAAGGTATTCTTCCAAAGGGCTGCTGCGTATACTAAGATCAACCATCTCAGAAATAACATTTAAATTAAAAAATAAAAATAACTTGGAGTTTTAGTTCTTTATTCTGAAGACTAATATCAATTTGCCTGATAAATTCTCGAAAGTAAAATCGTCGCTCTGTTTCCGACAAATCTAACCAAAATTGTGGTATAGAAACAGCTTGAGCAACAGAACGCAAGTTAACTGGGGGAAGAGTCGCCAACTTTGCTTCGAGTGCGGAAATTTCTGTGCGGAGTTTGTAAGCCCTTAACTTTGCTGTTTCAATATCTAAAATTCCAGTTTCGATTAAAGCGGGTAACTGAGCAAGTATTTCTTGCTGACGAGCGATCGCTTGTCCTAAACTATTCTTCACTGCATCCAATTGGGGAAAATTCATTCCCGCTACAGCTAAGGGTAAATCACGGCAAACGGTTTCAATTGTATGTTCTAAAACCTCTTGGTAAGGAATAGCCTTACACTTTGGCTGTTGCGGACAGCTAGTAGAACGTAAATAAAGATACTCCTTATCTTGATTGCGTTGGGTGACACGAGTAACTGTCATGTGTGAGTGACACTCAGCACAGACAACCAACCCAGCTAAAGAACGCGGCGCACTGGCAGTTCGGGATGGTAAACGGCTGTTACGGCGTAAAAGTCGGTCAACCTGGGCAGCTTCTTCCTTAGAAATTATCGGAATATGAGTATTGGAGATAATTTCACCATTTTGGTAAGCTGTATTACCGCGATAAACTGGATTAGTCAGCCAGCGTCTTCCTGTGGTTACAGAGATTTTTTTGCCGTATTTTTTCGCCAAGTAACGAACTGAACCCCGCAGGGAACCATAGAGTAAAAAGTGTTCAAAAAAATCTTTGACTACTGGTGAAGTACTGCGATCAACAGTATATTTTCCCTTACCTCTGCGATAGCCGTAAGGAACTTTGCCGGGTGGCGGTGCAACCTCAAGACGGTTACGGGCGTGTCCTTGACGAATGCGGCGACTACGTTGCTGACGTTGGATTGCGTGTAGCAAATTCAGCAAGTCAGCACCGAGAGGGTAATTTTCGGAAGTGTAGGGCTGTTCTGTGGCAATTATCGCTACTCCGATTGCTTCGAGTTCATGCAAGCGATCGCTAATTTCCTCTACAGTATCCCCTAATTCTTCCAACCGACGAATCAAAAGGTAATCTGCTGGTTCAGTTTCGCAATCGGTAAATAATTGTTGTAATTGCGTTCGCGTAGCGTGTCCAGAAGACTCTGGCTTGCCCAAATCTTCATAAACCCGATCCACCTCCCATCCCCAATCGGCTTGATCGGGAGAAGATTCTAATAGCGGATTGGTGTAAGAGTAGGCAATTATTTTCATTGGTCATTAGTCATTAGTCATTGATTATTTTCCCACTCCCTCTCAGAGGATGTTTTAAAAGTAGTGGTTGATGTACCAAAAAGTTTAGATCCTCCTAAATCCTCCTTAAAAAGGAGGACTTTGAGAAGGTTATTTCCCCCTTTTTTAGGGGGGATCTTAATACAACCGTAAACTTTTCAAACATCCTCTCACTGCTGACTCAACTCGATAATATTTCCATCAGGATCTTGAGTGAATAAGGCAGGGCGACCCGAAGCACTGGGTTGAATGGGATAATTATGATTGAGCAAGTCTTGTTTGGCAGCCTCCAAGTTAGCGACAGAGAAAGCAATGTGGGGGTTGCGTCCCCATTTTTCGTTTGGGTTGTCGGTGGGGACAGTAGGTGCAACTATCAGGTGAATTTGATAATCGCCGACTTGATACCATGCACCAGCGTATTTTAGGGAACGATCTATTTTGGATAATCCCAATACTTTGCCATAAAAGTGTTCGGAGCGTTCTAAATCAGTTACGAGAATTGCTGTATGGAGACTTTGGGTAATCTGCATTGTTGGTAAGTGCGATCGCGTTTATTTAAATTTTGACGTAGTTTTGGCATATACTTTGACCTCACTTCCATTCCTCTCTCCTTTTAGGATCTAAGGTGTACACACAAGTCTGAAGTGGTTCAAGAATCTGGGTTTTACTCCACCTTAACCACTACCCGAATTCAATAAACAACCACCCGAATTCAATAAACAACCACCCGAATTCAATAAACGACCACCCGAATTCAATAAACGACCACCCGAATTCAATAAACGACCACCCGAATTCAATAAACGACTACCCGAATTCAATAAACGACTACCCGAATTCAATAAACGACCACCCGAATTTAATAAACGACCACCCGAATTCAATAAACGACCACCCGAATTGAATTTGATTGTTTTGGCTGACAATGCGATTGTACCAACTTGCTACGCCTGCCTAATAAGTATGATCTGGTCGCCCCCTTGTTAAATGCCATCACCCCATCACTTTGGTAATCTCTCTAACGCCTCCCGTGCGATCGCCCTCCGATATTCATCTTTATACTCAACATATATCTTCAACACTGTCTGCAAATGAACTCTCGCCTCTGTGTAGTTTTCTTCTGCTTTTCTTTTGCAAGCGTTCCTAAAGCGTCGTAGGTGAGTGCTTAGGAATAGCGATCGCTAATCTAAACTTTGATTTTTAGCTTACAATTTAGTCAAATAGGCAGTTTTGTATAAATTCTTGAAATGCTGACAGAGTATATTCAAGCAGCTTTGCACAGAGCAAACTATGAAATTTTAGAAGATGGTACTTTTTATGTAGAAGTACCTGAATTGCAGGGGTTATATGCGAATGCGTCTACGCTGGAAGCTTGCAGAGAAGAGTTAAAACAATCTTTAGAAGAGTGGATTGTTTTAGGACTACAGTTAGGGCACAATTTACCTGAACTAGACGGAATCTCTCTTGCTTTAAAAAAGGATGCGGCTTAATGCCAAACTTTGGGCCGATTAATCGCAGGGACTTAATTTATTACTTGAAACAACTTGCTTTTGAAAGGCCTTTTTCAGGTAAAAAACATCAATTTATGGTTAAAGATGAACTGAGATTAATCATTCCTAACCCCCACGAAGGAGATATCAGCAAAAGCTTACTGGCAAAAATTTTAAAACAAACTCAAGTTAGTAGAGAAGAATGGGAAGCGCTTTAAATAAGCGATCGCCTTGTCATCACTCTGGTAATCTCTCTAACGCCTCCCGTGCGATCGCCGCCCAATATTCATCCTTATACCCAACATATATCTCCAACGCTGTCTGCAAATTAACCCTCGCCTCTGCGTAGTTTTCTTCTGCTTCTGCAAGCATTCCTAAACAGTGGTAAGTGAGTGCTTGAGAATAGCGATCGCCAAATTCGATTTTGATAGCCAAAGCTTGTTGGTAATTGCGCCGCGCCTCCTCAAATTCCCGCAATTCTTGGGCAACATATCCTAACTGGTGGTATATTTTAGCTTGGTGATAGCGATCGCCAAATTCGATTTTGATAGCCAAAGCTTGTTGATAATTGCGCCGCGCCTCCTCAAATTCCCCCAAATCTTGGGCAACATATCCCAACTGGTGGTAAGTGCTGGCAGAAGAATAGCGATCGCCAAATTCGATGTAAATTGCCAAAGCTTGTTGGTAATTACGCCGCGCCTCCTCAAATTCCTGCAAATCTTGGGCAACTCTTCCCAACTGATGGTAAGTGCTGGCAGAAGAATAGCGATCACCAAATTCGATGTAGATAGCCAAAGCTTGTTGGTAATTGCGCCGCGCCTCCTCAAATTCCCGCAAATCTTGGGCAACTCTTCCCAACTGGTGGTAGGTGCTGGCAGAAGAATAGCGATCGCCAAATTCGATTTTGATAGCCAAAGCTTGTTGGTAATTGCGCCGCGCCTCCTCAAATTCCCGCAATTGTTGGGCAACTATTCCCAACTGGTGGTAGGTGCTAGCTTGAGAATAGCGATCGCCAAATTCGATTTTGATAGCCAAAGCTTGTTGGTAATTACGCCGCGCCTCCTCAAATTCCCGCAATTGTTGGGCAATTCTTCCCAACTCGTGGTAGGTGCTAGCTTGAGAATAGCGATCACCAAATTCAATTTTGATCGCCAAAGCTTGTTGGTAATTGCGCCGCGCCTCCTCAAATTCCCGCAATTGTTGGGCAACTATTCCCAACTGGTGGTAGGTGTTGGCTTGAGAATAGCGATCGCCTATTTGTTGTTCAATTTCTAGACGCTGTTGATAGAAAGTTGTCGCCTGTGTAAATTGTCTCAAGTCTCGGTAAGCATTCCCCAGTTTCAACAAAGCAGCAATTTCGCCGCGAGAATTCTGATGTTGCTGTGAAATACTTAAAGATTTTTGATAATAAGCGATCGCTGTATTAAATTGCCTTTGCAGCCCATAAGAATCTCCCAATGTGTTGAGGACTTCAGCACCGAAGGTGGAATCTTGAAACTCATTAGCTATTTGTTCGTCGGCTTCTTCTAAATATTCTCTAGCTTTGATAGGTTCATTCTTACTTAGATAGGCGACTCCTAGCTGATGCAAAATATTACTATAGCTGCGGAGGTTTTCTCCTGTGACCTGATGTCCAGTAGCTTTATATTCCATTAGCAGGCGGTGTAATAAATCGATCCGCTCTTGCTTTTCTGGAGGTTCTAATCTGTTTAGGATTTTCTCAGTACTTCGAGTTTCATTAATTGCATTCTCTTTGGTATTTTGAGGTGTTTCAAACTGAAATATTCCCGATTGCCAAGCCCAAAAATCAGGAGCAAATTTGGCTAACCGAGTCAGGGCATAATCTGGCAGAATAAACAGAATCGGATGAGGAACAGTTCTTTTATAAGCATCTCGGACAAAGTTGAGGTCTTGTAAAACTGGCGGATACTCTCCATAAACGCCAATAGACTTTTCTAAACCTTGTACAATCAAGACTAATTTTTTGTGAAGTTCTATTTCAATACTTGGTAATATATTGACAATTTTATCCCTGATAAATCGCAAATTTGCATCATAAAAATTCATAGTCACAAACTGAATATCCTGACACTCAGGACTTGTTTTTAGCGCCTCAACTAATAATTCTGCGTCTGGGGGAAAATTAATTTCTACAGAACCAATCGTAAACTTTTCTGCAAAGTCTACAAAAGTAAGTAATTCATTAAATACTTCTTGATTAAGCGCGATAAATGGCCCTATTTCTGACCTAAGGTTGCTCTGCGAGTACAGATTCGATGGCGTTCTGGAAGAATTCATTTTGCTTCACCACTGGATTGGGATAATTCCACCGTTTCTCGCCGTTGTATTCCAAAACTGAAGTGTTAAACAGCATTAACTGACCGAGATCATCTTTGCTAATATTCTTGGTTATACACACTTGAGCTAAAAACGCATAATGTTCTTCAGGAATAAACCTTTCAAAACTAAATTGCTGTTGTTTCACAGCATAGATAATATCTTCGGCAATAATTTTGGGATGTTTGCGAGTACTAGCATTTAGGCAAGCAGTCCGCATCATCTGCATTAATTGGCGGACATGTCCTCCACTGGCTTTTGCTAAATCTAGCAATTCCTGGGGAGATTCAAATACAGCATCAATATCTACCCGCTTTTCAATGACACTAGCGACTGCTTCTAGTCCGGTTTGATTGTAATTTAAATCGCAGCGATCGCGTTCAAATTCATAAATATTCACCATTGGTACAATATGAGGATTACCATCAAACTGACTGAGTGGACTTTTAGGGGAACAAAGCACAGAAATTGGCACTGTATAAATTATCGTGCAATCTAGTTCTTGTAACTGAGCCGCATAGTCAAAAAATAAATGTTCTGCAATCGTCGGTGGTACACGATCCATGTTGTCAAAAATAATCAATAAACCCTTATATTGAGGGAATTTTTTTCGGAGTTTAACGTAGGCATCTCCTAATAAAAGGTTAATATCTGCTTTCAGACGTGATAGGTCTTTTTCTAAAGTTTGACGAATAGTAGTTTTTTGTTTATCAGATCCTTTAATTTGTGCCAGTAATTTAACCATCAATTTAGCGATAAATGGAGCTTCCGGTTTCAGAGTCGCTTCTCCTTCAATACTGACAGACCTTTCCACAGTTTCTTCGGTTTCTTTGGTAATATCCTTAAACCAAGATTCAAAGTTCCCCAGAAGTTGAGGATCAAATTTCAAACCTAATTTACGCAACTCAAATTCTACTTGTTTGATGACGATTAAATATAAATCTGTATAACTAGCATCATTAATATCTGTTTCTTCGTTAACTTCTAAATAAATTACGTGGTATTGTTCTTCCCATTGTTTCTGAATGCGTTTTAATTCTGTACTTTTGCCACAGCCGCGATGTCCGGTAAACAAAATCGTGCTGAAATCTGCGGGTTCTTGAAAGTCTAAAATTGTACTAACGCTGTCTATTGCTGAAGTTTTGCGGACTGCTGATAAATCAACATAGTAGCGCTCCATGTCTGCACCCTCTAGCGGTTCAACATTACAAACTTGAAATGCAGCTTTGAGAGTATTAGCACGCTGGTGATTCATTGGGTTTTGACTAACTTTATTGATCCGACTTTCTCAAGATTAAATTTTAGGCGATCGCAGTGCAATTTTACATCTAATAAAAGTTTACTTTTTGAATTGGCAACTCTTTGTAATATCTTATACATTAATAAAGTGGATAACAATATAGCACTTTTCGTTTATATACATCTTACTTCCCAACGCTATTAGGGAAGGGGCTGTTCTTGTTAGGTCTATTGGATTCAACCCAGAAGCGCTATAACTTTAAATAACTTCCGACTTTACCCAAGACTGGTTTTGTTAAAATGGCGATCGCTTATAAACCGCGCTATAGAGTATAATTTGCTGACAAAATCCAGAATTGTATTCAATTGTCAATCATCCAAAAGATAGAATACATATTATTTACGTTTACTTCGTTAATTCTGATCAACCAAATAAAAAGGTTGCTCATGGTCGTTTTCCGTCAACCACACTGGGTTGATCTTAAAAAATAGTACACTTAATCAATTAATATCAATTTCAGTAATAAAACTGAGTATTAGTAACTTCTACAAATTTTACCCAAACAGGCTTGTATGTTGATCAAACATTTGAAAGAATAACTAAAAGAATCATCAGTGGTACTAAATTAGTAATTGTTAGTTCTTATTACTTAGTTCTTAATTTTTAGTGTGATGATTGCGTCATTTGGCAAAAATTGAGCTTTTCTGTTAATATCGCTTGAAATTTCCTCTTTGCTCTAAATTCTCCTGGTCAAAATAAATGTAAAGCCTGTTTTCACACCATAATGAAAGACCAAGTACTAGATCGGATTTTTAACAACCCTTCATTCCCAGATAAGTTTGAACGCTTGGAACTGGATGATCATTTCTGCATCATCGATACATCCGAGCAAGTGCAACGGTTTGCAGAACGTCCTGAGGAGGTAATAGAGGGAAAAGATGTCCGGCTAAGTTTTCCTGAGTTTATCGGGCTTGAAAATATTTTAAAAGCTATTCTGAAAGGAGAGCAGGAACTGTTTGAATTACAAGCAATTGGAAGAAGCTCAGAAAATAAAGCCCATCTATATATAGATATATATATTATCAGCGAGCAGTATGAAAATAAATTAATTGTCCTAATTGAAGATGTTACTGACAAGCTAGTTTTAAAGCAAAAATTAGCACAGCAAGCCAATACCAAAAGTCTGCTATCAAGTGCTTTAATCTCATACAAAAACTACATGGATCAAGTAATTACTGCAATGGCAGATGCTTTGTTTATAACCAGTAATGTAGGGAAAATAAAAAAAGTAAATCGTGCTGCTCAACAATTATTTGGTTTTAGTGAAGAAGAATTAATTAATCAACCAATATCACTGATAATTGATGATGATGAATTTTTAATACAAGCCATTCACAAGCATTCTTTTTTTCAGAAAAATTTTCAGAATTTAGAGGTAGTCTGTCGAACCAAGACTAGAGAAAAGCGGTTGATTGCTTTTTCTTGTTCAGTAATTCCGAAAAAAATAAAAGGATTAGAAGATATTGTCTACATTGGTCGGGATATTACTGCCCGGCAGCGTCGGGAACAGCGGACAAGTGCTCAATATGCTATCACTCGAATATTATCAGAATCCCAGAGCGTAAAGCAGGTAATTCCCCAAATTTTACAGTCGATTTGTCAAAACTTGGGATGGGATGTAGGCGAACTTTGGACACCAAGTCAATATATTGGCACTTCGGTACAGGGACATAGCCTTAATGCGGTACTAAGGTGTGTGGAAATGTGGTCAAGTCGAGTAATTTCAGCGCGAGAGTTTAAAGCAATTACCTGGCAAACTACCTATACACCTAGTGTTGGCTTACCTGGTCGAATTTGGATTAGACGTTTACCCTTGTGGATTCAAGATATTACAGAAGATGGAGACACTCGGCGATCGCAACCAGCTGCTGAGGCTGGATTGCACGCAGCTTTTGGCTTCCCCATCTTAGAAGATAGTGAAATCTTGGGAGTGATGGTTTTCTTTAGCCGGGACGTACAATCAAAAGATAAAGACCTATTGCAAATGATGGGTTCTATTGGTAGTCAAATTGCTCAGTTTATCAAACGCAAACAAGCAGAAGATGCTCTTGTAGAAAGTGAAGAACGATATCGAGATCTATTTGAAAATGCTAATGACCTAATTCAATCCGTCAATGCCTATGGTCGTTTTTTATATGTCAATCGTGCATGGCGAGAAACTTTGGGATATAGCGAAGCCGAAATTACTAATATGAATGTTTTCGATATTATACATCCAGAGTTTAAACAAGATTGTTGGCAAAGGTTTTATCGTGTGCTTTCAGGAGAAAAGCTTGAACAAGTACAAGCCGCATTCCTTACTAAAGACGGTCAAACAATTTTTCTAGAAGGTAATATTAACTGTAAATTTGTCGAAGGTCATCCAGTTGCGACTCGCGGCATTTTTCGCAATGTCACCCAACGACTAGCAGCAGAAGAAGCGCTGCGCCATCAGCAGGAAGAAACCGAACGTTTATTGCTAAATATTTTGCCAACCGCAATCTCTAAGGAACTGAAAGAAGAACCAGCTAACGTTATCGAAGACTTTGCTGATGTCACAGTTTTATTTGCAGATATTGTTGGCTTGACTGAAATTGCAGCTTCTATAAGTGCAATTCAAGTGGTAAACTTACTCAACTCGATTTTCTCAACTTTTGATCGCCTCACCAAACAACATGGTTTAGAGAGAATCAAGACCATTGGCGATGCTTATATGGTAGTTGGTGGCTTGCCAACACGCCGCCCAGATCATGCTCAAGCGATCGCTCAAATGGCACTCTACATGCAAACTGCGATCGCTCTATTTAATACTGAGAATAACCAAAACTTCAACATTCGTATCGGCATCCATAGCGGTTCCGTAGTGGCGGGAGAAATTGACCTCAAAAACTTTACTCATGATCACTGGGGAGACACGGTAAATATCGCTAGCTGCATGGAATCCCAAGGTATTGCTGGTAAAATCCAGGTTACAGAAGATACTTATAAACGCTTGTGTGATGAATTTTTATTTGAAAAGCGGAGCGAAATCGAAGTTCCAGGTAAAGGGAAAATTACCACCTATTTGTTGATTGGAGGGAAGGGATAAGGGGCATTGGGAAAAGACAAGGAAGAGGGGGGAGACAAGGAAGAGGGGGGAGACAAGGAAGAGGGGGGAGACAAGGAAGAAACTTGTTCAATAGTTCTCCCCTGCTCCCTGCTACCTACGGAGTATTCGGAATCAACCGCCCACAGGGATAAGTCGCTGTTTGCTTTTGGGCACTTTCAGCCACTGCTGCTGGAACCTGATCCGATGGTTGGGTTTTGGCTGCTAGATAGTCTTTTTGCAGTTTCTCCAAAATGGCTTCTCGCCTGTCGTACACACGCTTCAAAGGACGAGGCTCGCACTTGTTCAAAACATACGCTGTTACCAGTGGTAGAGCGATCGTGCTATCGGTATAACAAACAATTGTGTTAGGTAACTCTTCCGGGTCAATCTTACCCCAGCTGACGGCTTCCGATGGGGTTGCTCCAGACAAACCGCCTGTATCTGGACGCGCATCGGTAAACTGCACAAAGTAATCGTGTCCTCGTTCTTCTAGTCCCAATACTTCGTGAAGTTGTGGTTGGGTTTGTAGCAAAAAGTTTTTAGGACTACCGCCACCGAGAATTACAGCCGCACTTTTACCACCAGATTCACGGGCATTATATGCGATCGCAGCTGTCTCATTTACGTCAATTGATGGATCTAATACCAACTGTGAACCTTCCAAAGCTAAAGCCGCCACGTTCATCCCAATTGAGCTATCTCCTGGAGAAGACGTATATATAGGCACGCCATACTCATAAGCTGTAGCAAGCAAGCAGGAATGCTGCACACCCAGTTGCTTTTCTACTTCTCGAACATACTTACCCAGTAAATGGTGAAACTCAGCAGTTCCCATCCGCTTCTGAAACGCTTCTCCTTGCAGAATCTTACGGATGAATGCATCAGTTTCCAACAGCACATCGTAACCAAAGATAATGTCATAAATGCGAATAGTGCCTTCCTGGCGCAGTTTCACATCATCCAAAAACGGATTACCAGCAAAGAGTTCAAAACCTAAACCGTAGTGCATATCGTGGTAAAGATTTGCACCAGTACTAATCATCCAGTCAATAAAGCCGTTGCGAATTAAGGGTGCAAGCGCTGAAACCCCAAATCCTGCTGGTGTCATCGCACCGGAAAGGCTAACTCCCACCGTGACACCTTCCGTTAGCACATCACGACTCAGAAGTTGGCAGATTTCCCGCAACCGTGCTGAGTTGTAAGCCGTGAAGTATTGATCAATCAAATCCACCACATTGATATCATTTGATATAGGTGTGGGTGCGATTTTTTGACCCAGCTGTTTAGACATTTTGGCACTCCCGAACAGTAAACACGCCGAATCTAATGTTATCTAGCTTTCAAGCAAAGTGACAGCAATTTTACTAGCCTATTTCATCAAAAAACAGTACGAAGGCTGAGATTAAATCGTGTCACCTACCTCAATGCCTACAATTGAGGCAATCTCACCTTTTTAGTTTCCGAAAATATTAAATTTAATGGAAGATTTAATAGATTGAGAGAGGTGTACGCTACCTAGATGGAAATGCGTCAACAGAGGACTCAAGCAATGGGATATGTAATTGCTACTGCAAATATGAAAGGTGGCGTTGGTAAAACCACCCTCACCGTCAACTTAGCTACCTGTTTAGCTAAAAATCATGGTAAGCGGGTGCTTGTTCTTGATTTAGACAGTCAAATTAGCGCCACCCTCAGTTTGATGTCGCCTTTAGATTTTGCCAAGCGTCGTAAACAAAGTAAAACATTTAGGTATCTAATAGACGAAGTTATCAATCCAGACCCACAAGCAAAACTTACAATTCAAGATATCATTCAATCCCAGGTTTGTAATCTTCCAGGACTGGATTTATTACCGGGGGATATTGACTTATATGATGAATTTGTTGTATCAGAAATGCTCCATCAGCAAGCAACTGCTTTAGGTGAACAGGACTTTGAAACAATTTGGAATCGCTTTGAAAGAGTTTTGATTAATAACATCTTAAAACCAGTCCGTCAAGAATATGATTTTATCCTTCTCGATTGTGCGCCTGGATATAATCTATTGACTCGTAGTGCTTTAGCCGCCAGCGATTTCTACATACTTCCTGCTAAACCAGAACCCTTGTCTGTAGTCGGTATTCAACTGCTAGAAAGACGGATTGCCCAATTAAAAGACAGTCACGGACATGAAACCAAAATAGACATAAAAATGTTGGGAATTGTATTCAGCATGTCCAGTGCTAACCTTCTCACTGGTAGATACTATAAACAAGTGATGCACCGGGTTGTCGAGGATTTTGGTGTTGAAAAAATTTGTAAGATACAAATACCAGTGGATGTTAATGTTGCTAAAGCTGTTGACAGTTTTATGCCAGCCGTTTTAAATGCTCCCCAATCAGCTGGTTCAAAAGCGTTTTTTCAGTTAACTCAGGAGTTGTTGCAAAAGCTATAGCTTTTGTCAGTTGATTTCATTCAATACAGACCTAACAAGAACAGCCTCTTCCCTACCTCTCCGCTTCCATCTCCTACGAGGAGAGGGAAGCGGAAAAACTTTTGTTGCTGGAAGGGGAGTAAGAGTAAGTTATCCTTTAGATAAGTTCAGCAATTATACCGAAGCTATATGCAGCAATATTCAGCTATTGAGTGAAAAGGTCAGTAAATTTCGGTAAGAAACAATGCTTACTAACAATTCTGTACAGGCAGAGGCAGATAAAAATCAAAGCTTGGTAATGCGCCTACCACGTACTTTGAGCTATCTCGAAACCTGGGGCTTTGGTTTAACGGGTCATGTAGGATGGATTGGTACAGCCCCCATCATTCATGCAGCATTAGGGCCTAAAGCTATCTTAGTTTGGTTGTTTGGCACGATCATCTCCTTTTTACTTAACTTGCAGGTACAAAGTCTAGGTAGACATTGGCCAGATGTCGCTGGAGGAACACCAAACTATACTACAAGGCTACTAAAGAACTTTCCTGGCTTAGGTCGCTACGTAGCTTTAGGATACTTTTTTAGCTGGGCAGCAGCACCGGCACTTTATGCGATTATTCTTACAAACTTAATTAAAGTCAATTTTGAAACATTAGGTATTTCTTGTCCAGAAACTTTATTAAAAGTTGTATTTACAGCGATTCCTTTTATTGTGGCATTCAGTGGCAGCCGGGCTTTAGCGCTACTGCATTTATTTTTTGTATTCCCAGCGATTTTATTACTGCTTTTGTTTTGTATTCAAGGCGTAATATGGTTAGGCTTCTCAACAGCTAGTTTGGAATTTACCCCAACTAGTACACATAGCCTGAGCTTTGAAGAATGGGCAAAGTGGTTTTTTCTGGCTAGCTATTCAATTTATGCTTGTGAAACCACTTCTTCTTTTGTTGCTGATAGCCACCATCCGTATAAAACTTTAAGGTTCTTAACCGTAGCTGCTTGGCTAATTCCTCCAGTATTTTTAGGTGCTTCTTGGGTATTAATGTGTTCGGCTCCAAATCCAACAATAGGTGATGATGCATTTTTAAATATGGTAGCGGCTTCTAAGCCTTTTTGGGGTGAAAATGCCTCTTTTTTAGTAACACTTTTAATTACTGTATCTTGCCTTCTAAGTTCTGCTACGGCAGTTTCCAACTCTCCTCGGATATTATACCAACTTGCCTTAGACAGACAGCTTTCTCCCATATTTGCATTAGTTTCCCGTCAAGGTGTTCTTGGGCCTGCTATTTTAATTACCTTTATCCTCAGTTTGCTTTGTCTAAATTTGGGAAATGTATCTCAACTTGTCACAGTAGCAGGTACCTGTTACCTCGTGTCCATTATGGGGCTACATTTAGGATTATGGCTGTGTCGAGGTAAACCGCAGGTGTTGTGGCCTTGGTGGTCACTTGGTTTTTTCTTTGTAGAAGCGGTAGTTCTAATAGTGGGAGGTTTAGCTTGGAATTGGAGAGATTTTTTAGTGGGATTATTATTACCCATTGTTTTGATGATAGGAGATGTAGCGCTACGTCGCTTAAGATTTGCGCCATTACACCTAGAATGGTGGACACAGCGTTACTACACTAGACCTAATAAAAACAACTCAGACTTTCTGGTACTACAGGTGGTCGTCCTAGTATCATTAATTTGTATTACTGCCACAAGCAGTTGGGTTATCCGCAATTTATTGGACAGAGTTTCTAGTAATCCTCAAAACTCTTTACTAGCTATTTTATTAGTGACGCTTTCTTTTATCGGGGTTGCGATCGCTTGCTGGACAACTCTACCACAAATTGTTGCTATTGATGAGGCACGCAAGCAAGCAAAAAACCTATTTATCACTACTCTCGATACCGTTCCAGATACTGTTTTAGTCTTAGATGAAAACGGTAGAATTTGTCAGACAAATGCTGCGGCTGAAGAATTATTTCAAACAACTGTTCAGCAGTTGCTTGGAAAAAAATTAAATCAACTCTTAATATGCTATCGCGGCAAACCGGAGCAATGGTCTATTAGGACTGAGCAAACCTTAAAAATAAACCAAGGTTTACGAATTGTTGAAGCGACTATTTCACAGCCATTTAATGCCCAGCAACGAGAGTATGTTGTTATTGTCCGTGACATCACTAAGCGTAAATTAGTAGAGGAAGAATTAGTTCAGTATCGTTATCAGCTTGAGCAGATGGTTCTAGAACGCACTATTGAACTTATTAGAGTGAATCAACAACTTGAACAAGACATTATTAAGCGTCAACAAGCACAAGAGCAATTACTGCATAATAGCCTACATGATGGGCTAACCGGATTACCTAACCAGCGATTATTTATGGAGCGAGTACAGCGGGCAATAGAACGTACTAAACACCAGCCAAAAAATTATTTATTTGCTGTACTATTCTTAGACCTAGACCGCTTTAAAGTTGTTAATGACAGCCTTGGACATCTACTGGGAAATCAACTTTTGATTGCAATTTCTCATCGGCTCAAGTCAGTTTTGCGAGTCGGAGACATAGTTGCCCGTTTTGGCGGAGACGAGTTCACAATTTTAATTGAAGAAATTGAAGATATTAGTACCGCCATACAGGTAGCCGAGCGAATTAAAAAGGTGCTAGCTTTGCCATTTCAATTAAATGAGCATCGGGTGTTTACTAATGTTAGTATTGGCATCGCTTTAAGTAAAGCAGACTATGAGCAAGCAGCGCAGATTCTACGCGATGCTGATGTGGCAATGTATTGTGCCAAAGCACTTGGTAAAGCACGTTATGAGGTCTTTGACCCAAAGATGCATGAGGGTGCATCTTTGCTCTTGGAGTTAGAAACTGCTTTACGTCATGCGCTGATAAAGCAAGAAGAATTTCGCCTTGATTACCAGCCAATTGTTTCACTGACAACTGGAAAAATTACTGGATTTGAGGCACTAATACGTTGGTATCATCCAGAACGAGGACTTATTTCCCCTCAAGATTTTATTCCCCTGGCGGAAGAAACTGGAATGATTGTTAATATCGGACAATGGGTGCTTTATGAAGCCTGTCACCAAATGCACACATGGCATCAAAAATTTCCTACCTCACTTCCCCTGACGATTAGCGTAAATTTTTCTGGGAAACAAATCACGCAACCTGATGTGTTTAAACAAGTTAAACATATTTTGCAGGAAACCGGACTGAAGCCATACAGTTTGAAATTGGAGATTACTGAAACCTTCTTGATGGATAATTTTGAATTAGCTACCACCGTGCTTTCCCAGTTAACAGAGCTAAATGTGGAGATGCACATGGATGATTTTGGAACTGGTTATTCATCCTTGAGTTATATACACCGCCTACCAATTAAAACCCTTAAGATTGACCGCTCTTTCGTCACCAATATAGGTAGTCGTGGAGAAAATTTAGAAATTGTTCGAGCGATCGTCACATTAGCTCATAATTTAAATATGTCTGTAACAGCAGAAGGGATAGAAACTGTAGAGCAATTAGCCCAACTGAAGGCTTTACAATGTGATTATGGACAAGGGTATTTTTTCTTACCACCTATGGAAAGTGCAGAAGTAGAAATACTACTTGCTGCTAACTTGTGCAACAAAAACTTTTTAAAGAGATAAAATGTTGGAACTAAATTCTGTTTAAGGAAACACCTTGCAAAATTGAGCGATTAATTTCAATTGATAGTCTACATTAGTGTAGTAGTGACTGTAACTGGAAATCTTCTGCGTTATCAAGTAATCCTTCTTCTTGTAAAAGTTCATTAATAAAAATATCGATTTTCTTCCGATTAATATTTTGCATGACTATAATGTGTGCCCAATCTTCAAAAATTGCTAACTGCCACTTTTTAATTAACCTTTGTGAAGGTTTTTGAAAGACTACGGTATTGGAAAATTTATTTAACATACATGGATATTCTCTTATTTGAAGTTGTTGAAAAAGATACTGGGCATTATGAATACAAGTATTTGCTTCTCTAGCTAATCCATCATAACCTCTTGTTTGCACTGCATACCAGAGAATCAGAGGAGTATGACCGTTTCTAGATCCCAGAATAGTGGTATCTTTTGAACCAATATATTCAATTTCTGTTTCAACTTTTTCTACCCATTTTTTCTTAGTTAAAACTACACCACAAGGCAATGGTGAACCAATGAATTTAGCAGAAATAGCTATACTATCAATGGGTTTTTGAAAGTTAATTTGCGGAGCGCCATCTAAAAACGGTAATATTAATCCTGAAAGTGCAGCATCACAATGAATGTAATAATCTTTAATCTGATTACGCTCTAAAATTTCTAGAACTTTGTCTAAGTTATCAATTGCACCTTTGACAGTAGTGCCAATATTTAAATTGATGATGGCTGGATAACTACGATTTTCGCTAATTAGTTGTTCAAAATGGTCATAATCCATTTCTCCATTAATTTGCGAATTAACAACATTATGTTGGATGCGGAATAATTTGGCTGCTTTGGGAATTGAGTAATGAGAGTCTTGTGATGAGTAAAGAATCCCATTAGGGTAGATTTCTCTTGCTAAGAACATTCCATATAAATTACCTTCAGTTCCGCCAGCAGTCACATAACCCCAAAACTGATCTTCTGCAATCTTATAGAGGTTAGCAAAAAAAGATAAGACCTCTTGCTCAAACTTACGAGAATGCAGACCAAAATCTGGCTCAATATATGGATCTCCAGCATTATTTAACAGATGATTGAAAAATTTGGCTATCAAACTGTAATCACAACTTAAATTATATGGATAGCCTGCATGAAACTGCGATCGCTGTTCTATTTGCAGCAAAAAATCTGCCAATTCTTTAGCAACTTTATTTGACATATCTTTATATCTCTTAAATTTTGATTCAGTTAATGGATGTTTTAATCTAAATTTTACGTATTAATCCATACCTTTATGTTTTCTTAATAATACTGTAATCTGGCTCTATACATGAATAGAATACAGTGATAATACTTAGTTATCTTCAGTAATAATACCCATTTCTTTGTTCAAAAGCATATTACCCTTAGAAATTACGCACTATAGGAAATAACCCAATACGGTTTGGTTAAGGGAAGAGACGGCGATTTATCGCGTCTTTGTGATCTATTGGGAAATAACCTATATACGACTTAAGCAAGAACTCTCTAAAACTCTTATTTCTCTGTGCCCTCTGCGGTTTGATTTTCCGTTACCTGTACGTAAGTCCTGCCATAATGTGTATTACGCAAAATATCTATTTCAGGCGGTGACTGCAACCTGATTTAACGTGAATTCGACGGATGATGTAGTGTCTATCTAATTAGCTGAATGAAATGACCACTAAGAGGTTTTACTACGCAAAACTTTCCCTCTCCGAGTCGGAGGGGGAAAGACTTGAACTTTAGTTCAAGGTAGAGGGAGATTCGTTGAACTCACCTATCTTTACTAGAACTCTCCGGCTAAGGCTGCAACACAACGTTCGCAAATTAGGGGATGTTCTGCTGATTCTCCCACGTGAGTGGAGTAGTTCCAACAGCGATCGCACTTTTGCCCTTCTGCGTTCACTACCCCAATTGTCCAGTCTTCTGTCTGCGCTGTATATTTTAATTCTTGCAACCCCTCAGCAGAATCTAATAATTCCACCTGGGAAGTCAGCAATAAATACCGCAGTTCGTCAATCCCGTTACCTTTAGCAGGGTTAAAGGCTTTGATAGCATCACCTAACTGCTTGTGAGGTATATGAATTAAAGCTTTCGCCTCTAGGGAAGAACCAATGAGTTTTTCAATCCTGGCTTGTTCTAACACCTTATTAACATCGGTGCGGAGTTGTCGTAGCGTTTCCCAAAATTCCGCTAACTCTGGATTACGCCATTTTTCCTCAACCTGCACCCAACCGGACTCAAATACCGATTTGTAAGGTGTTTTATAAGGGAGATATTGCCAGATATCTTCGGCGGTGTGGGATAGTACTGGTGCGATCGCTCGTGCTAAATTTTCTAAAGCTATCTTCAGCACCGTTTGACAACTGCGACGGCGGAAAGCATCTTTTGCACTGATGTACAGCCTATCTTTGGCCACATCTAAATAAAAGTTGGATAAATCCACCACGCAGAAATTCTGCACTGTTTGGAAGAAGCGGAAGAATTGGAAACTCTCAAAGGCTTCGGTAACTTCCTCAAACACTTCGGTGATGCGGTGTAGCATATAACGGTCAAGTTCCGGCAATTCCTCGAAGGGAACTGCATCTTTTTCTGGGTCAAAATCATCCAAGCTACCCAGCAAAAACCGCGCCGTATTGCGGATTTTGCCTCTGACATCATTCATCTGCTTGATGATGTTTTTGCCAATGCGGACATCGCCGGAGTAGTCAACCGATGATACCCACAATCGCAATATATCTGCACCATAAGCCGGTTCTACTTTTTGATTTTTCCCGCCTTCAATGATTGTATTGGGGTCAACCACATTTCCTTCTGACTTACTCATCTTCCGCCCTTGTTCGTCCAAAGCGAAGCCGTGAGTTAGTACAGTTTTGTAAGGTGCAATGTCATTTACCGCTACACTGGTGAGCAAGCTGGATTGAAACCAACCGCGATGTTGGTCGGAACCTTCCAAATATATATCAGCAGGGTAGCGTAACTCTGGACGCTGTTGAGCGACAGCTGCCCAAGATGAGCCAGAATCAAACCATACGTCCATTGTGTCTGTACCTCTGCGGTAAGACTTGCCATTATTACGATAAGATTCTGGTAACAACTCTTCAACTGAAAGTTCCCACCAAGCATCAGAACCTTTTTCTGCAATAATTCCTTGGACGTAGTTGATAGTTTCCTCATTCAGCAGTGGTTCTCCCGTGGCTTCGTCGTAGAAAACGGGAATGGGTACACCCCAACTGCGCTGACGGGAGATACACCAATCAGAACGTTCCGCTACCATTGGCGTGATCCGATTTTCACCTTGGGCTGGAATCCATTTTACCGTTGCGATCGCCTTTAGTGCTTCTTCTCTAAATCCTTCCACGGAAGCAAACCATTGTTCAGTCGCGCGGAAAATCGTCGGTTTCTTTGTCCGCCAATCATAAGGATACTTGTGGGGATATGGTTCTTCCTTCAACAAGGAACCAGCCGCAGCCAGTGCATCAATCACCGCCTGATTCCCATCACCCAGCACATTCAACCCCGCAAATTGTCCCGCTTCTTCGGTAAAATTGCCGTTGTCATCCACTGGTGCAAGGATGGGCAAACCGTAACGCTGACCAACAATGTAATCTTCTTGACCATGACCGGGTGCGGTATGTACTAACCCAGTACCCGATTCAGTTGTAATGTAATCTCCGCCTACAACAATCGGACTTTCGCGGTCAAATAGAGGATGACGGTAAGTAGTATGTTCTAAGTCATTCCCCTTGAACGTGGCTTTTACGGTTAACTCAACTCCCAAGGTTGAAGATAAACGTTCTACTAAATCAGCAGCAACGATTAGGTATTTGAAATTACACTGCGCTTGCGCCTCTGGATGTAAAACTTCCACCACTGCATAGTTCAAATCTGCATTCACCGCTACAGCCAAATTCCCCGGAATCGTCCAAGGTGTAGTTGTCCAGATAGCCACACCCAAATCTGACTGATATTCCGCCAACAGTGGTTTTACAGCTTCCGCCAAACTTGTGATTGCAAAAGCTGCATAGATACTGCGGGAAACGTGACCTTCAGGATATTCCAACTCAGCTTCAGCCAAAGCGGTTTTAGAACTGGGACTCCAGTGAACCGGCTTCAAACCGCGATAGATGTAACCTTTTAAGAACATCTGACCAAACACGCCAATTTGAGCCGCTTCATAAGCCGGCTTGAGAGTTAGATAAGGGTTGTCCCAATCACCCCAAATACCGTAACGTTTAAAATTTTGGCGTTGGTCATCTACCGTCGCTAGACCAAATTCTTTCGCTTTTTGCCGGAGTTGTAAAGGCGTTAAGTTTTGCCGTTCTGCTGACTTCATGTTCTGCAAAACTTTTAACTCAATTGGTAAACCGTGACAATCCCAACCAGGGACATAGCGAACCTTACGCCCTTTTAGCAGTTGGTAGCGATTAATAATATCTTTGAGAATTTTATTTAAGGCATGACCAATATGGAGTGAGCCATTAGCGTAGGGAGGCCCATCGTGCAGTATAAATAATTCGCCGGGGTTATTTTTGGAGAGGCGATCGTAAATTTTATTTTCTTCCCAAAATTTTTGGATTTCAGGCTCACGCTTGATGGCGTTTGCCCGCATATCAAAGTTAGTCTTGGGTAGGTTGACAGTATCTTTGTAACTTCCTGGTTCGGTCACAGTCTCATGCCTAAAATTAGGTGTGCAGGTTTTATCAATTATAGAAGATGACCTGATAACCAAAATTCCCTATTTGAACGTCAGTTCGATAAATCTCTCTCTACCTGGAATTTTTGTTCAAGTCTCTCCCTCTTTGACTTGGCGACGGTGTACACACAAGTCTTTTAAAGTTACTGCGTAACGTAGTGCAGGTTAATTTTTGCAGGTCGATGCAACAAAGGTGCAGGTCGATGCAACAAAGGTGCAGGTCGATACAACAAAGGTGCAGGTCGATACAACAAAGGTGCAGGTTGATACAACAAAGGTGCAGGTCAAGAGACTTGTGTGTACACCGTAGGACTTGGAGAGGGACGGTTTTGCGGAGTAAAACCAGGGAGAGGTTTTTAAGAGATTAGGCAACTCATCAGGAATTTTGCGGGGATTGAGAGTTAAGCAACAGAAAGTAGTATACTTTTCTGGGTTCGCCTAAAGCTATCAAAAAGTTTCGTCTAAAAACCAATATTTTTGGGGTTGCTCTAATGCTAAGTCCTGTATTAACAGTCAGTATCTTTCAAAAACAACCCGACCCTAAAGGATTTTCAGCAGGTCAAGTCATCTTTGAAGAAGGACAGCCTGGTAATCATATGTACGGGATTCTGGAAGGAACAGTGGATATATTAGTCAATGGGAAGGTTGTAGAAACCATTGAGACAGGCGAAGTTTTTGGTGTTGGGGTACTTGTAGGAGTAGAAAATAGAACTTACACAGCTATTGCCAAGGTGGATACCAAACTGGGTTTCCTTGATGAGAAAAAATTTCTGTTTGCCGTTCAGGAAACACCCATGTTTGCCCTAAAGGTGATGAAAAGTTACTCAGAGCGTCTGAGTCGCTTGCAGCACATGCTCTAAAGCACCTCAAGCAGAAGTTGCAAAACGAATCAAAATCTGCTACTAATTTTCCCTTCTCCCCAGAAGGCCATACATAATATACATGCTCTCTGGGGAGTCATAAGTCAGTATTCAGATAGGGACTTACAAATAAAAAAATATACCATCGCTATAGAGGCAGGGGGCAGGGAGCAGGGGGAGGGATAGTCGTAGTGAAGTCCAGAAATTGGATAATTTAATTTCTGGAAGTCCCATAACTCTAAATTCTGGCTCTTGACTCCTGATTTATCGGTGCAAAATTTACAGGAGGTAGTAATGGCACGTAAACGGTTGATTATTGAGATGGGGATGGGAATAGATCAGCATGGACAAGAACCGACAGTAGCAGCATCTAGGGCAGTACGAAATGCGATCGCTCACAATGCTTTACCTGGTGTTTGGGAAGTTGCTGGCTTAAGTCATCCCAATGAAATGATTATAGAGGTTCAGGTAGCAGTTCCATATCCAGAACAAGTTAGAGAAGAAGAAGTATTAGCTGTACTACCATTTGGTCGGAAAACTCTTACCGTAGAATCTGGGGGGATGGTAGTTCAAGGGCGGGCGATTCCCGAACTCAACGATAAAAATGACGAAATGTTGATTGCGATCGCAGCTGTTACAGTTCTGATCGAAAATGATTAACTGAGGTAAAAGCTACAACATTGAATTAATCAAATAACGTATCTAAAACAGGAATGTTCCAGTGCATTTACATTGTTAATTTTTGAAGTTTTACCCTAAAAATATTCTATCTCTGGGACTAATAATCTGCTGATTCAAAGGTATAAAATCATAGAAACCTGGAGAAAACTATGTCATTAGAAACAGAGACACTACAGGCGACACCACCAACTTCTACCTTTGAGTCACTTGAGGAAAAGCAAGAATTTAAATTAGCTTAGACATGGTATCAAAAGTTTGTTCACCTTAAACAATTTGCTTAAACCTCTTATGTGGTTAAGTCATGATCAAGTTAGTGGCTCTGCGCTAAAGTAAAAATATTGGGATAAAAATCTCTGGCAGTAAGTTCAACTGAATCACTAATCTTTACCACTGCGGCGATAATGTCTCAAGAGCATAACGAATCACTCCAAATTCAGGAGATCACCAAACTCAAACCGAAACACTTTGCTGATTTAGTCAGATCAGCGCAATTGATTTTCGACCCCACAGCCGGAGTTTCGGGAAGAAATATCACAGTTGACTGGGAACAATTCGGAATTCCCCGTGATGTGGCAGACAATCTCAAATCACTTGGTCAGCAGTACCAATATGCATCTCCTCACATCCCTGTTGAAGTCATTTGGAGCAAATTAACTCCAGAAACTCGTATTTGGTTCGTTCAAAACAAAGATAGGTTGTGGCAGCTTGAAGAAGCTTTCCCAGCCCTTGACGAAGATTAAACGGGTGAAGTATTAAATTTGTTCACTGAAAACTGTTGAAAGGAATACCAATTATTTGTAGGGGTACAACTGCTGTTGTGCCCCTATCCTCTATAACAATTGGAAAAGAAAGCTAGGATAAGTTTCGGCAATCTCCTGCCTTCTGCCTCCGGCGAAGTGCGGTCCCCTGCCACCTTCTTCCTTCAACGCGATCGCATTACCTTAAATGCATAGTTAAATTAATAAAAAAGCTCATATCGATGAATCAAAGCCTAAGTGTTGCTCCCAGCCTGGAAGAACACATTCATGAAACTCCTGTTGTTACGAAACAACAGCTATTTACGAAGCAACTAATTGTCCTTACCTTAGAAATGCTTCTGGCATTACCTCTGGGTTTACTCCTAGCAAAGTTTCAAATTGGCAGGATTGCCTGGATCTTTGGTGGGATTGCAGCTGGTACAGTTGTTCTTCAAGGGTGTCGAGTTTTTTATCAATATTCTCCCCAACCTAACCGCACTGCGAGAAAAGTGGGAATGGCACTTGTAGGCTTAACTGTCGGCGCTTCCAATGCTCACGGTAATCTGGCTAGTGTTGCTTCTGGTATTCCCATATTTATTTTTCTTACCTTGTTTTTGCTGCTGAGTGGAAGCTGTATTGGTTACATTTACTCCCGCATCAGCAAAACTAATCTATTGACAGCAATGCTGGCTACAGTTCCTGGCGGTGTCGGAATTATGGCAGCGATCGCCGCCGATTACAATAAAAATGTTAGCTTGGTTGCCCTAGTTCAGGCGATTCGCGTCACCTCAGTAGTTGTTCTAATTCCCTTCATCGCTAGAACATCAGCTGGTAATTACTATCCGCAAACACTCCCCATCAACGCTGCTTGGCTCAATCTCGATCCATCTCAACTAGAATTACTCTTGTTAGTACTCCTAATCACTGGATTAGTTGTTTATCCAGCTATATTATTTAAAATTCCCGCTGGCGATTTCTTTGGTGCGTTGTTGATTGGTATCGGTTTTAATCCTTTGCTGCATTGGCTGCCTTTTGTGGGTGATATTAGCTTTAGTCCGCCGCCAATAATAAACTTATTGGGTCAAATGCTCCTGGGAATTACTATTGGTGAATATTGGGGAGACAAACCCAACTTTAGAAAGCGGACTGTCGGCTATGCCTTGATCTCTGTGGGGATGACCCTCATAGCCGGAGCGATCGCTGCTATACTTGCGATGCAATTAACCTCTTGGGACTGGTTAACCTGTCTTTTAGTCACAGCCCCAGGAGGATCAGCAGAAATGATCCTAGTTTCCCTGGCATTAAATCATAATGTTGAAATTGTCACAACTGGTCATTTAGTGCGATTAATTGCGATTAATAGTTCCCTACCACTTTGGCTATTTTTGTTTCGCCGTCTGGATGAGCAACTTTCTGAATCAGTTTAATTGCCGAAGTATTGGGCATGAAGCATTAGTTTTTGACTAATGACTAATAACAAAGATGCAGGTTAGCTTATTCTTTTGTTATCCAGATACTAAGGATGCTTTAGATGGTTGCCCAAATTCAAGAACTTGAAGCGCAGCACTGGGTTAAAACTCGTTCTTCCCTCGACCCTACCGAATCGACTTTCCTGATTTGGAAAGGTAAAATTTACGCCTTTATCCCCGGCGAGAAAAGACAACTCCTGTTTAAGATGCTGGGATTGAGTGTTAGCAGATGTATTCCCACAGCAGAGGGTAGCTGGGATTTTACTTCCAGGGAACTGACTTACTATCTCAACCCAAAAACAGATGAGGTTTTATCCAAATGGGAGAATCCTTGGACAGGTGAGACAGTTCCGGTGATTCACGTTGCTAATAATCCTGTACAGGGTAAGTTTGAGGGAAATTTTCCCGCACAAGTAGATGGTGACAGCACAACCTTTGTTTTTGATATATTTCCCTATTACCCCAATCCCTTAGCAGACGAGCCAAAATTTGCCGAATACAGCCCAAATCCAATTTATCAGGCAGCCGAATTGTTTAAATTAACTGTGCCAACCGCAGATTTATTCAACACAGCCCTCTCCTCTGTTTCTGAACTTAAACTAAGTTGGGATCGGATTGGTCAATGGCTTCCCTGGATGAAAATGGGCGATCGCCCCGGTCAACTTATCTACAGTGCTGTTGGCAGCAAAGTCAATGGTTTAACAGAACTGCCCCCATTGCTGCAAGACGAAATTAATAACCGTATTCCTTTATATAAAAAAGCCCCAAAAGCATTGATAGATGGTGAAGATATGACTTCCTGGTTGTATTTTCAAAAGCACTTTCCAGCTTACTTGGCTGGTGAAATCTTCCCGCTTCCCCAAGCAGAAGAATTTTGACGTTAGAGCTAAGTAGACCGAATCAGGCTAGATATTGCTTGCACTAACGTCATTGGCTCTATTGGCTTAGAGATATGCTTGTGGAAACCTGCTTTTAGTGCCTGTTGCTGATTCATCTCTCCAACATAGACTGTCAAGGCGATCGCTTTTAGGGACTTCCAGAAATTAAATTATCCAATTTCTGGACTTCACTACGACTATCCCTCCCCCTGCTCCCTGCCCCCTGCCTCTATAGCGATGGTATATTTTTTTATTTGGAAGTCCCTTATCTGTTCGCCTTGTACAAACAAGTTTCTCACTTGCTGTATCAACATGTAACCGTCTATATCCGGCATCCCAATATCACATATATAGGCAACTCGACTGTGTTTAACAGAAATGAAAAGGCTCAATTAGTTATTAGATTTATAACAAGCTCAATAATACATCCAGCTAAAAGCAAATAAATTTAATATCCAATTAAAATCTCATTTAAGCTGGCGGCTGTATCTTTTGAAATTCTTTAATGGCTTTGATATGGGCTTCATTTACCTTTATATGCTCCTTTACTGCTTTTGAAAATACATCTGTTGAAGGATCTTCTGTTAGCCTGTGCGCCATATCTTGAAATTTCTGCGCGTGATCGTGCATGGTTTCTCCATAAGCTTCGATACGTTCTTTTTGTTCCGGTTCGATTTGTTCATCTGTTTCTAAACTCTTACCCAACTCTTGTACCTCTTTACTATGTTTCATTGATTTCTGAGCATGTTTTTGTGCTGTCTCTATAGTTTGTTTTGAAACTTCATGCATAATCATCATCCCGACTATCGCCTTAAAAGAACTATGAGATAGAAGCCATCTCGCCTATCTGTAACTGTTAGCAAAAACTCACTATTATAAAAATTTCATATCTAAAAAACATTTTATATGCTGTTGAAAACTTGGCTAACTATCTAAAGATGGATGAGATTGGCGTTTAAACTAATCCTTCCGACTGCCGCGTAGGCGTAGCCAGCCGTAGGCATGGCTATTGAAGTTTCAAAAATTGGCGATGGTATGCCTGTTACCGAATCACAATCAGAGCTTAGAAATCAGATTTTGATAAATTTATCTAGTCTAGAAAAGGCTAATATTGAGTAGTTTTTATGTAGCGGTTTTTTAACTTCAAGCAAAATTTATTGAAATTTAACCTCCTGACCTGAACAATCAAATAAATGTAAACCTAACCGTTGGGAAAGTTCTTCACACACCTTCACCCCCCGCACACTATTACCACGCACATCTAGCAAGGGCGAAAAAACTCCAATGCCCATTTTATTGGGTACAACAGCGATAATTCCACCACAAATACCGCTTTTCGCCGGAATCCCAATTTTATAAGCCCACTCACCTGCAAAGTTGTACATCCCACAGGTATACATAACACTCAAAATATCTTTGATGTAACGCTTATCTACCGCCCGTTCTTTGGTGATGGGGTTAATACCTCTGTTAGCAAGGGTAGCCGCCATTACTGCTAAGTCTTGGCAATTCACCATCACAGCACACTGCTGGAAATAAAGATCCAGCGACTCTTCAATGTTCCGGTCAATCATGCCAAAGTTGAGCATCAGATGCGCCATTGCACGGTTGCGATGCCCTGTACTCCGTTCTGAGGTAAAAACTGAAATGTCAACGAACACGTCGCGGCCAATATATCGCTTGAACATATCCAGCATTCGGTTGAGGCGTTCGGTTGGCCCGGAACCTTTAATTAAGCTGGTGGTTGCGATCGCTCCAGCATTTACCATTGGGTTATAAGGTCGCTTCGATTGCTCATCCAAAATAATCGCGTTGAATGCATCCCCCGTCGGTTCCACGCCAACTCTAGTCAATACGTAATCCAGTCCATGATCTTCTAAGGCAAGTCCATAAGCAAATACTTTGGAAATTGACTGAATGGTAAAGAGGTGATCGTAGTCGCCTACTTTGTAAACCTGACCATCTACTGTCACAATGCAAATGCTGAACAAGTCCGGGTTTGCCTTTGCCAGTTCCGGAATAAATTTCGTTACTGCACCCTCCCGCACTGACTTGTACTGGGAATGCAACTCGTTGAGAACAGCTAATAATGGCGATGGTTCTATTTTAAAATCTCCTTGATGTGCTTGGTTTGTCATCATGCTGATAGCATTCCCCAAAATACTCACTATATATAGTAGGGGTGCAGCTGTACATCCCTAAAATTGGAAAGATTTTGGAAAAGACAGCTTGCTCTAAAACATCATACTTGAGCAACTACTTAGAGTAAAAAACATCTATTGTTATTTTTGATACCAATAAAAATTCATCTCCAAGCGATCACTAAGTTTTCTTAATTTTTGAGTCATTCATCCTGAAAAATATTAAGTTGAGTATTGCCCTTTTTTTTATACTCAGTAATACTAGTACGATAAGTTATATATATCACTAGTTTCAGTCTAGTCATGGAGAATAAAAGTCATGATTAATCTAAGTAGAAAAAACTTTGAAACAAGATATTAAACTCAAACTAATCTGCATAATTATTTAAGATGTAACTCATATCACGACTTATTCATAGGGAAATCTGAATATTTCATTAAATAAGTGATTTTGAGTATTTATGCCGTTGCCATTTAATGAAAGTTATATTACCTTCTTATAGGAAATAGACAAAATATATGTAATCTAGAATACACGGGTAGTTACGAGCCTTTAGAACAGATGTGAATAGGGTATCGTTACTTTGGTGTGGAATAAGCGTAAAGTCTTTTTAAGAAATTTTTGACTTGCCAAAAAAAGCGTTACATAGCCAAAGTCCCTATTTGAGAAAGGTTTCGCCCTTAAAATTGGAATTGGAATTAGAGAAAGCTGCCAATAATTACGCTAAAACCCTGATCCCCAAGCCAAAAGGTTCGTGTTAGTCTGTTGCAGTTATAAATAACAAAGTGAAAACGGAACGAGTTCGAGTTTTTCAGAAGGGTATTCACTTTCACTAGTGAAAAATCCCGCGAGTTATAAAACTTAAGTTCTACAGTCGCTTTAAAAACGGACGCATGAATCAAAGACATTTGTGGATTATTGTTACCCTCTCTATGGCTGTTTTGGGCATACCCTCAGTCGGTTGCACTCAAACCACCAAGGGAAATGCGCTAGCTTCCCAAAAATCACCTGCCCCTGAAGTGGTGAAGGTGGGAGAGTACCAATCCAGAGCAGGGAAACAAACCTTGGATGCTGTGATTACAGAAATTCATCCTCACAACATTAGAGGACGTAAGGCGGCAACCCTTTTTATCCGAAATATACCTGTTCTGACCTTTTTGAGTTCTGTATCAAATACGAATCTTGAAACTAAAAAAGTTGGTGAAATTGGAAATACTGGGGGCGTACAATCGTACGCCCTTATTGCTAGCAATTCATCAAATGGACTGAATGCTGGGAACGTAACAGATGTGAGTAACCAGATTAGCTACGGTGACAATGACCCGGTTCAGATAGCTGGTGTAATAGCAGCTAAGATCAACCAGTTGAATCGGGAAAATGTAGACGGGAGTAAGATTACCGTAAGTTGGAAAGCAGGGGAAAAATCTACTGCCAATCAAGCGCAAAACAAAAGCGCCCCTCTCCAGCAAAATGGCGATCGCTACATAATCAAAATTAATGGCGAAGAATTGGTCGAAATCAACGAAGGTACACGACTAGCAGATAGCACCAACAATCTGGCGCAAGATGCATTGCAAGCAACCAATCGCCTGCGGAGGCTACTAGGCAATGCATCTCCCTTAAAAGAGATTGCTAATTTACCAGTGCGTCAACCAATATCAATGCCAAAGCAGCCTCAACAAATTGCCCTCGGCTCGGTGCGAGCCACCTTGAGAGGTATAGCTTCTTTTTATGGCTATGACTTTGCTGGTAATCGTACTGCTAGCGGCCAAAGATTCAACCCTGAAGGAATGACTGCCGCTCATCGCAGCTTACCCTTTGGTACAAAAGTCCGTGTAACCAACACCCGCAATGGTCGTTCTGTAGTGCTGCGAATTAATGACCGAGGCCCATTCATTCGGGGTCGAGTCATTGACGTGTCTACTGGCGCAGCTCGCATTTTGGGAATGATGGGCAGTGGCGTGGCACCAGTACATATTGAAGTTTTGGGGAAATAATCGAGTAGGTTACAGGTTACAGGTTAGAGGGAAAAGATTATTCCCTATCACCTGTCACCTATAACCTTTCCCCTGTCCCCTATTCCAGTTCCGTATCACTTAATTCCCCTAGTTCAATCATCTCTTCCCTCTATTTCAGATATAAACTAACGGGGGAGGGATCGATAAGAACTAGGGGTATTTTTGTGCGCCTGCTGACAACAGTGGCAGCTTTACGCTGCTATTTAACTAAACACTGCTCAGAAAAGAAGCTAATTGCGGTTACTGAGGATCTGAGACTAGATGAGATGGCTGGCTGGTATCAGACGGCAGTCGGTCTGGTGCCAACAATGGGGAATTTGCATCAGGGTCATTTAAGCTTGATCCAACGGGCGCGACAAGAAAATTCTACGGTGATTGTGAGTATTTTCGTCAATCCCTTGCAATTTGCTCCTAATGAGGATTATCAACGCTATCCCCGCACTTTAGAGCAAGACCAAAAACTTTGTGAACAAGCTGGGGTAGATGCCATTTTTGCACCAACTCCTGAAGAGATGGCAGTTCCCCAGAAGAGTATACAAGAATCAAAGGTTACACAAGTTATCCCCCCATCTGCTATGATAACAGGCTTGTGTGGTCGTTCTCGGCTAGGTCACTTTCAGGGTGTCGCTACGATTGTGACCAAACTTTTCAACTTGGTACAGCCTGACCGTGCCTACTTTGGTCAAAAGGATGGTCAGCAACTGGCAATTATTAAACGCTTAGTAGCTGACTTAAATTTGCCAGTAGAAATTGTTGCTTGTCCAACAGTGCGGGAAGCGTCGGGTCTTGCCTTCAGTTCTCGTAATCAATATTTGACTGCAACAGCAAAAGAGCAAGCAGCGGCATTATATCGCGGCTTACGACGAGCTGAAGCTGCATTCATTGCAGGCGATCGCAATAGCAACAAGTTGATAGCAGTGGTACAGCAAGAAGTGGCTATAGTCAGCACGATTTTAGTGGAATATATTGAATTGGTTGAACCGACTACGTTGATGTCTTTAGAAAAAGTTGAGGAGGAAGGAATGTTGGCGATCGCAGCTCGTCTTGGGTCTACACGTTTGATTGACAATATTATATTGCGCGATCGTCAACCCATTATTGCCATTGATGGCCCAGCCGGGGCTGGGAAATCCACAGTGGCGCGTCAAGTCGCAGCAAACCTAGGTTTAGTGTATTTAGATACAGGAGCAATGTACCGGGCTGTTACTTGGTTAGTACTGCAAAAGGGCATTCCCTTTGATGATGAGTGTGCGATCGCTGAATTAACTAACCAGTGTAAAATTGAACTTACTCCTACTCAGGATTTACAATCGAGTGTGCGTGTTTGGATTGACGGTACTGATGTTACCCAGGCAATTCGCACGATTGAGGTAACATCTAAAGTATCTGCGATCGCCGCACAAAGCGCTGTCCGTCAAGCACTGGTTAAACAACAGCAAAATTGGGGTAAAAGAGGTGGTTTAGTGGCTGAAGGTCGTGACATCGGTACTCACGTTTTCCCTGATGCCGAAGTGAAAATCTTCTTAACTGCTTCTGTGAGTGAACGCGCCCGTCGCCGCCAGGAAGACTTTAACAAACAAGGTCAACCCGAAGTGAGTTTAGAGCAGCTGGAACGAGATATTGCCGAACGTGACTGGAAAGATAGTACACGCAAAGTTTCTCCTTTGCAAAAAGCTGCCGATGCGATCGAAGTTCAGACCGATGGCCTGAGTATTTCTGAAGTCACAGCACAAATTGTTGATTACTACCAGCAGCGTTTATCTTAGTGGTAATCACCGCTATTTGCTGTTAGTTTTTTAGTTCAAAAGGGTGGTAAATGAGTAATTATTCACTTACCATCCTTAAAACTGCACCCACCAGAAACAGCCCAGAAACAAAATAAATAATTTTCAAATTTTAGTCTCGTATTCTAAATTTTAGATTTTTTCAGTACTTAATCATCACGCTTTCGACTGATACCTCACATCTCAATTAATCTTGCTACAGATAGAAGCCAGAAAGCTTTAATTCCTAAATGCTAAGTAAAAAGCAGTTTTTGCTGGAGGTAGAAGGACGGCAGTTAATCCACCTGGGGAAACCTCAAGATGCTACCACCTCCAGAAGCTAAAACCTGCTCAGGAAGATGATTTCAGTGGTTGGCATTTTACGTTTAATTATGCCTACTTAATTACTTATTGGTCTTTAAGCTAGGAAATATTAGCCATTTTTATTTATAGTCATTATTTACTAGCGATTTGACTTATTGGACGAGTACTTTGTTTTTATCTTCACTTTGGTAGTAAAATGACGATGTTAAGTTTTATGTTTCATCATTAAAGACATAAAACCCCAAAAATAAAAGCTGTTAATTTCCTAAGCTTCTGTAATAGCTTAAAACTGGAAACCGGTAAAGAGAGGATTTGACACAATGGCATTTGTACAGCCCCCACTACCCTTCGACATTAATGCTTTAGAGCCACATGGCATGAAAGCTGAAACTTTCGAGTATCACTATGGCAAGCATCACAAAGCATATGTAGACAACCTCAACAAGCTCACTGAAGGTACAGAACTTGCTGATAAGTCTCTGGAAGAAGTGATCAAAACTTCCTTCAAAGATTCCTCTAAGGTGGGAATTTTCAACAATGCTGCCCAGGTTTGGAACCACACCTTCTTTTGGAATTCCTTGAAACCAGCCGGTGGCGGCGCACCTACTGGTGATCTCGCAGCCAAAATCGATAAAGATTTTGGTAGCTTCGACAAATTCAAGGAAGAGTTCTCTAACGCGGCTGCAACTCAATTCGGCAGTGGATGGTCTTGGTTGATTGATGATGGTGGGACGCTGAAGGTGATTAAAACACCAAATGCAGAAAATCCACTAGCTTATGGTCAGAAGGCACTCCTAACCTTAGATGTTTGGGAACACGCCTACTACATTGACTACAGAAACGCCCGTCCGGCGTTCATCAAGAATTTCCTAGAAAACTTGGTCAACTGGGACTTTGCTGCTGAAAACTTGGCCAAAGCTTAATTAATTGTCAGTTTTAAACTGGCTGCTATACATGTTAGCAAGCTGCTACCCTACCTTTTGGGAACAGTAAAGTTAAATGTGTATACATGGCTTGTGCCAGACTATGTAAAGTAGAAACAATCAGTTAATTTACAAAAGTTGAAGCAGAAAGCCCAGCAAGAAAAGGGAGAAATTCTTTTTAATTTCTCCCTTTTCCATTCTTCAGTGGCGGTATGGGCAATCACTTGAATAAAAGTAGTTAAATGAAAATCAAAATATAAAACATTATGGATAGCAAAGAACTAGCACAATACATCGAAGCAACGAATAGCATCACTAAACCTTGGGTCTTGGTACAACTGCGCCTCCAGAAATTGCAAGAGCGTCGAGCTACTCTTACAAACGATGTCTATACCAAAGAATTAGAAGACATTTACAAAGACTTGATGAATTTGGGGGAATGGTGGCGTGGTATTGAAGATGAGGTATTTTAAAGTTAGGAGTTATGAGTTTTCCTAACTTTTAACTCTTGCACAGACGCAATTAATCGCGTCTCTCCTAACTTCTAACTTCTAACTTAAAACGTAACCTGATGGCTCAAGCTCTCGATCAAGTCGATTACGATACTCTCGATGCCGCAAAACGACGCTTCATCGATGCTGCAAAACGCACGCTTGGCTTTGCAAGCGCCTATGGCATCGTTCCCGCATCGGGTCTCGGAGCAAGTGCTAACGCTTTCAGCTTCAACCTTGCTCCATTTCTAGAGGCGGGAGCTAGAGAACTTTCTATGACACTTGTCCCGGAAGGACTGGGCACCGCAGACGATACTCGACCTGACGACCTTTCCGAAGAAGAGCTTCGACGCTTCTGGTGGAATATCGGTATCAAGATCATCTCGTGTCTTACGAATGATGCTGCAACATCAGGTATGCAGACTATACTTCTCGGTTTGTATCTGCCATCGAGTACTCCTGAAACGATATTTACCCCCGCGTTCCTTGATGGGTTTCTTGATGGAGTGGTTGAGGCGTGCAAACGAGTGGGGTGTGTGTACCTCTCAGGGGAAACTCCTCAACTAAAAACAAAGATGATTCCAGGTCGGCTCGACATCGCAGGTTCGGTTTTTGGGGTTATGCCGGCTGGTGTCGCTCCCATTGATAGCTCGCGTCTAGATGCCGGAAATACTATTGTTCTCGTCGAAAGTTCGGGGCCCCATGAGAACGGCTTTACCCCACTGCGAAAGCTTGCTGAGTCTCTTCCTGATGGCTACAGAACAAAACTTCCAAGTGGGCAGGAGTTCTGGGAAGCGATGAATGCCGCTTCGTATCTCTACACGCCGCTCGTGCAGGCGGTGCTCGGTGAGGGAATTCGTCCCACCGCAATGGAGAATATTACTGGCCATGGCTGGCAGAAGCTGATGCGGTCGGTGAAGCCGCTGCGGTACGTCATCGAAACGATGCTCCCGGTGCCGGAGATATTTACCTTTGCCGAGGGTCATCTTGAGGGCGGGGCAGCAATGATGCTTTCCGTGTTCAATTACGGAGCAGGATTTGCATTTTATACAGAGTCGATGCAGGATGCAGAGAGGATCGTTATCCTCGCAAGAGAACATCAGCTTTCGGCTGTGATTGCCGGAAAAGTTGAAGCGTCTCTTGCCCGCGAGGTTGTGGTAAAACCGCTTGGAATCACCTTGAAGGGAGATTCTTTTGGGATTGCGCGAGGGGTATAGTTAGCCGCAAGCGATCGCTAGTTTTCTTGGAGCTATTGTAGACAATTATCCATTTTCAATCACTGCGATGCCTGCGGTGGGCTACGCCTACGCTGAAGTAATTACTAGTTAGATAATTTTAGTGTAATTACCGTTATACACAGTATTTTTTACACGATATGTAAAGTCACATCTTAGGCTTGCTAGAGAAAATTACTCTCCTAAGCCTTTAAACATAAGCCATTTCACACAAATACTATAAGCATATTTATAAAATTTTATATGCAATATTTTTTACTACTTACATTTTAAGTAGTCCAAATTACCCATGACTACTGAGGTTAAGATTTGCTAACGTAGTCTTAACATATTGAAAAATTTGCTGAAAAAGCTGAGAAAGTAGCCACCAATACTAATTTACAGTGTTGGAGGTTTCTCATCTGTAGATAGGGCGTTTTAGTGTGTTAAAAATATATATTTTTATTCAGAGGGGGTTATGGCTGTAAATTTGGCCCGGACTACTGCTTCCACAGAACTTTTGAAGCAAGTATTCCAGAACATTGATGCACAAAGTTGTCCAAGGTTATTTAACTTTCATATGCACACTGTCTACTCGGATGGGAGGTTGCAGCCGATTGGATTGATGGAACAGGCGATCGCTATTGGTCTAAAAGGGTTAGCCATCACCGATCATCATGGTATTATCGGCTATCAAGCTGCACAATCTTGGTTAGAAGACTGGAAGTGGAGTAATCCTGGTGCAAGTACTCCTTACCTGTGGAGTGGCGTGGAAATTAATGCCAGCCTTTTGGATATAGAAGTTCACATTTTGGCTTACGCTTTTACACCAGAACACCCTAGCATGAAGCCTTATCTCCAAAGAAGGCCGACTATAGGCCAAGAATATCAGGCAAGTAACGTGATTGCCGCTGTTCATGAAGCTGGGGGATTGGCAGTTCTGGCTCATCCGGCTCGTTACAAGCGATCGCATTTTGACTTAATTCCAGCTGCGGCCCAAAAGGGTATCGATGGTGTGGAAACTTTCTACGCCTACAATAACCCTAACCCTTGGCAACCCAGCGTATTGGAATCAGAACAAGTGCAAAAGTTGGCTGATGAATACTTTCTTTTCAATACCTGTGGTACTGATACCCACGGTTTGAGCCTGCTACAACGTTTGTAAAGATGAATCAATTTTTTTGAACTCTCCTGGTTCAATCTGCCAGGAGGTTATTCTATTTTCGATTTTCGATGAATTTATCAAAGGACTATAGCCGATTCTTGGTGGGAATCACAATCATCGAGAAATAGGGTACTTCGGCTGGATCAACTTCATCTAAGGGTACGATGCGTTGCTGTGAAGTTGATGCCCGCTCAATATATCTTGCCCGTGATGCTAGCCCTAATTTATGCAGGATATCTCGTACTTTGGTAAAATGACGACCCAACTTCATAATTGCAGCGGCATCAGTCATCAGCAGATGTGTAGTCAGTTCTTCTGCGGGTAATGGGGCGGGTAGCACCGTGAGGATATCGGTATAGTAGGTGAACGGGACACCCAAGGCTACTGGACAAGCCATCAGCGAGGAAACTCCAGGGACAACTTCTGTTTCGTACTGGTCACATAACCGCGTGAACAGGTACATGAAGGAACCATAGAAAAATGGATCACCTTCACACAGCACCACGACATCTCGACCGGCTGCTAAATGGTCGGCGATTGGTTCAATTTCCTTGTCATAAATATACTTTGCCTTTTCTGGCTCCAAAGCGCGGGGGAGGTGAAATAGCACCTCGATTTGATTGCCAGGAAGATATTGCGCCACGATCGCTCTAGCAATACTTCCTTTATCTGTTGCTGATTGATAGGCTACCACAGGGGCCGCACGTAATAACCGCAACGCTTTCAGAGTCAATAGTTCGGGATCGCCTGGGCCGACACCAATTCCATAAAGACGACCTTTGGTTTTCATATTCATTCTTCCTCCGTTGCCAGGGCGTTAACTGCTGCGGCTGCGATCGCACTTCCACCACGCCGACCATGTAAGGTCAAAAATGGTACATTTCTGCTATCTGCTGCTAGTGCTGCTTTCGATTCTGCTGCACCGACAAACCCAACTGGAAAGCCTAAGATAATAGCAGGTTTAGCCGCTCCTTCATCGAGCATTTCTAACAGCCT
The DNA here is from genome assembly GCF_014698505.1 of Nostoc foliaceum FACHB-393. Lineage (GTDB taxonomy): Bacteria > Cyanobacteriota > Cyanobacteriia > Cyanobacteriales > Nostocaceae > Nostoc > Nostoc foliaceum_A. The sequence goes on along the minus strand of NZ_JACJTD010000014.1, from coordinate 6,688 downwards.
AAACAGTGCTGTGGGCGCATTGCCAATTGCGATCACTGATCCTTCCAGGTGCGATCGCCATAATTCTAAAGCTGCCGCCGACCTTGTAGTATTTAGACGCTGGGCAATTTCTGGCACTTCCGGCTCATTGAGGGTACAAATAACTTGATTGTTTGCAGATAACCTTCGCCTGGTAACGCCATCGGCAACCATCCGACAATCGCACAGAATCGGCGCTCCCTGTGCTAGTGCTTCCCTTGCGGATTGCACCGCTGTCGGGGAATATGCCAAGTCAGGAATAATATCCGTCATCCCACAGGCATGAATGAGACGCACAGTGACTTTTGCTACATCTGGTGGCAGCACATCTAGGTTTGCTTCTGACCGGATGATTGCAAAGGAATTACGGTAAATTTCGTTGGCATCTCGGATGTAGTCGGGCATTAAATTTGGGATTTTAAATTTGGGATTGACCAATGAAAATCGAAAGACTCAGATTCCCGACTTTTCCAATAACTTGGGAATCTTGTTGTTCACGAATGATTTAGGAATAATTTTAAATAAATCCTGTAATTGGGCGATCGCATATCGATTAGCAAATTTCCCAAAGGACTCATCAGAATTTAGGCGTTGATTTTTATATACATATAGCATCCGCTCTATGAATGCAGGTAGTTCGGTAAAAGTTACATATTGATATATTTCACGTCCGAATTTCTGCTTGCTGTCACCAACATAAATGTGATAACCCTCCACAGTTCCATTGTCAGCCTCAATGCTGACACCGAGCAGAGTAATATCACTTTTGCTATGCTGGGCACAGGATTTTTCGCAGCCGCTGAAGTGGATATTAACAGGGCAATCCAGAATGACGCGAGTTTCAAGATACTCTGCTAATGCCAATGCATGATCCTTGGTGTTCGTAGCAGAAGCAGCACAACCCTTTTTTCCAGAACAGGCAACTAATGCACTCTTGATGTTGGTTGCTGAGAAATCTAATCCTAAGCAAGCAATTTCTCGCTGGACATCGCCAAACCATTGCTGAGGAATATCAGTTAGCAACAAATTTTGCCAAGGGGTTAGCCTGAGAGTTCCACTGCCGTATTTTGCTGCTAAATCTGCTAAACCCCGCATCTGTCTACTCTCCAATCGCCCAAGGGGCAAGACAACACCAAGGTAAAATAAGCCTTTTTGACGTTGGGGATGGATGCCAATATGCTGATAGCTAGCATTTGACCTCTCTCCCAAACCCTCTCCTTGCAAAAGAGGAGAGAATTTCTCCCCCTTCCTTTGCAGGGAAGGGGGTTGGGGGGTTAGGTCATTTCTTGCTTCACTGCGTAAAAGAGGGAAAGGTAGACGCTGCTGAACTTCCTGGAGATAATTTTCACAACCCAAAGTATTCAATAACTCTAAGAGCCGTAGCCGACGCTTACTTGTAGTATTACTATGAACTAGATAGACATCCGCCAAAGCTGCCAAGACGGGCAAACATTCCTCTGGTGGTAACAATATTCCCATATCGCTGGGCGGTTGACCCTTTGTCCCTACACTGAGAGAGAGGCGGAAGTAAACATCACTGTTAACTAAGACAGCAGCAAATAGGATATCATTCAAGCGATCGCACACCCGAATTATCCCACCACCATCAAAGCAAACGCTAAATTTTGCTGACAGTCCCGAAAGGGCCGGATGTGCAGCAATATAATGCTCCCAACCTTGGACAAAAGGGCGAGTGTCGATTAATTCTTGCGGGTCGATACCAGCAGTAGGGCTGGTCATAATATTACGAATATGGTCTACAACAGGATTGTGAGAACCGAGTCCTATACTCTGTAAATACTTTAGAACTTCAGTATTTATCCCATTGTGGATTTCGCGGACTTGTAAATTAGCTCGATTAGTCACATCCAGATAGCCGCCACCGTGCTGTTCTGCTATATCTGCGATCGCACGGCACTGCTGACTACTAATAATTCCACCTGGTATTCTAATGCGAGATAATATACCATCTGCGGCGGGTGTAGCATAAAACAAGCCAGGACAAGTGGCAAATCCAGAAAGCAAACTTGGAACTCCTTCCCCGTGCAACGCAGGGAGTAGACGCTGAGTGTGGATTGAGGACATCTTGAGGGTTGGCATTCTGACTTGGGTGATCCCATCACAGCTGCGGCACAGTCCCGGAATTTCACCGGAGTTTCCCAACTCCAAGCTTTAGTAATTTAGCACAAGAAGGTAGTCAGAAAATTTAATGCTTCATAAATTTTGCCATTTGTAAGCTGTAACTAGCAGATTGCTTCATCAGTTGGATCTGCGATCGCTAGACATTACAATATAACAATTGAGCTATTCAAAAACATAATTTTGAGCCACTTTCCAATAGCGCGAGAACCGCTTCAGGTCAATATAGCCATCATATTCAAAAAATGGTTCTACCTCAAGCACGTCCACTGCTATAGAACCCTTTATTTGATTGCAGATATCATCAAACCGGGGACTGGGACTGTTGGCTGCGACCACTAAATTCGCATCATGTTCTTTAGCAAAAGCTAAAATTTCTTGTGCCACATTACCGCGACGGATAACAACGGGTAACTCTAGCAAGCATTCGTATATGAAGGTGAGACGTTTGATACTCAGTTTCCATTCATCTATCAAAGCCTCGTCCCAAACCCAGATAGCTGGGACATCGGGATATTTTTGCAGTACAGGGTTGTATGGACTAAGGCAATCTCCATGTATCCAAACAATCGGTTTATTCATACTCCCATTTCTGATAATAAAGCTTCCATAGCTTCCCAAGAAAGTCCTTGTTGAACATAACGGGGTGCTTCAGGATTATAAGGACTGGCTACTCGGTCAATGTTGAGGATGTTTGCTCCATCTGGCAAAACTGGTACATCTGCATCAAATGCCGTAGGGCGCATCAAAGAACTGGAAAAGCCTTTGAAAACAGCAATGGTATCTTGCTCATCAGCAATTTCCACCGTTACAAGTAGGACTTCTTGGGGGCGTTTAGCGGTGTATTGTTCCAGTCGCTTGCCAATGGAATTCATGTTTTTAAAATTAGAGGTACTGTGGGCAGCGAAGATTACTGTGGTGTGGCTGAACGTCCCTGCTTGCCCAGCTTAATCAGAACAAAATAGCTTAAGTAAAGCACATAAATTACTAAACTAGTTATGCCAAGAAAACCTAAGAAATCAGCCTTGCTATTAGCATGGAAATATTCTTTGAATAGCAACGGAGCTTCAAACCAGACACGGCAATAGGCGGTTTTTAGCAAATTGGCAGAAAAGGCACAACCTACAAACGGGATAAAGGCTAATGTACCCAAAATACAATAAACAGTTGTAGCCCAGCGCCAAGAGGTAAAAATCAATTTCAAAGAGCCACTAGTTTGATACTCAATTTCATCGTTAATATCCACCCAGAACCACAGCGAAATCGGGATCAAAATCTGAGCTATCAACCCAGAGATAAAGCTAACTGGATACTGGGCAATCATTAAGTAAATAGTTATTGCCACTAGGCTTGATACTCGCCAATATATAGCTAACAAGCGTTGTATGCCTTCTGCTTTTTGCACAAATGCCCAAATCAGGAGAATTAGCGGAATAATTACCAGGAATAATACTGCTAGCCGATAATCAATCCAGACGAAAGGGCGAAACCAAACGTTATAGTCCATAATTTTTCTCAAACGATAAATAAAACATTTTTAACCAAGAGCAAGTATCTATAACTGACAACCCTGTAAGCTATTAGCTAGCAAGTAGTCTATCTATATTACATAACAGTTTAATCAAAGTACAAAGCTTAGTGTCTAGCCTCAAGACTGTGCTCTAACTTCTTTGTACAAGTAAGTGGCTCCTCAATTCATTACTATTTCACGAAATTTATACTATAAACACGATTGTAGGGACATATAGAATGTCATACGTGTCAAAAACCCTTTTCAATCCTCGTTTCCAGCCTGAGGCTGAAAATGCTGCTCAATGCGGCTCTGCCGCCAGTAAGGAAGGCGACAGCCCCAACGAAGGGCATTCCCAGTCAGAGACTCTTGACGAGACAATCCTAAAAGCTGTTTCTAGAATCGTTTTTTTGTTAAATTGACACCAACAACATTCTATACACCTCTACAGCCAATTCATTTGTTGCAAAGATTTGTGCAAAAGGTATTACATAGTAAATTTTTTAATTTACTTTCCTCAATCTCTCTATTTAGCAAAAAAAACAAGCAACTCAAAGATCCTCAACTTAGATTTTGCACCTACCTGTAGTACCGCTAGGGAGTCTGTTAAAAACCCACCCAGCGGCTATATACTTGAATACTCCCGGACAAAAGCCCAATTGTTTTGGGTACAAAGGTTTCCTTTTAAGATAAAAACTCTCAAAGCTTAACCTTTATACATCCTTAACTCCAGATATTTCACCAATTTTTTGCCCGTTAGGGAAAAATATGAAAGAAGGAGAGGAAGATTTTAGGCGGGAGTGAGGTAAAAGTGCTAAATCTCAGTAAGTAAATCTTGGTTGCTTGCTGACCAAAGGGACAGAAAATTCACTTGTCTCAATATTTAGTCGTCGTAAACCCGGCATTCAATTGCATCTGGGTTGTCATCACAGTACTGTTCTAGAGAATTCTTTGGCTTGCTTTGGCGCTTGTGGGAAGCTTCGGCTTGCAATTCTTCTACTGCATCCCAAGCAGCAGCACACTCTGGTGAGCCGCTACCGCTAATGTCACAGACAGTACGCGCTTGCTCCACTTCTTCTTGGATTTTCTCTTGGATGTCGCTCTTTGCTGTTTCTTGGATGTTGGTCATTGCTTTAGTCTCGTTGTGTGTTGTTAATACTAGTATAGAAAAACTTCAGAAATGGCAGATTTTAGCTTGATTACTAACCATTCTAACCACTTAGCTAATAAGTTAGTATTTTAGCCTATTGATTTATAACCATTACAGTAAACTGCCGCATCTATAATGCATTCATCTTTATTTTTTAAGATTTTGTGGAATCGGTACCATAGATAAACAATCATACAATATATTTAGATGCATCTATTAGGAATGACAACCCCAACTTCTTGGGATAAAGGAGACAAAGGGCTGGTGTCAATTCTTGTAGGATGCAATTCTTCCCAAAATCAAAAATCAAAACTTACTAGCCTAAAAAGAAAAAGAAGTCCGAAACTCATGGCAGACCAAATGCAGTGGGCAAACGCCCTATCAACCCGTCATTCTTTGGAAGCAGCTGTTACAGATGTGGTGGAACGGGCTGTCTCATCATTAACAGCACCTGCGGATCTAGGACTGGTATTCATTTCGTCTGCTTTTACGAGTGAGTATTCCCGACTGTTACCCTTGTTAGCTGAGAAACTTTCTGTGCCTGTGCTAATTGGCTGTAGTGGTGGAGGTGTGATTGGGACTACAGTTAGCGGAGAAACCCAAGAATTGGAGGCTGAACCAGCTATTAGCTTGACTTTAGCACACCTTCCAGGAGTGAAGGTTCAAGTTTTTCATGTTGTTGCTGAAGAATTACCTGACTTAGACAGTTCACCAGATGCTTGGGTTGATTTGATCGGTGTGCCAGCATCACCAACACCCCAGTTCATTTTGCTGTCTAGTTCTTTCGCCTCTGGAATCAACGATTTGTTGCAGGGACTGGATTTTGCTTATCCAGGATCGGTGATAGTGGGGGGACAAGCTAGTGGTGGAGGGATGGGTGGTCGTGTTGCTCTTTTTTGTAATGATACTAAGGGCGAGGAATGCCAAAGTTTGTATCGTGAGGGCACTGTTGGTATAGCTTTGACTGGCAATATTGTTTTGGAAACGATTGTAGCCCAAGGATGCCGACCGATTGGAAAACCATTACAAGTTACAAAAGCCGATCGCAATATTATTTTAGAGTTAGATGAGAAAGTGCCTCTAGTGGTGTTGCGAGATTTGATTGCCAGTCTCAGCGAACACGAACGGACTTTAGCACAGCACTCTCTGTTTGTTGGTGTGGCGATGGATGAATTTAAGTTGGCTTTGCAACAGGGAGACTTTTTAATTCGTGGTATTCTTGGGGTCGATCCAACCGCTGGAGCGATCGCAATTGGCGATCGCGTCCGTCCTGGTCAAAGGCTGCAATTCCACCTACGCGATGCCCAAGCCTCTGCTGAAGACCTAGAATTACTCCTCCAAAGTTATCAACACCAACGAGAGTCTGAACCCTCTGCCGTAGCTGCCTTAATGTTTGCCTGTCTGGGGCGAGGTGAAGGGCTATATGGTAAACCAAATTTCGATTCTGAACTATTTCGACGCTACCTCAACGATATTCCTGTAGGCGGTTTTTTCTGTGGTGGTGAAATCGGCCCTGTTGGTGGCAGAACCTTCTTACATGCCTACACTTCAGCATTTGGAATTTGTCGCCAAAATCAGTTATGAATTAGACACCTGGCTCTTGAATTTATTAATCTGTCAATCAAATTTGAATTTTGAATTTTATTACAGACCTAACAAGAACAGCCCCTTTTTTAGAGCATAAATAGGTTCTTGGCAACTTTTGGTGATCATGAAAGGTTACGCGCTTTAAGGCAGAAGGCAGAGGGCAGTCCCAATGAAAAAATTTCATTACCATGAATGAAAATGTGGTAACTTCCAAGATAAGGCTGATACAAGCGAGGTTGTTTCCTTATTAGAGCACCAGAGCCTGAAGGGCAGTCTAACCTGGA
>NZ_JACJTD010000139.1 GCF_014698505.1 Nostoc foliaceum FACHB-393 | reverse complement strand
TCTGGTTTGCTTCTTCTGTGGCAACAGTGGTTCAATGATTTCCCACTATGAATCGCTTAAGCTGCTGGAGTACGGCATTTATTTCTTATCTTACCCTCTGTCTCAAGATCCCAAATGGGTTCTATAGTTCTTGCTTTGTGCTTACCTCTTTTAATTATTGCTTGTAGCTGAGAAACTTCATCTTCATTCAAGTCAACAATGTACTTTTTCGCCATGTTACACCCCGTTTTTAGTTATTTTACCAATTAGAGGTTTTACTTAGCAAAGTTACCTTGGCAGACTACTAGAGAAGAGCGGAAATCCTGTAATCTTGACCTCGTAGCGAAATAATGGTGCAAAAACTTGGCATGGAATTGTCTAAAACCAGAGGCAACATCGTTTGAAGTACTCGATTGTGTTCAAAAAAAATGCCCTTCGTGCGGTCAAGCAATGTGGAATGAATACAATAATCCTCGATATATAAGAACGTTGGCGTTGCTGAATAGAGGGATGAATTAATTTATGTAGGTACAATTTGATACTTCAAGTAATGGAGTAATAATTTAATTGAGTATCTCAGCATTGGTTCTGATTTGGAATAGCATAAAGTTTTGCGGTGAAGGCGTGCAAGATAATGTCTAAGCCTTGTATTTTCATTTTCTACCCGTGTCATATATGTTTTACTGACAATTTGATCTCCATCAGGGATAAAATTGGGGTAAACCTTCCAGCCATCAGTTACATAAAAATAGCTTTTCCACTGTCCAACAATTTCCCACAGTGGCTCAAAAGTTTCAGCACTATGATCTCCTAAAACCCAAGCTAAAATACCTTTAGTAAAGTGATTTACTGCTGTCCACAGCCAAATTTTGTTTTTTTTGAACCTATAAATGTCTCTAATTCATCTAGTTCTCCAACTTCTGGAATAACACTTTCTTCTGGGACATCCGCCAATTTTTCGCCCAATTGTTTAACCCCAAAAATAATCGTAGTATGGTGTACACCTTTCACCCGTTCAATCCTGCGAAAACCCATACCGTTAAGATACATTTTTAAGCATTCTTGTTTGATCTCCTCTGAATATCCTTTCGGCGGATCGTACACGTCAATAAATTGGCGATCACATTTAGTACAAATGTGATTTTGCTTACCTCTTCGCTTTCCGTTTTTGCGAATTTCTGTAGAACCGCAGTATGGACATTGCACAGTGGATAACCTCAATTCATCCCTATATTATGCAACGCCTAAGAACGGGTACAAATGTGGGATTAGATTTTCGACTCATTGCATTCGATTCAAATACTATGACTGTCTCTTTTAAAATAAAATACGTGTGTTAGCCCTCTTCCATCACTTTGCTGAAAGAAAAATCAAAGCCAAAAGCTGAAACTTAGACATTGTTAGGGATTTGGACTTTAATTTCTCACACAAAGCCTGAAACATTGATTCTTGCGTAAAGCCTTTCGCTGCAAAAGTTTCAAAATATACTCTGGAGAGACTGATGGAAGAGCGTTAGACATCCCTTCAAAAAATCTCTCATTTTACGATCTTGACTAGGATACTGCGGAAAAACTTATCACTATCATTCTCTAAATCTTTGCATTGAGTGACTCCATCTCGTTTTGCCCCTCCATCATCACTCATGATCTGCAATTCGTCTTCTCGATCGGGATAAAAGAAAAGAGACTCTGGACGAAAATCTTCAGGAAATGTGAAGTCAATTAATTCCGGATTTTCCTGTACATTACCTGACCATTGGTATAAGGCAAAATTAGAAACATTATCAAAAGCTCCGGCAATAATTAAATAAATTTTATGTGCTTCACAATATTCGATGCTGCGAATACCCCGTCCTCCTAAATCCAAAAGAATAGGATCACCAAAATCAGCAGATACTCCTGCTTTGTTTACCAAATCAGCCGGTTTTTTTAAGGGAATTAGTAGGGATTTTTGGTTTGGAATTGGGTTGCGAAAACCAATATATAACTCTTTATTGGGAGTCGAACAAAGTCCCTCAATATTTAATCCACCTTCTGCTTCTGGAGGCAAGAGCTCTGCTGATTCAAGAAATTTCTTGATCTGTTTATTTTTTATGAGCATATCACCGAGTAGATTTCTGTAAGAATGTCCAACTCGCAAAACATTAACTTCTTCACCAGTCACGGTAAATTTAACGGCTAAAAAGTTATGCCGTGTAGGTCTTAATTCACCCTGACTATTTCGGGCATGAGAAGTGATCCAGTAGACGATATTATCAATAGTCGCTGAACCTTCAATATCCATTTCTATTTTGGTAGGTGCTGGAAGCAATTGTCCGAGATCGACTATAGTTTTTCCACTACTATTGTTAGCAGATTGATAAACTCGTAAGAGGTTGTCTTCATCATTGGCAACGACAAATTGATTCTTGTTTGCAATAGCAACTCCGGCTGAAGAATCACAAATGCCACGATATTTTGATTCTTCTATGATTTTAATTGTTAGTTTTTCCATGTTTTTTCTATGAGTCTAATTTTTATAGAAATCTTAAATCATTTGTGAAAAATCACACTCATCGATATGCTTGATAAAAGTAGTATCAGTAGTGTACTTTATAGAGCATGGAAGAGTTGATAGCTATAGCTGCATGAAGACTGCGCTGTCTAGGGCGGCCGCATCATGTCAATAAGCAAAGTATATTGTCAATAGAGTTAAAAATAATGTCATTAACGCTCACTTATTGCCAAAATTTTAGGCATCACTTTGGGGCTTAAAAAATAATCAAGCGCAAAATCCTGATTTTTTCGTTGGTTCTTAACCTTTGTTGTAATCAAGAGTAATTTAGATGCGTTTGCCCTACTGCGCTGTCTATTCTCAATTTCTTTTACTAAAGTTTCCATGAATTGATTTACAAGGTCAGGATATCTGCCTGTAATTAAATTCTCATCAATCACAATATCAGCAGCTAAATCATTTTCGTAAATAACTTCAGCCCCGGCATTTTCCACATCAACAATAATATTATGGGCGCAAGTTACTCGCCGGTTTTCCAAAACATCAGCAGCACACAGTAGCCATAACCCATGACAAATCACTCCTATTTTGACATTAGGTTCTTGCATGGCTTTACGAATAAATACAACTGCTGGGGCTTGACTTGGTTCACCCTTTCTCACCTTCTCCTGATATCTAAGCCGATCCATTGCATAAGCACCGATACAAATTATTGCCTTGTAATCGCCTGGATTAATGTCATTAACTTCTGTGGTGACAGTTACGTGTTCTTTAATTACCCCATCTTCAGAACTGCTATGAAAAGTTATTTCTGGATTTCCCCACAAGTAAGAAATGTAATCAACTTGATAACCCTGTTGAAGAAAGTATTCATTGAAAGCCCGAAACTCAAATGGGTCAAAATGTTCTTCAATGAGTACACCGATTTTGCCTTTATTTATGGTAGTCATACTATCTAACCTCTTGTATGATTTTTGGTGAATCTGCTGTAGTAATAAATTTGAGAAGTTGATCAGGGGCAAATACATCACGATAAAAAGTCAGTTGTTCACCCTCGATATAGCAGCCTCTGCCACCATTCTTTATTTTCTTTTTCAATTTGTTCTAGTGGATAATCAGGAGTGATCGCTGATAAAGTTCTTGCTTTCAATTGAATGAATTGTTCTGCTTTAGCGATCAATTTGTCTGCTATTTCTTTCGGGACAGGATCTGGCTTTGAATAATCAGCCACTAAATCTTTATAGTAGTTGATTCGTTTTTTCATTATTAGTTATATCCTCATATTTTATTTTCTTAAAGCTACATAATGATGGAGGCAAGTGTCAGCATTGCAAGGTAGTTATCAGCTTTCTTCTCATAGCGTGTAGCAATCCGACGAAATTGCTTCAAACAGTTGAAACATCGCTCGACCCGATTTTTTGACGATAAATAGATTTATCAAACTTACCGCGTCTGCGTTCGTTCGACCTACTTGGAATGGTTAACCGAATACCACGCCGTTGCAAATGACGACGAATATTAGCACCGTTAATTTTTAGTGTTCTCAACCATTTTACCGAGTTTTAAAACACGCCCTAGCTCTAAAGTATCAACAAATATAAAACGTTAAAGTTGTTTTTAGATGTAAGAGGTAATTTGTAAACTAAGGTAAACTACTTACCTTATAAGGGTTTCAGGAATTTGAGTTAATAAAGCACTTATTGGCTGAAACCTAAACCTGATAATCAGTTGAGCTTCCTTAATATTTTCTTTACGAATCAGCTTTACATCAAAATTTGCTAACGAAATATACAGTCTGTCAAGCAACTATTAATGAAATTGCAACCTTTGTTGTTTAACAAGTAGTTTGAAATTCATACAAACTTACTGCTTTCATTAGTTTTGAATTTAGTTTAGCTAGAAGTAACAATCGTCTATCTTGAGCTAGATAATATTTAGCATATATAAGCTAAAATTGAAATTTTTATATTACTTAAGATAGAACCCGCATTCCCCCATTGGTAACAAGCTAAGGAAAAGGAGAAATTGTCAAGCGTGTATTTTGGGTGGTCAAAAATTGTGTAAAACTCAGGATAGACAAGTAATTAAGCTATTGTCAGCAGAGCAGTTTTGCGATCACTATGGTAATTGTAGCAAGTAGCCATATATTTTTTTGCCAAAATTTCCGAAATTTTTGTCTAATCTGATTTTTCATCTTGTAAAAAGCTAATGATACTAAGTTAGCTCTGTGATTTAATCGTTGTTAGAGGTTGTTTGAAAAGTCGGAGAGATGGTAAAAAAGCTCTCTCAGTATACGCTGTGAATAGATAGTAGACAGCACCGAGAGAGCGACATGAGTAAAGCATACCCCAGCAATCTGACCCGCACCCAGTATGAATTTCTCAGTGACATGATTCCAGAACCGAAACCCGGTGGTCGCAAACGTGAAGTCGATATATGGGAAGTGCTTAACGCAATTTTTTATGTGCTGGTAGAAGGAGTTAGATGGCGATGCCTACGGCGGGCTACGCCTACGCTACCGGGTGACTTTCCAATTTGGCAGACGGTATACAGCTATTTTCGCAAATGGCGCAAAGACGGAACGTGGTTGAAAATTCACGATAGTCTTCGACAGTGGACACGGATTGAGCAGGAGCGCCATCGGAGTCCATCAGAAGGGATCATGGATAGTCAAAGCGTGAAAAGTGCGGCGATAGTGAGTCAATCAGTGGGCTTTGATGCAGGCAAGAAAATTAAAGGACGCAAGCGATTTATGACCGTCGATACTTTGGGGTTAGTCTTGCGGGTCTTGGTAACAGCAGCCAATGTGGGTGAACGTGAAGGGGGAAAACAAGTTCTCAAACGGGTCAAGCAGTCTCAACAGCAGGTTTCTCGTTTAACAACCCTTTGGGTAGATGGGGGTTTTGACGGTGAGATGTTCATGCAATGGGTGATGGACTTTTGTCGTTGGATTGTACAGGTGGTACTACGACCTGAGCAAACCAAGGGCTTTGTCTTGCTTAAAAAACGTTGGGTAGTCGAGCGCACTTTCGGATGGCTGATGGCGTGTCGGCGATTGGTCAACAGACGTTGAGTTATTGCCGGAAACATCGGAGACGTTTATCTACCTTGCCATGATCCGGATCATGGTGAGGCGATTAGCATAAAATTTTACCCCTCAAAACTTTTCAAACAGCCTCTTAGGCTAACTTTATTAGGCGCAACAAAAATCTATTATTTAGACCTATAATTTCCGTAAATTTTGATAGTTAGCTTATCTATCTATTAGTAAATTCAAATTTATTAAAAATTGTTGAGTTAAATTAGAGAAATTGGCTTATTTTGATTGTAAACGCAAAAATAGTGTGGCTAGTGGCGCATAGCTCGTTACGCTCTCTCTACCTACCTCAACCTATTCACTTTGAGACAGGGGAGAGAATAGTTTGAGTTGTTCTTTAGGAAGCAGTAATCTAGCTAAAAAGGAGTCTTGCTGAAGTAAGGGTGCTTTAATGGCTATACAACGGAATTCAGTAAATTTTGCAGTTTTGTTTGCTTTGTTTTTTTATCGGCTTGGCTAGTACTTTGTAGTTGAAAGAAACTGTCCGATTATGGCGGCTTTTTATAGACACTCCACATTCCCTACTCAAATTTCTTCTTGAACCGATAAGCCATTCCAGCATGGCAACTCTTAGAGACCCTCCGCGATCGCTTACCGCTTTCATACAACGAGTTATTTA
>NZ_JACJTD010000138.1 GCF_014698505.1 Nostoc foliaceum FACHB-393 | reverse complement strand
AACGTACAAGAATATCTGCTGCAATGTCAGCAGTTTTTGATACAAAAGGCGCACAACCATACTCACTATCCCAAACTGAAATCGGTCTGGTAGGTAAATGCTCGCACACTTGTTTTAACTGCCAGGTGGCCTTGTCTATGGGGTTTTCCCAACTAGTAATTCGTTCATGCCTCAAGGGTAATGCCCAATTACCAGAATCATCTGGCACCCAAGCAATAGTGCTGTATCCCTCACCAATGGTAATCGGTTTATTTCCAGGCACTGTTACACTCGTGTGTTCAATTGTTCTTTCTTGAAGAGTTACTGCATCGGGACGAGGCCAAGCAGTATGGTCGCCTGCCAACAAGGGACGATCTTGTGTTGGCATTTGTTTTATGTACAACTGCATCAATTTTTGTCGCTTTGGTCTGCTGTCTTGTAGAGCTTCATAGATGCTTGACCACTTGCGTCTAAAAAATGGAGATAGGGATAAATCTGCCAAACTGTAAGCATTACGAGTCGTCAAGATGGCATCAGTCAATTCAAAAGTCGCATCGTGGGCTTTGCCCAGATGGTTGTAAGCTGCTTGACGAAATTCTTGAAGTTTGTCAAATTTCATATTGGCAGGTGAGAGTAGGTGGTACTTCTCTCAGGTTCTGTCAAAAGGGGGTCTGTGTTCAATCAGACCCCCTATTTTTGTCCTTTAAGTTTGACCATTTAGTCTAAACTCCAGTTACTTAGGATATTCGGTTTGCAGTGTTGAAGCATTCTGGTTGACATAGACGCAAAATCCAAAGGCAGAGACTCCGGGCTTGTCGTCAAATCGATCATCATAACTAGTTACTTCATCGAAAAAATAAATAAAGTCGAATTCAATATAGCGGTTCCCACTCACATACAGTATAAAAATATACTATTAAACTAGGAATACAGCACTGCCGTGCCCCTACGGCTGTACCTCACGTAAACAAGAACCGCTATAAGCAAAATACTTAAATGTGAAAATTTAGACTAAATGCTTTCTCAAAATGCTTGATGTATCCTATCTTTCTTGATATATCCAAGCAGCATTAGGAGAGCGATCGCTCCCATTAGGTAGATAAAAACTAGTATATTCTGAGTGACGATAGTTACTATAGTGACAACTGGTAAGCTACTGTCTTCCCAGTCCAAGATTACCTATCTCTTTATGGCAAACACTATTACAATTACTGATTCCCTGGTTCCTAATCCTTTACCGAAACCAGCAATCATTCGACTAGAAAACATTTTCAAGATTTATGGTAGTGGCGAAACAGAAGTACGAGCACTCAATGATGTCAATTTAATTGTGGAACAGGGCGAATATTGTGCAATCATGGGGCCCTCAGGTTCTGGTAAATCCACAGCCATGAATATTATCGGTTGTCTAGACCGTCCCACAAGCGGACATTATTACTTAGATAACCTTGATGTCGCCCAAATGGACGATCGCTCATTGGCACACATCCGTAATAAAAAGCTGGGGTTTGTGTTCCAACAATTCCACTTATTACCCCAACTAACAGCCCTAGAAAATGTGATGTTGCCGATGGTGTATGCTAGTGTGAACCCAAAAGAAAGAAGCGATCGCGCAACAGTTGCATTAACACGAGTAGGTTTAGCAAATCGCCTCAACAACAAACCAACTCAACTATCTGGTGGACAACAACAACGAGTAGCGATCGCTCGTGCGATCGTTAATCGTCCCGTGGTACTTTTAGCCGATGAACCCACAGGTGCACTTGATTCGCGCACAACCCAAGAAGTCTTAGATATTTTTGGCGAACTCAATGCTAGTGGAATTACAGTTGTCATGGTAACCCATGAACCAGAAGTTGCTCGTCAAACGCAGCGCATCGTTTGGTTCCGCGATGGTCAAGTAGTACACTCCAATCTGACACCATCTGACTTGAGTCAGTTGGCTGTCTCGTAAGTTATAAAAGTCCGCCTACCTTGGGAGTTATGCCAAGCAGTATGCGGACTTTGTTTGTGTAACCGCGACTTCTAGTCGCCAGGGCTGATTACAAACTTGATGTTTTTCCAGTCTCTGCTTGCGTTGCGATCGGCTTAACATCGGTGTAACCTACTTCACCAGCTATTGTCCGAAACACCGAAATTTGCTCATCAAAATCTAGTCCTTCAATCTGAGAAACCAAATCATTAATTGCCTTAGTTGGCTCGTAGCTAGCTGGTAAGTCAACCACCGTATCCCCCATAGCTACCGCCCAAGCATACCAAACTAACAGCTGGTTGTTTTCTTTTATTGCCCCATAAGCACGGGAATATTCTGTATCTTTGCGGTTAACTATATCCCGCATGATATCTAGTTGTTGCTCATCTGATAACTCAAAATAGTCTTTTAGCAGAAGTGGTGCTAACTCTGGTTCGGCAGCAGCGGGAGCAGCTGGGGTGATAGAATCACCCATTTTTTTATAAACTAAATAGAACCAGGCTAATTTTGCATCAGTATCTAAATTGTTAAACGCATCTACCAATTTTTGAGTTTCATTGCTCTGGGCTTGAGAAATAGTTTTATCGTAACTTGCAGTCATAATTTTATTTCCAAAGAAATTTTACAGGCCAAACTAAGGGTTACCAAAGTTTGAGCATCAGCTTCTACTATCGAGAGAAAGAGTTATATTAATTGCAAATCGCAGCTTTAATCTACCTTTTAATAGAGGTAAAGTCTCTCCCAAGGGAGCATAAAAAGAAATAATTACTTTGCTATGCTCTTTCAAGTAAGCAATAAAAAATTTAACCTAAGGATTTAATTATGCCTGATGAAGTAAAGCCCAATGTTAATGAAGCTCCTACCCATGATGCTCAATTAGCTGCCGAAAGCATAGCTAGTGGTGAAGAAAAAGCACCAAACGTCGATTTTGATGCTGATTATGCAACTGCACAGCAATTCAGCGTTAGTGAAGTTGATCGTACAGGTGAAGGCGCAGCAGCAGCCAAAGCAGCTACTGAACCTAAATATAAAACCTCTAAACCACAAGAGACAAAAACGGAAGCGCAGTCAACTGGTAATCCTGATGACTATGTAGAGTTAGCCAAAGAAGTTGGGAATTCTAAGACTGAGAGTGTAACTAATGTCAGCGATGATCTAGTACAAAAGGCTTTGGAAAAAGGTGAACGGAAAAATTAACTTTTCCTGATATCTTGCTATTTTGTATGGTGGGCAATGTCACAAATATTAAATTATTAAATTGAAGTTTTTGACCATGATAGACATTGCCCACTTGGATGTTTTGGCCATTTGTCATAGTTAAGATTTTCACTATCGACTTTTGAATATTTATTAATTAACAACCATTCATCACTTTTAGTAGTTCGCTAGGTCGCTGAATTAAATAATCTGGATTTTGCTTTGCTAGTACTTCTGGTGAGTTAAAGCCCCAAGTTACTGCAATCACTTGGATATTTGCTTTCTTTGATGCTTCTATATCTCTAGTTTCATCTCCGACATAAATAACTTCTTGAGGTTGGAGTTGATTTTGCCTTAATACATTATTAATTATGGTTGTTTTACCAAAAATCGTAATTCCTGAGTAGATAAAATCAAATAGGTGATTTAAATCATTGATTGTCAGGAATTGCGTCACATTTTCTTTAGAATTAGAAGTGATAATTCCCAGTTTATATCCTTCATTTTTGAGTTCCATTAATGCTTCTTTAATTCCCGGAATTGGCTTTAATTCTGGGATTTTGTTTTTTAATTCTCCTTTAACTTTTTTAACTAAAAAAGGTATTTTAAATAGAGAAACTCCTGAGTACTTAATAATTTCCCGAGATGTTAAGTTTTTAAGGAGGGCTAATTGCTCTGGGCTTATTTGTCTATAACCAAAGTCTACAGCTAGACGATTGGCAATACTTACAAGGGCATCTACTGTATCAGCAATAGTGCCATCAAAATCAAAAATAATTACTTTCGGGGTCATTATTTAGCCTGGATGCGTCAAGATTAGCTAGGGCGTTGCGTCGTAACATTTCTGGCTTAATCCGCCGCAAGGCAGATGCTGGAAATCGTTTATTCCACTCCTGATCTGAGATTTGGGCTAATTCTAGCAGTTGGGGAGCAATATTCCCAGGATAAGGCTGAAACTCATCAATATCAGTTGTTTGGGCAAAACGTTGATTCCAAGGACAAACATCTTGACAAATATCACAACCAGCAACCCAGCCTTGCAAATTGGATGCTACTGTCTCTGGCAATTTCTCTTCCCGATTTTCAATGGTGTGATAAGCAATGCAGCGATTAGCATCCACAACAAAAGGCTGAGTAATCGCACCTGTAGGACAAGCCTGAAGACAACGAGTGCAGCTACCGCAGTGTTCTGTGTGCGGGCGATCGCTCTCTAATTCCAAATTGGTTAACACTTCTCCCAAAAATACCCAAGAGCCATATTCGCGTGTAATTACATTACCATTCTTGGCAATCCAGCCAATTCCGGCAAGTTGAGCCAAGACTTTATCTTGCACCGGGCCAGTGTCTGCATAATAACGAGCTAATACACCTTCATCAAGTGATTCTAACCATGTGGCTAGCTGCTTGAGTTTTTTATGCATCACCTTGTGATAATCCCTTCCCCAACCATAACGAGAAATTTTAGCGTATTCCTCACCTTCGGGACGTTGATGTGGTGTGTAGTAATTTAGCGCCACACACACAAGCGATCGCGCTTCTGGCATCACTAAGTGAATATCCTGACGTTTTGGGTTAGCCATCCATTCCATATCGGCGTGATAACCCAGTTCAATCCATGCTTGTAACCTCTGCGCTTCTGTGGCATCTACCTTATCTACAGCAGCAATTCCAACTTTGTGAAAGCCCAACTCGCTGGCTTTTTCTTTTACTACACTGCTGCTTGTTACGGAATACTGATTCATTTTTTTATCTGGATTTTGCCTCAATAAAGGCATTTTTATTATACATTACGTAGTCAATACTTGATTAACGTTTGTTGCGTATCTTACATATAAACTTTATTTATATTCTGGCAACTAATTCTTGAAAAGATTCTAAGTAATTAGTAGGAGCATTGCCCATTAGTGTCAACTTAAGCTGAAACTCCTTTCAAATCTCGTTTCTAGCAAGAGGTTAGAAATGTACCTCATTTCTGCAGAAAGTAAAGAGTTAATCAAAACTTCCATCGTCAGGAAGATTTGTACAGATATAGCAATCTATCTCAACAGTGGCTTTCTTTTTACCTATTTTTGTATTGAAATTAATATTCAGCTAGGATAATACAGGTAATTTTATGAACTCTGCTGAATTTATATCCCCAGCGCAGTTGAAAGAAGAATTCCAGATTGAGGGAATTACAGAAACAAGTGTACTACGTTATTTTGAAACCTTAAATGCAGGAGAATTCGAGGCAACGGCTGCCTTATTTGCTGCCGATGGTGTGATGCGTCCACCATTTGAATCTGATATTGTGGGGACAGACGCGATCGCAGCCTACTTAAAACAAGAAGGACAAAACGTTAAAGCTTATCCTAACACCGGAATAACCGAGACTTTAGAAAACGCTACGATCCAAGTCCAGGTAACAGGCAAAGCACAAACTTCGTGGTGTAGTGTGAATGTCTTGTGGCTATTTATCCTCAACCAACAACGGCAAATTTTTTACACTAGAATCAAACTTTTAGCTTCTCGCCAAGAGTTACTTTCTTTACGTCGTGAAAACTAGTAAATAAGTATAAAGGCTTAGGTAAGGTTTGATCATACCTAACACAAAATATAGACATCGAAAATTCGTATAAATCACATGATTTAAAAAATAGCAACTTTTGTCTATTGGACTAATTCAGGTAACGTAGCTTCTAACTTGAGACAGTTGGCACCATTAACCTGCAACTGGTAGTCTACTTTATCCATGAGACGATTCATAATTAGCCAACCATAACCACCTTCTTGTTTTTCCATCGGGTTTGGAGCGTAGTAGGTAGACATATCAAAGCCTTCGCCGTAGTCCCAAACCTCTAAAGCAAGATCCCGGTCTTTCACTTCCAAACGCAGTAAAATCGGTAAATTTGGTTTGTCCTTGTGGGCATGACGGACTGCATTTGAGTAGGCTTCTACTAAAGCCAGTCTCAAACCTGATTGACTGACAAAAGTCTGAGTACAAGAAATTGAAGCAGAGAAAAAAGGAGGCGCAGACTTCCATAACGAGTAATTTCGCCGTACTCTAGCTGGTGGCTAAACATAGATAGAGAAATAGATGGA
>NZ_JACJTD010000137.1 GCF_014698505.1 Nostoc foliaceum FACHB-393 | reverse complement strand
TTGTAATGTCTAATTACTTCCGTTTCCCTTGCGGCATTGCTGTCTGATTCTGTCCTTGCAGAGATAGCCGTGCCTCAGTCTCCGAAACTGGGGGTAATGCTGGTGCAGTGACAGCATTACTAGCCCAGCGCTCGTAAGTTTCATTCGTTACCCAGTGAAGTGTTGCCCCAGATTCCGCACCAGAGCGAATCATCTCGGCGGCTTCGAGCGCATCCTTTTCAAAATCAGACTGTGGGTTGCGATACGACCACTGAATAAACCAGTACGTTCCCAGCGTCCCTTCCACTTTCTGAAACTCCGCGCAGAAAATGTAGTTTTTCAGTACGCTAGCGATCGCCTGATAACAGAACTCTTTTGGATCTCCCGGCATCCCCTCTTCGCACCACTGCTGGAAAGCGCGATGGGCGAAGTGATTGTACAATCCAGCAAAATTGTCTTTACTGCGGCGGTGGATTAAAAAACTAAGCAACATCGAAGCTGGCCCCTTGAACTGGTCTTTGAGTCCGCCTCCTACCGGAATCACCCACAGTTCAGTGAATGGTTCGTTGGTAAAGTTTTCGTTAATAGTCAAGGCACGGTCAGGGCGTGAGATTGCGATTGCAAAATCAGCCTTGTTACCTTTGAGATATCCTCCGGCTTGTGCTTCTAGAATCGTCAGTTTTGGAGGACAATCAAGAAGAAATTGCCCATACTCTTTAGCGCAATTCGCTTGCAGTTTAGGTTGGCTGGGTGGAATGAGAAAGACGCTGTTGTTGATTTTGATGGTTTCCATAATTGCGTTGTTGTTGCTAAAAATTGCGTTGATACTGGATAGTGTTCGACTTAGCTATTTATGACAATGCCAGGAATTGCTTTTAATTCGTTAGTCAGAATGCTCTGGATTTTCCAGCTACTTCCATGAAATCGTCTAGCCCGACTGTTGCATCCAACGCTTGGGCGTATCGAAGAGAATCCACTCCATTAGACCAGTGGGTAATATGCTGAAATATCACCCCAATCATTGAGTGAGCCTTGTATACTCGATAATTCCTGGGGCAAGCTCCATTGACATACACGAGCTTGTATCCAGTGATTTCCATGACCTCTGCGTTGGGGTCGGTTGGAGGCAGGAGAATTCTCTCTCTTGGATCATCCGATTGGGCTACTTGAAGAGAAAATGGGCTAATCATATTCTGTGTGCCATGATGATTTCGATTGTCTAAATTTCGGTTGAGCGGCGATTGCATAACTCTATGGCTGCAATCGCCTTTCTCACTTCCAGTACTAGGGATTTCTTACACCTCTGCATTCGCATCTACTGGAGAAAGCAGAATTTTTTGTTGGCAGTCATCTAGTTGAAGGGAGAAGTTACAAGCTGTACTTTGTGCCATGATTCTGTTCATTGGCCAAGAGGCGATTGCTTCTGTCTTGGGGAAGCAATCGCCCTTTTTCACTTCAGCAACTAAGCCGCTACTGTCGCTCGGACTCCTAAGGAGGCAATCACTTGTTCTGCGCTAGGAGCCACGCGATTGAGTCCGTACTGTCTGGGTCTTGCGTACCAACCCTCTTCATCCCAACCAACGAAGCCAACTAACTTGCCCTGGCGATAGACTTTCGTACTGAATACTAGATAATCAATCTCTCCGTGATACAAACCAAAAAGAGTGCAAGCTTTTTTCAACTCGGACTCCAGTCGTCGATTCCGTTCCCGTGGTGTTTCCGGTAGCGTCGCTTTGACTTCTGCAACTCTTGTAGCGAACCAGTCCCTATCAAACGGTAGCCGTCCGCCTTCCACAAACTGCACCCATACGGTGATTCCGCCTTCGATCCAGATTGTACGCACTGATTCGGGTTCCACTTGGATAATCTCACCAATGATACGGCGATCTCTGCTGGTGAGAGGATCTTGGGTTGGTGCTACAGCTTCGACTTGGGATTCGAGGTGGCTGTAAAGTTCTGCTTGGGCTGTCGCTTGCTCATCAATAGAAGAACTAGGAATTTCTTGCTGTGTATGTGTTGTATAAGGCATAATAGAGTTCCTTGATAAAAGGGTAAAAAGCGATCGCAAACTTTCCAGGGTTGGGCGATCGCTTTTGTTACGTATGCAAACGACGTTGTGGTTTAGCACAACGCTCTCAAAAAGATTTGGCGTAGCCATATATTTGTGGCTCAAAGCCAGTGGCACTTGAGCGATACCAAAACAGGAGATACAGCGTATCAGGCGACGTGTACGACTTCAAAGGCTTCAACTGCCGTCCGTCGTCCTGCCAGTAATTTCTTATTCAGTGCAAATCCATTTCCGACTGTGTACCCCTCGCCTTCTCTGGTTGTGCCAGTGCCTCGGTTACTCATCAAGCCGTCACTCTGGATTGCTGTCAAAGTTCAGATAGTGCAAACCCTTTATTGCGTCCGGGTGCAGGCAGTTTGCTTTCCCTTGCCCTCATACCTTATAGCATAGCTTAATAAGTTGTACTTGTAAAGTCTCACTGAACAAGCAAAACTGAATAAGTAAAGCTTGAAAACGGAGGAAAGAAGCGCTATGATTTGCTTACATTAATGGAGAAGTGAAGTTATGAACTTAATGCAAGTTACTTTGTCGGTTGATTTGCCTGGTCTAGGCACTCGGATTAGAGAGATTAGAGAGTCCAAGGGTCTATCCCCAACTTGGGTAGCAGCTCAAGCTGGTATGAGTGTTGGGAACCTCTATCGTATAGAAACAGAAGATGCAAAGTCTTTACCGCGTGAAACTTTGCGTAAGCTTTCTGATGCCCTTGGTGTAAATTTTGATGCCGAGGTTAAAGCTGCTTTAGTGCAAGAGATGGAATAAATTTTCTACTAATGATGCGGTTAGCATAAAGCAAACGTTATTGCCTCATTAGTATACAAATTTAGTAACTGTATTTTTTGCAACTAACAATCGGAGTAACTACTGGAATTATCTTTAGATAAATAGCACAACAACTAAAAGCGATCGCCCACCGTCCAAAGTTAGCGATCGCCCGTTCAATTCATTCACGACAAAGTGAACTAACTATAATGCTGACACATTTTTGGAAAAACCCTCCAAATCAGCTGCTCTTGTTCACTTTGGTTAAACTGCAACGCTTCAATTTTTAAGCATTTACCATAGTGGGCAAGAAAAATGCTGACACTAGACTCTGAACAAACAACAGCCCTCGATTACAGCAACCTTAACATCAGCATCAAGGAAACCTTTACCGCCATCGACCGATTTGAATGGCAAGCGGTAGATGAAATCCTTCAGATGAGGGAACAGCAGCTTTACTTGCAAGCTGGATATAAAAACTTTGAAGAATACTGCCAGCGTGAATTATACGCCTGGGGTGGATACCGACGAATCAACCAACTGCTAGGAGCCAAAAAGGTCATAGACGTAGTTGGCGAGTTGGGGGGACACATCAAAAACGAGCGTCAAGCCCGTCCACTGCTGCGGCTAGTCAAGGAACCAGAGAAACTAAAACAAGCTGTAGCGATCGCTCTGAAAGATAACCCGTCTCCTGGTGAATCAGACTTTGCTGCTGCTGCCCAAAAAGTGGTTCCTCAACTTCCACGCAAAAAACATATTGTTCAGGAACCAATGGTTCCCAAAATTGAAGAACCAGTGGTTCCTCAAAAAGCTATTGTCACAGTTTCACAACAGTCCCATTCCAGATATGGAGATTCGGGAGTGATTGAGGCAGACGCACCAAATCGCTGGCAGCAGATCGTCACTTTTGCTGATGGTGAGAGGCTGCTGATCAACAATGCTGATTTAGATGCCGCCAGTGTTCCATTCCCCAGAGAGCGGAACTATCCACCAGAATATACCTCAGCGATCGCTCAAATTAAAGAGCAACATCAGCAAGAGTTAGAGCGCCTAGAGCAAGAACTGAGGATTGGCTTGCAAACAGAAGCCACAGCCAGAGCCGAAGAACAAGTAAGTAAGCAAATCCAATGTCTGCAAAACCTGTACAAGCAGCAGAAAGAGCAAAATATTCAGTTGCAGCAGCGCCTAGACGAAATGGAATCACTACGGCAGTTGGAGACTGAGAACCAACAGCTTAGGCAGCGTATTCAGGATTTGGAAAATGCGGTTCAACAGCGCCCTTCTCAAGAATGGGGAAATACTATGAGCCAACAGGCGACTAAAGCGTTGAACAAGCAAGTTAAACAAGCCCTGGAGAAAACCATTGATCTGCGATCGCTAGCTATTGAACCACCCAAGGAAAATGCCCAAGAATGTCTACGGTTGATGGGTATGGCGTTGAAGAATCTCGCCAGTGCTATGAACAACACCCAAGCGCTTGAAGCTGCGGCAATTATTTTAGGCAGCGACCCGACACCATCTGCGATCGCATATCGAGCCGAACAACTGGAAATGTTGCCCCAGGCAGTTAGCGACATTAGGGCAGTGCTAACTAAACCGGGGTGTAGCTGGGAGGAGTTTTGGAATATTGCCCAAGAGTACGAGGTTATTAAATCAGACTATTGGGCAGAACTTTCCACCCAAGAAACTGATTTTATTACTGCTCTCCAGAACGCATCCTCTCAACCGGACACAATTGGCGTTGGCTCTATCGTTGCTCACGCTGACCCATATCGCACTTTGTATGTGGAACGAGGCGAAGTAGTAGAAGACTTGGGCGAAGAGTTGGTAGTGGCTTGGGATTGCTGGAAAGAGCGCTCAAAGAAGACTGAGAGGTACTTTCGAGATGAGTTGCGATTCTGGCAACCTCAATAGGGTTTCAGTGTATCAGTGACTTTTTAGACAGACAAATATCAACCTAAACCCTGCATCACAGTGGGGGAAATTTCCGTGCGTCAATATAATAGGAGATTGTAGAATGACTGCAACTATTACAAGACCCAAACCCAAAAAGGCTGCCACTAAACCACAGTCACCGTATAAGCGGCTTCATGTGATTATTCCGATTACAGATATGCTGTGGGCTTCGCAGCAAAAGCCATCAGTTACGCAATTGTGGCAGGAGTGCTGGACGGCTGACCCCTATGGTTCTCGGTGGATGCCTTTATCTACGGCCTTGGGCTACAGCAGTTTTATCTCTGCAAAGAAAATTCTAGCTGAAAGTGGGCTGTTCATTTTCAAACCCGACAAATCCATACAAGATGGGCGTGAGACTGTGGGCTGGATGGTGCGGAATTTGCATGGCAGTCGGATGAAGGAATTTTGGGAGAAAGCCAATTCAGAAAATGAGGAAGTAAATTCTACAAAACAAGAATCAAATGCTGAGATTTCAGACAAAGATGCTGGCTGTGAAGACATGGGTGCTTTAAATCAAGCATCTATTTTAGGTCAAAGTGATTCAGAGCAAGGGTTCCAGGAAACCTCACGAACTGCTCAGGAACAGTTCACGAACTCTTCAAAAGAGTTCGTGAACTGTGTCTCTGACACGCTAAATGAGATTTTGCAAGTTGAGGAGACGGCTCACGCGCCCTTGGGGGGCGCTTCGCCTCAGATTGTTGAAAGCGTGTCAGAGAATGATATTGACTTGCCTGTGGCAATGGACTGTACTACGCTGGCGCTTGTGGATGATGCACCGAGTAATCCCACTTCGTTGTTTGAAAACCAGGACTGTGGTGTTGAGCCGAAAGACTGTCGTGAAGGTACTTTTTCCGCCGCGCCCGTTGCAGAAAATGAAAAATCTCTAAATTCAGCGATCGCAGATCAAACACAGGGGCAAGTAGAACAGGGTCAATCTGCTTCATTGCCGGGAGAAAACCAAGTATCTCGTGATGAAGACAAAGCAAATCATGAAGGCACTTGTTCCGCCGCACCTGTGCCAAATGCTGAAAAATGGTCGCATGAGGCTATTGTAGCAAGGGCAAATGCGCGACCGGAGCGGATGCAGAAACTTAAAGTAGCAGCGAATTCGGGGGAGAATCCGGGGTTTGACTTCCTCCAAAAATGCTGGAATGATGATCCGACCTTACAGATCGTGATCAAAAAACTATTAGCGAAGTTTCCGCAGTGGGGGATTGCTTGTGTTGATGGCATAATCTGCGACTCGCTCCCATCCCCACTTATAAGCAGTGTCAACTAGAATTTCTTTCCCATTTCGGAACTTGATAAATTCCTGCCCGTGGTCGTAAAATATGTCTGCAACCAGTTGATTACGCTCGTCGTAACCCCACTTATCCACTGCTGCCCTCCACCAGCGCTTTCCGGGGGATAGCAACTGTTCAAGTTCTAAATACTCCGACTTCCAATACTTGGTGCGCCATTGATTTGCCAGTGCGTCGATTAGTATCGCAGTCGGGTAGATCGGCTTTAGGTTTTCTTCGAGCCAGAGCATATAAACGATTGCGCTCCTGAAAGCATCTTCTAAACAATAGCTTGATGCTTCTAGAGTGTCTTGGAGTTGCTCGTCACTGAAATTTACACCGAGCGATCGCAGGGCTGGAGCGTACATGTTGCGGCTCGCAATTATAAATGCTCTGGCTCGCAAACAAGGTAATTTCTGGCTCACATTATTTGCAAATAGAAAAGCACTTTGGCTCAGATTAATTGCAACTAGGCTCAAGTGAACTGCAAATGG
>NZ_JACJTD010000136.1 GCF_014698505.1 Nostoc foliaceum FACHB-393 | reverse complement strand
TAAGCTAATTCACATTTTTAAAAATACTTGATTTATTTTATTTATCATTCCATCAATTTTTACAATTATCTATGTCATTTTGGAATCTCCCTTAGTTTTTATTAGTAAATAAGATGCGTTTGCCCTGGGGCATGGGGCGATCGCATCTTTGTTAAGAGTATGGCCTGACACTGGAAGAATCTGGACTAACGATATTGACCCCAACAAAGAGGCAGATTATCACTATGATGCAACGTTATCTCAATCATGGGATTCTTTGCCAGAATGCGATTGGATTTGTACTAATCCACCATACGCGGAATTTGCTGCACCAATCATCAAGAATGCCTACCAGAAAACGCGTGTGGGTGTGGCTGCTTTTTTACTTACCAGTTTTCTCGAACCTTGCGATGACCGGGCTGATTTCTTGCAGCAGCATCCGCCATCACTTGTACTGATTCTGCCACGCTTCTGTTTTCGGAAAGACAAACGGGGTACTCGTTGGGCTACCGATAACATAACCATTTCGTGCTTTGTATGGGACAAACGTACAACAGGACAACGCATTATTGTGCGTCCCAAATCAGAAATTATTGGGTTTTACAAGAATCCAGAACAGGCTATTTCACAGGAACGGGCAGAAGAAATTGTTCAAGCGATCGCCAAAGGAGAATTATGAAACAGATGACACTTTTTGATGAACCAACTGCTGTTTTACCAGTCAGTTATTATCCAGATTTCTTGAGCAAGTATGAAGCAGACGAACTTTACCAACATTGCCAAGAACTGCAATGGCAGCAAAACCAAATCAGGATGTTGGGTAAGACGATACCTGTTCCGCGCTTAGAGTGCATTTATGGTGATGAGGGCTGTGATTATCTCTACTCCAAGAGCGTATTACTCAAGCCATTAACTTGGACAGACGCTCTCGCTAAGTTACGCGACAGAATCACCGCAACTGCTGGCTATAGCTTCCGCATTGTCATTGGTAATCAGTACAGAAGTGGCTCTGACAGCATCGGCTGGCACAACGATAGTGAAGCATCAATGGGATTTAACCCAGCGATCGCATCAATCAGTCTGGGTTCGATGCGGAAGTTTCAGATTAAGCCTATCGGGGGTAAGTCTACTGACTTCTGGCTGGAACATGGGAGTCTGCTAGTGATGCTTCCAGGCTGTCAGAGTACTTATCTGCATCAAGTTCCGAAGACCAATAAAGTCGTTAGCACACGGATTAATCTGACATTTCGCCCACACATCGGGGGCAAGAGATAACGGCATTAGTGAGTTTATTGCCCAACAGTGCCTACAATCCCAAACGCCTATGTTTGTGGGGGCAAATGCCTACTACCAGGGGCAACAATTTAAAACCCGCGATCGTAAGGGTGGCGAAATCAAAGAGTTTCCCCTTCAACTGCAATTGCGAGAATTTCCTTTAAAAGCGCCTAATTAAAGCAAAAACCCCCGCAATATAGCGCAGTGCAGGGGAATGACAAAGTAACAAGTTCTAACACAGGTGCAGGTATGAGTTTAACAGAAAACATGATGAAAGGAGGTCTAGAAAGATGAATTGGCTCTCTGACCAAAACAGTTTTCTAGCCTGGGAATCGCGTTCTAGGGACACGATAGAAGTCAAACGTTGTTATGTAGACGTGGCTGGCGGTGACTTAATCGCTGGAATTTTACTTAGTCAGATCATTTACTGGCATTTACCGGATCATGAAGGGCAATCCCGACTCAGAATTGAACGTGAGGGGCACAAGTGGCTGGCTAAAAAGCGTGATGATTGGTGGAAAGAGTGCAGAATTACACCCAAGCAATTTGATACAGCTATCAAGTTATTAGAGTCCAAAAATCTAATTGTGACTGCGCTTTACAAATTTGCTAATAGTCCAACTAAACATATCCGAATCGACTGGGAGAACTTTCTTGAACTATTAAATCTTGTAGTTCAAACTCCATCATTAGCTCCTGAACATATCAAAACACAAGTAGCTTCTGGTTCTGACGAAAAAGTGAATTTCCGAAAAGGTGAAAATGGAATTGCCGAAAAGGTGAAAATGGAATTTCCGAAAAGGTTAAATTCCAATTGCCGAAAAGGTGAAAATGATCTAATAGATACAGAGATTACTTCAAAGATTACTTCAGAGATTACACACAATGCGCCCCTGGCTTCGCCACCCGCGCCCCCCACCCATGAAAGTGTGTGTGAAAAAGAAGAACTTGATTTAACAACGAAAGAAATTGAACTTGAAGAACCAAGCTTAGAAAAACCAACCCCAGAAGAACCAACCCCACAATTACCCACTTCGTTGTCAAAAAAATCCGAGTCTTTGCAACAAACCGATAACACCTCTTGTAGGTCAACTATTGCGGGGGGGTCGTTCGAGAAACGCGAACAAGCGAATAAGCCGCAACTAACCTGTCCCTACAAGACAGCCCGGAACGTGAAAGAACTGATTGATGCTTGGTTAACAGACCCGACTGCTATGAGTGATGATTCTCTACCACTGCTTGTCAGAGAAACAATCAAGTGGAATTGCTGGGTTTTACCTTGGCGCAATGGAGAGCGAAAGCTGAATAACTTGTACCAGAACTTCAACCCCATAGTCGTGGACTTCCTGGCACAAGAATTAGCCACTAAATCGAAACGCTCCGCACGACAGGAAATAGATCATGCGATCGCAGTCATGAACACCTGGGAGAAAACCAAGGGTGGGTGGACGAACCTAATGCAGCGCTATAACCAAGCATTGCAAACAGAAAAACAGCCCCTACCTCAACAGCGCACTGCTTTGGCTCACAAAGTAAAAAATATCACTAGCAGTTCGCTCGAAGATGCCTTGGCACAAGACCGGATACGCCGTCAGCAAGAGCAATCCATTCGGGTTCCATCCAATGAGTATCAGCATAGCCCACAAATGCTGGAGCTAAAGGCAAAACTTCAAGCCAAAGCAAATGAGCCAAAAGTTCCGAGCAACTCCAAACCATCTTCCACCACGAATTTGAGAGAAGTTGAAGCGCAGTTAAAATTAGCACTTAGAGCATGACTATGTACAGCAATCAAGACAACGTAGTTTCTTTTGCCCCTGATCGAAATCAAGTCAACTTGCCCCCACAAAACATTGAGGCTGAAGAAGCTATTTTAGGCGGAATTATGCTTGACCCAGAAGCAATGACTAGAATCAGCGATCGCTTAGTAACCCAAGCCTTCTACATCAGCGCCCACAAAGATATTTATCAAGCCGCAGTCCAACTTCATGCTACATACCAACCTACAGATTTACTTTCTGTCACCGCATGGTTGGCTGACCACAATTTGCTCAATCGCATTGGTGGCAGAAACAAATTAGCGACTCTGGTAGACCGCACTGTATCCGCCGTCAACATCGATGCTTTGGCCGATCTGGTGATGGAGAAATATCGACGACGGCAGTTAATTAAAGCTGGGAACGAAGTTGTCAAACTCGCTTACGAAACAGAAACTGAACTACCGCTTGTACTAAACCTTGCTGAGGCGGAAGTTTTTGGCGTTACCCAAAATCAAAGCGATGAACGCTCTTTGGTTTTCTCAGCGCAAGACATGGGCGTTGAACTTTTTCAAAAGCTGGAGATGGGGAATATGGCAGGTGACAGAGTTGGCTGGTACGACCTTGAAAATATCACTGGTGGCATTTATCCCAGCAGCTTAGTTGTAGTGGCTGCTGAGTCGCACATGGGCAAAACTCACTTTATGATTTCTTACGCTTATGAAATCATGACCAAACTTGGAAAACCAGTTCTGTACGTGACTCCAGAAATGGATAAGAATCAACTCAATGCCCGAATGCTGGCCCGAATCACAGGCGTAGACGCTTCTATGATTCAAACCAATACTCAGCACTACTGGGAACCAATAGCACAAGGCATAGGACAAATGGTAGAACTGCCTTGGAAGGTTTACGAGCATTCCTCCCCTACAACCCCAATGATTGCGAGTGCGGTGCGCCGTGCCATTGCCGAATTTGGTGGTTCTATTGGTGCTGTGTTCATTGATTACTTGCAACAGATTCCTTTGGAGTCCGGTGGGAACATGGCTTTTGAAGTCGGCAAGATTACTCGCCAGATTCGGGATATTGCCAAGTCTCACAAAATCCCTGTTTTCTTGGGCTGTCAAATCAATCGGGGGAATCAAACAACGGCTGACAAACGCCCCAATCGTCATCTGTTACGTAACTCTGGTGAAATCTTTGAGGTTTGCGACCAGTTAATCATGCTTTACCGCGATGCTGTTTACACAAAAGACCCAAGCGATCGCACTATCGAGTTGATTGTTGAAAAAAACAGGCTTTACGGTAAGCTCGGCACTGCGACCATGTTGTGCGATTTATCCACATCGAAATTTTTGAACTTGGCAAGATAATTTGATGCAATGAACTTTTTTTAAGTCTTAGAGGTCGATATATGAAAGCGCTATCCGTCCGTCAGCCTTGGGCATGGGCAATAATTTATGCTCTTAAGGATATTGAAAACCGAGGCTGGCCCATTCATTATCGCGGCGACATTCTGATTCACGCCGCAAAAACCTGTACCAAAAAAGAATACTTTGAGGCGAAAGAATTTTGTCAAAGCATGGGAGTAGTAATCCCAGAACTAATCTCTCTCCGTCGCGGTCAAGTCATCGGTATTGTCACAATAGTTGATTGCAAGTTTTCACAAGTTGCATCTGGTTGGGGGATGCCTGGGCAATATCACTGGAAGCTGGAAAATCCACGAGAGATTACACCGATTCCTTACATTGGTCAACTGGGGATTTTTGAAGTGCCAGATGATTTGGTCATGGAGGTGGCTGCATGACTAAATCAGTAATAGTTGAGTTATCTGCAATACCCGAAAAATTCTTAGAGGACGACCTTAGAGCTTCACAACTGCATAGCCAAGGATGCCTCTATCCGTATCTCGAAAAGAAAAAGCTACTTGATGGCTCAATAGTTTTTTACCCACGAGTTATAGGCCAACGTGACCCAAACAACCCGACTCAGTGGCGATGGGGTTTTAACTGGGAAGAACGAGTTGATGGAGTATGGAAAGGTCGAAGTATCGGCTCAATTCCCCCTGGCGCTATTCCAATGATTCGTCTAATGCAACAGCAGGGGGCAACTAAGGAAGATATTATCGCTTTTATCAAAAAAGCGAAATCCAAAAAGACATCACCAAAATCAGATGTCTGCAAAAATTTTGATAACACAAAATTAAAACCAGTTCTGCCAGATGATGCTCCGATCGCCGTAGTACTTTTTGCTGGTGGCGGCGGGATTGAAACGGGGATGGTGCAAGCTGGTATTCGCCCAGTCATTGCAGTAGAGTTTGACCCAAGTAAACCAGACTTGAGCAGGGCGATCGCCAAAACCCATCACCACAACTTCAGCGAGTATGGCTGTAGAATAATCCAGCTAACAGTCCAAGAAGTAGCAGAGTCAGGATTTCTAGGTTTTCCCCGCCGCCCCGATTACCTTCACGCCTCGCCAGTATGCGCCAACTTCAGCCAAGCCCACACAGCTAAAGCGGGTAAGGGTATTGAAACGGCTGACGATCTGACGGCTGCGATCGCGGTAGCTCAAGCCATCCGACAGTTGCTGCCACGGGTGTTTACGCTGGAGAATGTCCCACGCTATCAGAACAGTCAGAGTTTTGCCGTCATCTTGGATGCTTTGGAGCAAGAGGGGTACTCGGTCGATTACAGCGTCGTCAACATGGCTGATTTTGGACTGCCCCAGGCGCGGCGGCGGTTAGTTTTGATTGCCAGTAGGGGGTTTCGCGTTGCCCTACCTACGGGAGCTACACCTTGTGGTTGGTACGAGGTGATCACTCATCTCATTCCCACGATGCCCGACTCTCAACTACTCCCCAAACAACGGCAAGCGGTAGAACAATTTCTGACGGCTAACGAACCAACGCCACTGCTAATACAGAGAGTTGGGGGGCGCAACGGAATGAAGTATAAGCCTGGGCATCTACCCTGCAATACGATATTGCGATGGCGCGAGCGCCCGCCGGAGGCGATCGCATTTCACCGATCACAAAGGTTGCAACCGAAGCAAATTCGCTGATATCTGGTTGCCGGATGGTACGGTCAAATCCTTATCAATTCAAGGTGTGGCGAGGTTACAAGGGTTTCCCAGTTGGTACGAGTTTCCCAACGAGACTGCTACGGCTGGGTCAATCATCGGCTATTCTGTCCCGCCCAGTTTCGCAACACAACTATTTATATCTGCACAGAGCAAATTATTAGGAGTGACTGTATGACTAACCGATGGACTAAACTTAGAATAGTGCTGGTACATTTCTCCGCCGTGGGGCCAAACCAATTCGCAATAATTAATTTTGGGTACAAACCCTAGCATGTGGGAATTAAAAATGTAAAATTAAAAATGCAAAATTAAGATTTGCTTCTTCAATTTTTAATTAATAATTTTTAATTTTTAATTTCGAGAAGCGACTTGACCGTTCAGGATAATCAAACCTTGAGTTTCTAAATAGTGAAGCACTTGGTTAACACATTGTTCAACAGTAAATCGATCGGTTTGACAGATAATCTCTGGATTTATTGGTTCTTCGTAGAGGTCGGAGATCCCAGTAAAATGTTGAATTTGTCCGGCTCTAGCTAATGCATAAAGTCCTTTTACATCACGGGATTCACAAACGGCTATAGGAGCATGAACGTAAATTTCGATAAAGTTGGTAGAAGTCTTTTTGAGTTCCTCTCGAACTTGACGATAGGGACTGATCGCGGCAACGATCGCTACTATCCCATTGCGACTGAGTAAGTTGGCCACAAAACCAATGCGCCGAACATTGATATCTCTGTCTTGTCTACTAAATCCAAGTCCATGAGGGGAGCAACGCGATTTTGTGAGGTTGGGTAAAAAAGCTGCGATCGCTAAAACTTACATTTGTGTATCAGGTGATTTTATTTGCAATTAATACACGTAATTACACGAAAAATCATCTTGATGAGATAT
>NZ_JACJTD010000135.1 GCF_014698505.1 Nostoc foliaceum FACHB-393 | reverse complement strand
CCCCCCTCGTAATGATTATCATTTTTATAATGAGTGAGATTTAATTTCCTCAAAGCCTTATGTAGTTTGAGTCTTGGCGTATTTCACCCTGATTCAGGCTCGTCAATATTTAGATGCGTTTGCCCTGGGTTTGCGCTAAACTGAACAGCTTTTCCAAGCGATCGCAAATGTCAATGCTAAATTCCTTTGCGTCATCTTCTACATTAAGGTTAATATCTGGGTCGGACTTAGCCAACTCCTGTAAACCAGCAATGATTTTAACAGGAGCGTATTTTTCACCCAGTAATTCAAACAAATCTTGACGGCTAAATTTGTCTTGAGTTTCAGACATTTTGTAATTCTCCTGTTGATGGTTGTGTAAATCTGATTTGTTCAGCTTCAAATTCTTTAATGGTGTACTCCGACTTATTGGCTTCCACAATCGACCTTGCTATTTCAACCTTGTTTGTGCCTTGATCTAAATCTCCAAACACTTCGCCAATCCTGCCTAGCACCCATACTTGATATGGACGAATCAATGGCGCTCTTAACCTTTTTTCCTGTGCCATCTTCTGCATTTGAATCCGTGATAATTTATACTGAGGGATTGTTTCAGCCACTTCTGTCCAACGCTCCCATGTCCGATAGCAAATATCCAAAACTCGCAACATTTTGGCATTAGTCATCGGTAAAACCAAAGGATTCAACCCGGAATTAGTGGTCTTTCGGCTAAAAAGTTGTTCTCTCCATGCTTGGTTCATCAATAAATAGTCAATAGGTAGTTAAGAGTGTAAAAAACATAGTCAATATCCGTGTCAATTCCGTATGATTTTGATGTCATATTCTCTATTAATTGATAGTGAATTAACTGTGATTGACCTTGCTTTTATACAATAAAAAAGCCACTCGCAATCTTCAAGGGCTTTTTCGGATTTCGTAGAGTTTTCTGTTTTATCTAAATTTGAAGATTCCGCGAAACTTGTTCAAAAATTTTTTGCTGTTCATTCACCAATAAAGCGATCGCCCACTTTGGTGGCTGATTATAAAACCATTTGCAAATTGTCGCGGTCGATGGCGGGGACAGTTCGGCCCGATGATACCATGCAGCAATGAATGGCTCAAGCAATCTAACTGCTGTCGAGACAAATTCATAGTCCCCAAGCCGGGTGTGTAACCCTGCTAACTTGACTGCTTTAACTGCAATTTCTTCCAGTTTATTTTTCGGTTGGTATTCGTCTTCCGACAACAAAAATAGTTCACTCTTGCAATTGAACTTGTCTTCTAATGTTCGTACCATGTTTAAGTACCCTCCTATAGGATTAGCGTCACAAGGAGCGGAAACGGCGATCGCTTACCTTGGCCGGGGGCGATCGCTTAAAACTTATTTAAAAATATTGTGTGCCTCCGGCAAGGCATAAGATAGGGGTTGTTTTTTGGTACTTTAAAAAGCCTTCTTTCGCTTCACCAGCACTAAGCGCAAGTACTGCCGACAAGCTGCTTCTCCCCGATAAATCAGAATTCGCAGCGCCTGTACTTCCTGCATTGGAGAAACACAGATTTCAGCAATCGCAGCAATCAAATTCTGTTGCTTCTGCACATAATCTTGATGCTGCTGCTCTAGCTCCTGAATCTTGGAGTTTAGCTGTTGTATCTGCCGTAATGCCTGAGTTAAAGACGATTCTTTGTTTTGAGAGCGATTATCTAAGGTTAATGTCATTTTCTTACTCCTTATTTAGATTTTTTAAATGTTTGCCAATCGGGGCATTTATCACCGAAGCAGCCTTTGGGATGAACAGCGCAATTGAGAAACACACTGTTGTAGACAACTCCATGAAAATGCTTGCAACCTCGGCAGGGAGTGGGAACAGTTCTAGGTTTTAGCGATTCTTCAAATTGCGCTGCCTCAATCCGGCTACCGATAAACATGGTCAATCCAGTTCCCATCATGCTGAAACAAAAAGCCAACCTCGGTGCGAAAGAGCAGGTATTGTTATATTGAAGTGATTGGTTTTCTTTTGCCCGAAAACCATAACACAGCCACTCAGAATAGTGGAAAATGCGAAAACTCCAATGGCAGATTTAAGAATCAATTGTTTTGTGTTCATATTGATTACGTCGGGTTTTGGAAATATCTGGTACTGAACCAGAATCACTGAATGCTTAATTTGACTCAGTTGGTTTCTTGGCGCTGGGAAACTTCTCGTGATCCGAGCAAGTATCACCCTCTACCCCACTAGGATGTATTGCACAAACCAGTTTTACTCTCCCATATTCAATACCATGAAAATTCCGGCATCCTTTGCAAGCCTTTGGTTTCGCTTTGAGTCTTTCGTCTAAAGTTCTGTCGATTTGTTCTTCAATTTGAGTTTTCAACAGACGATCTAGAGCTATTGTTTGCAATCCAACTCCCCCTAGCATCAAGGACAAGCCAGAAATCCAACTTTTTGCACCCTCTCTCGCAATCGCTCCTATTAACACCGATAATGATGCCGATCACCATTGCCGTTGCTCCTGATGCTGCGATAAAAACACTCAAATATTTAAGCTTTGACATTGGTTTTTCTCTCTCTCGTCGAACAAAATAAAATTCTGTACAACAGACCGATTTGACTTGCTTCTTTATATGGAAATCATCGGTATTTGGCGGTTAATACTTCAATAACAAAGCCCTAAAGTCGTAACTCATTACTGTTGATTCTGATTCAGGTTTTGGTTTTGACTCTATCACAAGTTCAAGGGTGCCTAAACCAATTGCATCTTTAATTTATTGCTCCTTGACCTGATTCTCCTTGTTGATTAAATTGCTCCACCTGATCAATTGCATCTACTATTTCTTCCAAAACATTAAAAGCATCATTTAACACCACATCATTCGAGGTAGAAAAATACTCGGATGACTGAAGCCTGCGATAATCCTTACTACTTCCCACAAGCCGCAATGTATATTGACAACCCTGCAAAATAGTCCGAATCTCTGCTGTGGTTAATTTGATTTCCATTATTGTTTCTCTCCCTAAAATTTATCTCGTTGAATACTAAAACTTGCTCCGACCAAAGAACTGCCTAAGAAGACGGAAAAACTAACCAACATTGTACCCAGGCAGATATTTTTCTGTTGCTCCCAACCAGAGATGATTATGTTGGGGTCAGCATTGGATTCGATTACTTCTAGCCCCCAACAAGCCATTGCTCCTACTCCCGCAAATCCGGTAAAAAGTAAAGAGATAATTGCAGTTGTTTCTATGGTGCGATCGATGAAGATCCTGGGGTTGGTTCTTCTCCTAGTACGGCGGCGAAGAACCAACTTACTCTTGTGATCTAATTGAGATTGGTAAATAACTTGTTTGTGGTGAGTCATTTAGATTCCTCCAGTTGAACATAGAAACCCGCACCAGTATTGCTAATCTTTACCTTTCTTTGATTGACCAACATTTGAATCACACTAAGACTAAATTTAATACTGCACAACCGTGCGCTACCTCCACAGCGTCGGAGGTATTGTAAGCACAGCGAGGACTGATCAGTAGGGGTGGGGTAAGTAGATTTTCTCGGCATAATCTTGACTATGACTCTATGATTTGTAAATGATTGGGATTGAAAAAAATTCCTTGACCAGGCGGCATATCTGGGAAATGAACACAAACCATGCCATGTCCTGAATACTGAATTACTGTGCCTGTTTGCCCTAACCTTGGGTCTTTTTCTGTCAGTGCTTTAATGACTTTAACAATTGAATTAATTGGTGGGAGATTGGACATTTGAATCTTTTGTTAGTTAGCCTGCTATCGATTAGTAATTTGAGTTTTCGCCAATACCGTATTGCCATCTTAGAAAGCTTACAGGAGTACAAATTTCTGACCAGTCACAAGCTCCGATAGGAGTATCCCAAGATGAGCTTACTTCGCTGTCAAAATACGCTAGCCCCCAATGCCAATCGTTGTATTCTGGCTCCGACTCCCATCCGAACCAAAGGGCAACATTCACTTTAATCAGATACAAAAGCTTAATCATCCATCCGCCACTGTAATCAAAAATGAAATCATCAAAGTCTCCTAGAAAGCGTTTATTTGTTAATGCAATCAAATCCATTCTTGACCAAAGATTCATCTTTTTCTCTACCCTTTAGTTTGAAGTATGTTTCTCTTCTCAATTCAGTTCTGGCAATTGTGCAAGCGCTCCTTCCATCCATGCTTGAATTGCTTCCATCTCAGAAACACCTTGTAATACAGCATCGATTACATGCTTTTGATAAGAGTTAGCAGCATGATCAGGATGTCCAAACTTATTACCAGCCCAAGCCAAACACATAGTTTTCACTAGTTCATCAATCTGGACAGAATCAAGCTCACTCGGACTCTTGACACTCCCCGAATTAGAAATTCGAGGATTCTTGCTTCACAGGGATTCCAGTGAATTTACCCTCAGCAAGCATCTTGACCGTATGCCCTACGGCTGCAAGCCCTCTTTGGAGAACTACTTGTGCGGCTGCGACATCTCTATCAGTGATATAGCCGCAATTTGAACAAACATGAGTACGAACAGAAAGCTCTTTTTTGCCTGTCTCAACTCCGCAACTAGGACAAATCTGGCTGGTTTTACGGCTATCTACTTTCTGGAAATAGACACCACGCTTAAAACAAGTCTGCTGTAGTATGTTGAAGAATTGTCCAAACCCAGCATCTAAGCAATGCTTACCTAGCATTCCACGGGATAAACCAATTAGATTCAAATCTTCAACAAATACCATCCCGGCATTATTACAGATTTGATGAGACAGCTTTCTATGCCAATCTTTACGACAATTGACGATGTACTCATACAATAACGCAACCTTCTTTTGTGCTTTATGCCAATTATTCGAGCCTATATGTTTTCTAGAAACGCGCTGTTGCAGCAATTTCAGCTTGCACTCGGCATCTACAAAAAACCTCGGTCGTTTGACAGTTAGCCCCTTAGAAGTTGCGATAAAACTTGTTAAGCCTACATCAATCCCTATTGCTTCACCGTGCGGAATTAATTGTGGTAGAGATACATTCCATTGCAAGATGAGCAACACATACCAACCAGAGGCACGTTTAACAATATGAGCTTGTTTTACGATATCGCTATCAGGTATTTCTCGTGATTGATGGAATTTAACCCACCCAATCTTCGGCAGTTTTATCTTTCCTTTTTGGATTGGATTAACCCCTAATTGTGGAAACAAAAAACTACGCATTCTCCCAGGTTTTTTGAATCTGGGAAATCCGTGTTTCCTTTCCCACATTGCAACAAAGGCTTGTTCAAGTCGTTTTAAAGTTTGTTGCAAAACGTGTACTGCAACTGCCTTTAGTTCTGGGTATTTTGCTCTAGCTTGGGTTAATGCTTTGCATTGATTGAAGTAGTTTGGTCGTTGTGTCTCAACAGGAATGATGTACTCAGAGCGTAGTGAACAAGCATTAATCTGACAAGAACGAGATTTAATCCAATCTTTACGCTCTGCCAAACCATAATTATAAACACGGCGACATTGTTCTAACCAGTCTTCAAACATTGCAATTTGGGCGCGAGTAGGTTTAAGTTTAAATTCGTAGGTCAGATTAAACACTTGAACTATCTCCTAATCCTTTTTGATTACCCTACCAAATACCTAATGATCTGCGGATCTATGGCAGCAATCCGCTTTTTCTTTTTGGAGCCATTCAATTGTTTCAAGCAGTTCTTTTTTGCTCCAAGCCGCAGTAGATGGTGGTAGTAGAGCGATGGGCATAGAACCTGTTAGTTGTTTCATAAATCCTCTAATTCCCCAACACCTGAATCAGTTGCCACCTTCTTTTGGGATTTGGCTTTACTGATTTGAAATTCATTAGCTTTTATTACGGGTATTGCTGCACTTTTTACAGCTGCTTTAGCTTGGTGGTACAGGAATTGAACTACACCGTCAGCATCTTCTTCATCTTCAACCTGCGCCCAAAGCGAACAGCCTAGTTCGAGAGATTCATAGTTCCCTAAGTTGAACTTCCTGGAATAACTAATTGAGACAGTACCGATTTTCATTGGTTGATTTTACTGATAATTTATGTAGTGGGGATTCACCTTTGAATCGCCGTTGTAATGTCTAATTACTTCCGTTTCCCTTGCGGCATTGCTGTTTGATTTTGCCCTTGCAATGATGCCCGTGCCTCTGACTCCGAAACCGGGGGTAATGCTGGTGCTGTAACAGCATTACTAGCCCAGCGTTCATACGTTTCATTTGTTACCCAGTGAACTGTTGCCCCAGATTCAGCACCAGTACGAATCATTTCGGCAGCCTCCAACGCATCTTTCTCAAAGTCAGACTGAGGATTGCGATAGCTCCACTGAATGAACCAGTATGTTCCAAGCGTCCCTTCCACTTTCTGAAATTCGGCGCAGAAAATGTAGTTTTTGAGTACGCTAGCGATCGCCTGATAACAGAACTCTTTGGGATCTCCCGGCATCCCTTCCTCGCACCACTGCTGGAAAGCACGATGGGCGAAGTGGTTGTACAGTCCAGCGAAATTATCTTTACTGCGGCGGTGGATCAGAAAACTAAGCAGCATCGACGCTGGCCCTTTGAATTGTTCTTTGAGTCCTCCTGCCACTGGAATCACCCACAACTCGGTAAACGGTTCGTTGGTGAAGTTTTCGTTGATGGTCAATGCACGGTCAGGACGAGAGATTGCGATCGCAAAATCAGCCTTGTTACCTTTGAGATATCCTCCCGCTTGTGCTTCTAGAATTGTCAGTTTTGGGGGACAATCGAGAAGAAATTGACCGTATTCTTTGGCGCAATTGGCTTGTAGTTTCGGTTGGCTGGGTGGAATGAGAAAGACGCTGTTGTTGATTTTGATGGTTTCCATAATTGCGTTGTTGTTGCTAAAAATTGCGTTGATACTGGATAGTGTTCGACTTAGCTATTAAGGTGAAGCGGGGGTATTTTCAACCGTGTGGAATTGTTATTGTTGGTTGCATTATTTTGCCTCCTGATTGAACTTGACCTCGACAACTTCTTCCACGCACCCCATAACCTCACCCAAGTAATGCAATGTATCGCCCACGTGAGTTGCTGCTTCTGGGTCAATCTTTTTATCAGCAATCAACAAGAGCCAAGTTTTATCTTGGGCGATTGCTTGAATATTTACGTAGTACGAATTGAATTCTCGTAATATCTCTATGGGTGACATTG
>NZ_JACJTD010000134.1 GCF_014698505.1 Nostoc foliaceum FACHB-393 | reverse complement strand
GGACTCCTAAGGAGGCAATCACTTGTTCTGCACTAGGAGCCACGCGATTAAGTCCGTACTGTCTGGGTCTGGCATACCAGCCCTCTTCATCCCAGCCAACGAAGCCAACTAACTTGCCCTGGCGATAGACTTTCGTGCTGAATACTAGATAATCAATCTCACCGTGATACAAACCAAAAAGAGTGCAAGCTTTTTTCAACTCGGACTCCAGTCGTCGATTCCGTTCCAGTGCTGTTTCTGGTAGAGTCGCTTTGACCTCTGCAACTCTTGTAGCGAACCAGTCCCTGTCCAAGGGTAGCCGTCCGCCTTCCACAAACTGCACCCATACTGTGATTCCGCCTTCAATCCAGATAGTGCGAACTGATTCGGGTTCAACTTCGATAATCTCACCAATGATGCGGCGATCTCTGTTGGTGAGAGAATCTTGGGTTGGGGCTACAGCTTGGGCTTGGGTTTCGAGGTGACTGTATAGTTCTGCTTGGGCTAGGGCTTGCTCATCATGAGAAGAACTAGGAATTGCTTGCTGTGTATGTGTTGTATAAGGCATAATAGAGTTCCTTGATAAAAGGGTAAAAGGCGATCGCAAACTTTGGACGGTGGGCGATTGCCTTTGTTATGTGTGCAAAGAACGTTGTGGTTCAGCACAACGCTCTCAAAAAGATTTGGCGTAGCCATATATTTGCGACTCAAAGCCAGTGGCATTTGAGTAATACCAAAACAGGAGATACAGCGTATCAGGCGACGTGTATGACTTCAAACGCTTCAAATATCGTCCGCCGTCCTGCCGGTAATTTCTTATTCAGTGCAAATCCATTTCCATGCTGTGTACCCCTCGCCTTCTCTGGTTGTGCCAGTGCCTCGGTTGCTCCTCAAGCAGTCACTCTGGATTGTGCTGTCAAAGTTCTGTAGTGAGCGCATCTTTATTTACTAGGAGGCGTTGCGCTTGTTTCCTCCTTTATATTTACCATGTTAGTACGAGTTAGTACGTTTGTCAATATAGTTAGTACGAAACGCCAGTCCAATATATTTCCTGATAGAATAAATCGTACTAACGGCTTGTGATAACTTAAAACAAAAGGAGATTGTCTATGGCTATTGAATCTCGTCTAACAATTCGCATTGAAGAGGATATACGGACAGCTTTTCGGTCTAAAGTCGAAGCGCAGGGCAAAACTGTTACAGATGTACTTTTAAAATTTATTAAAGAATATGTAGAGACAGAAAATTCGGAAAATGGCCATGATGTAGCCCAGATTGAGCAAAGAGTTCAAAGACTTGAATCTCTTGTAGAGGAATGCCTGGGGGAATTAGTCGCCTGAGAGAGGAGAACACCACTCTCAGGCAATGGCGTGATCACATTATTAACACTGTTATCAAGGACAAACCCGCCGAGCATTAGGTGGGTTTTGTTTTTTATAGATCACAGCGTACTAACCTGTGCTAACACAATTCTTTAGTTATGTACGAGGTTATACAGTTATGAATCCCACGCCATCTTTATTTGAGTCACTAGAAAACTTTATTGACATATTTACTCTTGGACTAAGTTAAAAGCGATCGCCTCCCGCCAAGAAGAACAATCGCCCAGACTAATCCTTTAACAAAGAAATAGTATGTCTAATTTACCAGTTTTCCAGTTACTCCTCCAAGACAATCCCAACTTATTCAGCACAGAAGGCTTATCTTCACTGCTGCAAGACTGCCTTAGACTGAGATACCCCAAACGCCATAAGTTCATTTACCCTTCATTGTTAGACAGACGAGTTTACTTAGAGCTTGCTGGGCTTGGGAACGGTAATGCCAAACATGATGAAATTATTCATCGGATCATGACAGACCCTAAAGGCTGGTGTCTGGATGCTCCATCATCCGTACATGAAGGGGCGCGGTTCTACGAAAGTATGGGTAAGATTTTTGGCCCTAATTTTGGTACTGAACTTTTTCTCTACCACACTATTAGAGATAATATTCAGGATATTCAGAAAAACTTGGCCATCTCTGGAGTCAGCCAGCGAAACATTTCAATCCGCGATTGCTTGTTCTCCTACCCGATAGTAGAGGATCAACTGCTCACGCTGGAGAGCGATCGCATCATTCTTCAAAAAGCAGTTCCAGAAATCATCCAGTTTTTTGTCAGCCTTGTTCAGATCGCACCTGCATATAACTTGTTTTTGGTGAATAAGGACAAGAGAAATATCCACGCTTCAGTCACCACAGTTGAAAGTTATGCACCAAAGGCAGTCATTGCAGACATTTATGCTGAATCTTGTAACTGGGAGAAATCAGAACAGAACTGCTGGCGAGGAAAAAGTACTTTCAGGAAAGATCCAGACGAAGTTCATTTATACCTTCATCTTGATCACAAAGAGAACGAAATTATTTACTTTAAAGCGGTTTACCCGGACTTGAGCCGATTCACAAGGTTTGCTGAAGTCGCCTAATGCGATAAGCCTAACGGCTCCTGCAAGTCCCTTACTAACTGCAAGATTCCTAGTATTTAACATACATAGTGGGCAAGAGATATGCTGACACTAGAAAGAGAAGAAACATCAGCACTCGATTACAGCAACCTCAACACCAGCATCCAGGAAACCTTCACCGCCATCGACCGATTTGAATGGCAAGCGGTAGATGAAATCCTTCAGATGCGGGAACAGCAGCTTTACCTGCAAGCTGGATATAAAAGCTTTGAAGAATACTGCCAGCGTGAGTTATACGCCTGGGGTGGATACCGACGAATCAACCAACTGCTAGGAGCCAAAAAGGTCATAGACGCAGTTGGTGAGTTGGGCGAACACATCAAAAATGAGCGCCAAGCTCGTCCACTGCTGCGGCTAGTCAAGGAACCAGAAAAACTAAAACAAGCTGTAACGATCGCTCTCAAAGATAACCCGTCCCCTGGTGAATCAGACTTTGCTGCTGCCGCCCAAAAAGTGGTTCCTCAACTTCCACGCAAAAAGCAATCTATTCAGGAACCAATGGTTCCCAAAATTCAAGAACCAGTGGTTCCTCAAAAAGCTATTGTCACAGTTTCACAAGAATCACATCCAAGGTATGGGGATTCGGGAAGCATCGAGGCAGACGCGCCAAATCGCTGGCAGCAGATTGTAACTTTCCCTGATGGCGAGAGGTTACTGATCAACAATGCGGATCTAGATGCCGCCAGTGTTTCATTCCCTAGAGAGCGGAACTATCCACCAGAATATACCTCAGCGATCGCTCAAATTAAAGAGCAACATCAGCAAGAGTTAGAGCGCCTAGAGCAAGAACTGAGGATTGGCTTGCAAACAGAAGCAGCTACCAGAGCCGAAGCCCAGGTACAAGAGCGAATCCAATCCTTGCAACAACTGTACAAGCAGCAGAAGGAGCAGAATATTCAGTTACAGCAGCGATTGGATGAGATGGAGGGGTTACGGAAACTGGAAATTGAAAACCAACAACTCCAGCAACGTATTCAGGAATTGGAACGCGCCGTAGAAGAACGTCCCTCGCAACAGTGGGGGAATACGATGACCCAGCAAGCAACCAAGGCTTTGAACAAGCAGGTGAAGCTTGCCCTAGAGAAAACTATTGATTTGCGATCGCTGGCGCAGGAACCGCCCAAAGAGAATGCACAGGAATGTCTGCGGCTGATGGGTATGGCGTTGAAGAATCTCGCCAGTGCGATGAACAACACCCAAGCACTTGAAGCTGCGGCGATAATTCTGGG
Source organism: Nostoc foliaceum FACHB-393 (assembly GCF_014698505.1). GTDB lineage: Bacteria > Cyanobacteriota > Cyanobacteriia > Cyanobacteriales > Nostocaceae > Nostoc > Nostoc foliaceum_A. Next base: position 3,474 of record NZ_JACJTD010000134.1, on the reverse strand, counting down.
GAGTGAGCCGACACCATCTGCGATCGCTTATCGAGCCGAGCAATTGGAAATGCTACCCCAGGCGGTTAGTGAGATTCGGGCAGTACTAGCTAAACCTGGGTGTACATGGCAGGACTATTGGGCAGTGGCCCAAGAGTACGAAGTGATTAAACAAGATTACTGGGCGGAATTGACCACCCAGGAAACAGAATTGATTACCGCACTCCAGAACGCATCCTCTCAACCGGACACTATTGGCATCGGCTCTATTGTTTCCCATGCTGATCCATACCGCACTTTGTATGTAGAGAGAGGTGAAGTAGTAGAAGAATTAGGCGAAGAGTTGGTGGTGGCTTGGGATTGTTGGAAGGAGCAATCGAAAAAGACTGATAGGTATTTTCGAGATGAATTGCGATTCTGGCAACCTCAATAGTCTTTCAGTGTACTGGTAACTTTTTTAGACAAAGAAATGCAAGTACCAAGCCCCGCATCACAGTGGGGGAAAATTCCGTGCGTCAATATAAATAGGAGATTGTAGAATGACCGCAACCATCACAAAACCCAAGCTCAAAAAGGCTGCTGCCGCTAGCAAACCACAGTCACCGTATAAGCGGCTTCATGTGATTATCCCCATAGAAGATATGTTGTGGGCATCGCAGCAAAAGCCTTCAGTTACGCAATTGTGGCAGGAGTCTTGGACAGCTGACCCTTATGGTTCCCGATGGATGCCCCTGACTTCCACTTTGGGGTACAGTACTTTTATCTGTGCAAAGAAAATTCTAGCTGAAAGCGGGTTGTTTATTTTCAAGCCCGATAAGTCCGTAGAAGACGGCCGAGAAACAGCTAGTTGGATGGTGAAAAATTTGCATGGCAGTCGAATGAAAGAGTTCTGGGAGAAAGCCAATGCCGAAAAACGAGAACCAGATTCTCTAAAACGAGAACCAAATGCTGGGGATTCAGAGATAGATGCTGGCTGTGAAGAAATGGGTGCTTCGTACAAAGCGTCTATCTTAGGTCAAAGTCAGTCAGAGAAGGGGTTCCAGCAAAGCTCACGAACTGCTCAGGAACACCTCACAAACTCTACAAAAGAGTTTGTGAGGTGTAACTCTGACACGCAACCCGTTATTTCGCACTGTGAAGAGGCGGCGATCGCTCCCTTGGAGGTCGCGTCACCTCAGTTTGTTGAAAGCGTGTCAGAGAAGGAGGAAGAGTTACCTGCGGTAACGCACTGTACAACGCTAGCGCTTTTGGATGCTGCACAGAGTAATCCCGCTTTGTTGTTGGCTGAAAACCAGGACTGTGGTGTTGAGCCGAGGAACTGTCATGAAGGTGCTTGTTCCGCCGCGCCCGTCGCTCAAGATGAAAAATCCTTAAATTCTGCGATCGCTAATCAAACACCAGGGCTTGTAGAACAAAGTAATTCCGCTTCGTTGTTAGTTGAAAATTCAATTTCAAGTGGAGAAATGAAAGCGGATCATGAAGGTACTTGTTCCGCCGCACCTGCCACCAGTGCTGAAAAATGGTCGCATGAGGCGATTGTTGCAAGGGCAAATGCGCGACCTGTAAGAAGGGAAAAACTGAATCGAGCGGCGAATTCGGGAGAGAATCCGGGGTTTGAGTACTTGCAGGAGTGTTGGAATGATGACCCTGCTTTGCAGATTGTGATCAAGAAGCTGCTGGTGAAGTTTCCGCAGTGGGGAATTGCGATTGTTGATGGGGTGTTAGTGGATTGGGATGAGTAACAAGTGTGATGCGTTGAAAACAAATAATGCAAAGTTTTGTAATAATCTTGACTTGATGCAAAAAATTTGAATTTTGGGGTGAAAGCTTAGTACAGCTAGCCACACAAACATAAGAGCATGATTATGAATTCAACTAATCCCCCTGAAAACGTGATTAATTGTTTGCAAACTATTTTGAATGCCACAGCTACAGGAAATTACGACCTTTTTCTCAGAGTTGGTGATTCCGACTACAGAACAGATATTACCAAAGAAATTTTTGACCAAGTTAGCTCCCCACTAATTCCTCGTATGTCTGAAGGTTATACAACTACTTATTTCGGTGATCTCAAACAAGGAGAAACTCAGACCTATTTGTGGAAGCTGAGTTTTGCTGATGGTGGACATGAATTTATAGTACGTATGGGGATGATAGGGGACAAAGTTAATCTGATATGGATTACTTAAGATAAAAGATTGTTGCGTCGAACCCAAAGCTCTTTCTTTATGTTCCTTGCGCGTTTCTTATAGACGATACCTGTTCTGCCGTCCCTGTGCCAAATCCCGAAAAATGGTCGCATGAGGCGATTGTTGCGCGGTCAAATATGCGACCGGAGCGGATGCAGAAACTGAAAGTTGCGGCGAATTCGGGGCAGAATCCGGGGTTTGACTTCCTCCAACAATGCTGGAATGATGATCCTGCGCTGGTGATCGTGATCAAGAAACTGGTGGCGAAGTTTCCGCAGTGGGGGATTGCTTGCGTTGAGGGGGGCTTGCGTATTTCAAAAGTCCGATACTTTTAAGAATCTTTAACTTCAGGCGATCGCTAAAGAGTGAAACGCAGTGTTATTTTGCTAAGTAATGAACTAAAGCAAAGACAGGCAGGTAAAGCATGGATTTGGAGGATTTGACAAAGCTGATTCATGAGCATGGCTTATCAGAGTATCAAGATGAGATTTAGGCAAGTGTGCGCCCTGCTGTCTTGTTGAGGCTTGGGCTAGCTGAACCAGGACATAAGGGCAAAGCCGTGATGCAATGGAAACCCCAATCAAGCAAGTAGCGTCTTAATTATAATGACTACGACTATACAAAAAACGCAAAAGCGTGAAAGCCTGATTTTTACATGCAAAATTTTGAATTATCCTTGAGCATTTTTTCAAACGCTGTCTAAAAGCTATGTAAAAGCTCAAATCTGAATAAACCCTTTAGATAAAGTACCCGACAAAGCAATGATGACTGGTTTTACCCAACTCAAACCCCAGTTCGTAACTCATTTAGGATTGCTATATCAAAAGTTTTATTTAATTTATTTGACTTGTCTGAATATTAATCAGCCGCTTCAGTACATTCTCAAAGTATGCCTTCTGGCAACAATTATTAACAGTCTAGCTGTCAATGTTGTTGCTGCTGAAGTACAAACTTTTGGACAAGCTGGTAGAAATGGTGTAGATGGTCGATCTGGACGAGATGGGAACTCTGCTACCGAGCAAACAATTCGCGCTAGCGAACAACTACAAACGATTGACCTCTCCGGTACAGATGGCGAAGCGGGAGAATCTGCTATTTCTGGTGAACAAGCTTCTGGATGTCAACAGCCGCAAAATGTGACAGTAAATGTATGCGGTGCTAAAGGCGGCAATGGCGGTAATGGTGGTGATGGTGGCGATGGTGGTGATGGTGGTAATGCTACTGTTTACTTTGAGTCATTATCTAAACTCAAGAATGTGGTGTTACGTAATCGGGGCGGGAGGGCAGGTGTCGGAGGAAAGGGCGG
>NZ_JACJTD010000133.1 GCF_014698505.1 Nostoc foliaceum FACHB-393 | reverse complement strand
ACCCAATTTTCACAACCTACATTCACAAAGGTAGTAAAGGCACACCAATTCTGCTGCTACACGGCTTCGATAGTTCCATCCTAGAGTTCCGTCTTCTGTTGCCATTACTTGGTACTCAAAATGAAACATGGGCAGTAGATTTGTTAGGTTTTGGCTTTACACAAAGACAAAAAGAAATAAATTACAGTCCAACTACAATCAAATGTAGTGCTTTGCAACTGTTATCTAGCCGCCTCAATTATTAGTGAACACCTTTGCAGACTACACTTTCAGGCTGTTATTTGGCTATTCTGTTTGTGAAATGAGCGAACCGACCGTAAATACTAGCAAACGGCAGATTAGGATGGAAGTATCTCAGGTATAGGAGGGATGCGTACTAAAAGATGCGATCGCAGTGTCCCAGGTAACTTGGGAGGTAAAACATATCCGTCTTGACTCTCTTGATAAAGCTGGCTAAATTGCAACAAATCAATTATGCTTTCCTCTGTCAAATCAACAAAATGGTACGTGTATTTTTGTGGACATACTAATGTTGCTGCACAAGAGTATTTGCTAACGCACGTCCACAAACATCCCACAGACTGAATCTTAAGATTGCTGTAAACAGAATTATTTTGTTGCACTTCCAGCAGCTTGAGGAATAATTGATTTCCTTCGGCGCGATCGTCTGCTTCTTCATGAGAAAGAACAGCACTACACGATTTACAAACAAATAAGGTATGAAGTGTCATAATTAGGTACTTGATAAAAAGTATTCAAACAATTATTCAAACACTAAATTGGCGACGTTGGACTATTCCCGAATAAATCAAGGTATGTTAATTAGATACTTAAATAAATCATCAATAATCGCATTGGCAGCTAACATACCACTTCCTATCCAGTAACTTGGAACTAAATAAACTTTATTTTCTCGTACAGCTTTTAAATTTTTCCACAGAGGACTTAATTTAAGCTGCTCTAATTTTTTTTGTGCTGTTTGATTACCTTTAGCATCATTCTCAGCCGTCCAAATAAATATCACATCACCATCAGCCTGTTCGATTAATTCATTACCGATGGACATTTGAATCTGGTTACTAAATAATTTTTTTGCTTCTGATGCCGTGAAACTTTGCGATTCTGGGCGAGATAATCCAGCATCTTGCAAAATACTTCCGCAGAAAGAATCACGTAAATAAAGGTTGATATTATTAGGATAAAGTCGTACTACAGAAACTTTAATTTTCGACAACTTATTGCCCATTTTCTGCTTAAAGTCTGCGAGACGACGGTAATAATTTTCCATTACCTTTTGACCAACTTCTTTCTTACCTAACGCCACACTAGTGTTTGTAAATACCTCTTTCCATTGACCACTGTGTTCAAATTTCAACAAAACTGTTGGAGCAATTTTTGAAGTAATAGGATAAATATTTTGTTGATATTCATAACCAGCAATTAAATCTGGTTTGAGTGCGAGAATACTTTCTAAGTTAGGTTCGCCAATTGTCCCAATATTTTTTACTCCTGTTAGCTTATCTTGCCAATATGATGAAAAATCTGAGATCACAGCACCAACAGGTTTAATACCCAGTGCGATCGCATTTTCAGCATCATCTAAAGTCACAAGTCGCTCAAACTTGTCTGGAACACAGGTCATTCCCGCAGTGTGTTCAACCTGACGACAAGCTGTGTTTATATTTTGATTATTAACAGGTAGAGAACCACCACGATGACAAGCTACTGCAAACAATAAACTACAAAATATGACAATCCCAAATCGCCACCAGCGAGTAAAGCTTTTTATTTTGATATAACTGACATTCATATTAGTGGTAATATCTCGGATAGAATTTATCTTCGACCTTTAACCGGATTCTGGGTAGTGAATTTTCATGATGGCTATGGCTGAACCAGATATTTAAAAAGGTCATCAAGTAGTTTATTGATGCCAAAAAAGCCGTATGTCCACCATCTATTTACTTGGACTTCATATACTTGATTGTTTTGCGCTGCTTTTAGTGTATTTAAAAGAGGATTTTGAAAAAAAGCTTGTGTCAATTGGCTAGTATCATTCATGACAAATAAAACATCAGCATCATATCTGTTTAATATCTCGATACTCGATATTACAGTTTCTTGTTGTTGGTTTGCTAGCAAAGGTATGAGTCGTATGCCAATGTCTTGAAAAACTTGATTGTAAGTTTCATTATCTGAATATGTAGAGATGAGACCTTCTCCAAAAATATAAATCACGGATACTTCTATCTGTTTCAGACGTTCGCCCATTAAATTTTGCAACTTTTTAATTCGTTCATAGTATTGAGCAATAACTTGCTCTGCCTTTTCACTCTCACCTAGCACTTGAGCAATAAAACGCAGATTTTCTTTGAAAGAGTAATTCAGTCCTGGCAAGTCTACCATAACTGTAGGTGCGATCGCAGATAATTGTGGATACAAACTTTTCTGGTAATCACGCATCAAAATTAAATCGGGTTTGAGCTTGATAACTTTTTCCAAATTAGGCTGATTTCCAGTACCAATTATCTCAATACCAGTCGCTTCATCATTAGTTACACCACGAAATAAAAAGTCGTACTGTGGAAAATAACTTACTGTGCCAATTGGTTTGACACCCAAAGACAATACCGGATCTAAAAGGGCAATATCATTTAATACAATAATTCGCTGAGGCTTGACGGGAATTCTTGTTTCGCCCAAAGCGTGTTTGACTAATTTTGTAGCTACTGGGAGAGGAGATGTAGGTAATAAGGTATTGTTACCTTGAATTGCATTTTGCGAAATATTACTATGGCAAGCTAACAGCAAGACAATAGTAACAATCATTAGCAAAAATAAATTGAGGTAACGATACACTTTAATACTCTCTCCTCTTTCTACTTAGTTAAAAATCAAACAATATTGTCCTGTCATTCATAATGGTATCTTGTACATCACACTCTACTTTCGTCAAAATTCAATCGCAAATGAACCGATTACTGTTAAAGGTTCACCGTAGTAAACCTCTAAACGGCTACCATAGGCAGAACCCGTATAATAAGTTTCGTCAAACAGGTTGCGAACATTTACAGCCGCTCTCCAGTTATTACGCTTGTAAAATACTGAAGCATCAGTACGCACAAAACTAGGAAGAACAAAACTATTGTCCAAATCTCCAAAGCGATCGCCAACAAAAAATAATCCTAGTCCAAATCCTAATCCTTGTAGACTTCCTTGTTGAAATTCATAAGTTGTCCACAAACTTGCTGCGTGTTCTGGAATATTGTCTCGACGCTGACCTTCAAAACCATTATTATCTTTGCTGACAAAAGCATCAATGTAAGAATAGGACGCAATTACTTTCCAACCAGGTGTAATTTCGCCAGCAATATCAAATTCAATCCCTCGACTTGTCTGTTCCGCAGTTTGAATTTGCTCGTTGGGATCGGGTGAATTCGGATCATCAGTAGCAACATTTTGCTTGCGGAGGTCATACAAAGCTAAAGTTGCACTTAAATTGCGGGTAATATCAGCTTTTACACCTACCTCAAATTGTCTACCTGTTTCCGGCTTAAAAGGTTCACCGGTAGCATTACGACCTGCATCAAAGACTGGTACAAAAGAGGTTGCATAAGACGCGTAAAGCGAGATATTTTGAGATGGTTGATAAACTATTCCCAAGCGGGGGCTAAAATTAGTATCTGATTGAGAAGATTCTTGCTTTGCTTCACCCAAATTACGTGTACTACGAGTTTGATCAAAAATATCAAATCGACCGCCAGCCAATAATTTGAGTTGAGGAGTTACTTCGATTTGGTCTTGAAAGTAAAACCCATATTTATCGAGGCTATCATCACGAAAGAAAGTTAAGATTTCTTCCTTGGGATACTCTAAACGAGCGTAAACTGGGTTAAATATGTTAATAGATGGGTAAGCTTCAAAGTCTCCAAAAGTACCATCTTCGGTGATTTTAGTATAATCAAACCCCAACACAAGTTGATGTTTAATCGAACCAGTATTAAATTTTCCGACCACATCCGTTTGTAGAGAATAAGCATTATCTCGACGCTGAGAAAAATAACTTAATCTACTTAATTCACCTGTTTCCTCATCGAGAGAATCCCGTAAAGGAAAGTAACGTTCTAAATTTACAAACTGAGCGCGGAAAGCATTTCTAATTGACCATTGATCGCTGAACTTATGGTCAAGTAAATAGCTAAAATTCGTGACATTGATTTCTACATTCTGAAACGGTTCACCTAAAAAACGGCTCCGTGGTAAATTCGCTGGGCGATTACCTATTGCCACAGTACCATCATCTGTTGTGCGTTTTTCTTCCAACCAGGAGCCTTCTATAGTTAAATTGGTGTTAGTGCCAAGGGCAAACTTAAATATAGGAGCAAGAAACACACGCTCTGAATTTACAAAATCACGAAAACTTCCAGCATTTTCATAAAGAGCGTTGAAACGATAAAGTATGTTTTTATCATTAGTTAAAGGCCCCGATAAATCGAATGCACCTCGATAGTTGCTAAAACTACCAACTCTTCCCTCAAAAGAATAGAAGGGTTCAGGAAAAGGTTGTTTAGTCACCAAATTCACTAAACCACCTGGAGGCGCATCTCCAAACAATACTGATGCTGGGCCTTTCAGAACTTCGATACGTTCAATATTTGCTGTTTCAGTCAAGCCACCAAAATCGTTATATAAACGAAGCCCATCCCGAAATAAATTGGCGTCGAAACCACGCAAAGAAAAATATTCACTAAAACCTTGATAGTAACCCGTGCTAGTAGAACCACTTACATTTCGCAACGCATCTTGGACGCGAATAATTCCTTGGTCTTTGAGAACTTCGCGGGGAATTACCTGAATTGATTGGGGGATATCACGAATAGGTGTATCTGTCTTAGTTGCGGTTGATGCTTCTTCTGCACGATAACCACCCTGTTCACCCGTCACCACCAATTCAATTGGTTCTTCATTTTGTGCCGATGGTTGTTCTGGCTGGATTTCAGTGCTGGGTTGTGGTTCCACTGGCGTGGCTTGTGTTTGTTGTCTTTGGGTAGTAGTCACAGTAGGTACAACCCCAAAAATCAGACCTTCATCACCATCAAATAACTCGACTTGCGGCGCACCAGTTTCACCAATGACTGTTACGCGAATAGTGTTTGCATCTAAATTGCTAACTGTAACTTCAGCAATTCCCGCAGTCGGTTTTTCCTGATGGAATGTATCACCACTAAGTAGGCGTAATTGGGTATTGGGAATATCAATAATATAGTTATTCCCCTCACTTTTATTTGTGAGTTGCAGTTGATCTGATTGATTGGTTTCTAAAATTATCTCTATCCCTTTGTCTGTGCCTTGAGACTTAACACCTGTTATTTGGATTAGCGACTGAGCCAGCCATTGCTTAATACTCGTAGCAGGTTGTTTTATATCACTCAATTGAGAAATTTTAGAGATTGGTTTTTGGGTATCTTCAGCTAGTACAGGGGGGTTAATCAGTACCAAAGCCACACTGATCATCCAAGCTAGTTTCTGTAACTGATTTGACATTACTCTACTCACCACACACATCAATAAGTAACAGGGGGTTGAGGGCTGGGAACGATGACTAAGAAAGAGATAAAAAAGTTATTCTTTCCAATGACGGCAGTTGCTCAACTTGGGAAGCCAGAGCCGCGCTGCCTCCCCCATGCCCAATAACCTTTTCTTTTGTAATTAGTAATTAATATCAAAAAGCTTACAGGAAAGCTCTTGGATGAGGATGAGTGTTTTGAACGCTAGACGGAATTTTTTGAACGCTAGACGGAATTTTTGAATTTTTAAGTTGTTAAATCAGGTTATTATTGCATTGTCATTTTTAAATTTTTATATAAGCTCTCAATATGAAAAATTAAGCTGTTTAGTTTTTCTCTTCTTATCCTATCAACTCATCCATTGCCATCGATAAACGCGAATTAGCTATCAGAAATTCTTTTGGGTTGATGCCAAATTTTTTTCTAAAAGCGGTGGCAAAGTAGCTGCGACTAGAAAAACCAACTCTACGAGATGCTTGAGAAATGCTTATTTCTCCAGTTACCAATAATTTTCGTGCTTGTTCTAATCTATGATGATGTAAATAGCCGAATACTGTCGTATTAAATACCAGACGAAAGCCACGTTTAAGAGTACAGTCATTTAAGCCGACTTGTCTGGATAACTCTATCAAAGAAGGAGGATTTTCTAAATCGCGTAGCAAAATTTCTTTGGCGTGGTGAATACGTTCCACATCATCAGGCTTTAGTAAAAAGGTGTCATTTTTATTTTTAAGTGCAGAAACGTCTTCTTCAACCAACAACACCATTAGTTCCAAAACCTTGCTTTCCAAATACATCCTTTTCATCATTCCCTGGTAGGGACAATTTAATATTTGTTGTAATGCTACTTGCATTGCTGGAGTCGTATTACCAGAACGAGAATAGTATTCTTGATGAGGTTTTCTGACTAAATGAGTTAATTCTTGCGGAAGCTGCTTTTTTTCTTTACCCATAAAAAAGCGAAATAATTCCGGTTCCATGTGAACATTAATCTCAATGTTTTTTTCTGATTTAAATGATTTATACATTTCCTTTGGTGCTAGTCCACTACCCCACAATCTGTTTTGTCCGCTACTAACAGCAAAATGCTTATCTTGGTTATATCCTGCAAGATAAAAGCTGTATTCTAAAGGATGTTGTCGCTCTGGCAGCTTTATGATCAAATCGTCATGTAATTGATGTTCTGAAATGGCTAAATATAAACCATCTCGTAATTCTATTTCACCATAAAATCCTTTACCTAATTCTTTTGGAAAATAGCTAATGGTGTCAAACATATCCCAGCGATCGCCTACGATGGAACATAACCCATCGCACCTTTTTTTTACTTCTGGTGACTCTACAAATAAATCCCAAAAAGCTTGTTGTGAAATGGTGGCTGTCATAACTAGTAGCAATAAGTTTTTATATTTGTTGCTAATTATTAGCAATACATTTTGGTGAATCCTCAACGCAAAGTCACTATGCTCAGTATTTGTGATTAAATACAGCAAGTAGCAGCTTATTGATATAAATTATCATCAATATGATTAGAATAGCTTATTTTTATACCACTATTTTGTTATTAAACATACAAAATGCTGCAAGCTTTTCTCAATTACTATGGATTACTTGGCAAACTCAAGAACACTACTTGCTGATAGCTAAAGCTTTATGAAAATTGGACTACAGCAATACTGGAATTTACTCGTAGATTATCTCAAGCCACAAAAGGAAAGGGTTTTTAAGTTTGCGATCGCACTACTCATCAGCATTGGCTTACCTGACTTTTCACGGGATGTGGGAAGGGGAGTTTGGTTCGCGAATGTCATTCGCGAACCAAACTCCCATAAAAATGATCTTTATATTTGCTGGTATTGTCGTCATAGATGCGAGTGACATGGTTGCAA
>NZ_JACJTD010000132.1 GCF_014698505.1 Nostoc foliaceum FACHB-393 | reverse complement strand
GTTTTTATCGGAGTTTATATCGGATAAAAGATAAGGGTATCTTATTTTGTGTTGTAGTATTGTATTACAATGTAACTTAAAGCATAATGTGAGCAAAGTCTAGATTTAAAGGATTTATGTGCTGAAGTCGATGGTCAGTACCAAGTTGAAATCTATGTTTAAATGTTTTACTGGCGAATGACACCACTAAGGGTGTTGAGCAGTATTAAGGTTAGTGTGGCTTTGCTGTAAAACTATGGCTCGTGATTTATTCCACAATATTGTGAGGTCTGCATTAGAAAAAGAGGGTTGGGTAATTACAGATGATCCGCTCAATATTAGATGTGGCGGGGTTGATGTTCAAATTGATTTAGGTGCAGAGCGACTTCTAGCTGCCGAAAAAGCAGGAGAAAAAATAGCAGTTGAAATCAAAAATTTTGTGAGTGCCTCAAAAATTTCTGAATTTCACATGGCGCTAGGACAATTTATTAATTACCGTACAGCATTGCGTGTTGAAGAGCCAAATAGAACCTTATATTTAGCTGTACCATTGGTCACTTATAACGACTTTTTTAACTTGTCTTTTATTCAAACTGTAGTAAATGAAAACAAATTAAAGCTAATTATTTACAATCTGGAAACTGAGTCAATAGAACAATGGACAAATTAAATGAATACCGGACAAAAGTTAGGCAACTGTTAACTAAACATCTTCAGTACAAGCCTAGTTACGGAGATGTAGAAGTCGAACAGATTTTTGATACAGAACATGACCATTATCAAATTATTAGTGTTGGATGGAATAATCAGCATCGGATTTATGGGCCAATAATGCATTTAGATATCAAAAATAATAAAATTTGGATTCAACAAAATACAACGGAAGCGGATATTGCTTTAGAATTGATAGAAATGGGTGTACCTAAACAAGATATTGTCATCGGTTTTCATACTCCTAAAATGCGTCAACTATCGGGATTTGCTGTGGAATAAACATGATACAAAACGCAGAATTTTTGCCACTATTGCGATTGAGGATGTATTAGTTAATAGAGAGCCATAAGGTAGTAAAAAGACTACTTTATTTCGTATAAAATCGGGTAAAATTTTGTGATAGCCACAAGTTGTCAATCATGCTTTATTACAAACTAGTAGGACATACCCCTGTTGCTGTTAATTCATTGTCAGAGTGGCAAGATTATTTACACTCAGTACAAGATTCAGGACAACATCTAGTTGCCGAAACTATAGTTGCTGATGCCAAAGTATCAACTAGTTTTTCGGGATTCGATCTCACTTTTGGAGATCCCCCGTTGCTTTTTGAAACGATGGTTTTAGGCGGGACTCATCACGGGAGAATGCAGCGTTATTCTACATGGGAGCAGGCACTAATCGGTCATGATCGTACTGTCGTAGAAGTCATGACTACCTCACCACCAGATGAGTAGTCTCAAATCAATACAAAGTTATATTTAATACTTAACAACTAATAATTTACACAAAACTGGATGAACTACAGGGCAGATTCTCTACCTGAGATCAAACTCATTCCCCTTGATCGTGAAGCTCTACATTTCACACAGCCAGGAGAAACTAGAAGACCACCAACCGATATTCGGTGGGTAAAAGTTCTGGAATTTTTACGCAGCAACAATCTCGCACCCAACAGCCGCAAACTCTACGAACGCGAACTCAAAAGGTTTTTGGCTTGGAGTGAACTACATTATCATGAACTGCGTCCACGTCACCTTGCGCTATATAAAGAATACCTAAGAGATGAAATACTTACTGATGCTGGTAAACCGCTTTCTAAAAGCAGCATCAATGCAGGAGTCGCAGCACTCAAAAGCTTTTTTAAATGGATGTGCTATACGTATCCTGACATTATTGCTACTAATCCCACACTGGGCATTAAACTGGAAAAAGTGCCACTGCCACCAGCCCAAAGCTTGACCCCTGAAGAAATGGATCGGGTTTGGTCAGCTTTGGAATTGCTCGGAGAAACAAAGCAACGGGATACAGCACTGGTTCACATTCTCAGTCATGGGCTGCGTGCTGGGGAAGTTGTGCAGCTAAATGTTGGCTCATTTGATGGCAAGCTGCTGTTTTTACCAGACACCAAAACCAATGAACCACGCTTAGTTCCACTGCGAAAAGAGAGTCGGGAAGTTTTAGCAGAGTATTTGCTTACGCGCTCACACCAAGGAGAGGTGTTAAACAGCCTTAGTCCACTGATGATTTCACACCATGCTTCATACAAAGGTGAACGCTTGAGTTATCACGGGATTTACTTCGCGGTGGAAAAAATCGGTGAAATAGCTCACATTGAGGATTTGCACCCTCACTCCTTTCGTCACACCTACGCCACTGACTTATTGCTATTGGGAGTTGATCCCAGCCATGCCCGTAAGCTAACGGGACATCAAAGCGAGAAAGCGTTTCGGCGCTATACCCTTCGCAGTGAGCAAGAAGCAGCGATCGCTGCTTACTATCGTGCGATTGGTGAAGAAGAATAAAAGGGTGTGGGGTGTAGGGTGTAGGGTGTAGTTGATATTATTGAGCGAATGCAAAATTTAATATAGTCTTCTTATTAAATAATTTATGAATGATAAACCGTCAATACAGTCGTATCAAGACTTAAAAGTTTGGCAAGAAGCTATGAATTTAGCAGAAGAATGTTATAGAGTCACAAAACAATTTCCTAAAGAGGAAACATACGGCATGATATCACAAATTAGGAGAGCCTCTGTTTCTATTCCAGCTAATATTGCGGAAGGTTATGGTAGAAGAACAAGAGGTGAATATCTTCAATTTTTATACATAGCTCAAGGTTCGCTTAAAGAACTTGAAACTCATCTTTTACTTTCAATTCGTGTAGCGTTAGCTGTTGCTGAAGTGATAAATCCAGTTATTAATCAGTGTAAATTAGTTGGCAAAATTCTACTGGGTTTAATTCGATCTCTTGAAAGTAGAGCGTAGCAGGGTGTAATTCTTTCTCATTGCCTACACCCTACACCCTACACCCCACACCCTCACTCTATGCCAAAGCCACTTGATCCAAAGTGTCAGCTATGTGCCAAGTTACCAACTGCCCAAGCTAAAGTTTTACATGGAACAGCAGGGGATGGATGTTGGAATCCACGCATTTGCCACAATCGCCGCTCATTCTATCGCCACCGCTCCCAGAATAATTCCGCAGAAATTGATGCAATCGCAATCGAACCACCAGCAACATATTTTGCAGTGCTGTATTTGTATAAAGAACCGGGGGATAAACCATTACACGCGTTGGGTGCAGAACTCTGGCTGGGGCAAAAACCTGTTTGCCGCTTAGAACCAATTCACTGCTTTGGACTAACGGCTGGCAAGATCCGCGCCTATACAGATCAGGTATTACAGGCTTTTGCAAAACAATATAGTGTTTCACTATATCAATATAAGGATATGTTTGAAATTACCTCAATTTACTGCCCAGTTCGTCCTTGCCCGTTACATCCAGAATCCTAGAGATGACCACATACCACCAATTAACCATCTGGGATGTATTAGATGAGTTGTCTGAATCTCCACCAACTTCTTCCCTTGATGCTATGTGGGATTGTTTGGATGCCGAGTTAGAAAAATTACCCTTGGAGGCACAGTTATCAACCGCAGCGCTTGCCTTCACTCAAATTGCGGATATTCTCAAGTCTCGTGCGGAAATGCTGTTGCAAGATACCCGCGATCGCAATAGTCTTTTGGGGCCAATTGTTAGCACCGATCTCTTTGCTGGTTTAGTGCGGACAACAATGCACCTAGATTTAGATGATTTGATTGAACCGGAAACACCACAAACCTTTAAACCACACGGCCCACACCAATTTTCATCTCCTACTGAGTTGGGTGATTCTGTAGCAGCACCTGTTGAAAAGGCGAATGTTTTGGCAATGCTCGATGAGGTGACAACTTTAGAAGATGTCCGCAATTTGGCATCAGATGAGGATGTGGAAAAATGGCAGAGTGCGATCGCTAACCATCTGATAAATGTCAAAGATGAGATTTCTTTAGTTAAACTGCAATGTGCGTTAGAAATGCCGATGGTGGAGGTGTGGTTAGGACTATTGCTGGGTGGGTTTACACTAGAACAACGTGGTGATTTTTATCACAACCAAAATGTCTGGGTGAAAAGCTCTCCTTCCTACTACCAATAACAATACATTCGCCATATAGGAGTGACAATAGTTTCAGTCAGATTATTACAGTTACGCCAACTTAGTCGCAGCAATCCTCAACTCTTGGCACAAGAGTACGTGCCTTCAACAGTTATCAGTTATCAGTTATCAGTTATCAGTTAAAAATTGTAAGTCAATTGGGAGTCAGAGTCCCCCACTTCTAAAAAGTGGTGTGTTTCAGTCGTAGTCAAATCCTAACTGTTACTGTGATAACTGATAACTGTTGACTATTTACTGATTTAATGATCTTAAAGGTGTTAGTTGCTCGTCTTAGGTTGACAAGTTGCGAGCTGACTCTGGGTGAATTCTTTTTAGCGATCGCTCGTTTGGGTGGTTTTCTTGGTCGCAAGTCCGATGGTCTACCTGGTTGGCAGACCTTATGGTGAGGTTAGTTGCGATTACAGGATATGTGTTGGGCTGCCGATTTTATCACCCAGTCACTCTAAAAGATGTTGGTAATGACAAGGGCTTCAGCCCGGAGAGTGTCAATTAGCAAGTTTTGAAAGGAAATATCTTTGTTCTTTCAAATATATCGTCCTGCAATTGATTAAAACAGGCAGCAATTGTTATGCTCTCCAAACTTAGCCTTAGCTTTTGAAAATGATGTCATACAATGACAGCAAAATTTCCACCACAATCAGAATTACCACATACCACTCCACTCGCTGGCTACTGCTATGCTGCATGAACTCCAGTACTGTTTGTGCGGTTTGGGTAATTAGCTCTAGTTTGCGTTCTAGGGCATAGTGACGCTCACGGATTTCGTATTCATCCTCCAAGCGCAGATATAAGTTTTCTAGCTGTGGGGATTCCCAGAGCAACTCTGGCTTATCGATAATCTCTACTCGACCCACAATCTTATGTTGAACTAATAGGGTAGTCCCAAGTTGACGCAGTAATTCCCGGCTCTGGCGTCTTCCCCTGTTTTCACGCTGGAGACTAGCTGCAAACGGTTCAATTTGATCAAATACAGTCGCTAGGCTGGTTTCATAGTGAGACAGTACAACACTCTTGGCGAGAATATCAGCCACTATCTGCAAGCGTTCTATGCTAAATTCATGCAGCAAAATTTTTCCTTCCTTAGCTCGTTCACTCTCTGCAACTTTGAGATGAACTTCCACTTCTTCTGTTTCCGGATCGGCAAAAGTGCCACTAACTTGAGAGGATAGTTTGGTTAAGAAGGCTACCTTTTCCACAGGCTCAAGGTTAAACAGCACAACTGCACCATAGTTTAATAATACCGCACAGCCGTGTTTACCGACTGAAACCATTACCGGCATAGTCGCCAAGCAAACGTAATTCTTCAATGTTTGTAAGTTAATATCCTCACCAAGGAATAGGGCCTGTACTCTAAAATTATCTCTGTCATTAAAAAGGAGTTTTTGCATTGTCACCCTATTTGCTTTTCTACCTGCTGAACTATGGGGGTAGTGACAGCAACCAATGCCTGTTATCGGAGATCACTACAATCTCAGCTTATCAATAAAGCTATCCAGCAATCTCAGCGCAGAGAACTATTCCATTGATTGCTGAATAAAGTTAGAGTCATCAATTTGAATTTACTTGTGTAAAATTAAAAATGTAGCAGTTTTAATTCATGCATAGCAAGCTTTATAGCAATTATTTCCGCTGAAAACGCATATTAGAGGTGAAGCTGTGATTTCTGAAAATGATGATTCAATCGATGCAGTCAATGAACTGTTGAGGAAAATCTTTAATTTTAGAAACTCAGCTAAAAATAGCCCAAGAGTCGAATCTCATTCAGACTGCTGAAGCGTTAGAAAATCAACTATCTAAATTGCGACAAGAATTAGGGGCTATTACGGTAGCGAGAATTACTAAATTTTTCTCTTTACTCCCCCTGCTTAAGAACAGCCTATTTCACGAGGATCTCATCTCACTTTTCGGGTTGCTCCCATCCGATGGTATGTCTCTCGTAAATAGCCCAAAACATGATACATATTGGTTATGAATAAAACAGCTTCACCTTTGGGTGTTCAAACTTACTCCCAAGGTAAAATCACAATTGACCTGGAACCATGCATCTATGAGCAATTACAGAAACAATCTGTCAGCCCTTCTGAATTCATCCGCAGGTTAGTTCATTTCATTGCTACGCTAGAAAACAATAAAGAGAAATACAATATCAATCCTTACACCGAGAAATTCCATAGAGGAATCCACATCTTAGGTTGCCATGATTCTAAACTAGGAGTTTTTCCTGATTCAAATCTAGCATTGAAATGTTCAGAAGGTCGCCTTGGTGCGGAAAATCCCAAAAAACAATTTTTTAGGAGTATACGATTAGCCTGGGAATTTGAAACCAAGTTAAACGAGCAAGAGAAAGTGCTACTCCAGATTTGTCCCGCTTACTTGCATTTCCAAACTGACGTCAAGAGTGCCTTTTTTAAACGAGTACTTTTTATGCCAAAAATTGAGGGTATTCCGTTGGGGAAAACAGAAACTGGATTTAGTCCTGAATTCTGTCAGACATTCAACATTCCTGAGCTTCAAGAAATCCTTCGCAAATTCAGGTTCTCGCTACATCGTTTCGTCGATCACGAACAAAAACGTCAACTGCTCAAAATTCAGAATACATACTTATTTCAACGTCTTTTTCAAAGAGGAATTAAAATTTTTAGTTTAAATCAGAAAAACATTCTAACCACATTAAATATTACTGCTAACTCTGCTCAATACGTAATTATCGATCCGATCGCAGATTATTGTTTACCAATTTCTCCTGTCTATAATCTTTTAACAGCCCAACTGTGCAAATTTAATTAACTTTACTTTTGGAGCAGAGGTGTACTGTTGTAGAAGTGATAACTTACCTATTAGTCTGCCAACCCAAAATTGTTAGGTGTGGGCTGGGAAAAGGGGTTCATGTTAAAGGTTAAAGGAATAAACATCTTTTCCCTTTCTCCCTTGCCCTTTACCCCGCTAAGTTTCCTTGGCGAACTACTATGTCTCAATACAGTTCAGATAAGACCAAAAAACTTGTACAGACGGCGATTTATCGCGTCTCAAAAACCCAAAATTTTTGCCATTAGCCCTTAATCCAAGCGTATTGACCTATGTCTTTGTTGCATTAAGTTATTGTTTCCTAGCTGTATCGTCACTTCTGCTGTCTCCAAACAAGCTTGTACTCTGGTTCGACAGCCCTCAGCAGTTTCGCCTGCAACGATGAAAGATAGGGTTTGGCAAAATCCCCAATCCCTGCAACTGCAAAATGCTTGAAACCCTTGGTTTATCGTTACAATAGTATTAGTAGTTAATAACCCCCAGAGGGTTAGTCTGAGCGCTATTGAGCTTACTCGTCGT
>NZ_JACJTD010000131.1 GCF_014698505.1 Nostoc foliaceum FACHB-393 | reverse complement strand
AATTATCAAGAGTTTAACGAGCGTAAATGAGGTTTTTTTTGGTTGATCCGCCTGAATTCTGGTTAAAACGCTATCTATATTTTACTGTTGCATCGGATCACAAAGCGGCATAAAAAAGCAGCAAGGTTTGCCGTGACATCCAAAAGCCTTACTGTGTATAGATGTCACAGAAAGCGGCAAGATTGGGTAAAACTCTAGAACCCTTGCTATTAAAGGAATGTCACAAAAAGCGGCAGGGTTCAATTATGAACTTGGTGTCACTTCAAAGCACTCAAAGCCATACAGGGTGGGTGTCACAAAGGAAGTGGCAGGGTTGACGAAAAAAAATAGGAATGAAAAAAAGCCCCGTTTTTGGGGCTTTTCTATGAAGTGGGATCGACAGCCTCTGATGCTCACAGAACGTCTGCTTTTAAGTATGGGATTCCCTACACCCTATCCCTACAAGCTTTTCATGACTGATACTGAAATTTATTTCCCAAGCTTTCTATTTTTTATTTTGCAAGTTTTTCTTCTTCTTTTGTTTAGGGCACTGGATATCGGCCATCAATCCATGCTCAAATACAATAGTGTGTTTTGGATCTGCTCCATCAGAAAGGAGAATTTTTTTCTGTTTACTCATCAACTTCATTTCCTTGATTGTGTTCTCGAAAAAATGAAGTTGATAGCCACAATCGCACTCAAATGATGAAGGGAATATTTCTTTGGGCATAAACTAGCTTTCCATTTCAATACCTTCGCCAAAACAAGAGTATGAAGAGAGAGGGCGCTCTGTAGTAGAGTTGTTGTCTTCCCAAACGACAACTCAAAAACTACAATTCGCCCATGTTCGACATCCTATCACTCTTACAATGCCTGCTACCGCAGATAAACGCTACAACAATGCGGCAGTTGAACCAAATAATCCTGGCCATGTTAGCGATGAGCGGACGAGTCACGATGTTGGGAATCTCTCGTTGGACAAGCACTGGTGGCAGTTATCGGACAATGTTGAGATTCTTTCATACAGTAATACCTTGGGCAACGTTATTTTGGCTATTTTTCCGCAAGCATTTGTTCCGTGCAAATGAAGTGTATTTGCTTGCAGGAGATGAAGTTGTAATAGGTAAATCAGGAAAACAAACTTATGGGCTGGATAGATTTTTTTCTAGCCTGGTTAGCAAACCTATATCAGGGCTATCTTTTTTTACATTATCATTAGTAAGTGTGGGGCAAAGGCACTCATTTCCAATACAGATAGAACAGGTCATAAAGAGCGATATAGAAAAAACTAGCCCGTCACCAACCAAAGAAATAAAGCAGAAAAAGAAACGTGGGCGACCAAAGGGGAGTAAAACCAAGAATAAAACTCAGGTAATTCTCACATCTGAATTACTGCGAATTCAGAAGATGATTAAGTCATTATTTAAGTTATTAGCTAAATTTATTCCTCTAACTTACTTAGTGTTGGATGGTCATTTTGGGAACAATAATGCCTTGCAGATGGCTCGTCAAGTTAAGTTACATATAATTTCTAAGCTTCGCTACGATTCAGCACTCTATATACCTTATCAAAATCCTGATCCCGATAAGCGCTCACGTCGTAAATACGGAGATAAAATTGATTACGATAACATACCTAACAAGTATTTATGTAAAAGTACCATTGATGAGGATATTCAAACTGATATTTATCAAGCGACTTTACTTCACAAAGAATTTGCCCAAGCTCTGAATGTAGTTATTCTAGTCAAAACCAATCTTAAAACTCATGCTTGCAGCCATGTGATTCTATTTTCTAGCGACCTGAAATTGTCATCTGAGAAAATAATTGACTACTACAAGCTGCGCTTTCAGATCGAATTCAATTTTCGAGATGCCAAGCAATTTTGGGGATTGGAAGATTTTATGAACTTAAGTCAAACTGCTGTAACTAATGCTGTTAATCTAGCATTCTTTATGGTCAACTTACCCCATCATCTTCTCGCGGATTTTCGTCTCCTTAATCCCGACTCTGGCATCCTTGATCTTAAGGCTCATTATCGTGGTTTTCGATATGTTCGTGAAATTTTAAAAATGCTTCCCGAAATGCCTGAGCCTATTTTATTAACCCAGATTTTTGCCAAGCTTACTTCTTTAGGGCGTATTCATCCCGTTTCTACAGGCATTGAACCCTCGTAAATTGGCTAAGGTATTGCATTTACGACTTATTTGGAATTTTGTTTGGCTGGCATTAAGGATAGACAGTCGGTTGTGGAACTAGAAGTCAAGCTCGAAATATAAGCCTCCGCTTGATTGATAATTTCTTCGTTTTGCTCAAAAGTAGTCTCCTTCCGCTTGACCAAATCGAAAATATAAGGCTCTGATTTAAGATGGAATAGATTCGATTGAAACCATTCATTAGGATGAATAAATTTTCCGACATTGGTTACGTCAAGGACATACCTCAACAATTGGTCACTGGTGTAAAACCATTCACCAACCGCTCGAATTTCGTCAAAATACTCGTGGAGTATTCTTTCTTCTGTTATCCCTCCTTCAACACAACCTATCAAAAACAGTTGAAATGGATTACCTGTTTGAATTGAAGATAACCGATTACGAACATCTTTTGAGGTTCCTATTTTTATTGCATTTGCTGGGTCACAATTTACAAAATAAACAACTGAACCAGAACGAACGTTTTCTTCTCCCCATGTAGAATTCTTTGATTTTCTCTGTCTCTTTGGATATTTAGTATTTTTCCGACTTTTACCCTTGTTCTTATCACACCCTACAGTGTTGCCACTTTTGACATCATCTTTCACTGGGGAATTGTCATTTAAAAACCTTTCGGCAGCTAATAACAAGCTTTTTTCTAGCTCAGTAATCCGGCTGAATGCTGAATCTAGTAGCTTTGACATTTCCTCATTTTCGGCAGAAAGCTTAGTATTTTGTTTTAACAAAGACTTTCTCTCCTGCCGCCAAAGTACAGCTTCAAGCCGCAAAGAAATTAACTCATTTGAATTGCCAATTATTTCAGGTACTTCCGGGTTAGACATTTTCGATTTCTCCTAGCTGTTGCTTGAGAATTACAATTTTAATTTGATGCACTTCAATTTCAGCTTGAAGTTCAGCACGTAATTCACTTGGTGTAAGCAGATGAATTTTCTCCTCTTCAAGATGTGACACTTCGGAAAAATCGTTTTTATCTAGGACAGCATAACGCCAAGATTCGTTACCTAAGCCAGTCAGTAGATTATTGGGTGGATAATACTGAATCCCAACAATTATCCCCTGCTTGGTTCTTTGCCCTAACGAGTATTTTGGTGATGTCCAATGATTGGGAATAGTGACAACTTTTGAAGCTTCCATACGATTTCAATTATTGTTGTTTTGACTGTGTTTGTACTACTCGCTGCTGCCTTTTCTCCGCCAAAACCTGACCGATAGCTCCCCCAGTACCCAGCCCAAACATTCCTGTCGCAATCATGTACATTGCATTCTTGCCAAAAAATTGCACACCCAAATACCCGATAGATATGGCCGCTAATATACCAGCGAGACTTACAGCAATTACTTGTGCTTGATTCCGTTCCATAATTAGAATGCCTTTCCCTGATAGAGGTTATGATTTGAATGATTTTCCTATTACGTAATCGCGCCACTGCTCAACAAATAGAACAAATGCTTACTGAACACAAGTTCTACATCAAAACCGCAGTCGATATCGAGCGTCGGGTGCTGGTTGGTGGTGGCGATCTGCACGCTGATTGCGAAAAAGAGCTATTGAAAGACGGTAGTAGACAACAAGATATTTGGGCTGCCAGTTTTATGCCTTTGACTGGGAAAATGATTTTTGAATCAATGGTTAATCTTCGTCCCCGGCAAAATAGGTCAATGGAGATTTTAAACCCTAATATTAGAGAAAGGGTTGCTCAACTTCTTATCGAGTTCTTGGGAAACTTATGATCCAAATGACACCAGAGCAGAAAAATTTTACACAAGATGATGTGACTATTCGGTTGCATCACTTGGCAAATCATCTATCGCAAATCCAGTCTATGTGGGTTGGAGACTCATCAAGAGATTTGATGCTGCCTTTGGTAAAAGAAAGTCGGTACTTTATTGAGTGGACAGTACCCGACATGGTAAAAGCAGACGACATTGACCGAGCTTGTGAGTTAGTTGACTTAGTTCGTTTGCTGACTAATTGGTTGTTTGACTGGGATAATATTTGGTCGGATGCCGAACAAAAACAATCTGCTTCTCTTGAAACTTCATATTGGTTACAGCGAGTTTTGGAAATATCACGTACAGAACCAGAATCACTGAGCGCCTGAACTCGATGAAGTCTGACGTTGTTTAACCAACACCGATCGCAAGTACTGCCGACAACCTGCTTCTCCCCGATAAATCAGAATCCGCAGTGCCTGTATTTCCTGCATTGGAGAAACACAGATTTCGGCAATGGCACTAATCAGATTTTGTTGCTCCTGCACATAAGAGAGATGCTGCTGCTCCAACTCTTGAATCTTGGAGTTTAGCTGTTGTATTTGTCGTAACGCTTGCGTCAGGGACGATTCTTTGTTTCGAGAGCGATTATTCAGAGTTAATGTCATTTTTTTGCTCCTCTAAATTCAGATTCTTTCTGTTTGCTGTTGAGTCGCCTGTTGTACACCATCAATTGCATCTACTATTTCTCCCAAAATATTGAAAGCATCGTTTAGCACAACATCGTTGGAGGTAGAAAAGTACTCAGACGATTGAAGCCTGCGATAATCTTTACTACTCCCTACAAGACGCAATGTATATTGACAGCCTTGCAATATAGTCCGAATCTCTGACATGGTTAATTTGATTTCCATTGTCGTTTCTCTCCCTAAAATTTATCTCGTTGAATACTGAGGCTTGCTCCGACTAAAGAACTGCCCAAGAATGCAGAAAAACTGACCAACATAGCTCCAAGACTTCTGTTTTTCTGGTACTCCCAACCAGAGATGATTATGTTGGGATTAGTATTAGGGACTTCCAGAAATTAAATTATCCAATTTCTGGACTTCACTACGACTATCCCTCCCCCTGCTCCCTGCTCCCTGCCCCCTGCCTCTATAGCGATGGTATATTTTTTTATTTGGAAGTCCCTTAGTCTCAATAATCTCCAGCCCCCAACAAGCCATTGCTCCCACTCCTGAGAAACCAGTTAAAAGTAGAGAGCCGATTGCAAATGTTTCTATCGTGCGGTTGATGAATACTTTGGGGTTAAATCTTTTTCGAGTCCGACGAAGAACTAATTTACTTTGATTATTTGAAGTCATAGATGATTGGTGAGATATCTTTTGAGTTTTCATGTTGTTATCTGATCTGCTATTGAATAGTAATTTGAGTCATCATTGACGTAATATTGATATTGCATGAGCTTTTTGCAAGGTATTAAATCTATTAAAAAACAGTAGATTAATTAGTAATCTACTGTTTTTCTTATCTGAAATTTATATTTTTTGTTTAGCCAAAAGCTAATTTTCTTGCATACTCTTGTGCTTCATCTGGGGATAAAGACTGAAAATTTTTAATTAGCTCTGCCGCACGAGTTCCTCGCGCACTAAGAAGCAAGGAATAACAATGAGGTTCAGGCAGTGCTGGCTCTTTCATTTCTGCTATCCACAACCAACTTGATTCTTCGCCCTCTTCAAATTCAGAGCCATAATCATAATGTAGTTTTTCTGTGTTAGACATTGTTTTTTGATCCTACTTTTATCAAAAGCTTACATCTGCACCTTTACAATCACAAATGTCGCCAGAAGTTCTTACTGATAGTCTTAAGACTGACAACTGCCGTTTCTGTTGTTGCTTCAGGGGTATGACCAACAGCCACCGCAGCAACTTGTGGTGTAGGTGTGGTTAACAAAGAATTGAGTAACTCTCGCTGATAGTCAATATCTTCTACTGTGCGATAAACTCTGTGGTAGTCAATTTGCATCCCTAAAGGTGTTGGTACTATTTTCAAATACTCATTTAGGGTATTAATATAGCCATCGTGAAAAATCCTATTAGCAATACAAGGACGGATAATATTCAATAATTGAATAGCTCGTCTAATGTCTGCGACACTACGGCTAGCATCAATCTCTGGCTGGCTTTCGCTGTAACCTTTGGATTTTTTTTCTGCCACCAGATTATGAAATTTAGCAATGGCTTTTTGATGATTGCCTAATGTGTGGACTTTGGTTTGCGCCTTATAACCGACTCTGCCCCACTGCACTGTTAAGTTACCGTCTTCGACAATAGCCGCCCAGAACTTATTGCTGTTCTGGATAGCATCAACATAGACTAAATAGATTTCCATGTTGATTATTTCTCCGTTGGTTGTGGATTAGATATACCTAAAATCCTGTTCTTAAAGGTTTCAAAGCTCTCTTGTTTGGGTTTAGCAGGTGGTGGGACATCTTTGTTTAACAAAGAGTTTTTGAAGTCCTCGAAACTTGAAGGCTTACTCATTTTGTTCTCCAGTTTAGATAATTTGATTAGTAAATTAGTGTTTAACAATCACACACTTCTTTGTATTCGGGCATTGCCCCAACGCAATTGATGTTGTAAAGCTTCAAGTATCGTTTCTGCTTCGTCTGCTGTTAATCCTTTCAACTGAGAGCAGATATTTTTTAAAACCTCTGGAATACCATTCCAAAGAAATCTTTCAAAATTTCCATCTGTCAAAGCTTCTGTTAGAGAATAATCTTCAGGACTACATATTCGCTGCATGAAAACATATTGGGACAAAGTTGTACGCAGCAAAAGTTTAGTTTCTCTATCTAACTTCTCTAAATGTGCGCCATAATTATCAACAAACTGGTTAATCAGGTCAGTTTGCCCGTAATAAGTAACTAAATCTGTCGTCATTGTTTGCAATCCCTTTGATGCGAACCATTAAGAAAAAAGCTTTCTTCGTAACCGCCCATGCCCAGGCGATCGCTTATAAAAAAGGGATAAGGAGAAAAAGAAATTGTGTTAATTATTTTCTCTTTCCCCTTTCCCCAAAATTATTTCTCAGTTCATATTCCGAAATTTAGCAGCACGCAAAGATTGAGTTTTCGCTGCAACCACAGGACTACTAGCCCGTCGTGCGGTGGATGCCCACACCTGCATTCTTTCAACTGCCGCAGCGTCCTGAATCGCAAGCGGGGTAATGGTTTGACAACAGGTTTCGAGGTCAGCAAGCGTTACCTGCTGCGGTCTACCCTCATCAAATGCCAGCAGAGCAGCTTCCGAAGCAAGGGTTTCCAGTTCTGCCCCTGAAAACTTTGCAGTGTTGGTAGCGATCGCTTCGAGATATTCAAGCTGTACTTGAATACCGAATCGCTCTAGGTGAATCCCTAAAATCTGTACCCGTTCTGGTGAGGTCGGCAGATCAACAAAGAAATTTTCGTCAAATCTTCCCTTCCTCTTTAGCTCACTTGGCAGTGCAGAGGGGTCATTGCAAGTTGCTACGACAAACACGCCACACTGAGATTCGGACATGAATGTAAGGATATTACCCAGAATCCTCTGTGAGACTCCACTAGTGTCACCACTGCCAGAAAGGGCTTTTTCTATTTCGTCTATCCATAAAATGCAGGGTGCGATCGCCTCAGCAGTCTTTAATGCGCGGCGTACATTGCCCTCTGATTCACCAACTAAAGAACCAAGAAG
>NZ_JACJTD010000130.1 GCF_014698505.1 Nostoc foliaceum FACHB-393 | reverse complement strand
TCTCCTTAAGAGCCTGCTGTAGCTGAGTAATTTGTTCCGAAGTTAAAAAGTTTTTGGCTGGTGGTGGCATAGTTAATTTCAATCTATTCTGCATTTATATTATGCAGCTTAAATGCCGATTAGCTTAGGTAGAGAAACGCGGATGACTCCTGGTTTATCTGGTAGAGCGATCGCTTTTTGGTAAATCTCGTTAGAGTCCTGATCTTGCAGCACAAATTCAACTGCATAGGGCAAATCTTTGGTATACGGCACATAGAAAAACCAGCTTGGGCGTTCTACCGTTGTTTGTCCCCAAACATGCATCACTGAGTTAGCTTCCTCAATAAAAGGCACTAAAGCAGTTAGGTCAGGTTCAGTAGGTGGACATCCAGCCAACTCGCCGCGCTTCGCTCCACCACGAACACGACCTCCAGGAGGGGGGCCAGGTGGAAGTGAAGGTTGATTAAATGTTTTGGCTTGAGCAAGGATTATTTTAGCATCAGAGCGATTAGGAGTTGATTTTGCCAGTACTGGAATTAGGCTAACTAGTAAACTTGTGCAGCTAAAAGCTACTACTAAAAACAGTTTTATCGGTTGTGAATTTGATTTCATAAAAACCCTTCTTTATGTATGTAAAGTATATTTATCTGCTGGTTCCCCCAAAAATTTTATAAAAAATCTTTACCCATATCTTATTCCCCACTTGCCACCCGAACTTTTGTTGTTGGATTATAAATTGACATCAAGCCAACCGTGACAACCAACGACAAAGCCGAAGGTACAAAAGGCACCCA
Organism: Nostoc foliaceum FACHB-393; assembly: GCF_014698505.1. Lineage (GTDB taxonomy): Bacteria > Cyanobacteriota > Cyanobacteriia > Cyanobacteriales > Nostocaceae > Nostoc > Nostoc foliaceum_A. The sequence continues at coordinate 6,907 of NZ_JACJTD010000130.1, read as the reverse complement.
AGCACCCGAAATTAACAGACCAAAGCAAACTAAATACAGAACACTAAAGGTAATACTGACTGCCAATGCCAACCAAGGCAACGAAAGCTTTCGCCAAGCCAGGACTCCTCCTACCAAAGACCAGGCCCAAATCCAGGCCACCTCAGCCCACAGTGACCAAACCCGCATTAATGGTCGCCCAGCCTGGACTGCGCTGAGGATTTGGCTGACCATATGCGCTTGTAGTAACACTCCTGGCATTTGGTCATCTAAAGGAACGCCGTAGGGTGTAGGCCAAGTGTCTGGAGAATCTCCCTTTGCTACTACACCAATCAAAACAATCTTGTCTTTGATAGCACTGGGGTTAATCGGACTAGATAAAAATTGGGTTAGCTTCACCTGTTCGGCTATTTGTTTTGGAGAACGGTAATTGAGTAAGAGTTGACCGCCATTGGCATCAATATTTTGATAGCCGCCATTGCGAGACTTCAGATTCGGAAAAATAGTTTTACCCAGCTGCAAATTTCCTTCAGGAGTAAACTTTGGTTGAATTCCTGAGGGGCGCAGATAGAGAGAGGCCAATTTTAGACTGAATGCAAAGGGAGCAGGACACAACGATGTCGCTTCCTGGTTCATGAATAGGAGATGCCGACGGATAACTCCATCGCGATCGTGAATAAAGTCACTGAATCCCAAGTTTCCTATGGGGATTTCTGGTGGCGGCTTAATGCCTTTGATATTTGCTGTGCTATCACTCCCTTTGCATACGCCAACCAAATTATGAGTTTGTTGAAGACGAGTAATTAAATCTGGTTGTTTGGCTTTAAAATCACGGTAGATATCCAAGCCGATCGCACGGGGTTGATATTGATTCAGTTTTGCCAGGAGTTTGTTAAGAGATTTTTCGGAAATGGAAGCTCCGATCAAGGATTCGTTATTTTCTCTTTGAATTGCTAGATCGTCATCGTCAATTGTGATTACCAGCAGTCGGGGATCAAGTCCCTCCCCAGGGCGCGATCGCATCATCTGGTCATAAGCCGGAATCTCTGTACTTTCCAGCAATCCCAACAATCTCACCCCACAAACAAAGGCTGTAATCGCCAAACTTGATAACAAACTTATTGTCAATCTGCGCTTGGTAGACAAAGCTAAATTTGGTATATCTTCAGTTGTTATAGACCTTAATTCATCCCAAGTAGGTGGTATCTGCGCTGGATTTTGGCAAATCACTGGTAGCCAAGTTGCACAGGGAAATCGATCCTCAAGTCCTTGCAATCGTTCCCGCGCTTGGCGTACTGCTTGATATAAAGACTCGCCACCAGCAAAGCCTTCGAGAAAATACTTTAAGAACTCCTTTGCAACCTGGTCTGGGACGGGTTCACGCATGACGATCATCTGAGGGATTTGCAAATCAGCCAGTTCTCGCGCCAATCCCAATCCATCACAGGAGTTGAATATAGCTAGTTGCAAGCCGTTTTCAATGGCTTTCTTGAGAGCATACTTTAATTCTCCAATGGTGAGGCTATCAGTTTTATTCAGGTACATTCGTCCGCTTTCTCCATTTCCGTTACTGGAACTGTGTCCGGCAAAGAAGAGAATATCCCAGTTTTGTCCCCAAAGATGCTCAGTCAATTCCTTACGTTGTGGTTCTACCAGAAAGCTGACCTCTGCATTACTACACTGTTGCAGTAAAGCTTGATCAGCCTGGGTGTCAATCCCCTGACTATTGCCCACAATTGCTAAAATCTTGACTAATGGATTTAAAATACGTGGCTTGTGAATGCGATCGTAGGATGGTGAAGAAAGGGCGATTTCAGCCTTTGGGTAGCGTTCTAACAAATCCCACAGATGCCAGGGTAATAGCTGCAATTGGCTATTTTCTGTTTGCAAAATCACCCGCACTTCTTCCGTGGATGACAATCTTTCTAACCATTTCTCCCTCAAAGGGCGAAACTCTTCGGCTCGTAGCCAGGTATTAAAGCGTGCCCGCAAAATATGGGAAGTGTTTTCGCAGTCTTGAATCATCGATACATTCGTCACCTGCATTTTGTCAGCATGGAGCCGATAACGATTGCCTATCTGCCGATAACTAGACTGCCAATGACTATAATAGAGCGGCATTTCGGGGAATGAAGGTAACTTTCCCGTGACTTCTGTTGTAGCACGCTCGTGTTCTTCACCAATTTGGAGGGTAACAGCAAACCCCTGCTCAAAACTACCCTCTCCGAATTTCAGAACCACTAACTTACCCATGACCGTCGCGATCTCCCTGTGCAAAACCATGCCCTGTTCTAATGTCTCATAACAAGCTCCACAAGCGTTTACAGACTTTTTTCAAAATCTCCAAAAGCCGGCTTAAATTTTTAATTTTTAATTTTAATTAACCAATTACCACTTAATAAATTACCGACAAAGGGGGAAGATAGCTAGATGCTTTAAATCCTAAAATGTTCGGTAATGCTGGTATTATCCAAGGCTACTCTAACGCTAAATTGCTCTGTAGGTTCACCGCGAAACTGTAACTGAATGTAGTTATCTGATTTTCTAGATTGAGCGTCTAGAAATACTGCTCCCGAACTATCTAGAACGGTGAGATGAACTCCTGGCGGCAAGTAGATTTGATTCCCAGTGGCGTGCAATTGCAGATGAACACTAGTTTGTTGATCCTTTTCGGGACTGATTTCCACAATCAACATCACGGGTTGGTTGAGAATTTGGATACCCAAATCAATCAGTTTTGCACGTTTAGTAATTGATTCTGGTTGGTTAAGGGTATTTACTTCCAGAGTCTCAATACTGCGAAAGGCATAAGCGGGTCTGAGTTCCGGCACGTTCCATAAAGATTCAATAGTCTGCCAACCTGCCTCAAATATACCAGCAAACCACTGATTTAAATTCACTAGTGAACTAACTGGGGATTGGCGCAATTGTGCTAGGTGGTCGATAAACGCTTCCAATGGTTGCAGTTGTTCTAAAGGCAGCGTTTCAGTTGTAACACTAGGGATAAAACCAAGCAGCCTCGCTTCTTGGAGCGATTCATCAAATTGAACTACTAAATAACCGACTCGTTCTTCCCAGGTTTCTGGAGGAATGGAACATATATGCTGATGCCGATGGACAGGGCGACACTCCAGACGACCAATTGAAGGCACTTCTAAGTCAGCTACATCCCCACAGAGGCGCATGATCGGATTCCAGCTGTCACTCGCTTCGAGGTCTGTAGGAATATCCATCATTTCTAAATAGTTATTCACCACCCACACAGCCAGCGTATTCAGCCGAACTTGCTCTGCTTTTTCAGAATTTGGCTGTTGGTTAGCAAATTGCTGGGCAGTTATGCGAGCTGATTGGGAAATCGGCAATGTTAAAGCGAAATCGTCAAGCTGGTAGGTGGAGTTATTCATAAGTTAATGTTTAATAATCAATGCTGCTATGTACATATCGCCTGCATTCACTAAATTTATGCCACAAAATAGAGAATGATTATTGGAAACTTGGGGATTGCGTTTCGGGCAGTTTTTGCTGGGTGCAGGGAAAAATATTCTCCCCTTTGCTCCCTGCTCCCCCACTCCTTTGCGCCTACAACCAGTTGCCAATCAACACATAAGCAGACCAAAAGCTTGGTGCTTTGTAGTTAGGATGTTTCAGGAGTTTTAGCTGGGCACGGTGGACTGCTTCGGCTTTAGTGATTTTGCCACTCTTGAGTTCTTGATAGAAGGCACTAACAAACATTGCCGTCGACTGATCATCAATCTGCCACAGGGAGGCTATGGTACTGCGTGCCCCAGCTCGTACAGCTGCTCCTGCAAGACCCAGTGCTGCCCGGCTGTCTCCTGTTGCTGTCTGGCAAGCACTCAAAACTAATAGTTCTACTATAGTTTTACCCTGACTGCGAAAGAGAGTATCAAAATCCTTAACATTGATCTGACCATCGAAATCCAAAATAAAAGTGTCTTCAAGGCGAGAACTAAACTGACCGTGGGTTGCTAAATGCACTATGTTGAATGAAGCAGCGCTAATTTCACCCTCTAAATTCTTTTTCTTAAAATCTCCATCTAGTAGGCTAGTTGTCGAGACTCCTGCTTTGGCAATGCCGTCAAATTCAGATTTGATGGCAAGCAATGGTGCAAATTTGGTAAATCCTGGTGGTGGCTGAGTCAGTCCTGCGGTTAACGCTCTTAGCTGCTGTTTTACTAACGGTTTCGGGTCGAGGAGTTGCAGACCCACGCTCAGGGCAACTGCATATTTCTCTACCAAGTATTGCTTACCATCGTAGAGAGCTGCCATTGGTAAATTGCGTAACTGTCCATCCAGGACGAACACTAGGGTATCTACCCTACTGTTTTGTAATTTTGACTCAATGGGTTTGAGCAGCCAGTTATAAACTTGCTGCGCCTGGGTTTGGACGGTTTTGGTAGCGGTGGGATTGACAAGATTTTTTCGCAGTTTTACTAAGAGTTCCTCTACTTCTGTGTGGGAAATCTTGGTACTGTAATTTTGTAGGGGTTGGTTGGGAATTTTGACAATTACCTGGAGTTCTTTTTCAAGAATAATTGGATAAAGGATCGCAGCCGTGGGATTATCTTTATCTACCACTTGATCGAGGGCTACTCTCTGACCTTGCAGGCAAGCTTCCCGGAAGAAGTCGTCCAATTCTGCTAGTTGGAGTGCTTCAATCCGCTGGCGGGCTTTCTCTAATATTTTTTCATCTGATGATTTTCCTTCTTGAGATTTCAGCAGTAACTCTACTGACTGACGGTAGACGGGTTCTACACTGTCCCGGAAGTTAAATTGCACATCCTGGTTTATTACATCTTTATTGACTACCAAATCTCTGCGGAGAGACTGGAGAGTGTCCACAGCAGTATCATATGCCGCGATCGCACCGTTAATATCTTTTTGCGCCCAGAGCAATCTCCCTAACTGCCACTCCAAGGTATAGGTAATTTCTGGTGCATTACTGCTCTGTGCCAAAGCTAATCCTTGCCTGGTCAGGTCTTGCGCCTCTGACCACTGCCCAGTTTCTTCGTACAAGCCGCCTAAACTCTTCAGAGCATAAGCTTCTGCCCGTTTGTCCCCTAAATCGTGGGATTGCTGGATGGCCTTGGCGAGTAATACTGCTGAGTCTTTGGTGCTCAATCCTGAGTAGTAATTCTGACTGGATGCTTGCAATATACCACTCTTTACTTTTGCCAGACTTTGAGAAAAGTTAACCTGAGCGTAGATACTTGCACGGCTGAGGGGGAGTTGGTCGAGTTGGGATTGAATCAATGGTAAGAGAGTTTGAACCTCTGCCCATCGTTTATCTTCAATGAGTAGGCTCAAGTGATTGATTTGCGCTTGGACTTTTGTCAGGGGTGAGGGAGATGCTGCAACTGTTTGTTGATAATAGGCGATCGCTCGAAGATTATCCTCTTTTTTCCGGGCATTATTCCCCAGGCTGAACAGACTAGCCCCAATATCAGCGCTTGATTGCAGATTTCGAGCAATTATCAGACTTTGTTCTAGCGCTTCCTGTGACTTGTCCAAATTGCCCAATACCAAAAGGGCATCACCAAGCGATCGCAAACTCACTGTCTTTTCTATAGAGTCTGGTTGAGATTTTAATGTCTGACTTACCTGATCGAGTGTTTTGACAGCACGAGGGTAAAATCCTTGGGTTCGCCACGCCTGTGCTTGATTAATTAGCGATCGCACCACACCGCTTTGATTATTTGCTTGCGTGTAAATTTTTTCTGTCCGCCGCCAAGTTGCTAAAGCCGCCTCAGCCTGTCCCATTGTCAGTTGGAGACGGCCTTGAATATCTAGTGATTGGGCAAATATTTGCAAATTTTGGTTTTCATCCTGTGCTTCGAGCAAATTTAAGCTCTCTTTAATTGCCTGCTGTGCCTGGCTCCATGCACCAAGTTGCTGGTAAGCTAAAGAAAGATTACTCAGTGTCACCGCCTGTTTGAGGTTCTCTCCTTGTTGCTTATATGCTTGCACAGCCTGTTGTAACACTTCTACCGCTTTGGCAAAGCTTCCGTCATCGTATAAAAGTTTGCCCTGCTGTAGTAGTGAGGCGGGGTCAGCGGCCACAGCCAGCGATGTCAGACTGTTAATTGGTAGTTGGGATGAGGGATTAATTGAGCCAGAAACTTTTGCCAGCACGGGTGAACCAAGGATGCATAGCAAAGCTATCAGGAAGTACAAAGGCAAACGTAAAAAGTGAGCCAGCGTGGACTTCAGACAGCGCTTTGGCTGCTTGTGCCTTTGAAATTTTACAGAATTTGCGCCAAAAGCCCTAGTTGTTTTAGCCATAAGCATGACAAGAGGTAAGTGATAACCAGGAACCCACAGGATTAACTGTTAAGTATTTAGGCTACCAGGGTAATGGTACCATTCGCATCCATTACTGATACCGTAGCTCCTACAATCTTATTTATCGTGGCTTGGATGAGGTTTTACCTAAATCTACTAGTTACCTAGGAGGTTTGAATGCTTACGGCGGTTATACATGTCAACTTAAGCTAAAACTCCTTTAAAATCTCGTTTCCAGCCTTTGGCTGGAAATGCTTCTCCTAGCGGCAGCCCCAACGATGGGCATTCCCTGGAGACTGGGAACGAGACAATCTCTAAAAGTTTTTTCGCTTACTGGCTTTCACGTTAAGTTGACACCAATGGGGTATGCCGTGCCCCTACACCTTGCGATATAATTTTATACCGCATCTGAATGGAAACCGCTATATCCTAATTTCACAACTAGCTCTTCAAACGTGAATTCCAGCCCTCTCTGCCGCCCTAGAAAAATTGTATTCATACTTGACACTCCCCGCTCTAAAGAGACGGGGATTCTTGGTTCTCTGACTCGCCGTTAGGCAGCAGGCTTGCGCCAACGGCCCAAGAGGGCAAATCTCCCCAAGCGTAGCTTCCGGTGTGCCCCACCGTA
>NZ_JACJTD010000013.1 GCF_014698505.1 Nostoc foliaceum FACHB-393 | reverse complement strand
AGGTTTCTGGGACGTATTTACCGCCAAATTTTCCAAATCTGCCCAAAGAATCTGGTTGAACGGTTGCAGTTTTGATGTCTTGTATGCTTACCACTGGTTAAAATCCTTTTATGTTCAAATATTTTTTACTTTCGTTCTAAAAAGTTAGAACTTATGCCACAACTGAAATTATCTTTGCGTTTTCCTTTCCCAGGTTTCGTAGGTATAGCCCAGTTCCCTGTGATTCAAAACGTCTATAGGGCGCACCAAATCGTCAGAGTCAAAATTTGGTAATAGGGATAGTAAATCTCCTAACGCCGTAGCTTTGGGGGTAGACATACCGCCGTCCCAAGGCCACATTAGGTCTTTAAGATTGTGTCCGTAAGGCTGACCATCAACAGGATAAAAATCACTACCTTTGTGACCGTTTTCTTGCCATTCAGCCCAGAGGCGGTCTGCGTTCGCATGATGCAACCAAAACACTGGGTCATAGGGCGAACTTGGTATATTACTCATGGTACCCAGACCCTTAAACGTTATCGGTCTCGTGCTTGCGTCTATCTGTACCCCACCGACTAAACCATGAATGTAGTTGTGTAGGAATCCTCCTGGGGTGACTTTACCCTGCTCATCTACAGAGATAAATCCTTCCAAAGCAGGGCGAAATAGAGAATAGTTATTAAGGCGGAGGGTACGCTCAATATCTTTTTTGGGCAAAGGGTAATCACTGGCAGGAGGTGCTTGTAGAAAGCGGACAAGTGATGTACCTAAAGATGTTCCGGTATCTGGGTCAATGTTTAATACTGGATTAATAACCCAGCCATTTGCAGCAGAAAAAGCCCCAGGCACAGGGCCGCCTGTAAAATTTCCCTGATTTGGAGTTTTGATGGTTACTCCTTGACCGTTAGAACCAAGAAAGTCATCGTTAAAAATCACATCAAGCGCTTTGGCATCTGTCCAATCCCAGTATGGGAGAGTAACAGTTCGGTCTACTGCTTGCAGAGCCTGTTCAAATCTGCGGATATATTCTCGATGCCAAGGGAAAAATGCAGCATTTTCATGAGCCAGTTCTTGAACAGAAGCATTGGAATGCCCTTTATGGTTATGAATTAGGCGTGTTGCCCCTATATGTATGGCAACGAATTGATCGTAAATACTGAGCTTGCTACCTGCGGGTATTACAGTTTTTAAGGTTTTGATAGCTTTGACAAAGGCTGTTTTCTCTGCTGGTGTCAGGTCAGTTACGTTCTTTCTTACAGCTAATTGAGCGTATTGCCCTTGAAGATTTTCATACCTATAGTTTTTGTCTTGTCCGTAGTCAATGCGATCGTGGGCGAAGACTGTAAGTGCACAGGCGCTAACTACAAGTAAGCTATAAATTAATATTTTGACAGATTTCAGCAGGAGTTTCATTATCTTAATCAAAGTAGGGGGGCAGAGGAGCAGGAGGGCAGAAAGAGAAATAATTGATACTAATTCCCTACTTTCTATTCCCCACTCCCTAAGTCTGCGGGTGAATTTATCTCACCTCTTGAAGAGATGGACTTTCGTGCCGACTTTCTGTAATTGCTGCTTTGAGTTCCCGACAGAGTTGTTCTACAGCTTGTAATCCTTCAGTTGGGCTACCTTCAGCTAAACGTTTGACGAAGGCGCTACCAACAATCACTGCATCTGCTCCCCATTCCATTACTTGATGTGCTTGTTCTGGCCCTGAGATGCCAAAACCAACGCCGATGGGTTTATCGGTGACGCTTCGCAAGTCGGTAATTAAATCTTTTACACGGTCTTGGATTTGAGCACGGATACCTGTAACGCCTGTGACGCTTACTAGATAGATAAAACCTTGAGATTGACGAGCGATCGCTAAAATCCTATCTAGAGAACTGGTGGGAGCTACGAGCAAAATTACCTCAATTCCAAAAGATGCGGCGGTTTGGATTAATTCTTCTGCTTCTTCTAAGGGTAAGTCTGGTACTACCAATCCTTGTACCCCAGCAGCGGCAATTTGCGCCAAAAATGACTTAATACCCCGGTGCAAAATCGGATTGTAGTAAGTAAATAGAATGATTGGCGCTTTTATGCTAGGAATTACTGTGTGCAACATCTCTAGCACTTGCTCTAATTTGGTGCCTTTTTGCAAAGCGCGGGTTGCTGCTGCTTGAATTACAGGCCCATCTGCGAGAGGATCGGAATAGGGAATGCCCAACTCGATGAAGTCTGCACCGTTGCGATCTAAGATACGTATTGCCTCGGCGGTGGTTTCTAAGTCAGGATCGCCTGCTGTGATAAACGGGATTAAAGCACACTGTTGGCCAGCCTCCTGCACAGGAGCTTTGCTAACGCCTAAAGTTTTAAAGGAATCGGAGATAGAAGTCATGCTGAAAAATAGTTAATGATTGGTTAATAGTTCTGGAATAATCAACACTCAGTAATTAGCGATATCCCCGCTAGATTTTTTGTCGTCGAGTCTTTGATACTCGTGAACGAGTCTTTTATCTCCGTGAACGAGTCTTTTAGCTCCGTTAGCGAGTCTTTGATACTCGTGAACGAGTCTTTTAGCTCCGTTAGCGAGTCTTTGATACTCGTGAACGAGTCTTTTATCTCCGTTAGCGAGTCTTTGATACTCGTGAACGAGTCTTTTATCTCCGTTAGCGAGTCTTTGATACTCGTGAACGAGTCTTTTAGCTCCGTTAGCGAGTCTTTGATACTCGTGAACGAGTCTTTTAGCTCCGTTAACGAGTCTTTGATACTCGTGAATGAGTATCAGAGCTTCATTTTTTAGGTTTACCTCAGCACTCAGTACTCAAAAGACTGCGTACAGCTTGTTCTATATCGCTTTGTTTAACTAAAGACTCTCCTACTAAAACCGCACGCGCACCAGCTTCAGCGACAAGAGATAAATCAGCAGGTGTATACAGTCCAGACTCGCTGACGACAGTGATATCCAAACTTTGTAATTGTTGTTGACGCTCTGCTAAGAGTTGCTGTGTTGTTCCTAAATCAAGGGTAAAATCTTCTAAATTGCGATTGTTGATTCCGACTAAATGTAAATCCTCAAGCTTTAGCACTCGATCCAGTTCAGCCAAGGTATGAACTTCTACTAGCGCAGTCATGCCCAAATCATGAATCACTCGCAAAAAGTCTTGGAGTTCTTGGTCTGATAAAATGGCGGCAATCAACAACACTGCATCTGCGCCTGCTGTCCGTGCTAAATAAATTTGATAGGGGTCAATGATAAACTCCTTGCACAGTAGGGGTAATGCAACTTGCTGACGCACAGCCCGCAGATTATCAAAACTGCCCTGAAAAAACTTATGATCAGTGAGGACTGATAGACAAGCTGCACCACCTCTTTCATAAGCTTGAGCGATCGCTACTGGATCAAAATCTGCGCGGATAATCCCACGGCTAGGTGATGCCTTTTTTACCTCGGCAATTAAGCTAGGTTGGTTGGAGTTTTCTTGCAAAGCAGTCAAGAAATTTCGCACAGTCGGGGCTGCATTTAACCGTTGTCGCAAGGAAGATAAAGGCATTTCTTGCTGCATTTGTGCAACTTCTTGCCTTTTATGCAACACAATGTCTTCAAGAATATGGCGGGAAGTGGTAACTTGGTTAGTCATATCTTTTATTGAGCAGGGGGAGCAGGGAGCAGGGAGCAGGGAGCAGGGAGCAGGGGAAAAGAGTTTTCCCCTTTGCCCCCCGCACCCCGCCCCTCTGCCTCTTTTCAATGACCAATGACTAATGACTCTTTGGTTGTGTATGCACGCACCACATTTTTAATGATTTCCAGACCGACTTCTCCCGCTAGAGTCATGATTGATTCTGGATGAAACTGAACGGCGGCGATGGGAAGTGTCTGATGTTCAATGCCCATAATTACGTCGTCATCAGAAATCGCTGTTACTTTGAGTTCTTTTGGCAAATATTGCGGTAGGGCAAACAATGAATGGTATCTACCCACTGGAAAAGATTGTGGTAAATTCTTGAAGGTCACAGAATTAGAATCAGTGACAAAAATTCGTGAGGATTTACCATGTTGGGGATAGTTGAGAACTCCCAATTGTCCATCAAAAGCTTCGACAATGCCTTGCAGTCCCAGACAAACTCCGAAAATCGGAATTTTGCGATGAAGAAGGGCGCCGACTGTCTGGGGAACCCGAAAATCACTTGGTCTACCAGGGCCAGGAGATAAAACAACTAAGTCAGGGCGTTCTGTATCGAATAGCGATTCCGAGAAACCATGACGCAGTGTGGTGACGCTTGCACCAGTTTGGCGAATGTAATTGGCTAAGGTATGAACAAATGAGTCTTCATAGTCTATTAGTAAGATGCGTTTGCCAGTTGCCGCACTTGGGAGGATTTTAGTTGATTTTATGGAACTGGATTCATCAATTTTCTGACTCGTTTGCTTAACACGGCGAATTGTTTCAAATAAAGCAGCAGCTTTGGTGATTGTTTCTTGTTCTTCTGCTTGGGGTATGGAGTCATAAAGGACTGTAGCACCAACTCGTACTTCGGCGATGCAGTCTTTTAATCGGATTGTCCGCAGAATTAATCCAGTATTTAAATTGCCATTGAAATTTAAATAGCCGACTGCTCCACCATACCAACGGCGGGCGCTACGTTCATGCTGTTCGATAAAATCTATTGCGGCTTTTTTGGGTGCGCCGGTGACTGTAACTGCCCATGTATGCGAAAGAAAGGCATCTAAGGCATCAAATTGCGATCGCAGTGTCCCTTCAACATGATCTACTGTATGAATTAAATGGCTGTATAATTCAATTTGGCGACGACCAATCACTTGTACTGAACCAGGTTCGCAGATTCGGGATTTGTCATTGCGATCGACATCAGTACACATGGTCAACTCAGCTTCATCTTTGTGGGAGTTGAGTAACTGACGAATTTGCACCGCATCGTCAAGAGCATCTTGTCCCCGGCTAATAGTGCCACTAATTGGACAAGTTTCTACCCGTCTACCTTCAACCCGCACAAACATTTCGGGAGATGCACCAATCAAATATTCTCCACCTAAATTAAAAATAAATCCATAAGGGCTAGGATTTATTTCCTTTAAGGTGTTAAATAGTTTACTGGGTTGGTCTTCATAGCTTTCAAAAAAGTTTTGACTAGGAACCACTTCAAATAAATCGCCTCGGCGGAAATAATCGAGCGCACCCTCAACTTTTTTGGCATACTCGCCTACTTTATGGTCAGCAGTTTGATTTGGGAGAAGATGTTTTCCACGATAGTCTACAGACTCACCTGTTCGAGGAAGATTATTAGTGCTGCCATGAACTGTTTCAAATTCATATTCTAGACGAAATGCGCGTTGCTGATAGTAGTCAACAACTATCAATTCATCAGGCAGATAAAGCACTAAATCCCGCTGATCCTTAGGACGTTCTAGGCATTGGTTAATTGGTTCAAACTGAAAAACTAAGTCATAACCAAATGCACCATACAATCCTAAATGCTCGTCTTCTTGACTAGAAAAAGTATATAGAATTTCACGAATAACAGTAAACGCTGAAGGTTGTTTACTGCGTTCTTCTTCAGCAAATAGTTTTTTTGCAGGTTTAATAAAGCCGACAATATACTTCTCATCTTGGCTAATTTTCTCAAGTTGTTCTGACTGAGATAGCTGCTCTAATAGTAATGGTAAAAGAACTTCACCGCGTTCATTCAACGCTATCAAAGTAAAAGCATTTCCCTGTGTAGTCAATTCCAATGGTGGATTGACAAATCCGATCGCCCATCTCTTATATCTGCCTGGATATTCATAGCTGCTCCTTAGCAAACCTCCACGCTGAGAATTTAAGCGAAACAGAATATCTTCCAGGGCAATGTCCATCTTCACTTCGGTGATGGAGCGAGAAACACTTACACCGCCAGAGGTTTTGTAGGAACGGGAATCAAAAATCATGGGGAATTTCTCTGAAATATTTATTAGTCAAGAGCCATTAATCATTATTGATAACTATCTTCAAATTAAAAACAAATTTAGATAACTTTATGTCAAGTTAGTTCAAATTATCTAAATCTGTAGACTCGTTTATAAAGATGTAATGAAAAACTTTTCGCTTCTTATTTAAGAATACTAGATATCAAGCAAATAATACATTGAATAATTTTTCGATTAGGTGTCAATTTATTCGCTTTTTATACTGCTTTTTTAGTACATTTTCTGACAATACTGTTTGCAATTCTTCGCCTCCCTCAAAGGTAGTAGATAATCTCACAAGTTAGTAGTGAAAAATTGTCTCGCATCAAATCTACCCTGCGGGAAGGCGTACCCCTACGGGGAAGCAAGCTACGCGTAGCGTCTCCAAGAGTTGCGCCTATGCATTTAAAACTCGCGCAACAGCGATATTGCTTGCCTGTACAATAACAAATCCACCTTGTGAACTTCAATTGCTTTTCCAATGCGTTGTAAAAGCGTTAAAGTCAATTCTCCACCCAAGTGTTCGCGGAACTCGGTTAAACCCCGGAACAGACAATCAGGATGTTCCGGTTGTGATAACTTCTCAGCTAGTTCTGGCACATACAACGTAAAACCCAACGCTGATAAAGTATTTAATATCTGTTGCCACTCTGAACAATCAAGCAATCCTAATAAATAAGAATAGGTGCTATCCAAAGCAATACCGATCGCAACTGCTTCGCCATGACGCAAGCGATAATTTGTCAAATGCTCTAGTTTATGAGCCGCCCAATGTCCAAAATCCAGGGGACGAGACGAACCCATTTCAAAAGGATCGCCGCTATTGGCAATATGTTCTAAATGCAACTGGGCGCAACGATAGATAACCTGTTGCATAGTATCCATGTCTCGCCGCGCCAGGGCTGCGCTGTGAGAGTGGATAAAATCAAAAAAGTTAGCATCCTTAATTAGCGCCACTTTGACGGCTTCTGCAATCCCAGAACGCCAATCGCGATCGTCTAGAGTTGTCAAAAAGGCAGAATCATTTATAACAGCATAAGGTGGCGCAAATGTGCCGAGAAAGTTCTTTTTACCAAAGGCGTTGATGCCGTTTTTTACGCCAACCCCAGAATCATTTTGTGCTAACACTGTCGTCGGAATCCGAATTAGGCGAATTCCCCGGTGAGCAGTTGCAGCAGCATATCCTACCAAATCCAATACAGCCCCGCCCCCGATCGCTAATATGTAGGAGTGGCGACATAATCCGGCTGCTTCAATCTGCTGCTGGATTTGCTCTACTAAAGTGCGATCGTTTTTGGCAGCTTCTCCTCCTGAAATTATCATCGGTTCAGCTGCGATCGCTAGTATCTCTGCATAAAACTTGGTATACGCTACTAATTGCTTCACCAATTCCGGTTGATGCTGCAATATTCCTGCGTCTACTATCGCTACAACTTTCTTCGGCTTTGTCTCCCCATCCCCTGAAATCACTTGGGCTAAGGTAGGGTTTTTCAACTCAAATAAATTTTGGGTGAAGTAAACTTCATAGTTGAAAGTAACCGAAACACGCTGATGAATTGGTTGCAGACTGAATCTACTTTTTTGCTTAATGTCAACTACCATATTTTTGCTGATATATCTATAAGTGCGGCACGATTAAAAGCTTGAAGGAACATTTCTACCGAATGAGAACCATTTATCTTGACTTTATTATTGATGATGAAGAATGGCACACTATTGATACCATGCGGCCGAGCAAATATTGATTCAGCCACAAAGGCTTTAACCGCAGCATCATCACTCAATTGTAGTCGTAGTTCCCTAGAATCCATTTGGTAATATCTACCTATGGCAACAAGAACATCAATATCTCCGATGTTCAAACCGTCTTCAAAGTAAGCTTTATAAATGGCTTCTACGACATCGTTTTTTACCTTTGCGGGTGCAAGTGCAATCAGACGGTGCGAAAGCTTAGTATTGACAGCCAAACGGATTTTTTCAAAATCTAGCTTGACTCCAGCCGCCTCACCTGCATATTGCGTAGAATCAAACAGATATTGTAATTCTTCCGCTTTTAGTCCTTTTCTATTTAGCATAAAACTGCGAAATTCGTACCCGTCAGCAGGAACAGTATTATCGAGAATAAAAGGATGCCAGTGGATATCTACTTCTTTTTCTGGCCATTGTGCTAGTGCATCAAATAAATGCTTTTTTCCTATTCTGCACCAGGGGCAAACGGGATCGTGAAAAATGTCTATTAGCATAGTTTTTGTTCTTCAAAGGCTAATATTTATGTGCATCTGTGGTTTAAAATCTCGTTGGACTGTTGTATTTAAAGGTTGTAGAAAAGTGTTAATTTTTTGTTCAAAAAATCTTTGAGTATTTTCAAATTCTTGAATTAATGCGTCTCTATCTTTCCCCACTACCAGTTTTGCCAATCGGCTGTAAGTATTGGCTAAAAAGCTAATCGCATCACACCTTTCTTCTGTAGCTAGCATAATATCCACACATAAGTTAGAATTTTGAGAAAACAAACGTTTAACAATGTCAATTTCTTGACGGTAGTTAGGAGTTGACATTGTTAAACTCTGCTCTATATCCACTCTTGCTTGTGCTAAGAAAACGCCCAAGCTAAATCTACAGAAATGCTGCGTTGCTTGAATAATTACCATCATTTGATCATGTTCTTCAGGCGTGCAAACAATTAACTCTCCCCCTTTACTTTTGATTAAATCTAATAGCCATTGAAATGAATTATCATTTCTGCCTGGACATACCACCACCTTTTGTCCCAAAAACGATTTGATATTTGGCCCAAACATTGGATGTAAACCCATGACTGGGCCGGAATGGTATTCAAGCATTGCTTGAGTTGGCTGAGTTTTGATACTCGTTATGTCACACAAAGCTGTATTTGGGGTAAGGTACTTAGCTGCACGCTTGATAACATCAACTGTATGTTCAATAGGAACGCTGACTAATACTAATTCTGCTTGACTTAATAGTTGGTCTGCATACTCCCAATCTTCATGTTCGAGAATGCTAACATTGTGACCTACTAGCGAAAGCTGCTCTTTAAATAATCTTCCCATCCTGCCGCGTCCACCGATGATGGTAACTTGTCGGGGACTGACATGATTTATTGCAGATTTAGGAATTAGACTGACATGACAACTATTTATTACACCTGCCCAAACCGACTCAGGAATACCAGCTTGAGCGAGTAGGGGAGCGACATCAGCCAGTTGTTCATCTAAAGAAGGTTGTTCTGATGCTGCTAATAATGATATGCGATCGCTCAGTAGGGCGATTAAGCTTTCGTCGGTTTTTTTAAGCTGATCAGAATAAGAGGATTTCAAAGGCATTTTTCTTCCAATTTTCAAATATCAACAAGTGATTCCTTAGAACTCAATTCGGGCAAGATATCCAAAGTTGTTGCTTCTTTGGCAATTACATCAGAAAATAGTTCTTCATACCGATCTAGCGCTTGCTCAAAGGAATAATTTTCTACCGCAAACTTTCTTCCTTTGCGTCCTAATTGTGCTGCTAATTCCGGCTGATTATATAAATCCAACACCGCCGCAGCCAAAGCATCTGCTGACTCTGGCGCAACGATAATGCCGCCACCACTTTCTTTGATAGCTTTGGCAGCAGTACCAGCGGCGGGAACTGAACCGACAATTGGGCGACCACTGGCTAACAGCAGTGGTATTTTAGAAGGCATGTTGAAGGAAATTACATTGCTTTTTTGGACAATTAACCCGACATCTGCGGCTGCTAACATTTGCGGTAGTTTTTCTCGCGGTTGCAACGGTAGCAGCAAAACGTTATCTGCGCCACAAGCAAGACAATGTTTTTGCAACCTTTCGAGAGCTTGAGATTCACCTGCGATCGCAAAGACAATATCATTGATATGACGCAACCGCGATGCTGCTTCTATTACTGTCTCCAAACCTTGCGTCAGAGCAATATTACCTGAATAAAGCACTACAAATTTACCATCGAGTTGATGGGTAGCTCTCCAGGAGTTATTCTCCTTCGGTAAAGGGCGGATAAAATTTAGATTTACCCAATTTGGAATGCAGGCAATTTTATTAGCAGGTACACCTTTATTTATTAAATTATCTACAAAACCATCGGCAATCACGCTAATGGTATGTGCAGTTCGGTAGGCAAATTTTTCTAAAGCTTCCAGAGCTTGAATCATCAACTTATTTTTAATCAGCCCAACACGCACGGCAGCTTCAGGAAGGATATCTTGCACATTCAGCACTACTGGGCAGTTGTATAGCCAACCTATTAAGATTGCAGGTAAACAAACTAGTAACGGCGGCACTGTTAAAAGAATTACATCAGGTCGCTCACCCTTGAGCGCTTGTGGCAAACTTGTAAAAACAAAGCTCAACTCTAGCAGTAGTCTATCTATAAGGTTAGGTTTAGACTTAATCCGCAGGTAACTACGCTGAATGGTCACACCATTTTTTTGTTCAGTAACGTATAACTTACCTCGATACCCGTCGTAAATCTGACGCTGAGGATAGTTAGGCATACCTGTTATTACCCGCACTTGGTGCCCTCGCTTCACCAGCCCTTCTGCTAGTTCAGTCATCAAAGGTGCAATACCAATTGGTTCTGGATGATAGTTGTATGAATAAATCAGAATTTGCATGAACTCTTAATGTCCTGAAAGCACCTTGATCATGTTGGCTTTATTGTGTTATCCAGTTTTTATATCCCTAGTTCCGGATTTAATAACCTGAAATTTTTATAGGGTGTATTACCGCCGAGAGTACGCCACCGAGTTTATTGAGATGGTGCGCTAGCCAAGGGCATAACGCACCCTAAGAAACTTTTTAATTACGAATTAGGAATTATTTTGCAGTTCCTTCTGTAAACCGAAGACCGACTGTTGTTGCCCACGTTTTCGCAATGTGATAGTAGCAGCCCCAAGTCCAAGCAATGCTAAACCTAATGCTGAATTAGGTTCCGGCACTTGCTTTCTGCCCTCTATGTTTAGCACTTGGACACGACCTTGGAAGAAATCGCCCACATACAGCTTGTCATCTTTGAGGGTTGTACCACCCGTCCAGTTAAATCTGCCGGGAGTGAGGTCGAGGGGGTCGCCAAAAGGAGGACCAGTTAATGCTGGAGGCGGTACAAGGTTACCTGATGCATCGAGGGCTGGTTGACCGAAGGAAGTCAAGAAGTTACCGTTTTTATCGAATACCTGTACGCGGCTATTGATAGAATCAGCTACATAAATATTCTCTTGGTCGTCCACTTCGATGCCAATTGGCTGAAGAAGCTGTCCAGGTCCGCTACCTGCTGAACCAAATGCCAACAGAGGATTACCATTTGGATCGAGTACTTGAACGCGGTTGTTATACTGGTCAGCTACAAAGATATTTCCACTAACTGGGGAAATTCTTACACCTGCGACACCTTGGAATTGCCCAGGTGCAGTGCCCACACTGCCACCAATGACACCAATTGGCTGTCCGTCTGGTGTGAATTTAAGGATTCTTTCGCCGTTAAAATCACCTACGTAAACGTTGCCAGTTTTGTCAAATGTTAGACCAGATGGTCCAAAGAAAATCCTATCATTTACGCGAGGGGTAAAATCTCCGTTTGCAAAGGATCTAATAAAGTTACCCTGAGGATCGAATTGATTGATGCGGTTGTTGTAAACATCACCTGAATACAGATCCCCTGTTACGGGATTAAAGTCTACAGTTGTTGGCTCGTCAAACTGCCCAGGTCCTGTGCCGCCGGAGCCAATTGCTCCAATATACTGACCGGTTGGACTAAATTTTTCAATTTTGTTACCGAGGTTGTAGTTAGGAGTACCATCCGGGTTAACACCGCGTCCGTTAGCTATGAGGGTATTCCCTTGGCTATCCACTGCTATCCCTTGGGGTACAAACAGTTCTCCAGGGCCGAAGCCGGGGCTACCAATACTTCTGTCGTAAGTTAATGTTACAGCCTTGGCTTGGGCCGCTGTTGCCAACACGGTGAATCCGGTACCGAGAATAGCAAGTGACAAATTTTTGACTAATCCCATGAGTTTGAAGTCCTGGTTGTATGAGTTATACTCTTTCCTAGACTAATTTCGTTCCCAGTCCCAGTTTGGGAACCCTAAAATTCGGGCTGCTGCCTCTTGTTTGAAATGCAACTTTCTGTGTGAGGCAGCAGCCTATTCTGTAACCATGACCTGACTGACTGAGCCAGGTAATGAGGAGGAATTAGACTGTCTCTGCTTTGGCTAGCAACTCTTCACCCAACTTTTCTTGACGTTTGCGCTTGCCGATCGCAGCAGTTGCACCTACACTACCAAGTGCTAATAAGCCAAATATTGAAGTAGGTTCGGGGACTCTTTCTCTAACGACACCATCTACCCGAACAACCGACCCAAGTTCTGGGCCAACACCGCGCTTGGTGATGTATATATTTCCGTCAGGGCCAATATCGATTCCAGCAGACGATTCCAGCCCTTCACCGGCAGCAACCAGCGTTGTGCGAGTCAAATCTGGAGCAACTTGGATCAAAGAACCGGGAAGGAACCGCAAGTCACCCTGTAATTGAGACTCGTCGCCGAACTGCAAGACTAGTAAATTTCCTTGTTCATCAAAGGTTAAGTCAGTGATTTGTGTAAACCCATCCAGAAAAACCTCTGGGTTGCCATCTTCGCCGATGCGGAAGATCCGCGATTCACCTTCTGGATATGGAAAACCTGAATATTCAGCAACGTACAAGGCTCCATCGGGGCCAATTGTGCCACCTGTCGGTACTGATTGAATTGCGATGTTTCCTCCTGGAAGTACCTCTACTAACCCTGGAGGTAGTTCTTGTCCTGGTGGAAGGGGTGGTAATGTTGAGGCACTAAGGACTTTCTTGGGAATTGCAATTGCCTCAGACTCACTTCCGTCAAGTTTGATTTTGTAGGCGGTGTTTCCACCCCCATCAACCACATAAGCAGTATCACCACTAACGGTCAAATCAAAGGGATTGGTAACTACATCCCCACCGTCTGGGTTATTAGTAATTTCATACTTGCCGAAGTCGAAAATGCTGTCCAGTTTCCCAGTATCCAAGTCAACTTTGAAAAGTTGTGCTAAAAGCGGGGTATTTAGTACTTTATCTGGTGTGGATGGCGGGAAAGTAACAAGTTGCTGCTCTGGGATAGGGAAATTAGCACCAAGGTTAAGTGATTCTAGATCACGATTTCCTGGATAACCAGCAAACCCAGTTAGAAGATAAGCATTCCCCTGAGAGTCGAATTGTACGTCTTGAATACCAGCGCCTTGGTTGCCACTAGGTTGTTCTGCTATAGATTGAAAGTTAGTGAGGATGCGCTGTGGCTCACCACCTGGTGTAACTTTGACCAGGGAACCACTATTACCAGCACAGATAGGCTGAAACAGCGTACTCGGAGATGGTTGGCAATTTCCGTTACCTCCGATACCTGGCTCTGCTACGTAAAGTGTTCCGTCAGGGCCAAAGCTAACACCCCGTGCATTACTAATTCCATCGACAATTGTCGTTAGTGTTGCAGCTTGTACAGATGGTGTTCCACAAATAGCAGCAAAACAAAATGTTACAGATGTAAGAACAAATGACTTGAGTTTCATACCTTTAGACATTGAAAATTAAATAATTTGTTTGTGGAAACTTTTATCAAGGAAGGGGTCAACGCTCTCTTCTTGTGCAACCAAGCAATGCCTAAAACGCCGATCGCAAATACGCCTAAAGCAGAATCGGGTTCAGGGACGGATTTGGTATTCTCAATTCTGAGAACTTGTCCTTGTCCTGGGCGATCGCCTCGGTTTGTGACGTATACTGCACCGTCAGAACCAATTGTGAGGGCGCTAGGCGACTCTAATCCATTGCCACTCAGAAGAGTTGTGCGTGTCCCATCGGTAGCTATTTTGATTACAGAACCATCAAAATTACCCTTCCAGGCTGACTGATTTGCGTACTGCAAAGCATACAAATTGCCCTCAGTATCAAATTCCAAGTCTGTGAGTTGAGTAAAACCATCGGCGAAGACTGTTGGTAAGCCATCAGCGCCAACTCGATAGATTTTTGCCCCACCTTCAGGGAAGGGAAAACCTGTAAATTGGCTGACATAATAAGCACCATCAAGCCCTTTTGCCACACTTGAGGGGACTGCTTGAGCTGCAAACTGCGATTGAGGTGGTTCACCTTGAGATGGCACCTGTGACGGTTCAGTGGGTGGAGTGCCTGAAGGTGGAAAGACTGGATTAGTCAATATGTCTTGGGGAAACGCAACTATCGCCTGCACATCATTGTTTTCAGTATTAACACTTAGTAATGTGTTTGCACCTGCATCAACCGCAACTAAATTATTGCCATCTATTACAAAACCCAAGGGATTGCTACTGACATCACCACCATCGGGATTGTTGGCGAGTTCATAGTTAGCTATATCAGCAACACTCGTCCAGGAATTGGTATTAAAGTCTGGAGCGATGATTTTACCGAGGTCAGTGTAACCTAAATTGCGATCGCGAAAGACTGGATTAGCCCCATACCCAATCAGAACATAAGGTTTACCTTTAGCATCAAATTGAATATCACGAGGGCCACCGGCTCCAGTACCATTTGGTAATGCTAAGGAAGGAAGTCCTGTAAGTATCCGCTCGGTCTTACCATTCTCAATTTTGGTAACTGCGCCACTTTTGCCATAGCATAAAGCATCGCCTTGACCACTTGCTGGTGGAACACAAGCTCCACTTCCCCCTATTCCCGCCTCTGTAACATAGAGATTACCATCAGGGCCAAAGCTCAGACCACCGGCATTATATAGACCATCAGCGATTACCGAAAATGAAGCAGCTGAGGCAGCTTTCATTCCAGAAAAAGCAGTAACACAAAAGGTGAGGCAAGTAATAGTAAGTTGTTTGAGTTTCATGGTATGTCCTTTGTCATTTGTCCATTGCCTATTGTCCTTTGTTAGTTGACTAATAATCAATGACCAATGACTAATGACTAATGACTAGTGACTAGTGGTTCTTGATTTTTTGGCAAATAGCTCATTCCCCGATCAAATGATTTGAGATTGCCAGCTTTGGCTTCGAGCAAACGTTTGATGTTCATGCTCTCAGCCCCAAAGTCTTCAATCTGAAGTTTGCCGTGGGTGACAGTTCCATCTGTTTTCCAGAATGTGATTCTATGCAAGATAAAACCAGAAGCTTCGGGATCAGCAAAAGCGTAAGCGGTTGGGATAAGTAACGCTACAGAACGCTGATAATATTCGTAGTCTGGATAAAAGTGTTCTTGTTCAAGCAAGTAGTATTTACTTAGACTATGAACTCGCACAGAAACTTTTACTTTCTGGTCATATTCATCTTTGAATTCACCTGATTCAGAAGTAATATCACCATTTGGTCGCAGTAAATGTGCCCACTCATCTATGTTTTGTAAATCCTTTAAGTATTCAATGCCGATTTCAATAGGGGCATCAACATAAATGGTGTCAGTATCGATAAAGTGCCGTCCTTTTGCTGCTGCGGTAAGACCAGCCTTCCGTTCCAAGTTACCTTTGAGAGAACGACATTCGGAAGTGTGGACTGTATGAATTCCCTGCATAATCATCTGAGTCTGCCGTTTCGGATCGACAAAGCTCAACCAGTGAAAGTACACACCTTTTTCATCTGTCCCCGGCTCAATGTAGTCGGTAGGAAACAGCAAAACAGGGTAAACCTGAAAATATTTCTGATACTCTAAACCGCAGTGCCACTCAATGCCGTAGAAAAGCGGGTTTTCTAGTTTTTTAACGTGATAATAGAGATTTTTGTGATAACCGGATGCAGTTCCGAGCCAGGTATCTTCGTCAATTTGCTCTTTCATCCGGCTATAAAGCGTCCATTCGTCTAAGTTCTTTAAACTACAAAGGTAGTTAAAGGCGCTCTCTGGTGAAGTAGCAATGTAAGCTGATGTTGCAAAGGTATTTTTTTCCACTTTTTACTCCTTAAGTTAATAACAATTAAGCTGCGATCGCTTTGGTCTTGCTTCGTTTCCCATTCTGAATCCGGTCTTCTGCTAATCGTTTGGCAGCATCGTTGGTAGTAACTTCCTGCTGTTTAGCAATATCAAAAATTGCTAGTAGGGTGTCATAAATGTTATGCACTTGCTTGAAAGCTTTTTCTTCGTCATAGCCAATCATTTCGTTGTAAACATTGATTAGCCCTCCGGCATTAATTACATAATCAGGGCTGTAAAGAATTCCTTTTTTTGTAAGCATTTGGCTATGGAGTTGCTCATTCTCCAATTGATTATTAGCTGCACCAGCAATAATAGAAGCTTGTAGAAAAGGAATTGTATGACTATTAAGAATTCCTCCTAAAGCACAAGGAGAAAATATATCTACATCAAGAGCGTAAATTTCGGTTGGCTCTACAACAGTTGCGCCAAAAAGCCGTTTTGCTTCTTCCGTTTTGGCTGGATCTACATCGCTAACAAAAAGCTTGACATCATGCTCGTGTAAGTGACGGCAGAGGTTTTTACCTACATTTCCTAAGCCTTGAACTGCAACTTTCATGCCATCAAGTCTTTTGCTCTGCCAACGAGACTCTACAGCAGCTTTAATTCCGAGAAAAACTCCTAATGATGTTATGGGAGCAGGCCCACCAGATTTTTCTGATACCCCAACAACATGTTTAGTTTCTTGACTGATTGTGCGTACATCGTCAGGAGTAATATTAACATCTTGTCCGGTAATAAAACGTCCATTCAGGCTATCAACAAAACGTCCATAAGCTCTCAACAGATCATCTGTTTTATTTTCAGGATTAGCAATAATGACTGCCTTTCCGCCACCAGCCGGAATGTTTGCACAGGCAGCTTTATAGGTCATCCCTCGACTCAAACGAAGCGCATCTTTTAAAGCAGCTTCTTCGTTGACATAAGGCAAGATTCTTGTAGCTCCCATCGCTGGGCCCAATGTCGTGTCATGGATAGCAATAATTGCCTTAATTTCGGGATTTTTCCCATGACAAAAGAGAACTTGTTCGTGACCCATTTCTCTAACAGTTTCAAATAGCAGCATCTTGACCTCTCGATATTGTTTGGGATTGGTTAGAGAAAGTAATTAACATTACAAACTGTAAAGTTATAGACACAAAACTACTCTCGAATATTAAGATTAGATGGAGTTAAGAAAAGACTTAGGCTTCAAAAGTAAAAAGTTTGAAATTCCAGTTTTTTGGGTGTAGTTTTTAACTGGAATAAAGTTTTTATCGCTTCTAAATCATCCTTGATCTTTTACTGAATTGACTAATCCAAACTGCGTTGCAAATTCCGCTTTCTTGGAGTGTCTTAGTGTCTATAACAATTGAATGAGATTGCCAGCTTTTAAAATCAAACCATTGGAAATGAAACTTGCTTGGCTGAATTTTGAGCCGGACTTGATTTAACTCCTTGTGCAGCCAAACTTTTATTCCGTCCACCAGAGGGTGCTGGTCGATCAGCGTCAATCACTACATCAATGAGAAAGGGAACATTTGATGCGATCGCTTGTTCTAATGCTGCTTCGATATCTGATTCTCTGACGACTACGATCGCTTCTGCTCCCATACCACGAGCAATCATGGCGAAGTTTGTGGGTGGAAGTGTTGCATCTGCGCCCTTTAATCCCAAGATTTTCATCCCTTGATGGCACATGTTGTAACGCGCATCGTTGAGTACAATCCAGATGGCGGGAATTTTATATTTCACGGCTGTGCTGATTTCGTTATTCATCAGCATTGCTCCATCGCCGACAATCCCTACAGCCTTGCTATTGCTTGCTAGCGCTGCACCCAATACTCCTGTGACGGCGTGACCCATTGCGCCGACTCCGGTGCTGACTCGGTAACGATTGGCTTCGGAAAATTGGAGTAGATGAGTTGACCAAGTAAACGAGTTACCGCACTCTGCCATTATTACCGCATCGGTATCTTCAACAATTATCTTTTGAATTGCTGCCATCAATACTTCTGGCCGCACTGGATAATCTACGTCTGAAGCAGGTTCAATCGCTTTGTGTTCTGGACGAGGTAGCGGCAAAGTTGTGGAATCAGGTGCATCTGGTAATTGCTGCAACAACTCTTCCACAAAAGCTTTGATGTCAGACCGAACTCCGAAAGTTTCAACGTGTTGATAGGCTACACCTGGCACTTCCGGGTCAATATCTACATGGACAAAACCTCCTTTTGGAACTAGCGCCGAACTCCAGAAGGAAGTCGGTTCACCAAGGCGGGTTCCTAATACGAGTGTGCGTAGTGGAGGTTGCTGTTCCATATAAGTTAAGACGGAAGCATGACCACCTAAACCTGTAACACCGACAAACTGGGGATGATCTTCAGGGAAGATACCTTTACCACGAGGTGAACACATGACGGCTGCTCCGGTTTTTTCAGCGAGTTCAAGGATTTCCTCTGCTGCGTCACGCGCACCGAAACCAACCCAGATAGCAAAGGGGCCAGATGATAATAACTCTACAGATTTTGCGATCGCTTCTTTTGAAGCAGTCATCGGAAACGGAGTAACATCTAGTTGAGGCAAGGATATATTCTCAACTAAACTTGTCTGCACTGCGGTGGGAATACTCAAATGGGCAACAAATCCGCCTGGTTGCGCCATAGCCAAAGCCAATTTGCGGAAAATCTGCGGTAGTTGAGCCGCAGATTCAATGGTGATTGCATAGTTGAATAACGCTCCTGGGGTAAAAATTCCCCCACTGGGCAATGTGTAAGTGCTGGTTTCTTGAATTGCCCAACGTCCACGCTGCGGTGCTGAGGTGCAAGCCGACAGCAAAATCACTTTTGCACCTTCACCACGAGCCGCAAATAATCCGGTGAGAGCGTTAGTGATCCCCGGCCCTGCTGTGGTAAAAACGACAGCAGGACGACTATTGGCAAAGTAAGCTTCGGTTGCTGCAAATGCTGCTCCGGCTTCATGGCGGAAGTTCAATACCTCGATGCTGCTATTGGATAGCGCACCCCAAAGGCTGGCCATTGCGCCACCTGCGACACCAAAAGCGTAGTTTACTCCCAAATTTACCAACATTTGAGCGATCGCATCGGCAACTGAGAGCGTTGGGGGTGTTTCGTCATTTAAAAAAGGCTGAATTCCCCCGTTATTCTCCGATTCATCAAGCTGACGCGAAACGTCAGACACAGATTCTACATATCTGTTTGCTGGAAATTCCCTGTATGGCTCAGTGGTGATTAGAGGAGAGTTTGAACCAGTATAGTTTTGACTCATTGTTTCACGTAATTACATAAAGTTATACAAAAGCTTTCAGTTTACAATCACAGCAATCGCAATATTTTATACGGGCGACTCTGTTGCTTTTACAGCTATGACCTAGCCTGGTCGATTGTAGAAACGGTTAATCGCTGCTGATTGATGCTTGTGAGCGCACTACCAAAAATTTTTACCAAAAGCATACAGCAATCAAGACTGTGCTTCTTGTGACCAGAATAAAGGAGATGAAGATGGTTGTGCAATCAAAAATCCTTTGATGGGGGTGTCAAATTTTTCGCTTTTACTGTGATGATTACAGTGCTTAAGTAGGTTGGTAGGGAAAACTAAATCATCTAAAAGTATACAAATGAGTAACTAAAGCTTAATACAAGGACTTCTCATAAACTTTACAAAACTTAATTTAGTTAACTTTAATAATGCTGATTTACTTATTGAGCTACCTGGAGAGGTTCTTAACTTGTGATGATTACTATGATAAAAAGGTATCTGCAATGAAAAATATTTTGATGAAGGTGTCAATTCTTTCGCTTGTATCGTGATTGCGATATTTCTAATTTAGTCATTCTGAAAGATTGGTATGCTGCGATCGCTGGTAAGACAAATCGCCAAATTTACAATAGAAAATCTTTTGATCTGATTGTCAATTCTTTTGCTTTTCTTGCAAGTGGCTTTCCATGAGCGGGTGGCTGTTTTCTCTTTGATATGCTTTGCGTAGCAAGCTTTAAGAGTAGGACTTACGCATTGAAAACCTGAAACCTAGACCGCCAAACCCACGCCACTTGCTACAACGGGGAGGGAACTCCAAAAGCTCCCTATATTAATGAGATGGGATCATCTTTAGTGAGTAAGTAGGACGAGTGATTTAGCGTTACCCTGAAGGAGTCAACAGTCTAAAAAAAAGCTTGATTATTGATTCTTGACTCTTAAACTCGCCGTCACAAATTATCTAAATTAAAGCATCAGCTAAACTACAGACAAACTACAACTCTTTGGCGGTCTTTATATTGCCACCAAAAACTGATTGAGTCAATTATTTGTAACGATAAAGACATAGTTAGTTCAAAATTTTATCTTTCCTTTGAGAGATGACGAAAGACTAAGTACGTAATTGTTTAACAAAATTTATTGTTTTTGACGCATAATTTAATTATATTTACGTATATTTTCTGAATCAATGTTCTAGATGGGTCAAAGCTTCATAGTTTTGTACTTAAATCAACCGTGGTACTTATAATAAAAATGTATTTCTTAGGACGGATGACTAAGCATATTCATCTATAGTTAAATCCCTGAGAGAGTAGGTTAAGATAAATTAAGAAAATAAATTGATGAGTAAAATTTATTCATTTAAGTCAAGCCCAGCACTGAAAATTAATTTATGTTGAGAATCAAACGACTCTACACCAGTAGTTCGCCAAAGCCCTTGCTTAGAAAAAGGCTAAAGGAGAAAATTTTTTCTCCTTTAACCTTTCCCAGTAGAAGCTTGGCAATTTTAGGTTGGTGAACTATTACTTTGCTCTGGTGCAGAGCTAGTTTAAATGTAAAATATCTTTTCTACTTATAGTTAAGAGTTTTGAACTCTTATCTAATAAGATTGATTGACTAATTTGGATTTGATTAGTCTAAATTTCGTGTAGCTATAAAAAGCTGCTTAAGTCAATAATAAATAAATTTTAAATATTTAGTTTTTTTAGGAAAATCTGGTTTAATAATTTGCTCTTTATTGGTATGATAATTTTTGTTAACTTGATTAGTAATATTTTTTAATTTACTAACTAATTTTATTTTTCAAACAGCCAAACAGTGCGCCAAAGATTTTAGTAAGTTATGACTATTAACTCATTAATGGCTATGGTGATGATTGATTACCAGGAGGAATTATGAATATGAATTCTGGCGATTATACATTAGCTACATCAAACAATCAATGGGCGCTACAACCTGAAGTAGAGATGAAATTTGCTCACTTCCTCATAAATCACGCTGTAGATGCTGCCTTCTGCTTAGGATCAAACGCGCAGTTTCTCTACGTCAACGATGCCACTTGCCGAATGACTGAGTATTCCCGTGAGGAATTACTTTCCATGAGGCTGCATGATATAGACGTAGATTTTTCTCTACACAATTGGTCAGATATTAGCTCACAAGATTCCCTTACTTTTAAATCTCGCTACCGGACAAAAGGAGGCAGGATATTTCTGGTAGAAATATCCATTAGCTATGTAAAACAACAAGATATGGAATTTGGCTGTGCCTTTGCTCGTGAAATAAGTGATCAAATAGTAGAATTGAGCGTGCAAAAGTGGACTGATGAATTAAGGGATGCCAAAGATAATTTACAACAGGAATTTTCTCAACTCAAGGCAAAAGAAGTAGAACTAGAAAAATCTCTTTCTTTACTTCGTTCTACTCTCGAATCCACTGCCATTGGTATTGTTGCAGTTAACTTTGAGGGAGATATTCTGAGCTTGAATCAGAAGTTTATGGATATGTGGCAGATCCCAGAGTCCCTAATCTTATCTAAGAAATGCCCTCGATGCAAAGCCTTTTTTGAGAACCAACTTAAAGACCCACAAGCCTTTAGTCGGCTGATTTGGGAAGTGTCTAGCCAATCTGATTTCGAGAGCTACGACATTCTGGAGTTGAAAGATGGGAGAGTTTTTGCACACTACTCTAAGCCTCACTTGTTGGAAGGCACAATTATTGGTAGAGTCTGGAGTATTTGGGACATTACTGAATCTAAACAGACTGAAGAAGCATTACGGCTGAACGCAGCTAGATTTCGGACTTTAGCAGAAACGACAGATGCCAGCACTTTTCTGATTCAAGGCACGCGGCTTTGCTACATAAATCCAGCAGTAGAGCAACTGACTGGCTACACAAAAGAGGAACTGCTAACTGGCTTTGATCTTCGCCGACTGATTAAGAGCAAAAAACGCAGACAGATACGTAAGCAGAGTGAAGCAGCTAAGTTTGAATACCAAGAAATGAATATTCTGACAAAAAACGGCACGGAGCGCTGGCTAGCTTGCGCTGTTGTAATGCTGGATGGAGTAATGGATTTTGGTGGAAAACCAGTAGAAATGATTGCAGGCATTGATATTACCGATTACAAATATGCAGAATTAGGTCTTAACCAAGCTTTAGAACAAGCAAAACAACTTAGCGAACTTAGAGCACGTTTTCTTTCTATGGTTTGCCATCAATTCCGTACTCCGCTGAATATTGTTTCATTTTCTAATAGTTTACTAAAGGAAGAAGTAGACAAACGTACACAGAAGAAAATCCAACCACTACTGGATCACATTGAAAAAGCTACTGAACAACTCAGTCAAATGCTAGATGATATTTTGTTCTTCTCTAAGGCAGAAGCAGCAAAAATAAACTGTGAGCCAAAACCATTTGAGTTAGTTGAGTTCTGTAAAGATTTAATTGCACAAATGCAGATGAGCGTTAGGCAAATATCGATTAATTTTGTAAGTGAAGATAACTCCTTAATAGCCTGTATAGATAAAAAACTGTTGGAGCCGATTTTGAAGAATTTGCTCGATAATGCAATAAAGTATTCTCCCTCCCACATTGCAATTGATTTAAAACTTTTTTGCAAAAATGAGAAAGTAGTTTTTCAAGTCAAAGATAGGGGGATCGGTATTTCGGTACTAGATCAACAACGAATATTTGAGCCATTTTACCGTGGTAATAATATTGATAGTATCCCTGGTACTGGACTAGGACTATCAATTCTTAAAACCCTTGTAGATTTACATCACGGTCAAGTCTCTGTAGAAAGCCAAGTTGATGTGGGCACTACGTTTACTGTGATGTTGCCATTAATCAAATCAGAGTTTAGTAGTTCCGAGTTATGAATGTTGATATGAAGATAGTTATTAATTAATAGCTCAACAATCATAACTCTCGGAACGAAGTAATGAATCTCCTGACTATTTACAGACTCACCAAAGAGTCTAGTAAGCAGCTTCTACAAAAAGTTATGGTAAGACAAAATGATGCACGAATCGTCAAAGAAAATTCTCGTCATTGAAGATGATAACGTTACCCGCAATCTTTACTTAAAGGGTCTTGAGGCTAAAGGTTTTGCTACGATAGGTGCTAACAATGGTCTTGCTGGTATCCAACAAGCACAAGAGCGTATACCCGACTTAGTAATTTGCGATATCACGATGCCAGATATGGATGGTTATAGCGTTTTAACTACGTTACGCCAAGATCCCCTGACAGCAATTATTCCCTTCATTTTTCTGACTGGCAGTAGTACCAAAGCAGATGTTCGCAAAGCTATGGAATTAGGAGCAGATGACTATCTTACCAAACCCTCTACACTAGACGAATTGCTCAGAGCGATCGCTACTCGCTTGCAAAAGCAAGCTATTCTCCAATACTGGTGCACTATGAAATTCGATAAAGCTCCAAAATCAGTATTTGCAGATAATACTACTAATACTACCGCGATCGCTGGAGGTGTTGCCGTTGCTATTGAAAAAACCTCTGGTACAGAAGCCCCTGATAGAGAAGCCAACATTCCTTCTAAGTCAATCTTTCCCTGCATTCCCCAATTAAAAGAAGTTTTCGACTTTATCGAAGCCCATTATCATCAAGGAATTACTTTGTGTGATGTGGCTCTTGCTGTTGGTTACTCACCTGCTTACTTAACTAACCGAGTAGCAAGGCAGACAGGAGAGACTGTAAACTGCTGGATTGTCAAACGCCGGATGGAGGGCGCTCGTTTTTTACTCCAAAATAATAATCAGACAGTTGAGAAGATAGCGAAAGCATTGGGCTATCAAGATGTTTCTCACTTCTCCCGCCAATTTCGTCAACATCATGGTTTACCTCCCCAAGCTTGGCGCAAAGAGCATCAGCTTGGATCGCAAAAACAGGTAAAACTCTGGTGAAAGTAGATTTACAGCAATTTTCATGTAAACTACGACTGATATTATGTCCGCTTAATTAGTTATTATTCAGGGCATCTATGCAAAAATCTTAAAACTCTCTTTCCCCCTGCTCCCTGCCCCCAGCGAGAAATGCGGTCTTAATGATAAGTCTTTTACCGGACATGATATGAGATGGGTAGTAGGCTTCCGCCGAATGGGAGTAGTGTAGTTTAACAAGAAAAGTAGTATTCCTCCTGCCTCCTTCATACAAATAGTTGCGTAAACTCATATATCAAATCCACCCTGCCCTTACGTAACATGGCCGGATCTAATCTTTCAGTAGTGTTGCAAGTCATCAAGACAACTAACCGTTGCTGCATCTGAATACCAGACTCATCAATTACACTCTGATACAAAGTACCATCCAGTAAACTGAGAATGTGTTCGGTTTTGTTATTGTACTGCGCTACCTCGGAAGCACGATTTTGCGCGAGATTATCAGCTTCGTTAATAACGATACAAATACGCTCTATGTAAGTCGGTGGGACAAAGTTAGCGATCGCATCATGATCTAAAATGAAAATTACATACCCTAAAGGTACAAGAATTTCTTTTGCTACTGCCTGTGTCCACACTGTTTTACCTGTACCTGGTTGCCCATGTACAACAACCGCTAACTGGTTTTGATTCAGAATCGCTTGTTGTACAGAATCAGTAAAGTTTTGGATGTCTGCGGGAAATGTCCGAATAGAAAATTGACTATGAACTTTGCCTACACGACTTTGATATCCACTCAGCATAACTGCTAAGTCGTAAGTTGCTTTGTTAATTAGGGGCGCGAGATTTTTCGCCATTAAAGTATATTGTCGTCGCCCGCGATCGTAGGGATCAATTTGCAACCAAACGTCATACTTTGCCCAGTAAGCATAAACAGTATTGATAACGTCTAAGCGTTCCCAGCTAACAAATTTATCTATAGGAAAATAGAAATCTCTTTCTGAGTAATACTGAGTAATAATGTCAGGATTACCCAACACACCTAAAACTCGCAGTACAGTAATTTCTTGCAGTCGATTAAGAACATAATCAATGGGAATGCTACTACGACTGACAAATTGAACAATGGGCGTTTCCGTACTCAAAATATCTTTGTACCGATGATCTGGTGATTGAGGATCTGGCGTGATGTAATTCCAAAATTTTTCAACTTCGTAGCGGGTATTATCAGATACAATATTTAATAAATTAGCCCACCAAGCATAATTATTTCGTCCCAAAATATCAGCAACATTACTCGCTAAATTCAAACTTTTTTGAGTTAATTCGCGGGAGTCACTATACAACAGTTGCCACAAAAACCCCCAGTCTAATTCTCGATTAAACGGTCGCCAACCGCTAGAAAGCAAGCTTTGGCGGGTATTATTTGTAGGAGTGCCTTCATTGCTTCTAAAATAGTCAAAATCCATATTTGTTAGTTATGCAGCGTTAATCGACTTATTTTGTGTTAATTATGAGATTTTTAAAAAATTTTCTCGTAATATCAACTAATTGCGTACAAATGGTAATTTGATTTTCACCAAGGCGGCGGGAAGCCCACTTGCTTTTTGGGGTGTCCGGGATAGCCGCCCAGCCGCCGTTAACTGTTGACTGTTGACTGATGACTGTTAACCATCATCAGTATGCACGTGTTATCCCGTCCGCTTTTAAGGTTTGGAGTAGCTCAACTTACTGTACTAGTAAGGAAACCTTTTTAATCTAACTCATCTTTGTGTAATATACTGTACTACAAAAGCACTATTTGCGTCAACTTTTTTGGTAAAGCAATTGCTCGCTGGGAGTTTACTTTTAGTTTTTGATGTACCTGCACCATTTATCTATCTCTAGATGAAGATTAATATTGTCATCGTGTAACTACTAGTTTATAGTATAAATTATTACAATATTTTTAGAGAAGCCTAATACCTTTAAAAGTTCTGGAATCGCCGTTATTTCATCCGATTTATCATTCACTTTCACCTGTGCCAACACCAATCTATTTGTATTGCTCTCCCTTCTTCTAGCTAACTCTATCTTTAGAAGGTTGCGAAAAAGAAAATAATTTATATTTATAGCAGTAATCTTTAACTGTCTAATTAAACAGTTCTTCCTGGAATGGCTACTGTCTATTTACGGTTTGTTAGCAAAATGTTACTCTTGTTTACAATCAAATTGCTTATTTTTAAGCCAGCTTGATGTTAAGTTTATTGACTTGCTTGCTTATTATTCATAGCATTTTGATAAAAAAGTAATATAAAATAATCTTTTTTCAAATATTTTCTGTTTTTATTTCCTAATAATTACTACTAGCGATCGCTAGTGGTAATGTTGTACCGAAAGCCAATAAACAAGTTGCAAAAATTCATCCAAAAACGAAGTTATTTACATATAGGGGTTTTCCTAGCAACTCTTTTGAGCATTATATTGTTCAGTTGGGTAGCACTCTCGCAGCAACCAGTTATCCTCAATCTGTTAATGACTGCCCCTGATGCCCAACCTTGGAGGCAGGGTTTAATTAGAGACTTTGAGGCTGAGAACCCAGGTATTCGCATTAACCTAGTTGAAGGGCCGAATGCCACAAATTTGCTCGAAGACCTATATACCTCATCTTTTATCTTGGGTGAATCCCCTTATGACCTGATCAATATGGATGTGATCTGGACATCCAAGTTTGCTGCTGCTGGATGGTTGCTACCTTTAGGCGATCGCATTTCTAAAGAGGAGTTGGCAGCATTTTCATCCCAGGATGTAGAAGGGGGACGTTACCAAGACAAGCTGTACCGCATTCCAGTGCGTTCCGACGTAGGAATGCTCTACTACCGGGAAGATTTAATCAAACAAGCAGGATTGAAACCGCCAGAAACCTTTGATGATTTGATCCGAATTTCCCAAGTCTTGCAGAAGAAAGACGAGGTGAATTGGGGCTATGTTTGGCAGGGTCGCCAATATGAAGGACTTGTGGCGATGTTTGCAGAAGTCCTCGATGGCTTTGGTGGCTTCTGGGTTAATGCCGACACCCTCGAAGTTGGACTAGATCGACCAGAAACATTACGAGCCATTGAGTTTTTGCGTAGTACCGTTAAAGAAGGCGTTTCTCCTCCTGGAGTCACGACTTACCAGGAAGAAGATACCCGGCGCTTATTCCAAAGTGGTCAAGTAGCGTTTTTACGCAGTTGGCCTTATGCGTGGCCTTTAGCCCAGGCAGAAAATTCGCCAATCCGGGGCAAAATTGCGATTAAACCGATGGTTCACGCTCCTGGACAGACAGGAGCAGCTTGTCTAGGGGGCTGGGGTTTAGGGATTTCTAAAACCTCTAGACATCCCAAAGAGGCTTGGAAAGCAATTCAATATTTTACCAGTCGAGAAGCACAGCGCCGATTCATTTTGACCGCAGGCTATGTGCCAAGTCGCCGGGATTTGTTTACAGATCCAGAGATTGTTGCTAAATACCCACACTATCCGCAGTTATTGGAGGTCGTGGACAATGCAGTTTTACGTCCGCCGATCGCGCAATATGCCCAGACCTCAGATATTTTACAGCGTTATCTCAGCGCCGCCCTATCCGGTCGGATGAATTCTGAACGCGCAATGCAAGCTGCTGCTGCTGAAACGCGCCGACTGCTGGGAGCAGGGGGAAAGCAATTAAAAATTAAAAATTAAAAATTAAAAATTAAAAATTAAAAATTAAACAACTTGTGCTTTCTGCCTCCTCTTTGCCAATGCCCAATGACCAATGCCTTATGACAAATGACAAATTTAAATACACTCAGAAGTCGAGAACAACAGACAGCATGGATTTTATTAACACCCGCATTACTGCTGCTGTTGTTTGTATTTGCCTACCCGATTTTACGAGCATTTTGGTTAAGCGTATTTACTAGAAATCTGGGAACAGAGCTACAACCCGTATTCTCTGGTTTGGACAATTATGTGCGGATGGCGGGGGATGGTCGTTTTTGGCAGAGTTTGTGGGCGACAACCGTCTTCACAACAGCATCCGTAATCTCAGAACTACTGCTAGGACTGGGGGTTGCCCTAGTTCTCAACCAGGCGTTTTTTGGCCGGGGCATAGTGCGTACAACCGCGATTATACCTTGGGCTTTGCCTACCGCTCTAATTGGTCTGGCGTGGGCTTGGATTTTTAACGACCAGTTTGGGGTTGTGAACGATATTCTGCGGCGGTTGGGACTGATTGAAACTGGGATTAACTGGTTAGGAGATCCAACGCTGGCGATGATAGCAGTGGTTTTTGCTGATGTTTGGAAAACTACGCCATTTATCAGTATCCTGCTGCTAGCTGGCTTACAGTCGATATCACAAGACCTCTATGAAGCTTACTCGGTCGATGGGGCAACTGCTTGGCAAAGCTTCCGCAATATTACCCTGCCATTGCTGCTGCCGCAAATCTTAATTGCAGTGCTATTTCGGTTTGCTCAAGCTTTCGGAATTTTCGACTTGATTGCTGTGATGACTGGAGGTGGCCCTGGTGGCGCTACGGAAGTGGTGTCATTGTACATTTACTCGACGGTGATGCGCTACTTAGATTTTGGTTATGGAGCAGCCCTTGTAGTGGTGACATTTTTAATATTAATTGCTGCGGTGGCGATCGCTAGTTTCTTGCTTAACAAATACCGTGCCAAAACATCAGGAGCCATTTAACCCATGAGTGTAACTCCAGAAGCAGTTCCAACGATTCCAAAACGAACAGTGGGAAACAAGTTTTCTCTGAAAAAAATCTTGCTGTTCATCATAGTTGTATTAATAGTGCTATTCAGCCTAGCCCCAGCCTTATGGCAATTGCTGACCTCCTTTAAAGTGAATGAGGATATTGCCGCCGTTCCTACTGTCTATTTCCCGACACGATTCACTTTCAATCACTACATTGAATTATTCACCCGTCGTCCATTTTGGCGCTACATCTTCAACAGCGCCTTTGTGTCGATTACTTCCACAGCTGTATCTTTAGCGATCGGCGCACCTGCGGCTTATGCTCTGGCACGGTTACGCCCTTGGGGTGAAAGAGCTATCCTTGCCAGCATTCTAATTGTTACCTTATTTCCTGGAATTCTCTTGTTCTTAGGACTGTTAGAAATTATCCAGGCGCTTAGATTGGGCAACAATTATTTGGCGCTCATTATACCATATACTGCGATCAATTTACCGCTGACAATTTTGGTGCTTAGAAGCTTTTTCCAACAATTGCCAAAAGATTTGGAAGATTCCGCTAGGGTCGATGGCTACAATACTTTTCAACTACTATGGCAAATCGTTTTGCCTATGACCCTTCCCGCCTTGGTGACTACTGGAATTCTCACCTTTATTTTTGCTTGGAACGAGTTTATCTTCGCTCTCACGTTTATGACGCGTGAAGAGTTGAAGACAATTCCCGTTGCTGCGGCTCAGTTGGGTGGTGCGACAGTATTTGAAATTCCCTATGGTGCGATCGCTGCTGCAACTGTCGTGGGGACGTTACCCCTAATTTTACTAGTTTTGTTTTTCCAGCGCCGGATTGTCCAAGGTCTTACCGCTGGTGCTGTCAAAGGATAAAAATCAAAATGGCTAAACTCGAACTCAAAAACTTAAACAAAACCTATAATCCTAAAGTCGTCCCTGTCAAAGACGTTAGCTTAACTGTAGATAACGATGAGTTTCTCACTTTACTTGGCCCTTCTGGCTGTGGCAAATCCACCGTCCTACGAATGATTGCGGGTCTTGAAGAACCTACTCGCGGTCAGATCAAGATTGGGGATGTGGATGTCACCTATAAACGAGCAGCCGATCGCAATATTGCAATGGTATTTCAAAGCTATGCACTTTATCCCCACATGACGGTGTACGAAAACCTTGCTT
The DNA here is from genome assembly GCF_014698505.1 of Nostoc foliaceum FACHB-393. GTDB lineage: Bacteria > Cyanobacteriota > Cyanobacteriia > Cyanobacteriales > Nostocaceae > Nostoc > Nostoc foliaceum_A. The sequence continues at coordinate 140,065 of NZ_JACJTD010000013.1, read as the reverse complement.
CTGGACTCAAGCTGAAAAAAGTACCACCTACAGAAATTAAACATCGAGTGGCAGAAGTAGCAGAAGTTTTGGGATTAGCAGAGTTAATGAACCGTAAGCCTGGCCAAATGTCTGGAGGTCAACGCCAAAGGGTTGCTGTCGGTCGTGCTTTGGTGCGTAATGCCGATGTGTACCTGCTGGATGAACCTTTAAGTAACCTGGATGCACTTCTGCGGGAACGAGTCCGAGCCGATATCAAGCAAATTTTTGCAGCACAAAAAGTTCCGGTTGTCTACGTTACCCACGACCAAACCGAAGCGATGACGCTTTCCACGAAAGTTGCATTGCTCAACGATGGTTATGTCCAGCAACTTGACCCGCCTGAGCGCATCTATAACCATCCAGCTAATCTATTTGTGGCTGGATTTGTTGGTAGTCCGCAAATGAATTTGCTGACTCTACCTTGTAAGGGACAATATGCGATCGCCGGTAACTTCCAAGTACTTCTCCCCAATATACCAACAGTACCACCGCAGATTGTTTTAGGAATCCGCCCAGAAGATGTTCGCATTGCTCAACCAGGTGATACACAGACTATCCAAGGGCAAGTATTTTTAGTGGAAAACTTGGGTATGCACTATTTGGTCAGTGTTAAGATTCAGGGTTCACAAACGGAAGCGATTACGATACGTGCTTTGTTGCCAACAGACCAAAATTGGAGTGGCGAGGATATTACACTAGCATTGCCCCCTGAGGATATTCATTGGTTTGATGTTCAATCTGGCCATGCTCTTGTTAGGAGACAAATGTTAGGTATCAGGAGCGTGTAGATTAAACTAAGAATCTATTTCTGGCAACCATTGGCATCAATTGTCACAATACATCCAGACAATAATCTGGTTCTTCTTGTTAATCAAGTTGAGTATTTGCCATTAATTTCTATATAACCCTCTGAAAGATCACAACCCCATACAGTTGCAGAGGCTTCCCCAATATTGAGGCTAACATGAATATCTACTTTATCTTTGGACATAATTTGCCGCAACTGTTCTAGATTTTCATCAGTTAAGCTATTAGGATAAACTTTTACGTTATCAAAACTAATAACAACTCGTTCTGGATTTATCTGGTGTTCATTTTCGCATTTGCCTATAGCCATAGCAACTCGTCCCCAATTCGGATCTGCTCCATAAACGGCGGTTTTTACTAATGGTGAATTTACAATTGCTTTAGCTACTGTTTTAGCTTGTGTATAGTTAATCGCTGAATCTACAGTTTTTTCATTATTTTGCGTAATTCCTGTAATTATCTCATAGCATTTACAAAAATCTTTGCGACACATCAATCATCTATAGGGACGTGTCGATATACGCCTCTAGCAGCGTATATAGCGGTTCCCAATGCGGTACGTTATTATATCGCCAGGTGTAGGGGCACGGCAATGCCGTGCCCCTACGGGTGTACCTCACGTAAACGAGAACCGCTATATGTAGCAAAAATTCCATCAATTTTTAATAGAAGCTAAAAACCTATAAGTCAGTTAATGTGAGCGTGAATGTCGTCCATCCGTTACCGCTTTCTACTTGAATGTTTCCTTGCAGTTGTTCGACTAATTTCTGCACTATGGGTAAACCTAATCCCGAACCACCTTGATTCCAGATGTCTGCATTGGGGATGCGATAAAATTTCTCAAAGATTTGTGGTAACTCTGTTATCGGAATTTCTGCCGAATTACTGGTAGTAATAATAGTTTTTGCGGGCGTTTCCGAGGAATTGTGATGTACACTTAGGTTAATTTCACCACCCGCAGGTGTGTATTTACAGGCATTATTGAGCAATTCTACTAAGATCCGTTCCAAACTAATGCCATCTGAGAATAGCGGCGGGAGATTTGAAGGGAGATTTAGCTGTAAAGTTTGCTGATGTTCTTGAACACGGATTTGAAACGGCTCAATAACCCAAAGTATCCACTGTTGTAAGACTAACGCATCAGGTGTAATAACTGGATAGGATGAACTTTCCAGGCGTTGTAAGTCTAGTAAATCGTTAATTAATCCTAGTTCGCGATCGCACTCACTGTCCATCAGCTGTAGATAGCGTTGAGCTTCCTCAGTACCAGGAGATAATTGTATCATTTGAATCATCATCTTCATGTTACTCAGAGGCGATCGCAGTTCGTGGGAAACCAAATTCAAAAAATCATTTTTGAGTTGATTTATTTCCTCCCATTGGATCACAAGTTGCTCTTGCTCAATTTGCTTTTTACGCGCCTCAATCGCTCGTTTGTGCTCAGTAATATCTCGAAAAACTAACACAGCGCCTGTAATATTATCTTTATCATCTTTAATTGGTGCAGCGCTGTCATCAATTGGTCTTTCTGCACCATCTTTAGCAATCAAAATAGTTTCTGCTGGGAGACTGACTATAATACCATCTTGAAGAACTTTGATGATTGGGCTTTCAATAGGATTATGAGTTTCTGCATTGGCAATATTGAATACTTCTGATGAATTTCTGCCACAAGCTTCTTCTTGTTTCCATCCGGTTAGATTTTCAGCAACAGGATTCATAAAAATTACCAATTCTTTAAGATCGCTAGCAATCACACCATCACCGATACTTCTTAAAAGTGCATCTAGCCATTTTTGGTTGACTTTTAATTGCCTTTCTAAACCATGCTTTGTAAGAGTTATTTCAATATTTATTTGTAATTCTTTTTCTTTAAAATGTTTCAGAATGTAGCCAAACGGCTCAGTTATTTTGGCTCGTTCTAACGTCTTTTCATCTGCATAAGCAGTCAAATAAATTACTGGAATATCCAAACGCTTATAGATTTCTTGGGCAGCTTCTATCCCGTCCATTGAACCTTTTAGTTTAATATCCATTAGCACTATATCTGGGCATATTTCTACCGCTTTATTAATTGCTTCTTCTCCTGAAGAAGCGATAGCAGAAACCGTGTAACCAAATTTTATAAGTCGATGCTGTAAATCTTTAGCAACAATAGCTTCATCTTCCACAACTAAAATTTTTGCGTTTGTCATACTATAGTAATTTTATATTTAAATTAATGCAAACGTTAGATCACACTCTACTCCCCTAGCACCTTGGATATTGATATTTCCTCCAAGTTGATTGGTTAAAGCATCTACTAACTGCCAGCCTAAAGAAGCCATGTTTTTGAAATTAAAATTTGATGGTAAACCAATTCCATTATCGCTAACTACAAGTGTGGCTTCATATTCATTATTTTTTTTAATTCCGATATAAATTATACCATTTCTACCTGAAGGAAACGCATATTTCAATGAATTTGAGACAAGCTCATGGATGATTAAGCTACAAGGAATTGCTGTATCCAAGCCTAGAAATACATGATCATCGATATTTATTGTCAGAGCGATCGCATCTTCGTTTACTTCATATGCACTAAATAAACTTGCTACCAAATCTCGAATATATTCACCAAAATTAATTCTTGCCAAGTCTTGAGACTGATACAATTTTTCGTGAACTAAAGCCATTGATGCAATCCGCTGCTGGCTTTGTTTGAATATTATCAAATCGTGTTTATCTTTAATATAAGCAGATTGCAAGCTTAACAGACTAGAAATAACCTGTAAATTATTTTTGACACGATGGTAAATTTCTTTTAATAACACCTCTTTTTCTAAAAGTGATGCTTGGATTTGCTCTTCCCACTGCTTGCGATCGCGCTGCGCGGCTTGCCGTTCGCTAATGTCTTCGACCACAGAAATAAAATACTTTGGCTCCCCACTAAGTTCGCGCATTAAAGACACAGTGAGATTAACCCAAACTATGGAAGTATCTTTGCAGAAATAGCGCTTTTCCATCGAGTAAGTTTGAATATTATCTGCTAAAATATGGTCAATATATTTCAGGTCGGCGCTAAGATCATCTGGGTGAGTAATATCTTGGAAACTTAGCAACTGTAGTTCTTCGGGTGTGTAACCGAGAATATCACAAAGCCTCTGATTAACTAACAACCAACTTCCATCTATTGCTACATGGGCGATGCCAACAGCAGCTTGATGGAATGCAGCACGAAATCGCTGTTCGCTTTCTCGCAATGCTTGTTCCATTCGGTGGCGTTCAGTAATTTCTGCCTGTAGTGATTGATTAATTCTTGTTAACTCTGCTGTTCGTTGTTCAACTATGATTTCTAGTTGGTTAAGTAGATTACTCAGTGCCTCCTCTGCTTGCTTGCGCTCAGTTATGTCAGTATGTGAGCCAACCATCCGCACTACGTTACCGTCTTCATCCCACAGTGCTTGACCTCGATCCAAAATCCATTTGTAAGTGCCATCTTTACATAAAATTCGATACTCAATAGTGTAAAACGGTGTTTTCTGAGCAAAATGCTGTTGAATTGTTTGTGTCACCCAGTCAAGTTCGTCAGGATGCACTCGTGTCACGCATTCATCTAAATGGTTAGAAATTTCGTGGTCTTCATAACCAAGCATTTCCTTCCAGCGAATCGAGAAGAAAACTTCATTGGTTTTAACATTCCAGTCCCAAATTCCATCATTATTGCCACGCAAAGCTAATTGCCAGCGTTGTTCACTTTCTCTCAACACCTCCTCAGTCCGTATGCGTTCAGCAATTTCCTTTGCGAGTTGGTAGTTTGCAGCCTCTAGTTGGGCAGGACTAGGTAGAGTCAGTGCTTGTGGGATTAATGGCACAAGTTGTACAGCAGTTAATACGGAGACAAAAGCGGTGATAGCTTTGAGTAACCCTGATAGCCAATAAGTAGGATGCCAAAGCGTCCACACGTCCATCAAATGGGTTGTGCCACAAGCAACAATAAATGCGCCAAACATCAAGAATATCCAGCCGAAAGGCACATCTCGCCGTTTACGGACAAAATAAACCAACATCACTGGAATTGAATAATAAGCAAGTCCAGTTAACACATCTGAAACCAGATGCAACCACACCAATCCTGGTTTCCAGAGGTAGCAATGTCCGTGGGGAATAAACTGGCTAGTAGAGAAAAAATTATTTAAAAATTCCATCATAAAAATCTATACATTGTATAAGTCTTCACCAAAGCCCCAAAGAAGAGGTTTTTAGCCTCAAACGTCTGTAGACCCGCAGATGCCTAGAAAGTGCTTACTAGATTCGGTATTCCTCAGGGCTTTACCGTACTAGCCGTAGGCTATAATCGAGTAGCAGCTAGAGCTTCTACATTCTTTATCCGTCATCCTTTTTGAGTTTTTTAACCTGATAATGTAAGGTTTATTGAAATTAAAGTACCGCGATCGCTTTGATTTTTGTTACCGTAGATTCTCTGAAATGAACCATTTACATATATAAATGCCTTCGCTAAATCACGGTAATATTTCGCTTATATAATGTAATTCCTATAGATTCTACTAAGTAATTTTACTAAAAAAATTTTAAAATAATACAATTTTGATTATGTAGTATACAGGTACTCTCTTGACTACTGAGATTGCTGCTTGAGACTAGTATCAAGTTAAAGTATGCTAAATGTCATTGTTAGGTAAGCGATCGCTTTTAATTGGTTTTGATTGCTTCTAGAGATTAAATAGCGATCGTCACTGCACACCAAAGTAACCTAGAAGTTACGAGCAAATTAGATAAACATCAATTAATCAAAGCCGTTTTTGTCACAATTAGCTCTGAGATGTTTGAATAAACTCGGATGTCTTTGAGGCTTCAAACAAGTTTGTAAAGTTTTTCTTCAAACTGTTCCAACCATAGAGACCAATTTGCTTGGAGTATGGAGGGACGAGCCTGCTTGAGCATTTTTGCTTTAATATCTGGATTTTTAAGGATTGTTATAATCTGCTCGGCGAAATATATTGAGTTATTGGGTTCGGACAGGAAGGCGTTGAACTCAGGCAATACCTGCTTTATATTTCCTCCAGCACGAGCTGCTACAACAATGGTTGCAAATGCCAATGCCTACATAGTGCGGATCTTAGTGTATGGCATGTGAGCATAATTGGCCAACCAAGTGAAGTACCCATCAACTACCTATACTTCACTGAAAATATTACAGGAGTAGCAATAACCTGAATTGTTGTATGGATGTTGTATATATATAGACAATTATTTTTACTGAATGTTTAACTATTCATAGTCATTCTGAAAAGAAATTATATGCCTTTGTACTTTATTTCAGCAAATATCCAATAACGGAAAAATATTAATAAATCTACAGTAGAAAATAATTGTCTACTGGTTAAAAATGCATTGATGAGTATTGTTGTAAATTGCCTTATTGACATTATTTTTAGCTTATTTGTTGTGGTACATATAGCTATGTTAAGCAAGTTTTTTAAAAAACAAATAATTAGGTTTATTGTTTGTGGACTTTTTACAGCAGCTTTTAATATTTTAATTATCAATATCATTATTGAGTTTTTTAATATTGATAAACCTATATTTCGTAACATAGCTAATGTCATAACAATTGAAATATCTCTGCTGTTCAGTTTCGTTGTTTATCGTAATTGGGTTTGGTCAAAGGGTAATTGGACATTACAAGAAGTAGTGTGGCGACAAATTCCTCTATACCACTTATCATGTGCCTCGATTGTAGCAACGAGAAGCTTGATTTTATTTCCTGTATTAGATTGGCTGGGCATTAATTACTCAATTAATACCTTGCTGGGAATTTTAGTAGGTTCGTTCATTAATTATTTTATGAGCGATCGGTTAGTTTTTAAAGACAAATAAAAAAGTTGTTGGTATTTAGTAATACTATATCCAAGAGAGTAATTACAATGTCTACAGATAAAAAAAAATTAATTTCACAAAATAACGAGTATATAATTCCTCTGTTTGCTATAGTCTCCTTACTTATCTCATGTATCATTCTTTCTGAAAAAAAATATTTTTGGAACGATGAACTTTATTCATATTACTTCCTAGCTGACCAATCTTTTAGCCATATGATGGCTGCTTTCTCTGACAAAATTAATAACACACCGCCTTTGTATTTCCTGCTGGGATGGCTGTGGGCTAGAGTATTTGGTTCTACAGAAATATCACTACGCTTATTTTCTTCTTTAGGAATATGCATAGCTTATGTTCTTGTTTGGGTAACTTTACGCCGTACATATAATTTTTGGTCAACTAATATTGGCAGTTTATCTATATTTTTTACTTCAGAATTGATCATATCTCAAAATGCTGAGGCCCGAATGTATGGATTGTTCTTAGCAATTTGTGCATGGGCTTTCCTGCAATTTGATATTAATAATAGAAGTGAAAAAATTTCGTGGAGTATAATTATCTCAAATATTTGTATTCATGCAGCTTTAGTTAACACACATCTTTATGGTTTTTTCTACAGTGGAGCAATTATCTTTGCACAAATAGTTAGAGATAGATATTTTCAGATATTACGTCCGAAAATTTATTTATGTATTATTTTAAGCTGGGTATCAATTATTCCATATATTCCCGCTTTCCTTAACCAAGCTGATGCTGGCAAGCCCCGTGCATGGATTCCTATCCCTACTTTTCAAGATTTAATTAGTTTTCTCACTTTTTCTCGATCATGGTTTTCTAAGATTTTCATAATTTTGATTTTAATAATAATTTTTGTATGGCAATTTTTAATATATAAATCAGATAAAACTAGAGCTTATAAAGTTTCATTCAAAAATAATCAAAAGCTGAAGGCAGAGAAATCTCTGTTAATATTTGCCTATTCTTTTCTAGCAGTCCCTGTTCTAGTTTGGATAATTTCACAGAATTTTAAACCTATCTTTTGGGATAGGTATATGATACCTAATACCCTAAGTTGGTCAATATTACTGGCTCATTTAACTTCATGCATCTTTGTAAATTCAAAATCTAACCAAAAAAGAACTTATAAAAACTCAGTTTTCTTATTAACGCTAACTACAATATTGATTTTTACCCCCGTTATCTACGCTAAGGTTTTCCCAAAAGACCAGCTACCTGGGTTTAATGATAAAAAATATGGTCATAAAGATTTGCCTATAGTCACACAATTTTCTAATAATTTTCTTACTCGCTTACACTACTCTCCTGATCGAAATAGATATTTTTTTATTTTAGATCGGCAGGCTGCTTTAGATAAAGCTAGTGGACTGTTTGGTTCACAAGAGTATAAGCATCTAGATGCTCTGAAGCGTAACTATCCTGCATTATTTAATAACCAAATTTTAAAAAGTGAGGAATTCCTAAATATGTATAACCGTTTCTTAGTTTTAGATGATATAAATTATGACCAAAAATGCCCCTTAGAAGTAAAAGGCCTAGAAAAAGCTGATAAATGGGAGAACATGCATTGTCCAAGATGGGTAGAAATGAGGATCTTAAACAATCCTGATTACAAACTCACACATCTTGGTGATATTGATGCTAAAGCATTATTGCTAGTAGAAAAACAAAAGTTTTAAACGCACCCACCTTATAAATGCCAACAAGTCATCTTTACTAGATAACTAGGATATAAGTCAATGAGTAAAAAAGTTTTAGTTAAGAAACAACAGATACAATCTCTTGATAATACTCTGGCATTCCGTGAGCGGTATAGAGATCAGTACTGGCAAAAATGTGATTCAATCTATAAGAGTAGGTTGCTTTGGAGAGCACAATCTTTCCGGCACATAGTTCACCTTATTCCGCATCAAACAATTTTAGAAATTGGTTGCGGTCAATGTCTTTTTACTCAACAACTGCTTAAAATTTCTCGTGGCGAAAACCCTATTACTTCAGTAACATTTACTGATAATCTTCGACCCACAGACTTGCCTTCATCTGTAGAGTTTATCAATGCTTCTTCTATCGCAGATGCACTAGCAGGGAGGCATTTTGATTTTATCGTTGCAATGGATCTTTTAGACGAGCGCAATTCTCCTTGGTTGCTTCAAAATGTCTACGAATTGCTAAACCCCGGTGGTCAAGTTATTTTTTATGAAAGTAATCCTTGGAATATAGTTCTGAAAGTGCGTCGATTTATGTCGCATTATTTGGGACAAAAAGATCCACGAAGACTGCTGAATCGCTCGGAACTTTATGAGTTAATTTCTGAACTTGGTTTCATTAGGGTATTTGCAGTATACAACGATTTTGTATACGCACCACTCACACGAAACTTGATTTGGCTACTACGAAATGTCTCAATTCTATTAGAAAATGTACCAAAGATTCAAACCTTGGCTGGCTCAATTCTAATTCATGCTCAGAAGCCTCCTCGTGTGCTTGAGCGACCTCAAATTTCTTTATGTGAACATCAGCAGTTAAGAGGAGCTATTTCTGTTGTGATTCCTTGTCATAACGAAGAAATGAATATAGTACCTCTGATTACTCGGTTGAAGGAATTATTTGGTGAATATCTGCATGAAATTATCCCTATTGATGATAATAGTCGAGACAATACTCGTGAGGTAATTCAAAGACTAGCTAATGAAGATCCAATAATTAGACCTGTATTTCGTTCACCGCCAAACGGTGTTGGTAGAGCGATCGCAGATGGTTATCGAGTCGCTACAGGTCGCTATATTTTATCTATGGATTGTGATTTTCAGCATCTCTTGCCTGAAATTCGCGATTTGTTTGATGCAGCGGCAGAAGGATACGATGTTGTTGTTGGTAGCCGTTTCTCTCGTCATAGCGTGTTGCTTAATTATCCTTTTCAAAAAATATTTGTCAATCGCGGATTCCACCTTTTAGCTCAAATTTTGTTTTTACGCCACTTTCGAGATTTAACGAATAACCTGAAACTCATGCGCCGAGAAGTTGTAGAAAATCTGCAATTGACGCAACCAGGTTTTGCCGTCAATGCAGAAACAGGATTACAGCCGCTCTTGATGGGTTACTCAATAAAAGAAGTTCCGATATCGTGGATCAATCGAACTCCAGATATGGGGGTATCTTCATTCCGTTTGCTCAAAGTCGGGGGTGGTTATTGGCAGGTATTGCTTCAACTCTGGCTCAAAGTTGTATTTGGTATTGGGGGTAAATTCTCCAATACCAATTTGACTCAACCGAGGCCGCATAAATAATTTCGCTTATCTAGATTCCCGTGTGAAGACGGTAGAGTAATAGAAAATAACGGGGTGACAAGCATATGTCAGCTTGTACCATAATGCTTTTAATCCCTTTTACCTCAACACAATTTAGGTTTTATTGATACTTTGATTGAGTACTGTTTTACTAAAAATTCTCTGAATAATTTTGATTATAGATGTATCAATTGAATTCAGAAATCAATCATAACTATTGTCAAGAAACCTGCTAAGGTTGATACTTTGGCAAATAAACAAGGCTAAATTTATTGTATTACAAGACTTTAGCCTGCTTGTTATCCCGTCGCTTTTCTAAATATATCTAGTTAGTAATTTTGAAGAATGTTAAGTATCTTTCTAGGGAGAATATTTTATGAATAAAGTTGATACATATCTGAAAATACTTAAATATCATGATATTAAAAGTATAGGAATTAGTATAGCTCATCAGCTCACATCAGGGTTAATTGAATTCAATATCCGCTCAGTATTCTTGCGCTCCAGGGTGAAGCACCTGTATGGGCCACAAGAAATTGTCTATGCTCCCGACGAACTGCTTGTAATTTCTGTTGTACGCAATGGGGAACTGTATATCAAATCATTCATGGAACATTATCTCTCTATGGGGGTTAAGCACATTGTGTTCCTAGATAATGGTTCAAATGATCGTACAGTTGAGATGCTATGTTCATACGATAGGGTAACAGTGCTTCAAACCGATGCACCATATCAAAAGTATGAAAATACAATGAAAAGATATTTAGCTGAAAGGTTCTCTAAAAATAGGTGGAATCTCTGCGTTGATATTGATGAACTCTTCGATTATCCTGATTCCACAAGCCTGAGCCTACGCGATTTCCTTCAGTACCTCAATGAGAACCACTACACGGCAGTAATCGCGCAGATGCTAGATATGTTCTCAAACACACCACTAGCGGAATTGGAGAGTAACATCAACGATTCACTAAGAGAAAAATACCCTTATTACGATATCTCTGCAATATATAAGACAGAATACCTCTGGTCGAAACCGGAGAATGACAAAATCAAGATGCACTGGGGTGGAATACGTAAAACTCTGTTCGGCACGAATAACGGACTAACTAAAGCGGCACTCGTCATGATGGATAAAAAAGTGAAGACTTTTGTTGGCTGGCATCATGCTAAGAACGCTCGCATAGCGGACATTTCATGCGTTCTTAAGCACTATCCGTTCATCAGTTCCTTCTACACAAAAGTGCAAGATGCAGTACGAACGGGAAGATACGGAATGCTTACTACTGGAGAGTATCTAGCTTACTGGAACGGGCTAGAGCGTAATCCTAACCTTAACCTGAAGTTTGAAACAGCAAAGCGCTTATCAGGTATAGAGTCGTTAATTGATCAGGAGTTTCTTGCAGTATCTGACAAGTATAGGGAGTGGGTGAATACTCACACACAATTACTCCGCTCGTAGATTATAATACTAAAATTTTTAGGATTGTAGATTTAATAACTTGCAAATATTGAAGTAGTTTAGCACACTTATTAGTACAATAAAAGGCTAGGCTACTATTCAAAGTTCAGAGCTACTTTCTAAGATATAAGGGTGCATTTTTAATATGTAATGCACCCTTGCTAAAAAAATATTTTATTTAATCCACCTTCCTTAATTAAATGAATCAAAAGCGGTTACAGCTTATTTTATTATTTTTATTAAGGAAGATTTGGATTAAGATCAAAAACTAAAACTGTATGCTTCTATTTAGATCGGCTAATATTGTCTGCAAATATTTCTTTCAAAATATCTTTAATTGTGTAGTTTAGTTCCCAATTAGGATAGTGGTTCTTGAATTTCTGAATATCACTAATCCACCAGATATGGTCTCCAATACGATTAGATTCGACATAGCTCCAGTTCAGCTTTTTTTCAGCGATGGCTTCGCAATGTTGAATAGCTTCTAACATGGAACAATTACTAAAACGACTACCACCAATGTTATAAACTTCAGCTATTCGTGGAGCCTGATAAAAGTGGTAGAAAGCATTCACTAAATCGTAGCTGTGGATATTGTCACGAACCTGCTTACCTTTATAACCGTAAACTTGGTAATTGTTACCCATGATGGTACATTTCATCAAGTAAGATAAAAAGCCGTGTAGTTTAGTCCCGGAGTGACTAGGCCCAGTTAAGCATCCCCCTCGAAAACAAGCAGTTTTCATGTTGAAATAGCGACCGTATTCCTGTACCAATATATCCGCTGCAACTTTAGACGCACCAAACAACGAGTGCTTGCTGTTATCAATGCTCATAGTTTCATCAACTCCCTGGTAGTAGGGATGTTTCTGTTCAATTTCCCAGCGCTGTTCTTGCTCAACCAGTGGAAATAAATTGGGAGTATCTCCATAAACTTTGTTGGTTGAGCAAAATATAAAGACGGCTTCTGGACAATTTTGGCGGGTATTTTCAAGTAATACTAAAGTACCATTAGCATTGATGGTAAAGTCAGTATAAGGGGCGCTAGCTGCCCAATCATGGGAAGGTTGAGCGGCTGTATGAATAATTAGGCTAATATCCTTGTTATAAGTTTTAAAGATTTGGGAGATTGCCTCGTGATCACGAATATCAACGTTATGGTGTATATATTGCTCACCATATTCCTGTAAAAGGCGATCACGATTCCATTCTGTCGAGGCATCTTTACCAAAGAAAGCCTCGCGCATATTGTTATCAATACCAACAACTGTAAAGCCGCGTTCACAAAAAAATCTAACTGATTCAGAACCAATTAATCCTGCCGATCCAGTTACTAAAATGATGGACATAGTAATCTCTGAAGTTTATTTAGTAGTAGAAAAACTGAAATATCGCATTTTTAATGTCTATGATTGTGCAGCACAGTCCCTGGAAAGTAGCGCAAGTATTTAGACATGTGTGAAATAGGCGATAATTCAAATGAGCGGAACAAACGGAATTGTAAAAATGCTAGACATTCATCAAGTGCTCCAACAAAATCGTCTGCTGAACATCAGATGCAGATTTTAAATTACTTCTGGAGCTTAAATAGCGATCGCTTCCATAATAGATAGATGTGGGTTGGTTGGAAAGTAATCATTTAATCTGCGATCGCTATTGCTTTATACGTAGATTAAAAAAAACTAGTTGGTTGACGTAAAATTAGTATATTTACTAACCTCCTAACCTTGATTGAAACTGGTAATGGGTTTTATCAATTAGTAATTACCACCTATTATGGTAATAACTCAGATATTTTTACCAAAAAGCTTTTGCTTTGCTACCTTGTAGTATGTCAGGATTTTCTATGCTTCTCTTTCTGATTTGTCGCGAGGTTGAAAAGGCGATCGCTAAAATTTTTAATTTTCTAATTGCTGTATATAAATTAGCTTTTTCGTTTCCCATGACAATTTTCAGAAAATCAATGGCTTTAGTGACAGTAAACCAAGGAAAGCCGTCATGTGCTATCACTTTTATGTTATGTTCTCCATATAATAATTTCATTCCCTGATGGGTAGTATTCCATCTATAGACTTGTTCCATCCAAGCCTTTTTTGCCGGCTTATCCATTGTCATATCTGTAATACTGGGTGTTCTATTTGTAGCAACAACTTCTAGAAATATGTCACCTGTAAAGCCTGCATGTTTAGCTAAAATAGTGGTATAAGTGTCATCACTTTTAACACCTGGATAGCTTTCAGCAATAAATGCTAACAAGCTAATCATGACATCAGTTCTACCCACTGTACCTGCTGCCGGCTTACACCGAAAGCCGTTATATTTACCATACACAATATCCATAAACCATTGGATCGGTGGCAGTTCTTCACTGAAATCAGGTAGAAGAACTTCAATTCCATCTACCATACCTTTTTGGTAAACAGCAAATCTATTCCTTGTACCTAAAATATCTATTTGTGGCTGATTTTGCAGTTGGCTTACTATTAACTTTAAACCATTAGATTCTGATTCAATCTCTGAATAATTTTGCTCAACTAAAAACTGAGATTCAGCATCAAAGGCTACTAAAATGGCGGGTGGTATCCATCCATTTCCTATACTTTTCAGTAGTAATGAACCATAAATATCTCCCAAAACTCTAATTTTACCTGCTGCGTATTGCCCTTCTTTTTGATGAACAAAGAATATCCTGTGTCTGGATTCTTGAGGTTCGATGTTATTTAAATAACAGGGTTCACCTTGACACATCAGATTGTCATATATTGGCGCTGGGATATTGTTTGCCAGCTTTTCTCCAGTGTATAGATGAATGACTTGGACATTTGGCAGCAAAGTAAAACGAGCAATCACAGTCGGACATTCAAAACCATTATTCAGACCGATTACTATATCAGCCATCATCCCGATTTCAGATATTTGTTGAATGATTTTAGGGATAGTATAGGGTAAATAACTTTCGGCTCCTTTAGTAGTTGCTACTATTCCTAATATTCTGGTGTTATCCAAAGTATTATTAGTTTTAGCCTGAATCCAAGCTCTGTAATACAGAACAGAGCTTACATCTGCTTCCAAAGTTCTGTCTTGTTTTTCCCGTAATTCAACCTTTTCCTTTTTTAAAATCTTGCTGGGGCGATCAGATGTTGTTAATAAGTTATTCACAAACATTGCTTTGCTCCTTTCCAATGTTCAAATGTTCAGTTTTAACTTGGCCGTATTCCAGCTTGACAATCCGATCTGCTAGGTAAAAATATTGGTCGTCATGACTGATAACCAATACAGTTTTCCCTCTATTCTTTAGTTCTGCTAGAAGTTGAGTATAGAAAATTTCCTTGAAGACAGGATCTTGATCTGATGCCCACTCATCAAACATATAGATAGGACGGTCTTCTAAATAGGCAGTAACTAAAGCAAGGCGCTTACGTTGTCCTTGAGAAAGGTCGGTGGTAGAAAGCACTCCATTATTGACCTTAACTTTATGGTCTAGTTGCAATTGAACAAGGTACTTTCGAGTCTGAATATCCAAATCGCCACTATCCAAACCCAGGAAGCGATCAAAAAGATAAAAATCGGAAAAGACTACAGAAAACTGCTGGCGATACCACTCTAAATTATGATTATCGATGAGCTTGTCATCTAAACAAATGTTTCCTGTTTCAGGAATGTAAAGCCCAGTAATTAATTTAGCGAGTGTAGACTTACCACTACCGTTACCTCCTACTATAAAAACAATTTCTCCTGGATGGAATTTCAAGTTAATAGGCCCAAGGATAAAGTTGCTTTCTTCTCGCTCCTGATAATAGGTGTGGGTTACATTTACCAGTTCTAGGCAGTTCCAATATTTTTCTGATGCCAGCGAAACATTGTAACCAATATCGTTTGAGTAATTTGCTAATGAAAGCCCTAAAGAATCGACTTTTTTTAAAGCAACTAAGGCTCTAGTTATGCTAGGCATCATACTCATAATGTACTCTAAAGGAGATATTAAGTAGATGATAGTTAGAGCATAAGCAGATAGAATTGCAGGAGAAATTTTATTGATAGTAGGTATGATGAATAAAAGTAACCCGATAGCAACAAAAAATAGAATTTGTCCCCAACTAGCAGCAGCAGCAAAGATACTCATACCCACAACATTATGACGGCGGGATGATAAAGCAGTGGTATGAAAGTCTTCAGAGAGAAATGCTTGGCGTCGCCGACGATGCAGCTTGAGTTCCTTTGTACCTTGAGTTACGGTACGGAAATGCTTAAACAATCTATCTTCCTGCTCACGAGCCAATTTTAGAAAGGACATAGCTTTCTTCATTGGTAGTGAATAGCTGAATATTCCCAAGAACATAAAGCTAATACCTATAAGGAAGACAATTTTAGATAACCAGCTTAGATAAATCAGGCAGGCAATCACAATAGCAATGTTAATGCATACAAAAGGAACAGTAATAACTGTGTTAGAGATTGTTTGAATATCTTCAGTAAGAACGGCTAAAAGAGCATGAGCACCGATTTGCTCTAAGTGACGTAAGGGCGAGGCAAGAATACGACGAGTTAAAAGTATTCGCAGGTTAAGAATAGCTTTTTGTGAAAGCTGGATCAACAAAACTTGAGAAGTAAAATTAGCAATTAATCGCAATAAGCAAAGACAGACAAAACTCCAAATTAGTATACTTTTTGATGGCTGATTTTGACTCAAGGTCGTATTAATTAGGGCAATTAGACCAGCGGCAGTACCACCGCTGAGAATACCAGCTAAAATTGCAAAATAGAGGTGAAGAGAAGAAGTACGTAATAGCAGGCGGATTAAGTTCATAACGTAATTGATTAACAACCCACAGTATTCCGGGCACATTAGCTAGCTACTTGTCATTATTTGACTATCTGCTAACTACTGAACCAGCAGTTTTTACCTCTAGGTGCTTTGAGACTCCAACGTGTTGGTAGAGTTTATTTTCAAATTTTTCCATACATACCAACCAATCAAATTTTTGTATGTAGAGGCGAGCCTGTCGAGACATTTCTTCTTTGAGAGCCGGATTTTCTAAAATCGCAATCACCTTCATAGCGAAATCTTTGGGGTTGTTGGGTTCAGCTAGGAAGCCGTTACGACCAGAGAATATCTGCTCTGAAGTTGAAGGCGCAAGGGCTGCAACTACAGGGGTTCCAGAAGCCAGTGCTTCGTTAGTCGTGGTGCAAAAGTTTTCGGTGACGGAGGGATTGACAAATACATCTGCTCGTGCAAACCAACCCAAAAGTTCTGTGCCGTGGGACTCGCCCCAAATCGTAATACCAGATTCAAACTTCTGGGCACGCCGACGGATCTCCTTATCTTGGGGACCGCTACCAACAATCACTAGATGAACATCAGGAATTTTGGCAGCAATGTGCACAAATGCATCCAAGAGTTGCTTGATATTCTTTTCCGCACTAATGCGTCCGACAAACAACAGAGTGGGTCGTTGATCGCCAGGAATAGGGTCATAACAAATGTTTTGGGGATGAAATTTTTCGCAATCAACGCCTTGATAAGAGAGATATTCTGCACGCTGGGCTGTCATCAGTTTGTACTTAGTGAGTTGTTCTTGGGAAGAAAAGTAATTAACGTCATAAGCCTCACTAAATTGCTTAATTAGAGCGGGAATCATAGGACGAATAAATCTGAAGAACCAGTCTCCTATGTAATATCGAATATAAGCAACGATATCGGTATGGAATATAGATATTATTGGGGTACCTGTTCGCTTTGCATATTCGGTACCAATGGGGCGACCATAACCTTGCAAAAAAAGTGAGTAGTAACCGATCATTTCTGGCGCTTCTTCAACCACAATAATGTCAGGTTGAAAATTTAAGAGCAACTGGGTATCACTCCAATGCCGATGATGCAATGGTTCGGGATGAACCTTGTAGAATATCAGTGGTTTAGTTGGGTAAGCATAAGAGGAAAAGTTGGAGAAAGATTGAACTTCCTCCAGCCTTAACATGGGGCGATCGCGAACTTCTTTGGGGTATAGCTCATTGACTTCAGGATGGATCAGAAAGACTTCATGTCCCTGCTGTAGCAACCAGCGAACCCGCTGGTGTACTCCCATAGAAACCCCCGACATGAACGGAGCATATAATGCTGTAAAAATCGCAATACGAAGAGGTTGTTTATTCATGGTCAAACACTTGATATCTATGGATAATGGTTTAACAATTGATATTTATGGATGATGGTTTAACACTTGATATCTATAGATGATGGTCTAACACTTGATATTTATGGATGATGGTCTAACACTTGATTTCTATGGATGATACTTTAACACTTGGTATGAAAACTTTCTAAATCAACTACGGTGATTCAATTATCTTTTGGATGTCTGTTTTTCTCAGCCATTCCTGTATGCGCTGCATCCCCTCTTGCAAACCAATTTTTGGTTTATAATCCAAAATTGTTTCTGCTTTAGCAATAGAATAAGCATAGGGACGAGTGATGAAATCTATAGATTCTGGCAGAATATCGGCTTTCTTGCCAAATAGTTTCTGTCCTTGAGAACGTAGTTTTATCAGAAGTTTAAGTTCATCTTTTGGCAGAGAATTAGGTGTAGGTACACCTGCTATGTCTACCAAATGAGTAAAATATTCTTTCCAAGATGTTTCTTGTCCATCAGTGATATTAAATATTTCACCGTAGGTTTCTTTTTCAATCGCCAAAAAGATAGCATCAATCAAGTTATCTACGTATACATGATTGATAACTCCCCTCCCATCGTTGGCATAGACAAATTCTTTTTGGCGCATCATCAGAATGGGTCGGACTATCCAGGGAATACTTCCTGGACCATAAACATCACCTGCTCTAATGATAATGATGCCAAAATCTGGCGGGGAATTTAGTTGTAATATTGCTTCTTCAGCTTCTATTTTTGTCTGACAGTAAGGATTATTTTCGCCAGACAACGGCCCAGATTCTGTGATGCGATCGCAATAGTTGAAACCATAGACCATACCACTCGAAAGATGCACAAAGTTTTTGACACCAGCATTCTTAGCAGCTTTAGCTATATTGACAGTGCCCCTAACATTTACCTCACGAAAATGGTCAATTGACCCACCTTCTTTAGCTAGTTCAGCCGTATGTGCAACAACATCTACTCCCTGACAAGCCATTTGGGCAGTAGCTGGATTAATAACACTACCAACAATCACCTCAACACCGAGTTTTTGCGCTTTTTTAGCTTTATCTGGGGAATTTTGCAGTCCACGGACTTTCATTCCCTTTGCTATAGCTAACTCAGCAAAACGCAAGCCGATAAATCCATTAATTTCTGTGATGAGAAGAGTTTGGTTTTCGATGTTCACAGATTTAATCTACCACTGTACTATTGGTACAAATTCAGGTGTTTTATCCACTTATTACATATAGTCAAAGTGGTTTTAATACTACCTATAAATCTCATTCGCTTGTGATTTATAAGCATATTATGACAGCAAGATACTCAATTGCAACTCAAATGCAACTCATACGCAACTTGATCAATACTTGAGTAATTTTTTGTAAAAATCAAAAAGTCATCCGTATAAAAATGCTAGAGCGTTATTTCTAGCATTTTTATGCGAATGACCTAAGCTTATTAGTGATTAGATGCTTCAGCTTTGCTGTCTCATGCCCTACTCTTAAAGCTTGCTACGCGCACGTGTTCCGCAGCAAAGAGAATCATGCTTTCCAATTCTTGGTTAAACAGTGAGAATTAAAAGCCTCTTTCACAAATTTAGATTTTGCATTCTTCTAGCTTCGATTTCAGAGAAGCGAAATGTTTTCCACCTAGTTCAACTTGTCCATCTGTACACCCGGCTTTCAATCTTTCGACTAGATAATCCAAGTCATTAGCTATAAAATTTGTCCCATGATCTGGTTCTATCAAACTAACTAGAGATATGTTTCTTGCTTGTTGTTCAGCCAAACTAGAAATACCTAGAAAGTTGAATACACCAGATTCATAGGTTCCACAAGGTACTGAAGGATTATTTACCCCAACACAGTATTCATTTGGTTTAAACCAATCAAATGCTGGGTAGCCGTGGAAATGAACAATTGGCGCACCATCTTTAATTAATTCTGGTGTATATAAAGCCGCAGAAAGGCTAATCGCAAGCATGACATAAATATCATAAGAAGGTTTCATATCTGCTAATTCCGAACGAATCACTTTAGGTAGTTGCAGATATAGCTTTTCTTTCAAACCAATTCTGATAATATCGTCAGCGATATTCAAGTCTGTTTTATTTGACCCTGAACGAGAACTTACAAGCCAAATATCTGGTATTTGCCTAAATACATACTTTTCTAGGATTTTGATTTTGGCATAGCGTCTACCTTTTTCATTTTGACGAAGTTCGTTACTACTAAATCCTTTAACAGGTAATAGACCTTCCCACTCATTTTTAGTTACTTCTATATCTCCAAAATATTGTGGAGGTTCAACATAAGCAACAAAACCATAAGAGACACCTGTTCTACCATTTATGATGACGCTGACAATATCTCTATGGGATTTTCTTTTAATCACTTCATCCAACTTAAAGCCAGGAGGGAATAAGCCTGTGGATGCCAATTCCTGCCCCAATTTCACTAATTTTGCAGCATAGCTAGATTCTTGCGGATTATACTGTCCTATCTCAAATCTACTCAATAAAAGTGGAGCAATCGGCACAAAAACTTTAGGAATTAGTGATTTCAGAACAAACCGTTCTATCTCATTTTTGGAGAAAATAGAGTCTGAAAGATTCATGTTTAATATAGAAATTTTATCAGATGATACTCCAATAACAATTTCTGAGAACGTTCTGATTAAAGTGTTTAAGCCAATATTGATTTTTTGTTTATACGGAATCAAAGGGTTGATAAAGTCATGGTCTATTTCAGTAAGTACAATTACTTGGGTTTTACTAGGATTGTCAACGTACTTAGCTGCATGATCCTCAGCCCAACTGCTCAATCGAGCCATTTTTATAACAGGTATTTTTCGACCATTTAAAACAAATTTAGAATAAAATTGATAGAGAAGCTCTGCTGTAAAAATACCAAGTTTTCTTAGAATAGAGGGAGGTATTTCTACATCAATAATTGCATTAACTTCTGATTTAACTCCTTTAAATTTGAATTTTTTATTTTTGTTAATTATCGGAATTGTTAAGTCATAGTTGAATTCTGCGATCGCTTCCTCCCAAGATAAAACTTTGACCCCATAATCTCTCAACTTAACTTCCAATTCTTGGCGAAATTTCCGAATCTCTTGATTTTTGTAGCTATTAGGCAAAGGTTTAAATGTAACTATCAGCTTTTGAGCCATAACTTTAGGATCGATAATTGGCGGCTTATACTCTACAGCTGATTGCTCTGAAAATCCCCCAATTAGACGACCAATAGTCTGTAAATTGAG
The DNA here is from genome assembly GCF_014698505.1 of Nostoc foliaceum FACHB-393. GTDB lineage: Bacteria > Cyanobacteriota > Cyanobacteriia > Cyanobacteriales > Nostocaceae > Nostoc > Nostoc foliaceum_A. The sequence continues at coordinate 119,171 of NZ_JACJTD010000013.1, read as the reverse complement.
TCCTTGACTTAAAGGGACAGACTCTAAATCAGTAGCGACATCCATCTCGTGCAAAAATGCCACAATCTCCGCTTTGCAAGCAACTATTTCTGCTTGCATTTCTAATGTGATTATGCCTTTGGGTGAGCGAATCTTTAATTTGTCGTTATCAACCCACAAATGAACACCCTGTTGAGTAAGGTTTGCTATAATTTCTGATGCGTTCATAGTTTCAAAATCTCCTAATTGTTTCAAAATATTGATTTTTCAGAATATCAAATGAGCAATAAATATGCCTATTTTTACGTTAAAGAAGAGTTTAAATCCAAATTGCAAATTTCATGAATATAAGACATAACATTGTTCACAAGAAGCTCCATAGTATTTGGACTAATTGAAGGTTGAGAAAAAACAAAATTTAACAGCATTTTTCCTTGAAAATTTGATGCATGGATAACAAAAACACCTGCATACAAAGCATGGGAACCAGCGAAACTAATTTCTTCTAGTTCAAATTCACCGTAATGTTTGGGAATATTTACTTTACCAACATTAGAAACAGATACTGTGGCAGCTACTTGCTTGGGATAAATAAAACAAAAATCTATGAGATGCTTGGCAATCAAAATCATTTTAAAGAGATCACCGGATTTTTTACTAACTTCAAGTTTTTGTTTCACCTCACGGGCTAATTTCCAAAAAGAAGTGTTTCTCCCTATAGTATGAAATGCCATAATAGAGGAGGCTAATACAGCCATCTGATCATCACTGATTTTTGGTTCCAGATGTCTCCTCAAATCAAAATATGATAGGCAGTTAACTCGTACTTTTTTTCTATTACCTTTAATTATTTTTGTCCCTATTGTAAACATCAGCACAGCACACAAAGCACTATGCACTGTTGTATTTTCTTGCCGACAATGATTTACAAACTTTTGGGTTAGGTCTTGGTCAAGTTGTCTGTGAATAATATTGCAACTACGCTTTGCAATGGATACGTACTTTTCAAAACCTAATGTTTTTGGCCGATTCCAGATTTTTTGCAACCCAAGCTGCAATAAAAAGATCATGCTATTTATCCTACCCCTGAATCCCTTAGTCCATTGGGGCATTAGTTCTTCGATGGCTGGAAGTGGAGTTAAGCTAACAAATGGATTAATTGGTTCACCGGACACAATTTTTTGACAACAAGTCAATATTTCTGAGTGAAGTTGGATGGATGATAAACCATCTGCGATCGCATGGTGTATTGTTGTAATTAGATAACTTATATGTTCATGACCCAAGAGATGAACAAGAACAACTCGCAGCAAACCTTTGCTACTATCAATTCCGTTGTTCATTTCTTCATCAACTACTTCTTGCCACTGCTCATTGTCTAACTTTTTGACAACGCGTAAGGCAATAGTTGCTGTTTTTTGACTTTGAAAGATCAGACTATTATTATATCTGACAATTCGAGAATTTAGACGAGGGTGGCGACATTGAATCACGTCTAAAGCCTGTGTCAGAGTTTCTTCACAGATATAGCCCTTGATGCGACTAATAGTTACTATGTTCCAGGTTTTAGCACGGCTATTTAAGATTTCCATAGCTTGCTCAAGGTGTCCCAGCTTTCTGTTGTAAATCATATTTACTTTTGGTTCCCTCTAATGACTGATTATTTGCAAGCTTAGTTCTTGATTTAGGTTGTAATTATTGTTCGATAACCTGCAAAATCTTTTGATTAAGCCTTGCTAAAAACCTGGATATATTCATAGTTTCAAACTATCAAAATCTTGTGTTGCGAACTATTCAATAACAGCTTTGTTGTTCAAATCTCAAAAATCTCTGATTGCGAAGCTTTAGATTCTTCGGCTAAACGCTGGGATAGCGTTTCAATAGTGGGGTAATGCCACAATAAGATTGGAGATAGTTCAAAACCAAACAACTTCTCCGCTTTGCTAACAAGAAACATTGCCTGCGCTGACTCTAAACCGTAGCTGTCTAAAGGCTGACTAACATCTATATCCTTGGGTTCAACTCCTAGCTGCTCTGCAATATGAGATACTAGCCACGCTTGAATTTCTTCTGCGGTATAAGACTGCTTTTTAGTTGCCTCAGGAGTAGACTGACTCATTTACACACCTCTGAAGTGAAAGGAATAAGATATATGGCATTCCTAAATAGGATATGAACAGGCTATAATTTTTGTTCACAGCCTAGATAGGATTGCTGTACTGGCTAAAATTTTGAAAAGTTTAAGGTAGGAGATATTAGAAAAAAGTTTTAACTTTTGCTACTGCTGCATATCTCCTAAGCGTATATCGAGCTACGTGACATTTATCAATTAATCAGCCACCCGAATGCGAATATCACCCTGAACTACGCATTGACAGGCTAGGCGAACATTGGGATTATCTGGAGCCAACACATCAAGTAAAATCTGCTCCTCATCCATCACAGGAGTTAGATTTTCTATCCCACTTACAACTTCTATAAGACAGGTTCCGCAAGCAACACAACGACAACCAAATAAAATTGAACTAGGATGTTCATCACAAATCTTAGTTAAGCGTTGGTTTGCTTCGACTTGAAGTGTTTTTTGGTCGTCTTCAAAATGAATAGATACTATCATTTCTAAACTCACTAGTGTCAAGAAAGAGGGTTAGCAGATTTAGCAACCCTTAGGCTACTTCAACAACTTTTTGAATTTCCTTAATTGCCAAAGCATCCTTGTAACGCTCATAGCGATTACCTAGCTTACTTGTATTTAACTCCAATCCCAGTGCCTTTATCAGACGCTCTAGCTGCTGAGATTTGTATTGCCAACTCTTTTGTTCCATGTAACCAATTATATTGCGCCACTTTGAACTTACCTGTCTCCAAGAATTAACTAATTGATTTATATCTACTTGCTTATCAGCTAATTCAGGATGGTGCAGAGACATACTTAGTGAGTTCAGCCCAACTCTAATATCAGTTAGCATGATTCCTTGCACAGTGAGGTCTAATTTCTCCAAATAAGTAGTGTAACTAGCACTAATATAGTCTTCCACAATTAGCTGCATGAAATATCGAACGAAATCTTGAGCCTCTGGAGGAGCTACCCTATACAGTTCTACTCCTAAATCAAAAGATGTTGTGTAATGACGTGCTTCATCTGTTAAGTGGCCTTGATTCAATTCAAAAGCTAATGGTTCATAATCAAACTTTTCAGGTGAATCAAATAAATAGGCTTCGCTTTTTTTTAACTCCACGTTAGCCATGTACCGATACAGCAGAGTTAAGCTACCCAAGCCACTTTCTTGAACTTTTTCGGCGGGTAGCATCCTCATGGCATCCCCAATCATGAACCTTAAATTTCGGTATGTAAAATTTTGGCCTCGTTGCTGTGTCTGTTCTACAATCTTTTTAAGAAAGCTTTTCCCCTTTTGAAGATTCAACAGAGTTTCATTTAAATCTTCATCAAAAGTAAAACGGGTATCGAAACTGTCAAAATCTGATTGAGGTATTGCACCAACAGAACCATAGAAAAAACCAGGCTCATCAAAGGAGCTTTGAATTCCTATTTCTCGGCAGACCATACTATATACGGTTCTAAAAGACCAAATATGATCCATTTCTTCATTAGTTTCCTGGTGAAGAATCATAAATTCGTCCGAGTAGGAAGCAAAAACTTTTTCAGCAATACTCATATTGGACATGAGAGACTGATATTCGCTATTGGCAACATACTTGTAGAAGTTAGCAAAAAATGTCGCAGATAAAATTGACATTTGACGAGCATTAAAGGAAAGTAAATACTCACAAATCGGTACCGGTAAGGGAAGCATTCCCGGATGAGAGTAGAGTTTTTCTCCTTTAATTCCCTGCTTGCTCATGGCGATAGCGACAGGCTTTAATTCTAAAGAATGAGTATGTGCCTGCTCGAAAAGCTTATTTTGAATTTTGGGAATTCGGTTATCAATTTTAACAGTATTCATGTGATTTTCCTCCATTAATTAAAATGTAGCTGGGCGATATTCGCTGTAATAAGCGGGCATTTGTAAGCCTTGAATTTTCAAACTTTGTATCCGGTATAAAAATGCCGCTCCGGTCATAATATGGTTAGCAACATCAACAACCTGACGATTATTTGATTCAGATAAGTAAGAACCTCTAACCCAGTCATTGAAACTGCCCATAGCAGGACCACACCAGATTTGATAATCCATTTCTCTGCCTTTTTCCCCAAAGTTAGACCAACGGGATGATAATCCCAGATACCAGCGGAAAATTAGAGCCATCTTCAGTTTGGGGTTGTTAATAGCTTTAGTTAATTTATCGGGATTGCGTTGAGATAAATAAGTAACTGTCTCTTCCCAAACTGCTTCTAAGCTCTTTCTCAAAACTTGTTTTTCTAATTTCTCTCTTTCTGCTAGTGGAATATTTTCAATTGAGTCATAGTTTTTGTATAACTCAAACAATTTTTGTGCTCGTAAAGGAAAGAGAGTTCCTCTTTTGAGAACTTGGAGTTTTACCCCCATTTCAAACATATCTGCCGCCGGAGCCATCATCACATCAGCCATCTCGGCTTGAGCTAGCAACTGTTTAGTATGTTGAGAAGTTCCGGCTTCAATACAAGACTGGTTAATTGAGCCGGTTACAACATAAGCAGCCCCCATCATAAAGGCAGCTAATGCTGATTGTGGCGTAGCAATTCCTCCTGCTACTCCGACTCTGACAGGTTTTTCATAAGAAAATTTTCTTTGAATTTCATCTCTTAATTCCAAGATAGAAGGCAAAAGACAAACCAAAGGACGATTATCTGTATGACCTCCAGAATCTGCTTCGACAGTAATATCGTCAGCTACAGGAATTTTTTCAGCGAGGGTTGCTTGTAATTCGCTAATCAGACCTTGCTCAACTAATTGTTTCAAAATTTTGGTGGGAGCAGGTTGCAGAAATTTGATTGCAACTTCCCTCCGAGAAATTTTGGCAATAATTTTATTTTTGATTTCGATTTGATTCGCTGCATTTAAACCAAGTCCAGCAGCGCGGTAGTAAACAATGTTGTCAGTCAAATCGAGAAAGGCGGAAGCTTCGATTGTTCTTACCTGATATTTAAGATACAAATCAACAACACCGCGTTCAATAGCAGGTTCACTGGGACTGTGCAGTAAGTTAAATGCGTAAGGCCCTTGGGGTAAAGCTTGTTGAATACGGTTAATGGCTGCTTCGACGCGAGCAGGAGATAAGCCACCAGCACCAAATGAACTTAAGATTCTCTCTTTTCCAAGGGCAATTACCAGTTCTTCAGAAGCAATCCCTTGAGCCATTGCGCCCGTCGCATAAGCATATTTTACACCATGAAAGTTAAGAAAACTTGGATCGCCTAATTGTCTAATTGACAATGGTGGAACAGCTATTAATATTTCTGCCTGTCCAGTTATTTCTTGGTTGTAAGGATATAAATAACCTTCGTTTGTTGCACCTATTCTTCCTTCAACTCTAATAATATAACAAGGTTTTTCTAAATTTAGCAACTTAGATTTTATACCTTTTTCGTTAAATGAAACAGAATCTAAAGCACCTTGCCAAACTTGATTTTGGTGGTAAATAAAGTCTGACACTTTCAGGTAACTACCATTGTTATTTAGTATATTATCTGCGCCAATCATATTTTTAAACCTCCAGTTATATAGAAGGGTTTACCAGATAATGTTTGAATAATTTACAGGCGAATTTCTATCGTTTCCCTGTGAGGTTGCTTCTGAACAAGGGGATTTTGTCGTTACAAAGAAAATGAGATACTTGTCATTGGGCTGCGGCCTCCAGAATTAGAGGCGGCAGCCCCCCTAGTATGGATTCTCAGCCTGAGGTGAGGAACGAGCTTATGTCTACACCAGTAATTATTTGTTCAAATAATCTGGGTAGTTTGCTGCTTTAAATGATTATTATTCAAATAACTTTTGATAACAAGCTATTTGCAACTGAATTATGGCGCTAATTTGCTTTAGCGACTCCTGTCGCGCTTGTAAAAAAACAGCATGGGTTTTGGTCATGCGGGCAGCGTTCTCACTTAGCTTTTGATAGTAAGGGCTGTGTAAATTGAGAAAATAGGGTTCGTCAACAACACTGCCAGTTGTCAAACTAGGAGTCAGAACGAATTGATTATTTTCCTGTTCTGTTGCCCAAGTTTCATTAACTTGTGTTTCTACAGTTTCATTGCGCTCTTGTAGCAATAACTGAGTAGGTTCGCTGCCATTTATGAAGTTAACTTGCTCTTGGAGAGTCTCTAGATTTATGGAGGTATTTTCAAGGCTTTTGGTTGGATTTGGGAGCAAAGAAGAATTCATTTGTGCAAATTCCTTTAATTCTGATAGTTGATATTGCTTCTGATTAACAGGTTTGATGGGATCTCCAAAAGATATATCTTGAAGTATTTCTGGTTTTTTCTTCTTTAAAGGTGTGTAACTAATCTTGCTATTTTGCAAGGTTATAGTTCTCACATTAGACTGGCTTTCATTGGAAACTTCTGGTTCTTGAGAATATAATGGTGATAAATCTAGTTCAACTCTATGGCTGAGGAGTTTTGCTAAGGCTTTGATAATAGAAGCATGATCGTCTACACCTCTTTTATTAAGGGATACTGTGATCTGTTCTTTTGCCTTGAGGGTTTTATCAATCCATCTGGAACAGTTACTACCAGCACCTACTTCGAGAAATATTTTGAAGCCATCTTCATAGACACGGTTAATTAGCTGAGGAAAATTAAGCTGTTGACAGAGATTTTGAGCAATATTGTGAGCAATAGAATGGCTATCGAGGTCAATGGGTTTATACTCGGCTGCGGAATAGAAAATAGTCTCTGGTATGTTTCGAGTAGGTAATGTATTTAATCTCACCAGTTCACCGTATTCAGAACGCATTGCCTCGCAATGAATTACATGGGTGAAGGGAGCAGAAAAAGCATCACAATTTAGGTTGGCAATTACCCGTTGACAGGCTTGGATATCACCAGCGATCGCAACTTCTTCTGTAGTATTAATTAAGGGTAAATAAACGTGTTCTTCATCTTTGATGGCTTCCTGAACACGAGATACTGGACACATCAGAATATAGTTGCGCCAAAAATCTTCGCCTTGTTCATTCTGTCCTTGAGGTAATCCCCAATACTCGCGCACAGCGTTTTTAGGGCCAGATAGCCTTGTCTTCAGCAGAGATGATGAGTTAAAACCCTCACTACCTTCTTGAAACTGAGTCCAGATACCTTGAGCCAACATCATACTAATTTCGCCCAAGCTATAACCAAAAGCACATTGCGGTTTGATTTGAAAATAATTTTTCAGAATTGCTGTCATGAGTCCAGCACAGGCCATTTCTGATTCGAGTACTGCTACTGAATCTTTGAGAAATTGCTGTTCAAGGGCTTCTAATTGCCTGTTTGACAGTTTTTCTAAGCTTCGGGGATAAATAAGTTTTTCTACGTTGGCAACACGATTGTAGATGCTTCTGATGAACGGATCATCGTAAAGTTGAGGAAACAAGCGAAACAGATTTCGACCTAATCCGATATAAGCACTAAAGGCACCTGGGTAAACGAAAGCAACTTTACCTTTTTGCCCCAGCGGTTTTGCCGTAAAATAGCTACCGAGAGGACTTTGCCAGTCTTTCCCTGTCTCGAAGGCATTGGCAATACCCTTGAGGGAGTGCTGAATTTCTCGCAGCAATTCATCTTGATTGTGTCCGAGAATTGCTACTGCATAAGTTGCCTGTTGACGCTGTTGAAAAGCTGTAAAAGTCTGCCTAGCAGCGGCAGATAGCGAAGAACAATCTGCGATAGTTTCTTGAAGATTGCGGATTTCGTCTAATAGAGTTGATTGATCATCAGCTGCGATCGCAAATACATAATAACGCATTTGCTCTAAATATCTGCTGCTGTGATCTTGCTGATATAGTTCCTCTGACAAAATTAAATGTGCATAACTTCCATCTATCTCCATCCCGTTAATCGCAGCTATTCTTCTAGTGGCTCCTTTTTCTAAAAACCAGGGTTTTGATTCAGAAGCCACATAAAAAGGGCTATCTTTCCAAATTTCTGGTATTTTGGGGCCAGACCACTGGGGAACTGCGGGGATGTAACGGTGATATAGGCAAAGCGCTGCTTTAACCAGACTAACTATCCCCGATGCAGCATAAGTATGACCGATATTGGCTTTGACACTACCGATCGCACAAGTGAAATTTGGTTCAGATGTACGATAAGCTGTGAGCAAGCCTTGAATTTCTGACTCATCTTGCTGAGGAATTCCACTACCAACAACTTCCAAATAGTTGATATCTCTTGGTTTGATATCTGCTAATTGAAAAGCCTGTTGACAAACTTGTGTTACCGCTTCAGAATTTGAAGCTGTAGCAGAGTGAATTTCAGATTTAGAATTTTCCACAAGACTAAGAGCATCAATCGTTGCATATATGCGATTGTTCTCTCGTTTTGCTGTGTCGTGAAGCTTCAATACTACAGCCGCCGCACCCTCGCCTACTATCCAGCCATTGGCATTCTGGTCATAACTGAGAGTATTCACACCTGTGTTAATTTTTGCTATTTGATTTCGTTGTGAAATACTAGCGCCATCTCCAGCAAGCTCCATTGCACCAACCAAAACGGCATCTACTTCTCTGATTGCGAGTAGCTTTTGTCCAAGTTCCAAGGCTTTGAAAACAGAATTTTGTTCGGCAATTAATGTGAATGTCGGGCCAGCAAAATTCCACAGTTTGGAAATATAATCAGCCAGACTATTTTGGATGTAGGTGGGATATTCCTTGTCTTCTAGTTGCTCTTTTTCTTGATGTAGAGTTAGTTCTTTACTAGCAGCAATTATTATTGCTATTCTCGTCCCTTGATGAAGTGCTGCATCTTTCAGAGCATTATCAGCTACCTGAAGCATCAACAGTTCTTGGGGGTTAAAATTGTCTACTTCTTCTGGTGGTATTTCCAAACGGAAAGCATCAATTTCAAAATCTTTAATGTATCCACCTAATGGTGCTACCGTAGGCGTAGCCCAACCTAGGCATCGCTGAGGAGGTATGGAAATAAAATGCTGAGTTCCCTCATAAATACTGCGTTCAAAGGCATCCAATCCCTTGCAGCCGCCAGCCAAATAGCAGTCCATCCCTACAACCGCTATTTTAGGAATTTTCTTTTGTGCAAATTCTTCCATCACCTACCTCCTCAAGCTGATATATACATTTTTCAGTTGCTGATTCTCTGACTTTTCACGGTATCTGGAAAACCTCTCTCTAAATCTCTCTCCTAAAAGGAGAGAGACTTTGACTTTGTTCGCTGTGGGGTAGGAGGCTTTTCTACATGACATGAAAAGTCAGACTAATTCCTACTTAAATTTCATCTAATTGCTTGGGTAAAATAGTTCCCTTGGCACCAAGCATTCGGGTATATATCTTTCCTTGCGAATTATGGGCGATGACATCAACAAGTAAACTCGATTCTGTCTTTGATTTTATTTCGCAAGAAACGTAAAATGTTTCATCAAAGGGGACAGCTTCAAACTGTTCAAAAGTTTTGATTTCTGAAGGTAAACAAGCTACCTGATAAAAATGCTGTGCCCAAATCCAAAATGCATGAATCTGCACATCTGCAATGTAGGGATTAAATGTTTGGACTGGGAATTGTCCTTGTTGTTTTTCTCCAGGCTCTGGCAAATAGCATTCTATAGTTATCTTGTCCAGAGTAGTATTTAAGACGGATTTTACACCTTGAAAAGTAAATCCGTGAAACAAGCTAGCAGCCCCGTTTTGATAAAGTGATGAAGTCGTAGCAGTGATTATATGATCCTGGGTTAAGTTCAGAAATTCGTGTGTAGGGGAATTAGGAAGTTGCCGCTTCAGTTTCATCTGGCTACTAAAATGATAGCGGATTTTACCTTCTGGAGTTTTACTCCAAATTTTGGCATCAAAATCTATTTCAGAGATATCGTGTTTAGCAACTTCTTGCAATTCTAAAGTGTATTCAGTTGGCAAATTTTCATCAAAAATTAGTCCTTTCAAAACCTTATAATTTGTACAACTGAAGGCTTTGTAACCAGGATAGATTTGTTCGCAGGCGTTAGCAATCCATAATAGCCCACAAGTTGCTGGTAGAACTGGATACCCAGCAATTACATGGTCTTGTAAAAAGGGATTATCTGCTAATCTTAGTTGCCGCTGGATACGAAAATTTCTCAACTCGCTTGGTAACTTTTCTGGGATATACACCAGGGGGCTACCAATCACAACTTGCACAGTTTCTTGATTTGCACTAGCTAATTCATTAACTAACATTTCAGTGCCAATCTCAATCGGAATAGTTTCGATATTTCGTTCAGCAAAAGCTTGTTTTAATTCAGGAGAGACCATACCACTGTCCCAAGGGCCCCAATTAATCGCTACTACATGAGAATGGGGATGGTTCCGTTTGACAAGGTGGGCTGATTTGTTGAGAATTTCATTAGCGATCGCATAATCCGACTGTCCCACATTTCCGTAGAAACCAACTACAGAAGAAAACAGGACTAAATAATTCAATTGACTCGGTGATACACACCGCAACAGGTTTTCTAAACCTTTAACTTTGGCTGTGTAAACTGTTTCAAAATCTTGGACTGATTTTTTCTCAATCCGCTTATCAGCCAGATTACCAGCCCCGTGAATAATTCCTGTCACCGGGCCAAAACGCTTCACCGCATTAGCAACTTGTTCCTTAAGTGCGATCGCATCAGTCACATCGACATTCAAATATTCAGCTTGTCCACCCGCCTGCTTGATAGCTTGTAAGGTTGTGGCAATTTCTCGACTAGATGAAATAGCGTTAAACTTTTTCTGCACCATTGCAGGTGTGGGTTTTTCGCCTTTGGCGAAGAAATCCTCCATAATCCGCTTTTTCAAATCTGCTTCACTCAAGTAACCTTCAGTCCACACGGGTTCTGGATCGGCGGCGGAACGACCTACCAAGATAAATTTGCATTGATAACGTTGCGCTAATTTGATCACGCACTGAGCCGTTATCCCTTTGGCACCGCCACTTACGAGAAAAACCTGAGATTGGGGATTGGAGAGCGCAGACTGGGGAGTGGGAAGTAATCTCTCTAATTCATGTTCACACACTAGGGTTACTCGCCCTTGTGAACTATGTCCCACTTCAACAACTAATAGATTTGGATCGTGAAGTTCGGCGAGGATATGCTGTGCTGATGTTTCGGCATCTAAATCAGGGCTGAGGTCGATCGCTCGGCAAAATACAGATTCCCATTCCTGGTTCAAAGTTTTGGTGAGTCCAAATAATCCAGCGCCAATTGCACCAAAGTTAGTTTTTTGTCCGAGTCCGAATTCGCCATCCAGACGAGCCACAGTTACAAAACTACTACGTCCTTGAAGTGCTGCTTGATTGAGTGGTTCTTTGAGATATTTGGCGATGAGAAAGACATGGCGAAGGATAGCTTTTTCTGATTCCAAATAGCGGACATTATTGCTGGTATCTTCGTGAGTGGAGGGATTCAGATGGATAAACGCAGCGATTGGGCCATGGTTAGTAGCGATCGCTCCTAACTGTTCTTGCAAATGCTCCTCGCTCAAATCTGCAAGCACGATGCGACTAATCCCTTCAGGTAAAGCAGATTGCTTTGGAATCACGGTTGAGGGAAAAGTTAAGACAACGGTTTTCCAGCCGCGCTTTAACAGAGTTTCAGCTAGTTTCGTCGTGGCGAGAGAACCATCATCGGTAAGCAAGGCGATATGCTTATCGGGTAAGTTGAAATCTAAAAAATCAGGTTCAGGAAGATATTTGAGTCTGACAGGAGAGCGAAGAATTGAGGATTGGGGATTAGGTATTGAGTCTCCCCTGCTCCCTGCTCCCTGCTCCCCTGCTTCTTCCCCACTCCCTTGTCCCTTTTCTATATATGCAACAATTTGTCCGAGGGTAAGTAGTTGAGCTAATACTTCTGGATTTGGTTTGGGCAAATCAGGGTATAGTTCTAGCAACGCTCCTAGAATTTCCACAAGTTTGACACCATCAATTCCCAAATCTGTCTCAATATCCATTGACAAATCTAACATCGTCGTTGAATAGCCTGTCTTTTCACTAACGACGTTGAGCACAATGTTAGTAAGCTCTGGAGATGAAGGGGATGAGGGGGATATTACTGTTACTCCCCCATCTCCCTGCTCCCTGCCCCCTGCCTCATTCACCGGAGCGTTAACAAAACCCGCCGCAGGAATCGCTGCTGAGATTTCTGATGCAATTTTCCCCATATACTCAGCTATTTGACCGAGGGTGCGTAGCTGTCCCACTTCTTCTGGATTTGGCTTGGGCAAATCTGGGTATAGTTCTAGCAATGCTCCTAGAATTTCTACGCGTTTGATGGAATCAATCCCCAAATCTGCCTCAATATCCATCGTCAGCTCTAACATCTCCGTTGGATAACCTGTTTTATCACTAACAACGTTAATTAGAGTTTGGCTCAGGGCTGCTTGATCAATGATTACTGGCGCGGGTACGGGTGCTAATGGTGGTGCCGATACAATCGCTACAGTTGCAGTATTATTCTCCTTTGGTGGAGTAATATCTAGAACTGCTGTTTTTTGATGATGTACACCATTTCCATTACCATTTGTGCCATTACCATTAGTTGAAACTGGCTCAGGCTTAGTGGCAGAGCCGTTACTCGGTAAAGCAACCGGTGCAGTCTCCAGAACAGGGTTATCCTCTTGGGGTGGTGCAGCTACTGGACTAGATTGATAGCTGACTGGCGGTATCAGATTCTGTGGAGTGGTATTGCTAGAAGGCGATAGTTGATAATGTCGCTGGAGTAATTGGAAAAAGTTGTTAGTGTATTCTTGCTGATGGTTCAGATATTGCTCATGGATGCGGAGACTGTCAGTTTGATGTTCGTGAAACCGCATGATGCTGCGTTCTGAACTGGAAACTACGAGCTGCTGTGTTTGTGTTTGTGGCTCGCTGAATTTACCATTTCCCCACAACGCATGTTGTTGCTGCATGAGTTGGAAGAAAGTTTTGGTATATTCTGTCTGATGGTTCAAAGATTGTTCATGAACCTGCAAGATATCATGTTGATGGCGATTGAATTCTATTAGAGTGCACTCTAAGTTGTCTATAGCTCTTAGGTAACTCAGAGGAAGTTCTGGACTAGGTTGCAAAGACTTGATATCTAGTTGATCTGATTGTCCGTTCTGCACAGATTTTACTCCACCATTAACTGCTACCTTCTCTGCTGGATGAGAGGGATTAGCTTTATTGCCGTTAGTAATAGTAGATTGACCGTTAACTGCTACCTTCTCTACTGAATGAGATGGGTTAGCTTTATTACCATTTCCAACAAGAGATTGACCATTAACTGCTACCTTCTCTACTGAATGAGATGGGTTAGCTTTATTGCCATTTCCAACGAGAGATTGACCGTTAACTGCTACCTTCTCTGTTGAATGAGAGAAGTTAGGTTTATTGCCGTTCGCAACGGGAGATTGACCGTTAACTGCTACTTTCTCTACTGAATGATATGGGTTAGGTTTATTACCGTTTGCAGCAGTGGACTTGACTTGATGTCCATTTTGCATAGCTTTTTCAAAGGACTGCTTGGTTTTTTCTGATATATAATTGGTGCTATTTAAGCGGACATTCAAGAGTTTATTGGGAGAAGCTTCTGGGATTTTGTACTCCAGTTGATAGGGGTCTAAGTTTTGCAAAGGTAATCCAGCAACGCGCAACTGGATAACAGCTTGCCGCAAAGTGCGATCGCTATCCTTGAGATGACTGGTATTTAAAGCTACAGCTAAATGGGGGCGATCGCTAAGAATATCTTTTACTAAATTGGTGAGAACGCTTCGCGGGCCAAATTCAATGAAGCAGTAACCACCTTCAGCATAAATATTTTCAATTTCCTGCTTAAACAGCACCTGATTTTTCAGGTGTTCTTTGAGGACTTTTTGAATAACTTCCGGTTCATTTGGGTAACGCTTTCCGGTCACATTGGTGTAAACCGGGAATTGTGGCTCATTGAAAGTGACTTTCTCAATTGCTCTAGCAAAAGGTTGTTGTGCATAATCCACTAGTGGAGTGTGAAAGGCTGCGGAAACTCCCAGCAAGATGGTAGAAAATCCTTGAGTTTTCAGAGCCTCTTCTACAGTGGCAATTTCAGCTTTCGTCCCTGCTAACACCATCTGATGTGGAGAATTCAAGTTAGCAATGGTGACTTGCGGGAAATTCTGTATTAGTTCTGTAACCTGATTGACATCCCCTTTCACCGCCAGCATGGCTCCGGCATCAATCAGGGGATCTTCTGGTGCAGCCATAGCTTGACCCCTAGCTTTGACCAAGAAAAAGTAATCTTTCTCACTCAAAACCCCAGCAGCCCAAAGTGCGGTAAGTTCTCCAAAGCTATGTCCGGCGACAAAATCTGGCTTGAACCCAGCTTGTTGCAATATCTTGTACAGACCAGTGCTAAAAGCTCCAATTGCCGGCTGTGCATATTCTGTTTGCTGCAACACTTTCATCTGGGCAGTCTTTTGATCCAAATCAAACACAGGGTTAGGGAAAACAACCTCCGAAAGAGGCTGCAAACCGTCTTGGCGTAAAAGGCTGTCAATTTCAGCATAAGTCTGACCCAAGGAAGGGAAGTTAATTACGAGTTCCCGACCCATCTCTAAATATTGCGAACCTTGCCCAGAAAATAGGGCAACTACCTTCCCCTCTGTTGCTATGCCGTTTTTGCGGTAGTAAATTCCTTGGGGATGCTCCCAGGATTCTGCTTGCAGCTTGTTTCTCAGCAACTCAATACTTGTTTGCAACAAGTCGCAAGCTTGGGTGAGTGAATCAGCAACAAACCCAAGTCTGGCATTTGCGATCGGAATTTCTAAAGATTGAGAAGCCGAAATCAATTCTGTATAAAGCTGCTCTCCCGTATCGGATTGCAATTGCTGTCCAATTTCTTGAGCACGCGACAACAATTCTTCAGGCGTTGACGCAAACAGCAACACTGGCTGGGAAGGTTTGTGTAAACGATAAGGTTGCTGATGTTGACTTGTGTATTCTTCCAAAACAACGTGATAATTTGTGCCGCCAAAACCAAAAGAACTTACCCCTGCACGTCTTGGCTGGTCATCGCCGCTAATCCAAGGTCTGGTTTCGGTATTTAAATAAAATGGCGAACTATCAATATCTAATTTAGGATGCGGTTTGGTGACGTTAATCGTGGCTGGTAATACTTTGTGGTGCAAAGCCAAAGCCGTTTTAATTAAACTGGCTGCACCCGCAGCAGCTTTTGTATGTCCAATCTGTGATTTGACAGTTCCAAGGGCAATATGTTGTTTTTTGGGATTGTTTTCGCCAAAAACTTCTTTTATAGATGAGAATTCGGCTGGATCTCCAGCCATAGTGCCTGTGCCGTGTGCTTCAATCAAACCGACACTCGTAGGCGAAAATCCGGCATCTTCGTAAGCACGATGTAAGGCTCTGACTTGACCTTCTGGACGTGGTGCATAGATGCTTTTATAGCGTCCATCGCTAGAAGTACCAATGCCTTTGATGACTGCATAGATTCGGTCATTATCTCGCTGGGCATCCTCAAGGCGCTTCAGGACTAACATTCCCACACCTTCACCCAGCATCATCCCATCAGATTCGGCATCGAAAGGTTTGACATTCTCACCTTGGGAAACAGCAGGAGTTTTGCTGAAACACATGTAAGCCATAATTGAGTTGTCGGTGTCAACTCCGCCAGTGATCATCATATCGGCTCGATGCTCAATTAGCTCACTAATTGCCATTTTGAGGGCACCCAATGAACTCGCACAGGCGGCATCTACGACACAGTTAGTCCCGCCCAAATCCAGACGGTTGGCAATTCTTCCTGTAACTACATTTGCCAGCATACCGGGGAAGGCGTTCTCATCCCACTGCACATATGCACTCTTGATTTTCTCGATGATTTTTTGCGTATCCTCATCGGATAAGCCACTACCTTTAAGGACTTTTTCCCAAACCGGGTACTGCATTCTTGCAGTCAATGGAACCGCCAATTGTCTACCTAGTGCCACACCTAAGATTACGCCGGTGCGGTCGCGGCTAAACTGTCGAGATTCGCTGTAACCTGCATCTTCCATTGCTGCTTTCGCAACAATCAAACCTAGCAATTGCGAAATGTCTGTGACTTCTAGGCTGTTAGGTGGCAGTCCAAATTCCATCGGATTAAAATTGACATCCGGGATAAATCCGCCTCTTTTACAGTAGGTTTTATCAGATGCTCTGGGGTTAGGATCGTAATAATCTTCCACATTCCAACGCGAAGAGGGAATATCAGTAATACAATCAACTTTGCGAATAATTGTTTCCCAATATTCCTGTAAATTTTGCGATTGGGGAAATATAGAAGCCATCCCGATAATGGCAATATCGGTTTTTTGCTGAGGTCTATTTATTTCGCTGGTTAGTGGTGCATTCTCAACCATAACTTTTTTAACCTGTATGAGCTTGAGTAGAGCCTGTTCACAGTTGCTCACTTCTTCTTGCAACTGTGCTAAAACAGCTTCAATTCTAGAAGCAGTCATGACTTTTTCTTTACTATTAGATTCTGGAAATGTAGAGATGATGATAAATTTATTGTCTCTACAAATAGGAGGAAACCCAATTAGTTTTTAATTAAAAACTAAGGGCTATTGATGCTAAGTGATATACTTTTACTTGAAGAACAAGGAGCCATAAAAAAGACTTCAAGAGATTGTAGAGAGGATATTTTGAAGTCTAAATACAGAATTCAGACTTTTTTAATGGAGTATTTCACGCATCTAAAGAATCGCTCTAAATTAGAGATTAGCTTCAACCTTGCAACATAAGTTGTTGAGCTAGTAAGAACTTGGATAGTTTTATTCAGAAAACTTATCCTACTCCGTGTTATTTTATCAACTTGTCGCTTTACTTAATATTAGACTGTTTAATTCTCCATTACAATTGATATGCAACTTATATACAACGAGATAAGTCTTGCTAAATGAAATCTTGTTGATCATAAATTTTTAGGCAGTTGCAAATTAAGGATACTAGATTTTTGGTTGCACATTTGCGGAATATAATTAGGTAATTGAATCAGAATCTACATATAAACTTATACAGAATCTTCTTCTGAATCAGGATTGTTATTTCCTTTATTCGTTATTACCTGATGTTGAGCAGCATCTAATAGCTTTTGCTCAAGTCTACTAATACTAATCCCAAGCTCAGAAGCTTTTTTGCTTTTCCACTCTTCTAGCTCACAATCATGTTGATTGAGCCATTCACGCACCGCAACGCGGGCCATCTCAGCTTTGCGAAGAGTCTGGCGAGCTGAATGAAAAATCAGTCGCTGGTTATCAAAGCTTGGCAATGAGAGCATGAATCGCTGTAGTTTCATTTTATCTTGGGTCTTTGGGGGGCGATCGCTGTCACTCACATAACTATTAAAACTCATTTCAATTAGTATGTCATATAGCAAAAACACATTGCTAAAATTGCATACAAATTGCATATATGTTTGTTTGATTACTTATTACACATTCGATAAACTAATAAAAAAATGATTTTTAGCTAATGATGAGTTGTCCTGCTAGCCTCAACTCCAACCTCCATATATCAATACCCGGATGAGAAAATAAATAATCTCTTGATAAACCCTGTAGAGACATGCTAGTCGGCAAGAAGTGAAATTTCCCTTGATGACAGCGATTTAGATCAGGTGGGTTTAGTCATGGATAAATCTATCAGTATTTCTCCCAATATCATTGAGTTAAAAATAATTGTCGGTTGCAGAGCAACTTGCATAGGCGGGAAATACACTGGCGTTAAAGATTCAGCGAATAGTGACTCAAGCAATTTTAATTTTGGATACAAGTACGTATAATAAAATATTAAGTTCTGAGGCATTGATTTTGCTAGCTAGCTTTTACATCTATCGCTAAGTTGATTTATTTTAAAAAAGAATATGTATTAATCAATCAGTTATTTTGTTTAATTTTTATTCCAAAAGAAGGAATTCTGTTGGCAATGTAACAATAACCACTAGCAACTATATCTTAAGAATGAAAGATTCTGGCAAACAACAGATCCATTACCAAGCAAATACTTATTTTAAAATGCTGAGTAACAGCAAGGACATAATACTTTTCAAAAATTATAGGCAATTGAAATTATTGCCTATAATTTATATCGAGCATGTCGCTAGTTATTTAGCATCAAAAATGTTGCATATGGGTTGCAATTGAGTATCAATCCGTTTATCGTAAATGATTAAATAATGTAATTCAATACTGTTTGTTTAAGAAGGCGGAGAGATACATCAATAGGGAGAATATAAATATTAAATTCACCTGATTACCTGGTCACTCCATAGATTCATAAACGTACAGTATGACAATGCAATTTAATGCGATGACCCGTATTGTATGAAGCGTTCTGCATAATTGGACTGTCACGAAAATATAAGGGCTTGCTGGCATGAGACTATCTGAGCTAGATCCACTCATCCCGCTAATTGAGTTAAGAGAAGAACTCCTGAAGTTACCAAAAGGCTACTCGTTTTATGAAGAGGAACTGGTAGATTTCTTATCCCGACGAAGATGGCCTGAAAGTAATCGCCGCATTGATCGGACAACTTTCTGGCGGTGGAGGAACGATAACGGAATTGAGCATCAAAAAGTATTTAGTCGATTAGATATTTTGAAACTCTGTCAGATATGCGATCACTATCGCATAGATGGAACTCGTAGCGAATACTTAGCGATCGTTAAAAGTAAAAGAGAGGTAGTGCTAAACAAATAAAGCTTCCTCTGGCTAGATGCATAAAGTACCAAATGGATTTACAAAAAGCTGATTCTACCAACAGATTGATGGAACATCAATACGATTGAATCTGGCTTCGGAAGATCCCCCTAACCCCCCTTCTTAAGGGGGGCAAAAACCTCTTAAAGTCTCCCTGTTGTTAAGGGGATTTAGGAGGATCTACAACGATGTTGGTTTTTCACAGGGATGTGTGTAAACCGTAGCTTCAAAAGAGGGGTTTAATTCCCTCATTTGAATTAGAGTGTTCATCCAAACATGATGTAAGGTCTATTTTCATCTCTGCTGTTTCTGAATAATTCGGAAGCGCCTTGTCTTTAGACATCGCTAAATTGGAAGAGATAATTATGGTACAAAAACAAAAACAGTCATTCATAAAACCTGTAGGTTGGTGGACGGTTGTGTTAGCAACTACTATGACTGTAGCTACTGGTGCAGTCTCTTTCTATACCTTTTCACGATTTCAATCGGCCTCAAAAGTGGAGCCTATTCCAAGTAGTCCTCCTAAAATTACTGCTATTGCAGCCTTAGGACGTTTAGAACCTCAAGGAGAGGTTATTCGTCTGTCGGCCCCAGAGTCGCAAGGGGGTGTAAGAGTCACAAAACTCATGGTAAAAAAAGGAGACAAGGTGCGACAGGGGCAAGTAGTTGCAATTCTTGACAGTTACTTTCCTCGTCTTGCAGCCCTAGAAAAAGCCCAACAACAAGTCCTAGTTGCCCAAGCTAGTCTTAACCAAGTAAAAGCTGGCGCAAAAGCCGGAGATATCTCTGCACAAAAAGCAACCATTGCTCGTTTGGAAGCTGAGTTGCGTGGGGAAACTTCTGCTCAACAAGCAACGATCGCTCGCTTAGAGGCCGAGTGGCGTAATGCTGAAAGCGAAAATCAGCGATATCAGCAGTTATACAAAGACGGTGCGATTTCAGCCTCTGATTCAGATACTAGGCGTTTGCGAGTAGATACAGTTCAACAGCAACTCAATGAAGCTAAAGCTTCTCTCAACCGCACTATGGAAACTCTTCAAAAGCAGTTAACTGAGGCCAAAGCCAGACTAAAGAGTATTTCTGAGATTCGTCCTACCGATATAGCAGCAGCACAAGCTGATGTCGAAAGTGCAGTAGCTTCAGTTAATCAGGCTAAGGCAGAGTTGGATTTAAGTGTTGTGCGATCGCCTATAACCGGGCAAATCATGAAAATTAATGCTTGGCCTGGAGAAGTTATCGGCACTACGGGAATAGCTGATTTAGGTCGCACACAACAGATGTATGTGGTAGCAGAAGTCTATGAAACTGATATTAAAAAAGTGCGTATAGGTCAGTCGGCCATTATTACTAGTGATGCTTTACCAGGTAAATTACGAGGAAAAGTTGCAGATATTGGTTTGCAAGTTGGCAAACAAAATATCTTTAATAACAATCCTCAAGCAGACACAGATAACAAAATAGTTGATGTAAAAATTCGTATTGATAATCTAGAAGATAACCAGCGAGTGGCTGGTTTTACTGATTTACAAGTGGAGGTTATTATTAATATTTGAAAATTTTAAAGATAGCTTTGTTAACTCACTAAAAATCCTTGTAGTACTTAATACTATTCCTGAATTGGCTAACTTTTTCTTCTCTACCAGATGCTACGCGATCGCTAATTAGGAAGTACCTATAGATTCTTGATTTCAACAAAGCATTCTTTTTTAATTTAATCTAATTTATATCTTTGAGGTTTACTAAATGATTCTCAATATTCCCCTAGCTTGGCTACAACTAGTCCGGCAAAAAATTCGCTTTATTGTAGCTTTAGCTGGGATTGCTTTTGTTGCAGTTTTAATGTTTATGCAAATTGGTTTTCAAGCTGCCCTCTATGACAGTGCTACGCAATTGCATAAGAATCTAGATGGAGACTTATTTTTAATTAGTGCTCAATATAAATCTCTAACTTCAAATCAAAGCTTTTATCGTTCAAACTTGTATCAAATATTAGGTTTTGATAGTGTAGAATCAGTTAGTCCTTTATATGTGCAATTCGCAAAGTTTAAAAATCCTAATAACGGTCTGAAGTTCCCACTATATGTCCTAGGCTTTGATCCAGTTAAATCAATCTTTAAATTCCCTAATATCGAAGAAAAACTCAACTTAATCAGAATCCCTAATATCGTTTTATTCGACCGCGATTCTCGACCAGAATTTGGAGCGATCGCTAAAGATTTTGAGCAAGGCAAAAACATAAAAGTTGAAATATTCAGCTACACTGGATTAGTTGGCTATAAAGTTAAAATTGGTGGTTTATTTACTTTAGGGCCTTCCTTTGGAGTTGATGGTAATTTAATCGTTAGTTCTTCAACTTTCCTCCGAATATTTCAAGATCGTCCAGTACAAAAAATAGATATAGGATTAATTAAGCTCAAGCCTAATGCAAACCCCGAAAAAGTTTTGGCAGATTTATCAGCCAAGCTCCCCAAAGATGTAAAAGTAATTAGCCGCAAAGACTTTATCGCTATGGAAAAAAGCTATTGGTCTCTCAGAACACCCATTGGGTTTGTATTTAATCTGATGGTGTTAATGGGGTTTGTTGTTGGTGTGATCGTTGTTTATCAAATTCTTTATAGTAATATTTCTAGTCATTTAACTGAATATGCAACCTTAAAAGCAATGGGATTTAAAAACAAGTACCTATTAAGTGTAGTTTTTCAACAAGCTTTAATCTTAGCATCTTTAGGTTATGTTCCGGGTTTAGCTATATCTATAGCCCTATATGATGTGTCAAAAAATGCTACTAAGTTACCAGTTATCATGAGCACCGATAAAGCAATTTTAGTATTAATTTCAGCAACATTAATGTGCTTAACTTCTGGCTTTTTATCTACGAATAAACTCCGAAATGTAGATCCAGCAGATATTTTTTAATTTGACAATATTTTATACAATCATGAAAACAAAATTTATTGTTAGCATAAATGATCTGAATCATTACTTCGGCGAAAAAAAAGTACGGAGTCAAATATTATTTGATATTAATTTCAATATCAGATTTGGAGAAATTGTGATTATGACTGGGCCATCAGGTTCAGGAAAAACAACTTTACTGACTTTAATTGGTGGGTTACGCTCTGTCCAAGAAGGAAGCCTTAAATTTTTAGGTCAAGAGCTTTCTGGAGCTACTAATGAGCAATTAGTTAAAGTCCGCCGCCATATTGGCTATATTTTTCAAGCTCATAACTTATTGGATTTCTTAACAGCTAGACAGAATGTCCAAATGTCACTTGAACTGCATAAAAATATTCCTGAATCGGAAGCTCGCAGCAAAGCCGAAGCTATGCTCAATGCCGTTAATTTGGAGAATAGAGTTAATTATTACCCATCTGATCTCTCAGGTGGACAAAAACAACGGGTAGCCATTGCTCGTGCTTTAGTAAGTCATCCGAAATTAGTTTTAGCTGATGAACCTACAGCTGCTTTAGACAGTAAGACAGGTCGAGATGTTGTCACCCTGATGCAGAAACTAGCTAAAGATCAGAATTGTGCTATCTTAATGGTCACTCACGACAACAGAATTTTAGATATTGCAGATCGCATAATTCATATGGAAGATGGTTATCTGGTCAAAGAAGTTTCGTGATATACCAAATGGGTGAGAACTAAATGCTTATATATTGTAAATATATCCTTAGGAATACCATTTTAGTTTAATTTTGGTATATATTTCCAGCGGATAAGGAGAGAGAAAAGAATTTGTATCAGTAAGTTAAATCAGATAACAAACTAACTGACAATAAACATATTCCTTAAGTCTAATGTCAAAACACACCTGGAGTATGAAGTTATAAGTTTTCAGGTGAAATAGGATTGTAGAGTATTCTTAATCTAGTTTCAACCGCTAGCAGCATCTGGCTGCTTAAAATTTTTAGTAGATTTATATCTTACTAACTAAAATCTAATGCCAATAAAGTAATTAGATTTATTGAGATCAAAATCCTGTTTAACTTAGCGATCGCTTCTACTTATCAAGTAGGCAGGTGTGAATAAATAAAAGGTTTATATTGTCTCTCTTTGGGTAAGCAAGCTATGCGTCAAGTATCCTAGAGTTGGTTTTATGCCTTATTATAAACTACCTATTATGATTAGGTATTATATAATTTATTACTGCCTCCTTCGTTAATACATCTAAATAAGTAAATCAAAAATTGTGGTTTTCATTATAGATGGATAAATAGTAGGAAATTGTATGGTTGAAGATATTGTTTTTTGTCTACAAGAAGCAGCTTTATACTTGATATCAAAAAAATACCGGACACATAAAGATCCTTCTGAATGTTTTGTGAACCCTCCTTGTGGATGTGCCAATCCTGGGCATACTTTACAGTGTGAAGATTGCACTTATCTTGAAGCCTGTTTGTCTGATTGCAAGCTCCAAAAAACTTCATTATCTTCACGTTCATAAAGTAAGTTTAATGCCAAATTAATTCCTACGATAGAATTGGTTTTACCCCTATGGTAGAAGTCTGGGAAAAAACTAGCTGCTATCCTGAATAAGAATTACAAAATAATTCACAATAAGTAATTAAAAATCATAATTTAACAAGTGAATGTAATTTTTATTATAAATATTAATTATTATTCCTTGGATGTTGTGAACAAGCGGCTTTGAACCTGGGTTCCCAATTATGAATTAGTAATTACTGATTATGAATTAGTTTGATTCTGATGAATAGAAAATTGTTGTGGGAGCTTAAAATGCTTTCAATTTTTCTAAAACGAAACTAGGTAAAAGACTCCTCAATCTGTCTTGTCAAAATTTATCTGATTTAGCAGTGGATTGAGTAGGCAATATTGGTTTTGAAAATCAACCACAGAAATCTAAAACATAAAAGGAACCATAACCATGAAGCCTTTTGATTTATCTAAAGCTGTTTTGGCTACTGTCTTTGCCATCAGTTTCGCTTCTTTCTCCTTACCACCTTCTGTTTATGCCCAAAGCGGAGGCTCCGGCAGCGGAGGTTCCAGTGGTGGAACTACAGGTACTGGCACTACAGGCACTGGAACTACAGGTACTGGCACTACAGGTACTGGAACCACAGGAATTGGAACCACAGGCAGTGGAACCACAGGCACTGGAACTACAGGTACTGGAACCACAGGAATTGGAACCACAGGCACTGGAACCACAGGCACTGGAACCACAGGCACTGGAACCACAGGCACTGATCCCGCAGGAATTGGAACCACAGGTACTGGAACTACAGGCACTGGAACCACAGGCACTGGAACCACAGGCACTGGAACCACAGGCACTGATCCCGCAGGAATTGGAACCACAGGTACTGGAACTACAGGCACTGGAACCACAGGTACTGGCACTACAGGTACTGGCACTACAAGTACTGATCCCACAGGCATTGGAACCACAGGTACTGGCACTACAGGTACTGATCCCGCAGGTATTGGAACTACAGGTGATCCCACAGGCACTGGAACCACAGGCACTGATCCTACAGGCGCTGGAACTACAGGTACTAACAGGAATACAGGAATCACAACTTACCAACAAACTAGCGATCGCGGTTTCGATTGGGGATGGCTAGGTTTACTTGGTCTAGGCGGTTTAGCGGGTCTGGCTCGTAATCGTCAAAAAGTCCGGGCTTATAGGGATCCTAATGAAGTGACAAGTTCTCGTTCACTTTAGGCAATCAGGTATTAGGCATTGGCAACTAGTCACATTTTATTAGTGAGCGTGGGCTTTGCTCAGTGTCCACGCTCATTTTGGACTTTTCTAAGGAGATAGGTTTGTGCAATGTCCTAAAATTACTGATTATGCGTTGAAAATTTTCCATGCTATTTGATGCGTTTAAAAATCGTAAATCTCCTAAAATCGGATTCATCAAGACTGACCCAACCTGGCGCGTAGCTTGGGGAACAGTTGATGCAAATTATGAAAATATCGCTTGGCGAGATGAAAAAATTTCTGTAATTCTACCACGCACAGATTTTGGATTTATAACAGATAAATTAGCAATCAGTTCTGGAGAACGATTTGTTGTTGTTGGTGATGTTTGGTTAACTAACCAAGTGCAGTTGCTGCAAAAGTTAGGAATTGAACCGGATAACTTTAAAGGAAGTTCTCTGCAACTAATTGCCAAGCTTTGGGAACGATGGGGTAATGAAAGTCTTAGCCAACTTGTGGGGATATTTGCGCTAGTGGTTTGGGATAGAGAAAAACAGGTGTTGCAGTTAGTCCGCGATCGCATCGGTGTTCGTACCCTCTATTACACTACCAGTGGTTCGGTTCGTTGGATTGCGCCTCAACTGAGAACTTTATCACCCTATCGTTCATCCGATTTAGACTTGGTGGCGTTGCGAGATTATCTTTGTTGTGCCTTTGTTCCAGGAGAACGAACGCTTTGGGAACAGGTGCGGGAACTGCGACCTGGAACCGTTTTAGAATTTCCTGACTACAAAATTAAAGCATATTGGCAACTTCAAGAAAAGATTATAGGGATAGATCAACCCTTAGCATGGCATGGCGATCGCTTGCGAGAATTACTAGAGCAAGTTGTTCAAGAATATTTACCACCAGCCAATCAACCCGTCGGCGTTTTTCTTTCTGGTGGTTTGGATTCTAGCGTTATCACTGCTTTAGTAGCAAAATTCCACAAAGCACCAGTTCACACCTTCTCGATTCATTTTGGTTCTGAATGTCCCAATGAATTAGAATTTTCTAGTCTCGTCGCATCCCATTGTCAGACGCAGCACCACATTTTGGAAATTAGTTTTAAGGATATGTGGGAACGCTTACCGGAAACAATGGCCTATTTAGATGACCCCATTGGCGACCCACTGACTGTTCCCAACCTTTTGCTGGGACAACTGGCAAGAGAAAGCGTAGAAGTAGTTTTAAATGGTGAAGGTGGCGACCCCTGTTTTGGTGGCCCAAAAAATCAGCCAATGCTAATAAATAGTTTATATGGATCTGTTACCAATCAAGATGCATTGCAAGCTTATTTAATTTCCTTCCAAAAGTGCGCTGTTGACTTACCGCAACTTTTAAAACCAGAAGTTTGGACAGCAGTACAAACAGCACCTTGGGTTTTTGAAGAAGATTTATATTCCCAAGCCAACTATCTCAATCGTTTGATGGCAATGAACATCAAATTTAAAGGCGCTGACCAAATTCTGACGAAAGTCAGTAACTTAACTCAAGCCGCCCTTTTGAACGGTCGTTCTCCTCTGTTTGACCAACGAGTAGTAGACTTAAGCATGGAAATCCCTCCAGAGTATAAGCTTTCTGGGGTAGAAGAAAAGGCAGTCTTAAAACAAGCGATTACCTACGGTACGTCTTCTCTACGAAATGCTGCGCAAACGACGAACACAGATATTTTACCAGACGCAATTATTCATCGTCCCAAAAGTGGCATGATGGTGCCAGTACAGTTAGGATTTCGGAAATATTGGCAGCAAGAAGCCAAAGATTTATTGCTCAATCGAAATGCGGCTATCACTCCTTATTTGAACCAGTTGCCAATTCGCAATTGGTTAAACTATCAAGGAGATACTTGGAGTCGTTATGGTGTGAAGCTGTGGTTACTTGTGAGTTTAGAAATTTGGTTACAGGTGAATAAAAAATAATAGTACTGAAAGCAAGAAAATAATACATGTTAACTAGTTCAAGAAGGCAGAATTCAAGATAGGTTTTAACTTTTTTTAACTGGATAGTTATCGGCTGACCTGAGAGGAAGTTTGAAAAGTTATTTGTGATGTATTAAAGACTTGTAGATCCTCCTAATACCATTTCACTAAAACCCTGATACATATGATTTCGCGTAGGGGCACGGCATTGCCCATTGGTGTCAACTTAAGCTAAAAGCCTTTTCAAATCTCGTTTCCAGCAAGAGGCTGGAAATGCACTTCAATTGCGGCTCTGCCGCCAGCAAAGGAGGCGGCAGCCCCTAGGACAGCATTCCCAGTCTCCGACTGGGAACAAGACAACGAGACAATATCTAAAAGCTGCTTCTAGGATTGGTTTCACCTTAAGTTGACACGTATGGGCATTGCCGTGCCCCTACCAACCAACGTATTTGTATCATAATTAAAGTCAAACAGTATAAATCCCCCGAAAAACTGGGGGACTTTGATTCCATCCCCCCTTTTTAAGGAGAGTTAGGGGGGATCAATAAGTGTCTAAAAATACAAGCAACTACTCTTCAAACAACCTCTAAGTATTTTTATCATGTCTTTACCTAATCTTTAATTTATCAATCAGTAATCCTAGGTAAGATGTATTGAGTAAAACGCAATTTCATCTTATAGAGGCATGTAAAAAAAGTTCAATAACTAACTTGAAAATACAAAAATTGCGTGGATAGCCTAGACATAAGAGGATGTTTAAAAAGTTTTTAGCTTTAGGCTCCGTTTTATAACCAACAATAGGACTTTTACAATATCCTCTAAATATATATAAAAAATTCCAACTTGATTACGCAAGCTGTTTAAAATCTAGCTGTAATATTAAGTTTAAAAAAGTGTTTTTTAACAAAAATTGCTTTTTATTACCAATTTATATAGCTACCATGAATAATCTAGTTTATTAAAAAATATCAGCCAAATTGGAGAGAAATATAAGATGAAGAATACTTGGAGGCATTGGATTGCGATCGTTAACCTAGCTGCGATATCTACGACGGGCTACGCCTACGCACTAATGCCAACGCTAGTATTTTTAGCATTCTCTCATCGGGCAATTGCTGACGATCCAGGAGCATGTTACATGGTAACCTCCTCTGGTAAAACTGTTGGATTGGAAAGGCTTTGTGGCAATATAGCCGCTCCTTCACCTTCAGATAATAAAGTTTTTCGAGTCTCAATCAAACGCCGCTTTGGTGGAACTCCTGTAATTGATGTTACCTTCGATGACAAAAAAACCTTTGAAATGATTGTAGATACAGGTGCTAGTGGAACCGTTATCACTCAAGATATGGCGAATACACTTAAACTCCAGGCTACAGGTACAATGCAAGCCCAAATTGCCGATGGTAGCGAAGTAGAATTCCCGACCAGTAAGGTAAAATCTATTGCAGCAGGTGGAGTTACAGCCAATAATCTTCAGGTTGCGATCGCACCAAAAGCAAGCATCGGCTTACTGGGCCACGATTTCTTTGGCAGCTATGATATTAAGATTCTAGAGAAAGAGGTCGAATTTCATCACCGCTAATGTTCGCAGCTAAAAACGTAGTATCCTACATTTTGGTATCTAAAAATAAGTCCAAAATCATGAGGAGAAATCCCATCGGGTTACTAGTTAGCGGAGTGATTGTCAACTCATGACTAAGCTGATTGAATACGAAGAAGCCAGCGACGAAGTACGTGCAGTATATGACGACATCCGCGCCACACGCCAGAATGACTATATCAATAACTTTTGGAAAGCTATAGCCAATCATCCCCCTACCTTGCAACTAACTTGGCAAGCAGTGAAGGAAGTGATGACTAGCCCTGGCGAGATTGATCCACTGATGCGCGAACTAATTTACATCGCCGTGAGTGCGACGAATGGCTGTGAGTACTGCATCGCCTCGCACACAGCAGGGGCACGTGCCAAAGGTATGAATGATACCATGTTCGGGGAACTAATGGCGATCGCAGCCACTGCCAACATGACCAATCGCCTCGCCAACGGCTACCAAATTCCGGTGGACGAAAGATTTAAGACGTAGGAATGTAGGCTTGTCTCTCCCTGCTTAAAAATAAGGTTTAGTAGAATTATTGACTATGCCAAAAGTTCAGATTAACGGGATTGATTTGTTCTACGACATTAAGGGAAAGGGTGAGCCTTTGCTACTAATAGCTGGCTTCCTTTGCGATCATGCCTATTGGTCGCTGCTTATGCCATCGCTGGTTTCGCAGTATCAAGTTATTCGCTTAGACAACCGAGGTATGGGGCGAAGTTCTGCTCCTGAAAGCCAGTATAGTCTCAAACAAATGGCTAGTGACGTTGCAGCACTGCTCGACCACATTGCGATCGATAAGGTGCATCTAGCAGGTCATTCAATGGGTGGTCAGATAGCCCAAGAGTTAGTGTTAGCACATCCTGAAAAGGTACAAAGTCTGATGCTACTTTCATCCTTGGCTAAGGGTGATAGATTGTTTAACAGCATCATTGAGACTTGGAGCGAACTCTGCGGTAATGTAGACCTGAAACTTTATGAAAAAGTCGTATTACCCTGGATATTTACAGATACGTTCTACTCGATTCCTGGGATGATCGAAGGACTGATCGAATTTGCAATCAGATATCCTTTCCCGCCTGCGACTCATTCACTCAATCATCATAGCCAAGCCATGCTTGACTTTGACACAACAGATCGCCTTCAACAAATTCATTGTCCTACCCTAGTTCTAGTCGGTAAACAAGACATTCTCACCCCGCTAAAGTTTTCCCAGCAACTTGCTCAAGGCATTCCCAATGCTGAACTTTTAGTCCTCAACGGTGGAGGTCATGGCTTCTTAATTGAGTCGCCGGATACTGTGGTTTCAGCCATGCTAAACTTCTTGGGGAAGTTGAAGCCAGCTTACATAAGATAGCCTTCTACATAGCTGAAAATTTTGTAAAAATTTCGTAGTCTTTACTCAATCTACGATACCAATTAAACCAACCAAAACTACGTTCGACAACCCAACCTTTTGGCAAAAGAACAAAGCCTCTAGTATTAGCCGGACGACGTACAACCTCCAAAATCCGTTGATAAGTATCCATCACCCATCTCATAAAGCCTTCGCCTTCATACCCAGCATCAACCCAAATTAGCGCCAAACGACGCTAATTCTGTTCTTCGCTTGGGTGAATAATTTTCTTGCCCCTGCTTTGTCGGATTCATAAGCAGAGGTGACTACAACCATCAAAACCAATCCTAGAGTGTCAACTAAAAAATGCCGTTTACGTCCCTTAACGAGTTTCCCAGAATCAAAACCGACAGCAAGCGATACCATTGTTCCATTCTCTACAGATTGACAATCTACAATTGCCGCACTTGGGTTTGGTTCATGGTCTTCCAGCACATGTAGCCACTATGGCACTAATCACCGCATGTAGATCAACGCCACGGGGACGACACCCTGTATTTTCGGGAGAGATAATTATCTTTTACTAGCAGCAATTAATCTAATTTTATTCCTTAAGATAGATGACTTTTTTAATTAAAATATTGTTTTGTGAACACAGTTTTCAATTATAAATTTAATACTATTTTTATTATTTCCATAATTTTTTTCAATACCTAAAGCTCTAGTGTTAAACAGCAAATAAGATTACAATAGATTCTTAATTGCTGGTTGTAGCAATTTGTACTTGATTAAATTTGAAAGTTATTAAGTTAGGTAAACCGAAAAGTTTAAGTATGTCCTGTACCTTTTCGCTTTACCTTACCCAATAAACTTGGCGAACTATTAGGTAACAAGGAATAATGTTGAAACGTCGCGTAATACTAGTTGGTTTAAGTGTACTTAGCTTAACGTTAGCTGTGACTACTAAAGTATATGGACAGTCCACAACTGGGCCAGATGCTTGGGAGACTGTCTACAATGATGCGGTTGCTGGAGCAACAACGACAATTTCAGTGCCGCTTTTAGGCTTTTTATTATCAGCTGTCTTACGAATATTCTTCAATTTGGCAGGTTTTTGGGGCGGTTAATTATTTGTCTCATACTTAAAAAGAGTCTCAATAGAGGCTGTTGCAGTGCAATTTTTGGTAATTTATCAACCTACGTAGACGCTCTACGTCTTGTTGCCAGAAATCGCCTGAATAAATCTCTCATTCATTAACGCAGATTATCCCATAGCTAAATATTCCATAACCCGTGAGGACTTTTCTTTCTATGTTCAAACCTCGCACAATTTTTAGTGCCTTAGCTGCAATTATCCTAGCATTTGCCATCAGCACACAGATATATATACAACCCGCAGTAGCTGCTGGAGGAACGTGTAATCCAACTGTGGGAAACCTACCTATATGCCCAAGTACCGCACCTTCCGAATCAGCTAGTTTTGTTGACCCAACAGCAATAATCACCAATCCCACAAATATTATTTTGGGCGAAAAAGTCTACGTTGCTCCATTTGCTCAGTTAGATGCTACTAATGCTCCTATTAGTATTGCAGCAGATTCTAATGCTCAAGACCAAGTGAAAATCACAGCTTCAGGAACGGGAGTGCAGATTGGCGAGCGTGTCATTATGGCACACATGGCCGTTGTCAAAGGTGCAGCCAAAATTGGTACTCAAGGTTTAAGCGGACCTTTTAGTGACCCAGTGAACAATACTCAGTTCAGCAACACTATTCCAGAGACATTTCTCGCCTTCAACTGTGAAATCGATGATGCAACTGTAGAAAAAAACACAGTAGTCAACTTTCTCGCGCGAGTTGGACCTGGTGTTACCTTACCCTCTGGTAAAGTTGTCCTGCCTGGTAAAAACGTCACAACTAACCTACAAGCTACTAGCGGCAGTTTGGGGAAAGTAGTCAACCTGACACAAGCAGACGTTGCATTAATGGAAGGTATCATTGAAGTCAATGAAACATTTGCCAAAGGTTATACAGACTTAGCCAGAGCAGACTTGACAAGCGTACAAGGGATAAATTATGCTCCTGCCACCTCTTTTAACTCTGGAGGTCAGCCGAATATAGGTGGAATTCTGACTAGTGAGCCAAACTTTCGTAACCGCATTATCGGCAACATCACTTTCCAAGATTCTTTAACAACACTCAACAACAAAATAGGTAGCAGAATTTCGCTGCGTGCTGATGAGGGTGAACCTTTTAATGTTGGGTCAATTGCTGGGATGGCAAACGATGTTGTCTTTCACGCTTTAGAAACAACTAGTTTGACTCTTGGTAATGGAATTGGTTATGGGCCTCGCGCTCTGGTTCATGGCGGTAGGCAGGTTGTCAATGGTGTTGCTAATGGCCCTGAAACCAGCGTAGGTGATAACGTCGGGCTAGGCCCAAACTCCGTTATATTCCGCGCCAGCATCGGCAACAACTCAGCACTTGGGCAAAGAAGCGCAGTCTTCAACTCTACAGTAGCTCCCAGAACGCATATCCGTTCTCGCACAATCTATGCCGACAACGGCAGCCTGATTTTACCTGTGGAGTGGTAAGCAACTGACTTTTGCATCATGATGAATCGGAAAATATTGTCGGTGCAATTACAATGCCTACGATTGATTGTGCTGTTCACTTTGATATTCGGATTGATACTAGGTGTTGATGACAGTTCATCTATAGCTGCTGAAATCACCTCAAACCAGCCTCAAGTTGTACAACCTTCAGTCACCGGACTTGTCTCTACATTGTCGGATGAAGTCGAGGAATTACCCTCAGACTTAATTCGCTGGTCAACTTACTGGCAATTTTGCTGGGAACCATATCCTGAAGCTAAAGAGTACGAACTACAAACAGTGCTTGTGGAAGGGAAATCTCCAAAGTTGAAACGTCAAAGCGATCGCTGTTTTCGTATCCAAGCTGCATCTAATGAAAACCAAAAATCACAAGGATTACTCAACCGTGATTTGATCTTGCTAATGCATAAAATTCAGCTTGGTTATCGAGTGCGAGCCGTTTTAGATAACAACCGCGTCAGTGAATGGTCTCAAGTAATGGCAGTCGGTGCAACTACTACCTCTGAATTGAATGGTACTTAGAACACCTGTAATAGCTTTTGTGATACCAACGATAGCACTGAGAGTGAGTTTTTCTAATGTTTGTGGTGCAATCCCAGCGCGAACCTACCGTAGTAAAGGTGCTTGTCCTTCATAAAAGAGAGATTTTCTCTGATGAGAATAGCTTTTGCTATTTGGGAGCGCAATGGATCAATGAGATTTGCGACACTTTGCCTATCCATTCAGTTGAATAGTGGGATTTTAGCTTTTAAACTCATCATGAAAAACGAGAAGATTGATAAGAGTCCCTTGAATTAGTTCGTCACATATACTGGTGTCGTTAGTACATACACCATGAATACCTAACTCAATATACAAATCTGAGACAGTAATAGTCATGCTTCCCCTTGAACCATTGTTTTGTCCTTGTTGTACTCCAGCCATATTACATTTGCTGACTCAATCCGACCTGACTCAGCACCTACTTCAATTAAAAACGGGGTCAGTTTCTGCGGCTATCAGAAGGAATCAAAAACAGTAGCAGCGATCTCTCTATCCGTAGCAGGGAAAACGTCCAGAATGGATGGTCAAAATATCAGCACGTAAATGAAAAGCCCTCGTGGTTTGTCGTCAGTGTCACGAGAAAATCCAATACGGACGCTACGATGGTGAAGCTCTCAAACGTTTTGATTACTGGAAAGCTACGTGATACGGAAACGGTCATGCGTAGTTTGGAGGGGGGTGGTTGGAAAAGTGCCAATAATAATGGTAACTAGCTGGCTACCTACCCTACTTCATGCACGGTTTCCGATGGGAGGGGGAAACATTACTGTTACCCCTCGACCTATCTAAATATCAAACTCTATTTTAAAAACCTCGTCTTCATCACTCAAAACATCAAAAATAAAAGCGATCGCTCCTTTAAACTAAAGAGCGATGCCTGCGGTGGGCTGCGCCTACGCTAATTTTTAGATTACAAAATACAGCTTAAACAGCAACAGGTTCCAACAATTTGATATCAGAGAAGATAAATTCCTGAATAGATACTTGGCCTGCTGTCTCAGTGCGAATCTCGCGACGATTTAGGATGAAATAGTCACCAACTTTTTCATACTCATCTGTAAATTCGCTTCTACCGCCCTTTTGTTCCCCAGTCTTGGGGTCATGGTACACAGAGTCATAGCGGTGGGATAGGTAACCTTCCCCAGTGTCGTGACTGCTGAAGGTGTCAATGGTCACGAAAGTACCGTGGATTAGACGGTGAACATGGCATACTTCATTATTGCGGACTTTATATTTATCGCCCTCAGCCTTACCACCAATTAAAAGCTCAACTGCACCAGTTTCGTCAGTTTTGCCATAACTAAACGTATTGGCGCTGTGGGTGTCTTCAAAGCTGCGGCGGACGCGGTGAATTGCTATCTCCCATGCTTGACCATGAATTGCCTTCTGGGCTGGCTCATCACCTACATCTAAAACTTCGGCTTTGAGATTAGCACTGATGATTACTTTGCCTGTAAACACCTTATCATCATGCTTAAAGGTAATATTTGCAGTATAACCGGGGAAATTCTTGTCCCAAGTATAGCGGTTTTCATAAGCAGCCCGGAAAAGTTCCTGAGCAGAGAGTTGTGTAACTGTCATGTGCTTCTCCTAGTCGCTACTGTAATTAGCGTTTTAGTTTTATTGGTATTAGCATAGAAGTAATTGTTGAGGCTTGGATAGTCCCCAACTGGGTACACTTATGGTTAATTCTCTCCACGCCGTATTTCATGCGATCGCCAATGTCCAAAATGAGCAAGAATTAAGACTAGCTCTCACGGATAAAATTGGTAAGCATTTTGGTGTGCAAAATTGGGGTATTTATCTTCTAGATGAGCAACCAACGGCCCAA
Source organism: Nostoc foliaceum FACHB-393 (assembly GCF_014698505.1). Lineage (GTDB taxonomy): Bacteria > Cyanobacteriota > Cyanobacteriia > Cyanobacteriales > Nostocaceae > Nostoc > Nostoc foliaceum_A. The sequence goes on along the minus strand of NZ_JACJTD010000013.1, from coordinate 84,822 downwards.
ATCGATGTTCAGGGTATTCCGGCAGTATGCTTAGAAAGCAATCCAGTCGGGCGCTACGTGGTTGAGCGTCATGCTCCCGCCCATGAGCAGTTATTATTATCACCAGGAGACTGGAAGCATTTTTGCTCGCGTTCCGATCACGAACACGTAATGACCGGGCCGATAGTTTGCGATGGTCGTCTTGTCGGAACGCTCAACTTGGCTCGTGACAAGGGAAATCCTGCTTTTAATGGCAACGATTTAGCTGATTTGAGTGCCTTATGCATTCATTTATCAGCGAAAATGGCAACTCTACGGGCAAAACCAAAAATATCCAATTCCTTTTTAGTAAGCCCTCTAACAACGCGTGAGTTAGAAATTGCCGAGTTAGTGGCGCAGGGGTTGACGAATGCGGAAATTGGGGAAAAACTTTGGATTACGCAAAATTCCGTCAAACAAGCTTTGAAGAGGATGTTTCGTAAGCTGAAGGTTTCGGCGCGTGCAGAAATGGTAGCAAGGCTGCAAGATATACACGTTTCTTGAAGAAGAATGCAGCAATCTTTTAATGAGGGATTCAAACCCGCCACTTTCTTGTTGACCATTAAATCTGCATATTTAGTGGTTTCACTTTGTTTAACGCTACCTGTATTGGTTGCTGATACCAATTCACGAAAATCCTCATATATATCAATACAGTTCAGTTAAGCATTTCTTTCTTCTCTTTGCGTCCTTTGCGTCCTTGGCGGTTCGTTAAAAAAATTGACTTTGACAAAGAGTTTTAGCCTTAACTGAACCGTATTGTCATATATATAGATTTCTCGTCAGGACATAGTAATGCCCCTACCAGCGTATTTGTATCATTTTTAAAGTGAAATGATATGACTCCTGAATTCTTTCTTGGTAAAAGGTAATCCAGAGAAGCATAAAACGACGTATTTTTCTTAATTTGAACGATTAGAAATTTTTAGAGTACCCAAGTCCTAAAATCACTAGGGGCTTGGCAACTAAGAGGATTAAATATCTAGTTAATGCTTAAGCCTGGATTCTATTTGTTGCAATCAATCTCTTAACTGTCTTATCTGTCATTGCATTTTCTTGGTAGTGGCGAGAAAATACGAACTTGACAGGAAAAAACATTTGTCAACAATCCAATTATCTCAAGAAAGTCTATTATTTGTGAGGAGGAAAATTAATGAGTTCACTTGATCAAACCCAGACCCATATCTTAACGCAAGGTCAAGACATTCAACTGTCTGGTAATCCTCTTCAAACTAAAAATTTTTCTATTCAAAAAACCCTACGTAATGGGGGAAAAATCCGCTTCAGAATCCGTTATTCCGCCGAAATAAAGGGTTTCTGCCTGCTGGAAGTTTTTCTGATGAGAGCAGAGAATAGAACACAAATTGCTAGCATGACTATCCCCAATGGTGGTTCGACAGCTACCGCTCAAGAACAAGAGGGAGAATTTAGTATTTGGGAGCCAGGAGATTATTACTTCTTTTTCAAAATGTCTTCCAATAATGGGAAATTTACTATAGAGAATTATCAACTTTATTGGTCAGTTAGTTAATTATTTTTCGTTGATAGCAACAAAAATGTTAGTTAAACTAACAAGAATAAGCTCGATTAACGGAAATCAATATACCTGCGATCGCCTTCCTAAATCAGCCAATCTTAAATTAATCAGAATGGCGTTCAAACAATAAAGTTTGATTAGATAGTCATTGGTAATTGGTCATTAGTCATTGGTGCATACCCCGTCTCTTTTGGGCGGAAAAACTTTTTATAACGGACTAATTCAAACCACGTTAAAGAGTGAGCGTGGTATCTCAAAGACTAATGACTAATGACTAATCACTCTCGCGTTGCGGTTTGATTGACAGACTACTTTTGGCGCATCAACCCGCAGACTCATCTGCTCACAACGCACAGTTAACCAAGGCTGACCTAAACCTATTCCAGAAAAAGGACTTTCGGCGGGGATTTCTAATTTAGAACCAATCAAACCCAACAGAGACTCAAATTCAGCAGGGAATATCAGCAAATCAGCACCCTTGGCGCTGAAACCAGAGGCACTTAACCCCTGTTTCCATGCCAAGCTTTGCCGATTATATTTAAGACTACACAACTTCCGGTTTCCCTGATGCGCAGTGACATGCTTTCCTTGTTCCCAGGTAAACTCAGCTAGTTCCTTTGGTAGTCCCCAAATTTCTCGACCGCCAGCCACCGAATCAGCATTATCTACATAAATATGGGAAACCCAACCACCAATTTTTCTTTGATAATTAACCAAGGCGGGGGCAACAATTAACTCACTATACTCCAGTACCGAACCTGACCCGTAATTAGATAAATACACACTACCAAGGGTTTTACCAGGCCATACAGAAATAATTTCTAACTCTAAGGGAATCAAAGGGCGCACTCGGTCAATATTCACTAAATGCAGAGTTTGGATAGCGTAGCCTTGAAGTGTCCAAGGTGCTTGGGGATATGGCATAAGAGAGTTAGGAGTTAATAGTGAGGAGTTAGGAATAAAGTTAAGAATTAAGATTAAGAGTTACTAATATTAGTTTTACTCAAACTTCAAACTCCTGTACAGACACGATTAATCGCGTCTCTACTCCTAACTCTAACTTCAAACTCCTAACTTTTAATTCATAACTCCTAAAAAAAAATCCCCACCCAGGCATTTGCTTAGGTGGGTAATATGAGGTGGGACAAAATAATCTTCCCAAAAGAAGTAGGGAATTACTTGCTCTCTGTAAAGTCAGCGTCAATTACATCGTCGCCGCTACCAGAGCTAGATGTGGAACCACCATCTTGGGGTTCAGCACCAGGTGTAGCACCGCCACCAGCTTGTTGATAGATGTTGCTACCAACAGCGAATAGCGCTTGTTGCAATTCTGGGGTGAGCTTCTTGATTTGCTCATCATCTTCTTTAGCAACTGCTTCGCGCAGTTCTTTCACTAAGCCTTCGACTTTGGTCTTGTCAGCATCGGGAACTTTATCGCCCAATTCTTGTAGCTGCTTTTCAGCTTGGTATGCCAAGGAGTCGGCTTGGTTCTTGCGTTCAATCTTCTCACGCCGTTCTTTGTCAGATGAAGCGTTTTGTTCAGCTTCTCTCACCATCCGGTCAACATCATTTTTATCCAGGGTGGAAGCGCCAGTTATGCTGATGGACTGTTCTTTACCAGTACCTTTATCCTTAGCGGTGACGTTAAGGATACCGTTAGCATCAATATCGAACACCACTTCAATTTGAGGAACGCCACGTGGCGCAGGAGGAATACCATCGAGGCGGAAGGTTCCCAAGCTCTTGTTATCGTTAGAGAATTCGCGTTCACCTTGGAGGACGTGAATTTCTACGTTGGTTTGTCCATCCACAGCAGTGGAGAAGACTTCTGATTTCTTGGTGGGAATTGTTGTGTTGCGGGGGATAATTTTGGTCATCACGCCGCCCAATGTTTCAACACCCAAAGATAGCGGTGTCACGTCTAACAGCAAGATGCCAGTTACATCACCAGCTAGTACCCCGGCTTGAATAGCTGCACCAACTGCTACGACTTCATCAGGGTTGACGGTTTGGTTAGGGTCTTTACCCAATACCTGCTTCACAATTTGTTGCACAGCAGGAATGCGGGTAGAACCACCAACTAACACCACTTCATCAATATCACCTTTGTTTAACTTGGCATCCCGAAGGGCGTTTTCCACAGGAATACGGCAACGGTCGATTAAGTCAGAGCAAAGTTCTTCAAACTGAGCGCGAGTCAGGGTTGTATCTAGGTGCTTCGGCCCATCCTGGGTAGCGGTGATAAATGGTAAGTTGATTTCTGCTTGGGTAACGCTAGAAAGCTCAATTTTGGCTTTTTCTGCGGCTTCAGTCAGACGTTGTAAAGCTTGCTTGTCTTTCCGTAGCTCAATGCCTTCGGCTTTTTTGAACTTCTCAGCTAAGAAGTCAACTATTTTTTTATCAAAGTCGTCACCACCGAGGTGAGTATCACCAGATGTGGCTAGTACTTCAAAAACTCCATCTCCTACTTCCAGCACGGATACGTCGAAGGTACCACCACCAAGGTCAAACACGAGAATGGTTTCGTTACTCTTCTTGTCAAATCCGTATGCTAGAGAAGCAGCAGTAGGCTCGTTGATAATCCGTAGAACTTCAATACCTGCAATTTTGCCAGCGTCTTTTGTCGCTTGCCGCTGGGAGTCGTTGAAGTACGCGGGAACGGTAATTACAGCTTGGGTTACAGTTTCACCCAGGTATTTGCTGGCGTCTTCAACTAGTTTGCGAAGAACTTTTGCAGAAATTTCTTCAGGAGCAAACGGTTTACCAGCTATCGGACAATCTAATTTGACATTGCCGTTGCTGCTGAGGACTTTGTAAGAAACTTCCGTAGCTTCGTTACTCACTTCCTCGAAGCGGCGTCCGATAAAGCGTTTGACTGAGTAAAACGTATTTTCGGGGTTCATCACCGCTTGGCGCTTGGCGATTTGACCAACCAAGTTGTCGCCATTTTTCGCAAATGCGACTACTGATGGCGTTGTCCGAAAACCTTCAGCATTAGCAATTACTGTGGGTTTACCACCTTCCATCACTGCCACGCAGGAGTTCGTTGTTCCTAAGTCAATTCCAACTACTTTTGCCATTTTAGGTGCTGGCTCCGTATAACTACAAATGAATGAATGAGAATATAAAGGACTAAATTTTGAACCAATAGGGTCAATAAATCAGCCAGTTCAGCATGAATACCTTTGGTTTGGCTTTCCTGGGGTTAAAACTCCAGATATGCTGATATATATACTGAAGCTTAGTGTTAGCCAGTCCATGAAGGGTGGTTTCCCGAACCTTGCTTAGGACGGTTAAACTAACTAAATAGTTTTTTTAGTTGTTTCATGGATTGATTTGCCTTCACTCTGTCTAATGTATGAGAATTAATACTTTCAGTAATTAGGGTGAACCGTAACGGTAGAGTGGTGTTTGCCGTCTTTAGAGGTAATAAATTACAGAAACACTGAGGATAGAACAAAATTAAAAGGCGCGTAGGCTAGCAAGAACCGCAGGCATCGCTTCCGTAATTCCGTATATTCAGCAATATTTAGTATTTTTCGTGGTCGTAAATTTGCTGCCATTTTGAATCCACGGTGTGGATGACACAATCGCTGCTGCAATTACCTAGTACAACACGCCGGAAATAAACTAATCATTCCAAATCAACGAAACTCTTATGTTGTATTCATTTTTAATTTTTAATTTTTAATTCCGCATTGCGGTGGTAGCTCTTGCAACCGAAAGTTGTTGGGGATAAATGGGGAGGAGGTAAAATTTATGATTAATGCGAGGAAAAAAGAGTTTCCCAGTCAATCACAGGTGGTCTTTTTCCTTGGTTAACAATTTCAAAAATTTTCCTAGAACTACTTGGCTGGAAAAGGCATTCCACACAAGCGTTTGCTACGTCAATCCGGCTGGTATCACCCGAAAGTGTATCGCCAGTACCTACGACTACACCGTATTTACCCCCTGTTTTTGCCTTGAGGAGGGTGTTGAGGTCGTATGAAGTATAAGGTCCGTCAATGAGTCGTCCTGGGCGGATGATGGTGTGGGGTAATCCTGAATTAATAATGGACTCCTCGCCCTTCTGTTTGGCATCTAAGACACCAAAAGCATTAAGAATACTAAAAGGAAACTGATTTTTACGGAGAATTCCACAGGAAGAGACGAAAACGAATCGCTGCAAATTTCTGGGTGCTGCTGTAACTAGGTTGCTGACACCTTGGGCATCGACCTTTGCTGGGCTATTCTTTGCTTTTGCTTCACTAGATTGAGGGTTCAGGAAAGTGATTCCCCATTCAATCAAGTTCGGGGATTGGTCAAACTCCCATCGCGCAGAGGGAAAGGCGGTGGTTCCAGTACAGCAGATAATGTGGGTGACATTTTGTGTTGCGGCTGGGAGTGTAGCTGGCTGGCGGATGTCACCAACGGCAATTTCCACTCTCTGGTTGAACATTTCTTCGGCTTTTGCGGCATTGCGTGTCAGAACACGAACTTTCAAACCCTTTTCCAGTAATTTGCCTACCACTAATTGCCCTACTCCACCAGTAGCACCAGCAACTAGTACCAAATCTTCAACTGAATCAAAAGAATTCATAAACTGCCTTTGAGATGGTCTATTGTTAATCTACTCAAAAAAATGCGATCGCAATTCCTATCGGTAAAAATCAGCGCGAGTGTTTTTCAATTCATAACTGCGTAGGCGTAGCCCGTCGTAGACATCGCAGTTAGAGGGGAAATTGCGCCCGAATTGTTCGGTTCTACCCCTGTCATCAGTACACAAATAGCTATAACCTCTTAGGTAGTAGTGAGATGTCTACCCTAGACGCTGTTAGTCACTCTTGAATTAAGGGGTGAAAGCCTGTGTACAAATGGATGTTGCCAAGCCTGAGCGAAATCTTGGCTGAAAATCAATCAAGTGTGGCTGAATGTTCACCTGCTAAAGCAGAGCGGCAGTGGCGTGTCAGCCTAGCAGCGACAGAACATTTGCTATTAAATACTTTAGCAGCTGCTTCAAGAGACACAACCCAAGGATTAGTTTTAGCTGCACCAGCACCCTTATTTAGTCAGCCAAAACTAACTCAAAGCTTACAAACAGTAACTTTTACGGCAAAACCATTTAACCCCTTGGCGCTGATGCCATTTCAGATGCCAGATGCAATCGCCTCTGTCAATGAAGAAATCGCTCCCCATGAATCGGTACTTCCCTTATTACCTGCCGATCCGCTGGGGACAGAACAGTTTTGCTTAGTTTTTACAGATAAATTTAGATTAGTACTGGTTTTAGAAACCCACAAAAACGGTAAAAAAACCTTTTCATTTTCTTTTGAGCCAGAGGTAGTGCAGCAGGCTTGGCGATCGCTAGGAGCAAGGGTAATGCTGGTTAATCCAGAATTTTTTGCCCGCCTGGATGCATTGGTACAACAATATTCTCCGGTAGCACCAGACTGCCGCATCATGGTTCAGTTTAGCCAGTTGTTGCTTCAAGAATTAACAGAAGCAGAAGAGACTAAGGACTCTTTACTAGGAACTGGAGACAAGGAGGACAAAGAAAATAACTCATGCCCAATCCCCAAAGCCCAATCCCCAAATCCTGATGTAGAATTGCTCCAAGCTTTCGCTCACGAAGTCCGCACACCTTTAACAACTATTCGCACCATGACTCGCCTACTGCTGAAGCGGCGAGATTTAGATGCCAGCGTGATCCATCGCTTAAAAATTATCGATCACGAGTGTACTGAGCAAATTGACCGTATGGAGTTGCTTTTTAAGGCAGCAGAATTAGAAACTACTGCCTCGGCAAAATCGTCAAAAGCTCAACTCACACCGATGTCTTTAGATCAAGTGTTGCAGCAGAGCATTCCCCGTTGGGAACAAGCAGCGCATCGGCGGAACTTAACTTTAAATGTTGTTTTACCCCAACAACTACCAACAGTGGTAAGCAATCCCATGATGTTGGATCAGGTACTCACTGGTTTGATAGAGAATTTTACTCGCAGCTTACCTGCTGGTAGCCATATTCAAGTACAAGTTATCCCGGCGGGAGATCAATTAAAGTTACAATTATCGCCCCAATTCGGGTGCAAAGATTCAAGTAAAGCCGCCATCCCTGCAACGCCACCAATTCGCAAAGCTCTAGGCCAATTGCTGATGTTCCAACCAGAAACGGGTACGATTAGTTTGAATATCGCCGCAACCAAGCATTTGTTTCAGGCGATAGGTGGCAAACTGATTGTGCGCCAGCGTCCACACTATGGGGAAGTTTTGACGATTTTCCTCCCCTTAGAAGTTAGCAGTAAGCAGAAGTCAGGAGTTAAATGTTAGATGTCAATAGTCATTAACTATTTTTCAAAATTATAAATATTCACTCTAAATTAACGTGAGTTCAACAAACCTCTCGCTGCCTTAAACTAAAGTTCAAGTCTGTCCCTCCCGCTCGTTCCAGAGGGACAGTTTTTACTTAGTAAAACGTTTTATATTTAGAGGTTTTTTATTTGACTAAGGGACTTCCAGTTAAAACCCGTCGAACTCAGGTTAAATTAAATAGTCAGTACACAGCAGTTTGCAAATAAACACAAATAATCTATTTTCAGCAAATACACTTTTTTTAGAAATTTGTTTAAATTTTTCTGACTTGCCATCTGTAAAAATAGATGCCAAAAATGTATATAAATTCTGGCTAAGAGCCAAGTATACATTTCTACAAAAATCAAAAGGAAAATTATGGCAAGTTTTGAAATAATCGAAAAAGAAAGCTTACGTTTAGTCAAGGTAACTTTGCAAAACGAAACAGTACGGACTGAATCTGGTGCTATGTACTATATACGTGGCAACATTCAGATGCAATCTAAAGCCCCTTCAGCAGGCGGTTTTTTAAAATCCCTAGCCACGGGAGAAAACATTTTCCGTCCTACATATACAGGTACAGGTGAATTATATTTAGAACCTTCTTTATCGGGATATCACATCCTAGAATTAGACAGTAGTGAATGGATTTTAGATAGTGGTGCTTATTGGGCTAGTGATGGCACTGTAGAAGTAGGAATTGAACGAAACAAACTTGTATCAGGTTTAATGGGTGGCGAGGGCTTGTTTCAAACAAAAGTCAAAGGCAAGGGTACAGTGGTAATGGCGGCACAAGGCCCTGTAGAAGTAATAAATTTACGCAATGACCGATTAGTTGTCGATGGAAATTTTGCGTAGGCGTAGCCCGCCGCAGGCATCGCTCGCACAAGTACTTTAAATTATCGCGTTGAGAAAGCTACCAAATCTCTTTTAGGTTCGATGTCTTCTGGTGAGTTTCTCGTCAATACTTTTGAAGGAAATGGTACTGTATTGCTGGCTCCTATACCTTATTGGCAAGTCATGATGCTCCGCCAAATTACCGCCGCGATACCAAAAACTTCTAGCTAAGAATCATCAGTAAACTGGAAAAATTAAGGAATTAAAAACTAATTATTCCCAGTTCAAATAATCAGCTGTTTATTAAAATTTTAATTCCTTTTATTAACTTTATAAAGCAGATAGATTATGCCTAAATTTGTGATGTTGAACAAAGGCAAAATTGTATAGCACCACAAAGTTAACTTAGGGGATAATCATAACTCATCACTCATGTTCTGTAGCGATCGCTCTTGGGGTATCGCCAACGCTTGGCAGTTGCACTGTAAATGTGGAACCTTCATATAATTTACTTTTCACAGAAATAGAACCGCCACAGCGCACCAGCAATTGCTGTACAATTGTTAACCCCAACCCAGCACCACCATAATCTTCAGTTGCTGCTGTACGCACACGATAAAACCGATCAAAGATTTTAGAAATCTCGCTTTCGGCAATACCGATACCTGTGTCGCGGAATTCTAATTGGACATGATCGCCTTGAATTCGGGCACGTACCCATACTTCACCCCCATTCGGGGTAAACTTAATGCTGTTGTGCAGCAGATTAATCACAATCTGCCTCAGCCCACCGCTCACACACAAAATAGATGGAAGTTCAGTAGGTACGGTGTAGGCTAGCATAATCCCTTTTTCTTGGGCTACAGGTTGGTAGGTGCTGACTACTCCAGGCACAATATCTGAGAGCCGCACCGACTCCAAAGTTGTTCCCTCTAAATTACGTTCCAACTGCACTAGTTCCAACAAACCAGTAATCAGGGAATTTTGCTGATCGCACTGGGTATTTAACATCTGTAAATAACGTTGTCGCTGCGGGGGTTTAAGATTAGGGGAATTCAATAACGAAAGTGCTGTCTTCATATGAGTCAGGGGTGTACGCAGTTCCTGACATAGATTCTTCAAATATTCATCTTGGAGTTGCTCTTTGTTGTGCAATTCTTGATTTAGCTGCTGCAACTTGGTGGTGCGGACTGTGATGATTTGACGATTAATCTCATCTTGTCGCAGGAGTTGTTTTGCGAACAGCTGATTCATCAGTGCGGCTTGGGGCGCAGTTGGACAAGTAAAATCAACAGGTATTGCGGATGATTCTGGCGCAATCGCCTGTTGGATACCATCTAATACTTGCTGAATTATTCTCCCCTCAACAGTACTTATAATCAGTAACGGCTGGCTTTTATTAGTATTTACCTTCACCGATGTCTGATTTTTGCGTTTTTTAAGTGGTCGATGAGCCAAAACTAAACTGCAAAACTGGGGCGATAACACCATCAGAAAGTTTTCCCGTCGCAGTTGGCTATCTGGTGCTAAGTGAACAGGAACATAATGAGCGGATGAAGAAGATGAGGGAGATGAGGAAGATGAGGGGGTATTTTCTTCCCCTGCTTCCCCTGCTCCTTCATCTCCCCCTTTCCCACTCTCGTCAATCTGGCAAGTATAAATCAGACTAGATGCACCTACCGAGGATTGATAACGCGCTAATTCTGATTGCCAAATTTTTTCTGGTGGTAGCTTTACCCATAAAGTGGCTGCAATTTGCTGCTCAATTAGTAAGTCAATTTGCGCTCTCACCAGTGATAGCAGAGTAGCAGGACTGAGGGACAATGGTTTAGGAGGCGCTTGCACACCCATAACCAGTTGATAAACAGACAGATCCTTAGCCAGAGAAACATTCATGAGTCAAGCACAACAAGGATGAAGCAAGAAATAATTCTGTCTTCGATTTTCACCTTTATGTGTGCATTTTTTACAAAATCCCCACGGAAATAAATATTAACTATGAATTATGGGCGATTTTAGTTGTCTAGAGTACATATTTTAGGGGCGTACAGATGTGCGCCCCTAGTTGGAATTAGGCTTGTAAGTAAGTCGGCACAATAAAACCAAACTGAGTGAAGAAAAGTAAACAAGGCTCAAACCCTTTCTCGCCCAGCCCCCTGCCCCCTGCCCCCTGCCTTTTTCCAACGATAATTATTTACGCCAACCTACTTATGTTCAGCCTTTGGTGTAAAGCGTCGCGTGCGTGTTCTCGATCATCAAAATGGATTTTTTCAGTACCAAGAATTTGGTAGTCTTCGTGACCTTTACCAGCAAGCAACACTCCATCACCGGGTTGTGCTTGTAAAATAGCGGTACGAATAGCAGTAGCCCGATCGCAAATTACAGTTGGCTGAACTGTGTCAGCAATTCCCGCTAAAATATCTTGCAAAATCCGTTCTGGATCTTCAGTCCGGGGATTATCCGATGTCACCACTGCCACATCAGCTAACTCAGCAGCAATTTTACCCATTTTTGGGCGCTTAGTGCGATCGCGATCGCCTCCACAACCAAACACGCAAATCACCTTACCAGGTATAAAGGGGCGTGCAGCTTTCAGCAAATTTTCCAAACTATCAGGTGTGTGGGCATAATCCACGATCACGCTAATATCTTGGTTAGGTAGAATCTGTACCCGTTCCATTCGTCCGGGGACTCCTGGGAACTCAGGTATCACAGACGCTACTAACTGCAAATCTAGCCCTAACTGTAAAACTGCTCCTACGGCTGCTAGAAGATTTTCTAAATTATATTGTCCGACTAAAGGCGATCGAAAAGCTACGTCACCTTTTGGTGTATGTAATGTACCACTGACACCATTCGGCTGGTAACTTAAATCACTCATCCATAAATCAGCGCTGTTGTCGTTGACACTGTAACTCCAAACGCGCTCAGAATCTAACGAGGCAATTAACCGCTTTCCGTAAGAATCATCAGCATTAATTATTGCTCGTCCCTTGAGATAATCAGGGCTAAATAACAACGCTTTGGCGGCAAAGTAATCTTCCATATCGGTGTGATAATCGAGATGGTCTTGAGTAAGATTACTGAACACCGCCACATCAAATTCACAACCTAAGACTCTACCTTGGGCCAAAGCGTGGGAACTTACTTCCATCACCCCAAACTCACTACCAGCATTTACAGCCTCTGCTAGTTGCTGTTGCAGTTCCACCGCAAAGGGCGTAGTGTGGGCAGCAGTTTGCTCAAAACCTGCCCAACGAGTGTAGAGAGTTCCCATCAAAGCTGTAGCTAGATTAGCTTTGATGAGCAGAAATTCAATCAGATGAGTTGTTGTAGTTTTGCCATTTGTACCAGTCACACCCACTAGCTTGAGTTTTCGCCCTGGATAACCATAAAAAGCACTGGCTATCTGGGCACAAGCTTGAGTTATGTTACTTGCACTAATGACTACAGCCTCATTTGTGGGAGGATTTTTTTGTGCAGCTTCGGGAGAAACGATCGCAGCTACAGCCCCGGATGCGATCGCACTTTGCCAAAATTCCCCACCATCAACCCGCGTTCCTGGCATCCCAATAAACAAATCTCCCACACCACAAGCATGGGAATTGGTCTTCAAACCCCTAACTTCCACATCCTCCAAAGTCGGATGGCTAGGCAATTGTTCAACACTATCTACCGCCGTTAGTAATTCCCGCAATTTCATTTTGTGAACCTCGTCACCTTCTTGATCTTGCGCTTATTCTGCATTATTTTTTTCTAATTGGCTAAATACTTACGCAACATTTGCTCCAACTGCTGCACACTAGCACGAGGAGAAGGACGCGGCAATGGTGCTTCTATAATTTCTCCCTCCGCGCCCTTGGCGGCTTGGCGGTTCGATAAATAAAGTACCGGCACCTCATACTCATACGCCGCGAACCAATCTTCACGAGTCGTAATATCCCTAACTTCCAACTCAAAACTAAGATTTTGGATTTGTTCTAGCTTTTCTTGCAAGCCTTCACATAAATGACAGCCGGGTTTACTGTATAAAATTAATCGCATTAGTTAATTACTATGAACATTATTCTACATATCACCAAACGCGAACAATGGGAACAAGCAAAAATCCTCGGAACCTATCGGGGTGATACGTTAGACTCGGAAGGATTTATCCACTGTTCGACAGCAGCACAAGTTATCTGGGTTGCTAATCGTTTTTTTGTCAATCAAAAGGGTTTGGTAATTCTTTGCATTGATTCTGAACAAGTTAAAGCTGAAATTCGTTATGAAGCTGCGGAGGTAGATAATTTATTTCCTCATATTTATGGTGAGTTAAATATTGATGCTGTGTTTCAGGTTGTTGATTTTGAATCGGGGAAGGATGGATTTTTTATGTTGCCGAAAGAGGTTATAAGTTTAGAATAATACCAATTTGAAAAAAGAATGCGACAAATAGACCATTTGTAGAGACGCGATTCATCGCGTCTTTACCTTTACCCAAGGATGTGTTGCAATCATTAATTGAATTGGAAGGACACAAAGAAGAGATGGAAGGTTTTAATGTGGGTGAATATGTTGATCAAATGGCGTTGTTGTTAAATTTGCAGCTAAGAGATGAGTATCGAGATGGTGTGGTGGCAAATTTTGAGAGAATTAGTACGATCGCTAATCTTGTAAATTCTTTTCCTCTAGCGGAGGATATTGAAGTTGCACCAGTTTTTGAACCATGAATGATGCTGTATCAATCGCTGCTGCTGTGCGTGAAGGCAAAGTTAGCGCAGTGGAAGTTACTAAGGCTGCGATCGCACGAATAGCAGCGCGAGATCATCAACTCAACTGTTTTACGGCTGTGACTGCTGAAGCAGCTTTAACAGATGCAGCCCGCATTGATAGGGAAATTGCCCAAGGTAATAATCCCGGAACGCTTGCTGGTGTGCCTTTTGCGGTGAAAAATCTCTTTGATATCGCTGGTTTAACGACTCTGGCGGGATCGAAAATTAATGCAGAGAACCCAGCAGCTAGTCAAGATGCAACAGCAGTAGCGAAGCTGAAACAAGCGGGTGCTGTGCTGATTGGCGCTTTGAATATGGATGAGTACGCCTATGGATTTGTAACGGAAAATTCGCATTACGGTGCTACTCATAACCCCCATGATTTACAGCGAGTTGCTGGTGGTTCATCGGGTGGTTCGGCGGCGGCTGTTGCTGCTGGGTTAGTACCGTTGACGTTGGGTTCTGATACAAATGGTTCAATTCGCGTTCCGGCGGCGTTGTGTGGCGTTTTTGGTTTAAAGCCGACTTACGGAAGGTTATCTCGTGCTGGGGTAGCTTTATTTTCTAGCAGTTTTGACCACATTGGCCCTTTTGCGCGTTCGGTGCAGGATATCGCTACGGTGTTTGATGTGCTTCAGGGAGAAGACGATCGCGATCCAATTTGTACTAAGCGTCCGCCTGAATTATGTTTACCACAACTTAAACAAGATATTTCTGATATAAGAATTGCGCTCGCTGCTGATTATTTCACCAAAGGCGCAGAACCGGAAGCTTTAGCGGCAGTCCAAAAGGTAGCTGATGCAATAGAAGTCACTGAATACGTAACCATACCAGAAGCACACCGCGCCCGTGCTGCGGCGTTTGTGATTACAGCTAGCGAGGGCGCAAATCTGCATTTGGATAAATTGCGATCGCGTCCTCAAGATTTTGATTCAGCAACACGCGATCGCTTTTTGGCTGGGGCGTTAATTCCAAGTCACTGGTATCTGCAAGCACAACGCTTTAGAAAATGGTATCGCGATCGCGTTCGGGAAGTCTTTCAAAATGTGGATGTAATTCTTGCCCCAACTACACCAATTTCCGCACCGCTAATTGGTCAACAAACCATGATTTTGGATGGGGAAGAAATTCTTGTCCGTCCCCATTTAGGATTATTTACTCAACCATTATCTTTCATCGGTTTACCAGTTTTATCAGTACCAATTCAGCGCCAAAATGCTTTACCATTAGGTGTGCAATTGATAGCAGCACCATATAATGAAGCGTTAATTTTACGGGTTGCAGCTGCGTTAGAAGACAAAGGTGTAGTTTCAGCACCAGTGATTTTTAATGGCTAATTGGCAAATTGCGCTCTAAAGTTTCTTACTTTTCAAGGCTTTTAAGTTAGGGCAGAAAATTGTAAATATCTACGCAGGAATAATACTATACTCCATCAAAAGCAGCTGGATAAACAACCTTACCTTTATACTTTTCTTGATAGCCTTGCAGCGGTTTAACCATGAAGACATCCTCTGGTACTGGAAAAGGAGACTCAATTTCATAAACAACAGAAGGCTGAAAGCCAAAACGAGTATAGAAGTGCGGATGACCAAGGACAATCACTATGGCTTCTTTCTTTGCCTCTGCTATTTCTAACCCTGCTTTTATTAGTGCGCTGCCAATACCCTGTCTTTGAAACTGTGGATGAACTGCCAAAGGTGCTAAACCGAGTACTTGTAGTGTTTCTTCACCCACTAAATCAATGTAGCTGAATAAAATATGACCGACTACAACATTTTCAACCTCTGCAACCAGAGAAAGTTCTGGAATATAGCAGTCAGAACGGCGAATTTCCTCCACAAGTTTAGCCTCATTTTCCTGCCCAAAGGCTAATGTATTCACCTCAGCTATTACTGTGTAGTCAGGTAGAGTTTCACAACGGATATTGATCATTGGCAATGATTAAGCCCTCTAGGGCAAAGCTATTCAACTTTTTCATACCAGATACCTACTCTCTCAAAAGCACTATAAGCAAGCTTCAGAAAATTGATTACTCTCTGTCGCCCAATTATGCCAAATTCTTTATACTCTCTTGCCTCCGCAAAAGTCAGGCGATTTTGGTCAATTATGTTTCTTTCTCTATATGCTAACTTCGGAAAATCTATAACTTTTATCTTATATTTACTTGCTATTTTCTGAAAGTTTGAGTCGGACTCTATATGCTCCCAATCATCGCACAGCCCTAAATTCCTTACCAGAATATGAGGGATTTTCTCACCATAGGTATTCACTGACTGAGCAAACAGGTTCATGCTGTCGTATCCTCCTGTTGATACAAACCATTTGCAAAACATCACTCCCTGCAAATTCCCTAGTTCCATTAATTGATTAGAATCAATCCACCCTTGTACTGCTCTATGCGATTGTGCGGGTAAATTCACAATTACTGGCTTCTCTACCGCCCACTCAAATATTTTATCTGCCTTATCTGCCTGTCGTTCATTCTCACTAAACACAGCATACTTACATATCTCCTTATACACCTCTGCTACATCTGGATTCGACCTATCTGTGTCCACTGGTACAAACGGGATTTTCTTATCCAGACAATACTGAATCATTGTTCTGGTAAAGAGAGATTTTCCTACCCCGCCTTTTTCACCATCTACCAAATGAATTGTCGGCATTACAGCCACCTCTAATACTTATTCAAGTCTGATACATCTTTCCCTGGCTGAGAACTTTTTGGCAGTTGCCGCCTAAGCAACTTGCCCTGTATAAAAGCTACATAGAGTTTACATCCAAGATTCAACACATGATACTCTTACTTGCTGAATCGGCAAAGTATTCCCAAAACAGTTTCTGTATATGAAATTTATGTTCGTCAGTCTCTACCTGCATAATTTTAAGCAAAGTTTATGCCTTTGCTAGGTAATTGAATAAAAATCGGTATAAAGATAATTTACTTATAAGTTAATTGGTGCTAATTACAACTAGCTAATGAAATTATACCCAAGGGTGAAAGACATTATACATCATAAATTTCTGTTGCAATTAGTGCAGGGTAGAGGTAGCGTAAAGTGGGTAATTTGACAATCTTTAATACTCAAACTACTTGGCGTATAGTCATAATCTGTCCGCACGCAACAAGAACGCAAGACACTTAATATATGGTTCGAGAGCTAGAAAGAAAACGCCAGAGTGCAAAGTTTCCTGAAACTGCACCGGCTGCTAATCCCGTATTTTTTAGAACCTATAGCCGCCGCACAAAGGCAGGGTTAAGGGAAACATGGGATGAGGTATGCGATCGCACTCTCCTCGGCTTAGTCGAGTTGGGAAAGCTCACTCAAGAAGAAGCTGCCATACTGGATAAGATGCAGCGCAACTTGAAAGCTATGCCCAGTGGACGCTGGCTATGGGTTGGTGGTACAGACTGGATAACCAAGCCAAAGAATTTTTCGGGGGCATATAATTGCACCTCTACTAATCTCGAAGACTGGAGTGCCTTCGGATTAATGATGGATCTGGCAATGATGGGCTGTGGTACTGGAGCCGTCCTAGAACCACAATTTATTAACCAGTTGCCCCCCATCCGTAACCAACTGAATGTCACTGTACAAGGTGAAATTGGCAGCACTCCTGTGCAACAGCGACGTGAATATACTCAAACTCATATAGAAGGCAATAACGTCACTATTCACGTTGGAGATAGCCGTGAAGGTTGGGTTGAATCATATCAAGCCCTATTAGAACTCTCTACTGATGAACAATTTTCAGCAGAAGTTGAAGTATTAGTTGATATCAGCGATGTCCGAAAAGCGGGAGAAACTCTCAACGGCTTTGGAGGAGTTGCTAATCCTGTAAAATTGCCCGGACTTTATCAGCGTTGTGCATCTATCCTGAATAAAGCTATAGGACGACAATTAAGTTCAGTTGAATGTTGTTTATTAATCGATCAAGCTGCTGTAACAATAGTTGCAGGAAATATCCGAAGAAGTGCGGGGATGCGTCAGTTTATTGCTGACGATGAACAAGGAGCTACCGCTAAAGATAACTTATGGCAGCAAGATGAAAATGGCAACTGGCGAATCGATCCAGAGCGTGATGCACTCAGAATGGCAAACCATACCAGAGTTTTTCATCGCAAACCAACCTTAGAAGAATGTCTTAATGCCGTTCGCAAACAGTATTATAGCGGCGAGGGAGCGATTCAATGGGCTGGTGAAGCCGTAGCGCGATCGAATATTGATTTGCTGCCAACACAAGCTCTAAAAGTTGAGTTTTTACAAGCTTATGAACAAGGAACAGCAAAACAGTGGTTAGAAGAACGTTATTCAAATCTTGATGCTAATGAGTTAGAACATCGTTTAGCTCGCTATGGGCTAAATCCGTGTGGTAAGTGATTTTGCCTCACGTTAAAAACCTCGCAAAAACGGGGAAAGCTGAGATGCTAATCCCGTGGTAACCAAAGGAATTAAAAAGTCTTTGACACTGTACAGCGTAGAGAGTGAAACTAGATGACATCAGAAATTTGTGTCTAGAATATAATCTCTCCAAGAGTGCGGGGGTGGATGTGAAAAACACTTTTATTATCTGAAGTCACATCTGCAAAAGGTACGCGGAGCTACTGCAAATAATCAAGCAGTAGAACTAGGGGATAAAAAGCCTCTAGGGTAACAAAGAAAGGAAATCATCGGTAGTAACTTCCACTGCAATTTGTCTGAGGTTCACCTTAATCAAATCGACCCATATAACTACAAAGAACAAGAGGAAGCTTTCACTGCTGGGGCGTTATCTGTAGCAGCACTTTTAAATCACAAATTCCTGGAACCACGCTATCAATACAGTCGTGAATTAGACCCGATTGTAGGAGTTTCTTTTACAGGTTTATTTGATTTCTTTGTCCATGCTTTTGGTGTTGATTGGCTGCGCTGGTGGGAAGCCGGAAGACCTGCAACTCCACAAGGATTAGCTTTCAAGCGTGAGGAAGAAAAATATCTAAGTTCTTGGAGAGATATTGTACATCGTGTAGTTTGGGATTATTGCGATCGCCATAATTTCAAACGTCCAAATCGCTGTACTACAGTCCAACCCAGTGGCACGAAAGCATTATTAACTAATGCTAGTTCAGGATGGCATCCTCCAAAAGCGCAAAGATTTATTCGCCGCATCACCTTCGGCAAAAATGACCCAGTAGCCTTAGCTTGTATTGACTATGGTTACAATGTCATTCCTTCTCAATCAGACAAAGATGAACAGGGCAATTTGCTCAATGATCCCTTTGATTCACGGGTGAGTGAATGGTTAGTAGAAATCCCTGTCTCTGTATCTTGGGCTGATTTACCAGGGGCTGATGAAATTGATGTTTCTAAGTTTTCAGTCTTAGCTCAATTTGATTTTGTCCTCCAGGTTCAACGTTGGTATGTGACTCACAACACATCAGCTACTTTAGAACTTCGCTCTGATGAAATCGAACCTTTAGGACAGCGGATCTACGAAACTATCCAAAATGATGAAGGATATATTTCAGCAGCCCTTTTAGCGCGTTTTGACGATTTGCAATCATTCCCACGTTTGCCATTTGAACCAATAGACAAAATAACTTACGAGCGCTTGAATAGAGACGTGAAAGCACGGCGTAAAACAGATGATTTCTGTGCAGTCTTAAGCCGCTACGATTTAGGCGAAATGGCAGAGGCTGGCCCTAGTGGTTGTGACTCTGATAAGTGTATGTTTCCCGATCAGCAACCAAGCTCATAAGGCAAAATGACTATCAACCTGACTTTTCATGGTATCTGAAAAACCTCACTTCTATTTCTCTCTCCTAAAAGGCTACGGTTTACACACAAGTCTTCTAGAGTTGCGCCATCAGCTTTTGATCCCCCCAACCCCCCTTAAAAAGGGGGGCAAAAAGCTCTCAAAGTCACCATTTTTAAGGGGGATTTAGGGGGATCAATACACATTTTTAGATGATACTGTAGGGGCACAGCATTGCTGTTCCCTTACGAAAGATGTGGTTTTTAACCTTAATACATATTTGGTTTTTCTTGTCAATGTGTAAGTCCTAATTAAACCACTGCTTTTTCTATGAAAGCTTACGAAATCCAAAGCAACGCCGGGATTGATGCCCTCAGGTTAGCCGATCGCACTGAACCAAAACCAACTGCGGGACAAGTTCTCATTCAAGTCAAAGCAACATCCCTAAATTACCGTGATCTGCTTGTCATTGAAGGAGCTTACGGTTCTGGACAGAAATATCCTTTAATTCCCCTGTCTGACGGTGCAGGGGAAGTCGTGGCGGTGGGGGAAGGTGTGACACGCGTAAAAATAGGCGATCGCGTCGCTGGTATTTTCTTCCAAGACTGGATTTATGGCTCTTTAACCAAAGAGAAAATGAAATCCGATTTAGGAGGCGGTATTAATGGAATGCTGGCTGAGTATGTCGTATTACACCAAGATGGTTTAGTGATATTACCTGACCACCTATCTTACATTGAAGGGGCTACCTTGCCCTGTGCAGCAGTCACAGCTTGGCATGGACTGGTGACAAAAGGCAATATTCGCGCAGGTGATAGTATTTTATTACTCGGTACTGGAGGAGTTTCTATTTTTGCTCTCCAGTTTGCCAAAATACATGGTGCAAGAGCGATTATTACTTCCAGCAGTGATGAGAAATTGGTACTAGCTCAACAGCTTGGTGCTGACGAAACAATTAACTATAAAACAACGCCAGATTGGGAAAAGCAAGTTTACCAATTAACCAATCGAACGGGTGTAGATCATGTAGTTGAGGTAGGCGGTGCAGGAACTCTGCCAAAATCACTACAAGCAGTCCGCATTGGGGGACGTATTAGCTTGATTGGCGTATTATCAGGCAGAGGAAATGAAATTGACCCCATGCCAATACTTTTTAAGAGTTTAACAGTTCAGGGAATTTATGTTGGCAGCCGGGAAATGTTTGAGGCGATGAATCAGGCGATGCAACAGCATCAAATCAAACCGATTATTGATCGAGTTTTCCCATTCTCTGAAGCGCGAGAAGCTTATCATTACCTCAAAAGTGCGGCTCACTTTGGTAAAGTCGTAATTCGTAATTCGTAATTTTAAAGAGTTTAATTTATGTTTCGATTGGGGTTTAAATTTCCACTTAAAACATAATTATCAATTACGTTTAAACAGGAGAGAGAGTAGGCGCTAGGTGTTTATATAGTTCCTATTTCAACACCCTAGATAAATTCACATCTTAAGACCATGTTAATGATAGTTACAACTATGTATAGTTGAAAACTATCAAAACAAAAGACTACCACTTTGTAACCGCAAATTATATGAGTAACTTTGTTAGCAGTTCAGTTGAAGCTTTGGATAACCTGACTGTAACTTGGGAACGCTTGATTCCCCAGCGCATGGGTAAGGATTCGGCTAGTCGCAAGATCATGGAGCTACATCTTGGACGCTACGAAACTGCAACCAAGTACGTCTTAGGAAAAAGAGTTCTAGACATCGCGTGCGGCAGTGGATATGGTAGCCAAATGCTTCGTGTTGCAGGCGCAAGCAGTGTAGTTGGAGTCGATATATGCTCACAGATTGTGGAATATGCTAAGAAACACTACCAAATTCCCGGAATAAACTTCATTTGCGCTGATGCAGAGCAATTTGAGTGTTCGGAGCCTTTTGACGTTATTATCTCGTTTGAGACGATAGAACATTTAAAAAATCCGACCAATTTTTTAAAACAACTTAGTAATTATTTAACTAGCAATGGTGTATTGATGTTGTCTGTACCACTAGGGGAGACGCGTCATTTTGATCCATACCACCTTCATGCCTTCACTCACGAGCAAATATTTACGCTTCTGGAAACAACAGGTTTTTCTGTAGATTATTACCGTTGTGACCAGTGTTTTTTGAGTCGTAGTGAGTTGCTTTACTGGAAACAATTATACTCAGAATCCAGCCCATCGTTTTGGAAATTGCTGTTTACTCGTAAGGGATGGCAGGTAATACATGACCTTGTGTTTCAGGGTGGTTTTGATGCTCCTCAACTGTTGGTTACTGCTTATAAAAAATAGATAGATACACCAATACTGAGCAATATAATCTCTGATTTAGATGGGGTGCGTTCAAGCGTCATTATTTGACTAAGTTTGAGGAAGACCTTGTTTAGCTAAAACGTAAGTATTACGAGCATTTACACCCTTAAGCCTTAGGACTTCATTCTTTAGGTACTCGTAAGTCAGTGGCAGAATTTGTTTAAATTAAAAAATAGCTCAAAACATGCAACAGTTAGTAAATTTAGTTAATGACCGTAATCGAGTTTCAAAATTCACCTAATACACAACAGTATCAAAAAAGTATACTGCCCAACCTAGGGCTAGTTTGTATCACCTCTGACAAACAAGTGCGCTTTCGGACAATGACGCGCACACGATACTTAAAACTTTCCCTTAGCGATCGCAAAAGCGCCCTGAGTGAACTGTATCGGCATAACTTACATCGCTTGCATGATGCCCTCTCATTTTGCCAGCAGAATAAAATTCAGCTGTATCGGATGTCTTCTTCTTTATTTCCCCTAAGTGACTTAGAAGACAAAATCGGCGCAAGTATACTAGAGGCAATGAGCGCTGATTTAGCAACAATCGGTCAACGAGCAAATGCATTAAGCATAAGAATGGTGTTGCATCCAGATCAATATGTAGTGCTAAGTTCTGATTCTCCCGAAGTGGTACAAGCAAGTATCAATAATCTAGCAGGACATTCCCGTATACTTGACTTACTGGGCTTACCGCGTAGACGCGAAGCGGCTTGTCGTCAGACATCGCCTTGGTCATTGATGAATATTCATGGTGGCAAATCTCAACGTCCTGAACAACTAGTAAAAGTAATTTCCGAACTACCAGAAAATATCATTTGCCGCTTGACTTTAGAAAACGATGAATACGCCTATAGCGCCGATGAAATTTTAGCAGTATGTCAGCAAGCTGGCGTGCCGATGGTGTTTGATGCCCATCACCATATTTGCCACGAAAATTTAGATAGCTACGATCATCCGAGTGTCGCATCCATGTTTTACGCAGCGCGAGAAACTTGGGCCAATCCAGATTGGCAATTAGTCCATATTTCCAATGGTGAGCAAGCTTTCAATGACAGAAAACACAGCGACTTGATTACCGATATGCCCAAAGTTTACCACCAAGCACCGTGGATTGAAGTCGAAGCCAAACAAAAAGAAGAAGCGATCGCCCACTTGCGCTCTTGGTGGCTGATGAAAAATGATTGTATTTAAACTGTAATATGTTAGTCAACGATGGCTAATGTTACTCTCGCTTCTTATACGTTGGTTTCTATTTTGGTAATTGCTTCTTGAGGTGAGGCATCATCATCAATTACTAATAAAATCCCTGGTAGGTATTCATCCATCATGGTGACGTTAGTGTAAACCAAATTTTTGATTAAAGCAAAACTGAGGCGATCGCCTGCAATATCAATACTAGTTTTATAGCGAATTTCACCATCGCTAAAGTCAAGTTCAAAGTTGCCAATCATCATGGCGTAGTTGGCACGAGTGAGGAATTCAGCAATGGCTTGTCTTTTGTCTTCAGGTGCGGTGATGGGGCAAAGAGAGTAAAAGATAAATTGCTTATTTTCTTCTATGGCTTTGGCGTAACAGTTCCATTTGCCATTTTTGCCTCCGAATGCGACTTGTAAGACAGATTCTCCCTGCAATTTTCTAAAGTTCCAGTCGTCTTCAGTAAAGAAGTTAAGCATTTCCTGAAGAATTGTTCTGTCACCTGAAAAGGGTTTCCAATCTTTTGTAACTTGCTGATCAATATTTTTGACAAGTTTTTTCAATTCATCCAGATTGAAATCGGCCAAATCTCTGAAAAAATGAGCAATTCCATCAACAACTTCAGCAGTGGCTTGTTCAGTCACCGCAGATAGGTTATTCTGCGTCCAATTTTTGAAGAAGGTTCCTAGTGCATCAGAGATTGGATTAGCTGAACCGGATGCAGCAGCTTTGCTAAGGGTGGCTGGACTGAGGTAATCCCAAAGGGTACGGTAGCCAACATCACTGGATGTTTGCGGTTGTATGGCTGATACCAACAGCCAATTTTCAGTCGCAAATAGGGGATTATCAGGTTGTTCTTGGTTTAGCTTAATGAAATTACTTGATATCTCATCTAGACTGGCAATGTGTTCACTCAGATTTGGGAGAAAATCTGGCTGTAAACTAATCTCAATTTCGATATCTGTTTCAGATAAAAAATCTTCACTGGAAAGCGGGACACGAATTTCTGGTTTGAGATTGAATAGGGCTTCAGTTTCGATGCGTCGGTGAAGTTCTGCATTGATTTGAAACCTGAGACGACATTCAATCAAATCCTCTTCTAGTTTTGTCAAAGCTAGAGCTAGAGCGTGGATGGGTAAGGGGGAGATGGTGCGATCGCATAAGATTAGCTCTGCATCTAATTGATATTGATAATCTTCAGCCTTAGTTCCCATAGAGAACTTTATCCTATAAGGTCATTAATTTTTTACTGCCAAATGTTCTGGTTATCTTTATTAAAAATTGCTTCAATTATATCTTCATTGACAATAACTAGATACCCAGGTGGTAAAGCAAGAATTGGCATAAGAGCAGGACGTTGATTTAGCAGTTGGTACACATAAATAGCTTCAAAGTTATCATCAGTTTGTTCGGGCTTGTCTTCTGTAAATTCTCCGATATACCAACCTGAGTTATGGGTGTTAGCCTCAGGTGATTTACGTTCAAGATAGATATGGTTTGCCTGGAGAGACCCTTTGGCAATTACTACTTTATCTTGAAAACTTGCAGTGACTCCTTCTACGCCAACACGATTTAATAACTCTATTTGTTCAGTAATCACTCTTAGAGTGTCATCAACTACTGGTAGATAGTTTTGAAATGGATCATCACTGAAATATGGTTCACAAACGACAAGTTCATCTTCATTGCCACGCAGAGTTAAAATAGACCAACCGAACTCAACTTTAGTCCCATCTTTAAGGTTAGATTTCTGCTGATTAATCTCAGCAAGTTTATCTAATAGTGCTTGAGCTTGATGCTCAAGATCGTCAGGACAATGAGCAACTACGTTGAATGCTCCTATTTGACGTTTAAATTTCATTACGGTAATCTTGCCTCAATCGCTTTTTCTAATGCTGCTCTTGCATCTTTTTCTGCCTGAATTAGTTTTGCTTGAACTTTTGGATCAATCGCACCAAATTCTGAGTGTCCTTTAAATACTGTCCAAGAGGTATCTTGTTTTGCTGAATTCACACGGGGATCTATACCCATAATATTTTCTCTCAAGTTTGCAACCTCTAGCTGCTGTTGATATGTCAGCTTATTGAAACCTGGCATTTGTTTTATTTCCTCCAAAGGAACAATGTGATCGGGAGAAAGCCTATCCACTGGCCTTCCATAAACAGGATCGATTGGCTTGCCAGTTACAGGATCAAACTTGACTTGAGGATTGCTGGAATCATTAACCCATTTACGCAATTCATCATTGGGACTATTGTCACGAAGTTTTTTAGCAATTTCTGGTGGAACTGCTCTAGAAGCTCGAATTTCTGCTTGTATTTGTTCTTCTATGTTTTTAATCTGAGTGTTTAGCTTCGCTTTCTCTCCTGATTTCTCTGAAAGTTTATTACTAATCTTGTCCCGCCTTTTTTGCAGTTGATCTAGCTCATTTTCAGCAAGCTTTCTTTCCGCCCCTCTTTTGTCAGGGATCTTCTTAGAAGCTTCATCAACTTTCTTCTGGGCTTTTGCCGCTTCTGTTCTTAACTCATCAATTTCTTTATCTAAAGCAGCACGGTCTCCTTGAAGTTTAACTTTCTGATTTGTAAGTGCTTCTTGTTTCACTAGAGATGCTTCTTCTCTAGCGATCGCTTCAATTTGTCTAGCTTCAGTTTCCTCTAGGCTAGCCTTAGCTTTGGCCTCCTCTAAGGCTTGAAATTCTTTCTTGGCTTGCTCTGCTTGTTGCCTAGCCTTGAGTACCTCTTGTTTAGCTTGCCCTGCTTCTTGTTTAGCCTTGAGCAATTCTTGTTTGGCTTGAGCTGCTTCTTCCGTGGTACCCTCCGCATTCTTAGCTCTTGCTTCTGCTGCTTGGGCTTCTATTTCTGCCTGTTGAACTTTGGCCTCAGCCGCTTTTGCTTCTGCCTCCGTTGCTTTGACATGACTTGTCGCTTCATCAGCAGTTTTTCTGGCCTCAACTGCCTTGGCTTCTGCTTCTCTGGTTTTTGCTGATGCTTCTTTTAGCTGGGCTTCAAATTCTTTGGCTTGTGACTCCAGTTTTTTAATCTCATCAGTACTGTAGTCTGAGTCAATTTCATGGTCACTAGCAATCATATGAATAGAGTAATGGCCCGGCCGCTTTGGACGCGCTTCAAACCCCTTAATCCAAGAATACTGAGGTTTAACAGTTGATGTTAGGATTCCAAGCAGGATCGGAGCTGGTGTATCTGCGATATCATTAGTTTCCGTGATTGATTTCGCCTTAGCGATCGCAGCAGGCAATTCAGCAGCCTTTTTAGCTGTATCATCGGTTGTCTCTTTCGCACCTTTCTCGCCGCTTTCCTCAGTTCCCTCCTTCGCGCCTTTCTCAGCACCTTCTTCAAATGTCTCTTTAGTAGCTTTTTCACCAGCTTCTTCAACTACCTCCTTAGCAGCTTTTTCAGCCCCTTCTTCAGCGACCTCACTAGCTGCTCCTTTTGCTGCTCTGCCAAGCAATTCGTCAGCAAAGGTAATCAGTTTTTGCCCAATTTCACCCAGAGCATCTAGGATGACTTTTGCCGCACCACCCGCCTTACCCAAAAGCTTGCCTAATCCCTTAATACCATCCAGGATAAAGCCACCAACTTTAGCCAAGCCCTTAAATGCCAACCCCATTACCTCGCCTGTCCAGTCGAGAATCTTGGCAAAGAGCTTGAGTCCTTTCATCGCACCCTTAGCGGCTGTCCAGGAACCTGCGGTTAGAATGCCAAGAACTACTTCAAAGGCGATCGTTCCGGCTAACCAACCGACCGTTTCGCCCATCTCGCCTTCAGCACTATCCTGCAACATGAATTGACACACTTTATCCGCGAGGGTGCCGCCTGCATTCATCAGCGCCGTCTCAACACTACCCCAGGCATCACCAAGCTTCTGCATCAATTGCTCGAAGGACATAGCACCGCCGCCACTGAATACCTCCTGCACGGCTGGCATAAAGCCCTGGCTTACCTGCTCTACAGGTGGTTGCAGTTCTCCAGCCATTTGCTGCATCCGTTCACCCATTTCCACGTTGTTATTAGCAGTGGTTGCTGGCGATGCTGCTCCTTCCTGGGCTGATGCTGGCTGATCTGTCGGTGTGGGAGAAAGTGCTTGGTTCGCCACATCGTTAAGCCAGGTAACTAGATTGCCCAATCCCTTGATGGCTTCATATATCAGCACAAATGGGTCAGTGAGACCTTCCCAGATGCCCTTGAGTAAACCCTTGACAAATCCAACAATAAATGCAGGGCTGCCACCGCTAATGATTTTAGCCAACTTGTTGGCGATCGCAACCTTTTCGTGATCTGGCTTACCCTTAACTCCTTGAAGGAAACCAAGGACACCTGCCTTGATTATTGGCCAGAGCAACCCAAACATGGGTAACGACGGCGCAGCCTGCAACAGGCCAATAACAATGTCAAGTAAGAAATTAATAATTGGAGCTTTGTAGCAATCATCCAAAGCTTGCCAAGCCCAACCTGCCAGGATGACCGGAATCATTCCCGGATTCACGATCGCTAACCCTAATGAAGTTAGCACGCCAATGTAGGGTTTAATCTTCGTGATAATTTTGCTAGCGAATTCTTGGACAGTCTTTGCGGCTGATTGGAATCCTTCTTGACACCAGCTGATGAATTCCTTCACCCCATTTGATACTGTTTGCACTAAGCTTTGTGCCATGCTTAATAACGGCACTCCGCTAATTGCGCCTAACAATTCTAAAACTGCTTCACTTAATTGAACTGCCTGATTCACCAAACTGCTAACTGTAGATTGCATCGTTTGAGCAAATCCTTCTACATTACTCAGCAGTTCCGGCAAAATCGTATCGCCCATTTCCTCATGAGCTTTTTTGACAATATCTTTATCGTCTTTATGCGCCCATAACCATTGCACCGCTTTGACTAGCTGCGGCACATATTTGACGATGAGGTAGATTGAACCCACTGGTGAAAAAGCTAGCAATACACTACCCACAGTCTTCAAAGGGCCAAGTACTGGGGCAAGAGTGCCTTTAATTTCTGTCCACACCTGGGAAGCTTTGGTCTTCAGCCATCCCAGAACGCCACCTTCGCCATCACCACCAATGCCGAGTTGTTCTTTCACCCAATCCCAGGCAGCACCTAGAGTATTGCGAACGGGGGCACCCCATTCCCAGATTGTGGTTGCCAGTACCTTAACGGTGTCAAATACGCCGCCTGCAACACTCATCAACGCATCAAACGCTGGGGCGATCGCTAAATCAGTAACTTTTTGGAAAACGCCTTTAACTTGAGAAAATACCGCCTGAATTTGTTTGACAGCGGCATTTTCCATGAAGGCGTGTCCTAAGTCTTGCAACGCCTTTAAACTATTGGCAAAATTCCGACAAGAGGCTGGATCACCTTTAGTAACATCCTGAATCCCTTCAAACACCCCTGTAAAACTGCCCTGCAATTGAGCAATCACACCAGCAATATCGATGTTTCCAGTGATGCTAGAAACCCAGCTTTTGATGCCGTCTTTGATTTTTTCACCCAGTAACCCCATCGGCCCTTGGCGAATCAAATCAGCCAAACCAGGGGCGACTCTCGCAACTAGGGCAGCAAAGGCATCTTTACCCATAGAAGCCACATCACTAGCCTTATCTCCGACCCATTCAGCGCCTGCACTAGCTTTATCACCAACCCAGTTAGCACCTGCACCTGCTGCATCCTTGATATCATTCCAACCCAGTTTTTGAATTGATTTGTTGTCTTTGTGGGAAGTGATGTTTTGAGCGATCGTTTTACGTTGTACACTATCGTCTAGATCACAAGCACTACATTTCATCTGCACTTTGTTAGTCTGCGGTTGTGCTTGTATGGTCGAATAGGGCTGCGAAGTAACTGAGAGAGTAGGGCTAAGTTTTGTTTGCAGTGTCGTTTTATTAGACAGAAAATCGTTACTAGAATTGTGCTGTAGGGTTTTTATCCCCGCCTGCTGCTTAGTTTGAACTTCTGTCTCTGCATTTGATCCATCTTCACTTTGAGAAACTTTTTCTGGGCCACACTGTACCGGGGTTACTCCTGTACCTTGAGTCAGTCCGTGCTTAGTTGTGGTGTCGTAGGTGTTGTTATCAGTATTTGCTTGGGCGTAAGTATCATTAAAAATCTTGTCAGATGCTGAGGTTGTTTTGCCAAGAAGCTTTTTGTGTAAATCTTTAAAAGCCTTCTCGTCAATACTAATGTGCCCATTTTCGTGCGTATCTAGAGCGCTATAAAACCTTGCCCATTCTTTTTTAACGGGTTCGCACTGTTGGTCGAGTTCAGTCCAGACGGGCATTGCCTTAGTTTCTGTAACTAGAACGTCTGCTTCATAGACAATTTCAGCAGATTGATCATCAGCTTGGTAAGTTTGGACACTTTTCTCTGGGGCACAAGTAACACTGCCTGCTTCGCCCTTTCCTTGTGATGTTAAGTTTGTAATTGCTTCGGTGATGTTTTTCCCAGAAGCGGTAATTGTGCCATTCTTTTTGTCAATTTTGGTTGTGCCTTTTTTGGGCGGCATACCACTTGCTGTCTGTTCAACAGGGGCTGTTGCTGTGGATGTATCGCTTTGTTTTTGCACCTTGCCTGTCTGCTGTACCACATGGGTTAACTCATGGGCTGTCAACTCGTTATTTCCAGGTGATTTTCCTGCACCAAAGTAAACATCACTACCATGAGTAAACGCCTGCGCTCCCAACGACTGGCTCATCTGCACAGCATTGGAGCCAGTATGTACTCGCACATTGTCAAAGTTACTACCAAAGCGCGGTTCCATAAAGTCTCGCACTTCAGCAGATAATGGGTTTCCCCCACCCTTACTATTATTTAACTGAGTCTCAATATTCTCTTGGGTCGGAACGCTGTGATCACTAGCGCGTTGTACTTCCTCTTCTTCTTGCTCACAAGCTGCACATTTTCGCTGCACTATATCTTGTGAATCTATTTCACCGGGATTTATCTTGGATTGAGGTCTAGGCAGGAGCATAATTTGGTTAGCCACCCAGTCAGCTGACTGCTCATACTGGTCTCCTGGCTGGCTAACTGTAAGTTGCGGCTGTGGACGACGCAAAGATATGCGACTAATGTCATGAACAAGAGGCTTTTCTTTGATAGCTTCTGGTTCTAATGATTGCTCATCAGCAGATTGGGCTTCTTGAACGTCGCCTGCTACCTCTGTGACTGTTGCGAGTGGAGTATTATTTGTTGGTAAACCAAAACCGCGTGTTGGATTGGCCAATGTGGGAATATTGGATGAGACAAGCGATGGATTTGTAAATGATGTCCCTGCGTTGTGTCGCGTCCATGTGCGATCGCTCATCTCTCAATTCCTAGGTTAAATTAGCCAACCCCTTATCTTTGTATTCCAGTATCTTCTATCAAGAATTTAACTATTTTATTGACATACTTATGTATAGACCTTAGTCTAATTTTGTCATCAATCATTCAACTGCCCAAAATGTAGAACAACTTCAAATCTACCTATTCAATAACTTAACCTTATTGCAAATGCGTGTATATTGTGGAAGTATGTGATGTCAATTGTGGTTGAGGTTTAAGCAGTGAAAAACTGCCAAGGAGCATAAAAACCATATTTACCGACATAATAGATCAAAACTATTGTTAAAATCCAAATAATTTTAAGTTAAGATTCACACCCAATTCCTATGAGAGAAACTGTCCTAGAGGTTCGCAATCTACAAGTTGAATTTCCCAGTGATGGCAACACTGTCAGAGCTTTGGATGGTATTTCCTTTGGCTTGCATCGAGGTGAAACTCTAGGAATAGTAGGAGAATCGGGGAGTGGTAAATCAGTGACAGCCCTAGCTGTGATGGGTTTGTTGCAAACTCCCGGTATAGTTACTGGCGGTGAAATCTGGTTTCGTCCGCAGGAGAATGCCAATGCCATCGATTTGGTAAAATTGCCTCCTGAGCAAATGCAGCTACACCGGGGTGGCGACATCGCCATGATTTTTCAAGAACCGATGAGTTCGCTAAATCCGGTTTATAACATCGGGTTTCAGCTAACAGAAGCGATTATGCGGCATCAAAATGTGTCAGCAGCCCAAGCACGACAAATTGCGATCGCAGGTCTACAAGAGGTTAAACTTCTCGCTAGCGATGAGGAGATCCAGCAGCAGTATATCGAAACTTGGCATCAAACCAACAGCAATTCATCGAAACCAGAACCATCAAAGTTGTCCCAGTTGGTTAAAGAACACAAAGAAGCCATGCTGGAACGCTACCCTCATGAACTTTCTGGGGGTCAGTTGCAACGGGTGATGATTGCAATGGCAATTTCTTGCAACCCGTTAATTTTAATTGCTGATGAACCAACTACAGCCTTGGATGTGACGGTGCAAGCGACAATTTTAGATTTGTTGCGGCAATTGCAGCAAAGCCGTGACATGGCAATGATTTTCATCACTCACGACTTGGGGCTAATTTCGGAAATTGCTGACCAAGTAGCGGTGATGTATAGAGGTAAAGTTGTCGAATCTGGTACTGCGGAGCAAATTTTCAGCAGTCCCCAGCATCCATATACTAAAGGTTTAATAGCTTGTCGCCCCACACTCAACCGCCGTCCCCAAAAATTACTCACCGTTTCTGATTACATGAGTGCAGAAGAGACAGCAACGGGACAAGTAGTAATTCAAGCCAAAGAACCCACACAACCGACAGAAGTCACCACTGAAGAGATTGCTGCAAGATTAGCAAACTTCAATGAGAAGGAACCTTTGCTGCAAATCCGCAACCTGAAAGTTGGTTTTCCAGTGCGCGGGGTGTTTGGTGGGACAAAACGCTACAATATGGCAGTTAATGGCGTTTCCTTTGATGTCAAACCAGGGGAAACACTAGGTTTGGTGGGGGAATCTGGTTGCGGTAAAACCACCCTTGGCAGAACTTTGCTGCGATTAATTGAACCGATGAGTGGTCAGATTATCTTTGAGAAACAAGATATTACAAGCCTCAAAGGAGAACCGTTGCAAAAACTGCGGCGGGAAATGCAAATAGTCTTCCAAAACCCTTTCAGTTCCCTCGATCCCCGCATGAAGGTTGGGGACGCGGTGATGCAACCATTGTTAATTCACGCCGTTGGTAAAACAAAGCAACAACGACGAGTGCGAGTAGCCGAACTTTTAGAACGGGTGGGTTTGAGTGCAGATGCGATGAACCGCTATCCTCATCAGTTTTCTGGCGGTCAACGCCAGCGAATTTGCATAGCCCGTTCTTTGGCATTAAATCCTAAGTTTATCATCTGCGATGAATCAGTTTCAGCGCTGGATGTTTCCGTACAGGCGCAGGTATTAAATCTTCTCAAAGAATTACAGTCAGATTTTCAGCTTACTTATATCTTTATTTCTCATGATTTAAGTGTGGTGAAATTTATGAGCGATCGCATTTTAGTCATGAATCGCGGTCAAATTGTTGAAGAAGGGACAGCCGAAAGCATTTACCAAGAACCCAAAGAGGAATATACGCAAAAATTAATTGCTGCGATTCCTACTGGTAGTGCTGAACGTGTGCGAAGTCGTCATCTAAGGGCTTTATAGAAAACCTTCAGGTTTAACAGATATTTGTGCAAACAAAGTTAATTACATCTGCAAGTCCTAACTGAGTTTTTAAATTAGTAAAAATAAAAGGTTTATCACCGCGCATTTTTTTAGCATCTCGTTCCATCACACTTAAATCTGCACCAACATAGGGTGCAAGATCAGTTTTGTTAATTACCAACAAATCAGATTTAGTAATACCGGGGCCACCTTTGCGGGGAATTTTATCGCCTGCTGCAACATCGATGACGTAAATTGTTAAATCCACCAATTCGGGACTAAAGGTAGCAGCTAAATTATCGCCGCCACTTTCTAAAAATACTAAATCCAAATCGAGAAAACGTTCCTCGAACTGTTCAATTGCGGCCAAATTCATCGAAGCATCTTCGCGGATAGCAGTATGGGGACAACCACCAGTCTCTACACCCAAAATGCGATCGCTTGCCAACGCCTGAGAACGCACTAAAAACTGAGCATCCTCCTGAGTATAAATATCATTTGTCACCACCGCAATCTCATACTGCTCACGCAATCCCTTACACAAAGCATCAACTAAAGCCGTTTTCCCCGAACCCACTGGCCCAGCAACTCCCACTCGAAATGCATTCATAACTCCTAACTCCTAACTCCTGTACAGACGCGATTAATCGCGTCTCTCCTAACTCCTAAACAACCTTGTATACTGCGTTTCATGCTGCATACTCGCCAGCGACAAACCCCAACTACAACAGGCGAGTTGATCATCCTCCAACGCAAGAATTTCCAATGCCGCAGCACTAATTAATGGTTGTAAATCTAGCAATAACTGCTGTCCTGCGGTTTGTCCAAGGGGGATAAGTTTCACACCAGCAGTAATCAAATTACTTGCCCAACTATGCAGATATCCGAGTAATCCGGCTTTAATACTGATTTGCCAATGGGCAATGGCAATGCCAAAAGCGATCGCATAATTGCAAGGATTACCTATAGCATTGACAATAGGCGCAATCTGTGGTTCTAGTTTACCAAGTAATTGGATGAGCGATCGCCCCATCTGCCAACTAGAGGCGCGTAACTCTTCTGTTTCCCTAGCAGCGGATAACCACAGATTCCAACGACATAGCGACTCTACATCATGCATTTTGGCAGCTTGCTGCGATCGTACCATTACCGCCGCTTCTAGCCGAATTGCCCCGTAGAGTAACTCTGCTTTTAACCAATCTTTGAGATGTGTGTGGTTAGCGATCGTACCATTTTCCACCAGCATTTCCAAGCCTTCAGAATAGCTATATGCTCCCACAGGTAAAGCGGGGCTAGCCAGTTGTAAAATACTCAAAAGATGGCTATCAGTGAGCATGATGGTGTTGTCCATAAGCTCCCAATTCTGGCTGAAACGGTAAAATTTCTTCTTTAACTTCTAACCCCAATTGTTTCAACATTGTGTGTAAAACCGAATCTGAGGACAAGCGTAAATAAGTCGGGGTAATTTCTACAGGTACATGGCGATTTCCGAGATGGTATGCCGCCCGTAGTAATAAAAGTGGTGTTTGGGCAAAGGCAGTCAGCACTAGTTCTGGTTTGGCAGTAATTCTGATTAAACTGCTATGGGTTTCTTCTTGGAGAATATCACCATCATGTAAAACAGTTCCCCTGGGTAAATGTAGAAACACAACCTTGCTATCTTCTGTTTCAAAGCGATGACGGCTGCGGGTACGTTCTTCTGCTGTCAGCGCCAGAGTAAAGGTGACTGCGGCATCAGGATTAGGTGGTTTAAGTTGGGTAAATGTCAGCATAAGAGTTTTGCCTGGACTTCCACTTTTCATTATGATTTGAGTGTGAACACCAATTAGCACAGGGCTTCTGAAAGCTGTGTAGTGAAAAAATCACCCCTCCGTTTTCACCGTCAACACCTGCGGCGGCGTAGAATCTGGAGGATACAAAAAGTCCACCTGTACTTCTCGCTTCCCACCCGCCAACATCTTCAGCGTCACCAATGGTTCACCCCTTTGTCCCCGACGCTGTACCAAATGCACATAGCGCGTCTTTTCCACACCATTATCATCGATATAACGCACCCGCACCGTTCCCCGAAAGAATATTTGTTCTACACCTGGCTTTAAAAACAGCAGTCTATCTGTTCCTCCTTCATCCTTAATAGGAGTCTGGATTGATACATTTACAACCTGAGTTTGATTGGTAATATTTCTGAGGGGTAAAGTCAGATTATATTCAACACCATAGTTACTGTGAGCAAAGTACGCCGTATCAGGATAGCGTTTTAACATCGGTGCGCTTTGAATTTGTCCAGTGCTAAGAGTAATTAAATGTACAGTTCCCAAAGGATAAGAAAACGCCTTTCCTGGTTGGGGTATCGTTAACTCAGACACATTAAGATTATCCGTAAGCTGTGTTTGCCATTGCGTTCCTTGGGAGACACCAGCGACGCGACTAAATACTGTTGGTTCTCTGGGAGGGTCGAGAGGTGTTGGAATGGGGTCACGCTTTCCTGCTAAATTGGCTGTATCCAGAAGCTTTTGCCACTCGGCTAAGGTGGGTGAAATATTACTATTTTTAACTAAATTTGCGAGATAAACTGGGCTACTACTTGCCAAGCGCATCATCGTAGTGCGACCGTTAGAAGCAGGAGCCTGTACAGGAATGGGTAAATTCGCTAGGATTTGCGTTTCTTTTGGTTCTATTACCAGCTTTTGGGGAAAAATCCCTTGGCGAACTCCCCGCAATACATCATTCATTGTGCGATCGCCCGGCCCAGAGTAAACTGTACCTTGGGGATTTTCCACCACATCAGGTAAAGCGATAAACGGCGCTTCTCTGGTGAGATGACTAGCTGCTTGTAATACTTGCAACGTGACAGGTTCATTTCCTGGATTATGTACGATTATCCCTTGGTAAACAGTGCGGCTTTGGGCTGGTGTTTCCGCCCTGACGATATGATGAGCAAATATATCAAATCTGCCTTGAAAGGGATAATTTAAATGTGCTGACTGTACTTGTTTTCCATCTGGGGGGAAAGTTGATAGTAAAATTCCTTCAGTTGTTACCAGTTCGGGACTATTGCTGTTAAAGGTGGGAATAATATCGAGTTTTCCTGGTAAAGGGCGTACTTCTTGGGGATGTACTTCGACTCCAGCAATATATTGTGGCGGAACCGTGTAGATATTTAACGCCCGACATATCAAAGCCGCAACTTCGCCTCTAGTAGCGCTTTGCAGTGGTTTTAGCTGTTTGACATTGGGATAATTGACAACAATACTATTAATAGTCGCAGATGCGATCGCATTTTGGGCATAGTTAGGAATTTGTCCCGCGTCGTTAAAATATTGTTGTAATATCTGCATTGGGCTGGATACAAGGCTATAATTTTTCCCACCAGCTACGACACCAATGATTTGGGCGCGAGGAATTGGCTGGTTAGGCTGGAAAATCCCACCGGGATAACCAGAAAAAAATCCTTTTTGGTAAGCGGTAGAAATTGCTTTATTTGCCCAGTAATTAGCGGGTACATCTTTAAATGATGCAGCGGTGCGTTTCACTGGTGAATCAGGAAAAGCATTTAGCATTAACACTGCTGCTTCAGCGCGTGTCACAGTTGCTTCTGGGCGAAAACTACCATCAGGATAGCCTGTAATCAGTTTACGCTCTCCTAATTGCTGGACACAATTTTTTGCCCAATAGTTTTGGGTGTCAGAAAACGCTAGGGCGTTGGGAGTTGATAGAGTTAAGAGGGAGACGACGACTACTGAAGTTTTTCTGAGTAGCATTAATAAACTTTAGTATAAACTCAAACTATTAAAGCATTTTATGGATACTTGAGAAGAATCAACTTAACCTTAAAAAGGTACTTAAAAACCTCATCTGCACAAGACTTTACCCGCCTGCGCGGGTTAAAATAATTTGCTTAAGCGTCTTGTTATTTTGCTCTTACTCTTAACCCACCTCCGTAGGCTACCCTGCGGGTGACGCTCCTTCTCTGCGAGACGCTACGCGAACGTCGCTACCGCTGCGCTAACGCTGAAAGCGTTCTCGTAAGAGTAGCTGCTTTAGGTTTATGTTTTGTATAACCGCAAACTCCATTCGCCGGGGCGTAATTATCTATCTCGTTCAACTTCCATAATTTCGGTATACTCAAACTCATTCGGACTTTGTTTCACTAAAGCATATCTTTCGCCACCCAACTCAATATAATCTTGTTCGCAATCCGGCTTAGAAGAATAATATGTAAGCACATATTCTCTACCAATTCTGTCTGTCATTTCCGCTTCTACTTCACCCCGCCACTGAGTCTTAGTAACTAATACTATCAACTGATTCGCTAATTGGGGAATTGTCTTCGCAATGTGTCGTCGCGAACTTTCATCTAAACTACCAAACGGTGAATCCATGACAATTGGGAAAGTACTACTATCGGGAATCATCATCATTTTTCGCTTTTCACTCCATTCCCGTACTTTGTCAATGATGCTGGCAATAAAGGATAAACTGAGAATCTGATTTTCTCCAGTGGATGCTGCAACTGGTGCTTCTATACCTGTGGTATTTTCTACTAATGTCAGTTCATATTTATCGCTGATTTTAGGAATGTATGGAGTCACAGAAATCTCCATAAATATTTCTTGTACTCGCTTTTCTAGTTGCAGACGAAATTGTTGCTCTTGACGATTCCTAACTTCTGTTAACCGTTCGATTGCATCTTGAGTAGCGTTAATTCGCCGCTGTGCTAAAGTTTGCTTGTCTTCATTCAGCTTTTGTTTGGCGATTTGTTTGTTCAAACCTTCAATTTCAGTTGTGAGTTGAGCAATTTGCTGCTGATTTGCACCTTGTTCTCGGTTTAATTCATCAATTTTACTTTCAATTTCATCTAACCGTTTTTGCAAACTGCTAATTTCTTCATTAGCATCTTTTCGCAACCGTTCTTGAATATTGTCTAAATCACTTTCAATTTGGGATATGATTTGCCTTAACTGATTAATCCTAGTTTGTTCTCTATCAACTTCTTCCCAAAATCCTATGGCTTGTTTATCAATTTCATCTACTTGAGCGCTCATCCGAATTGCAGTTTCTTCCACCGCCGAGGAACCTGCTTTATTTAACCAAGCACTCACATGAGTATGAGAATGATTACCCTCATATAGCTCTGCACCACAAATACAGCGTTGGGAATTGAGTAAATCATTCACAAATTCCCGCGAAATCCCAGATGTTAACTCACCTCGCTGCTTCAAATCATTAATAATTCCTCGAAACTGGGATGTAGTTTCTGAGAGTAAAACTGTATACCCCCGCGCGGAAATAACTTTTTTCAGGGCTTCCTTAGTTTTTTTGTATTCTTCTTGATTTGCTGCTTTCTGCGATTCTAAATCCTGCCATCTTTCTTGCAATTCTTTCGCAGCACTCAATTCTCGTAAACGATTGCTTGTCTCTTTTTTAAAAGTTTGTTGATATTCTAACTCTTCTTTAATTTCAGTTTGCCGTTTGGTAATGCGTTCTCGCTCTTGCTCTAGCTTTTCTTGCTGTCGTAATAGTTGTTTGGTTTCAGAATCACCAATAGCTTTTAACTCATTTTCTAGAGTTTTTTTAGCATCTCCCAAATGTCTGATGGAACGGTTAATCACTTCCACACCCAAGAAGATTTTTGTAGCTTCGGCAATTTCAGCTTTTTTATCAGAACGGACTATTTCTTCAATTCGTTCGCCGTCAAAGAAAAAATATTGATGTAAAGTAGCGGGTAAAATTTGATTAATTATATCGTCTGG
Organism: Nostoc foliaceum FACHB-393; assembly: GCF_014698505.1. Lineage (GTDB taxonomy): Bacteria > Cyanobacteriota > Cyanobacteriia > Cyanobacteriales > Nostocaceae > Nostoc > Nostoc foliaceum_A. The sequence continues at coordinate 46,778 of NZ_JACJTD010000013.1, read as the reverse complement.
TTGCTGAGTTGGTATATTCCATTTGCCATCATCCGCACCAACCCACATGGTTAATTGAGTTTTGCCAGCGTCAAAATCACCTTCGTTTTTATAACCTCGACAAGCGCGTTTAACTCGATAGCGCTTACCTTCATGTTCCCAGCCAATCTCTACCCAACATTCTACAGCTTGACCTTTTTGAGTTTCTGCGATCGCACGTTTATTCACCAACTGTTCTATCGATGCAAATGCTGCACTAAATTTATCATACAATACCCACGTAAAGGCATTTAACAAGCTAGTTTTACCAGAGCCATTATTACCATGAATAATCGTCGTGTTCTGAGCATCTCCACCAGCCAGGATCATCTCTGGTGTCGTACCATAAAAGGAGCGAAAGTTGCATAGCTTGATTGAAGTCAGCTTCATCGCACCTCTTCCTTAATAATGTCCAAAATATTATCATTTATATGGGTGTTAATCTTCTTATCTAGCCTGCCTTTTTCCAGCTTCCATACCCGCTCAATGATTTGCCGTACTTCTGATGGAGCACTGGTTATTGGCTCTTGTACATCATCGATATTCGTCTCTTGTGACATATCGGATTTTGAAATATGCTTTTTCCATATTTTAACTTTCTCTAGTGTTGCAATTGCCTCCGTAAAGCCACTGTTTGCATTATCTTTAATTTTGCAAAAACTATTTTTTTAAATTTATAATTTTATTTGAAAAAATACTTTATTATTTAATCGCTCTCTGTTATTATTAATAGTAATAATCTAGATCATAATGGGATGTAAGTGAAATTTTTAACGCGGCTTACATCCCATTATGATCTAATTCATAATTTTATTATTTCATATTTAATGCTTCTTTTTTCAAATCTCGAAAAATTTTACAAAAACATACAACTATTCTCTGGTTCATGATCAAATATCTAATAAACCATATCGCTTTTGTAAATCAAGTAACTTCATTCTTGCAACGCCTGCATTATCAGCCAAATCAGCAAACTCTACAAAGCGGCGCAATTCCTTTTTTAACAGATTACGCTCAACTTCTATAGTTTCTCTATCTAAATCTGGTGGTAAAACAATCATGTCAAATATAGTGGCGCGTTCTTTACCAGGATGAGGGCGTAAAACTCGCCCCCGCCGCTGAATAAATTGCCGAGGATTTCCAGAACTTGATAAAATCACCGCAGTTTGAATTGCCGGAATATCGACACCTTCATCTAAACAACGAATTGCCACTAAACCCTGTAATTCACCACTTTCAAATTGATGACGTAATAGTTCTCTTTCTTGTAAAGTAGTTTGGGCTGTATAGGTACTTACCTTGTACCCCAAATCCACCCCCAGAATTTTAGCAACAGCTTTAAGTTGGCGTAGGGATGAACGTTGTCCCGTATCTTGGGAACCATCACTACAATAAAAAAGTGTATGAGTAGTTTCGCGGCGAGTTGCCATTAAATCCCGTAAAGCATTTAATTTATTTTCTGCTGCACCAATTAATCTTGCTCTTTGCATCAATAAAGGCTTTAAATCTTCATTGTCTTCAAAGTTTCCCGTTTCGCCATTTTCTCGATCTCGATAAAGTAGCGATCGCCCAATTCTTTTAGTTAACTTTAAATAAGCAATGCTTTCTGCTTCAGTTAACTCTACCAACACCGGATAATACAGATAATGCACCAAAGCACCTTGAGCGATCGCATCCCTTAAAGTAAACTCTGGCTGGAGAACTGGGCCAAAATAATCAAATAAAGATTGCGTGCCAAAATCATCAAAATACCTTTCCGGTGTGGCAGATAAAGCTAGTCTCAACCCCACACTGCGCGGTAAACTTTCTTCTAACTTGGGTGCGCCTAAATTATGTGCCTCATCACCAATAATTAAAGTTTTGGCGGGGAAATATTTGAGTTGAGACTGAAACCCATCTCCAATTAAAGTGGAGTTCGTAGTAATTACAGTAATAAACCGTTGAGAACCAGAACGCAGATTATAAATTTGGGTAGAAAGTTGACTTTGCCAAGTGCGTAAATTCTCAAAGGCTAAAATGGGTTGCAAATTAAACTTTTCGCATTCTCGCGCCCATTGGGTAACGAGATGACGGTAGGGACATACCACCAACAGAACTTGTAAATTAATCTGCTGATATAATTCGCAAGCGATCGCTAGTGCGGTAATGGTTTTACCACTACCAGTAGCCATTTTCAGCGTCCCTCTGCCATTGTTGGTAAACCAGCTAGCGATCGCTTCTCGCTGATATTGCCGTAATTGCAGAGACGGAGGCATTCTTGGGCATCCTGGTAATGGTTGCGAAGTGTGATAACTGCCCTTACTTTCCCTTGCAAATGGCAATTTTAATCGGAAAGCGGGCAGTTGCTGCACTGAATTTTGCGTCAGGTACATAAAATGTTAAGCACAAAGGTAGTCATGAACCCTAATTAATGGGCATTGGGTATTGATTATCTCTCCCCCACTCCCCATTTTCTATTACTCAGTTGTAACCCCTCCAAACACCGATGAGAGAACCTTGTACCTGCACTTGTATGGCGCTGACTTCAATGGGATTGTACTTAGAATTTGCTGGTTTGAGGGTAACGCGATCGCCTTGGCGATAAAAACGTTTTAATGTGGTACCAAATCCATCTACTCTGGCGGCGACAATAGTGCCGTTTTTTAAATGATTTGGTTCTGCTACTGGACGCAGGAATACGACATCGCCATCAGCAATTAAGTCTTCAATCATGCTATCGCCAGCAACGCGCAAAGCGTAGGTTTGGGGAGGTAACGAGATATTAGAAAAGTCTAAATGATCTACAGCATCAGTAAAGGGTTCTATTAAACCACCAGCAGCGATTGTCCCCAAAATTGGTACACCTTGCTTAACAGGACGCAAAATCCGAATCGTTCGTGCTTGACCTTCAGTCCATTCTATATATCCTTTAGTGCGTAAATGTTCCAAGCGACTTTGAATTGGTGCTGGTGACTTCAAGTTCATCGCTTGCATCATTTGCCGAATTGAAGGCGAATGCTGGTGCGATCTGATGTATTCTGCCAACCATTCGTAAAGTTCTTGTTGAGCTTCAGTTAGACGTTCCATAAAGAAAGCCGGAAGTAATTATAAATGTCTCTAGAACATTAGTACTACAAAAAACTCCCCATAACAAGAGAAAAGTAAAAATATGAAAGGCAAAAGAAAAATAATTCTCTTTTCTTTTACCCATTTATTTTGGATTTTTTACCAGGAAGTAGTTAGGAGCCAATCGCACATTCGCTATTTTGACTCCTAACTCCTAACTCCTAACTTCTTTCATTCTGCCCCTAAGATACTGGCAAGCAAAGCCTTTTGGGCGTGTAAGCGATTTTCTGCTTGTTCCCAAACTCGTGATTGAGAACCTTCAATAACAGATCCGGTAATTTCTTCACCACGGTGGGCTGGTAAGCAGTGTAAAACAATTGCCTCTGGGTCAGCAAGACTTAATAGCTGCTCTGAAATTTGGTAAGGCTGGAAAATTGGCATTCGGTTGTCTGCTTCTGCTTCTTGCCCCATACTTGCCCAAACATCAGTGTAAAGTACAGCAGAACCCTTAGCTGCTAATTCAGGATCATGAGTGACAAGGACTTCCGTTTTGTTATTAGCGATCGCTCTTGCTTGTTCTACAATCTGAGAATCTGGCTCATATCCGCTAGGAGTGGCAATTCTGACATTCATCCCCACTAAAGCACAGCCCAACATCAGAGAATTAGCCATATTATTCCCATCACCCACGTAGGTTAAAGTTAAGCCAGCAAGGGTATTAAAGCTTTCTTTAATCGTTAATAAATCCGCTAAGACTTGACAGGGGTGTTCTGCATCAGTAAGCGCATTAATCACCGGAATCTTGGCATAGTGAGCAAAAGTTTCCAGATCCTGCTGTGCAAAAGTGCGAATTGCCAAAATATCCAGATATCGGTCTAACACCCGCGCCGTATCCTGCAAAGGTTCCCCGCGACTAACTTGAGTGACATTGGGGTTGAGATCGATTACCTGTCCACCCAGTTGGTACATCGCCACAGTAAAACTTACCCGTGTGCGAGTTGAAGCTTTGGAGAACAACAACCCCAAAACTTTATTACACTGCAACTTCAGTTGTTGTGATTTAAGTTGAGTTGCCAATTGCAGAAGTTCTTGAACTTCCATTGGACTGAAGTCCGCTAGACTTAATAAATCTCGTCCGAGCAATGCTGCCATGCTTGTGATCTGTAAAAAATAATTATATATTTCTGTTCCTTTATTCAGCCGTGTCAAGAAAATACACTTTTAGAACTGTACACAATATTTTTGCGTCCAGCCCAGGATTTGAGTTAGCTTTTGCCATGAATATCAATTTATCAACATAATTTTTTTCTGTTTCGTCACAATTGCAACGCCAACGCTCCCATCTAAGGGCATAAAAGCAGCGTTATTGCCAAAATCTCAGGTCTTTGAGCCTAATTTCTGAAGAGGCAGATATTTTTTAGCAATTACAGGTAGACAAATAAATTAATTATGGTACAATCATAAATTGTGGTTGCTATTTAAAAGCAATGCCTACAGTAGGCTACACCTACGCCAAAGTTGCCAGCATAGCACAGTGGTAGTGCATCCGACTTGTAATCGGAAGGTCGCGAGTTCAAATCCCGCTGCTGGCTTTAACGTAAAATCCCCCAAATCTGGGGGATTTTTGGCTATAGATTACACGAGTTTATGTTTTAGTATCTAAACTATGGCGGTTCCCGCATGGATCAGGTACGGAAAAAATAATTAACCACAGATAAGCACAGATACTCGTAGGGACAACCGCTTGTAAAAGTGTGGGAGTATGTGACTTAGGGACTTCCAGAAATTAAATTATCCAATTTCTGGACTTCACTACGACTATCCCTCCCCCTGCTCCCTGCTCCCTGCCTCTATAGCGATGGTATATTTTTTTATTTGGAAGTCCCTTAATAATCTTTACCTTCCCTCGTCCCTTATCCGAGAGTGGTGACAACCTAAAATTTTGTTTCAAACCGCTAAAGTCCGATTGGGGAATAGGGGTTTTATGTCATGATGGCAAAGTAGAACACATATGCTTTTCTAATTACAGGGAATCTCACATGGCTCTCCGTCTAGGTGACACAGTACCCAACTTTACGCAAGCCTCAACACACGGCGACATCGATTTTTACGAATGGGCAGGTGACAGCTGGGTTGTGCTGTTCTCTCACCCTGCTGATTTTACACCTGTTTGCACAACAGAACTTGGCACAGTTGCCAAGCTAAAACCAGAATTTGACAAGCGCAATGTCAAAGCGATCGCACTCAGTGTTGATGATGTTGAATCCCACAAAGGCTGGGTGGGAGACATCGAAGAAACTCAAAGCACCACCCTCAACTACCCAATTTTGGCGGATGCGGATCGCAAGGTTTCTGATCTTTACGACATGATCCACCCCAATGCTAATGCGGCTTTGACAGTGCGATCGGTTTTCGTAATTGACCCCAATAAGAAACTCCGCCTGAGTTTCACATATCCCCCCAGCACGGGACGCAACTTTGATGAAATTTTGCGGGTGATTGATTCTCTGCAATTGACTGATAATTACAGCGTAGCGACACCAGCTGACTGGAAAGATGGAGACGATTGTGTAATTGTCCCCTCACTCAAAGATCCAGAAGTACTCAAAGAGAAATTCCCCAAAGGCTACCAGGAAGTCAAACCCTATCTGCGGCTAACTCCTCAGCCTAACAAGTAAATCTGAAAATGATTTCGGATAAAAAGCAAAGACGCAATGTTATAACATTGCGTCTTTGTTTATTTGAGTCAATGCAGAAGTTTGCTTGCGCCTAGTTTGTTGAACATTGGTTAGTATATTCACCAATCGACGTATACGGCTTTTCAGTAACTATCAAAGCTGAAGTTGATCGGTGAGATTGTATCTATTGCTAGATTTGGATTTCTGCACCAAAGTCAAGATTGCTTGTTCAACCCTTTCCTCACCACCCAAAATGGTTCCAACTTCTGTCATCGCTGTACTGGAAAGGGGAATCGTCTGACGGAAATGTTGTACTAATACCGCCTTAGTCAAAGCAGTACAGCCTTGAAAACCGTGTAATAAAGGCATGATTCCCGTCACCCACAGTTTGACTTTGCTTGAGGGGATTAACTACAACAGATGTACTTGTAACGCTAATAATCGCCATTAAATATCCTCCTCTGGATACAGCGGTTCCCACTCAGATACGGTACAACATTAGATACCCTAAGTGTAGGGGCACGGCAGTGCCGTGCCCCTACGGGTGTACCTCACGTAAACGAGAATCGCTATAATAGCCTCCTTCAAATAGTTCTTTGCCGCACATGTTGCCCATTAAGCCCTTGTTTAATCCAACTCAGACATTCGTATTCAGATTTGAATAATTTTGGAGCTGCAATATTATTCAATAACTCTGGTGGATAATGGTCATAAAAGAATTTGTCTCTTTCTTGGAAAATGATAATTAAATTGTTTCGGTAAATGTAGCGAGACTTAAAACTATCCCCTCGATGAACAAACTCTGAATTTTTATCTAGATGTTCTTTAGCAATATCAACGATATTACTAACGCTACTTCCATAAATTTCTGCTGGGTTTTCTGCTTTATGAAATTGGCTTTTATTACCAATTTCAGATAGTAATTTATACGAATAAATTTCGTAATTATCAACTTTTCCAAAAACAAATGGAATGATGAGATATCCTTTGTATGAGACTGAATTTTCGTAAAGAAGACGACTCATCTCAACCTCCTCGGTGTAACTGCGTTCAAAAAATGCGCTTAAATCACATACACACTAAAATTGAATACTTTTCTGTTAAATATATTTATGAATCACTTAAACCCTTATCGCCATTTAACAAAGAGGGCTATTACTCCTTTAGCTAAAAAGAAAGGAATATCAAGCTTTAACAAAAAAGTATCGCAACACTAATTATCGCTCTTTTTTTTAAATCTAAGCATTAGATATCTGATAAAAGTCAAAAACTTATAAACTTCATTCTCTGGGACTACTCCCCCCTGTTCCTTATGCCCTGCTTTTCAAGACCATAAACTGAGTTGAGTGGGGGGATGCTCAAGGTTATTCCAAGGTAGGGGTGGAATTGGTGTATCACTCTGTTCTAATAGCTCTTGGAAGTGACGGGCTATGCTGGGCGATCGCGCTTCTATTGGACAATGGACAAAGAAATAAATTCGTACTCCCGTCTGCAACCATTGCTGAATCTGCCTTACCCATTCTTCCATAAACGGCTGATTCACTAATAAATTTGGATGAGAAATAAACCGAATCAGAGTAAAAGGTGCTGTCACACTCAATTGCAACGGTAATTTGGGTTTACGCCGTTCCGATTGCAACTGCGGGTCATCATCTCCAGTGTAAATAGGGCGCGAGTCTAATAGTACCCGTCCCACACCTAGCTTTTCTAAAAGCGCCGTTAAATTACTAGCATGGGGTTCTCTGAACCAGTCAGGATGCCGAACTTCTAATGCTAGGGGCGCTTCTGTGCGCGGCCAAGCTTCCAAAAAGTTGGTCAAATCGTCCAGCAATACAGGTGCATAACTGGGTGGTAACTGGGCAAACATCGGGCCAAGACGTTTACCTAAAGGACGCATCCCTTCCAGAAATTTTAATGCAGCCGGAATATAAGGTTGTAGCAATCCTTGATGGGTAATATCTCGCGGTAATTTTAGACAAAATTCAAAACCTGCTGGTGTTTCGGCAGCCCAACGGGTTACAGTTTCTTGGTTAGGCACGGCATAAAAGGTGGTGTTACCTTCTACGGTGGTGAAGCGACGACTGTAAAGATGCAGAAAATCAGCTGTGCGAGTGCCTTGGGGATAGAGTTCGCCCACCCAACCTTTATATGCCCAAACAGCACAACCGATAAAAAAGTTCACAGTGCCTGCCTAAAAGCCTTGAGGTATCATATTCAATTTTACAGGCAGGTTGTAGGGATAGATGAAGCTAGGTCAGATTCCCGACTTCTGAAGATACTGCTCAATATGCTTGATTGTTTACTCAAGCTGTTTACGTGAGTACATCCGTAGGGGCACGGCAGTGCCGTGCCCCTACACCTCGTCTTACTTAATGTTGTACCGCATGTGAATGGGAACCGCTATATCAATATAGATAGTGTTAAAAATCGATTCACAATCTGTAAAGTATTTTCGATAATTCAGCCATCTTGCATTTCTTCTGAGTACAAAATACTTGCTTACCCTAAAACGGCACTGGCAATGATGAGGTTATTGTAAAACGATCGCATCTAGGACGCGCTACGCCTACGCGCAATTTAACTGCATACTAAAGCGTTTTTAGCGATACAGGTAATATTTCACAGCTTTGTGCCAAATCTTTAATTAAGTTTTGAATCTGCGAGTTATCAAAACTTTGCAGATTAAATTTATACAAACCTCATTGATAATTTGCGTACTAACAAGTAGGTTCTCTTGACTTGTAACCTTTGTGGCTATTTAATGATAATCTTTGTAAAGCATATTGAATTTCTCTTGTCAATGCGTAAATTCTGCAAAATTTATTTTTACTTTTTGAATTTTCAATAGGAGAGTAATAAGGATTTGGCAAAGATGCAGTAATCTTACTGCTCCCAATGAATATTTATCGTAAGATTAGAGACATTTCAGAGCAGATATTTTATACTAATGAATCGCTTTTCTCAGAAAATAACTAATTCTCAAGAGAGCATTTCACAGCAAACTCAACTTGGTCAGATGTGTGGTTCCAAAAGGCTATTTCGCGATCGCTATGAAATATTGCAAATTTTGGGTAGAGGTGGTTTTGGCATCACATTTTTAGCCAAAAATGCCGTATTACCTGGGAATCCCCTGTGTGTCATTAAACAGCTTTGTCCGAAAGTAACTAGCCCCCAAAGTTGGCAAAAGGCGTGTACGCGCTTTGAAAAAGAAGCAAGAACTTTGGGTCAACTCGGTAGCCATTCGCAAATTCCCATGCTATTAGACTACTTTCAGGCGAATGGGGAGTTTTTTTTAATTCAAGAATACGTACCGGGTTTGACTTTGGCACGAGAAATGCGGCAAACTGGGCCCAAAAGTGAAGGCTCAGTTAAACAGTTTTTGCAGGAATTATTACCTGTATTACAGTATCTTCATAAACATCATGTGATTCATCGGGATATTAAGCCCCAGAATTTATTGCGCTGTGAGTATGACGGGCGGGTAGTGCTGATTGATTTTGGTGCGGTGAAAGAGCAATTAGTTAATGCTTGTGAAAACTCAATCAATCAAACTGCAAACACCAACTTTATCGGAACTAGAGGATTTGCACCACCAGAACAGTTTTCTCTACGTCCAGTTTATGCCAGTGATATTTATGCACTGGGTGTAACTTGTATTTATATGTTGACTGCTAAAAGTCCTTTAGAATTTGACTACGACGCAAATACTGGTGAGATATGCTGGCAAAAAGAGGTAAATATTAGCGATAGTTTCGCCCAGATTTTAGGAAAAATGGTGAAAATTACGTTAAATGATCGGTTTAAGACTGCCGATGAAGTGATGAAAGCTTTAAGTAACGAAAGCTATTTGCCTACTTTGGCTAACTGTCTAACTACCCAAAAATTAAATAATAAAAGTATTGCACAACACGGAAATTCCTCCGAAACTCCTGATGTATACATACCACCTGTCGCCAGGACTGCTAGTGCTATTCGTAAATGGAGAGCAAGGCTCAAGTAAGCAAGTTCGCACAGTTAATTTGAAGCCCTTTTTACCTAACGTATAAAATGAATAATTAATTATGGCGATTTAAAATAGCTAAAACAAATTTAGTAAGCATTTTAACTACATTTCATAATCGGTGATGGTTAATTAATCAGGGTTTCTCTCTAATACTTAGTCAGTTATTGGTTGACAATATACAAGCAAAATTACTAGGTTTAAAAGTTTAGAAAAATTTTTTATTCAGATTACTATATAATCGAAAGAATAATTAATCTTATGGCTCTCGTAGTTTTCCACAAATAAGGAAGACTGACTACTATTTACAAACGCTAACTATATTAAGTAATTCCCCAATCCCCAGAACAGGGTTGTCTACCACAAGTAAGCGAGAGCTAATTTTTTTAAGGGAAAGTTCGGGGCAAACTTAGCCTAAGTTGTCATGCAGTCGCGCCTGTCAGATCATGATCTGCTGCTTAAATCCCGATTGCTCAAATCCCCTGAATCCCAATGGAAAGAAGTTTTGCCAAAGTTGTAGCACCCCATTGGTGTCACTTTTAAGAAATCGTTTCCGTGTCATCCGAGTCCTTTCAGATGAGGGGGGATTTGGCAGAACCTATCTATCAGAAGATGTAGATAAACTCAATGAACGCTGTGTTATCAAGCAATTAGCTCCAAAATTCCAAGGAACTTGGTCGCAAAAAAAGGCGATGGAGTTGTTTGCGGAAGAAGCGCAGCGACTACAAGACCTTGGTGAACATCCCCAAATTCCGACTTTGCTAGCTTACTTTGAGCAAGACGGCTGCCTATATTTAGTGCAGCAGTTTATCAATGGAGAAAATTTATTAAAGGAGTTGCAGCAACGCAAGGCGTATAACGCTAGGGAAATTCAATCTATTTTGCTAGATTTACTGCCCATCCTGAAATTTATCCACGATCGCAAAGTTATTCATCGGGATATCAAACCAGAAAATATTATCCGTCATAAAAGTGATGGGCGATTAAGTCTGATTGATTTTGGTTCCTCAAAGCAATTTACAGCCAGAGTTCAGCAAAAATCTGGCACATCCATTGGTTCACATGGTTATTCTCCCCTGGAACAGATTAGAGATGGTAAAGCTTTTCCCGCCAGTGACTTGTTCGGTTTGGGGGCTACCTGCTTTCATCTACTAACGGGAAATTCTCCTTTTCAGTTATGGATGGAATCTGGGTACGCCTGGGTGAGTAATTGGCGGGAATATTTGCGGAGTCCATTAAATCCTGAATTGGATTTTGTCATCGACAAGCTTTTGAAAAAAGACATCCATGAACGTTACCAATCAGCCGATGAAGTCCTCAGAGACTTGACTCCAAAACAACTCCTGGCACTACCACCTGCGGGTAAGTCATCTGGGAAAATACCCGCAACTCAAGCCCCATATTTACCAAAAACTTATCCCTTACTGAGAACATTAGTTTTGGTAAGTGCTTTTATTCTGTTGTTCGGATTCCAAGAATCTTGGTATAAACATTTTCGCCGGATTCAGACTACTTTGGTCTCTAGGCTGAGTCAGCACAATAATTCTGGCAAAAATGAGGCGGTTTTAGTTCAACCACCAAAGATTACTTTGGGGAACGTTTCCTTAGCGAACACCCTTCAGGGACATGAAAACTCGGTTTTATCCGTCACCATCAGCCCCGATGGTAAAACAATTGCTAGCAGTGGCGACGATCGCACAATTAAACTTTGGAATCTAGCAACCGGAAAAGCAATCTCTTCACTCAACGCCTATTCTCAGCAGGTGAATACTGTGATGATTAGCCCAGATGGCAAAACTTTGGTTAGTGGTAATGATGACAGCACTATCAAAATCTGGAATCTAGCAACCGGAAAACAAATTCGCACTCTTACAGGGCATTCTGACTCAGTTCATGCCCTAGCCATCAGCGCTGATAGCCAGACCCTAGTTACTGGTAGTGATGACAACACCATTAAAATCTGGGATTTAGTAACAGGAGAGCAAATTCGGACACTGGTAGGGCATACATTCTGGGTGCGATCGATAGCCATGAGCCAGGATGGCGTGATTCTTGCCAGTGGCAGTTTTGATAAGACGATCAAAATCTGGAATCTAACAAAAGGGTATTCAATCCGTACACTGGAGGGAAATTCTCAAACAGTAACAGCCGTAGCTATCAGCCCAGATGGTAAAATTTTAGCCAGTGCTAGCCGCGATGCCTACGACAGGCTACGCCTACGCTCCATTAAACTTTGGAATCTAGTTACGGGAAAAGAAATTCGCACACTAGTGGGACATGGAAACACTGTCACAACCGTAGCCTTCAGTGCTGATGGTAAAATTATTGCTAGTGGTAGCCGCGATCGCACTATCAAACTATGGAATTCAGCCACAGGAGAGGAAATTCTCACATTGCCGGGGCACACTAACACCGTGACATCCGTTACCTTCAGTCCTGATGACAAAACCCTTGTCAGCGGTAGTGAGGACAATACTATTAAGATTTGGCGCTTGTCTCAGTGAGTAGGGATTGGGATAGTTCATCAAATCACAAATCCTCAATTGCGATAAACTGTCTCAAGTGAGGAGGGGTGAAAATGAGCAGCGCCACAACCCATCGCCGCGATCGCAGGTTTGGCATTAAAATACCTAAGCTATTTTCAGGTTGGCAGCAAGTCTTTGGAGAAGCACGCACCCGAATTTTGCTCTGGTACTTGCTGATTTTGGGGATAACCTTTCTCATCGCCATTCCCGCATTTCGCTACCAGCTCTACCAGCGCATTGATGAGCGCGTCCGTCAAGATATGTTACAAGACATGGTGGCTTTGGATGCGTTAATGAAAGGTGAAATTTTTGCTCCAGAGGATGCACTCACTGAGGACGACCCAGAAGACATAGTGATTGGGCCAGAGCAATTGAAATGGTTGCTGGCTGGCAAAAAACAAATTGCTCCTCCAGCTTCCAAAGAAGATTTGATCAGACTTTTCAGAGCTTATCTGTTGTATCGACTACCAGAGGATGACTCTTACTTCATCACCTTTGTTGATGGAGAATTTTATAAATCTAGTCCGAGAGCGCGTCCCAAATCACTTGCCAAGGATTCACAGCTCATGAAGCGGTGGGCAAAACAAACCAAACCAGAGCAGGGAGAAAAAGAATTTTCTGACCCTGATCTTAGTAAAATTCTTTATATTGTAGAACCAATTAAAATTAATGGAGAAATTCAGGGTGTCTTCGTTATTGCCCATACTACAGATGGTGAGCGGGCAGAAGCTCTAGAAGCAGTTTCGGTAATTATTGAGGTTTCTAGTTTAGTATTTGTGGTATCGTTCATCTTGGCGTGGTTGGCGGCGGGACGGGTTCTAGCTCCCCTAAGGGCGATTACCACAACTGCCCATGCAATTAGTGAGTCAGATTTAACCCAGCGCTTACCTGCGCGAGGTAAGGGAGAACTGGCAGAACTAGCAACGACATTCAACGAAATGATGGACAGACTAGAGGCAGCTTTTGCCACCCAGCGGGAATTTGTCAACGATGCTGGGCATGAATTGCGGACTCCGATTACCATCATTCGCGGACATCTGGAACTGATGGGAGATGACCCCCAAGAGCAACAGGAAACCTTGGCGCTGGTCATAGGAGAATTAGACCGGATGAGCCGTCTAGTCGATGACATGATTTTGTTGGCAAAGGCAGAACGCTTAGACTTTTTGCAGTTGGCAACGGTGAATGTAGCAGACTTAACCCAAGAGTTATTTGTCAAAGCCCAGGCACTAGCAGAGCGCGATTGGCAAATAGATGCGGTGGCAAAGGGTCAGATTATAGTTGATCGCCAAAGAATTACTGAGGCTATGATCAATCTGGCGCAGAATGCTACTCAGCATACTTCAAAGAGTGATACTATCTCCATAGGTTCTGCGATCGCGAAAGGAAAGGTACGTTTCTGGATACGCGATACAGGCGAAGGCATTCCCCTTGTTGATCAAAAACGGATTTTTGAACGTTTTGCTCGAACTTCTAACAGTCGCCGTCGTTCCGAGGGTGCGGGATTGGGACTGTCAATTGTCCGAGCGATCGCCGAGGCGCACGGTGGACAGGTATTGCTTCGGAGTCAACTAGGAAAAGGTTCGATGTTTACCATCGTTTTACCCCTCGATCCACCGCAGGAAATGAGTGCATATGCCCAACATTCTCATCGCTGAAGATGAACCCCGGATTGCCTCATTTATTGAGAAAGGATTGCGATCGCAAGGATTTACAACCGCAGTTGTTGCCGATGGACTGCATGTGCTGGACATAGCACAGAGTGGAACTTTTGACTTACTAATTTTGGATTTGGGTTTGCCTGGAAAAGATGGATTTCAGGTACTAGAAGAACTGCGGGGCCAGGGAGAAGATTTACCTGTAATTATCCTCTCGGCTCGGAGTGATATTCACGATAAAGTCGCTGGACTAGAAGGGGGCGCAGATGATTATGTCACCAAACCCTTCCGATTTGAAGAACTTCTGGCGCGGGTAAGGTTGCGTTTGCGAACTGCTAGACCTGTGAAAGATGCCCAAGAGTTTGTCCTGAAAGCTGGTAACGTAGTACTTGATCTGCGAACTCGACAGGTGAAAGTAGGCGATCGCTTGATAGAATTACCTGCTCGTGAATTTACAATGGCAGAAATGTTTTGCCGTCATCCTGGACAGGTTATTAGTCGAGAACAACTGCTAGATTACGTTTGGGGCTACGACTATAACCCAGGTTCTAATATTGTTGATGTATATGTCGGTTATCTCCGCAAAAAACTAGGCAGCAACGTCATTGAAACCGTTAGAGGGATGGGTTATCGCTTGCGAACATAATTGTTTAGTACTTACCCAAGTGCTAATAGAACTTTGTCAAGCTAGTTCTGATGGTTTGTAGTAAGCACAAAGGGTGCTTAGAAAATAAGGACTAAAGTCCTGACTACGAAATTGTTGACCTTATATTACGGCAATGGAGAAAACGAGACGATTCTTCTGACTCCTGAATTCTGATTTATGAATCAAATTTTAATTGTTGAAGACGAAGCAGGTGTTGCTGCTTTTATAGAAAAAGGCTTACGCAGACAGGGATACACAACCACCGTTGCCAAAGATGGACAGCAGGCGCTCCTTCTGGCTCAAAATAGTAAATTTGATTTGATGCTGCTTGATTTGGGATTACCATTTGTGGACGGTTGGACAGTATTAAAAGAACTTCGTAGACAAGGAGAGACTCTACCTATTATCATCGTCACAGCTCGTAAAGACGATCATGAAGGAGCGATCGCATTCAACAATGGAGCAAATGACTATATCACTAAGCCATTTCGCTTCAGTGACTTGCTGGAACGAATTCAAATCCATCTAAGTCGTGGTTGAGTATGAAACAGTACAGTAAGTTCGGTAAACTGACTTCTAAGCAATCAAATAGCCGCTTACAACTATCAAACAACTTAGCTACACACACAAGTATCTCTAGACATTGGTTTAGCTATTTGAAGGTTGGTCAAAAGATCGGTATTGGATATGCGCTGCTTGTTAGCATCGCCGTGCTGGGAACTACTATGGGTTTTGTGATTGCAGATCATTACAAGCAGAAAGCGCAAAAGCGGGAAGACGCAGCATTTGAAGAGTTATATCAAGCATCTCAACTAAAAACGAGCGTTTTTTATGTACGCACCACTCAACACCAACTGATTCTCTACATGGATAGACCAAAACTGTGGGAAAAAAATTATACTCAATTAATTGAGCATGTTGCCGAAGCCCGACAACTTTGGTTTGAATTAACAGCAAACTATACCATTAACAAGCCCACCGTATATGGTTCTATAAGTGGGCAGAAAGCAGTTTACCCCTTGTTGCAGAACTATAAAGGTTTTAGTGCTTACTTACAGCGTACAGAAGCTTTTTTTCGGGATAATAATCCCAATAAATTATCACCCAGTCAAATCAAGACAGCACAAAGTCAATTGTTCAATTTCATGCATGGCTCGTCAGTTTTTTTGATGGATGACTTTCTCAATGACATCACGAGCCTTGTGCAAATTACAGCCGAGGAGTATCAGCAAGCAAAACAGGAACTACAAACGGCAGAAAAATTACGCTTATACATTATCATCGGTAGCCTGTCACTATCAATTGCGATCGCCACATTACTAGCAATTTACACCAGTCGCGCCATTGCCCGTCCCATTCAAGCTGTCACTCATATTGCCCAACAGGTTACAGAAGAATCTAACTTCGATTTACAAGCACCCGTTACGACTAATGATGAAGTTGGCATCTTAGCGACTTCCCTCAATCGTCTTATTCAAGAAGTTCAGCAACTCATCAAAGCCCAAAAGGATGCTAACGAACAGCTAGAAGTATATAGCCAGGTGCTAGAAAAGAAAGTGCGCGAACGGACACGGGAGTTAGATGAGAAAAATCAACGCTTAGAATTGGCGTTAGCGGAATTACGTTCCACCCAAGCACAACTCGTGGAAAATGAGCAGGGGGAGGGGCAGAGGAAGCATTAGTTTGTAGGGTGCCCAGTTGAGCAAATTCATGTGTGGCAAGTATAATTATTAACCATGAAATTATTCAAATACTCCGTTAACTTTGCTTCTTCTTGCGTTGTCGCCTGTATCATTGCTTCTACGGCTACGGTGATTGCTCAACCTAAACCTTCACAAACCAATTCGGTAATAAAATTAACACCGACTCAGTTAAAAGTTTTGCGATCGCTAGGGTTAAAATTAGCATTACCAAGTTACGTACCCGCAAATTTTCATGCCGATAAAGTATTAGTCTCGGCTGGGCGCGAAAATGTTGACAGCTTGCGTTACTTAGTTATTTACCAAAATTTAAGTGCAGATAAATGCTTTGCGATTGAGTCAGCATCTGGTGGTATTGGCGACTTGCCCTCTGGGTCACGCAGTTACCCGATAAATTCTCCGATATTTGGAAAAAGTGTTTTGGAACAAGGATTATACGGTAATGCCAAACAACCAACATTGCTATCGCAGTGG
The DNA here is from genome assembly GCF_014698505.1 of Nostoc foliaceum FACHB-393. Lineage (GTDB taxonomy): Bacteria > Cyanobacteriota > Cyanobacteriia > Cyanobacteriales > Nostocaceae > Nostoc > Nostoc foliaceum_A. Next base: position 30,034 of record NZ_JACJTD010000013.1, on the reverse strand, counting down.
TTGGGAGAGCAAAATGGCCCCTTTTACAGATTTGTTGGTACGGGAGTAATACCAGAATTGTCTAATTGTAGTAACGTTACTCCCCAAGAAGCAGTCAAAGTTTCGCAGTCGATTCGATACTTGAATTAATCGACTACGGCGACTAAAGATTTACTTTATAAATTGTCTCTAAGCAAGCCCCTTCTCTACGAGAGGCTGTGCCAACAGGGCAGAATTATGAGAAAATTCTCATACAAGTTTCATAAAAGACTCATAGAAGATTGAGAACCTATTTAATTAGTACTGCATGCATCTATTCACTGAATAATTGAGGGACATTTAGCCATGAGACTGATGGTATATTCCCACGATGGCTTTGGTCTCGGTAATATTCGCAGAATGCTGGCAATCTGCACCCATTTACTTGATTCGATTCCAGAACTTTCTATTTTAGTTGTTTCTGGTTCGCCGATGCTGCACAGTTTTCGTCTCCCGAAAAGACTTGATTACATTAAGCTACCCTGTTTAAATCGGGGAACATCAGGTGAAATGTATGTCAAGTATCTGGGGACAGAAATAGATGAAACAGTGAAATTGCGCTCAGAGTTAATTTTATCTGCGATCGCTAATTTTAAACCGGATATATTTCTAGTAGACAAAAAGCCCTATGGTATCCGCAATGAATTAAAAGCTACTGTCGAATATCTGAAAGCAAAATTGCCGGAAACTCCCTTAATTCTCCTGCTGCGTGACATTTTAGATCATCCAGATGTGACAATCGCAGAATGGCAAAAGCACGGTTACTACGAAGCAATCGATACATTTTACAAGTCCGTGCTTGTGGTTGGCACTCCCGAAATTTTCGATATCCGCCAAGAATATCAACTACCGCCAATGGTTGCCCAGAAGGTGCAGTTCTGTGGTTACATCCGCACAGAACTGGGGCGTAAAAGTCCAAATCTTATCCGTAGTGAGTTGCGATTAAGTCCAGAAGAACAACTTATTTTAGTTACGCCGGGTGGTGGCGAAGATGGTTACAGCTTAATTGATAACTATTTATCGAGTTTGGCATTGTTGCCAGCTTCTTATAAATTACGAAGTTTAATTATATGTGGCCCGGAAATGCCCGTCAAAGATAAAGCAGCATTAGAACAAAAAGCTGCTGCATATCCTCAGGTGCAGATGAGCGACTTTACCGATGATTTGATGAGTTACATCGCCGCCGCAGATGCCGTAGTAGCAATGGGAGGCTACAACACAACTTGCGAGATTCTCTCAGTGGGTAAGCCAGCAGTAGTCATACCTAGAATTAAACCATCACGAGAACAGTGCATTCGTGCAGAACACTTGGAAAAATTAGGGGTTTTAGCGGCTATTCATCCAAATGATCTAGCTCCAGATTTTTTACTGCGATCGCTGTTAAAACAACTCCAAACTCCGCAGATTTCCCTGACGACAATTAATCTGGATGGATTGCCCAAAATTAGCCAATATATCTCCACCTTACTAGCAAAAAAAAAGAGCGTGATTCCATTTTGCTACAAGTCCCCGGAACAATTACCGGAATTAGCAATGATTGCCAAAATTGTTTAAAGAGGTAAAGTTGTTATGAAACGTCTTATGTTCTACTGCCAACATATTTTGGGTATGGGGCATCTAGTTCGCAGTCGGGAAATTGTGCGCGGTTTAACCAAAGACTTCCAAATTTGTTTTATTAATGGCGGTGAAATAATTCAAGGATTTGAAATTCCTGCTGGTGTCGAAGTCATAAACTTGCCTGCAATTAAAACTGACGCAGAATTTACAGAACTGCAAGTAGTAGATGATGTCTTTAGTCTCACCGAAGTCAAGGAAATCAGAAAAAATCGACTTCTGGAAATATTTGACCAATTCCAGCCTGATATTTTAATAGTTGAGTTATTTCCCTTTGGAAGAAGACGCTTCTCTTTTGAATTAATTCCCTTGTTAGAAAGAGCAAAATCAAATAGAAGCTCAACCAAAGTTGTTTCTAGCTTGCGAGATATTGTAGTTGCTAAACCAGAGAAACAGGCGAAACACGAAGAAAAAGTATGTAACTTAATTAACAAATATTTTGATATGTTACTGGTTCACGGTGACCCGGAATTAGTCCCACTAGAAGCAACCTTTTCTAGAGTTAACGACCTTAACTGTGAAGTATATTACACGGGATATGTTGTGCAAGAACCACTGACAAATCCTATTTTAACTGATGAAGATCGAGAAATTATTAGCTCAGACAAACCCCTGATTTTAGTCAGCGTAGGAGGTGGGAGATTTGGTCATGAATTGCTTGAATCTGTAGTGAAAACAGCCCCTTTCTTAGAGAAAGTATTACCGCACAACATTCAGGTTTTTACCGGACCATTCATCCCAGATTCAAAATTTCATGAGTTGCAAGCAATGGCAAGACATAGTAAAAATCTCCACATTCGACGCTATACTCCTTACTTGCTAAATTACATGAAAAAAGCAGACCTTTCCATAAATATGTCTGGCTATAACACCACAATGAATGTTCTAACCACAGGTGTACGAGCCATGATTCTTCCCTTTACAGGCAACCAGGATCGAGAACAAACTATTAGAGCCGAAAAGTTAAGCAATTTAGGAATCGTCAAATTTATCAATCCTAATGATTTGCAACCCGATTACTTTGCTATTAATATTATTAATTACCTCAAAGAGCAACCAAACAAAATTAGCTTTGATTCCAGCGGAGTTGAAAAGACTGCAACCATCTTAAAAACTTTAGCAGTTAAACAAAAAGTTGCATAATAAATTCATAGAAAAATAGAATCATGGATAAAACAAGAATTTGTATTACTACACTCGAATATCCACCCGATATTGGCGGGGTTGGTGAATCAGTACATCGAATTTCCCAGATGCTAATTAACAGTGGCTATGAAGTTCACGTTGCAGTTTTTCGTTCAAAACAACGCCTAGTTTATGATGGAAGTCGCAGACGAGCAAGTTGCACATCAACGCTTCAAAATGGTGTGTTTGTGCATCGCATTAAGTCAGCCGTTCGCAATCAAACAACAGAAATCCAAGACTTTTTTAGCGACGTTTACTTTCAACTCAAATGTCTGCATCAAAAACATAGCTTTGACTTGTTTCACGCCTTCTTTATGAATGAAACAGGTTATGTAACAACGCTTTTAGCAAAAGAAAATGATGTTTCGGTAATCAATAGTGTTCGTGGTAGCGACTTACATAAGCATATTTTTAATCCTAAGAATCATGCTCAAATAGCATGGATTTTAGAGAATTCTGCTTGGGTGACATTTGTCAGCCGTGACTTGCTCAAAAGAGCTAGTGTTATTAGTCCAAGTGTGAAGTTAAAATCATCAGCTTTCTGGAATTCCATCGCACCTATTAACTTTGAACAATTCCCCACTCCGTCTCTAATTAACGAATTGCCAGGTATTGTTATTGGTTCATCGGGTAGGTTCCGAGACAAGAAGGGCATTGAATTTCTCCTCGATGCTTGTGCCCAATTGGGTAAAGAGTTAGATTTAACACTATTGTTGATAGGTGATTTTGTTGAGAAAGAACGAGAATACTGGGAACAACAAGTACAGCAAAGCGGTATTGGTAATCGCCTCCGCATCACTGGAATTACCAGCCGCCAAGAAGCTTTAGCTTATCTCCCCCATTTAGATATTTTTGCAATTCCCTCACTGCATGACGGTTGCCCCAATACGCTTTTAGAAGCGATGCTAGCGAGTCGAGCAGTAATTGGCACTCGTGTAGATGCGATCGCAGAAATTATAGAAGATGGTGTAGACGGTTTACTTATCAATCCCGGCAGTACAGAAGAATTAATTGCTGCACTTCGATATTTAGCAACACAACCAGAATTGCGGCAAAAGTTGGGTGCAGGAGCCAAAACAAAAGTAACTCAACAGCTTGCCCCATCAGTAGAATACCAAAACTGGATGAATGTTTACCAACGAGTCTTAGCGGCATCTGAATCAGTTTTGTTAGGCGAAATATCCCTCGTGTAGTCCCTTCCAATCCAGAGAACTAAAAGAATTTAGGACTCACACAAGATCCCTCTAAAACACCTCTTCCTTAGCGCCCTTTGCGCCCTTCGCGGTTCGTTTTCTTATAACTTTGAAACCATGAACAAACCACAAATCACCATAATTGTTTCGCAGCGTGAGCGATTCAGTTACACCCGCGAATCGTTAGAAAGCATTTACGAACACACTCAACTACCTTTCTCCCTAGTTTATGTAGATGGCGGTTCACCTGAGCATATCCAGCGCTACCTCAAAGAACAAGCCCAAGCAAAAGGATTCCAATTAATTCGTACAGAACACTACCTATCACCCAACCAAGCCCGTAACCTGGGTTTACAACAAGTTAATAGCGAGTATTTAGTATTTATTGACAACGATGTAATTGTTAGTCCAGGTTGGCTCAACTCCTTACTCGAATGTGCCAAAGAAACAAACGCGACTGTAGTCTGTCCCCTTACTTGCATTGGTCAGCCTTTAGGAGAAACAGTACATTTGGCGGGTGGTGAAGCTCATATTGTTGTGGAGATACAGGAAACTGCAATCAAGCGACGGGTGCATGAAAAACACTACTTTGTAAATCGGAAAGTTGCTGAGGTGCAGGATCAACTTCATCGTCAGCAATGCGAGTTTGCCGAGTTTCACTGTATGTTAGTTCGCACTGAGATTTTTGGGCGAATTGGGCTGTTAGACGAGAAATTCCTGAGTACGCGGGAACATATCGATTTTTGTCTAAAAGTGGCTGAGGCAGGAGGTACATTTTACTGTGAACCAGCCTCGGTAGTTACCTATGTACCAGGGCTAAAGTTTGAATTGTCAGAACTGGCATTCTTTATGCTGCGCTGGAGTGATGCTTGGGAAATTGCCAGTTTAAAACACTTCTCCGAAAAGTGGGATTTAACGTCTAATGACAAGTATTTTAAGAAACGCTACAAGCGGATGGGGCATCGTCGTCATCAGGGATTTTTGAAGCCGTTGCTAAGTCGTCTCACCTTTGGGAAAAATCCCCTGTGGCTGGAGAAAATAGCGATCGCTCTTGAAAGAAAATTAAATTACTACATTAGCGATCGCTATACTCAAAGTCATCCCACAGTCAACACAACCAAACCCGTCCCCAAGTTAGTCTCTCTCGTTCATTCCCTGGAGGGAGATAAGTCGTAATGGCGGCTAGAGATCCCAAAAGTCTGAGGGCTGCTTTACCAGGAATTGTGCGGATTTTGCAGCGGTTTTCGCCCCAGTTGAGCAAACAAAAGGCGCTGCTGATTGTCTCTTTTGTGGCACTGATGGCTGAGATTTTCTTGCACCTGCTGGAACCCTGGCCGCTAAAGTTTATTTTTGATTACATCCTTGTACCTGGTTTTCGATCTCAGTCTTTAGGAATTCCCCTACTTTCAGGACTGGGCCCATTTGCCCTATTAACAGGCTTGACGTTGGGTTTAGTAGCGATCGCTTTACTTCGGGCTACTGCTGCTTACTTTAGTGTGGTGGGCATGGCACTGGCAGCTAGTAATGTGTTGACTGAAATTCGTTCTGACCTTTACAGTCATCTCCAAAGTCTCTCTTTATCATTTCACCACAAAGCCAAAACCGGCGATTTAATTACCCGCGTTACCTCCGATATTGAACGACTGCGAGAGGTGACGGTGATGGCAGTATTACCCCTAATTGCCCATTCCCTCACCTTAGTCGGGATGATTTTTGTCATGTTCTGGCTGCATTGGGAACTAGCGCTAATTGCTGTCGCCGTGTTTCCCTTATTTATTTTCTTCACCATGCGCTTGACAAAACGCATTCGGCAAGTAGTGCGATCGCAACGTCAACGCGAAGGGGCAATGGCCGCAACGGCGGCGGAATCCATCGGGGCAATCAAGGTTGTTCAAGCCCTCTCTCTGCAAAATATGCTGGAGAGGACTTTTTCGGGACATAATCGCCAAAGTTTAAAAGAAAGTGCCAAGGCGCAAAAACTCGCAGCCGGTTTAGAACGGATGGTAGAACTGCTGGTAGGCATTGCTACTGCTTTGGTGTTATGGCGGGGTGTGCAGCTGGTATTGAGACAGGCGATCACACCTGGGGATTTGCTTGTATTTGTCAACTATCTCAGGATTGCTTTTAAGCCGATGCGGCAACTTGCCAAATATACCGGGCAAATCGCTAAAGCTACCGCTTCCGGTGAGCGTATCCTGGATGTGCTGGACACCGTACCCGAAATCAGCGATTCACGGGGAGCAATGGATGCACCGCCTTTACTGGGAGGTGTGCGGTTTGAAAATGTCACCTTTGCCTACGAACCAGCAAAGAGAATTTTGCAAAATATCAGCTTTCAGGTGCAACCTGGTCAACACGTTGCTTTGGTGGGACCATCTGGTGGCGGTAAATCCACCTTAGTAAGTTTGTTGTTACGACTTTATGACCCATTCGAAGGGCGAATTTTAGTTGATGGTCATGACCTGCGCGAATACAAGGTGCAATCTATCCGCCAGCAAATTAGCGTGGTGTTACAAGATACAATTTTATTTGCTGCCAGCGTCAAAGATAATATTGCCTACGGCTGTTTGGGGGCTTCAGACCAAGCAATTGAACAAGCTGCGCGTCTGGCAAATGCCCACGATTTTATCATGGCGCTACCTGAAGGCTACGAGACTATTTTAGGGGAGAGAGGGGCGACACTTTCGGGAGGACAAAGGCAGAGAATTTCCATTGCTCGTGCTGCTATTCGTCAAGCTGCGATTGCAATTCTAGATGAGCCTACCACTGGCTTAGACAACGAAAACGAACACGCCGTCAACGAAGCACTCGATCGCTTAACTCAAAAATGCACCACCTTTGTAGTTTCTCATAATCTTAGAGCCGTTGAACAAGCCGATTTTATTCTCTACATCGAAGACGGACAGATTTTAGAGCAAGGTACGCACAAAGAATTGCTGCGTTTAGGTGGACGCTACAGCGCAATGTATGCCTTGAAATCTGCGGTAAATTCCCACGAGGATGATGTGTATGCAGTTGAAGCTTGATGAGAAGGGAGTAGGAAATGAGGAAGACAAGAAAAATCCCCAATCCAAAATTGACTCAACCCGTGTAATTTTAGTGCGTCATGGTCAGAGTACCTACAATGCCCAAAAGCGCTATCAAGGAAGTTGCGATGATTCAGTGTTAACTGAGAAGGGGCGCAGCGATGCTTACCAAACTGGGGTTGCTCTCAAAGGAATAGAATTAGATGCAATTTATATAAGTCCTCTCCGACGAGTCAAGGAAACTACATTTGAAATTCTAGAAGGGATGGAAGTAGAGGAGCAGAAGAGAATCTTTACATCTTCCTATCTCAAAGAAATCGATATGCCCACATGGCAGGGACTGACATACAAATACGTACAAGAACACTTTGCGGCAGATTATCGCTGCTGGAAGGAGCGACCCCATGAGTTTCAAATGGCAGAACCGCAGCCAGAAAAGCATTTAAAAACAACAGGTGTAGCGGTTGCGACATGTGTACAGCAATGCTATCCCGTACTAGATTTGTACGATCGCACCCATCAATTCTGGCAGGAAATTCTGCCGCGCCATGTTGGCAAGACTATTCTAATTGTCAGCCACAGTGGCACAATTCGGGCATTAATCAGTACTGCGATCGCCATGAAATGTGAAAAATATCATGTCCTCCAGCAATCAAACTGTGGCATCAGCATTCTGAATTTTCCTACACCCGGTGAACAGCAAGGGCGACTGGAGGCAATGAATATTACCACCCATCTAAGTGAAGTCATCCCCAAGCTGAAGAACGGTAAACAAGGTCTGCGTCTACTTGTAGTACCAGCCACAGGCACAGCGCCACATTTAATTCATCAGCTAGCTGAACGCTTTCAGACAATACCAATAGATTTCAGTCTCAGCAGTGATTTAGATAGTTCCCAACAAAACGCCGAGCAACTGCTTAAATATCATCCAAAAACCGTGCAACTTCAAGTACTGCGGCAAGATTTTCTCGCCATCTGGCAGCAAAACCTTTTATCTAAACGCGCCGTAGTGCCATCAAATGACATAGATTTAACCCGTCCCACAACTGGATTAGTAGTTGCTTCTCCCTCCATCATCGAAAATATGCTGGTTCACATCTTGGACACTTCACCACAGTGTTTGCAAGTGATTCCCGACACTCTTAGCGTTGTTTATTATCCTCTAAAAAGCTCTTTCCCTGTGTTGCAAGCCATGAATATTACTTAATTTGTCATTTGTCATTGGTTAAAGGCTCAATTTCCGAGTTCAGAGGCTCAACGTTCAAGCTAAAAGGCTCAACGTTCAAGCTAAAAGGCTCAACGTTCCAGCTAAAAGGCTCAACGTTCAGGCTAAAAGGCTCAATGTTCAGGCTAAAAGGCTCAATGTTCAGGCTAAAAGGCTCAACGTTCAGGCTAAAAGGCTCAACGTCCAAGCTAAAAGGCTCAATGTTCAGGCTAAAAGGCTCAACGTTCAGGCTAAAAGGCTCAACGTCCAAGCTAAAAGGTTCAACGTTCAAGTTCTGAACTCGAAATTTTCACAATTCTAAAAGAACAAGTCAAGTTTTTGACCAATGACAAATGACAAATGACAAAGCATGAAAATACTAATTACTGGAGTTGCTGGTTTTATTGGCTTTCATTTAGCACAGCGTCTCTTAACAGAAGGGATACAAGTTTACGGCATCGATAACTTTAATAACTACTACGATGTCAGCTTGAAAAAAGCCCGCTTGAATCAACTTTATCCCGAAACTGGATTCACCTTTCAATTTTTGGACTTGAGCGATCGCCTTTCTACTGCCGAACTATTTCAATATTATACCTTTGATTGCGTGGTTCACTTAGCAGCGCAAGCAGGAGTCCGCTATTCCTTGCACAACCCCTATGCCTACGTAGACAGCAATCTTTCAGGGTTTGTCAACATCCTGGAAGGTTGTCGCCATAGCCAGGTTAGTCATTTAGTGTTTGCCTCTTCCAGTTCTGTTTATGGCACAAATACTAAAGTTCCATTTGCTACTAGCGATAACGTTGACCATCCCATTTCACTCTACGCCGCTACCAAAAAATCAAACGAGTTGATGGCTCATGCGTACAGCCATTTGTACAACTTACCAACTACAGGATTACGCTTTTTTACAGTGTACGGCCCTTGGGGAAGACCGGATATGGCATATTTTAAGTTTGTGCAAGCGATCGCTAATAACCAACCAATTGACGTTTACAACTTTGGCAAAATGCAACGAGACTTCACCTACATTGATGACGTAATTGAAGGGCTGGTTCGAGTGATGCACAAGCCACCCCAAGCGAATAATCAAAATAGCTCAATTAGTAAAGCGCCCTACAAGCTCTACAATATCGGGAATAACAGCCCAGTAGAGTTAATGACGTTTATTGAAATCATCGAAAAACTCTTGGGTAAGCAAGCCAAAAAGAATTTACTACCAATGCAGCCCGGTGACGTTCTTTCTACCTATGCTGATGTAGATGAACTGATTCAAGATGTAGATTTTCAACCTGTAACTCAAATAGAGCAAGGCATCGAGCGCTTTGTGCAATGGTATCGAGACTATTACGATAACTAAAAAAAGCATTCCCGGACGGATGAAAAAGCAATCTCGGTGGAAAAATGTCTGGAATGTTTGCCATCTCAGTTTGCTTGCTTTTACAACGACGTTTGTATTGACAAGTAAGGTTTTTGCTAACGAAGCTTCCCCTGCTGTTTTGACTAACAACACTGATTTCTTTGCCAAAATTAATGCTGTTTCTGAGTTAGCAAAAATTCAACCTACTGACTGGGCTTTTCAATCTCTCAAATCCTTAATTGATCGCTACAGTGTGCTTGTTGGTTATTCTGACAGCACCTTCAACGGTAACCGAGCTATGACTCGCGATGAATTTGTTGCCATTCTGGCCACAACTATCAACCGCATCGACAAACTGAAAAGTGCAGAGACAGCTAACGGAATCAGCCAGGAAGACTTGGAAAATTTGAAGCGCTTGAAAGCTGAATTTGGCAAAGAACTAGAGGTTATCCAAGGGCGATTAGCCAATTTGGAAAACCGCATAGAGTCTACAATACAACCATTTTCTATCACTACTAAATTCAAAGGAGAAGTTCTTTTTGCCGTTTCTGGGGTTAGCAGTGGGGAAAAAGTTGATGGTAGCGGCGATAGCACAGACAGTAATCTTACCTTGAGTAGTCGAGCACGCCTGACTTTCGATACAAGCTTCACCGGAAAGGACAACCTCAGAATTCGCCTACAAGCTAGTAATCTCCCTAGAATAGATGATGCGACGGGAACTGATATGGCTCGTTTAGCCTTTCAGAGCAATAGCGATAACGAATTTGAATTGAGTGTTCTAGAATATCGCCTTCCCATAGGAGAGCAAGCTACTGTTTATTTTGAGGCGGAAGGTGGTGACCTTGATGATTTTGCTGATCCGCTGAATCCCTTTTTGAGTAGCAGTGGTCATGGTGCTATTTCTCGTTTTGCACAGCGTAACCCAATTTATCGCCAAGGAGGGGGTGCTGGAGTGGGGTTAGTTTACGATTTTAGTGAATCAATAAGCTTAAGTTTGGGGTATTTGGCTGATGATGTTAACGATCCCGAAGTTGGATTTGGTGAGGCGGAATATGGAGCGATCGCTCAACTGACTCTTGAACCCAGCGATTCCTTCAAGGTTGGCTTGAGCTACATCCACTCATACAACAGCCTCGACACAGGAACTGGTAGCAGTCGCGCCAACGATCCTTTTGATGATGAGAGTGATGCTATTCTTGCAGATTCCTTCGGATTACAATCAGCGATCGCACTTAACAATAACTTGAATGTCTCTGGTTGGGTTGGCTTTACCCGTGCAACAGCGATGGATTTACCAAACAACCCAACGGCAGATATTTTTAACTGGGCAGTAACTTTGGCTTTGATTGATTTGGGCAGAGAAAACAGCATTGGAGGAATTGCGATCGGTCAACCACCCAAAGTTATTAACAATGACTTGGAAGTTGCAGATCAAGAATACAAAGATCAAGACACCTCTCTCCATTTAGAAGCCTTCTACCGCTTCCAAGTCGATGACAATATTACGATCACTCCAGGACTAGTATTGATTACTAATCCAGAACACGACGGCAACAACAGCACAAGCTATATCGGTACAATTCGGACAACTTTCAGGTTTTGAACTAATCCCAGAATTTCACGAAATTCCCGTTACCAACGTATTTGTAGCAGGAGTTTCGTGAAATGGTATTAAGCGAATTAAATTAACTTAGAAGATAGTCAATCTGTATTTACCGAGTTCCTTTGGATTCTTGGAAGTAACAACTATATAGTAAGTATCATCTTCAGGCAACCTAGCTCGGTCAATTAAAGCACTGTACACACCATTGTTGTCTTTGTCTTTATCTATAGCAATGCTCTGTCCTTGAGAATTTAGCAAAGCTACATAAGGAGAAAACTCTTCATCAACACTATCTACCCGAATACTTACAAGCTGATTTTTTTTACCTTGAAAATTGGAAATATTGTAAGCACCGCCATTTTGTTTTAGGGTTGAGCTATTGGCACTTAGTTGACCTGATTCATCTAAGGTATAGCTAGCCCTGTCATTTCTCAGAGCCAAACTATAGCGGCCTATCTCTCCAGGTTCTTGGCTAGTAACTGCAATCTTGTAAGTGCCCTTTGCAGGTAGTCGTGCAAAAATGAATGCATCATCGCCACCACTGCTTTTATCCAAAGTGCCTTTTTTCACAATGATATTATTATCAGGATCGTGTAAAAACAGCAAAGGATTTAAACTCAAGTTATTTGATCTGCGTGTATCATTACTGCCAATCAGCCTAATTTGGACTAGTTGATTTTCTCTGCCCTCAAACTCATAGAAATGAAAGTATCTACCTTGAGATTGAAAGTCACTCTTACTCAGAATCCCCAATGCGACATCTGCAAAGTTAATCTCCTTGTAAGTAGGTGTCATGGGTTGAGAAACTGCTGGACGGTTGGCACTGGTCTGGCGACGTGTCCCTCGGTTGGCACTGGTCTGGCGACGTGTCTCTTGGTTGGTGCTGGTCTGGCGACGTGTCCCTTGGTTGGTGCTGGTCTGGCGACGTGTTCCTTGGTTGGCACTGGCCTGGCGACGTGTCCCTCGGTTAGTATTGGAACTATTGGATGTTGGCTGGGGATTTTCTGGCTTAGACGGTACACTACGAGCCTGCTGTATTGGTGACTCAACAGATGGCTTGCGTCTTGGAGATACTGACGCTTGAGAAACGGGAATTTGCTCAATTGCTTTCTTTACTGCTTCTGGTTGTCTCTCATCTGGTGATTTGGCAATTATGAAGTCTTTAGAATTTTGAGGTCTTCCCAAAGCACTTATAGGCAGCACATTACCTGTGATCAACAAACTACTACTTAAGCAACAAATTAAAATACGATTTAATTTGCGACGATAGCTGTTGTTTTCTAGTAGCATAATTACGCTCCTAATTTTGCTGATGATTTTCTATTTAACAGGTAGACAAATTTTAAATCGAAAAATTTAAGTCCCAATCTAAAGTATTAGTACACTGTGGCAAAAGGCGATTTTGCCCCAAGCATTGTTTGAGATGGTAGCTGGATTTTTGCCAAGCTGTACTAGAGTGAATGTCAATGTTGTAGGTATATACTGAGCTACAAGCAGAAATTGCTGTTTTTCGGATTTTTGCTGGGATATTTTTGCCAAACTGAGCCAGATGCTGCCGGACTACTAAATTGAGAATGCCTACATAATGCATAAGTTTAATTGGTGCCAATCAATTCTTCAAAAGGCATCGCTCAAGCACAACTTGTTTCAAGTTATCTAAAATTGTTCAATACCTTATGAGGTAAGGAAATTGGGGATTTGTATGGTGTCTCAGTGATATTTACTAACAAGAGAGATTATACTGCATGACTTAAAATGAATATATACTCCAATTGAAATGGATTCCCAGTATGCTCTGTTGTGTGAATCCCGATTGCCAAAAACCCCTAAATCCTGATAAAAACAACTATTGCCACAGTTGTAGATCAGAATTGATACCCCTGCTGGGAGGTCGCTATCGTCCTACTCAGGTGTTGTCAGATGAGGGCGGATTTGGTAGAACTTATTTGGCAGAAGATGTACACAAACTGAATGAATGCTGTGTTGTTAAGCAATTCGCCCCAAAACTTCAGGGAACTGGGCCACTAACAAAGGCCATTGAGCTATTTAAACAAGAAGCAAGCCGACTGCAAGAACTCGCAGAACATCCTCAAATTCCCACTTTATTGGCTTATTTTGAGCAAAATAGCTATCTGTTTTTGGTACAGCAGTTTATCAATGGCCATAACTTGCTTAAGGAATGGGAGACGCGGGGAAGCTATAACGAAAGAGAGATTCGCGGACTTTTGTTAGATTTACTGCCCGTGCTGAAGTTTATTCATGTACAGGGAGTGATTCATCGGGATATCAAACCACAAAATATTATTCGCCGTCAAAAAGACGGGCGATTAGTGCTAATTGATTTTGGAGCCTCAAAGCAACTGACGGCAACGGTGCAGACTAAGATGGGCACTGTTATTGGCTCACACGGTTATACTGCACTTGAACAGATGCAAGATGGAAAAGCTTACCCAGCCAGTGATTTATTCAGTTTGGGGGCGACTTGTTTTCATCTACTGACTGGGGTTCGCCCATCTCAACTGTGGATACAGCAGGGCTATAGTTGGGTGGCATCTTGGCGACAATATTTGATCAGTCCAGGTAGAGACGAAGTTTCTGTGTCTATAGAGTTGGGTGAAGTTTTGGATAAGCTGTTGCAACTAGACATCCAAAAGCGTTACCAATCGGCTGATGAAGTCATTGCTGACTTGACACCTGGGCTATCACCATTGGCACCAGTGCCACCAACTGTACTTGCACCCACATTTACAACTAGTTCAGCAAACACCGGGCCCGTTTCACCAAAACCCAATAACAAGCGGAGAATTCAACTCCTGTTAGGTAGTAGCATTTTGGTGTTCGGATTAGGGGGAACTTGGTATTTCCAAACTCGCTCCCATACAATGAGCGAGTTTTCTCAGCCGATTTCTCAGCCGATTTCTCAACCGATTCAGCCCCAAAAAAGCGTCTCAGAAAATTCTTTTGTGCCCAAACCCCTGAAGGGGCATTCCAGCGATGTGAATTCCGTAGCTTTCAGTCCTGATGGCATAACCCTTAGTAGTGCCAGTGATGATAAGACAATCAAGTTATGGAATCTCGCAAGTGGAGAGGAAATCCACACCTTAGAAGGACATTCCACTTGGATTTGGGCTGTAGCCTTCAGTCCAGATGGCAAAACCCTTGCCAGTGGTAGCGCGGACAAGACTATCAAACTGTGGAATGTGGAGACAGGAAAGTTAGTCCGCACCTTAGAGGGACATAGTGACGGAATTACTTCAGTAGCTTTCAGTCCTGATGGCAAAACTCTTGCCAGTGGCAGTGCTAGTAAGGATATGAAAATCAAACTGTGGAATCTAGAGACAGGAAAGTTAATCCGCACCTTAGAGGGACATATCAATGGTGTTCCATCTGTGGCTTTTAGTCCTAATGGCAAAACCCTTGCCAGTGGTAGCTGGGATAAGACAATTAAATTGTGGAATCTAGAGACAGGAAAGGAAATCCGCAGCTTGGAGGGAAATAGTGAGTCGATTCTTTCGGTTGCTTTTGCTCCCGATGGTGTCACCCTTGCCAGTGGCAGTAAAGACAAAACAATCAAATTGTGGAATCTGGAGAAAGGAAAGTTAATCCGCACCTTGAAGGGACATCAAGATAAGGTTAATTCCGTAGCCTTTTTGCCCAGCTTAAGTCCAAATGGTGTCACCCTTGTCAGTGGCAGCAATGACAAGACAATTAAATTGTGGAATCCTTTAACAGGAAAGGAAATCCGCACTTTAGAGACGGGTTCTGGATATATTTATGCGATCGCCATCAGCCCAGATGGACAAACTATTGCCGGTGGTGGGAGTGGTGAGAACATTCTCAAGATTTGGCAGACGATTTACTGAAAAGTACAGAAATTTTTGTAGCAATAATTCATTTATGCAATATTTTAATTATTAATGGATTTTCTCAACCAGAAGCGATCGCTGCGGCAATATTACCTTCAATTATCGGCATTTTTCATATCTGAGCACGTAATTTCCTCTTCTGGAATCGAGCTAGTTTTAATGCGATCGCTAACTTTACTATTGCTTAATTTGCCATGCATGATAGTTTATTGTCTACCAAAATGCTTATTTACTCGATCGCAAATGCAACTTTAAGCGGATTTATATTTGCAGCTAAAGATTGATGCTGTCGCTGTCAGAACTTAATAAGCTTTAACTATTACTGACAGCAAATTAATTGAGGAATGTGATCGTGAAACGCTTTAATGTCTCCAAAATTTTAGGAAGTACTGTCCTAGCTTTAAGTTTGGCTACCTTGCCCACAGTTTTGCCCGCTTCTGCTCAAACAACAACTGCTCCTGATGGTACTGTCACAGATACCACTACAGATCGCACTGCTACCGACGGAGATTACCAAGATGGTGATTGGGGTTTGCTGGGCTTGCTCGGTTTATTTGGTTTGTTTGGTCGCAAGAGCCGCAGAGCCAATGATACTGTAGGTTATAGTGACCCTAATGTGGTAAGCTCCCCTGGCTCCCGTTCTAACTATTAATAACGAGTTGCGTTGTGTTTTAGCGTAAATCCTAAAGATAATTACGGGGAAAGCCTGCCGGTGCAGGCTTTGTTTGTGTATTTACAAATAATAGAACTGCCCTTTAGCCCCTACGTCAATTCCAGCCCACCTTGATAGCCAGTAACGATGCGGCTACCATCCTTGAGGACATGAACCTCAATCTGGTCACTGGCCCAGGTAATCTGGTCTTGGAAAGCCGGGTTTAATACCCGAACCCGTTGATTGCTGGAAGAAACCGGAGAGTTGGGAGAATTAATTGCCAGAGATTGGACAAAAGGCCCGTCAATCAGGATATCAAGTTGTTCTAACAAAGCTTGGGAACCTGGCGGTGCGGATTGAGACTGTAGTTGCTTGAGGGTAAACCCAGTAAAAGACATTACATTTAATCCAGCAGCTTTTACCTTACGAGCTAAAGATGCCAGTTCAGTTGCTTGCCAAAAGGGTTCTCCACCAGAGAACGTTACACCCGTGTTGTGGGGATTGCTGAGAATATTCTCGGCAAGGGTATCAACAGCAATCAATTGGTTAGCCTCAAAAGACCAGGAGTTAGTATTAAAGCAGCCAGGACACTCACGAAGACAACCTTGTACCCAGATGACTGCACGACAACCAGGGCCATTAACTTCTGACTGATCAACGTAACCCATAATATTGAGATAGCCAGGGGGAATTTCCATGAGTGCTAGCGATGGGTCAGTTGGCTTAATTTCCATCTCTTTAACTCCTTTTAGCCGTTGCCTGTTAACCGTTAACTATAGCGAATCTTCAGTTATATAACCGTGACTAATGACTAATGACTAATGACTAATCCCTGAAAAACTTTATGGGATTTTGAAAAGTCAGCTTTAACTTACTAGACTGAAGTTAGTTGCCCAGCTAGTATTGACCGTCCCATAGATAGAATCGATGACTCAACAAACTTCTAGAATTTGTATCCTTGGTGGAGGCTTTGGTGGTCTCTACACAGCCTTGCGCTTAAGCCAGTTACCTTGGGAATCTACGCAAAAACCCGAAATTGTTCTGGTAGATCAAAGCGATCGCTTCCTATTCTCTCCTTTACTTTACGAATTACTCACTGGCGAATTGCAAACCTGGGAAATTGCCCCACCCTTTGAAGAACTTTTACAAGGCACAGGGGTGCGTTTTTATCAAGGGGTTGTGTCTGGAATTGACATCGACCAGAAACTGGTAAATATACATGAAGGCCCGGAAATTCCTTATGATCGCTTAGTGTTGGCACTAGGAGGTGAGACACCGCTAGATTTAGTCCCTGGTGCAACATCCTACGCCTATCCATTCCGCACAATCTCTGATGTTTATCGTTTGGAAGAACGCCTGCGATTTTTAGAAGAATCGGATGCTGATAAAATTCGGGTGGCAATAATTGGGGCTGGCTACAGTGGTGTCGAGTTAGCCTGTAAGTTAGCCGACAGACTAGGTGAAAGAGGACGCTTTCGGATCATTGAAATTGCTGACCAAATTTTGCGAACTTCTCCAGAGTTTAATCGGGAAGCAGCAAAAAAAGCTTTAGAAGCCCGTGGCGTGTTTATTGATTTAGAAACCAAAGTAGAATCAATAGAGCAAAATTCCATTTCTCTAGAGTACA
The DNA here is from genome assembly GCF_014698505.1 of Nostoc foliaceum FACHB-393. Classification (GTDB taxonomy): domain Bacteria; phylum Cyanobacteriota; class Cyanobacteriia; order Cyanobacteriales; family Nostocaceae; genus Nostoc; species Nostoc foliaceum_A. The sequence continues at coordinate 12,686 of NZ_JACJTD010000013.1, read as the reverse complement.
AAAACCAGTTAGACACGATTCCCGTAGATTTGGTAATTTGGACTGTGGGAACTAGAGTCGCGCCCGTAGTGAAATCTCTTCCCCTCAAGCAAAACCAGCGTGGTCAAATTAGCACTACATCCAATCTGCAAGTCCTTGATCATCCAGAAATCTTTGCCTTGGGAGATTTAGCAGATTGTCATGACATTGAAGGACAGCAAGTCCCCCCCACTGCACAAGCCGCCTTCCAACAAGCTGATTATACTGCTTGGAATATCTGGGCAAGTCTGACTAATCGCCCCCTCCTTCCCTTCCACTACCAACAGTTAGGAGAAATGATGGCACTAGGCATAGACAACGCCACTCTCACTGGTTTGGGAATTAAACTAGATGGTCGCTTGGCATACGTCGCCCGGCGGATTGCCTATTTATATAGGTTGCCAACTTTAGACCATCAACTCAAAGTTGGTTTTAATTGGCTAGTCCGTCCGATTATAGAAACACTTTCTCGGTAACTTAAGGTTGGGCATTGGTAAAAACCAAGGCATTTACGATGATTTGCTTTATTTTCGCCAACCTACTTAGCAGATGCTAGACTCTACCCACAGAAGCTCTTTAACAAGCCAAAATCTAACATTCAACATTCAAAATTTTCAAACTTTGATGGAACAACCGAAAGTTATTTTTTTAGATGCTGTGGGTACACTCTTCGATGTCAAAGGTAGTGTGGGCGAAGTTTATAGTCAGATAGCCCAAGAATTTGACGTTACAGTTTCAGCCGAAACATTGAATACAGCCTTCATCAAAAGTTTTAAAGCAGCGCCGCCGCCGATATTTCTAGATGCAGAACTGCAAGATATTCCCCAGCGCGAGTTTGATTGGTGGCGGATAATTGCTCTGAACACTTTTGAAAGTGCAGGTGTTCTCAAGGAATTTTCTGACTTTTCGGCTTTTTTTAGCGAACTTTACATCCACTTTGGCACTGCCGAACCGTGGTTTGTCTATCCCGATGTTTTACCAGCTTTAATCAACTGGCGGCGATTGGGAGTTACCTTGGGGGTACTGTCCAATTTTGATTCTCGGATTTACTCAGTATTGCAAAGTTTGGGATTGAGAGAGTTTTTTACCTCCGTCACCATTTCTACCCAGGTACGTGCAGCTAAACCCGATCCTCAAATTTTTGCCATTGCTTTAGATAAACATCAATGTTCTCCAGAGGCAGCATGGCATATCGGCGATAGCATCATAGAAGACTACTACGCAGCTAAAGCAGCCGGACTTAGAGGCGTTTGGATCAACCGGGGAAAATGAGAGGATACATTGGCGATCGCTTCAAGCATCACACTCATGAGTATTGTGTGAACTGATTTCCATGCTGCTTCGACTTTATCTGTCCAACGCTGCGCCCGCAGCGTTTGCTCCAGCGCCCAAAGCAAGCTCGCTCCCACCGTCGAGTAGTGTTCGGGGCGGATGCTGTAGGAGACATGTCGCCGTCCCAGTTCGCGCACCGTATCGGTAATCTCGTTGAGAACATCTCCTCGCACAACTCATCAATCGCAGTCACAGAACTGGAAAAGACGGCAGAGCCAGTCAGTTCTTCCCGTGTAAGGAAACCGCACATACATCCAGCGAAATTGTTATCGGCAGTTGCTTTTTCTGAAAGCATCGTCTCCTCTGATAATCGCACTAAGTCTCCCACTTAACTCGGACTACCGAATTAGCATTTCTCCATGCTGCCCCAACACTCGTATGATCAAAATATCAGGAAAACATAACAGCCAGATTTTTACCGCAAAACATGGGCAGTATTTGGGAAATCGATTTTTACTCCCGTCCGATTTTGGACGATAATCAGAAAAAAATTTGGGAAGTCTTAGTCTGCGAAAGCCCCTTAGATATCAGCACAAAACCAGATTCTTTGTTTCGCTATGCTCAATATTGTCCCAGTACCCAGGTAAACTCGGGCTGGTTGCGGACAGCATTGCAAGAGGCTATTAACCAAGCTGGAAAGGCACCAATTAAAATCCGCTTTTTCCGCCGCCAAATGAACAACATGATTACTAAAGCTTGCCAAGACTTGGGCATTCCCGCCCAGCCTAGCCGCCGTACTTTGGTTCTCAACCAATGGTTAGAACAGCGGATGGAGGAAGTGTATCCTCAAGAGGCAGGGTATCAAGGGGGGACTAATCCCTCAGTCCGCTTGGAGAAACCTTTGCCGCAACGTTTACCAGATGCTTTGGAAGGACAGCAGTGGGTATTTGTTACCTTAGATGCTGCGGATTTTGCTGAGATGCCAGAATGGGAAATTGGTTTTGGTGAAGCTTTCCCTTTAGAGTTGGCGAAAGTTTCACCCGAAGCCCGGATTCCTGGTATTTTGATTTTCTCACCGAGAGCGTTGCCCTTAGCTGGCTGGATGTCTGGTTTGGAGTTGGCTTTCTTAAGATTTGACACCAGCGAAGAGGCGAGATTGCTTTTAGAAACTGGTGTAACTGAAAGTTGGATTGTAGCAAATATCAAAAAACCTCAAATCTTAGCAGAAGCTAAAGCTTTTGAAGAAGCCAAGCAAAAAGCTAACGGAGTGCATTTTATCGGTGTGCAGTCTGATCCCAAAGCACAATCTTTTGCTGGTTTTTGGCTGTTGCAAGAGGTTAATCTCTGAAAATGGGCATGGGACATTGGGTATGGGGGAAGAATGAATAATAACTAATGACAAATGACCAATGACCAATGACTAATGACTAGAAACGTTGAGACATGACAATGATTTGGGATAATTAACTGCGTCCATCAGTGTTGATCTGTGGTTTCAAATCGTAACTATAAGGAAACGCTGATGATTTTTGGATGGTTATCTGCGTTCATCAGTAGAAAGTTTGATCGTCAAAAGCCGACGATCGCACTTTCAAGAGAGGGCGTTGATATGCAATTCAAAATCCACAATTCACTAAGGGTCATGGGTTCTGAAAATTTGTCACAAGATACACTCGCCGAACAGTTGCTGGAACTAGCTATAAAATCTGGAGCAGAAGCTGCTGAGGTGTATCAGTCGCGATCGCTTTCTCGTCCAGTGTTTTTTGAGGCAAACCGACTCAAACAGCTAGAAACCAATCAATCTGAAGGTACAGCCCTACGGCTTTGGCGAAACGGGCGTCCAGGACTCACAGTGGCTTACGGTTCTGTCCTAGCCGAAGTAATGGTGGAAAAAGCTCTAGCACTCAGTCAACTGAATCAACCAGAAACAGTAGAATTAGGCTCTAATTTTCAGCCCTCCTACCCAGATTTAGGGGAAAGTGTGCCGATAGAGATTTTGGTAGATTGGGGCAAAGAAGCGATCACACTCATCCGCGATGCCTATCCCGATGTTGTTTGTAATGGTGACTGGGAATGTGATGTTGAAACTACCAGAATAGTCAACACTAAAGGTTTAGATTGTCACTACACCGATACTACTCTCAACTGCTATATATCAGCAGAATGGGTGCGTGGTGATGATTTTTTAAGTGTTTCCGATGGTCAAACCAAGCGGGGCGAACTCCACCCTGAGATATTGGCTAACCAAATTTTACAACGGTTAATTTGGGCCAGAGAAAATATTTCACCTCCTACTGGTCGCATCCCGGTTTTGTTCACTTCTAAAGCAGCTGATATGCTTTGGGGCACTGTGCAAGAAGCTTTGAATGGCAAGCGGGTCTTAGAAGTAGCTTCCCCTTGGGCAGAACGCCTGGGTACCCCAGTAATAGCACCCAGTCTCACCCTCTACCAAGACCCGGAAGCCGGCCCTTACAGTTGTCCTTTTGATGATGAAGGCACTCCTACTAAATCTTTAGTATTTATCCAAAACGGGATTTTACAGCATTTTTATGGCGATCGCACCACCGGTCGCCAACTGGGTACTAACACCACTGGAAATGGTTTTCGCCCTGGTTTAGGTAGCTATCCCACCCCTGGTTTATTTAATTTTCTGATTGAGCCAGGTTCGGCATCTTTACCAGATTTAATTAAAGAACTGGATGATGGCATAATTGTGGATCAAATGCTAGGTGGTGGCGGCAGTATTTCTGGAGATTTTTCAATCAACGTTGATTTAGGCTACCGCGTCCAAAATGGTCACGTAATTGGGCGCGTTAAGGATACGATGGTTGCAGGTAATGTCTACACAGCCCTGAAGCAATTGGTTACACTGGGTAATGATGCTGATTGGAATGGTTCTTGTTATACTCCATCTCTGATAGTAGAAGGGCTATCCACTACGGGGAGAAGCAATTAAATAATTGGTAATTCGTAATTTGTAATTCGTAATTGGTATAAGATTCCACTGAGCAGCTTTTTGGTACAGACTTGTAATTCAAAGTCCAAAATCTAAAATCCAAAATTGCTATGAATCAGCGCTTTCGCACCTGGTGGCAGCCTAGAAGAGGTTTAGCGATCGCCGAAGCTTGTGTTATCGGTCTGGTTGCTGCCCTATCTGCGGTGTTCCTGAAAGTAGGATCGGGATGGCTGGGGACATGGCGAGTCCATACTACCCATCTGTTGCCGGCATGGCTGGTACTACCCACAATTGGTCTTGTCCTGGGGTTTGTGGCTGGATGGTTGGTGGATAGATTGGCACCAGAGGCTTATGGTAGCGGTATTCCGCAAGTCAAAGCAACTCTTGCCAATGTGCCGATGGTATTATCCTGGCGCGTAGCAGGTATAAAGTTACTCAGTGCCATCATCTCCATAGGTTCTGGCATGACTCTGGGACGACAAGGCCCCACCGTTCACGTCGGGGCAGGTTTGGCAGCAGGGATGAGTCGCTGGGTTCCCACTTCCCCAGATCATCGACGGCAAATGATTGCAGCTGGTGCGGGTGCAGGTTTGGCAGCTGCTTTCAATGCCCCGATCGCAGGTGTATTGTTTATCGTTGAAGAATTACTCCAAGATTTATCAGGATTGACTTTGGGAACTGCCATTATCGCCTCCTTTATTGGAGGGGTGATATCCCGACTTTTAGGTGGTGGCAGTTTAGACCTTAACCTGCAATTGGTACAATCTTCCAGCCAATTCTCCATCCCAGAAATTCCCTTTTTCGTGCTTTTGGGGATTTTGGCAGGGTTGTTGGGTGCATTGTTTAATCGCGGCTTAATATTTAGTATTAAATTTTATAGAAAATTACATATCAGCTTACCACTGCGGGTAGCTTTGGCTGGATTTATCTCCGGTGTTGTCGTGGCAATGCTCCCGGCATCCTTTCGTGATAATACGGGATTACGGGAGTCCTTAATTACTGGAGGGGCCCATCCTACCGTAGCAGCGATCGCCTTTGCGGCCCAGTTTATCCTCACACTCATCGCATTTGGTTCAGGAGCGCCTGGGGGATTATTTGCTCCCAGCTTAATTTTAGGTTCTTGTTTAGGACATATCATTGGTGTCTCTGAGCTATACATCACCGGAACAGGTTCTCCTACTACTTACGCGCTAGCGGGTATGGGGGGATTTTTTAGCGCCGTTTCTAAAGTGCCAATCACAGCAATTGTGATTGTGTTTGAGATGACTACAGATTTCAATCTGGTGCTACCTTTAATGATTGTTTCTGTAGCAGCCTACCTGGTTGCGGATAAGGTAGTGCCTGGTTCGCTTTATGAGAAACTTTTGGAATTAAAAGGCATCACTCTCACCAAAGAAGCTCCTATGGAAGGAGCATTAACCAAGTTAACTGCAAAAGATGTGATGCAAGAACGGGTAGAAACTCTGGATGCAGAGATGAGCTTGGAAGAAGCAATGCAGTCCTTTGCTCGTTCCCATCATCGCGGTTTCCCTGTGGTAGAAGATAGCAAGTTAGTAGGGATTGTGACGCAATCAGATTTGCTGAAAATCCGCGAGAGTGCAAAGCACACGTTTCACGAACGCAATTTAGCCGATATTTTCTTAAAAGAAATTATGACCCCTGTCCCGATGACAGTAACACCAATCCATACCCTGAGCAATGTGCTGTATTTACTCGATCGCTATCAAATCAGTCGCTTACCTGTGGTGGATGGACGAAAACTGATTGGGATTATTACTCGTGCAGATATTATTCGGGCGGAAGCAGATCATCTCAATTGTGATAACCGGACTCTTAAACTCCGACCAGAACCTTCATACATAGTTTACCAAACGCGATCGCCCAGTACCGGCAGTGGTCGATTATTAGTGCCTGTAGCTAATCCCGAAACAGCCGCTATTTTATTACAAATGGCAGTAGCTATTGCCCGCGATCGCCATTATGAAATAGATTGCGTGCAAGTGATGTTGATACCCCGCCACAGTTCCCCATCGGAAACACAGGTAAGGACGGCAAAAAGTCGCCGCTTGCTACGACAGGCGGAAGTCTTAGCAAAAAAGTGGAAAATTCCCTTACACACGCAGATACGAGTTACTCACGATGTAGCACAGGCAATTTTGGAGACAATTAACGAACAACACATCGACCTAATCTTAATGGGATGGAAAGGTAACACATCTACCCCTGGCCGGATTTTTGGCAACGTTGTTGACACCATAATTCGCCAAGCCACCTGCGAAGTAGTTTTGGTAAAGTTGGGCACTACTCAGCACCCCACACAGTCTAAAAACCCCGCTATTGCTAACAGCACTCCACACGGGCTAAACCTCAGCTATCCACTAACAGCACTCCACACTCACCACTCCTTCAACCGCTGGCTAGTCCCGATGGCTGGTGGTCCCAATTCCCCTCTGGCGATTAAATTGTTACCTGCTTTAATTACATTGGGAAATGATCCGCAAATTCGCCTGACACAGGTGTTTAAGTCATCTGAATTCAAGCCAGATATGTCCGTTTCAGAACAAGCCATCCGCCATTTGATGCGTCGCCGCAAATTGTCCAGTACTGTAGTTGCTCTCCCAGTCCAAGCTAATTCAGTTGCGGAAGGTGTGATTAACCTAGTGAAAACCGAAGGTTATGATGTTGTAGTTTTGGGAGCTTCGCGCGAGGGATTGTTACAGCAAGCGATTCAAGGTAATATTCCAGAAGCGATCGCCTCTGGTGTAGAAAGTACAGTGATTTTGGTTAGGGGTGCGATGAACAAGTAAATTATTCATTTGACTAACGATAAAGTACACCAATAATCAGAGCAACAATTATTGGTATTAGGATTGGAATAGCAACTATAAGTCCCCACTTACCAAACTTAATTTCCTCACCCTCAGATTTTAAAAAAGCAATCCAACCTACAACTCCCATCAAAATCCAAATAGATCCAAAGGCAAGAAATATAACAAATACTGAATCTTCCATTTTTCCCTAATTAAATGTATACAAAAAAGCTGTAAGATAAATTTTGGTTTATATCCTTTTTTACTAAATAGCTGAAATTTAGCTGTTACTTTGCAGTTTCTATTAGCACATTTTGGATACTACTTTTCATCGACTGATTGGGATAAATTTTATCTATCTTAATACTTATATCATGTCCGCTTAAATAACCGTCATTGCCACCGTTCGCCAAGCATCTCGTACAGAAGGGAAGCAATCACAAGGTTTTTGGGATTGTTTCCCTGTGGGAACGCCAAAGGTGAACATTTCACTTTGTTACAGTTGCAATCACAAATGATAAGTAATTAGCCGTAATTGATGTTAAGCGTTTCATTAATTTAAAATTGGCGGTTTCGTAACACCGGGCTGTACTAGAAAAAATGATCAAGACTAAGATAAATATGCAAATACCTCTATTGAGAATTTCCTCATTAAATACAGCTTTGTTTGGGACGGATTATAGTTAATGAAATTACTAGATCGGAATTTCACTAGATTATTTCAGACAATTTTTACTGAACACCGTGTACTTTGGGCTGTTTTGCTCCTTGGTGCAGCACTGGTGGTAACGCTAGCGCTGTCACTTTCTCAAGGAGCAGTACCTTTAAGTATGTCGGAATTTGGGCAAGCCATACTCCGAAAAGGCGATCCGGTTAAACAGACAATTCTCTGGGATTTGCGACTCCCACGGATTACAGCTGCTCTCATTGTCGGCGCAGCCTTGGGAATGTCTGGAGCACTGCTGCAAGGAATGTTACGCAATAGTCTTGCCGATCCATTTATTCTGGGCATTTCAGCGGGTGCAGGATTAATTGTGATTCTGATGATCGTGTGGCAAATATTCCCGATCGCAATTCCTTTAGCAGCGTGGATGGGAGCAATTTTGACTTCAGCGATCGTTATTTTGCTCGGTCGTGCGGGGTCGGGAATTTCAGTGGAGCGGTTGATTTTAGGCGGAGTGGCGGTGAGTTCTTTATTTGGTGCTGTGCAAAGCACATTGCTGCTTTTAGCTGAAGATGGTCAAATTCAAATTGCGCTCAGTTGGCTGGTTGGTAGTCTCAACGGACGGGGTTGGCAAGAAATTGCTACGGCTGGCCCTTACATCATCGTTGCATTGCTTGGGGGATGCTTACTGGCGCGATCGGTAAATGTGCTGGCTTTGGGAGATGATTTAGCTGTGGGTTTGGGGGTTTCGTTGACGCGATCGCGTCTGTTAATTGGTGGTGTCGCCACTTTATTAGCCGCAGGTGCAGTCAGTATTAGTGGTTTGATTGGATTTGTTGGTCTTGTTGTCCCTCACGGTGTCCGCCTGATCGTTGGTACAGATCATCGCTTTGTTTTGCCACTTTCCGCCCTTGCGGGTGCATGGTTACTAACTTTTGCAGATTTACTTTCTAGACTAGGAGCAGTAGAACTACCAGTAGGTTCTGTCACCGCGTTGCTGGGTTCACCGCTATTTATCTGGTTACTTTATCGTCGTTCTGCTGGGTTTAAGTGAACTACCCACACTTCTGCTGACTCCGAAGTGTGGGCATCTCGCCCGGTAGAGATTCGTTACCTAATCTCTAATATTTAACCCCCAAAACCAGGAATTAAACGCTTGAGGGCACGACCAGCGACATCGCCATAGCGCAGTTCTCCACACAGAATCTTACCCATGATTTTGGCACCAGAGGGGCGCTTAACACCAACTTTGTAGCCAATGCCAGGAAAGCGATAGAATGCTCCACCTAATTTTTGCGCCCAAGCCATCTCAGTACCCCATTCTTCATTAATGGCTTCACTATATTTTTCTAAAGCGTTGGTATCACCAGAAAGTGCCTCATTAATGGCTCCTGCTGCAATCAAACCGCTAAAAATTGACGGACGAATGCCTTCTGCTGTCATCGGATCAACTACACAAGCAGCTTCCCCAGCCAAAACTGCATTTTGAGTATGCAACTTTTGGTTGCCATCCCACAAGCAAAGGGGATAACCATACTGCTTACTAGTTTTGATATCTACATCAAACGATCGCGCGTACTCATCTAAAATCTTCTTAAAGTCCTGAGGTTCGCCACCAATAAAGGTACCGACACCAATTGAATAACCGTCCGCCTTCGGAAAGTTCCAAATATAACCGTTTTTTACCAAGCCAAACTCAAAGTGAATTGTGGATTTGTCCTTCACATCTGCGAGAACTTCTGCTTCCAAAGCTCCTGCTAAACGGCGTTTACGGTCTTTGAAGCCTAGCCATTTTGCCATTGGCCCTTTAACACCATCAGCCGCTATTAAGTAGCGAGCTGTAACTGATCCATTGGCTGTGTTAACTTGCCAGTGGTCACTTTTAAATTCAATACCCGTCACTTCAGTATTATCTCGTAGTTCAGCCCCTTGCTTCTGTCCTTGCTGCACTATGAAATGGTCAAAAATATCTCGTCGCACCATCCAGACTGGTTCTTTTGTGGCAATTTTCGCTTCCACGGGGTCACCCAATTTCCAGGTAAAGCGAAGAGAGTCGGCTTTTACAGAAATTGCTGGGCTAAAATCAAAGTCAAACCATTGAGCGATCGCTGGAGATACACCACCGCCACAAGGTTTATATCTTGGTAGGGATTCTTTTTCTAACACTAATACTGAGCGACCCTGCTTGGCTAAATGATATGCAGCTGTTCCACCAGCTGGCCCAGCGCCGACGATGATGCAGTCGTACATATGGCTGAATTTTTGCTCCTGAATTAGTGATTTTCCGCTGTATATCTTTTTTTGACAAAGATGCAGTCTGATCAGACTTAAAACTAATTTTAAGATTTACTGCTGAAAATTACATAGCATTCAGTTTTATTTAGCTAAATATTTATTTTTTGGTAGATATTTTTTAGGGAAAACCTTTCCCTTAATCGATTTGGGGTTTATATGTTTAAAATTTTGATGAAATCTATATTAGTTTATAGCTAGGTGCAGCACTGTGACAGATGTCTTTAAATAGAATTCAAGCATCTGAATGATGTTATGTACTCTGACTACCTTTACTACACCTAGCTTAAAATGGAAGTAAAGTACCAGGGATCAAGTTTTTCTACCGCTATAGATAGGGAGAGGGATTTATCCCATCCTCCCTAAGTTAGATTAAACGGTTGTGATGTCCTTTTCTTTTTCTGCTAGCAATTCATCGATTCTGGCGGTGTACTTGTTTGTCAGTTTTTGCAATTTATCTTGCTGATCCCGCGCTTCATCTTCAGAAATTTCAGTATTCTTTTCCTGTTTGCGAATGGCATCTATAGCATCTCGGCGGATATTGCGAATAGCAACACGGCCCTCTTCAGCATACTTCGATGCCATTTTGACGAGTTCTTTACGGCGATCGCTTGTCAAAGGCGGAATATTCAGCCGAATCACGGTACCGTCATTGCTGGGGGTTAAACCCACATCTGAGAGGGAAATCGCTTTTTCGACTATATTTAAACTGCTGCGATCGTAGGGTTGAATTAAGATCGTCGTGGCATCAGGTGTGCTGATGTTTGCCAATGATTTCAAGGAAGTGGGCGAACCGTAATAGTCCACCGATACTTTATCTAATAGACTCGCATTGGCGCGACCAGTGCGAATCGTGTTAAAAGCTCGTTGAGTTGACTCAACGGTTTTTTGCATCGTACTCTCAGCTTCAGCTAATTTCACAAGAACCTCCCACAAGGGTGCCGATAGATTCTCCCAAGACTGCTCGGTGGATGTTACCTCGCACCGTTAGGTCAAATACCAGAATTGGGATATTATTTTCTTTACATAAGGCGATCGCAGTACTATCCATCACCCGCAAATCTTTGGCTAAAACGTGCGCGTAGGTGAGGCTATTGTAACGCTTGGCATCAGGATATATATGAGGATCAGCATCATACACTCCGTCTACTTTAGTGGCTTTAAAAATCACTTCTGCATCAATTTCTGCGGCTCTTAATGCCGCAGTCGTATCTGTAGTAAAGAAGGGATTTCCAGAACCAGCACCAAAAATTACCACCCGTCCTTTTTCAAGATGACGGATGGCACGACGACGGATATAAGGTTCCGCTAATTCTTGCATAGCGATCGCTGTTTGCACCCGCGTCTGTACTCCTATGCGTTCCAGCGAATCTTGCAGCGTCATGGCATTCATTACCGTGGCAATCATCCCAATATAGTCAGCGGTTGCCCTGTCCATCCCTGCCGACGCTGCTTTGACGCCACGAAAAATATTGCCGCCGCCAACAACTATGGCGATTTGAGTGCCAGTGGCTATCACCTCTGCTAATTCTTGTGCTATGCCTTTGACCACTTCGGGATCAATGCCATAGCCCATGTTGCCCATTAAGGCTTCACCGCTCAGTTTGAGTAAAACCCGTCGGTAATTCGTTCCCATGAAGTTCCGCTTTATCAAAAAAGTTGCAATTGCCTCCAATTTAAGATAGCAGTTACAGGGACTATCTATGTCTAGTTACGCCAAATCAGTGTAGTACCTATTGGTTCTGTTTGTGGTATATCTATTTCTTGACCAAGAAACAGAGAAGCGATCGCAGTTCTTAAATAATTCTCTCCCAGCGTTGATGGGTCTTGGGGATGATCGTCAATTTTACCTTTGTAGCGTACTATACCATTAGTATCTATTAAAAATGCCATTGGTGTTTTAGTAGCACCAAAACTGCGGGTCACATCTTGCGTTGAGTCCCACAGGTAGGGGAAGTTTAAGTTGTGACACTCGGCAAAAGCTTTCATATTTTCAAAGCTTGACCTAGTGTTGTAATTACCATCACTACCATTCATACCAATTAATGTGAAACCTTTGGGGGCAAATTCGGCTTGAATGTTTTTTAACCTGTCTATATACCACTCTACATAAGGGCAGTGGTTACACATGGAAATAACGCCAACTGCTCGGAACTTCTCAAGATAACGCCTGAGATGGTGTACTTGCTCATCAATTCCTGGCAGTTCAAAATCGGGTGCATAGCTCCCAACGGGAGTATCGATTGTTTCTAGTAGATTCATGATTTCTGGCTCGCAGAACTAGGAACAAGAAAATTATTGTTAAATTCAGCGTCAGTTTCCAGTTGCAAACCACCCCTTAGCCGATGCCTCATATTCGACAATCTTATAGACCAAATTGGCTGTCGTAAATTGTGAAACTACTGAATCTAGCACTGATGCTAATTCACTCACATCTAAAAAATAGCGAAAATATGACTCATATTGCAGAAGCTATGACTCCTAAATACTGACATAATCAAAGTTATGAGTAAATTACCCTTATAGAACCCATTTGACATCTAAGAGGGTGCAGCAAGCCTCTTAACCATCAACCGAATAAAACAAAGATTAACCTTGGCAGTCGCATTCGCTAAAGTTCTCTCAAAGTTCTTGACGAGGATTTTGCATCTTTCCATCCAAGCATTTGACCGCT
>NZ_JACJTD010000129.1 GCF_014698505.1 Nostoc foliaceum FACHB-393 | reverse complement strand
ACCTGAATAACGGTAAGAGGCTTGCAATGACAATGCACCTACAGTTGAGGAGCCGTGTGAAGGGACAACTTTCAAGCACGGTTTTGAAGACCAGCAGGGGAGGTAACAAACCTGCTGAGTTTAACCCAAAAGCTCATGCCCCGAAAGCTAAATTCTACATGGGTTTCACTACTGGAGACATGGTTAAAGCCGATATCCCATCTGGAAAATATGCAGGTAAATACACAGGGCGAATTGCTATTAGATTTAGACCTAGTTTTACGCTGCTGCAAAAAGACAAACGCTTTGATGTTCATCCTAAATATTTAACAACTATTCATCAGGCTGATGGTTATGAGTACAGTATTCCCAAATAATAACGATGTTTCACAGTCTTATATTAGTTAGGATTTCCCACCCGTTATGACGAGTATAGCGGGCGACCCCTATCGATATTAAGTTGGTAAAAGAGGATCTGGACAATGCAAGAACTAATCAAAGCTTTAATCAAAGCAAAGGCAGAGTTTAACCCCATTCAAAAAGACGGGACTAATCCTCACTACAAGCGCAAATATGCAACCTTAGATGCTGTACTAGCTGCTGTCACTTCTGCATTGGGTAAATACGGATTAGTCATCATTCAAACTACTGAACTGTGTGAAAGTAAAACCGTACTGCGGACTCATCTTTATCATGAATCAGGTGAGAGCATTGCCAGTACTTATCCTTTACCTGAAATTAGTGATTCTCAAAAGTTTGGCGCAGCATTAACTTATGCACGACGATATGCGGTTTGTGCAATTTTATCGGTGACGGCAGATGAAGATAATGATGCTGAAGGCGCAACTACTCCTCAAAAGCCAGAACAACCACAGAATAACATTAGACCCCGCAAAGACAATCAACAGTATAGAGTCCAGCCACCAAAACAAGCTGTAACTCCACCATCAATCAACCCAAAATATTTGCGAGTCAAAGAAGTTCGCACACTTTTAAATTATCCGTTGGATTTGGTGAAAGAGTGGCTGCATTCTCGAAATGTGACTAGTCCGAGTGAGCTTGATTCTCTTCAAATTGATGAACTAGTGAAGACTATGTGTTTGGCTTGGGCTGGTAATAAGTTTGGACATCCTGATCATGCTGTTAATTCTTATCAGAAACACGTCGTTGATGCTGTATTGCGAGGTGTTTCTGAGATGGAAGCAATTCAAGCATGGATGGAAGGAGCGCTTGCACAATTACCTGAATTTAATTAAAGCAATCATATCTTCTCATAATACCAATAGGAAAAATATCATGCCGAAAAAGTCCACTCATCCCACTCCTACTGACAATTCCTCACTATGCATACAATACCTTCGTCGTTGTGGGGGTAGCGCTCGATTATGCACCATCAACTTTAGTCTTAGTGTGATTCAAGGATTGGTCAATCAAAGAAAGGTAAAGATTATGAATACAGGCGCAGGTTTCTATGTTCAATTAGAGGATTCCAAATGATTAAGCACAAACAAGTTGTTTACCAATCTCAATTAGACCACAAGAGTAAATTGGTTTTTCGCCGCCGTACTAGGAGAAGATTCAATTCCAGGATTTTCATTGACCGCACCATAGAAACAACTGCAATTGTCTCTCTGCTGATTACTGGATTTGCGGGAGTAGGAGCAATAGGGTGTTGGGGGCTGGAGATTATTGAGACTAATACTAATTCCAACATAATCATCTCTGGTTGGGAGTACCAGAAAAACAGAAGTCTTGGAGCTATGTTGGTCAGTTTTTCTGCATTCTTGGGCAGTTATTTAGTCGGAGCAAGCCTCAGTATTCAACGAGATAAATTTTAGGGAGAGAAACGACAATGGAAATCAAATTAAGCACGTCAGAGATTCGGACTATATTGCAAGGATGTCAATATACGTTGCGGCTTGTGGGGAGTAGTAAAGATTATCGCAGGCTTCAATCGTCAGAGCATTTTTCTACATCAAACGCTGTAGTCCTAAATGATGCATTCAATGTTTTAGAAGAAATAGTGGATGCAATTGATGGTGTACAACAGGCAACTCAACAGCAAACAGAAAAAATCTAAATTTAGAGGAGTAAGAAAATGACGTTAACTTTAGATAATCGCTCTCAAAACAAAGAATCGTCCCTGACGCAAGCATTACGGCAGATCCAACAACTAAACTCCAAGATTCAAGAATTAGAGCAACATCATCAAGATTATGTGCATCAGCAACAGAACTTGATTAGTGCCATCGCTGAAATCTGTGTTTCTCCAATGCAGGAAGTACAGGCGCTGCGGATTCTGATTTATCGGGGAGAAGCAGCTTGTCGGCAGTACTTGCGTTCGGTGCTAGTCAAACAGAGAAAGAATTCATAACCTCTATCAAGCAAGGAAATTTAAATTATGAAACGGAATCAAGCACAAACAATCGTTGTAAGTCTCACTGGTACATTAGCGGCCATATCTATTGGGTATTTAGGAGTGCAATTTTTTGGCAGAAATACAATGTACATAATTTCTACAGCTATGTTAGGGCTGGGTACTGGAGGAGCTATCGGTCAGATTTTGGTGGAGAAAAAGCAGCAGCAAGTAGTACAAACACAGTCAAAACAAAGATAGGAGCAATCGTATGGAAACTTCAAAGGTTGTCACTATTCCTAATTACTGGACATCACCTAAATATTCGTTAGGACAACGTATCAAACAAGGAATTATCGTTGGCATTCAATATCGATTGCCTAATAATTTACTTGCTGAATCCAGCGATGGGTCATGGCAATACACAGTACGAGTTAGCAGTAATAGTAAAGATAAAGAAGTAGAGGATTTGCAAGAACATGAAGTACAACCACTTCCTACACAAGAATTACACAGGCTGCTCACAGGAGAAATCGAAGCTTACCAACGAAAGATAACAGTATTGATGCAAGAGTTGGCCGAAATATAAATAAGGCAGTTCAGGGGGCTTTTTCTAGTTCGTCGTCAACCCTTCCGCTTTGAGTTGTGACACCTCAATAGCTTGCCATGAATGCATTACAGGGCTTTTTGACTCCTCTTTTTTAGCCTTCAAAATAAAAAGCGGAACGGAAAGCGGAAGGGTAGCGCTTTTAAATGCCTGAAACCCTTACTAAATAAGCTTTATTTTTTTTAGAGGCTGTGACACTAGAAAGAACTGGGTTACACGAAAAGCGGAAGGGTGTCACAACGCAACAATCAGGGTTTGAGGCACTTTAACTGTGACACGGAAGGGTTGGTTTATGACATCCTTTCCTAGAGGACAAAAAAACAGAGGTGATTACCTCTGTGATTGCCTCTTACCCCGCATTCATAACTCTTTGCAACCTACTAGTAGTTTTTTTTACCCAGAAACTTAGACTTCTTGAGCGTGTAGTATTACTAAGACCCTAATTTAAGTTGCAAGATGCCCAATGTATACATAATTGGCGGTGCAAATGGTTCTGGTAAAACTACCGCCGCGCTGCAAATTCTTCCTTATTTCCTACAGGTATTTGAATATGTCAACGCCGATGAAATAGCGGCCGGGCTTTCTCCTTTTAACCCGGAATCCGTAGCCATCCAAGCCGGACGATTGATGGTAGAAAGATTAAAAACTCTGGTGAATGCTAAAATCGATTTTGCATTTGAAACAACTTTAGCAGCTCGTAATTTCGCCCGATTTTTGAGAGAATGTAAAAAACAAGGTTATGCGATAAATTTAATTTACTTTTGGTTACAAAGCCCGGAATTAGCTATTGCACGGGTAAGCAGACGGGTAGAAAGTGGTGGTCACAGCATTCCTGAAGACACTATTTACCGTCGCTATGAACGTGGAAGAAAAAACTTGATTGAATTATATTTACCATTGTGCGAGCGCTGGATTGTTTATGATAACTCTAATGCAATTTTGCAGATTATAGCTGAACGCCCTTTGAATCAAGAGCCGATAATTTATCAACCCCAGCTATGGAGCCAAATTACTAATAATACCTAACTAATACCTATGAATAAGCCAATTCCTGAGAAATTATCTAGCCAAATCGATGAAGGTGTTAAACTCGCTATGAAAAAAGCTATTGAAAGACACCGCCGTTTGGGGGAATCTATTAGCATTTGGCAAGATGGTCAAGTTGTTACCTTAACTGCCGAGCAAATCCCTCCTATTGATTCAACTGTTATCTATGACAAATGATACCAATAAAGTAGAAGTTTTATAGGAGCGACCACTTACAATACTACCCAGTCACGTATTTTAAACTCAGAATTTGGTTTGGGGTAAAGGTTAAAGGTCTTTTCTTTCCCTTTTTCTTCTCCCCAAAACCCGACAACCCGCATTTCTCACAAGCTGCTTTGCGTATAAGTAATAAGTAATGAGTAATAAGTAATAAGTTAATAATTTTACTCATTACTCCTTACTCACTACTCATTACTCCTCCATTCGAGGTGTGGTGAGAAATCCGGGACAAGTATTGCGACCACTTCTCTAATTAATGAAAAAAGGGATACATATTAATGAGTAAAGGTTAAAATTCCCTTTTCCTCATTACCATGCACCCCTTTGCTCAGTTTAAAGTCGGCAATGTAAAGGTTGGCTTCTTGTTAAGCTGTAGCCCATTGAATCCATTGCTCAACTTCTGGGCGAGTTAACTGTTTACCCACGCCAAAAGTGACTTGCTGTTTTTGTGCCCAACGGTAGAGAGTTCGTAAAGCGACTTGCTTACCAGTAACTCTCAAAATGATTTCTGGTAAGTCTGCTCCTTTGGCGTTAGTGAAACGAGCGTCATAAATGGCTTCAGCAAGATGTAATTCTGAAGAAGGGTTTTCTTTAAGTTTGAACTTAATCTGAAGTAAAGTAAATTTTTGACAAGGCTTTAGTTTTTTCATGTAAGCCAAAGTCAAAAGGTAAAGTGCTTTTTCGGCTTCAACATCACGGGAATATTGGGGAACTTGGCACAGTCGAAGCCATTTGCGCCAAGTCCTCGCTGTAATTGAACAGCAATAAACTTTTTCACAAGACAGCTTTAACCAGTCCAAGGGATATTTTTTTTCCATAGTTTGTTCTTTGTTCTTATTCCTTGACGGCAGCCCTCCTGTATAAAGAAGCGAAAGCCGGGGATTCTTGCTCACGTTCTAGTATTTGGCGCAATAAGGTGGCCATGGGAATTTCTTTCCAATCAGAAACTTCTTTGTACTGGTCATAAGCTTTTTTACAAAGAGTAATGGTGATTTGGTAACGGTCAGTCATGTCTGTAGCAAGTTCTGCAAGTGGATTCATCACATTATCATCCCAAATTCATTGCATTTGTGAAAGAAATTTGTCTAATTATATGTCAATATCATCGTAATTGCATATTAATAGTGATTAAATTGAGGTATATTTGAGGATAGAAATATCAGAGAGGTCGCATGGACAAAATCCAACAACTCTTACAGCCTCATAACATTGAAGTAAGCCTTGAGGAAATTGCTAAACTCTGTGTTGAAGTTGGTGTAGATATCGAGCAATTGAGTGATTCTGACGCACAGACAATCGCACAACACATTCTTGAGCAAAGGGTTGCGTCCGGGAAACTGGCTACCAATAGCAAGTCCAAAAATGGCAACGGTAAGTTAGGTAAAAACTCACCCCGCCGTAAATCTGTTCCTCCATTGCAAGGAGCGATCGCTCATGCATCTCAGGTTTCAAACCAAGAAATTCAATCCTTGGAGGATGTTCTCAACGTCGGGATTGATGCTTACACAAGTGATAAAGCAGACCAATTGTTATCAACGATTCGCAATGCTCCTAAAGACGTGGTGAGTAAGTTTGTCTCTAAGGCGATGGAGGAGGAAGCTGATGTAGATTCCTTTCGTGCAATCGGTGACGAACTCGTTGCGGGTATTTTCGGCATTAGCCCAACAAATGCGACCGAATAAATTTATTGGATTAGCAGCAGTACTGAATCTGCTGCTATTAACCCTCGTTTTGGGCGTGGCAATATATGGAGCAACAAGACCAAACCCATCGCAAAGCATTAAATATTCACCTGAAGAAGGACGGGGAGTTGAATCTGTCAGGGCTAACACTAGAAAACCTATCTTCAGAAGAATTCCTAGTCGTCCAGCAAATTATTGATGAGTCGAGAGTGCGATCGCATTCCAATAGACAGATTGAGGAATTGATGCAACGGGGAATGATGGCTCAAACTGCGATCGCAGCAATAACAGTATTGATGTTTTCATTCATGGGGATATATGGCATAACCCGGTACATCGGGTCACAAGTTCAACAAGTTCAGGAGAGTTATAGCAATGTTAGGTAAATGGCTTCCTGGTTTATTCGGCGGTAAAAGTGATGGAGTATTATCAACGGATTTAAGAGTTGGGGATGCTACCCAAATTGAGGGTAATCTCCCTTCATCAATCCGCGATCGCTACACATTGCCAGCTTACACCACCGCACAGCAGGTTCTGGATGAAGCAGAAGTAGCTGGTACTCTAAAAGCACAGAAATGGCTGCACACTAAATTTTCCCGGCACAAGCTTAAGCAGTTGCAATCTTTGGCAGAGATGTATAAAAACCAATTGGCATATTCCCAAGAAGCCATGAAGATTGAGGAAGATTTGCAGCGAACTAGGGCGCTACATGGGGAAGCGGTAATTCGTCATGCCTTCGGTTCCCAGGAACAGCAGCGTCAACTTGGGGGATACGAAAAAGCATTTGATGAAGTGGGTGATAGCTTTAGGTTCTAGATTATGCAAATCAAGCTCTCTCATATAGGATATGCAGTGTCTGGGGTTGGCTTTTCTATGTTTATGGGTTATTTATCCGTTGCCAGCCCCGTTAGTCGATACATTCTTTGGTTTATTGGCATAATCTCTATCTGCTGCATAGTTCTGGGGTTATTCAACTTTGGCGGTTTAGTCATTAAAGGATTCGGCTTTAACCGCAAAACTTTCATTATTGGATTAATGCCTGGAGTCATATTTCTGTTTGTGTTTTTGACTTTAGTTGCAGCCGGTGTTGCGTTGGGGGTGAGGTAATGGGATTTGAATTACAACGTCTAACTGCCAGTAGCGTCATTCATGCCGAACGGAGTATTTTATATTCTTTAGGAGCAAGTACAGTGTTATGTCTGTCTGCTCCTTTTTTCTTAAATACTGACAGAATAACAACCGGGATGCTACTTGGTGCTGGAACAGTTAGTGCTGGCTTATTTGGGGTATCCGCCCAAATCAGCGAAAGTAAGGAAAAAGTTTACCAGTCTTTGCTAGAAGCTGACCTCAAAGCACTTAAACAGCATTTACAAGGTGAGGCTGTTTATGATTATGTCACCACTGCGATCGCTGCCAAACGCCGAGTTGCTGATTACGTGAATCGGCTACCAGTACAAGAGCGCCCCCGGTGGATAGCTGAATATCAGTTGCAAGGGTTGGTTACACTTCCAGAACCGCCAGCACAACAATCACCTTCACCGACTGGTATTCCCAATCCCGATATTGCTGACATCGATGAAGAATCGGTGCAGTCGGTGATTAATCCGGGTGCAATGAAAATTCTGCAAGCGATCGCAGCTAATTATCCTGAGTACATCAGAATTGATAGTGCTTGGATTGATGAACTGTGTGATGCTGCATCTAATCAGAATATGACCCTTCGCAGCAATCACCATTTTTACCTTTCTGGTGGAACACAGTCTGGCAAATCAACTTTAGCAGGAGTGATTATCAACAAAATTGCTGCAAAATCTCAAACACCAGCAATTGTGATTGGCAGCGATCCAAAGGATG
>NZ_JACJTD010000128.1 GCF_014698505.1 Nostoc foliaceum FACHB-393 | reverse complement strand
TCCATCTATTTCTCTATCTATGTTTAGCCACCAGCTAGAGTACGGCGAAATTACTCGTTATGGAAGTCTGCGCCTCCTTTTTTCTCTGCTTCAATTTCTTGTACTCAGACTTTTGTCAGTCAATCAGCTCGATTGGCTGTCAATCCGTCAAAAATTAACTTTTTTTCAACATCAGGTAAATTGGAAAAGAAATCGATCACAGCATCATCATCTAAACTGGTGTGGTAAAATTCCTCATCCAATTCCCTAATTCTTTGAGCTAATTTGAACCCATCTTGTCCTTGTGACTGCACCAAGAACCATTCCCATTCCAATAAGCTACTTGTTGTCGCTCCTTCCAAATTAATACCATTAACAATTTCCATCCAGTCGGGTATACCATTAGAGATTTCACTTTCTGCTGACAACAAACTGGCTGCAAAACCATCATCATTACTAAAGCCATTCTCAAAAGCCGTTTTTACCAATGGCTTCATCTTTTGTGCAATAGCTTCTAAATCTTCAACAAAAGTACAGTCATCAAAATAAGGTTCTTCCCAGCTTTCCTCTTGGACTATGTATTTCCCCTCTGACTGGGACGCTTCGGTAATAATTTCATTCCATTCTCCCCATAATTGGGACCAAGTTTGAGCTAATTTTGCCAAAGAAGTTGGTTGTGCTTTGCTTGTTTTTACCTGTTCTACTGTTTGAGGTGGAGCGATGATTTGAGTTAAAGTCTCTTGGGTATTCCCTTGCAGTTGAGCAAACACAGTTACTCGCTGTTCGTCGGATAAAACCGCAAATAATTCATCCAGTAGCTGGGAAATTTCCCCTTCTGTAAGTGCTTCAAAGATGCGCGAACCAACAGAGGTTTCTTGTTTAATCTTACCTAAAGAATTGCTCTGGCTCTTTTTTGGCATCTTGATAAATCCCCTTAGCACTACATAAATAGCCTATTTCAACCAGAAGTAACAAGGAGGACAGTCAAACATTATTTAACAGTTAATTTGCAATTTCAGCTTCCAGCAAACTCAACAATTTCTCTTCTAAAGCCGTCAAATAAGCCCGATTCAGCTTCCCCAGCATCTCCAAAAACCTCTGCACTGATTCCTCCAGCCCACTCGAATACACCCGATTGATGCGATCAGCTACGCTGGGCGCTTGCGCCATCGCAAATCACCTGCATCTGCTCACATTCGGCAGGCAGGTAATTGTAAGATTTGAGGTGCTGCAAACCAACCGTGTACTCGCTATCCCACATTTTCACAGTGCAGCTAAAATCATTCACCTGATTAACGATGTCCCAACAGCCGCCTTTCCCCTTGAGTTCAGAATTATCCTTGGCTAGGATTTGGCATAGGGTCATCTGCTTTCCCAAATTTCTTGTTCGGAAAAACCAAGCTCTCTTAAGTCCTCTTCTCGCAAAGCTGCTTCATTGGCACAAAAGAACTCATCAAGTTGTGGTGGTTTTACTTGCGTTCCGGCTAGCATCGCATGTACCTGCCCACGATGATGAATCTGATGCTGAAAAAGGTGGGCAAGAAGTCGTGAAGTTTGTTCGGTATGAATCCCACTGCGTCGAGGGATGGCAACTGGATTATCAATTATTGCATCTGTTAGATATTTAGTGACTCCAATTAAACGCTTGTCAGCTTCATGTTGTGCTTGTTGTAACTTTGTACATATCTCAAAAGGCTCTTCTGGCTCAAAAAATTTCTCGGCTTCGCTATTTGGCTGTCTGTTATTAATGCTGCGCTCCAAAGCATCAATATAGTACCAATCTACAGTCAATACATGATTCAGTGTTGCTTTAATTGAAGGAAATAAACTTGTTCTTGTTGCAACAAACTCTGCTTGGCTCAAACAACTACAAGCTTTTAACAAACGATAATTAGCCCAAGCGTTGTTGTAAGCCATTGTCAAAAAATGATGTGAAAGTGTTCTCATAAGTAATTGCACTACATAACATTTGTTTAGTTAAATCACTTGAAACATTCATCATCGGTTAATCTATAATCCCATATTCCTGCTCAATCAAACCCAACAGTTTCTCCTCCACCGCAGTCAAATACGGGCGCTTCAACTCCCCCAGGTACTTCAACATAGCACTTGGGGCATCTTCCAAGTTTTCATTTTCCCGTAACCTACTGATGCGATCGCTAATGTGCTGCATCTGCTCACATTCCGACTCCAAGTAATTTAGTGGCTTCAAGTGATCGATTCTCACAGTGTACTCTCCATCCCACATTGTGACTGTGCTGCTGAACTCACCTACATGATTGACGATGCCCCAACATCCGCCTTTTCCTCGTAAATCAGGATTATCTTTGGCAATAATCTGGCAGACTTCCCCAACATGATAAGGATTTGGCGCTTTTGTCCGTTCCATGATCCGTTGTACTACATCGCCTACAACTCTAGCAGATGGTACTTTACCTCCGGCTTCTTCCACTGCCGTCTGCCATACTTCCCATTGCTGTTGAGGTTCCAGCTTTGTTATCGGTCTAACCTGACGTTCACTCGTAGGCAAAATTTGTGTCCCAATGGGACACATTTCCTCATTTTCAGTTTGTGTCCCACTGGAATAAATTTCCGCATCGCTTGATTCAGTTTCAGTTTGTGTCCCATTGGGACACATCTTCATCAAGTTATCAAACACAGCCGAAGCTTCGATTAATCTGTAAGGATGACGACGCTGAAATCCAAACCTGTCTTTGCAATACTCCTCAAAAGTGCTGTGGGTGGAACGGTACAGCCTACGATCGCGTAATTCCATCAGCGCTTTGCCAGCTTCAAAAACTGCTCTTTCTACACGGCGCTCTAAGTGCAGGCGATCGCTTTGTTCCTCGTCGGTCAATTCTTCTACTTCAACAGCACTAACCGTAATTGTTGCTGTAGATGGATTTTCCTCAACAGAGATATCTTCATTTGCAGAGTTACTGAGTGATTTTGAATTTATCTCTGCGGCAGAGGTGGCTTTTTTACGCCTAGAAGATGGTTTAGCCATCATTCCACCCCTTTCAATTCAATAGTATTTGCTCAAAATCAATGACAAATAGATTAAGTATGTGGTGAGTTATGGCAATAATGCTCTGGGATTGAACTCGGTGGAGCATTATCATCTTCACGAGTCCTCTTGAATTTTCACAATGTCATTGACAGTTACTAACTCTCCAGACAGCACAGAGCAAATCCTTGCTAGTTTTACTAAATTATCGATATCCGCTTTTTTTAGCCTGCCATCACGGGCGACAGTCAAGGTATGTCTAGTGACTTCATTCGGGCTACCCTCAAACTGCCTATGAACTGCGTAGACAGACAAGAGGCTACCATCTTCTGTTTTGGGCCACCATTGCGAAATATCAATATATGCTTCCATCCAAACTGCTAACACGTTTTTAATGATTAACCTCCATTAACGCTTATCTGATTACAGAATAACAGCCAATCAACATACAGGCTATCAATTAACAGAATAACTGCTAATCAGTATATTGACAATCAGTTAGCAGGCTATCATAATATAACTATCACAAAAGGCAATCGCCCTTAGCCTCGGAAACTTTGGAAGCGATCGCCTTTTGAAAAACCCATACACTCGTACAGGGAATTTTAATTATGACTTATATCATCTACAGCCAACAACAGCTGCAACTGAAATCCATTGCCCGACTCAAGCAAATCTACAGCGAAATCGCCTGCACAGTGGAAGTAAGCGACAAACGCTGTAAGGATTCTTGGATTACTGCGATCGCTAAATATCAGGCAAGCAAGATTCAGAAACTTGCCCCTGCTGCCCCCGACGACCAAGCCCTCGCCCAAACCGAACTCGAAAACTACATCGCTGACCAAGCGCAAGCCGTAGCTCCTGAACCCCTCAGAATAGTCGAAATCTCATTTGACCATCACGAATATTACGCTGATGACAAACTGGTAGCCAGTATCAGCCATGACGATAGCCACTTAACCCAACGCTGGGTAGTCATGATCAACGATAAAGAAGTATTCCGTGCCAACACTCTAATGCGTTGCGATCGCTTCATCTGCACTCACTACAAAGATGGTTCATTACCTGTGCAGGAGAAAGCAGAGGTGCAGGGGAGCAGGGGTGCAGAGGGGAAAAACCTACAACAACTTTCTCCTCTGCCCCTCTGCACCTCTGCCCCCATGCCTTCCTCTTCGACCGAAAACCGAATCATGGCGCATATCTTCAACGAGTGCCAGAATTACGGGTTTGAAATTCTCGATGATGGCATTTACAACAACAACGCCGTAAAACTGGGGCAAGTCGGATGCACTAACGGGAACTGGTGGGTGAAGAGGCGTTATTCAGTCCAGCAGCAGTATTCTAACTCCGTGCTTGATGCCGTGCGCTCATTGTCGATGGTGGACGTGTCTACTGATGGTAAATCCATTTTTGATGAATATTTTTTAGACCAACCCTTAGAACAGCTAACTGGCGATAAATTGCAACGCCTGCTGGAGAGAGCGGAGTTAGTTACAGCGTAATTCAGTAGTCAGAATCCAGGAGTCAGGAGTCAGTAAAAAAACAAAGAGTAGGGTGCAGAAGTTAATAAAATCTGCCTTCCTTTCTACTCTTTTTCCCACCTCTTCCCAAGATTCTGACTTCTGAATTCTGGCTCCTGAATTCTTCTTTCATTTTCCCTTCATTCACCTATTCATCTATGCAACCCACAATTTCGATCCCACAACACTGGCCCTACCCTCGCTTTAACTTGGAACAGCGTACACAACAGGGCATCATACTGGGACTTTATTACTATCCTTTGGGTACAGAGTTGGCTGAACAATTTGATGATGGCTGGCGTTATGCGCTGATGCCTAACAAGAATTCTGATGAAATATCGTACTTGAAAGAGGATCAAATCCAACCGCTCACACCAGAAGAATTATTCTTAGAAATTACCGCAGAGATTGAGTTTTATCAACAGCAAATCTCTATTTTGCAACAACAGTTAGCCGTATTAACCGGAGGTTTTACAAATGCCTAATACGGTTGACGAAAACTTTGACCGTAGAGCTAATCATTTGCTGCGTTCGATTCAGCTTTGTGGTGGTTGTGTGCCTCTGCACCGTTTGCAATTCCAATTCTCCGATTCAGTTATTCAAACTCTGTTGGATAAAAAACTGGTGCAAGTGCAGAACACGGGACGCGGCTTTTTGTTGGAGATTGCCAAGGATTTTTAGGTTATTAATCCCAGGGAAGAAAAGCATGATTGACTACGTTAACGCTCTCAAAACTAGTTGGTATATCTCCCCACCTTGGGGTCAAATAATTCCACCTATTGAGGTGAATTTACTAGAGAGAGTTTACCTGAAAACTACAAGAACACTTGGTTATTGCTCTGGTGTGCAATGGAAACATGAGTGTTGGCTTTATACAGTCATCTGTGGTGATGAAATTGCCCACGCTACAGAATATCAAATCATTGGGACTGGTCAATTAGAAGCTCTCACGGTGCAAAAACCTGCTTTCGTTTTAGGGCAGAAAGTAATCCTATGTTCTTATGGTGATGACACAAAGCAACGGCTGATTTTAGGAGTTGTACTTGTGGATAAGTTTTGGTTTTACCTTGTCGAATTGGTATCGCCAACATTGGCTGAAACACCAACCATACTTAATCGCTTTTCGTTGGTCGGTGAAAAAAGTTTGGTGCGCGTAAATGCCTAATTCTTTCTAATCAACAACAAATTATCACCCAACTAAAGTTATGTCACAAATCGAAATAGCTCAAATTATTGAACAGATAAAGCAAGAAATCACTGTTGACTCTCATGGACAAGGTAAAGCCAGTATTCGGGCAACTGCAAGGCTGGCAGATGTACAAGATTCTTCGCTTCGTCGTGCGTTACTAAGTGCGGCACTGCAACCCTCTGCATTAGCCCAAAGCCTTATACAACAGGGATTTAGCCCTGCGGCACTGGAAACCTGGAATGAGGGAATACCTGATATGGGTGTTGCTGCTGTTATTGAATATTACGCTTTTGATGCTGGGCGGCACTGCAAACAGCAAGCCAGACTTGTATGCAAAGCTTTTAACCGGATCGGTGTTCGCGCCTGGATGCAAGACATTCTGGGCTGGACAAAACCTGCTACTCAACAACAAGAACAACCCTCCACACCAGCCCTCCCCCCAGTTGAACAGCGATTGCATACTCTTGTCCTGGCAATGAAGACTTTAGCTGAGTTAACTGGTGGCAGACTCAACCCATACATGGAACAGCAATTCAAAGACTATGCCGGCAACCTTTTGGCTGAACACAACAGAAAATTGCTAACCCCTTCAGAAGAACGCTGGTTAGGGGTTGTGAACTTTGCAGAGAGCGAACTTGGAAAGAAAGTCCCTATCAATGGCCCTCACTATCGCGGACACTTGGGGACATGGGTTCGCACGTTTTACCCACAATTAGGCGATCGCCAAGAAACACGATTGGTTAATGGCGTTCAACAGCCCATCTATGTCTACGCTTGTCACGATCCGGTTGTTGCGGCTGGGTTGACCAAAGCTGTAGAAGAGTTCTTTGCTCATCCCAGTCCTGGTGCAGCGCTAAGGCAGGCGGGGGCTTTCGTTAGTAAGAAAGCTGTAGTTACTGCTTAATGGTCATTGGTCATTGGTCATTGGTCATTGGTCATCGGTCATTGGTCAAGCAGAGCGATCGCCAAGTAATCAAGAATTAAGACTTTTACAACAAAGGTAAATTTTACCTTGAGGGGAAAAGATATGGAACTCGGCTACTTCCAGAAAGATGTACTCATTGAAAAACTAGCTAAGAAATTCTACGCGATCCAAGGCTATGTAGTCCCCGAATCATATCGGATGCAATCAGCTACACATCCAGCAGAAAGAGCGTGTGTGGCTATGGCTATTTTCGCAATCGAAGAATTTGAATCCATCAAAGATGAAGGTTCAGATGAGGATGATGACGAATATGAAACTGATTGTTTATTCCCTGAATAACGTTCGTTGCCAGGGGTTTAATTGAAGCGCGAGTAATACACCTTCCTAAATATTTTCTTACAAATTACAAGATGGTTAAACGGATATGAAAGCCATAGTCACAGTAGTTGAAAAAATTTCATCTGAAGCTCACATTGATATTCCTGAAGGTTTAGCAGAACTAGGCATTAGACAGCACGTTGTAGACCATTACAACAGTGGCGAAATGCTTCCTTTACTGAATATTTTCCACGTTGATTTTGAATCTATCAGTGTTCACATTGGTAAAAAGCCCCAAATCACTTGGCAGCTTGGAAAGCCTTGGAGTTCAAAGCGTCCCTATTACTTTTGTAAACTTGGAAGATTTACTTTGACTCTGTTAACTGATACAGAGCAAAACTTAACTCGTACAGAAGTTTACTTTGGGCATCACAAGCAACTTATTTATACGTCAGAAAAGGAGATATCCAAAGAATTGGCAACAGTTGAACTCCAAAATTTCTTAAGTGGATTAGCTGTTGAACTTCAGACTTTAAGCCACATTGAATTTAGTGAGGATTCGGTATGACTGCCACACAACTGCTGACACCACAACCAGATACAAGTGCATCTATAGAAAGTGTTGGTAGACATCCACTGAACTTTTATGAATCTCCGTCCTGGTTTACTACAGAACTACTGCGCCATGTTCCGTTATCTGGTGTGATTGGTGAGCCGTGTGTGGGGCATGGGGCAGGGCAAACGCATCTAAATATTGACGAGCCTGAATCAGGGTGAAATACGCCAAGACTCAAACTACATAAGGCTTTGAGGAAATTAAATCTCACTCATTATAAAAATGATAATCATTACGAGGGGGG
>NZ_JACJTD010000127.1 GCF_014698505.1 Nostoc foliaceum FACHB-393 | reverse complement strand
TCGGCAGTAGGGGTTCAAGGATTTCCCACTCTTCGTCTGTTAGGCTGCTAGAGTACGGCATGACTGCTGGATACGGCTTTTGCGGTAACTGTACTTCAAGATAGTAAAAGATGTCAAATGGATTCTAGATAAAGCTAATAGGAGTCCCCATTTAATTTGCACTAACTCGCCGCCTACATACAAAAGTGCCATTATAGTAAGCTGGATAAAATAATACTCCATGTATTTAACTGGCCAGTAAAATCAGCAATGATGGCAGTATAACTGTAAGCAGGAGAGATGCTAGGGCGTAGTTGACCAATAGGGCATCTTGGCGGAGCATCTTTGGCTCTGTTCCTGAATTTTGCTGTAAAATGTGTCACATGAAGCGAAAATTTCAACAATATTTCTGGTGTTGTGCCCTAGTAGTGTTTCTAGTATTAACTGGATGTGGATGGAGTGTGCAATCAGCACAAGCACTGCTACGTCAACACCATGACTCTCCGGGTGTCTTACGCTACCACTCACAAGTATCCATCAAAGATGAAAAAGGATATGCTTGGCAAGTACTGCTGTTCAAACAGAATTACACTAGTGCAGTAAAAGACTTACGATTGCGCTTGGTTGCTTTTCCTAATATTGTTGAAATTGCTCACCACCAACCACTATTGATTGAGACAGCAGCAGGAAGATTACTGAATGCATCGGATGCATACGCTTTAGCTACACCCGTCTCTAATGTGGGCGAATATAACTTAACTGATATCTTACCGAAATTACCAAAAACTGAAGCACTCAAACTCTATGTGCCACTCTCTGGTGGACAGCAATTAATTCTCAACATATCCAACACTGTAGTCACTGAGTGGCAATGGCTAGTTAATGAGATTGATTGATTTTATGCACCTAAAGTTTAATGTAAAAGTATTCAACATAAGAATAACTCAATGGTGATGTGGGGCATGATAACTGCTTGCAAAGCCAGAAATTCCAGTCTTCATACGCTTATAGCCTCCCACATCACACGCAGCATTAATGTTAGTCTTGAGACTCCTCAGAGGTAGTTTCCGATTCGGTTTCAAGTTCTTCTGTTTGGACTTTTACTGGAGGTTTAACGGGTTTTGGGCCACGCGCTAGGGCAGGATTGCCCTGCTGTCTGTTTTCATCTCCATAGGATGCTTTTTTCCCAGTGCCAGACGAGCGATTACGGCTCGGTTTGGAGCTTTTGGGGTTGGATTCAATAGGAGCTATAGAATCCGTATTTTCGGAGTTGTTGTCAGTGCTTGCTTGGGACTGACGTTCCGATTTCTTGATTGGGCGTTCTACCATTGTTGATTTTTGTAAATTTATCTGTATAGTACATCAGTTTGGTGACGATAAAACTGGCGAGTAGCATTTTGTAAAGATTTTGCTGTTACAATTATTAAATGGCTATATTTATTGATTTGCTAAGAAAGCAGCTATGCGGCTTGATTAACTACCTCAAAAAGCATTCACAACCAATAAACAATTAACTCACAAAATGTTGAAATGGGTGCGTTATCAATAACATAACGCACCCTTAAACTAATCAACAAAATTAGGTCGTGCCTTACCAGTTGATTTCAACTTTTGCTCTAAAACTGCCCAATTTTCTTGCTCAATTAAGTTAGTCAACTCATCGAGATTTTGGCGATACTGTTGCAGCGATCGCAGCAATGCTTGACGATTATACCGCGCCATCATCACGCCTAATTCTGAATTTCCACCACCCACACGGCTGGTATCTCGAAAACCTGAACTAGCTAACTTTTGGGCTAATTCCAACACATCGGGGTCAGTTTCACTCAAACAAGCAGCAATCAAGGAGGAACTGACCATTACAGGTAAATGGGAAATCCAACTAACAGCGCGGTCATGTTGCTCAGGTTGACAATGGTAGATATTAGCCCCAAGCGATCGCACAATTTCTTCCACAACCGTAATTGCACTAGTTGGTGTTGTCGCTAACGGTGTTAATACATAAGGCTTATCAACAAATAAATGTCGCTGTGCAGCTTCTATTCCACTGTCTGTCCTTCCCGCCATTGGGTGACCGCCGATAAAATTATCCCACAGGGGAGAAATCGCCTTGACTATCTGTGCTTTCGCCGAACCCACATCAGTTACGACGGTAGTGGTAGATAAATGAGCGATCAACTGTTCAAATTGGGGCACAATAAGCGCTAGAGGTGTACAAATAAATACAACCTCTGCGGCTGCCAATAGACTCAGATCAACGGATGCTTCATCAACACTGCCGAGAGCAACTGCCTTTTGACAGGTGGATTCACGGCGACTGACTCCTAAGATATGATGTCCTTGCGATCGCAAATCAAAACCCAAAGATCCGCCTATCAGTCCCAGTCCTAAAATCCCAATATTCATTTTTGATTTTGACATTCCGTTTTTTATGACTTTACCAACTATTAAAGTTGGCATCCAAGGGGTAGCATCAATGACTGTAGAGGAATTACTGGAACAATACGCAGCAGGAGTCTTAAACTTTAGTGGTGTTGACCTCGCGGAAGCTAACCTGAGTGGGGCCAAACTCACTGGCGTAAATCTTAGCGATGCTAATTTGAGTATAGTCAACCTAAGTGGCGCGAATCTAAGTGAAGCTAACTTGAGCAATGCCAAGCTGAATGTAGCAAGATTGAGTGGGGCGAATCTATGTAGCGCCATCCTAAACAACGCCAGCCTCAACGTCGCTAATTTGATTCGAGCGGATCTGGGTCGCGCTCAACTTAGAGGAGCCACATTGATCCGCGCCGAGTTAATTCGCGCTGACCTCAGTCGCGCCGACTTGTCGGAGGCTGACCTCACTAGTGCCGATTTGCGAGAGGCTACACTCCGCCAAGCGAATCTCCGTCACGCGAACTTGAGTGAAGCTGTCTTAAGAGGCGCTTTCTTGACAGGAGCAAACTTAGAGATGGCTAACTTAAATGCCAGTGATCTCAGTCGTTCTGACATTAGCGGCGCAAATTTACGAGATGCCGAACTCAGACAAGCGAATCTCAGTCATGCTAACTTGAGCGGAGCAGATTTGAGCGGGGCGAACCTCCGATGGGCAGATTTGAGCGGCGCAAATCTCCGGTGGGCAGATTTGAGCGGTGCAAAATTGAGCGGAGCTACTTTAATTGGCGCAGATTTAAGCAATGCCAATTTAACAAATACAATTTTCATCCACGCCGATTTAACTCAGGCAAAATTAATAAGGGCGGAATGGATTGGTGCTGACTTAACAGGAGCAACATTAACAGGAGCAAAGCTTTATGCCACCTCCAGGTTTGGTTTAAAAACTGAAGGCATGATTTGTGAATGGGTTGATCTTAGCCCCGCAGGCGATCGCTCCATTATCCAAAAGTTTCATTCGGAAGACTCACGAGACTTTTTTAACGAAACACCGCCAACAATCCGAATTATTGTTGATGCACCCATAGAACACGAAGCTAATTTTGCGATCGCTGGCGCTTACTACCAAATTGCTCAGGAATACCGGGGACTAAAACAACCTCCAAGCATCGAAAGTAGTCGTCGTCGAACTGTTTTCACATTTCATGTAGATAGCGACGAAGCATTATTTCCCACTGCTTACATTGTGATTCTTCCCTTTCTAGATGCAGCATCTACCCAAAAGAATATTTCCAGTTTGATGGAAATTATTAACGGTGAAGTTGTTACAAACCAAGATTTAAAATCCCCCCAAATGCTGAAACAATTAAATATTCTTCTAGATCAAGCCATGAGTCAGGCTACAACAATTAAACAAATGAAAAAAAATATCGAAGTAGCCGCAAAGTTAAATTTTTGCAAAGCCCCAACCCAAATAGTTTTAACGAATTCCAGCGCCCACACTTTGATTATTTATGACCATCCCAACTTTGGCAAAAGATTTATTAATCGTTCTGCACTCAATGCTTTAATTTATGATGATATAGCCACTGAATCAACAAAATATGATATATTACCTTCGTTAAATATGGTTATGGAATTTGTCAAGGGATTTCACTATATTAGTCATTAGTTATTAAACTCATAACTAATGAAAAAATAAAATTTGGAGGAAAGAATGCGCGATACCTTTAATAAAATGATCGGTCGAACTCGCTATGTAGTCTTTCGCCTATTTCTGCACTTAGGGGGAGGTGAGGTAGCACCAATTTTGGGAGTATTAAATAGTGCTGGACGGGATGCGATCGATGCCGATGGCGACTTAGAAGTTTTGGGAGAAGGGTTGGTAGAAATTAGCCAAACTTTATTGCAATATGATGAATATTGGCTTTCTGCTGCCAACGAAGGCGACGTATTTTTTGATGAAGGCGAGGCAGGAGATTACGTGAATGAATTATTTACTGACTCTGCCCAAAGATATCTCAGTGAACCAGATTACAGTTCTGACTCTGGATTGAATGAACCTTTATCTATACCTGTAACCCGCAACGTCATTGTGATGCTTACAGTAGCTTATGAAGGAGAAGTACCAGAGTTAGAAACTGATCTTTCTAACGTTCAGGCACTCAAGGAAGGATTGAAAGCATTGATAAATTTGCATTATAAACATAGATTGAAGGCAATCCAAGTACATTTCTCGCCAGCACAGTTAGGCGATGAACTCACTAGCGATCAACTATTGCAATATTACCCAGAATTGATTCCTTTGTAATCTGTTGGGTAGTCCGTACTTACTACTCACATCGAGAAATTGTTAAGCTCAGAGATAGGACAATAATCCAATGATCATGACCATAGTACGTAAATTTACAGCCGTTTTTTTAGCTCTGAGTTTGTGTATGACAACTGTTGCTTGCGGTGGGGGAAACGAAACTACCCCTCCGGCTAAGAACGTTAGCCAAACCTCCACTAACACAAAGTTGAGTGACGGAGAGTATCAAATACAACAAGCTACATACGACGATGCAACTGGTGAGTATAGCCTGTTTTTACTTAACAATAATCCCCCAACCTTTGCAACCGAAAATTTGCAAATGGCACGGTTAACTGATGATGAAATCAAACAGGGTAAAAAGACATATCTAAAGGTAGATAAAGGACAACCAGTTTTATATCTAACGGAAGACTTTAAAATTGAGTACGTCCACAACGTTACTGAGAATAAAACCAATCCTCAAACAGGACAACAAGAGACAGTTGTAGTCCGTCGAGAAAATAGCTTCTGGGCACCTTTTGCTGGGTCTGTGGCTGGTAGCTTGGCCGGTCAGGCAATTGGTAGTATGTTGTTTAGACCCCAATATTATGTACCCCCTGTCTATCAATCAGGACAAGGATTAACAGGCTTTGGTGGATATGGCGGAAGCTATGGCCAAGCAGTTCAAAGCTACCAAACTCGGTACAACACGCAACCCGCAGCCGTGAGAAATCGCACTGCGTTCCGCAATACAGGAACAATTAGAAGGTCATATCCTGGAAATTCAACTGTACGCAATACACCGCGTAGTACTACAGGTAATAATCGTCCTTCTGGTTCTGGTTTTGGTGGTAGTACGTTGCGGCCCTCTGGCAGAGCTACTTCACCTAGACGCAACTCTGGTAGTGGTTTTGGTAGTGGGCGTAGTACAGCACCTCGCCGCTCAAGTGGTTTTGGCAGCAGACGCCGTTAATCAATTCCAAATTCAATAAATAGACTGCCTAACAAGTAAAGGTAGTTGTGCACAAAGAAGCCGGAAGTTACAAGTCAATCTTCCGGCTTCTCTTTCATATCTATGCAATTGGTGAGGCGGAATTATTAATTATTCAGTTAAATAATATGAAATACTAAATACAAATATTGCTAAGAGAACAGGAATCATTTTACTAAAGTCTATTCGCTTTTTTTGAACCATTTCTAAACAAGACATTGGAATCATCAAAGGCCAGAAGATAGCTGTGAATAAAAACATCACAACCGATAAAAATTTATCATCGGGAGTGGAAGTGGGATGACGTAGGGAAAATATTAACCAATTGGTTAAAAAATAGCATGACATTAACAAGTAACCAATAGTTAAAGTCAGTTGTATCTGATTCACTGTGAGTACTCCTGATGTTATGTGAACTTCACTATAGCCTTTCCTGTTCTAGTGAGGTATATTATGAGCCTCAATAGTGGATTTTAAATTAGTATAAATGAAGGGATACTCACTAAGTTGCTAGACGGAAATCAATTAAAGTTTGTAGTAAGGACTTTAGTCCTGATAATCCTTGTTTTCTGTTTAATAATGCCTATCTATTTAGGAATGCTAACTATCAATACTGCTATGTAAACAAGCATCCAATCAAGAAAAATTATATTAACTATGAACCATATATTGATTTTATACCCTCTTGACTTAAAGTATAATACAATAGCCCTGTCGATTATTCCCACAGTTCCCGATGTATTAATTAAATAATTCGCAAGCATTGCCCAGGCGTAAACAAAACCATTTCCTCGTTGCTCGATTGGCGTTGTTAGGTGATTATAATACTGAGAAATAGCAAAAGTTCCAAAACAAATAGCATAACCTATTAGCCACTTGCTGTTCGGCATAATCTGAGCAAGAAAAAAAGGGATAATTGTGGCTAATATAAAAAACAAGATAAGAGAATCCAACATTTCCAATTTTTTCCTTTTTTACAATATATAGAAAAATTGCACACCGAACTATGCAATTTATGTCAAACTTATCCTTCTGGTTGTAAGGTATAGTTAACCCTTCTTTAATAAATTTTTTAAATTTTGGATGATGAATATTCACTATCACAATCCAAAACTTAAAATTTGGTCAGTTATTAAAGCAATAATTAAGCGGTCTTAAAAAATCGAATAATTTCGCGGACATGATCGAGAAATTGTCCGTCGGTGGAAAGTTGCGCGATCGCATTTCTGGCCTCTCTCCCCAAACGCTCATGTTCAGTTTGATTTGTCGCCCGTAGTTCTTCTAAGTTAGCCGCAATCCGGGCTAAATCTTTACGAGTCTCTTCGGCAAAGCGTTGTTGAGTTGCGGGTAATGAATAAGATTGTTCTGGGTTGAGTTGCTCCTCTAATAACTGGATTTTTTGTTCCAATATAGAGAAGCGATCGCGCAGTTCAAAAATATCTTCGCGCGGATACTTCCATTCTTGGCGAATCATCGCTAACCGTGTATATAAATACTCATACGCCCGAATCGCTGGACGCAGAATTGTTAATAACAAAGCAGCACCAGAACTTATATATCCAACCGTACTAATACCAGTGGCAGCAAGAGTATAAAGACCAACGGCTGAGAATAAGTGTAAAGCAATGGCAACCCAGAGCGATCGCTTTGCCAATACTGTCACATATTTTACTTGTTTCTCATCAACTGGAATGCCTTTCTCAGTTGATTGTGCTGCTTCTGCTAAGACTTCTTTCGCTTGAAAATGCACATTCCACGGTACTGTAACAATTACCAACAGCCACCAAAAACTTGCACCACCAATCACCCAATCAAGAAAGTTACCAGCAGGGATATGCAACCATTGCAGTAAGCCAAAAGCCACCAGCACCGAAACCACAATTCCAATAATGGAACTGATGAAAAAGTTGATATACATTTTGCCCTGTCTCCGGTGAAACTATCACCTCGATCATGATTATAGCCCAGCAGTTATACGGGAATCATTGTGATGGTTTTTCTATTTGCACACACCAGTTTTTCGATGAAATATAGCGGTTCCCACTCAGATGCGGTACAACATTATATCGCTAGGTGTAGGGGTAGGGTGTTGACTTTATAGGAAAATCGCCCAAAAAACTTCATGCAGTATCTGTGTCTTCATTGAAGATCGAAAATACAGTTTTTCTTTTTGAGAGCATGGACTGACCAAAAACTTGAGATGACCAGG
>NZ_JACJTD010000126.1 GCF_014698505.1 Nostoc foliaceum FACHB-393 | reverse complement strand
ATCTCCCTAATATTTCTTTTTGCTATGCAAAAAATTAATATTAGATGCAATCCTTATCAACCGCCTTATATCCCGCCACTGATTCGGAGTACCAAATTCAGTGGGGGACTTACGGCGTAATAGTTAAATCTAATAAGGATAATTGCTGACCAATCAGCCTGCTTCCAGTGACAAGTGATATTTTTGCTGCGATTCCAAGTTGAGGATACAGGCAATCAACCACACTAAACCTGCGGCATAGCCAGCTGTCACATCAGTTAGCCAATGGACTCCAAGATAAAGCCGACTGAAACCAATCGCAGCAATTAAGGCAAAAGTCAAACCATAAATCCAAAAGTGCCATTGAGGAAACTGCTTTGCCAAAATATAGCCCGTAAAACCGTAAATAACTATTGAGACCATTGCATGACCGCTGGGAAAACTGTGTTGACCCACATTAATCATATGCTTCCACAATGCTGGACGCGTTCTACCAAATAATATTTTCATTAAACAATTTAGCAAGATTGCACCGACTCCAGCCATGCCCAAGATCGTTGCATCCCGGTGACGGTTATAATATAACGGACTAATTGCCAAACCTAAAGAAGATAACAGCATTACTAGTGGATCGCCCAGAAAAGTGATACTAAGCATAATGCGATCGAGCAGTGGTGTATGCAGTTTCTGGATCAAAAGCAAAATGGCTTCGTCAAAATTATACGCGTACAAAAGTCCAGTGCCGCATACAAGGGCGCAAACAGTCCCCAATACCGGAATAAATTGACTGCCTGTTTGGTTTAATTGCCGCTGTATGGATATTTGTTGAAATAATATGCCTGAATCAAATATGTTTCGGTTATTACCCCCAACTGAAACAATATTTTCTTTAACATCAAAGGAATGCAACTTACTGTCTCCAAGGACTGCGGCAGATGCTTTTGGAACCTTGACTAATTGGCTGGGTATGGAAGAAGCAACTAATTTACTCCCTTTTTTCCTATAATCTAAGACAATTTCTTGGATGAGCAGTGCGATAGTGGTTTGCGTAGCGTCTCGTTGGCGCAGTCTCCCGTAGACAAGAGAAGACCCGTCTTGCACTATCGGATATCCTTCGCCAAAGGGGTTCGCGTTTAAACTTTTATCTGGATGGAAAATAACCAAGATATTCCCTGTGTAAGTATTAGCACGAGCTAGCAAGATTATTTCCTTCTCTAATAATCTTGATTCGAGATATCTTTTGAGAGCTTCCGAATGATAAAGCCCATTGACCTTATATCTAGCTCTTCCTTTAACGGCAGTATGTATTGCTTGAACCCAATAACTTTTATTAATCACTTTATGAGATTGAGGAGTACCCATTTTTATTTAATTGATAATAAAATGTTTGGACTGAAGACTAGAGAAAAGATATTTTCACGAGTTTTGGGAAATCCCAGTTATTTCAAGGTTACTTACTCTTAATCAGTAATAATTTTAATGCTTACTGTATTAGCAACTATACTAGCTAAGGCTCACTAACAGATTGTAATTTTAAAGGCTGGGAGTTGACCTCGCTATTGCCGCGTAATCGCCATCGCTTGTTAGGCAAGATAAACATGGCGGCAGATTTTAGTTTCTTAATTATGCTTCTTGATGCAGAAAGTATTCGTTCCCAAACATCTTTCCTAAACCTTCGATACACAATAACATTACGTGCTTGGTTAATTTTGCGTGTACTATCAATTAAGTTGATTAGAGAGTCAAAGATAGTCCCCAAGATTGATTTTGACGTTACCTCTTTTGGCATAACCTCATCTTGGGCAGTTTGAATCAGATTGACCAGACGCTCACGCATTTGATTATCTGAAATTACACCTACTTGATAATTGATGACTATGGATGCCGCTTTTGGGTTAGTACGAACATTTGTAACTCTAGGAGCGGATTCTATTACTAACTTGAGTTTATTAGCATATTCAGGATCTCTGGCTAGCAGAGGAATACGAAAACGAATGCGCCCAGGAATTGTATGGACAATGCTATAGAATATTTTTGGGGATGGTGCTCTTTTATTAGCTACGCTTTTACCTGCCTTTTTTGATGGTAAACGCAGATTAAGACTAGCACTTTTGTTAAAATTAGAACGTTTTATAGAAGTCATAGTACCATTTTTTAATTTCAAAAAGCACAAAAATCAACCGAGGCTTGTTAATTTATCTATTTATGTTCTAAGGGAGGGTCTTCTTGAACTACGTTGACTTTACTTTAGTCATACCTATTCTTGTGAGTTAAAACATCTATCTCAGTAGTGAATCTAGCTGTCACTGCTTTCAGACCGGTTAAGTTTCTTTAACACTGTGCTTTGCCAATAATAATGAAATAATCAATAAAAGAAACGTTGAATAAGGCAGAACTTAAAGAGCACATTTAGCAATATATTCGGGGATTCAGACCCCTCCAAAATTAAAGCCGCTAAAGCTGGAATTATTACAATCAACTAAAATCCATACTAGGGATTGAAATTGCGGTAAAATGCATAAATATAGTGGATTTTAAATAAGTCAGGCACAGGATTTTGGTCTATAAGCTAGATAAACAGCCTTTGTGACTCCTGACTGTTGAATGCTAGTATAATTGGGGACTTTATGGCGATTTTGTTAAAGTATAAAATCTGTCAGAACGTATCTGTGTGCTATTTCGCCAAACTTCTACTTTTTCAGGGCTGATTAAATAATAAAAACTACCATTATCTGCTCTATATCTGCCTTTACCAATATTTAAAGCTGCTATTTTTATAGGCTTACTTGGGCCTTGCTTCAACTGTCCAATATAAAATAACTGGCCATTTTCTTCACAGACTTTTACATGAATGTTTGCAGTCTCACCCTCAATTATGGTAATTCCATTGCATTTAGTATCAGTGTTAACAGGGGCAAAACCTATTGGAATTGGCTGTGAAGGTGAAACTTGCTTTGCTACCGGGGGTGTCCAGACTGGACGGTTCGGGTTATCCGCTTGCTGAACTCTTGCAGTTAAGGATGTCAACAGACGAAGGGGATCAACTGCTATTCGACCATTTGGATGAACTTCAAAATGCAGATGAGGCGCTGTACTATTGCCTGTAGATCCCATCTCAGCGATAATTTGACCTTGAATGA
This sequence comes from Nostoc foliaceum FACHB-393, assembly GCF_014698505.1. Lineage (GTDB taxonomy): Bacteria > Cyanobacteriota > Cyanobacteriia > Cyanobacteriales > Nostocaceae > Nostoc > Nostoc foliaceum_A. The sequence continues at coordinate 5,241 of NZ_JACJTD010000126.1, read as the reverse complement.
CCTGTTGACCCTTGCTCATCAACAAACGGCGATTGTGACCATAAACAGTGATGCTGCCGTCAAAATGTTTAATAGTTATAGCATTGCCTAATCCCCAATCATCCCAAGCTGCTTTGATGACTGTACCAGATGCCGCAGCAACAATAGGAGTTCCAGATGCCCCTGCAATATCAATTCCTTCATGTTGATATTTGCGGAAGCCCTGAGAAATAAACCCTTGAGTCGGCCAGATTAAGTTAGAAGCAGGAATAGGAGTTTGCTGAATTGGGGAATCGCCTGCTAACTGTGTCAGGGCAGATGTATTTGTACTTACTACGGCGGTTAAGGATATTAACCCAATTAGTCCATAAGTGCGGTATCGATAAACGTTAACTTTTTTCATAAGTTGAAAGTTTATTCAAACAATAATTCAGATAGTTTCTGATTATTTGCTGTTTCAAGCTGACTTGGAAAATATCAGGAAATTTAGCATATATGGCATTTCCAAGACCCTCGCCAAACGCCTTGGCGCTACAAATTTAATATCTGCCCCGTATGCCAGCCACCGATGTATCGAAGGGTGGCATACGTTTTTGTCATTCTTCCCTTCTGGCTCAGGACTTAGTGTAATTATCAATTACTTTGGCTAAGTCAGGCACTGCTTCTTCTACGTGCTTTTTGGCTGAACCACGAAGTTTTTCATAGGTTCCTCGCACGATTTGGCGCTTGGCGTTCTTAACTCTAGCATCGGTGACACCCAATAGCGCGTCTGCCGTATGAGAGCGATTCGCATTCAGGTATTCAATTGGATCGCCTTTCTGTATGCCTTCACTCCAGATAGGATCAAGTGCTGTAAAGCACTGCGGTAGGATCTGCTCAACGACATAAGGGATATACCCCGGTTTGACCCCCTTTAGGGCGGCGAAGGCAGTTTTCAAAGCAATGCCGCTCATACCTGATTTCGATGCAAGCTGTCCTTCTATCATGTTGCAACAGTCATTTATGACCATAGCCTTTTTGGTCGGGTTCAAAAGTCCCTCACTAAGTCCCATTTCACTTTTCCTTATCTATCTAAGTATTTAATTTCTATTCGACTAATTTTTTTAGCAAGCAGGAAATTACAGAAAATCGTATCAGAGTTAGAGAATGTTATGAACATCACATTTTCACTCCTTAAGGTCTTGATGATAATGGGTGCTTCTCATTCTTCTGTTCGCGTTCTTGTAGAGCTTTTTGGTTAGGGGGGGGAGTGTGCTTCGCGCACACTACGCGAACGAGGTTTCAGGTTTTGAGTGCCTAAATCCTGTTTCTAATTAGCTTTGCCATTACTCTGAAAATTTAACAACTGATCATCATTGACCCAAATTGCTTGCTGAGGTACAGAAATAGAAATTCCGGCATGGTCTAGGGCAACTTTCAGACGGCGGCGAAACTCCCGTGCTACATCCCATTGCTTGAGGGGCTGTGTTTTAATCCATACACGAATAATCAAACCGCGATCGCCAAATTGATCTATTCCCAAAACTTGCGGTGTTTCCAGTATTTGACGCTCCCATCGCGGATCTTTATCCATCTCAAAGCCAATACTTTCAATCAACTTCAAAGCCTTTTCAATATCGGCTTGGTAGGCGATCGGGATCGTTAAATCGGCTCGTGACCAACGACTAGAAAGATTGGCAACAACCTTAATTTCACTATTGGGAATCGTGATCAAGCGCCCTTCAGAATCCCGCAGTTGGGTCATCCGCAGATTCAGATTTTCTACTAAGCCTCCCACGTCTCCCACATTAATCACATCGCCTAAAGCGTACTGGTCTTCTAAAATGATCAGGAAACCGTTAATCGCATCTTTAATTAAGTTTTGCGAGGCCAGAGACACGGCTACACCAACTAAACTGGCACCCGCTAGCAAGGGAACGATATCTATCCCCAATGACACCAGCGCTAGCAAGAAGCCTACTCCTACGCAAATACCAGTAGCGATGCTTTTAGTCACGCCAGAAAATGTGGAAACTCGCAGTCTCAGCCGTTCAGAACTTTCTGGAGTCAATAAAGCACCACTACTAATCAGAGTGGTGGTGAAGCGATCAATGAGGGCGTAGATGAGACGGATTGCTACGTAAGTTACCAGGAACACAACACCTAATCGCAAAGGAAATTGGACGGCATTGAGAATTATTACCTGAAATGGTCGTGTGTAGGGAAATAGACCCAAAATAAAGAAGCTTCCACCTCCCCAAATTCCTGCTTGACTTAGCTGGAATAATCGTCTCTTAACTTCTTGGAGATGTCGGTGTTGCTGTTGATTCAGTTGTGTTGCAATTGGTTGAGCTGCTGCTGGTGAAATTTGAGAGTTGAAGGGGCCTGTGTTGGGTTGAGAGGCGATGGAATGTACTAAATCCTTTTTGGAACGCTGCTGCCAGCTATATACCCCCAAACTCATGAGAATCATCACCAATCCAATACCCGCAGCAATTTTAGCTTGGTCGATTAAAAATTGAGTTTGTCTTTCTTGCTTTGCTTGTTGCAAGTCTTCTTGTAACGATTCGGCGATTTGATTTGCCGATGTCGATATATCTACCTGTCGCAGTCCAGCATCTTCAGAAGTGATGGTCATCAGATATTGATTGTTGACATAAATGACTGGTAATCCGTTGACCTGGCGAACTTCTACGTTGATTGCTGTTTTTGCTGGTGACTGAAAGTAATTTTGGCTAATTTTCTCCAACTTCTTTTGGATGTCTTCTGAACGCTCAGGAAAGTTGGTTTTTGATGCCGCTATCTGAAATAACCGACGACCATCTAAATAAATCCAGCCCGAAACAATTCTATTATTTGCATCATTACTCACACTGCTGGGAGCTTGCAGCTGCGGTAACAAAGGAATCTGGGCTGTGGCTTTTGGCATAGATACAACGGCTATGGCCATTGAACTAGCGATCGCCAAAAATTGAAAACGCACTCAAACACCTCCTTGAAAAAAATTGACTATTGACTACTTCTATAACCATCCTCCGCAATTGTTTTGAGTAAATGTACCTATCTAAAGTTGAGGTTTTCCCTTTAGATAATGAAACTTTGATGTTTTTTTGGTTGTACTCTATCTTTAGACAGATGACAATGTACTTCAAATCAGCAAATAAGGCTTAGAAAAGTCTTACTCTTACCAAAGATAAAACAAAAAGGAAGAACCTGGGGATGAAGTTGACATTATGCTGATCAAACGTCAAGCTAGTTTTGAGGACTATTGACTGGTAGTTTTGCTAATTACAAGCAAAAATCGCCAGTCGTAGAATAACCTAGTAGAGTGCGTAAAATTTACGTAGCTTTTTTAATTTTTTGAGGTAACTTTTGATGACCGCAACTTCTCCCCGATTAAAGCACGAGGTTAAAGACCTCGGCCTAGCTGCCTTGGGAAGACAGCGCATTGAATGGGCTGGACGCGAAATGCCAGTATTGCGGCAAATCCGCGATCGCTTTGCTATCGAGAAACCCTTTGCTGGTTTACGCCTTGTAGCTTGCGCCCACATTACAACAGAAACAGCACATTTGGCGATCGCTCTGAAAGCTGGTGGTGCAGACGCGCTTTTAATTGCTAGCAACCCTTTATCAACTCAAGATGACGTAGCAGCCAGCCTCGTCCTCGATCATGAAATTCCCGTCTTTGCTCAGAAAGGCGAAGATAACGAAACTTATAACCGCCACGTCCAAATAGCTTTAGATCATCGTCCCAATATTATTGTTGATGACGGTAGCGATGTGGTTGCAACTTTGGTACAAGAACGCCAACATCAAATCGCTGATTTGATTGGTAGCACCGAAGAAACCACCACTGGTATTGTGCGCCTACGCGCCATGTTTAGAGAAGGCGTTCTCACCTTCCCCGCAGTCAACGTTAACGACGCTGACACCAAGCACTTCTTTGATAATCGCTATGGTACAGGGCAATCAACCCTAGATGGCATTATCCGCGCCACAAATATTTTGTTGGCTGGTAAAAACATTGTAGTCGTCGGTTATGGCTGGTGTGGTAAAGGCACAGCCCTCCGCGCTCGTGGGATGGGTGCTAACGTCATCGTCACCGAAATCGACCCCATCAAGGCAATTGAAGCCGTAATGGATGGCTTCCGCGTCCTGCCAATGGCTGAAGCTGCACCTCAAGGTGATATATTTATCACTGTGACTGGTAACAAGCACGTCGTTCGCGGTGAACACTTCGATGTCATGAAAGACGGTGCGATCGTTTGTAACTCCGGTCACTTTGACTTGGAACTTGATTTAAAATACTTGGCTGCACAAGCTAAGGAAATCAAGGAAGTTCGTCCTTTCACCGAAGAGTACAAGTTGAAAAATGGTAAATCAGTTGTCGTTCTCGGACAAGGACGCTTGATTAACCTAGCTGCGGCTGAAGGACACCCCAGCGCAGTAATGGATATGAGTTTTGCCAACCAAGCTTTGGCTTGTGAATTCCTGGTGAAGAATAAGGGTAAGTTAGCTCCTGGTTTGCACTCAATTCCTGTTGAAGTCGATCAAGAAATTGCTCGTTTGAAGTTGCAGGCTATTGGGATCACGATTGATAGTTTGACAGCTGATCAAATTGAGTACATCAACTCTTGGACTTCGGGAACTTGATACTTTGATTAATTGATTTTTTGGGGATAGGCTTTTGGGCTTATCCCTTTTTTTATTAGTAAAATATCAATTACTCATCTTCCAATCAGATATACTTAATTATTGAGTTAAACAACAACCTTCAGTAAACTTAGAACTGTTTGCCATTCCTTCATGCAATACTACTTTCCAGTGATTGTTGGAAAATCTATCCCTTAAACGTTCAGCTTCTTCTAATAAAAATTGTCTCACTCGCTCAATGGATTTTGCTTTTATGTGTGTTTTAATACTAGATTGTGTTTCTGATAATACTTCTGGTGAATACTTCCGAAATCTTTCTAGCAATTTTAATTTAGTATAATGTGATTTGATTAAACAAAATTGACTATCAGAAATACCACTTGTTTGCATTAAAGAATATTCTGCAATTGGGACATCATCCTTGTAAGAAATAGAAACATTTAAATAACGCTCAGATATCAAATTATCATAATATAAATTGATTATTTGTCTTTTGCCTTCTAATACCAATTTAATGTGAAGCTGCATAGAAAAGAGCTTCGAGAATAAAGTTATAAGAAGAGATAGATATTACCTGCTCCAGTGTAAGTTGCTCGAATATTTCTTGGATGCGATGCCTACGGCGGGCTA
>NZ_JACJTD010000125.1 GCF_014698505.1 Nostoc foliaceum FACHB-393 | reverse complement strand
TTTGCTTTCCAATTATTTAATTCAGCAACTAAAACGCCCAAGTATTCCTATGTGCTTGGTTTGATTTAAGTTGTCGTGTGGCAGGGCTACGCCCCGCCCGCTATTTGTGCCAGTTGCGTAAGTCCTGCCTAATAGTGGAAAAATTAGCCCAGACAATGTTGGCGAAAGTATTAAAAATATTTCTAAAGGCGTGTTGCAACTCTTAAGGGTAACGACAAGTTAAGGATGTTTTCATTGTATCAAATAGGTTATGGGGCAATGGGCACAGCAAAAACAGGATTTTTAAGAATTTTCGAGTCAAAAAGCAATTTTATTTTTGTGACCCTTTAATAGCAAAACTTTTAGGCGTTACGTGGGAATTGTGCCAAATTCGCTAATTTTACCCTAAAGGGGATTTTTTTCTGCACACACCACGGTTTAATCCCCCAGCAATACGGTATACCATGATTTCTCCACCACAGAAGTATCGGCACACCCAGGGCATCATTCTACTCGTTGCTACAACATTAATATGGGGCACAACTTTTCCAGTTATCAAGGATGTTGTCAGTAGCCTCTCGCCAGCTTCGCTAATTGCAATTCGGTTTGCAGTGGCAGCACTAGTTTTTGTCCCCTTTGCTGGAAGACCAAATGCACGCTTAGTGCGCGACGGAGTACTTCTTGGATTTGTATTCTTTACTTCCTTGACCAGTCAAACGATTGGGATGGAAACGATCTCTGCAAATCGGGCGGGATTTATTATCGGTCTAAACGTGATCTTAGTGCCGTTGTTCGGACCACTGCTGGGGCAACGGGTACCTGTAAGGGCTTTCTTCTCGGCTGGGCTTGCTCTTATTGGCATTGGAGTAATGTCCTGGGAAGGCGGAGCACTTGGCATCGGTGACCTATGGATGTTCGTATGCGCCCTAAGTTATGCAATCTATATACTCCTGCTCGATGCGGTCACGTCACGCCATCCACCCATGCCACTCACTGCTATCCAACTAATTACTGTAGCACTGCTGGGGGGATGCTGGGCAGCCCCTGAAGTCCGAGAACAATTTGAAGCTATCAGTGGAAACTTCAATGCACTCCTATATCTCGGTCTGATTGGTACCGCTGCTACCACATGGACTCAGGCAGTAGCGCAGCGCTGGGTCACAGCCCACGAGACAGCTGTACTCTACGCACTTGAGCCAGTGTTCGCAGCGATATTCTCGTTTTTGCTGCTTGGCGAAACCCTTGGGGTACGAGGGTGGTTTGGAGGGGGACTGGTGCTAACTGGAATGATCATGAGCCAGATCCGTACCTGACAATTCCTCCAGATAAATATAGTTCATCAATGATATATAACCAGTAGTTACACTTATTTAGGATTTCGTTGAATAGGCATCATCGTGGTCGGGTAGCGCGATTATAGCGATATAGTCCTGCTACCCCACCACGGTGATGCCGACCTCTCTGAGGTGATGTCGGCTAAAGGTAGTTAGACGATTCAGCATTGACTACTGTATTCAAGTTTAAGAGAATACCGTTGGACTGGGTAAAGCTATTGCCTTGGATTAATTCTGTATAGAGAATATTGGCATAACCATGATTACCAGCAAAATTCCACTGTCCAGGCTGGAATAGATCGTTCCAGTTGGCATAGACATCCAGGGTAGCCAACCGCTCATCATAGCCTAAAGCTTCACTAGTATGAATAGAGACGATCCGAGTTGCATCACTTGGATCTAAGCGATCGCTTGCTGCTTTGCCTTCAAACCCAGGTCCTGCTGGATCTAAACCTACTATTTGAGCAAGAGAACGCCCTGTAGATTAACGGTAGGTTGAACCAGTGAATCCAGCAATGTGCGCTCCCAGACTATGCCCGATCAGGTTGGTGTAAGTCGGATCTACACCAATACCGTTCGGTTAAGGAATTTCTTAGTTGAGGCAGGCAGGTGGAGCAGAGGGAGAAGAGAAGCAGGGGGAGAAAAGAATGGCTGAATATATACCCTCTTGCCTCCCCTGCTTATCCGAACCGTATTGGGATCTACACCATTATTTATTAAGTAGTTAGCCAGCTGATTAGCAACATCGCGTGTTCTGGCGGCGGAAGTGGGATACCACAAGGAACCGGCTCCTTCTTCCCAATCTAGCAGAATGATATTAGCATTTGACTCACGTTGCCGAATGGTTTGGGCTATATTTTCCATCCAGTCAGCGGGTTTGTAATTATTGCTTGCATTGCCACCAGTGTTTTGATAGCCATGAATAACAACATAGGTTGGTGCCTCAGAAGCAATGCGCCCAGAACGGTTGATAGAACCGTTACCCCAAACATTAAAGTTGACTTCAACCATCTGAAAAATTCGGTAGTGGAAAAATTCTATTACTTGAGGCAAAAACAAAAATATGTCTTACCCTGGCAGATTTCTAGGTGGGATTTCCCCTCCTTGATAAAACTGTTGCTCTAACTTGCCCAAACCAAGCCAGATCAAAAGGCCAATTATCATAACTAGGCTTGAAACAACAATAGTGATAATAGAAATCTGATTCGGAATCAACATCAATAAGGGAAGCAATCCCCAAATTAAAGCTACCACCAGCACTAGTCCTACTCTCAAGCGCTGCACCTGAGCTAAAGCAGGTCTACAACTGGCGCATTTCTTTGTGTGGGAATGATACCTATCGAGTAACACTTCTTTTGATAGCGGTAGTGGTAGAGACTGTACTTCTTTAAATGGTTCAGCCTTGTATTGGTTTACCCAAGAACGTAACCCAGATACGAAAAGGTCTGCTTTGGTTGGTAAATAAAAGGCTTTAGTAAAGTTGGCGCTACCACCAAGTTTTTCGAGGTAGCGTTCTTGATAATGTAAAAAAATCAGATCGTCTTCAAGGACTCGATTTTGACCAATATGAGCATACCAGCGCGGAGTCAGCTTCAGAAATAGCCCTGGTAAAATAGAAGAGAACTTGAAGGGAAAGCGGGCAAATAAGCGGCATTCTCCCTTACGAATCGGAGTTGCATAGACCACTGTTAGTGTCCTGCCTGTTTGGAGGTGAGGTCGTGCCACATCAATCCCGGAGCAATAAATGTAGTATCCTGCTGCCCTAAAGTTCCTTTGCGCGGACCTTCTGCCCAAGTCCCTTTAAACCCCCACTTTCCCGATTCTATAATCTCTAAATCTATTGGAGACACGTTAGCCCGATTCCCGACGGTACGGTGATGAGTGTAAGGAATATGGCTGGTGTCAAGAACGTTTTCCATTAATGTCAGGGCATCATAGGGTACATCTCTAAAGGTGTTAAGGCAAATCCAACCATCTGGGTCAAGTTCTAGTGGTTCAACAACAGGAACTTTAGTTTGAACTGCATTCTCTGCTCGACCAGGATAGACGAACAACATTCCTTGACGAACTGTGGTGGGTAGTGTTGTCACACAAGCCCTTTGAGAAACTTCTGCTTTTGTTTGTTGTGTTTGTTGTGGTATCATCTCACACTTACCAGTTCCCGAAAAAGCCCAGCCATGATAAGGGCATTCTAGCCATCCCTGATGATTGATTCTGCCTTCGGAAAGGGGCGCTAAACGATGTGGGCATTGATCTATAAATGCCCGCCATGTCTGTTCATTTTTGTCCCACCACAGAACAATATCTTGCTCTAGCAAGGTGAAGCGAGTTGGCTGAGATTTATTTAAGTCTTCAATGTAACAAACAGGATACCAAACTTCTTGGCAATCTAATCTATCAGGATCTAGTCCCCCAGCAGAAGACTCTTGTACTACTCTAGTTTGGGATGTTACTTGTTGTTGAGAAACCTCTTGAGGTAAAATACTTTTGGACATGGTAAAAATTGAAAAATATATTATTTTCTATCCAGAAAAAATTTAGCTACTTTTTAATCCTATTGGTGTCAATCAATTGAGAAATCAGTCTTTGGTCTCAAGTGGTCTCAGCTAAAGCAGAAAATTTTTGACAAAGAAATCGTAAAACTTTTGACATTAAAAACTTTGGGTATGCCTGAATGAAATGTAACCGTCCAAGGAGGTAGGTTCCCTTAAAAGAAAGAGAACTCTTCGCATTGGGGACAATCATTTGGCTAGTTTGCTAGCTTATTAGTCGTGAAGAAAGAGAATAATTAAGGTTACAGCAGCGCTAACATAGAAATTCCCCTGACATTGCACATATTGTATGCCCAAAACTTGGAACATAAAGATAGATAACTATTTTCAAGCCAACCCCAATTGCATCATCGCCACCGCTCATGTAGACTCGTTCCCGATAGACCTGCCGCTAGAACCGAACATCCGCGAACCGAACCGCAAAAGCGCGACCTACAGACAAATCTTCGATTCACTGACCACCGAACCTGCAAAATTCTTCTCTCGTCATAGTGGAATCGTTCTATCAGCTAATATTGCTAAACCTGTCAAGAACAAAACTGAACTGGAGCTAGAAATTTTAGAAGCCTCGGAGGGCGGTAGCGATGGCATTATCAACGGTGGGCATACAGTTTTAGCTTTTGAGCAAGCGAAAAATTACAACTACAATTTAACCGAAGCCAGAGTAAAAGTTACGATTCACATCGGGCTGACAGAAGAATCAGCTAAAGATATAGCCCTAGCTTCAAATACTACAACGCCAGTAGATTCTCGCTCCAAAGTCAACGCCAGGGGTGATTACAAATTCATCAAGCAGTACTTAGCTCAGTTAGAAAGAGCAGAAGATAGAAAATTCCGCATCGCCTATTACCAAAACCAAAGCGGCGCTCCCAGAAATGCCCAGTGTAATGTTACCCATTTGCTGAAGCTCCTTTACTGCCTCGACAGAAATAAATACAACCCTGACGGCAATAAACGAACCAAACACCCAGCAGGAATGAGTCTTCCAAGTAACATCACAGACGCAGAAAGGGAAAGATTAACCGCCTTACTGCCTCTCTTGACTCATGCTTTGTGGATAGAGCAAAGACTCTACGAAATAATCCAAGACTATATCAGCAACCCCAGAAGAAAGGGTGCTAACGACCTAGCATCAATTGATATACGTAAAACGACGTTATTGCCGGACAGTAAATACTCTTTTGGGTTTGGTGCGCCAACTGACCTGGCACTACCGATAATTGCATCCTATCGGGTATTTTTAGACAAGGACTATAAATGGATTCTGCCGTTTAACGAATTCGCTGAAGATTTTCTGCAACACTTGTGGAATAACTACTTCCGTAAATACTTAGTGTCGGAGAAAACAGCAGGAAATACAGTCGGTACAAAAATCAGCCGCAATCAAGAGATTTGGGAAAGTCTGTATATCTCGGCGCAAAGTTATCTAAATCAGCACTTGGTAAAAATGGTCAACTCCAGCAAGGAAGAAAAATCGAAGGTGACACAAGGTACAAAAGGGCGTGTGCAAGCAGGTAAGAAATAATAGTACAAGGTTTTTATTGAAAGATTTCTTTTGGATGAGCGATGGCTTTTAACACTGAATAGTTATCAGTTATCAGTAAAGTCGTAAAGTCCTTGGGTTTTAACTGATAACTGATAACTGATAACTGTTTGAAGTGAGAGCCTAAGAAAGTGAAATCAAAAAAGTACTATTGCTCACAGATTATTTTGCATTTCCATATACAATAACAACTGCTCATTCAAGGACTATTTTGTGAATTTAACAGTAGCAAGAGAGAAAAAATAATGGCTGAACTCAAACTCCGGTCAAAAGATCCAGATTCCCTCAGACGCATTATTCAAAGTGCTTTGTCAGAAAGATTACAGAGTGTGACAGCAGGAATCAAAAGAACAGAAGAACGGATTCAGGATTTTGAAACCAAATATCAATTATCGACTGAGGAATTTCTCACTCAGTTTAATAATGATGAATTATCCCATAATTTTGACTATGATGAGTGGATTGGAGAAGCTCGAATGTTGGCACATTTACAAAAAACAAAAGAGTCGATAGAGGAGATTGATTTTGTTGATTGAAGATTATTTTCAGCAAATTCGGATTTTAATCGAATCCTCAGAAATAGTTAAAATATTTAATTTAGAAACTGAAAAAAGAGGAATATATGAAGGTTTTCTCAGAGCCAAGCTCGAATTTAAAGATAATTCGTTGCTGCATCTGAGGGAATTTGTTTATGTTGAAATATCTCTTGATAGAAAAATGTATAGCTATCAATATATGAATTCAGAGAATAATCTAATTTTTCGCTATGACAATACTGAACATCACCGAAAATTAAATCTGATTACCTTTCCTCATCATAAACATGATGGGAGTGAGGATAATATCGTTAAATCAGATGCTCCTTTTTTAGCTGAGATCCTAAAAGAAATTGAGAAAATATTAGTATAAGTGCGATTCCTACGGCAGACGTTGCTAATGTCCACAATGTCTTCAGCGATCGCTTGACATCGATTAATTTATTTTCGCTGTAGACCACGCCCTTGTTAGAAAAGCGTATGATTTTTTGGTTTAGCCCTTTCGTCTGATATTGTATGAACGAGCAGGATTTAGCCGTTCAGCAGGAATATAGCTTAGGAAATACTAATGAACTTAAGCATTCAACAGATTGTGCCGGAGGACGTTGCATTGATGGAAGCTCTATTAGCGACCTTTGGTGAGGCATTCGATGAGGTGGAGACCTATGGAAATCCCCCTAGTGCAGACTATCTGCGGCAACTACTCGATAGTGACTACTTCATTGCGATCGCTGCATTGAAAGAAGGTGAAGTCGTTGGCGGTCTTACTGCATACGAGCTTAAAAAGTTCGAGCAGGAGCGCAGTGAGATTTATATCTATGATCTAGCTGTTGCCGCCGCACACCGACGGCAGGGAATCGCAACGGCATTAATTCAGAAGCTGAAGGAAGTAGCAGCAGCTTATGGAGCTTATGTCATTTTCGTCCAGGCGGATATCGGTGACGAGCCAGCCATTAAACTTTATACAAAGCTGGGCGATCGTGAAGACGTATTGCATTTCGACATAGCAGTTAATAGCGGCAATGACAATGCCTAATGCCTATCTGAGTAGTGGTTTTTTGAGAAGAGCATACTAGAGAGCGGGTCAATTTTTTACCATTTTAAATATCACGGATGATAATCTGGGCAATTTTCACTATCCCATCCATTCGGGTGTATCCCGCAGACTAGCACGTTGTCCCCATACTCAACTCCGTGATAGTTAGCGCAACCGATGCAAACTATTGGTCGGCTAACTTGGTCATCAAAATCAAAATCAAAATTATCATCTTCCGATTCATCTGCTCGAACTAAGGATGCATTACAGTTGGGGCAGGTTTGAATATCTCGCCCCAAGTCTCTAACTAGACAAGTGAGCGCTTGCCACGAAGTCATGGACTCACCACTGTTGCTAATATGAGTAGTGAGTGACGAAAAGTAGGGGTAACTGCATTGGCATACGACCATTTCAGCATCAGTATGCGGATCGTAGTGAGCTTCTAAATATTCTTGGGCAATTCTCCAATTCTGTTGCTTAGAAATACTTTGTGGCTCCCCTTTATAGTTTACCTCCCACAGTTTATCATCGTGAAAAATCTTAAGAGAAAATGATGTATAGTCATGAGCTAGATTTTCTAGTTCGCAATGACTTTTGGCATTTTTGTAATCAAAAGTGCGATGCTCAACCATTAGCTTATGCTCACGGGGATAAGACTGGATTACCAGATACTCCCCTTCATAAAAGGGATTATATTTGGTAGCGATTCTTTCGTTGAAAAATAAGAAATCCCGTTCAGTATCCATATATATAGATAAATTGTAATCTTTCATTTGTAAAACATAGCTAACAGAGTGAACGTTGATATGTTTTGAAGATTAATTCTTGCCCAACGCTTGCCTTCGCACCTCACTATAGGCAACAAATACAATACTTAAAACTTGTGCTTGAATTAACTACGAATGCAGATGGGTGGTCACGAGTTAGCAATAGCATTACTAAAAATACAATACCGACTTGAGTTGTTTGTTTAACTAATGAACTGAGGCAATCTCTGATATCAAAAATTTTCATTCATTCTCCTAAACCAGGAAAAAACTTACTCCAAACACTTTGCTCTTTTGAAGCTAATTCTTCTGAACCTAGAATATTCTGTAACCCTTGCTGATTACTCTGAATCTCCTGCATATTGAAAGCATGAATAGTTTGGGCAAACTCTGGATTGTCTTCTAACAATTCAGCCTCAAGCTCTAACTCCTGCTGTAAAAGTTGAGCATTTCGGCGCAAGAACATCTGCTGATTGTGTCGCTGTCTGACAAGGGATTCGGTTAAGTGCAATTGTTCTTCAAAACTCAAATTATCGTATTCGTTATACATTTTATTCAACTCCGATCAATCCAAAGTATTCTGCCGATAATTCCATCAAGTATCTCAAGGCTAAACAATCGCCGTAGTTTGTGTATATTTGAGCAATAGTCATGAAAAGT